>CAWFHE010000007.1:0-632453 GCA_963815575.1 uncultured Actinomycetota bacterium | reverse complement strand
CAAACTGGGAGCCAAGGTCAGCAGGATCCGGGCGTCGTCAGGCGGCGTCAGGCGATTGTCGTGCCAGGTCAGAGCCACGCAGGGCCGTGGTGCGCGTCGTCTGGCCTGGTTCGGGTTTGCCTCCTAAGCAGTAGGCCGCAGGTTCGAGTCCTGCTCGGGGCGCCATACCAGCACGCGGAGAATGTTTTTCGCCATTCCGTTCAGGGCTATGTAAACTGCCTGCGAGCAATCGCTCGTTGCGGACGAATCATATCATTTGAACTGTGATTATTGTTCGAACAGGCGACAGCTGGGAGCCAAACCGAGCCAAAGTACCCTCACTGCCTGAACGCCGGCCCCCTTCGAACTCGCCGGAACAGCGCCAGAGCCGGTAGACGGAACGGCTCCTTCGCTAGTACGCCTGGGTCACTTCTCGAGCAGGTCGAGGTCGCGCACGCAGAAACCGTGGTGCGCCCACTCCTCATCCAGCACCACGTGCATGCACTCGAGCACCGACTTCCCCCTGGCGAAGCGAGGCTGCGCAAGCGCTACGCGCCACCACTAGCACCGCTGCAGCCAAGTACCTCAAGCCCCAAGTAAGCCACTGACGGCGGCTGAGCGTGTTGCACAGGTGAGACGAGAGTTCGGCGCCGGGCGACACGGGCCTTGCGTATATGCCCGCCATCACCGGTGAACTCCCGCTGAGGGCCCGCGACGGCAGCCGCGACGTGAGCGTTGACAACGGGCCGCTAAAGGAGCGAAAGTCAGGCCATGTGGCCTGCAACCTGCAGTCAATGCGGGGTTCGTGGCTGTATTCGGCGGGAGGAGCGGAAGCAGATGCGGAATCGCGCAGCGGATATGAGCCATCCGGAGGGCGCGGGCTGTGCTGCGGTCGCTGGGCAGAGCGGGTAGTCAGATGCGCCTGCTCCTGATCGGTGCTCCAGGCGCCGGCAAGGGAACGCACTCCGGGCTGCTGGCTAAGCGGTTCGGCCTCACGCACATCTCCAGCGGCGACCTGCTGCGTCAGCACGTCGAGGACCGGACGCCACTGGGGCTGAAGGTGAAGTCCTATGTCGACAACGGCGACCTGGTCCCGGACCGCATCGTGATGAACATGCTGCGGAAACCTGTCCTGGCCGCGGCGAACGGCTATGTGCTCGACGGGTTTCCGCGAACCGTCGAGCAAGCCAAGGCATCCTACGACGTGGTCCGGGCCTTCGGGGCTGAGGTGCAAGCCGCGATTCATCTCGACGTCCCCCGCGAGGAGCTAATACGCCGGCTGCTGGCCCGCGGCCGGGGCTCAGAGGACACCGAGACTGTTATCGAGCACCGTTTGCAGGTATACCGGGACAACACCTTGCCGCTGCTCGAATACTACGCAGGCCGGGAATGGATGTTTACCGTCAATGGTGACCGCCCCACGGATACCGTGCACGAAGATATCGTGGCGCGCATACAGAAGCTGGCCTCATTCACCGCATCGACTTCATGAACAGCCTTCTAGTGCACTGACCGCGGCGGATGAGCGCGTTCTCGACAGCGGCTGGTCCCAGCGTTCGTTCGTTGTTGTTCTACTTGATGCTGCGGAATCGCTCGGTGACTACCAGGGTGCTGTCGTCGATCACCGGGGTGACGCCGAGGAGTTCGCTGATGCCGGCGCTGCAGAAGAATTCCTCATGTGCCCTGCGCCAGGCCGCCGAGTCGGCGTAGCCGCGGCCTTCGGCGCGGTCGTACTCGTCATTGACGTCGCTGATCGGCATTACCCGGACCTCGGTCAGCTCGATGACAGCACCAGGCTGCCCGGCCGGATCGAGGACGCAGAGTCGCTGGCGCGCCCGCGGGACAGGTTCGCCGTCGTGCTCGATGATATGCAGCAACCCGGTGAGTGCCGTCTTATCGCCGGAAAGCATGGCTGCAACGCCGCGGACGCGTTCTGGTCCGGGAAACGCTAGCTCCAGCGGTGGCATGTCCTCAGTGGCCATGAGCCAATCTACTGTCGGCCGCGGCCAGACCTGATTCCCGCCATGCTCGGTGACAGAGCACGGTGCTGCGATCGGGCAGACTCGCGCGGTGGTCGGCTCCCGCGCCGCTCGTTGCCGACACTGTGCAGGGACACAGCGCTGACAGAATGCTCGTGTGTCGACTTCTGCCCTAGACGCCACTCGGGCTCGGATCGTCACGGCCTTTCTGCGTGACGGCAACCGGGTGTTGCTGTGCCACCGATCTCCCCAGCGCCGTTGGCACCCCGACGTGTGGGACCTACCTGGTGGACATGTGGAACCGGGCGAGCTTCCCGGCGCGGCGCTTGCTCGGGAGTTGCACGAGGAGCTCGGGATCGACGTCGCGGCGCCAGCCGGCCCGCTCCTCCTGCAGATCCATGCCGATGCGTTCGACATGCAAGTCTGGCTGATCGAGCGTTGGACGGGAGCTCCGGTCAATGTCGCGCTGGACGAACACGATGCCATCGGGTGGTTCCAGGAGAACCAACTCGCAGGACTGCGCCTCGCTCATGACAGCTATCTTGCGATGTTCACCGAGGCACTCGCCGGGCGCTGAGCTTGACCACCACCGCGGCGCCCTGTCATCGGCTATGAGCGTATGAGCCGACGCTCGCGTCCGTGGGGTGACGGGAGCGCCGGGGTCGGCTGTGCGTGCCGGGCCGGCTTGGTCAGGCGACGAGTTCGCGGAGTCGCTGGACGTCGGCGGAGATTTTCTCGATGGTGCTTTGCACGGTCTCGTCTTTGTGTGCGTTGAGGCCGGAGAGGATCCATCCCCGGATGAGGCTGGACGGCGGCACGTCCAGGCGGCCGGCCAGGCGCTCGATCTCGGCCAGGTCCTCGGGGGACAGGCGGGTGGCCACGGTGACCGACCTATTCGGTCGCGTGAAGACAGCCTGTGGAGGCATCGGCTGGTCGGCGGTGGAGTCGGCTTCGGAGGCAATCTGTTCGACTGCCTGCTTGGGGTCATTCATGGCGCAGGGTCCCTTCAGCGTAGATCCGGCGGTCGGTGCTATTCGCCTGCCAGCCGTTGGCGCTCCACCATGTTCCTGGCTTGTCCTCGCGCCGGACGAGGATGACGACCAGGACCGCGGCCGCAGTCGGCGAGAAGCCGATCACGCGGGCACTCTGGCATGACGTGCTCTTGGGGTCCGGGTCAAACAGCAGCGCGTCAGCATCGGCGAGGGCCTCATTGGCCGCCTGCACCGTGATCTGGTGCTGGGTTCGCATGTGATCCTCGCCGTGCTGCCAGTCGACGTCTAACCTCCATGAGGTCAGTTTACAATTGTAAACAGCCTATGTCCTGCCGCCCGGGCGGCCGCCGCGCGTATACCCAGCTCGACCGCGCCCAGGTTTCGCTGTCCGCCGGGAAGCCAATTGCTGCTGGCCGGAGCTGGCAGCATTAGTAGAGCTCGGCAGGTCAAACTGCCGGGCAGGCGCGGAGACTCCCCTGGCCCGTACCGGCTGCTTAGCGGAGCTAACGATCTCTAGAGAGCCAACCTGGGAGCCAACGTCAGCCGGAGCCTGGCGGCGTCAGGCGTCGTCTGGTGATTGTCGTTGCAGGTCAGCGCCATGCAGAGCGCCGGTGAGCGTTGGCTGGCCTGGTTCGGGTTTGCCTCCTAAGCAGTGGGCCGCAGGTTCGAGTCCCGCTCGGGGCGCCCCCTCAGATGTGCAGCTCAGGCGGGCTGCGCTCGTCCGCCGGGCCGCTACCGGTTACCCCCTGTTGATCTTCGCGTGCCCGAGCCCGCGCATGAGGCAGGCGCGGCGTCGTGTCAGGCCGGGATTGCAACCGGCAGCGCACTACGGCGCGATGCGTCAGCCGTGGCTGGCTGAGGGGCTTTGGCTATGGGTCAGGTCAGCGGTCGGATGCGGCGGGCGGAAGAACGTGGGGCTTTATGAGCAGCTCGCCCGGCTCCGGCTGGCTTTCGCCATGGAAATGCAGGCGCAGGTGTCGCTCGGCTGGGGCAATGCCGACATACGTGCGCGAATCGGGTTCGTAATCTCGTTGAGCGCTTCATGACCCTCTGCGAAGATGTGGCCGGTGGGATGGGAGGCACTCAAGCAGTGGGGTGACGACGTCGTTCGCATCGAACCGCTCACTGGCGGAGTTGGCCTCAACGAGGTGTGGAGCGTGCGCGTCAATGGGCACCTCGCGGTCGGTCGTCTCGGCCAGCGCAGCGACGCTGATCTCGCGTGGGAGACCGGCCTGTTGCGACACCTCGATCGTGAAGGGATGGCGGTGCCGGTGCCGATCCCAACCACGGACGGCCGGCCCTTCGCCGACGGTCTGGTGGTGATGACCTACGTGGAGGGCGGATCGCCCGAGACCGAAGGCGACTGGCGTCGCGTCGCTGACACACTCCGGCAGCTGCATCGGTTCACGTCCGGTTGGCCCCAACGCCCGGGCTGGCGATCGTCGACCGACCTTCTGCACGCCGAGACCGGGACGAGGGTCGACCTCGGTGAGATGCCGCCTGAGGGTGTGGCTCGATGCCGGGCAGCGTGGGCGCGACTCAACGGTCGCACGACGTGCGTCGTCCACGGCGACCCCAACCCGGGCAACATCCGCATGACCGCGGATCGCGTCGCGATGATCGACTGGGATGAGTCGCACGTCGACGTCCCCGACCTCGACCTGGCACTGCCGCACAACGCCGCCGGTCTCGACGACGACGCGTACGACATCGCCGCGCAAGCGCGGGCCGCATGGGAAGCCGCCGTCTGCTGGGACCCCAGCGGGACCGACCAGTTCGCAGTCAAGCGGCTCGCCGAAGTTCGAGCGGTCTGAGCAGCAGCGAATCGACAGAGCGCATTGAACGCTGCGAATCTGGGCGGCATTTCGAATCGAGGTCCAGCTGGCGGCAACAACGGCGCCGGTGGCGACGGGGATGAGAAAAAGAGGGTTAGATCTTTTGGGCGGGGGACAGTGGCAACAGCATCCAGGCATGGCGGGGTTACTCCTTGGGTCGTGGTGGTCGGGCCTCGAGCCGGGCTGCGCGGCGCTGCGTGGACGGCCCCGGCGAGCCCGGAATCTCTGGAAACCGCGGGACGATTCAGCCGGCGGTTGCTGGCGGCCAAGCCTCGGCTGGTCTCAAACCGTAATCATGTCGGCAAGCCGCATCGTGATTCAGCGGTTCGCGGCACCTTACTAGAGATAAGTTGCTAGTATTTGTATTCGAGCGTAGTGTCGAGTTGAGTGCGTGGGCTGTGGCCGCCGCAGGAAAGTACGCCGTTCAGGTGCGCTGCGTGGACCGCCCCGGCGAGTCCGGAACCTCCGGAAGCCCCAGGACGATTCAGCCGGAGGTTGGTGCCGGTCCTGATGACGTAGTCCAGCTCATCAACACCGCTGCCAACGACGTTCAGGCGCCACGCTGAACACGAGGATGGTGTTTAAGGATGAGCGCTAGCGGAGGCCGTGGGCAACGTTAGGAGCTCCGCCTGGCGCAGCAACCGGGCCGCATCCGATCTGACCGAGCCGCTGTTCCGGCTGACGTGGCCGCGACAGACAGGAGAATGTATGTCGTCAACGTCCGAGCGGGCACACCTGAGCAATCATCACCGCAACACACCGCGTCAGGTCCTCCAACATCCCGCGAGTCACAACGTCGAGGGGAATGCTGTGATGTCGCTGCTAGCGGCTGTCGGCTCGACCGTAGAGCAGTCGGCCGGTTATGGAGCGGAAGCCGCGGATGGCGGAATCAGGCATCGGGAGCGGTGATGACTGAAGCTATCGCCGCGTTGGGCGGCAGCATCCAGATGCCGACACCGACCACCACAAAGCCACCGCTTCACTCACGCCCAGCTCGCGGGAATGACCCAACCGAATCCAACGTGATCGAGATGATCGGCGGCGGTCGTTCGGCTGTCGGCGAGCGTCGGCCAGCCGCCAAGCCTGCAGTTCCGGCCGTCAGCCCCACGCCTCCGGAGGTCGCGAAGCCCGCCAAGATGGGCTGCTCTGGCTACCGAATCAAGCATGGGACCTCTGACGAGGCGATCATCAAGGCGATCAGGGAACATGCTGCCAAGAGCGTGGCCGAGACCGAGGATTCGCCGTGGGTCACTGCGACCATCCTCACCGACGAGCAGTTGCTAGCCCTCATCGGCTGGAGCGTCCTCGCCAAGACGGCGTGCGCCAGGGTGGCACAGTACCTGAGTGACATGAGCGGTTCACCGAGCCCGCCTACGGCGGGGCGCGATGTGCAGGCCGATATCGGCGCCGCCGTTGCCGAACGCATATAGGCTCCTAGCGTGGCGCCACTGACGCAGGACGAGATAGCAAAGAAGATTGCAACCGCAGAGAACAGCCTGGCCAGCGCAACATCGCAGTACGACCGGAACATGTTCACCCAGATCCGCGACGAGTACCGGCGTTACGCCGAGCAGCGGGCCAAGGAGCTAGCGAAGTTGGATTCTGGTCCTGCATCGTGACCTGACAACTGGCATCGCTGCAACCCTCACCTAACGGGCACATGGCAGGCCACCACTGGGCCGCATTTTGCCCCGCGCTACCGATGCCACAGGCAGCTCAGCTCAACCGCCTGGTACGAGCTAACGGGAAGGTCCGCTGGCACACGGCCGTCGCTTTGTCGCCTGACGCGCGGGCGCGTAGGCGTAGTCGTCCGCAGGTGCATTCGGTCTTAACCAGGGCGATGGTGGTTTCCGCCAGTCAGCCGACCGGTTCGGTGGTTGCTCGTTTGGTCATGGAGCCGAGCTTGCGGGTTGTGCGGGTTTGCTTGCTGGTCAGCCTGGTTTCGTCGGGCCACCGGACGTCGTGGGCCCAGCGGAGTTTTTCGGCTAGCCAGATTGTCCGGGCGGCGATGTCGATCTGGCCTTTGAGGACGCCGTGGCGGGCGCAGGTCGGGTCGGCGTGGTGGAGGTTGTGCCAGGACTCGCCGAAGGACAGGATCGCCAGCCAGGAGACGTTCCTGGATTTGTCGCGGACTTCGAAGTCTGCTGTGCCGAAGGTGTGGCAGATCGAGTTGATCGACCAGGTGATGTGGTGCAGGAACGCGATCCGTACCAGGGTGGCCCAGAAGAACGCTGTCAGCGCGCCTTGCCAGGACATGGACCACAGGCCGCCGATGAGCGGCGGCGCGAGCAGGGAGACGGCGACCAGGCCGGGGAACCAGCGGGAGATGCTGACGATGTCGGCGTCTGCGAGCCAGTCGGGGCAGAATCTGTCTTGTGAGGTGACGTCGCCGTCGAACAGCCAGCCGACGTGCGCGAAGACCAGGCCCTTGCCGAGCGCTTTCCAGTCGTTGCCGAAGCGCCATGGCGAGTGCGGGTCGCCGTCTTTGTCGCTGTACTTGTGGTGCCTGCGGTGGTCGGCGACCCAGGTGATCACGGGCCCTTCGATGGCCAGGCTGCCGGCGACCGCCAGCGCGATCTTGAACCCGCGTGCTGCTTTGAAGGATCCGTGGGTGAAGTAGCGGTGCAGCCCGACGCTGATGCCGAGCCCGGCGATGTAGTAGAACGCGACCGCGATGATGACGTCGTGCCAGCCCAGGCCCCAGCCCCAGGCCAGCGGCACCGCGGCGAGCAGGGCGAGGAACGGGACGGCCACGAACACGGCCACCAGGACGCGCTCAAAGACGGGACGCGGCTCCGGCTCGATTTCCGGCCGGGGCAGGTCGCGGGAGGTGCGCGCAGCGGCCGGCGGGGCGGCGGCGTGAGCATTTGCTGTCATGGGATCCTCGTGTGCCGGTCGCGGTGATGCGGGTGGACGAGCGCCGCATACGCCGGGGACTGGGGCCCATGCAAGATACGGCTACGTATCCGTAGCTTACGCCACCGTAAGTCACGCGGTGGCGGGCCAAGCGCAGGCCAGCCAGCTCACGGGTGTTGCTCAGCTTGCGTCAGCGCCGTTGATAAAGAGATGTCGCTGTGCCTGGTGCTCGTCGCGTGTCTGCCCGCCTGGCCGGGAACTGGCGAACGCGGTCCCGGCCAGGGCTCGTTAGGTCAGCGGTGCGCGTACCGGCGGCCGGACCGGGATCCGCCGGATTGGCGGGTGGCCAGGTGGTAGGCGAGCAGCAGGATGGCTGCGCCGGCGATGGCGGTGAGCCAGGTTGAGGCGTTGAAGAATCCGTGCAGGGTGTGGATGTGGAATATCTTGGTGGCGGCCCAGCCGCCGCCGAGGGCTCCGGCGATGCCGATGAGGCAGGTAACGATCAGGCCTTGCTGTCTTTTGCCGGGGATCAGCATGTTGGCGAGCAGGCCTGCGCCTAGTCCGAGAACGATCCAGCCGATGATGCCCATGATTGACTCCTTTGTCCGTGACGTGCGTGGGACGCGCATGAGTTAGTAGCCGGCGGTGCCGGGCAAGGCGCGGCACGAAGCAGAGCTCGTGTTTCAGGCGCGCATGGTCGTGGATATTTGCCGGACGTTGTCGTGGCTTGTGTCAGCTGGCCCGCGGCTTGCGACGGTCGCGGCGCATGATCCGCCGCAGCTCGGTGATCCGGGCGGTGCCCGCGGCGGCCATCAGCAGCGCGCCGGCTATGGCGGCTAGGAACAGCGCCACGGCGAGCGACAGGCGCAGGTGCGCGCCCAGGAAGCTGATGTTCACGGTGTGCGCATTCTGAATGATGAAGATCATCACCACGATCAGGCCCGCGAAGCCGGCGATCAGACTGGTCCGCATGCCGCTGATCCGCGTATGCATCCGTCCGGTCTTGAGCGCTTGCGTGCGTGCGGGATCGGGCGGCGGAGTGGAGCCGTTCGCTGAGGGGGGCGGTAACGGCAGCGTGCTGGTTGTGCCCGGAGGTGATACCGGCGGTTCGGTCATGGCGGTGTCCTTCGACAGTGCGAGCGGGCCGGCTCACCCGGGCCTGGCATCTCACTGAGTGACCCGGTCTCGTTGCGGCCGTCGGCTGCTGACTGTCCGGGTCTGACCTCAGCGTACGCATGAAGTTAGAAACGCGCAATTGATTTCTAGAATTATGCAACGTATTTCTGGAGCGGAGAGCCGGGCTTCCTCACCAAGCACGCGCGGATGCTGCTAGTGCATCGCCCGCAGCTATACCGCTGGCCTTGGTCTGTCCGTCAAGCGCAAAGAACCCTAGTATGCGCACAGGCAGCGAGTTGATCCCGGACGAGACGGCTTCGGTCGAGGGAGTCTTGCCGTGAGCGCCAAGTCAATCGAGGACATGCTCGATACCTCGCTGCGCGCTCGCTGGAAGCGCAGGCGACGGTTCATCATCCCGGTGTTTGCAGTCGTCGCGGTTGCGGGCGCGTTCGCCATCTGGGGCCCGATCGGCATCGGCCCAGGCCCGATCGGGAACTCGGCCGACCATGGGAGCACAACAGGTTCGGTGTCGCGCACCCAGCCGACGATCTTCGTGGAACCGATCTACGCCGGTAACTCCGGCGCCGTCATCGACAGCATCGCAGTAGTCAGCGACGGCCGTTACCCCGCGCCGCGTGTCATCAGCATCAAAGGAGATGGCGATCAGCTCTGCGGCGGAGCGTGGCCGCTTACTGGCCGGCAGAACTTCTACACAGGCTGCACAGCGGGCAGACTGGTCCCTCTCATCGGTCGGCCTGTGCCCGAAAGCTCGGGTATCAGCGCGGCGATCGAGACCGCGCCACCGGGGTCGGCGGGCTGCTGGACGGTCACCGCAATCGTCATCCACTACCACGTTTGGATCAGGCACTACGCGGCGACGCAAGTGATCGACATGACGGAGTGCTGGAGCAAGTCGCAGCTCGCCGCAGTGCGGCAGCAACAGGACTAGTACCCGCGGTTTCCGGTCACCCCCGAACTCTTTGCCATCAGTCGACCGGGCCCCGGCCGATCGCATCTGGCGCCCGTTGGCGAGTTCGGGCCGGGCATCCGGCCCCGTCAGCTCCGGATCGGCTTATGCCAGAGCAGGAAGTAGCGCCAGAAGACCAGCCGCCGCACATGTGCGCCGGGCAGCAGCGCCGAGGCCTGCCGCCGCACTTGGCGGGTAGTCAGGGATGGATCAAGGACGACGGGCATGAACCCGTGATCGGGTTCTTTCGCGTACCAGCGTCCGCGGCCACAGGCTCTGAGGACAGCAAATGCGGCGCCGAACAGCCGATGGCCGATCACCGCGGTGAGCTCGGCGGGCAGTTCCTGCGGCAAATCGCCGCGGGGCAGAGCTGCGACCGCCAGGACACCGCCTGGGCGCAACGCTCCGGCCAAGCGCGGCAGGACCTCGTCAAGAGGCGCGTGGTGCAGCGCGCTGATCGACACGATGGCGTCATACCGGGCTTCGGGCAGGGGCTCTTGCAGGACATCAGCGAGGATGCATCTGACATTAGGCGGTGCAACCCGCCTGGCCTCTTCGATCATGGCCGGGGAGCGGTCAAGGGCGTCGACGTGTTCCGAGCGCTTTGCCAGTTCCACAGCGAAGCCCCCGGCGCCACAGCCGACATCAAGTACCCGATTACATGGACGTGGCAGGTGCCGCAAGAGCAAGCGGTGGTAATAGGCGTTGTGATCCCAGTCCAGCACGCTCATGCTCCCGAACTGTCCCAGACGGCCCGTCACGGAGTATGCATCGGGTCAGGCGCGGGCACAAACGGTGCGCCGGCATTTCAACGGGCTGTTAAGGAGGCAAGCGCGATGGATGCGCCATCGGATCGCGACGATGAGATGACCCAGGGTCGGATCAGACAGCACTGGGAGGCCTCGGAGCGGGGGGATGGCGACGCTGAGCACGCGATCTACGCCGCGGACGCGGTCCTGGATTACCCGCAGTCCGGCGAGCGCTTCCAGGGCCGGTCCACGATCCAGGCGCAACGCGGCGGCCACCCGGCCGAACGCCATTTCTCCGTCCTGCGGATACTCGGCGGTGGCGAACTCTGGATGAGCGAGTGCGTGATCACCTATGACGGCGCGCCGACCTACTCGGTCAGCATCATGGAGTTCGCCGATGGGTTCGTGAAACACGAGACGCAGTATTTCGCCGACCCCTTCGAGGCGCCCGCCTCCCGGGCTGCGCTTGCGGAAACGATCCCTGGCCGACGCGCTTTATGAATGAGTGTCGCGGCCCAGTAGGCGTGACCGTCGTGCAAAGTACAGGCTCAAGCCTTTCAGTAGTCGAAGTCGAGACCGTGCAGCCTGGCTCCAGAAAGCCAGTCGTGCCGCCGCTCCGCGAGGTCCATCGTCAAGTCGATGTGTCCGCCGAGTGACCGGAACCCGGCCGCGTGGAAACGCCGTACGGCCGCGACATTGCGCGCCACGGGGCGGATCGCCAGGTACTCGTAACCGCGGGCACGAGCCTCCTCGACAACCCGGCTGATGAGCCGACGGCCAATGCCCCGATCTCGAGACGCCTGAGCGACGACGACCGGCTCGACTTCGCCGCTCGTGCCGCGGTCGAACAGACCAGTCAGACCTACGACGTTACCGCCCAAAGCGGCCACCCAGGATCCGACCCGTTCGGAGGTGGCAAGGTAGCCATCGAATCCCGCGCCCGGATCATCGCCGCCGATCGTCGGATCCCCGTAGATGCTTTGGTGATACCGCGTCAATTCGGCCCACAACGATCTGCATGCGCCGTAGTCGCCCTCGGCGTAATCGCGGACGACGAGATCGGATGTGATCGACGAGTCTGGCCGCCGCGAAACCGTCATGGAACCTTCAGAATCTGGTCTTGAGCTCGCTGATCTCGTGCATCGGTAAAAAGCGTAACGCGCGGAAGACGAGCGCGATCAGATCCGTCCGCGTCCCGTTCTAATACATTTCGATGGAAACGGGCTCTCACCGTCACGCGGACAACCCCTTCGGTCGGAAGCCTGGCTGCTGACTTCCTACGATGGGCGAGTGTGCACTGATAACAGCCCGGCCGTCTCTGCGGTACCTCCGGTGCTTCGCGACGTCGAGCCCGACATCACGATCGACCTCGAGCCGGTCGATTCCGTCGTCGTCACGACGCTGATCGACAACGTCACCGACACTCTCCTGACGGACAGCGGACCCGCGCGCCGGGTTCGCCTCGGCAGCGGGCCGGCGAGACCAGCCACGCTGATGGCCGACGGCAAAGTCTCCGACGGGCTTATCGCCGAGCATGGCTTTTCGGCCCTCGTGACGATCAGCAAGGCCGGGCGCGAGCACACGTTCTTGTTCGACACGGGCGCCAGCCCGGACGGCGTCACTGAGAACATGCGCCGGCTCTCGATCGATCCAGCCTCGATCGAAGCGATCATCTGCAGTCACGGCCACTTCGACCACACGACAGGGCTCGACGGGCTGGCCCGCACTCTCGGCCGGGCGAACCTGCCGGTGCTGATACACCCGCACTTCTGGCGGCGGCGGCGTCTCGTGCTGCCCGGCCGCGATCCGCTCGAACTGCCGACGACCAGCAAGCGCGCCCTGGAAGAGACCGGCTTCGACATCATCGAGCAGCAGCAGCCGAGCTTCTTGTTCGGGAACTCCGTCCTCATCACCGGCGAAGTCGCCAGGACTACCGGATACGAGCCAGGGTTCCCGCCGCAGCAGGCGCACCTGCACGGGAACTGGGAACCCGATCCGCTGGTACTGGATGACCAGGCGCTGATCGTCAACGTGGCGGGCAAAGGCCTGATGGTACTCACCGGCTGCGGCCACTCGGGAATCGTGAACATCGCCAGGTACGCCTCCCGGCTGACCGGCGGGCAGCCGCTACACGCGCTGCTAGGCGGCTTCCACCTGGGCGGCCCGATCTTTGAGCCGCTGATCCCTCGAGTACTCGACGAGCTGGCTGTGCTGTCGCCGTCGTGGCTCGTCCCGGCGCACTGCACCGGCTGGCGAGGGCAGCACGCCATCGCGGCCAGGTTCGGCGACGTATTCGTGCCAAACGCAGTCGGCACTAGCATCAGCTTGTAGCTCGGCATCTGATCGGTGAGGCCGAGCCGGTGTCACGTCTGGCGTCGGCTCGGGGTCCTATAGGCGAGGCTTTCGTCAGCCAACCGATCTGAACAGGAGGTACGCCGATGGCGCGCATCCAGGGCATTTCCAAATCTAAGGCTGGTCCGGTCGTCAAGATCATGTACAGATTCGGACCCAGGATGATGAAGAAGCTGACCGGCCGCGATCCGCGGACCGGCAGCGGCATGGAGCCGTTCGAGATCTGGGCCTACCAGCCCAAAATGATGATGGGCATGGGCAGGTTCAACCAGGCCATCCGCAAGGGCGACACCGTGGACGAGCGGATCAGGAACCTGGTCGAACTCAAAGGCGCGCAGATGATCGGATGCGAGTTCTGCGTCGATCTCGGCTCGCAGATATGCCGCAACTCGGGCTTCTCTGACGAAGAGCTTCTCGCCCTCGCGCGTTACCAGTCCAGTGACTTGTTCACCAGCCGCGAGAAAGCGGCGCTCGACTACGCGGTCGGCGTGATGCGCACGCCTGTGGATGTCAGCGACGAGGTATTCGCGCGCATGCGAGAGCACTTCAGCGAGAAACAGATCGTCGAGATCACCGCCCTGCTGACGCTCGTCAACGTGGACCGGTTCAACGCCGCATTCGGCATCGGCTCAGCCGGCTTCAGCGACGGACTGGTGTGCGCCGTGCCTGATCGCCCGAACGCAGTAGCGACACCCGCCAGCGCGCCCAGCCGTGACGGGACTGCTGTCGCATCCTGACGGTCCGGGCTGGTGTCCTAGGCCCGCTCTGCCGGAGCGGTCACCTAGCGGCTGGCTGCTGCGTTCGCCTGCCTTTAGCCCGCCGGGCGCCGATGTTCAGACCGGGTAGCGGGGGGCAGGGTTGTTCCCGGGCGGAAAAGCGCTGGGAGCAGAGATGAACACTGACGTTGACGTCGTGATCGTCGGCGCGGGCCCGGCTGGATTGATGCTGGCCGGAGATCTGGCGCGTGCCGGGGTGGGCTGCACGGTCTTCGAGCGCCGGACCGGGCGTTCGAGCCTGACCAGGGCATTCACGGTCCACGCACGGACCCTGGAGGAACTAGACGCCCGCGGGATGGCGGACGAGCTCATCGAGACTGGCGTGCCCGTTCCGAAATTCGAGCTCTTCACCGGCGCGGCTCTTGATCTGTCAGAGTTGCCGAGCCGCTTCCCTTATCTGCTTGTCACCCCGCAGTACCAGACGGAGCTGGTGCTGGAAGAACGGGCGAGGCGACTCGGTGCCGACATCCGTCACGGCAGCGAGGTCACCGGCTTCACCCGGCAGCCCGACGGCGTGGCGGTCACAGTCCGCCAGGATGGCAGCCCGGACCGGGTGGTCCGCGCCGGCTGGCTGGTGGGCGCTGACGGGATGCATAGCACGGTGCGCGAGGGCCTGGGCATGCCGTTTCCCGGCAAGCCGGTGGTGCGCTCGGTGATGCTTGCCGAGGTACGGCTTACGGAGGAACCCCCGGAGGCGCTGACCGTGAACTCGGCCGGCGACGCCTTCGCCCTCATCGCTCCTTTCGGTGATGGTTTCTATCGGGTCGTCGCCTGGCATCGCCGCAATCAGGAGCCCGAGGACGCCCCGGTTGACCTCGACGACGTCCGCGAGGTGACCCGCCAGGCATTCGGGACGGATTATGGTATGCACGACCCGCGCTGGATGTCCCGGTTCCACAGTGATGAGCGGCAGGTTCCGCGCTACCGGGACGGCAATGTGCTGCTGGCGGGCGATGCCGCGCACGTCCACTCGCCGGCCGGCGGGCAGGGCATGAACCTCGGCATCCAGGACGCGGCCAACCTCGGGTGGAAACTCGCCGCTACCGTGCAAGGCTGGGCGCCGCCCGGCCTGCTGGACACCTACCAGACTGAACGGCATCCCGTGGGCCGGCGAGTCGTGCTCCACAGCGGCGCGATGCTCCGGTTCGGGCTCACCACCCGGCCCGTGCTGCTCCCCGCCCGCAACGCGCTGGCCATGGTTGTGACCAGAACCCCTGCACTGGCAAAGTGGCTGAGGGGAGCCATATCCGGCGTGAGCATCTCTTATCCGGCGCCGCACGGTGCACACCCTCTTGCCGGGAAACGGGTCGCCGACCTGCTCCTGGCGGACGGACGGCGCCTCTACCAGGCGCTTCGCGACGGCCGGTTCCTGCTCACCAGCAGCATGGGCACTCTGCCCGACGATGCGGCTAGCGGTTACGGTGACCGCGTGGAGACCGCTCCTATCGCGGAGCCCTCCGGCACAGTCGTACTCGTCCGCCCGGACGCCTATATCGCCTGGGCGGCCACCGATAATGCCGCTATCGCACCGCAGATCCGCGATGCTCTGGCGCGCTGGTGCGGAAGCCCCGCCCAGCCAGCAACGCAGACCGCCAGCTGGTAATCAGCTGCTGCCAACCGCGCCGTCATGTCGTGAAGGTCGTCCTGGTCGCGCGAAAATCGTTAGCAGAGCCCATCGGCGGCTGGAATATTTGGTGCGTGAGCGACGCCGAAGGCCGGATGCGGGACCACGACGTATACGACTTGATCGAGGAGCAGTTCAACCAGGAGCTTGACGGGTCCCTCGGCCCCTCCGCTCCTGACTCGCTGTTCGGATATGTGGCAGAGATGGCGCTTCGCTCTGGCGCGGTGGTCGTGGACGTCGGGTGCGGTGAAGGCGAGGACGCCGTCGAACTCGGGACGCGCTTCGGCTTCCAGGTCGTGGGCGTCGATCCGGTCCTGCGCTGCGTGCAGGCCGCTCAGCGGAACGCGCCGTCTGGCTGTCCGGTCACCTTTGAGGTTGGCACGGCCGACCACCTCCCGCTGTCAGGCGGATCGGCTGACCTGGTCTGGTGCTGCGACGTCCTGTCCCTGGTTGAGGACCTGGGCAGCGTCTACCGTGAGTTCCGCCGCGTGCTTAAGCCGGGCGGCCGGGCGGTGATCTACCAGATGTTCACGACCAGCATGCTAGAACCGGTTGAGGAAGCGTTCCTGCTGCCGGTCATGGGCTGCTGGGCCTCGGCGATGCGCGCGGACACAACCGAGGCCGCGATTGCCGGCGCCGGGCTGCGGATCGACCGCTGCGCGATACTGGGCAGCGAGTGGGGCGAGTACTACCAGGAGCAGCACCTGCCGGAATGCGGCAGCCACCTCCTGCATGCCGCCCGGTTGCTGCGCGATCCTGAGCGATACATAGGGCGGTTCGGCAAGCAGAACTATGACATCAAACTCGGCGACTGCCTGTGGCACATCTACCGCATGATCGGCAAGCTCAGCGGCCGCGTCTACCTTCTCTCCGCGCCTGTACACATGGCACCCGACCGCTCTACGGCCGCGGACCAATGCGCAAACTCAGGTGTATCGAGCACGAAACCGGCAGGTCAGCTCACTGTAGAGTCGCTCAAGGCCAGTTGGTGAGCCCAAGGCGAGTCCCGAGTGCGGAAGGAAGACAATGACCACGCTTGAGAACCGCCCGAACACCGCGCTCCTGGTCGTCGATGTCCAGATCGGTGCCGTCGAGGGGACGCACGAGCGCGATGCGGTCGTCGCGAACGTCGGCACGCTCGTTGACAAGGCGCGGCGAGAACGGATTCCCGTCGTCTGGGTCCAGCACTCCGACGAGGAGCTTGCGCGGGGCTGCGACGCGTGGCGCATCGTCCCCGAACTTAAGCCGGATGACTCCGAGCCGCTGGTCGAGAAGAACTACGCCGATTCCTTCGAAGACACCACGCTCGAGGCCGTGCTAGCCGGGCTGAGCGTCGGACGGCTCATAGTCGTCGGAGCTCAGACCGACGAGTGCATCCGCTCGACGCTCCACGGTGCCGTGGCAAGGGGATACGACGCGACCCTCGTCAGCGACGCCCACACCACAGGAGACCAGACGGCCTGGGGTGCGCCCCCGCCGGATCAGGTCATCGCGCATACGAATCTGTACTGGACGTACCACAAAGCCCCAGGGCGGATGGCCGGGACAGTAGAGACAAAAGATGTCGATTTCGGCAGCGCGCCCTAAGACCTGCGTGTCGTGAGACCTGCGCCTCGTGAGACCTGCGCGCGCCTCGTGAGACCTGCGGCGTCGTGGGACCTGCGCGCCCTGTAGACCTGCGCGCGCCTCGTTAGACCTGCGCGTCCTAAAACCCGCGACGCGGGTCCAGTCACCTGGCCGCGCCGGCGGACGTGGCCAGACCATGGATAGCGGCGCTGACATCGGCATCGCCCAGGCCCGCTTCGACCAGCTGATGCCATCTGCGGTCAATGGTTGCGGCGACCGGCAGTGCCCGTTCCCCGCCCTCGGTCAGAGCCAGGTCGACGTCCTTGGTCGCCCAGCGCAGTGAGAAGTCCGGTGACTCGTCCCCGCGTCGATCTTGGCAAGCTTCATCAAGGAAACGGGCGCTTCCAGCGGACTGCCGTGCAGCGCTTCGCGGATTGCGTCGTGGCTCACGCCCAGAATGTCGGCGAGAGCAACGGACTCCGCAATTCCTTCCATCAGAAACGCGAACCAGTTATTCAGGACCAGCTTTCAGCCGGCTCCCTGCTCCGGCCTCACCCAGCCAGAGAGTGCGGGTGCCGATGGCGCCGAAGACCGGATCGAGAGCCAGCCGGGCTGCCTCAGGACCGGATGCCAGAACGAGGAGCCGGCCAGCTTCCGCTGGCTGACGAGTGCCGGACACCGGAGCGTCCACGAACCAGATGTCCGGACGCTGATCGGCAACCTTTGCTGCCAGCTGGGCCGTGGCTTCCACGCCGATAGTGCCCATCTGAACCCAGATCCCGCCAGCGGCGAGCGCGTTGAGCATGCCCTGATCGATGGCCACCGAGGTCACGGCGGAACCGTGCGGCAGCATCGTGATCGCCACGTCGGCGCGCGAGACTGCCTGGTCGGGGCTCGCATGCGCGATCGCGCCCGCGCCGGTCAGCCGGGCGGCCGCCTCGGGCGAGCGGTCCCAGACGTCGACAGCCAGCCCTGAGCGCAGCAGGTTGCGGGCGATCGCGCTGCCCATGATGCCGGTGCCCAGCACGGCCACTCGCGGTGGCGGGACGGCCTCGCGCCCGAGCCCGCTGGATGAAATGTCATCTGATCGCGCACGAGTCATAACGTCCCCCCAATAGACGCTGCAGCGAGCGGCCCCGCCGCCAAGGGGCCGCTCACAAGCCGAGGCTCAACTCCCCTGGTTGTGAGCCAGTGGGGGAGAGGGTGACCTTGGTCCAGCCGTTGTCTCGGTTGTCGAAGTGCTGGTAGCCCTGGGGTGCCTGGTCAAGGGGCAGCTGGTGGGAGACGACGAAACTGGGCGTGGCCTTGCCGCTGTGAATGAGGTCGCGCAGGTGCTGGTTGTAGGCCTTGACGGGGCACTGACCAGTGCCCATCTGCTGTCCCTTGAACCAGAAGTTGCCGTAGTCAAAGGCGATCTCGCCGTGCCTGGCCAACTCGTCGGACCCGCCGGGATCCACGGGGACGTAGACGCCGACGACGCCGATGTGGCCGGTGAATTTGACCGAGTTGACGAGTTCGTTGAGGGTCTGGTTGGGGTGTTCCCGGCCTTGCGGGTCATGAGCCTGGTAGCCCACGCATTCGCAGCCGCAGTCAGCACCGAGGCCGTCGGTGTGGGCCAGGACCTGGTCGACGGGGGAGGCTTTTGAGTCGTCGATAGGGATGGCGCCGATCTTCTGAGCCAGGGCTAGCCGGTCGGGATGGCGGTCGACAACCATGACTTTGCTGGCGCCCTTGATCATCGCTGAGTACGCGGCCATCAGGCCGACCGGCCCGGCTCCGTAGATCACGACTGTGTCGCCGGGGTTCACCTCGGCCATCTGGGTCGCGTGGTAGCCGGTCGGGAAGATGTCGGAGAGCATGACGTAGTCGTTTTGCTTGTCGTCGGCGTCTTCGGGCAATGGCAGGAGGTTGAAGTCGGCCCAGGGGATTTGCATGAACTCGGCCTGGCCGCCGTTCCACGGGCCCATGTCGGCGAACCCGTAGGCGGCGCCGGCGACGCCGGGCTCGGGGTTGGCCGTCAGGCAGTAGCTGGTAAGCCCGCGCTCGCAGTTGGGGCAGGTGCCACAGGAGACGTTAAACGGGACCACGACCATGTCGCCTGGGCGGACCTTCTCGACCGCTGGCCCGGTTTCGACGACCTGACCCATGTTCTCGTGGCCGAGGATCCGGCCGGGTTCGATGTCGGTGCGACCTTCGTACATGTGCAGGTCCGAGCCGCAGATGTTGGTCCTGGTGACCTGGATGACCGCATCAGTCGGCCGGTCGATGCCCGGATCGGGTACCTCGGTCACCGATACATCCCGCGGGCCGTTGTACACCACCGCTCTCACCACAAGCCCCCCGTCATCGCCGGGCCACAGCTGACACGCGCTCGTCCCAGGCTTGCGGCTCGCCGGCCGTGAGGTATCCCCCGAACAAGCAGTTACGCGCGCCGGGGCCGCGCGGCAGATGTCCGATCCGTTCAAGACGGCGCCAGAGCGCCAGCCATAGCCTGCCGGTTATGGATGACACATTCGCAGCTGGAGACCGGTTCCTGCTCAATCACGCGCGGCTGCTCGAGCGACGCCTGTTCGCGACCTGCTTCCTTGGCCAGCCCGCCGACGCACGTAGTCGACGCCCTTCGCGGCTACCAGAACGACGACGGCGGCTTCGGTCACGCACTCGAACCCGATAAGCGCTGCCCGGCCAGCCTGCCGATCGACGTCGAGACCGCGCTCCAGGCGCTGGCCACGGCAAAGACCGTCGATGCCGACATGGCCAGCCGGGCTTGTGACTTCCTCGCCGACGCGGCCGCGGACGCGGATGCTGGTGGTGCCGTGCCGCTGGCGTTTCCTGTCATAGAAGCTTTTCCAAGAGCGGCCCACTGGACCGAATGGACCTACGAGCCGGGCCTCAACCCGACTGCGGGTCTGGTCGGCCTGCTCTACCAGCTGGGCGTCGATCATCGGTGGCGGTCGGCCGGCGAAGCCTACTGCTGGGAGAAGCTGGAGTCGGGCGCACTGCCGACGGATGCGCATGCGCTGTCCGAGACGATGATTTTTCTTGAGCACGTTCCGGACCGGGAACGGGCCGGCAAACACGCAGCCGTCCTGGCCGCGAATCTGGCCGACATCGCCATGTTCCACCTCGACCCGGACGCCGAAGGATACGGCCTTACGCCACTCGCGATCGCGCCGCGGGCCGACTCGCGATGGCGCTCGCTGTTCAGCGAGGCCCAGATCAACGGTCATCTCGACCGCCTCGTGAAGAACCAGCAAGACGACGGCGGCTGGCCTATCGCGTGGGAGCCGCCCGAGCGAGGCGGCCGTCTCCGAGTGGCGGGGTGTCGTCACGCTGGCGGCGCTACGCACCCTGACCTCATACGGCCGCATCGCCCCGAACGTCTAGTCCGCGCGCTGGCGAATATCGATGGCGGCGACGCCGGGGTGTTCGCCAGACTGCGAACGTGCGGGTAACGGAGGCGATCAGGGGCAGCGCCGACATCGATGTCGCGGCCGAGATCTGGGCAGAGGCAACCGCGGCCAGGGACGGCGACGCGGAGGTGGCCGGTCTCAGCATTTCCCGGCCGGTCATCGAGGCTGTGCTCGCTCGCTCACCTGATTCGTTCGTGCTGATCGCCTGCCCCGACGCGGCTGCAGCCGATGAGATTACTGCCGGGAACTCACTGGGCGCTGGATTCGCGGCGGTGGAGCCGGCCGGCGAGGGACGCGCCCTGGTCAGCTACCTCGGCGTCCGGCCAGGTAGCTGGGGCCGTGGCGTCGGCGAGTTGCTGTTGCGGACGGTCAAGTCGCGCCTTGCTGCCAGCAACTACCGCAGCGTTGAGCTGCAGGTCTACGTAGACAATGTCCGGGCAATCGCGCTGTATGAACGCCTCGGCTGGCGGCCGTGCGGGGAACCGGCGCCTCATCCGCGCACTGGCAAGCCGGAGCAGCGTTACGAACTTGAGCTGTAGCCGGTTAGGACGCAAACGTAACGGTTGTTCACTTGTTCACCTGGGAACTAGTTGCTGGCCTCCTAGCTGTTCGCCACTATTCGCCGGCCGCTGTGAGAGTTCGCCTGATCCGGCGGCAAACGAGCTGGTGACAGCGCATCTGGTGACAGCGCATCTGGTGACAGGGCGAACAGGAGAATGATGAACCGTACAGCACAGGAAAGCCGCAGGCTCGCGGTGCTGGCGACCGCTGCGGTCGCGGCACTCGGGCTGGCAATCGTCCCGGCGGTAGCCGCCTCGGCGCAGACTGTCCCGCAGGGCGCGCACAGCGCCGGGATCGCAGATCTGCCGGTGCCGCCCGGAGCGGTCAGGCACGTCATGGTTATCGAGCTCGAGAACGAGAGCGAGAGCGCAACTTTCGGCGCGAACTCGCCGGCGACCTACCTCAACCACACGCTGGTGCCGGAGGGCGAGTTCCTCCAGAACTATTACGCCGTCGGCCACGTCAGCGCGGACAACTACATCGCGCAAGTATCCGGGCAAGCGCCCAACCAGGTTACGAGCAGCGACTGCGTTACGAGCATTACGTCGCTGTCGGGTAGCTACAACGATGTGACGCCCGGCACCCTGGATCCCGACCAGGCCCTGTACCCCGGCCAGGTCGACGGCCAGGGGTGCGTGTTCCCGGCGAGCGTAAAGACGATCGGCAACCAGCTGGACGACGCTTACCCGTGGACCATCGGCAGCGACTGGCGCGACTACGCCGAGGACATGGGCAACGACCCGGCCCGCGACGGCGGCCAGGCCGACGCTCTCGGCGGCACCGACTGCGCGCATCCAGCTCAGGTCAACGGCATCGGAACTGACGACACCAACAATGCGGAGGGCCCGAACGCCACTGGCACTCAGGTCAAGTCGACGACGATTGACCAGTACGCGAACCGGCACAACCCGTTCATCTACTTCCACTCCGTCATCGACAACCAGTGGATCTGCGACCACGACGTGGTTCCGCTGGGCACCGAAACCACCAACGCTGACGGAACGATCTCCTACCAGGGCCACCTAGCTGAGGACCTGGCCCACGCGTGGAGACGCCGCGGTTCTCGTTCATCACGCCGAACCTGTGCGATGACGGACACGACGCGACGTGTGCCGGCTTCAACGACGCAGGCGGCACGACCGGCGGTCTAGTCGGCGCCGACGATTTCCTCCGCACCTGGATGCCACTCATCATGAACTCGCCCGCTTACCGTAGCGGCAGCATGCTCGTGATGATCACCTTCGACGAGGGCGGGGTGTCCGACACGACAGCTGGCGACAACGAGCAGCCCGGTCCGAACAGTGCGAACCCTGGCTATTCACCGCTGCTCAACACCCCGATCGCGGCCTATGGCGGACTCACGTATTACGACCTGCTCGGGGTTAAGGGCCTTACTCCTAACCAGGAGCCGCCTGCTGGCACCATGCCCGGTGGCGGTCAGGTCGGGGCTGTGCTACTCAACCCGCTCTGGATCAAGGCGGGCTCGGTCGACACGACCGGCTCGTACAACCACTACTCGGCGCTGCGCACGTTCGAGGACTTGCTCGGGATCAGATTCGGCGGCGCCGACGGCCACGGTCACCTGGGCTTCGCGGCGACGGCAACGGACTTCGGGCCGGATGTCTTCAACGCGCGGCCGCAATTCCCGCAGGGCTGACGGGTCGGCCTGACCTGCTCCCTTGCTGAATGACGAGGAGCGCGAGTGCCGGGCCTGCGGTTGCTAACCGCAGGCCCGGAGCTCGTCCGCGGCTCACCGCGCGACAAGGCATCGCCACCCTGCGGGGTGTGCGGGTAGCCTCCGGCCGTGGAGATGCCGACGACACGAATCCGACTGCCAGCTTTGCTGACCGAGTATCTGGCCAGCAACACCGACCCGGCGCGGCAGCGCTGGCTGGACGGACTTCCTGAGGTCATCGCGCAGGTGGCAAGGCAATGGGAAGTTGAGCTTGCCGATCCGTTCGACCCCGGCGGTTCTTGCGCATGGGTCGCGCCGGCCAGGACCGCCGGCGGCGCGCGAGTGGTGCTGAAGGTCGGCTGGATACATCCCGAAGCCACGCACGAGGCCGCGGGGCTGCGATTCTGGGACGGGAACGGGGCCGTCCGGCTACACGCCAGCGAGTTGCTCGGTGATTGCGTGGCGATGCTGCTCGAGCGGTGCGAGCCGGGGACGATGCTTGCCGGATTGCCTGAGCCGGACCAGGACGAGATCTTGTGCACGGTGCTGCTGCGGCTGTGGCGCGAGCCGCCCGCCGAGCACGACTTCCCCTCGCTGCTCCAGATGTGCGAGCGCTGGGCTGACGAGTATGAGGAAGAGACCGGCGCGCACAGCACGATGACGGGCGATTCCGGTGCCTGTGAAGAAAGTGCCAGCGAAGACCGGACCGGCCAAGACCGGGCTGGCGAAGGCCGGGCTGGCGAAAACTGGCCGCGGATCGATCCCGGCATCGAGCGCGCAGGGCTGGAGCTGTTCCGGACGCTTCCGGCGTCAGCCGACCGGCAGGTTTTGCTCGCTACCGACTTGCACGGCCAGAACGTGCTGGCGGCAGAGCGTGAGCCCTGGCTCGCAATCGATCCCAAGCCGCATGTCGGCGATCCCGCGTACGATCCGCTGCAACACATGATCAACTGCGATCGAGTCGTCACCGACCCGGTGGGACTTATGAGGCGGCTCGCCGATCTGCTCGGGCTCGACCGGGAGCGGCTGCGGCTCTGGCTGTTCGCGCGCTGCGTTCAGGGCTCGCTGGCACGGCCGGAGCTTGCCGAGGTTGCCGGCCGGATTGCGCCGTGATCGCTGCTTCTGCCGGACCGCCACTCGCCAGTCGCGCTGGCGCTGTGCCGGCTGGTCCGTTACCGCGAGGCGCCGTTACTGGCCCGCTCGGCGAGCGCGTCGAGCACAGAAACCTGCGCCTGCGGCACCGCGACGTCAAGGGACAGGCTGCCGCGGACGCCGTCAGCGTAAAGGTGAAGAACGAGCAGCATTCCGTCTCGGCCGAGATGAGCTCCGCGGTACGCCCGGCAGGTCCGGCACCCGGCTCGAGCTCGAGCCGCAGCAAGGTCGGCTCTGGTCGCTCGACCCGCCGGACCGTCGCGGCAAACAATTCACTGAACTCAGTCGCCCGGCCAGTCGCGCGGTATCGGAGAGCGTGCATGACGCGATTTCCATACCGTTACGGTAAGGCCGTCCTGGACGTCAGGCCGGTTCGGCTCGCGCAGGCTACCGTGGGCAGGTGGCTGAATCCGGACTCGGTTCACCTGGCACGGACTCCCTCAGCGCAGCGGTCCAGGCAGCTCTGGCCGGAACAGGTACCGGGCACCTCGGCCCGAGCGTCCAGCGGCTGATATCCGCCTACCGGGCGGGCGAGGCACCGCCCGCGCCGGTCATAACCTCCCGGATCGATGCGGCCGCGTACGCGGCGTACCGCATGCCCGCGACGGCGGCGGCAACTGCGGCAGCGCTGCGTGAGATGCGGCTGTCGCTCCCAGGCTGGTCACCGTCCAGCCTGATCGACTTCGGAGCGGGAACGGGCGGTTCCGCCTGGGCGGTAGCCAGCACCTTCCCGGCATCCAGTCGATAACCCTGCTCGAACAGTCAGCAGACGCGATCAAGCTAGGCAAAGCAGTATTCGCTCAGTCAGCATCCGCGCGCTGCGGTCCGCGACCTGGCGGCCATGGCGGCTCGGCGCGGATGACGATGTGCTGATGGCGGACGAGCAGGCCGCCGACCTGGCCACGGCCTGCTATGTCCTTGGCGAGCTGACGCCCGCACAGCAAGCCGAACTGACGGCGATGGCTGCAGGCGCCGCGCCGGCCGTCCTTATCGTCGAGCCCGGAACGCCTGCCGGGCACCGGCGGATCCTCGGCCGCCCGGACGCAACTGCTGTCAGCCGGGTACCAGATCGCGGCGCCGTGCCCGCATCAGCTGCACTGCCCGCTCGACGTTGACGGGGACTGGTGCCATTTCGGTGAGAGGCTGCAGCGATCCGCAATGCACCGGCAGGCCAAGGGAGCCGAGCTTGCCTACGAAGACGAGAAGTTCAGTTATGTCGCGCAGTCCGCGCGGATCCGTCCGCGACGATGCGGGCTGCCGGCCGGCCCCCCGGCCGGGTGGTGCGGCGGCCGCAACAGCGCAAAGGGCTGGTCCGCTCGATCTGTGTCGCGCCGACGGCAGCAGCGGCCGCGAGCTGGTGAGTAAGAGTAAGGGCGAGCTCTACCGGCGGGCAAGGAAGACCGGTTGGGGCGATCCATGGGCACCGTGAAGACCACCTATTCGCAGGCCGAACTCGATGACCTCCTGGCTACTGCAGAGCCGCGAACCGGCTGGGATTTCTCCAGGATGCGGACGCTGCGCGCGCCGGTGCCCTGGGACTACAGGGAAGTCGTGTCACGGTATCTCCGGCCGTCCGACGACGTGCTTGATGTGGGCACTGGCGACGGGAGGCAATTCGCGAACCTGGCCGCGAGGTTCCGGCACGGTCTTGGCATCGACATCGACCCCGAGATGATCCGGCTCGCTGAGCGAGAGCACGCTAGTACGAGTCTCGAATTCACCGTCTGTAGCGCTCGGCTTGAGGGGATAACTACCTCGTTTCCTCTCATAATTAATCGCCATGGCGCGCTCGAGTTGGCTGCGGTCGCAGCGCATCTCAAGCCCGGCGGTTATTTCATTACGCAGCAGGTTGGCGAGCGGAACATGGCTTGCGTCCGCCAGGCTCTCGGTCAGCCTGCCAGCGACCCCGAGATCAGCAGGGCGGCTTTGAGCGACGCCGGGCTGCGGGTCGTTGCGTTCTGTGAGTACGACGTGGAGTACGTGGTACTCGATGTCGAGTCGCTGGTTTTCTGGCTGAACGCGCTGGACTTGGCGCACGCCGACCTCGCCGGGTCGGCAGGGCTCGCCAGCGCGGCGACATTCAACAAGGTCCTTGCCGGGAACGTGGACCGGCGCGGGTTCGTCACCAACGAGCACAGGTACCTGGCGATCGGTCAGGCTCCGCAGTAGTAACCGCCGGGACATGACGGTTGCCGGTGCCTTGACGGTTGCCGCGTTGCCGGGTCGGCAGGAAGACTGGCTGTTGTGGCGGAAGAGCGCGATCGCTGGCATCGCTGGTTGCTCGACGTCCGGTACGGCGGCGATCCCGGCTACCGGGAGCAAATGCTCTCGACGCTCCGCCGGGTCCGCGACGAAGTGCTGGACCGGGCCACACTGCAGCCAGGCGACACGCTGCTCGACGTCGGTGCCGGTGACGGCCTGATCGCGTTCGGCGCGCTGGACCGGCTCGGACCTGGCGGCCGCGTGATCTTTTCCGATGTCTCGCGCGACCTGCTCGATTACTGCCGCGCCGTTGCGGCGGAGGCGCGGCAGCTCGAACGATGCGACTTCGTCCTGGCGTCGGCCGACGACCTGGCAGCAGCCCCTGACTCCTCGGTCGATGTAGTGACTACGAGGTCGGTGCTGATCTACGTGGCAGACAAGGCGGCCGCGTTCGCCGAATTCCGGAGGGTGCTGCGGCCGGGCGGGCGGGTCAGCCTGTTCGAGCCGATCAACGTGCTGATGCGCGAATGCAGCTCGCGGCTGTTCTTCGGCTATGACATCAGCCCGGTGGCGGAGATCGCCGCGAAGGTGAGCGCTCAATTCGCGGGTATCCAGCCGGCCGGAACCGACCCGATGCTGGATTTCGACGACCGGGATCTGGTCCGGCTAGCTGAGCAGGCTGGCTTCGCGGATGTTCAGCTGGAGTTGCGGGTCACGGTGCGGACGGAACGGGACGCGGCGCCGTGGGACCGCTTCTTGCGTCAGTCGGGTAATCCGAACCTGCCGCCGCTGGCCCAGATGCTGCAGAGTGCACTGAGCCCGGCGGAGCTGGCTGCGTTCACCGCTCACCTGCGGCCGCTGGTGGAGACCGGGAACGGGGAAGAGCGGCAGGCCGTCGCGTACCTGACCGCCCGCGACGCCGTGGCAGAGCTGGCCGGGGGATAACCCGCGGCCACTGTCGGTCAGTGCGTGCCGGTGGAATCCGGCTCGCCGGAAGCGGGACTCATCAGCTCGATGTCCACGCCGGGAGCGAGCTGCGCGCCGAGTGCGGCGAAGTCCTCGTAACTCCATGTCAAGGCGCCGCTGCTGAGATCGGCTATGACACCGTCTATCCAGGCCAGTTCTGCCACGCTCACGGCTACTAGATACTCGTCATCCATCAGCGTCACCCGCGGCAGGCCGGGAGCGTAGTTCGCCAGGTCGGCCTCCATCGTCGCGACCTGACCGCGGAGCACGCTGGCGCGCTGCTCAAGCGCCGCTCGCGCCTCGTCCGGCGTCAGCATCATCAGGAACGACAGGGCCGCCGGGAACTGGGGAAACTCGTTACGCGGGCGAACCACCATCTCGGTCAGCCAGGTGTGGGCGGCCCGGCGGCCAGCCTCGGTTAGCTCGTAGACGGTCCGTTCCGGGTACTGCTGGTCCCGCTCGGTCTGCCGGACGCTGATGAGGCCAGCCTGATTCAGGCGCTTGATCGTCTTGTACAGGTTGGCGCGCTGGCCGACGTTGATGACGTTGTCCTTGCCCCACTCCTTGAGCAAGCGCTGCATGGCATACGGATGCAACGGAGCAGCGTGAAGCAGGCTCAGCACGGCAAGCGCGAGCGGCGACGAGCGAACATCTGGCTCCGCTTCCTCCATGCCATAAGTCTACTAGTTCCCGTCGCACTAGTAGCGCCGGATCGACGGCGCGGTTGGATAGTCTCTAGAAAACTAGTTACGATAATTTGAGTTGCATAGCTACTAGTATCTTAGCTACTATCACTCACGACATAACTCGTTAGTGGCGTCGCGGCGAGAACTGGCTCGTCCCGGCACGCCACAACACGGCGCACCACACAACAGGGCGAAACACAACACGGCGCACCACAACTGAGGGAGATGACGATGAGCATGGCAACGGAGCCGGGCGCGGTACCGCTGCTCGAAGCGCGCGGGCTGACCGTGCGGTTCGGCAAGGTGACGGCGCTGAACGGCTTGAACCTCACCGCTCCGCCTGGCCAGGTCCTGGCGATACTCGGGCCGAACGGCGCGGGGAAGACCACGTTCGTCCGCACCATCGCGACCCTGGTGCGGCCGACCGGGGGGAGTCTCCTGGTGAACGGGCGGGACGTCGTCCGCGACCCGGCTGGGGTCCGGCGAGACATCGGGCTGGCTGGCCAGTTCGCCGCCGTCGAGCCGACGATGACCGGCCGGGAGAACCTTGAGATGACCGCGCGACTGTTCGGCCACGGCCGCACCGCGGCCAGGCGCGCCGCCGCCGCCGTGATCGAGCAGCTCAGCCTCGGCGAGGTCGCGGACCGTCGCAGCAGCGGCTACTCCGGCGGTCAGCGGCGGCGGCTAGACCTGGGCGCCAGCCTGGTCGGCGGCCCGCGGTTGCTGCTGCTCGACGAGCCCACCACCGGCCTCGACCCGGTCAGCAGGCGCGAGGTCTGGGATGCCGTCCGCGGCCTGGCCGCTGGCGGTACCGACATCTTGCTGACCACGCATTACCTCGATGAGGCAGACGAACTTGCTGACAGGTCGTCGTGATCGACCACGGCGCGGTCGTCGCATCAGGCACGCTGAGCAAGCTCAAGGCGAGCATCGGGCAGGACGTCATCGAGGTGGCGGTGACCGAACCCGCCATGGTCGGCGCCGTCGCGCAGATCCTCGAGCGAGTCACCCTGAACGCGGCCCGGCACGAACCGGTCGGGCGCCATGTCAGCGCCCCGGCTCCGGGCGGACCTGCCGAACTGGCCGTCAATTATCGGCCACCTGGAGGACGCCGCTATCGCAGTCGACGAGATCGGGCTGCGTCGGCCGACGCTTGACGAAGTTTTCCTGATGCTCACCGGCGAAGTCCGCAACAGCAGCAACAACAGCAGCAACAACAAGAGCAAGAACGACGCGGCTGCCGCCGGGGCAGCAATGAACGGGAGCACGCGATGACAGTCACCGTGGCGGTAGTCAACCCAGTGATCAGCAGGCCCGCGAGGGCTCCAGGCGTCGTGCCTGCGGCCCTTCAGGTCGCGCTCAGAGCGCTGCGCAAGTACATCAGGACGCCCAGCCTCAGCATTATGGCCATCGTCCAGTCCGCACTGTTCCTGTTCAGCTTCCGCTACGTGTTCGGCGGCGCGATCCAGGTCGGTTCGGGACTTAGCTACGTCGATTTCCTGGTCCCGTCGTACGTGGCGACCATCGTCCTGTTCACCGGCGGCGGCATCGCGGTGGCTGTCGCCGAAGACAAGACACAGGGCTTCACCGACCGGCTGCTGTCCCTGCCGGTGCCGCGATACGCGCTGGTACTCGGGCGCACGCTCGCCGACTCGACCACGAATGTGTGGTCCGTCCTGACGACGGCCGCGTTCGGTTTCCTTTTCGGATTCCGGCTGCCGGGCTCCTGGCTGGACGGGCTGGCCGCGTTCGGCCTATGTGTGCTCTACGCCGTCGTCTTCACTGTGGTGTTCATCGTCATGGGGCTGTTCGCGGAGAATGCGCAGGCTGCTCAGGGGATGTCC
The DNA here is from genome assembly GCA_963815575.1 of uncultured Actinomycetota bacterium. GTDB lineage: Bacteria > Actinomycetota > Actinomycetes > Streptosporangiales > Streptosporangiaceae > JAJYUU01. Next base: position 603,163 of record CAWFHE010000007.1, on the reverse strand, counting down.
CTGATTGCCTTCGTGTTCGCCTTCCTGTCCAGCGCGTACGTGCCAGCCGCGTCGATGCCGGGCTGGCTGCAGCCGTTCTCGAAGTACCAGCCGATTACCCCGATGGTCGACGCCGTCAGATCGCTGCTCACTGGCTCGGCCAGCGACGTCGGGCTGGCGCTCGCGTGGTCAGTTCTGCTGATCGTGGTGTTCACGCCGATCGCCGTCCTCCGCTACCGCCGCGCCTGACGCGGCCCGGCGGAGCCGGGCGACGGGCGGCCGGGCTTACTGGGCGACCGGGCGACCGGGCGACCGGCGCGATCGGACGATTAGCCGAGCGGGCCGATCAGCCGAGCGGGCCGATCAGCCGATCAGGCGATCAGGCGATCAGGCCGAGACAGTGGCCGCTCGGACCGGGGTCCGTGCCCAGCAGCGGACGATATCCCGCATGGACAGCAACCCGGCCACCTCGTTGTCCTCCAGCACGATCAGATGCCGGAAATTGCCTTTCGTCATAGTCGACGCTGCCTGCTCCAGCGTCCAGTCCGGCGAAGCGAACACCACGTCTGACGTCCGATGGTCGCCAACGACCTCGGCGTCCGGGTCCTGGCCCGCGGCTACCGAGTCCAGGATGTCGCGCTCGGTGAGAATTCCGATGACGGGCTGCGACTGGTCGACAACGACGGCAGCGCCGACTCGCCGAGCCGACATCCGCTGGGCCGCCTCACGCAGCGTGTGGGCGGGCCCGATGCTGACCACGACCTTGGTCATCCCGTCCCTGACGTTCATGCTGCATTGCTCCTCTCGCGCGCACAGCGCCGAATGCACCGGAGCGAGAAGGCGGCCTAAGTTGGCCCTGGCGACACTGCCGCAGCGAACCGCCCGGCTTGCTTGTGCGCTTGTGATTGCCGGTGCTGTCCAGCATCCGTCGGAATCACGCTGAGGGCAAGTCCTGATCTCCGGCGGCCAGCAGGCTAAGGACTTCAGCGTGCAGCAGACCGTTGGTGCAAACAGCGCTGCCGCCGTCGGGCCGCGGCGCTCCGCCCAGGTCAGTGAAGGTCCCGCCGGCCTCCTCGACGATGACCTGCAGCGCGGCCAGGTCCCAGAGGGTGACGTCGGTCTCTGCCGAAATATCAACTGCACCTTCGGCAACGAGCATGTGCGACCAGAAATCACCATACGCACGGGTACGCCACACTTTCCGGCTCAGCCCGAGGAACTCGCCGAGCCGCCCGTCTTCCTCCCAGGTCTCCAGGCCCGAGTAGGACAGCGACGCGTCCGACAGGCTGGAAACCTGCGAGACGCGGCACGGTGACGCCTTCGTCATGCTCTTGCCGGTCCAGGCACCGCCGTCGCGGGTGGCCCACCAGCGGCGGCCGAGAGCGGGCGCGCTGACTACCCCGACGATGACATCGCTGGCGTCCATCAGGCCGATCAGCGTTGCCCACACCGGCACGCCGCGGACGTAGTTCTTAGTGCCGTCGATCGGGTCGACCACCCAGCAGCGCTGACTGGATCCGGTCCGGCCGTATTCCTCGCCGAGCATGGCGTCGCGTGGCCGGGCCCGGCCGACCACGTTTCTTAGAGATTCTTCGACGGCAAGGTCGGCGTCGCTCACCGGAGTCAGGTCCGGTTTCGCCTCGACCCGCAGATCCGTCGCCCGGAAGCGGCGCATGGTGATGTCATCCGCCGCGTCCGCGAGGACGTGCGCGAAGCCGAGGTCGCCGTCAAAACCTGCCATCCCGGGCAACGGTAGCGGCAACAGCCCCGCGCATGCCACGCCGGGCCGCAGATCGGGGTCGGTGCGTCGCAGGGTTTCTCGCCAGGCTCCCGCGGCCCATCAAAATTCAAGAACTTTTTGCCGGGAACGTGGTGGTTAGCGGCAATCGCGTCTGACAGCTCGCTGCAGTCTGGCGAACTGTAAACCACAGCTGTCGTACTACTCATGTCGTTCTAGGCACAGCGGCAGTACGACTGTTGTGGTTCCGTCGGCTACTGCTCGGCCGCGTTCAACTGGCTCCAGCCCTTCCCGGCTGCGCATCAGACGCCGCAGCGAGTCCAGCCGGGCGGCCCCGGCCTGGCTGCCGTGCTCGGCGACCCAGTCATCCAGGCAGCAGCCTGCATCGAGGTGGCTGCAGCCGGGCGGGCACCCGGCGATCGCGTCGGCGAACTCCTCGAACGCGGACACCACCTTGTCGGCCGCAATGTGGCCGAGACCGAAGCTCCGCAAGCCTGGCGTGTCGATGATCCAGCCGCCGCCGGGCAGTTGCAGCGCGACTGCCGACGACGACGTGTGCCGTCCGCGCCCGGTCACCGGGCTGACCGACCCCACGGCCCGGTCGGCATCCGGCAGCAGGGCATTGACCAGGGTCGACTTGCCCACGCCCGAGTGGCCGACGAGGACGCTGACCCGGTCCGCTAGCAGCGCGCGCACCTGGTCGAGCTGTCCGCTGAACGGCCGGCTGCAGCGTGATCCAGCGGATGCCGAGCGGCTCGTAGGCGGCGACGAGCTCGTCCGGCGCGGCGAGATCGGCCTTCGTCAGGCAGAGCAACGGCTCGAGACCGGCATCGAAAGCGGCCACCAGGAAACGGTCGATCAGTCGTGGCCGCGGTTCCGGGTCCGCCAGCGCCGTCACGATCACAAGCTGGTCCGCGTTCGCAACGATGACCCGCTCGGTCGGATCATCGTCCTCCGCGGACCTGCGGAGAACCGAAGTCCGCGGCCGGACGCGCACGACTCTGGCAAGGGTGTCGGGGCGGCCGGAAACATCGCCAGCGAGGCTGACCCGGTCGCCGACAACGATGCTGCCCCGGCCGAGTTCCCTGGCTTTCATGGCGGTGACCATCCGGCCGTCCAGCCAGCAGCGGTAACGGCCGCGGTCGACTCCGACAACGAACGCTTCTACCGCGTCTTCGTGGGCCGGCCGCTTGCGGGTGCGCGGCCGCGAGCCCTTGCCGGGCCGGATCCGCACATCGTCTTCGTCCAGCCGGGAGTGGCTAGCCGCCCCGCTCAGTTTGCCTGCTCCAGCATCTGCTGCCACAGCGTGAGGAACGAAGGGAAGGTCTTGGCGACGGTGGCGGCGTTGCGCACGCGGAGGCCTGGCACAGCGAGTCCGAGCACCGCAGCAGCCATCACCATCCGGTGATCGTCGTGGCTGTCGAACGGCTGCGATCCGGCCCGCAACGGCCGCGGCGCGACGCGCAGCCCATCGGGCAGCTCGGTGACGTGGCCGCCGAGCGCGCCGATCTCGCCCGCAAGCACGGCAAGCCGGTCGCTTTCGTGCAGCCGCATATGGCCGATCCCGGTGAACTCCGACGGGCCGTCCGCCAGCGCGGCGAGCGCGGTAAGCACAGGCGCGAGTTCGTTGATGTCCCGCAAGTCGGCCGTGAGGCCGTGGATGCTGCCGGTGCCGGTGACCCGCAGGCCGGCCGGGATGACTTCGTACTTGGCGCCCATTTGCTGCAGCACGTCGAGGATCTGGCTGGATGCTTGCAGGCTGACAGCTGGCCAGCCGGAAATCGTCACTGTCCCGCCCGTCACCAGCGCGCTGGCCAGGAACGGCGCGGCGTTCGACAGATCGGGCTCCACGACGATCGTGCCGGGAGCCAGTCGTCCCGGCCGTACCCGCCAGAAATCCGGTGCTGGCTGCCCATCCCGGCTCGTGCTGGCCCGGCCTGGCGGATTCCACCTCGGCGCCCGCGGCCGTCAGCATGGCCGCGGTCATCGCAATGTGCGGCGCGGACGGGATCCGCGGGCCGTCGTGGGTGATCTGGATTCCCTGCTCGTACCGCGGCGCCGCCAGCATCAGCCCGGATACCAGCTGGGACGAAGAGGAGGCATCGAGTGCTACCGCTCCGCCGCGGACCTGGCCCCGGCCGCGCACCACGAAAGGAACCGCGCCGCGGCCGCCGTCATCGATCTCGACCCCGGCCTGGCGCAGGCTGGCTAGCAACTGGCCGACCGGGCGCTGCGCGGCTCGCGGGTCGCCGCTGAACTCCACGTCCCCGGTTGCCAGGGCCGCGGACGGCGGCACGAACCGCAACACGGTGCCAGCGTTTCCGACATTCACAGCGACTGCGCCCGGTGTCCGGCCCGGCGTGACTGTCCAGGCCGGCTGCTCGCCGGCCGGAGTATCGCCTGAGTGGTCAATCCCCGAATAGTCAACAACCGAGCCCAGCGCGGTCACTGCCCCGGCCATCAGCTCGGTGTCCCTGGCGCGCAGCGGCCCGACGATCGTCGTAACGCCGTCGGCGAGCGCGGCCAGGATAAGTGCCCGGTTGGTGATCGACTTGGAGCCAGGCAGCCGGACGCTGGCCCGCACCGTCTCCGTAGCGACTGGCGCTGGCCAGTCGACGTCGGCCTGCCCGGTAACCTGCATGTCTCAACAGATTACTGGCTCGTAACCGGCTAGACGTGCGGAGCGGCGCGGAGCGACAATCAGACACCGCGACCCTGCGGGCCGGGAAGCACTCCGGATATCTCGGCAAGGTTTGGCATAGCCGGATCTGGGTTATGAACTGCCGGATTCGGTACTTCGGCCAGATCGGTCGGCTGCGCTGTCAGGTGAGGTTATGTGCGGGCGGTATGCGTCGGCGCGAAAGCGCATTGAACTCCTCGAGGAGTTCAGCGTGCAGCGCGACCAGGTCGCCGAGCCGCTGAAGCCGGACTACAACGTCGCGCCGACCAAGCCTGTCTACACAGTTGTGGACCGGGCTGCTCGGCCGGCGGGGGAGGAAACTGCCAGCCGAGACGACGCTACTGGTCAGGGTAAGGGTGGTGGCCGGAGCGAGGGGGCTGGCGCCGCGGAGCGCGAGCTGCGGATCATGCGCTGGGGCCTGGTGCCGTTCTGGGCGAAGGACGTCAAGATCGGCAGCCGGATGATCAATGCCAGGGCCGAGACCGTAGCCGAGAAGCCGGCGTTCCGGCGTGCCTTCACCAAGCGCCGCTGCCTGGTGCCTGCCGACGGTTATTACGAGTGGCAGCAGATGCCGGGCGTCGCGAAGCAGCCGATGTATATCAGCCGGAAGGATGGCCGGTCGCTGGCCTTCGCCGGGCTGTACGAACTGTGGCGGGATCCCGCGGTCGGCTCCGAAGACGAGGACGCCTGGCTGTGGACGACAACAATCATCACCACGAGCGCGCCGGACGAGATCGGCATGATCCACGACCGGATGCCGATGATTATCGATCCCGGTAGCTGGGACGACTGGCTCGACCCGGCAAACAACGACGTCGCCGACCTGACGGCGCTTCTCACCCCTGCCATGGTCGGTGACCTCATCACCTGGCCGGTCTCGACTGCAGTCAACTCGGTGCGCAACAACGGCCCCGAGCTGATCGAGCGGGTCTCGGTAAGCCCGGCCGGGGCGTTAACTTCCGCCGCGCCGCGCGCCGGAAAGCCGGTCACCGCGGCGCAAGCGGCTCGTCATCGTGGCGACGACGGCACTGGAGCGCTGTTCTAGGCCAGCAGGATGGGCCAGGCAGCGCTATTAAGTTCCCCGATTGTGCTGCCGGCCAGGTGCAGAAGGAGGCGGGGATCGCATGGACGTCATCGCGGCACGGCAGCGACTTGAAGAGATTTGCAGCGAGCTGGACCGCTCGATCACGGTGCTCAAGGGCAACGGCGATCAGGGCAACTGGTCTGGCGATTACCCCCGGGACCCGGCTGACGCAGGCGCCAACCTCTCCGAGACCGACCGGTCCGAGGCCGTGCTCGACGTCGCCAGAAGACAACTCTCCGACGTACTTGCCGCTCTGAACCGGATTGATCTCGGCACCTACGGGACCTGCGTGGAGTGCGGGGGGCCAGTGCCGGAAGGCAGGCTAGAGGCTAAGCCGGAAGCCGCCCGATGCGTGGCCTGCCAGGGGAAGCGTGATCGGATGCGCCGGTAGCGCTAGCCCCCTGACCGCTGGCGGAATGAAGGCGGCAGGCTCCGCGTTCCACCGAGCGTGTCTCTTGCCAGCTATCAGACGCGGCCAGCTCCGTCCAGGGTGGTCGCGCGCAATCTGATGAGCGTCGGCGTTGTATCCTCCCGGCGAGGCGGCTCGCAGCCTAACCGGCTGCAGCCCGCGACTCCGGAAGGGGTGGGTCCGGTCCCCGAGACACTTGAGCAGCGCAGCGAGCGGTTCGAACACGACGTGCTGCCGTACCTCGACCAGCTTTATGCGGCCGGGATGCGGATGACACGCAATCCATCCGACGCCGAGGACCTGGTTCAGGAGACCTTCGCGAAGGCTTATGCGTCGTTTCACCAGTTCCAGGCTGGTACGAACCTGAAAGCCTGGCTGTTCAGGATTCTGACGAATACCTTTATTAACAGCTATCGGAAGCGGCAGCGAGAGCCTCAGCGGTCGGGTACCGAAGAGATCGAAGACTGGCAGCTTGCCAGGGCCGCTTCGCATACCTCGTCGGGCCTGAAGTCCGCCGAGACCGAGGCGCTTGAGCGGCTGCCAGATTCCGATATCAAGGCCGCCCTGCAGGCGCTGCCAGAGGACTTCCGCCTGGCCGTGTACCTGGCCGATGTCGAGGGTTTCGCCTACAAGGAGATCGCCGAGATCATGGGCACTCCGATCGGAACAGTGATGTCGCGGTTGCACCGCGGCCGCCGTCAGCTACGCGACTTGCTGCAGGATTACGCGGCGGACCGCGGCATGCTTGCCACGACCCCCGCCGCACCGGCCCCGGCAGCCTCCGACGGCGAGGCGTCACGGAAGGACGCGCAATGAGCTGCGGGAAGCCGCACGAGGTGCCGTGTACCGAGGTACTCGCGATGGTGTACTCCTACATCGACGGCGAGCTAGAGGACAGTGGTTGCGCCGAGATCCGGGAGCACCTCGACGAGTGCGGGCCGTGCCTGCGCGAGTACGGCCTGGAGGAGCTCGTTAAGAAGCTGGTGCACAACTGCTGCGGGCAGGAGGCGGTGCCTGGCGCATTGCGCACCAAGGTGCTGACCCGGATCGCCGCGGTCCGGGCGGAGATCGAGCAGACCGAGGTCCTGGCCGAGTAAGGCCGTTCCGCGAAGGGCGCACTGGGCAGGCCACCCCCGCAAGGCGGGGCCACCGCGGAGCAACCGGGGACACGCCGCGGTCGGTGACGCCCTGAATCCAACTCGCTACTATTGGCTCACGTTGTCGTGGAGTTCTCACGACGATCGCGCGCTGCGAGTTACTGTATGTGGCGAAGCCAATCAGATACGCCGGCCGGCCGCGAGAGGGCGGCGCTAGATCCCGGGGTTTCCAGGCTCGTCCTGGCATCGGGTCGGCATGGCCGCAACGAGGGGGTCACGGCATGGTCTCCCGGGCCGCACGGCTCTATATCGGCCTGGTCGTGAGTGCCGCAGTGATCCTCGTGGTCGTCTTCGCGATGCGGACGATGATCCCGTCGCACGACTGGATTTACGCGACGCCACAGCGCCCACAGCACTTAGTGACCCTGGTCGCGTTGCAGCTGCTGTTCCTGGTCTGCGATTCCGGCAAGACGCCGCTGACGTCACGCCAGACGAAATGGTCGCCTAGTTCGTCCGCCACGCTAGCCGCCGTCGTGCTGCTTGGCCCGGTCCCGGCGGCGCTCGTCGGAGCTACGGCACTGCTGAGCTTGCAACGCCATCTGCGGCTCGCCGAGCGGATGTTCAACGGCGCGATGTACGCGCTGGCCGGCCTTGCCGCCGGCGGAGCTTATCTAGCCTGCGAGGGCGCGCTCACGGTTTGCAGCCACACACACCCAGATTGCCCCAAGCACGCGCTCGGGTTTCCGCCTGCAGCGGGTTTCCACGTCATCCTGCTGGCCTTCGCCGCCGCCGCCGCAGTGCACGTGCTGGTCAATCACGGGCTGATCTGGGGGGTTTACCGGCTCAACCGGGAGAGCGGCATGTGGCGCCGCGATGGCCTGGAGTCCAGCCTGGCGCTGCTACTCGCATCCGATCTCGGCTATGCCTCCCTGGGACTGGTCATCGCCTCCCTGTGGGAGATCATGGGCTGGTTCGCCGCCGCGCTGGTGCTGGTTCCGCTGTTCGTCGCGCGCTGGGCCATGGGTCAGTTCGCCGAGCAGCAGCGCGCCTACGCCGCGACGATGAACGCGCTCTGCCAGGCCGTGGAGACGAAGGACTACTACACGCGCGGCCACGGCGACCGCGTTTCCCGCGGGGCCGTCATGATCGCCAGGCAGATCCGCATGAGCGGCCCCCGCACCGAAGCGATCAGGTTCGCTGGCATGCTGCATGACGTTGGCAAGCTAGGCGTGCCCACCCAGGTCCTGCAGAAGACCGGCAAGCTCACCGAGGACGAGTTCGCAGCCATTCAGTTGCACCCGATGCGCGGCCTGGAGATCGTCAGGGAGATCGGCTTCCTCTTCGAGGCTCTGAACGGCATCATGCACCATCACGAGCGCATCGACGGCCGTGGTTACCCGATGGGCCTTGCCGGGCATGAAATCCCCGAGTTCGCCCGCATCATCGCGGTCGCTGATGCTTTCGACTCGATGACGACGACCCGCTCCTACCGCGAGGCCAAAAGCATCGAGTTCGCGCTCAGCGAGTTGCACAAGGGTGCCGGCACGCAGTTCGACCCGGTGGTCGTGGAGGCATTCATCGCAGCGATCCAGAGGGAGCGCTGGCCGCTACCCGAGCGTGCGGCAGACCCGGTTGATCCGACTACCGTGACCGTGAAGGATCACGACGATCCGACGACGCCCCTGCGTGCGGTGGATCCGTGACGGGGGAGACGATCGCCAGGCGGTCGGCGCCGGACCGGCTGGCGTACTGGCAGGCGCTGGATTCGGGCCGGATATTGCTGATGGCCGCGGCGGCGATGCTCGTGGTGGCGGCGTTCACCGGGGCGGTGGCCCTGCACCCGCGTGTCGACTGGCGGGCGGCGCTGGCGTTCGGCGCGTTCATCGCGGTCGGTGAGTTGCTGAGGCTGGCGCTGCCCGGCGGCCGGGAGGCCGCGCCGATCGCGATGGTCGGCGCGATGGCCTATGCGATGCTGCTCGCGCTGCCAGGAAATGGTCATATGCGGTATGACGCGCTGCTGGTGATCGCGGTCTCGGCGGTCGGCATGACGGTGGGAGCGCTGCCGCATATCGCCGCGGGGCGGCCGGCCGGGCTGACCGGTATGTGCACCCGGCTGGTGGCCGTGTCATGTGTCGCGTTCATCTTCCGGCCGATCGTGTCGGTGGAGTTCTTGCGGCTGCCGTGGGAGCTTGTGTTCTTTGTCGTCGCTCTGGTCTTCCTGGCGGGCTGGCTGACCGACGCCCTGGTCACGGCGCTGATCCGCGCTGATGACGTGGGCGCCCGGTTCGCTGTCGCGGTCCGTGATGAGCTGAGGCTGCAGTGGCCGCTGGGCCTGGCCGTCGGCGCGTCGGTCCTGATCGCGGTGTTCGGCGCGAAAGAGATCGGGATCATAGAGCTGGCGGTGTTCATCGGCCCGCTGCTGGTTACTCAGATCGCTTTCCGGCGCTACGCCGGGATCCGCGCCACCTACCTGCAGACCGTTCGGTCTCTGGCCCGCGTCACCGAGGTCGCCGGGTACGTCGAGGCGGGCCATTCCCGCCGGGTCAGCCGGCTGGCCGTGGCGGTCGGCCGCGGCCTCGGCCTGGCCGAGCCGCAGCTGCTCGCCCTCGAATACGCCGCGCTGATGCACGACATCGGCCAGCTGTCGCTGCGCGACCCGATCCCCGGCGGCGCCACGCTGCTAGTCTCGCCGGCCGACGCTGATCGCATCGCTGCGCTGGGTGCCGAGGTGATCGGTGAGGCCGGCGTGCTGGATGACGTGGCCGAGCTGGTCCGCTGCCAGGCCCGCCCGGCCAGCCACCAGCCGCAGCCGCCGCTCGGCTCGATGATCATCAAAGCCGCCAACGCGTTCGACGACATGGTCGGCAGCTCCACCGACCGCAACCGGTCAGCCGCCGCCCTGGAGCGGATGCGGCTCGATCCCGCCGACTACGACGCCGGCGTCGTCGCCGTCCTCGCCGAGGTCGCAGCCCGCAGAGTGCCATCTCGCCTGTAGGCTGCCCAGCGTGCTCGATTCGGTCCTAGTTGCTAATCGCGGTGAAATCGCCCGGCGGGTGATTGCCACCGCCCGCCGGCTTGGCGTCCGATCGGTGGCTGTCTACTCAGACGCCGACGCGGGCCTGCCGTTCGTCCAGGAGGCAGACCAGGCGGTTCTGATCGGCCCTGCCCAACCAGCCGCTAGCTATCTGAACGGCCCGGCCGTGCTTGCCGCCGCGGAGCGCACCGGAGCCCGTGCAGTACATCCGGGCTACGGATTCCTGGCAGAGAACGCAGCATTCGCAGCGAGCGTGCTGGAGGCCGGGCTGACCTGGATTGGCCCCTCCCCGGACTCGATCGAGCAGATGGGCGACAAGATCAACGCCCGGAACCTGATGGAGCAGGCCGGCGTGCCGGTATCGGCAGGTACCAGGGAGCCGGTGGCGGATGTGGCCTCGGCGCTGGCAGCGGCCGAGCAGATCGGCTATCCGGTAATGATCAAGGCGTCCGCGGGCGGCGGCGGCATCGGGATGAGCGCAGCCGCAGGCCCGGCGGAGTTGTCGGCGGGCTTCGAGACTGCCAGGTCGCGGGCCGAGCGCTTCTTCGGCAGCGCCGACATCTTGCTGGAGCGCTACGTCGAGCGCGCCAGGCACGTCGAGGTGCAGATTCTGGGCCTTGGCGACGGTCGCGTGCTGGCGCTCGGCGAGCGGGACTGCTCGGTGCAACGACGGCATCAGAAGGTAGCTGAGGAAACTCCGTCGCCGGGCATCAGCTCAGGGCTCCGGGCGCAGATGCTAGCCGCCGCAGTACAGGTCGGCCAGACCGTTAAGTACCTCGGTGCCGGAACCGTCGAGTTCCTGGTCGACGTGGCAGCCGACGACTTTATGTTCCTGGAGATGAACACCCGGCTCCAGGTGGAGCATCCGGTAACCGAACTGGTGACGGGCATCGACCTCGTCGAGCAGCAGTTCCGCATCGCAGCTGGCGATGACGTCAGCTTCGCGCCCGACGAGCTGGCCCCCTCCGGGCATGCACTGGAGCTACGGATCTACGCCGAGGACAGCAAACGCTTCCTGCCGAGCCCCGGGACGATCACCGAATGGGTCGAGCCAGCCGGGCCGGGCGTGCGGGTAGACGCCGGGTACGCGGCAGGCAACACCGTCACGCCGTTCTATGATCCGCTGCTGGCCAAGCTGTGCCTTCACGGCGCGAGCCGGGCGGAGGCGCTCGACCGGGCCAGGGCAGCCGTTGGCGCGTTCAGCATCGCCGGACTAAAGACCAACCTTGAGTTTCACGCCGATTTGCTAACGTCGGCGGAGTTTTCTTCCGGTGACTACGACACCGGATTGGTTGGCCGACTGCGCGCGTGATAGCACGCGAGCGGCGATGATGGAACGTAATCGGCCGGCCGCGGCTGACAGCTAGGAGGGCATATGAGCGAGGTTCGCGCGGAGATGGTAGCGAACGTCTGGAAGGTCGTGGCGGCCGAGGGAGAAACCGTCGCCGACGGTGACATGCTGGTGATCCTTGAATCCATGAAGATGGAGATTCCGGTTCTTGCCGAGGGGTCGGGCACGCTGACAAAGCTTGCGGTCGCCGAAGGTGACGTCGTGCAGGAGGGCGATCTGATCGCGGTCATCGAGTAGCCCTCGTCGCCGCCAGGTAACGGCGGCACACCGGAGGAGCGGCGGCCTTCCGCAGCAGCGGAACTCGGCCGCCGCTAACGTCTTCAGACGCCGGTTGTTGAGCGCGGATAGGCGTCGTTGGCATCGGTGACGACGTTAACCAGGTACGGGATACCCGAGTCGAACGCGCGGCGAAGCGCGGGGCCGATGTCAGCCGGATCGGTGACCAGTTCGCCTCCGCCGCCAAGCGCGGTGACGACCTGGTCGTAACGGCAGCCAGGCTGCAGGTCAGCCGCGACGTCATAGCCGTAGAGGGCCCGCATCGGGTGTTTCTCTAGCCCCCAGATGCCGTTATTGCCGCAGATCATGACGACCGGCAGCCCGTGCCGCACGAGCGTGTCCGCATCCATCAGGGAAAATCCGGCCGCGCCGTCACCAAGCAATAGGACGACCTGCGCAGCGGGTCGCGCCAGTCTGGCCGCGATGGCGTAGCCGAGGCCAGTTCCCAGGCAGCCGTACGGACCCGGATCGAGCCAGCCGCCCGGCTGTTTCGGCTCGACGTACTTGCCGGCGTAGCTGACAAAGTCGCCGCCGTCGCCGATGACCACCGAGTCGGGCGCAAGCATCCGGTTCAGCTCGCCGTAGATGCGCAGCGGGTGGATCGGATTCGCGTCGCTGTCGAGTAGTCCAGCGTCGTCCGTGGTGGCCTGCTTTGCGATGACCTGCAGCCGGGGCAACCAGTCCTGCGTCCACGCGCTGCTCGCCGTGCTGCCGCCAGCGGCAGCTGACAGGCCGACGAAGATCGCGGCGAGTTCCCCGGCCGCCGATCCGGCGAGCTCGCAATGCGTGGCGATCTGCTCGGGTGCATCTGCCAGATGAACAACCCTGGCGGCCGGAGTCCCGTTCTTGCCACCGAAGCTGCCGTACCCGAGCCGGAAATCCAGTGGCGTGCCGGCAACCAGCACCAGGTCGGCCTCGCCGAGTGCCACCGAACGGGCGCGGGTTACCAGCAGCGGGTGCCCGGCCGGCAGTATGCCGCGGCCCTGTCCGTTCGCGATCACCGGAAGGCTGAGTTCCTCGGCTGCGGCCTGAGCCGCTTGCTCGGCGCCATCGAGCCAGACGTCCGATCCGAGGATCAGCACGGGCCTGCTCGCCTCGGCGAGCAGGCGGGCGATCCCGGTGATCCGGTCCGGGTCGGGCTGGTCGCGTTGTCCGCGGCCGTCCGGGTCGGCGGGTCCCGGCGCGCTGGCAGCGGGCTGCGCGGAAGCGGCAGCCGCCAGACTGCCGGTCCCGTACAGCGCCTCGAGGCTCGCGTCCAGGAACACTGGCCCCCGGTGCCGGGAGCCGGCCAGCGCGAATGCCTCGTCGGTCGCCGTCCCGACCTGCCCGGCATTGTGCGCGGTCCAGGCTCGCTTGGTGACCGGCGTGAGGAGCGGCGGATGATCTAGTTCCTGCAAACTGCCCGAGCCCCACCGGCCGTCTGGAGCCCGCCCGGCCAGCACGACCAGGGGCGAGCCGTTGAAGTGCGCGCTCGTCACAGCGCTGACGCCGTTTGTGACGCCGGGCCCGGCGGTAAGGACGGCGAAGCCGGGCGTGCGAGTTAGCCGGGCCATCGCTTCGGCGGCGAACACCGCAGTCTGCTCGTGCCTGACGTCCACGATGGGCATCGGCGGGACCGCCCGCACTGCGCCGTCATAGACCGGGAAGATGTGCCCCCCTGACAGCGTGAACATGGCTTGCACGCCGTGCCGCCGCGCCGCCGCTACCGCTTGGGCGCCACCATGCGCCGGCCGCTCATCCTGGCTCATGCCGCGACGTTACCAGCAGGTAGACCGCCGCGTCCCGGTGCCCGCTTTGCGCCGGTACTGGACCGGATGCGCGCCGGCGGTACGCGCGGCCTGCGATGATTACTAGGTGCCGACCCTGACTGACCTGGCAGGCCAGGCCGGGATTCGCGGACCGGACCTGGACTGGCTGCACGCGCTGATCTCCGACTGGCTGCTCCTGGCAGACCTGTCCTTCGCTGACCTGGTGTTGTGGGCGCCGCCGCGCGGCGACTGGTCCGAGCCACATGGTGGCAGCTGGATCGCACTTGCCCAGATGCGCCCGACAACCGCCCCGACCTCGCTACCCGATGACATCGTGGGCACAGTGCGTCCGGGATCCGAGCAACCGTTGCTGGCGGCCGCGTACACGCAGCGCAGAGTGTGCCGCGAAGGCGACCCGGAATGGACGCGCGGAGTGCCCGTCAGACACGAGACCATCCCGGTGACCCACGACGACCGCGTCGTCGCCGTGATCGAGCGGTCGACCAACCTCAGCTTCGCCCGCACCCCGAGTCGCCTGGACCTCGCATACCTGAAGGCGGCCGATGATCTGACGCAGATGGTGGCGGCTGGCATGTTCCCGCCGGCGGGCGAGGGGCCAGTCCTGGTCAGGTCGCCACGCGTCGGTGACGGTCTGCTCCGGCTCAGCAGGTCCGGCAAGGTGACCTACGCAAGCCCGAACGCGCTATCGGCGTACCGGCGGCTAGGACTGACCGCAGATCTGGTCGGCAAGCAACTCGGCCCGCTGACCGCCAGGCTCTGCGCTGGCCGGGTTCCTCGCGACGACTCGCTGATGGTCGCGGCTAGCGGCCGCGCGCACGCGGAGACCGAGATAGATGCCGCCGGCTCTGTCGTGCAGCTGCGGACCATCCCGCTGATCGTCGACGGTGAGCGCGCCGGGGCGCTGATCCTGCTCCGGGATGTGACGGAGCTTCGGCACCGGGAGCGCGAGCTGCTCACCAAGGATGCGACAATCCGGGAGATCCATCACCGGGTGAAAAACAACCTGCAGACGGTCGCGGCGCTGCTGCGGTTGCAGTCCAGGCGGTTGCGTGCCCCGGAAGCCAGAGCCGCGCTGGACGAGGCGGTTCGCCGGGTCGGGTCAATCGCGATGGTGCACGAGACGCTGTCCCGGGTGCCTGACGAGATCGTGGACTTCGATGAGATCGCTGACCGAGTCGCCATGATGGCGGGAGAAGTCTCGGCGCCAGAAGCGCGGGTGACGCCGCGGCTGCTCGGGGAGTTCGGCCTGCTGCCTGCCCTGGTCGCGACACCGCTGGCACTCGTGCTGACCGAATTGCTGCAGAACGCGCACCAGCACGGTCTCAACCGGCCCGGTCAGGCCACGGCTGCGGGCTTCCTGGAGATCTCGGCCGTGCGCAGCCCCGGAAAGCTGACGGTCGTGGTGTCAGACAACGGCGTCGGCCTGCCTGCCGACTTTGACCTGGAGTCCACGTCCAGCCTGGGCCTGCAGATTGTGCGGACGCTCGTGCTGACGGAATTGGGCGGCCGGCTGGAGATCACGCCCCGGCCAGGCGGCGGAACTAGGGTGCTCGTAGAGGTGCCGCTCGAACTTCAGCTTGCAGACGCAGCGCCCGCGCCCGTGGTCGGCTAGCACCGTGGTCCGCTAGCACAGTCGCTGGCTAGCACAGTGGCTGGCTAGCACGGTGGCTGGCTGCGCAGTGGCCGGCTGACACCGTGGTCAGCTGGCACGGGCGCGACTAGCCAATGTAAAGCGCGGATAAGCTGCGCCGCGCCCATCGCGGGCGCGGCGCAGCTAGTCCTCAGGCCCCCGCGCGCGCCGCGACCCTGCTGCGGCGCTTGGCTGCGCGCCGCTCGTCTTCGCTAAGTCCGCCCCAGACACCGGCGTCCTGGCCACTCTCTAGTGCCCACTGCAGGCAGGGTTCCTGGACCTTGCACCGTCGGCACACTTGCTTGGCCTCGTCGATCTGGAGTAGCGCAGGCCCGGTGTTCCCGATCGGGAAGAAAAGCTCCGGGTCCACGTCACGGCAGGCGGCATGGTGACGCCAGTCCATGAGTCCACTCCTCCTTGCGCTCAGGTCCTGGCCGGGCCTGGGCTGCTGTCGCGCTTGTGAATCATTTCACGAGCTATAGTCTATGCGAGCTACGTACGGTTTTGATCTCGGCTTACCGTCTAAATCGGCGATGCTGTGCGTACCCCGGCGCCGCGGTAATTATCCGGAAGCGCCGATCATCTACCAGGCTGCGCGATGTTTGCTGGCGCCAAATCTTGCCGACTTGCACCGCGCCGGGACTTGCGCCCCGTTCGCTCCTCGCGTCCAGGCCCGGCCACGCCGACATTCGCGCCGCCGGCCCCGCAAGGCGTGCCTCAACACACCCACCAGGAGCGTTACAACCCTCTCAAGGTCGGCCATCAATCGCAAGAGGCTTCGGCAAAGGTTCGGCAGGATTTCGGTGTCATCTCAGTCACATGGCCGGGATGAGCGGCCGTGCCCGAGGTACGAACTGCTACGACCGTCACAAGCGGTATAAGGCTATTAGCCATATATCTAACGCTTTATGAATAGTCTCTCTGCCAATCCGGACCGCAGTTTACCGTGGCGCCTTGCCGATTACCCGCAGCGCGGCGGGAACGGAGCGGAAGCTAACTTCTTCAGCCTCGCCTACGTACTCGCCATCGAGCTGCAGTGCCACTGGCCGGCTCGCGCGCAGTTCGATAACCGGCAAGTCATGACCTGACAGCACGGACCGGCCGCGCGGCGGACGGGTGCGTACCGTGAGCATCTGCCGCAGCGTGCGCGCGGTAGCCACCGTACCTAGGCTGCGGAGCACCAGCAGATCGAGGCCGGTCTCGAAGCTGGCGTCCGGACTGGTGAACACTGGCCTGCTGCCCAGGTAGGTCCACGGTGCCGAGTTCGACACGATGCAGGAATAGACAGCCGAACCGCAGAATCCGGCCGGCTCAGCAATGCTTATCGCCGGCCGCCGCCGGTCGGTGACGCGGTAGTACTGGCCTAGCGCCGTGCGGGCGTACATAGCCGGAGTCAGCCGCCGCCCGGCTGCGCGTCGGCCCTCGACGGCCCGTACGACCTCCGCGTCGAGGCCCAGGCCAGCGTTGAAAGTGAAGTACCGTCCGTTCGCGGTGCCGACTCCAATCTGCCGCTCGTTGCCAGCGGCCAAGTCGGCGATCAGGCGCCCCGCGGCATCCACCGGGTCGGCGGGCAGGCCGAGAGACCGGGTGAATACGTTGGCGTTCCCGCCCGGCAGCGCAGCGAGCGCAGGAAGGTCTTCCGGAGCCGGCGGTGGTTCGTGGCTGCCACCCGGCTGGCTCGAGTCACCCAGCAGGCCGTTGACCGCCTCGTTGACGGTGCCGTCCCCACCCAAGGTCATGACCAGCCCGAATTTGTCAGACACCGCGGTCGAGGCCAGCCTGGTGGCATCACCCCGGTAACGTGTCTGCACGACCTCTAGGTCGACTGCAGACGCGAGGGCCCGGACGATGACATCCCGTCGGCCGCGGGTCGTGGAGGTGGCGTGTGGGTTCACGATCAAGAGCGCGCGCACGGGCCCAGGCTAGCCAGCTACCAGCCGTGTCAGTGGCAGCACCCCAGAAGCAGGCGCCCCAGAGGCAGCAGCAGGTGACGTCCGCTGCCTCGCCCGGCAAGGTGGGGCCAGGCCCTGGACGGGCGCTGGCGGCCCCCGGCCCGATGCCGCGCGCGGTCCGGATCGCGGCGGGCGTGCAGGCGATCGAAGCCGTTGTCGTGCTCGTCGCTGCCCTGATCGCGGGTGTCGACGCGCTGAGCGGAAAGTCCTATCAGCAGGCAAGCGGCGTCGCGATCACGCTCATCGGGATCGCGACCGCAGCGGGTCTCTTCTACGTGGCGCGCGGGCTCAATGGCGGTCGGCGCTGGTCCAGAACCCCGGCAATGCTGACGCAGCTGTTCACCGGCATCGTGGCCATTTACCTGATCCAGGCGCCGCGACTCGAGTGGGGGATTCCGGCCATTGTTCTGGCCGTCGCCGGGTTCGGCGCGCTATTGGCGCCAGCGAGTATCGAGGTGCTTACTCCGGGCCGGGCAGGCAAATCTCCAAGCTAATTCTGGAAACGAGGAATCCGGGCCTAATCCTCGCTCGTCAAGCCCTCGCGCAGCTGGGCCAGTGTCCTGGCCAGTAGCCGGGACACATGCATCTGCGAGATACCCAGTTCGGTTGCGATCTGGGATTGCGTCATGTTGCCGAAGAACCGCAGCAGCAGAATCCGCTTCTCGCGTGGCGGCAGTTGCTCGAGCAGCGGCTTGAGCGACTCCCGGTACTCCACGCCCTCGAGGGCGTCATCGATCATGCCGAGCGACTCGGCAACGGCAGGGGCGTCATCGTCGCCGGAGTCTGGCGCGTCCAGCGAGACAGTCGAGTAAGCGTTGGCGGACTCCAGGCCCTCCAGCACCTCCTCCTCGCTCATCTGCAAGTGCTGGGCCAGCTCTGCCACGGTCGGCGCCCGGCCAAGGTTCTGCGCAAGCTCGCCGATTGCTTTCGCTAGCGCAAGCTTCAGCTCCTGCAACCGCCGCGGCACGCGGACCGCCCAGCCCTTGTCCCGGAAGTGGCGCTTGATCTCGCCTACGATCGTCGGCGTCGCGTACGTGGAGAACTCCACGCCGCGGTCAAGGTCGAATCTGTCGATGGACTTGATCAGCCCGATCGTGGCCACCTGGGTCAGGTCGTCCAGCCACTCGCCGCGGTTGCGGAACCTGCGGGCCAGGTACTCCACCAATGGCAAGTGCAGCTCGACCAGCTCACTACGGATCCGCAGTCGCTCGGGGTTGTCCGGCGGCAACGCGGACAGCTGCTCGAACAGTTCGCGGGCGTGCCCGCGTTCTCGCGCACCATGCTGTGCCCTGGTCGGCGGCGTAGGCAGCTCATCCGCATCGGCCAGCTCGCCGACATCGGTTAGCTCCCCGGCGTCTGCCAGGTCGGCAACCTCGGCGAGCTCGGTTGGGTCGGTTAGCTCGCCAAGATCTGGAGTGTCGCCGAGCTCAAGCACGGACGGCAACCCCGTGTCGGCGTCATCAGCCCCAGATCCCCCCCTGGCCGGCGCTGTCGACATCATCTCGAACTCCTCGGTCAAGGCGACCTCTGTTTCCCCCGTCACACCGACCCCGGAATCGGGCGGCTCTTGCGCATCACGATGGCTAGCCTGTCTCCCGGTCCCACCTGCGCCTCTACGGTGCCAGCCAGGGCCGAGAGCACGGTCCACGCAAACGTCTCACCAGATGGCGGACGGGGGTTCAGGCAGGGGACCGAAACGGTGATCGTCATGTCGTCAGGGCTGAGCGCGAAGTTGCACTCCAGACTGCTGCCCGGAATCGCCTGGCTGAGGAGCATTGCGCAGGCTTCGTCTACTGCGATCCGCATGTCCTCGATGTCATCAAGGTTGAAGTCGAGGCGGGCAGCCAGTCCCGCGGTGGCTGTGCGCAGCACCGAGAGGTACGCGCCGTCTGCAGGCATCCGTACGGTCACCTGATCCGCGGCGATATCGAGCGGGTGCGCGGTCATCAACGGACGTGCCGCCTTGCCTGTCCCGTCACCGGGAGTAGCGGGCACGGGGTTCGTGAGGGGCGAAGAGCTAGCCGTGATCGAGCCCGCCGCCGCAACTGAACTTCCGGCCGACGAAGCCGGGCCTCCGGATGGCACCGGGCTTCCGAATGGCACCGGGTTTCCGGAAGGCACTGAGCTTGCCGACGGCACCGAACTTCCCGACGCCGCCGGGTTGCCAGGCGGCACCGAACTTCCGGATGGCACGGCCGCCATGGCGGACGCCGTGGTCTCCTCCGTCACTTTCTGTCCTCCCAAGATGCCGGATTAGCCCACTGCCGGCAGTCCCGGCCCCTGTACGCAACTTACAGTGACCATCCGAGTGCGTCGGACACCGGATGGAGATATCTGCGATTGCACGCCGCGCAACGGGCTGCCGGTGCAACGAACTTGCCGAGATGTGCTGTCCAGCGAGCCGTGTGTACAACTGAGATCGGCGGGCCGCGAACGGCCCGCCGATCCAGAAAGCGCTGAGCGGCTAAGCCTGCTTGGTCTCCCAGAAGATCTTGCTGATCTCCTCGATCTTGCCCAGCAGTTCGTCAGCCTTTCCGGCGTCCACGGTGCCCTTGGTCCCGGCTGCGCCGGCCAGCTTGGTGGCCTGGTTGAACAGCTGGTGCAACTGCGGGTACTTCTCGAAGTGCGGAGGCTTGAAGTAGTCCGTCCACAGCACCCACAAATGATGCTTGACGAGCTCGGACCGCTCCTCCTTGATGATCAGGCAGCGGGTGCGGAACTCTGGGTCGGTGTTGTCCTGGTACTTCTGGATAATGGCCTTTACGGACTCGGCCTCGATGCGCGCCTGCGCGGGGTCGTAGACGCCGCACGGGAGGTCACAGTGCGCGTGCGCGGTAACCTTCGGCGCGAGGAGACGTGCGAGCACCCTCATTGATTGCCCTCTCTCAGGTCAGCTCATTGGCTTGAATTCTGACAGTACAACGTCGGCCGACAATGCCCGTGGGGGAGGGATACATGCATTGGCCGGTGCTGCGGGTTGCCGTCGCGGAGCATTCCATGGAGCCCGCACTGCGGCCCGGTGACTGGCTCCTGGTATGGCGCGGTCTGCGGCCCGGCCGGCCGCCGCGCATCAGGGCTGGCCAGCTAGTGATCGCGTGGCACCCGGCGCGGCAGAGCCTCCTGCTGGTCAAGCGGGCAGGCAGGCATTCGCCGGAAGGCTGGTGGCTTGAGTCAGACAATGCGACCGCGCCCGGTGCGGCAGACAGCCGGTCATTCGGCCCCGTTCCCGCCGGTCTAATCGAGGGCAAGGTGCTGCTGCGGTACTGGCGCGAACGCACCGGATAGCTGGCGTCCGGTGCCTGCAAGCAGTGCGGGGCGGACCGGATGTGTCCGGTCCGCCCCGAAGGTTGCTAGCTCGCTAATGGTCAGGTGACAAGGTGCGATTCGAGTTCGATCGACGCCTCGGCTTCGACGTCGGCCACAGCCTGCTGTACCTTGTCGGTCGTCATGGCGGTGTTAGTCGCCCAGTAATAAATAACCAGGCTCATCCCCGCCACCGCCAGCAGGTCCTACCAGTTACCGAGGCGTGAGCTGGCGACCAGGGTGAGGCCGAATACCCTGTCTGGGCTGCCGTTGTAGCGGCCTAGCCACGAGATGACGAGCAAGGCCACGAGCCAGGGCACGAGCCAGATCGCCGAGCGCAAATCGAGGATCGTCCGCCTTTCTGCCGGAAGGCTGAACTGGTAGAGGCCGAAGATGATGAACCCGAGCGCGATGAACATTTCCAGCCAGAAGATCGTGCTGTAGCCAGAGACGTACACCACGATGTTGGCGGCTATGAACGCGAGCGGGCTCAGCAGCCAGGCTGCCGGCAGCCGGTAGGCGCGTGGCCGGTCTGGATCTTGCTTCCGAAGCCCGGCCAGGGCCAGCGGAGCCATCGCGTACATGATGACCGTCGCCGATGTGATCAGACCGACCAGACCGAACCAGTCCGGGAACGGCAGGAACGTCAGCATGCCGATCACGAAGCAGATCCCGATGGAAATGAGCGGGACGCCGCGCGAGTTGATCTTGCTGATAATCCTCGGGAAGTAGCCGTTACGGCCAAGGCCGTAGGACAGCCTTGATGAGGTCCCTAGGTAGACCAGTCCGGTGCCGCCGGGGGAAACGACGGCGTCGATGACCAGCAGAGTAGCCAGCCAGCCGAGGCCTGCCTGGGTGGTGAGTGAGATGTACGGACCGAGCTTCGCCACGCCTGGGATCGGCTGTGTCCAGCCGTGCACCAGGTTCGCAGGATGCAGCGAGCCGACGAATGCGAAATCGAGCAGCAGGTAGAACACGGTTCCGATGAGCATTGCGATCAGCAGCGCTCGGGGGATGTTCTTCTGCGGGTTCTGGGTCTCGCCGCCGATCTGGATCGACTGCTCGAAGCCTTCGGCCGCGAAGATGACTCCGGCCGCGAGTGCCGCCAGGACGCCGTGCGCGCCGTACGGAGCAAAGCCGCCGCCAGCGGTGAAGTTGCCGCTGTGGAACGAGGTGAATAGCAGGGCGAAGATGGTCGTGGTCGGGATCAGCAGCTTCCAGATCATCGCGATGCTGTTGGTCTCGGCCAGCCACTTCACACCGAGGGTGTTGATGAGTGTGAAGAACGCCATGAACAGCAGGCCCCACAGGACTCCGCTCGCGGCCAGCGTTCCGTTCGCGTTGTATACGACGAAGCCGGTCGGGAACCTGGCCTGCAGGTGGCTCAGCGATGCCTCGACCTCAATCGGGGCGATCGTCACCGCCTGGATGAACGCCATCCAGCCGCCGGTGAAGCCGCCAAGCCCGCCGAATGCCATGAACGGGAATCGCGCGGTGCCGCCGGATACCGGGTACGTCGAGCCAAGCTCCGCATGCACGAGCGCGAGCAGGCCGAGTACGAGCGCGGCGATGATCCAGGTCAGCAGGGAGCCACCGCCGCCAGCTAGGCTGGCGGCGCCTAGGGCTCCAAACAGCCAGCCTGAGCCGATGATGGAACCGAGCGAGACGAGCGTCATCCCGCGCAGGCCCACCTTCCGCTGAAGGTGATATTCCCCCGTTGGCGTTACGCCAGGGGCAGTCGTTGCCAAGACTTCCTCCCGATGAGATGAGCCGACTTTGTCGGCGAGGAGAATTCGCGCATCGAGGCTTGCGTGCGGATATCGCACAACGGGTCTCTAAGCGTTTCCGGCGCTTTCTGTGCCCGCTGGGGTGAACGAACGCGGCGAGCAGTCGCAGGGTTGGCAGTGTTCATCGCTTGGCATCCTCACGATCAACCGCCATGACCGAATCTTTCTCGTTCGCATACGTGGGCCACACGCCCCGCGAGTAGGTGTCATGGTAATGATCGACTTGGTCGCTGAGAAGCAGTCACTTGGCTTCAGTTCGGTAACGCAGGTAACCGAAGCGTTGCTGGTCGGATACTTGCCCTATACCCGGCCAGGCACATACGAGCAGGTCAGATGGCATGTGAAGGGTGTTCCTCAGGCCTGGGCAGACCGGCCGACATGTCGCGTACTGAAGGAAAATATGTCGAATCGGGCCGAGGCTCCGTCACTGGTCGGTGGTCTTAAGGGTGCTTGAGGGCATTGCCCGCCAGTGGAGGCTTCGGCGCTGCCCGCTAAACCGGGGCGGCAGAGCCTTGCGAGCGGGCCGGATGCAGGGCGGCATCACGCTCTATTGGTGTCCTGTCAGGCACCATTGAGCGGGCCGCGCCGGGTTCGCGGTGAACTCTGGTATCGACCCGAATGCTGGTTTGACGCGGAGGCAGGCATTGGGGGCGCCCCCGCTTTAGCGATGGCGCGGCTCGGAGATGTTGCTTTTAACTGGCGGCGGGCGCGGAGTGCGGCGGCACCTGGCCCGGCGAATTCGCCGCCGTGCTTCTGGGCTGCGGGCCCTCCACCTGCCGGCGCAGGGTACTCACGTTCCCCTTGGCGGCGGTGTGCTCAGTGCAATACCGTCGCGACTTGCCGGGGCTGGCGTCGATGAACACGCGCGGGCAGGAGGCGATCGCGCAGACTCCCAGCCTGCTCACGCCCAGCAGGGAGACGGTCAGTCCGACGCCGATGACCGCGCCAGCCGCGAACTGGTCGGATACCGAGCCGTGTTGCGTCAGGTGGACGTGCCACCGCTGATCGTCGTGGCTGACCAGCTCGGGCTGTATGGGGAACTGCGCGAGCAGCGCGTTCATGCTGGCCATGGCCTCTTGATCGGCACCGCCTGCCGCGGCAATGAAGATGGCGTTGAACTCGTCCCGCAAGTACTGGAGCACGGCTAGGTCGCGCCTGGTGACGGGGCCGGCCAGGCAGTCACCGAGGGCATTTGCGCATGCAGCGGCCGAGCCTAGCGGATCCGGCTCACCGGGAGCCTGGACAGCGGTGTTGGCAAGGCGAACCGCTAGCTCTGCGTACGACGAGAGATTCACGACGGTCCTTACGGTCCTTACCTGCGGGTGTTCATCAGGTTGGCCGCTTCCCGGATTGAGTATGGCACAGTCGCCAATGGCCAGGTGCGCCTCCTTATCACATAACCAATTACATTTACCGGCTTGGGCGCCATGTCCGATCCTTGACTGTCGCTGCAGCTAGCTTCGGTTGCGGGCCTGTTTGGCCGCTTTGGCTGATCTGGCGAACCTGCCAATCCAAGGCACGGTGGCTGCCGCTAACCTCCAGACATGTTCGCAGTCACAGCGGCGCGTTTCGACGCCGAAAATCCAATCTCAGGCCTTGCGCTAGGCGATCACGCGGAGCCGGTAGCCCCGGACGGCTGGACCACCATCACGGTCCGGGCAGCCTCGCTCAATCACCATGACGTGTGGTCGCTGCGCGGCGTCGGACTGTCAGCTGACCGGCTGCCGATGATCCTCGGCTGTGACGCCGCCGGCGTCGATGAAGAGGGCAATGAGGTCGTGGTGCACGCCGTCATCGGCGATCCCGCGGTGGCCGGCGGCGACGAGACGCTGGATCCGTCGCGGTCGCTGCTGTCGGAGCGGTACGACGGGACGTTCGCCGAGCGACTCGCGGTGCCGCGGCGGAATCTTGTGCCGAAGCCAGCCGAGTTGTCTTTCGAGGAAGCCGCGTGCCTGCCGACTGCCTATCTGACCGCGTTCCGGATGTTGTTCGACCGGGCACCCATCGGCCCTGGCTCGACGGTGCTGGTGCAGGGCGCGGGCGGCGGCGTGGCAACCGCGCTCGTCCTGCTCGGCCGCGCCGCCGGTTACCGGATGTGGGCGACGAGCCGGAGCGAGGCCAAACGAGCGCGAGCCCTCGAACTCGGCGCAGACCAGGTCTTCGAAACCGGGGCTCGGCTACCGGAGCGGGTCGACGCGGTGATGGAGACAGTAGGCGAGGCCACCTGGGCGCACTCGCTGCGGTCGCTGAAGCCGGGCGGCACGATCGTCATCTCCGGCGCTACCAGCGGGTCAGTCCCTTCAGCTGACCTGAGCCGGGTGTTCTTCCTGCAGCTGTCGGTGATCGGCTCAACCATGGGCACCAGGGACGAGCTCGCCCGGCTGCTGACCTTCTGCGTTCAGACCGGCACTCGCCCGCGGATCGACCGGGCGATGCCGCTGAGTCAGGCACCGGACGGGTTCGCCGCGATGATCGACGGAGATGTGTTCGGCAAGGTCGTCTTCACCCTCTGACCGAGCCGGGGGCAAACCACAGCAGTCGTACGACCGCTGTCGCTAGAACACCAGCGATTGCGCGACTGCTGTGGTTTGCGTGGACCTGACACCTCAGCGGCGCCGAGCGACGGCCTCCGAAATTGTCGGCCTGGATTGTCAGATGGCTGTGGCAGTCTCTGATCTATGCCGAAGTTATCCACTTTTGACCGATCTATGCTCACCGACCTGCTGCGAAAGCAGCACGATGTCGTCGCTCGGCGCCAAGCTGTCGCGTGCGGGATGACCGAGAATGCCATCCGGCACCGCGTTCGCGCCGAGGGCCCGTGGCAGGTAGTGCTCCCTGGCGTCTACGCCATCGGTTGCGGTGCCTTATCTGACCAGCAGCGGGCGGTTGCGGCGTTCCTCTATGCGGGACGCGCCATCGCAATTACCGGGACGACCGCCATCGCCTGGCATGGCGCCCCAGCAAGACGTGCCCAGTCGATTGACGTCCTGGTGCCGCCGCAACTCAGGCGGAGCGATGCCGGCTTTGTGCGCCTGTTGCGAACAGAGGTGGCACCTGGCGTTATTTTCCGGGACCACACTGTCAGCTATGTCGCGCTGGACCGGGCCATTACGGACGCGTGCCGACAGCTCACCGAGATGTCAGAGGTTCGGGATCTGGTCGCCTCAGCCGTCCAGCGCGGCAAGGTGGAGATCTGGCAGCTGATCAGGGAGTTAGATCTAGGCCCCAAGCAAGGATCGGCCCGGCTGCGATTAGCGCTCGCTGAGGTTTCTGACGGGGTGCGGTCAGTGGCAGAGAGCGACTTGCGGCTGATCATCAAGCAGTTCCGGCTGCCCGATCCGCTGTATAACCCGCGTCTGTACGTCGGCGGCCAGTTCCTCGCTAGTCCCGACGCGTGGTGGCCGGACTATGGGGTGGCGGTCGAAGTTGAGTCGAAGGCCTGGCATCTGTCGCCCGAGGATTGGGAGCGCACGCTGGCTCGACGGGCACTGATGGCCGCGGAAGGCATCGTTGTCCTACCGCTCCCGCCATCGAAGCTGCGTGCTGCCAGGCAGCAGGTTGCCAGGGAGATCCGAGCGGCCTTGACGAGATCGCGCGGCCCGCTGCAGCACATTACGACCCGGCCGGCTTGCTAAGCCCACCGGCCAGTACTCGGCTTCGGGCTGTTTGGTCGGCTTGGGGCTTGTTGCTTACTCAGCCTCGGGCTTGTTAGTGGGCCTCCGGCTTGTTGCTCACTCAGCCTCGGGGTTGTTAGTCGGCCCCAGGGTTGTTTTTAGACCCCTGGCTGCTTAGTAGGCCTCGGGCTTGTTGCTCAGTCAGCCTCGGGTTTGCTAGTCGGCCTCGGGCTTGCCGGTTGCATCCGCCGAGCCGCCTGAAGCGCTCGCGTCGTTGCCGCTCTGGTCGGTCGCGGCATCGCCAGAGTCGGCTGGCCTGCTGCCGTGCCCGGTGTCATCGAACACTTCGGTCCTCACCCTGGCGAGGGTGTCGGTCAGAATGTCCCGCAGGTCACTGAGCGAGCGCTCGCCGAGATTTCCGGTCTGCTTGGCAGCTGCGCGCAGTTCAGTGGCGAACTGCATAGCCATTCGCTCCAGATCACCGAACGGATTCGGCCCGGTGCGGCGCGACCGCCCGCCGGGACCTGGTGCGGAGTCCCGCCCTGGTCCGGGGTGATGACTGCCCGCGTCCTCGCCTGGCTCATCGCGGAAGCCAGTCCAGTCAGCCCACGAAGCCCAGGGTGACCAGTCAGGCCGACCACCCCATGCCGCCCAGTCACCATGACTGCGGCCTTGCGCGCGGAACCGGGCGCGCATCTGGTCCCGGCTGCGCCGGGCTTCCTCCCTGATGCGCCGCGCTTCGTCGCTGCCGCGCTCGCCTCCGTCCGTCCCGGCGCCACGGCCTCGCTCGCTCCCCGCGCTCGCTGCACGGTCGCGGTAGCTGTCGTCGCTGGATTCGGGGCCGTCAGTACTGTCCGCGCCCTGGTCGTCGTCGCCTCTGGAGCGGCCGCCCCTGCCACTCTCGGCGCGGAACTCCCTGGCGGCCGATGCCAGCTCCTCCCGGATCGTGCGAACGGTGTCCCTGACGTCCTCGGATATCTCCCGTGCGACATCGCGCAGCGACTCAGTGAGCTCGTCCTCCAGGTCGGCTAGATCGCCGAGCCTGGACCGAATCTCTTCCCGGCCCTTGTCGGTGATGCTGTAGACCTTCTTGCCGTCCACTTCTTCGTGAGTGACAAGTCCGTCTTCTTCGAGCCGAGCCAGCCGGGGGTAGATAGTGCCAGGCGACGGAGCGTAAACGCCCATGAAGCGGTCTTGCAGCAGCCGGATGACCTCGTAGCCGTGACGAGGCGACTCGTCGAGCAGCTTCAGCAGGTACAGCCGAAGTCTGCCGTGCCGGAATACTGGGCTCACTTAAACCTCACCGCCAGCCTGGGGCCACCGAACGCCTGGTCTGACATGCGTCTCATTGGGAAGATCGTAGTCCCTCACTGAATACGATATGTCGCGTCGACCAAAAGTCAAGATGTATCGTGTCTTGCCACCGCTGGCCGCGACCGCGCGGGCAGCGACGTGTTGCCGCGCCGATCATGTCGCGGAGCCCGGGCGGTTGGCAATCCGCCGCGCGTATCGGCCAGCCGCCTGGCCGCGCCCAGTGCGGTCACGGCCGCGGAGGAGTAGGCCGCGCGTGCAGGGCACCGACCCGGCCGCATCCTGTGCGGTCACGGTCGCGGAGAGGTAGGCCGCGCGTGCAGGGCACCCACCCGGCCGCGCCCTCTGCGGCCTTGGCCGGGCCGAGCCAGCCGCGCGTACCGGCTACCCGCCTGGCCGCATCCTGTGCGGTCACGGCCGCGGAAGTCAGCCGCCTTCCTCGCTGTCAGCCGGGCCGGCGCTGCCAACGGCCTCGCCCTGGCCGTTGTCCGCGTCCCCGCCAAGCTCGTCCGCGTCGTCATCCAGCCGAGCCAGCCAGCTGGCCAGCCTGTCGACGTGGGCCTCGGCCTCGGGGTGCTCATCGACGAAGTCGCGGAGCCGCTCGGCAAGCCAGCTGACCGAGACCTGCTCCGTGCCCCGACGCTCCTCTAGTTCCTCGATGCCCCGGTCGGTGAAGTACACGCTCAGCCGCTCCGAGGGAACACAGCGTCCACTAGCGCGGCCTGTTCCGCCGCGGATGCCCGTGCCGTCCCGGACGCGGGCGCCGAGCTGGCTAGCCTGGACACCAGCGAGAGCCTCCGCTCGGTGTGCTCGGGCAGGTGCAGTGCCATGAATGGCCAGGCGCCCATGTTTGCCGGCTCTTCCTGCACCCAGGTCACCTGCGCCGCGGCCGGGTACTTCGCTAGCTCGGCCGAGATCTGTTCGGCGGGCAGCGGGTACAGCTGCTCAACCCGGAGAATGGCGACGTCGAAGGCTCCAGTCGCTTGCCGGCGCTCGGCCAGGTCGTAGTAGATCTTGCCGGAACACAGCAGGACGCGGCGGACCGCAGCCGGGTCGCTGATCGCAGT
Organism: uncultured Actinomycetota bacterium; assembly: GCA_963815575.1. GTDB lineage: Bacteria > Actinomycetota > Actinomycetes > Streptosporangiales > Streptosporangiaceae > JAJYUU01. The sequence continues at coordinate 575,082 of CAWFHE010000007.1, read as the reverse complement.
GTCGGGGAGCACTGGCCGGAACGAACCAGTAGTGAAGTCCGTAGTAGCAGACACCGCCGACTTGAGCCGCAGCATCGACTTGGGCGTGAAGACGATCATCGGCTTCACCCGTGCCGACAGCGCCTGCCACCGCAGCAGGTGGAAGTAGCTGGCCGGAGTGCTGGGCAGAGCCACGGTCATGTTGTCCTGCGCGCACAGCGAGAGGAACCGCTCGACCCTGGCGGAGGAGTGGTCCGGCCCCTGGCCCTCGTATCCGTGCGGCAGCAGCAGCACGACGCCGGAGTGCTGCCCCCACTTCTGCTCGCCCGAGCTGATGAACTCGTCCATGATCGTCTGCGCGCCGTTCACGAAGTCGCCGAACTGGGCCTCCCAGCAGACCAGCGCTTCCGGCCGGGCCACGGAGTATCCGTATTCGAAGCCGACGGCCGCGTACTCCGACAGCAGCGAGTCGTAAACGTGGAACTTCGCCGCCGGAGAGTTGAAGGTCCGTAGCGGCGTGTATTCCGCGCCAGTGTGGCGGTCGACGAGAGTCGCGTGCCGCTGCCCGAAGGTGCCGCGGCGCGAGTCCTGTCCGATGAGCCGGACCGGGTGACCGTCGATCAGCGTCGAGCCGAAGGCCAGCAGTTCGCCGGTGGCCCAGTCGATCTGGTCCTGCTCGACCATGGCAGCGCGCCGCTGCAACTGCGGAAGCAGCCGCGGATGCACGGTGAAGCCCGCTGGCAGCGACACCTGGGTGTCGATGATCCGCTTGACGGTCTCCGCCGTGATCGCAGTCGGTGTGGTTGCGTGGTCGGGCGGCACCTCGTCGCCGGGCTGTGGCCGGAGCAGGGCGCCGGGGTCGGCGGGCCGGCTGATGGCATCCTTGGTCTCGGTGAAGGCGCGCTCCAGCTCCTGCTGATAGTCGCGCAGCGCCTGCTCGGCTTCCTCGATCGTGATGTCACCGCGGCCGATCAGCGACTCGGTGTAGAGCTTGCGGGTCGAGCGCTTGGCGTCGATCAGGTCATACATCAGTGGCTGGGTGAACGAGGGGTTGTCAGCCTCGTTGTGCCCGCGCCGCCGGTAGCAGACCATGTCGATCACGACGTCCTTGGCAAAGGCCTGCCGGTAGGCGAATGCAAGCCTGCCAACCCGGACGACCGCTTCGGGGTCATCGCCGTTCACGTGGAAGATCGGGGCCTGGATCATCCGGGCGACGTCGGTCGAGTAGACGCTCGACCGCGACGACTCCGGCGAGGTGGTGAACCCGACCTGGTTGTTCACGACGATGTGCACCGTGCCGCCAGTGCGGTAGCCGCGCAGCTGGGAAAGCTCGAGCGTCTCGGCGACCACGCCCTGGCCAGCGAATGCCGCGTCCCCGTGGATCAGCACCGGCAGCACGGTGAACCCCGGCTCGCCCATGTCGATGACGTCCTGCTTGGCCCGGACGACGCCTTCCATGACCGGGTCCACGGCCTCCAGGTGGCTCGGGTTGGCCACCAGCGAGGTAACAATCTGTGACCCGTCCGCGCCGGTGTACTTGCCCTCGGCGCCGAGGTGGTACTTGACGTCGCCGGAACCGTGCGTGGTGGCCGGGTCGAGGTTGCCTTCGAACTCCTGGAAGATCTGGGCGTAGGACTTGCCGACGATGTTGGCCAGCACGTTCAGGCGGCCGCGGTGCGCCATGCCGATAACTGCCTCGTGCAACTGCTCGCCTGCCGCCTCGGTCAGCACTGCGTCCAGCAGCGGGATGAGCGACTCGGCACCCTCCAGCGAGAACCTGCGCTGACCGACGAACTTGGTCTGCAGGAACATCTCGAACGCTTCGGCGACGTTCAGCCGGGACAAGATCCGCAGCTGCTCGTCGTGGTCGGCACGGCCGTGCGGCCGTTCCACCCGGGCCTGGATCCAGGCGCGCTCCTCCGGGTTCTGGATGTGCATGTACTCCACGCCGACGGTCCGGCAGTAGGAGTCACGCAGCACGCCGAGGATCTCGCGCAGCGGCATCCGCGCCTTGCCGCCGAAGCCTCCGGTGGCGAACTCCCGCTCGAGGTCCCACAGTGTCAGGCCGTGCTGGTTGATATCCAGGTCCGGGTGCTTGCGCTGCTTGTACTCCAGCGGGTCGGTGTCTGCCATCAGGTGGCCGCGCACCCGGTAGGCGTGAATCAGCTCGTAAACCCTGGAGGCCTTGGAGATGTCGTCTTCGTGGCCGGCCGCGATGTCCTGAACCCAGCGGACCGGCTCGTAGGGGATCCGCAGCGACTTGAACACGTCGTCATAGAAGCCATCGCTGCCGAGCAGCAACTGGTGCACGACGCGCAGGAATTCGCCCGACTGGGCACCCTGGATGATCCGGTGGTCGTAGGTCGAGGTCAGCGTCATCGTCTTGCTGATCGCCAGCCTGGCCATAGTGTCCGGCGAGGCACCCTGGTAAGCGGCCGGGTACTCCATCGCTCCGACGCCGACGATGCAACCCTGACCCGGCATGAGCCTCGGGACCGAGTGCTCGGTGCCGAGTGTGCCCGGATTAGTCAGGCTGATCGTGGTGCCAGCGAAGTCGTCTACCGTGAGCTTGCCGGTCCTGGCCTTCCTGATGATGTCCTCGTAGGCCATCCAGAACTGCTGGAAGTCCATCGTCTCGGCGTTCTTGATGCTCGGCACCAACAGCTGCCTGGAGCCGTCATCCTTGTGCACATCGATGGCCAGCCCGAGGTTCACATGCTCCGGCTCAACTAGGACGGGCTTACCGTCCACCTCGGCGAACGAGAAGTTCATGTCCGGGACGACGGCCAGCGCGCGCACGAGCCCGTAGCCGATCAGGTGAGTGAAAGAGATCTTGCCGCCCCGGCCGCGGGCCAGGTGGTTGTTGATCACGATGCGGTTATCGACCAGCAATTTCGCGGGAACGGGGCGGACACTCGTCGCGGTTGGCACGGTCAGGCTCGCTGCCATGTTGGCCGCGGTCCTGGCGGCCGCGCCGCGCAGTCGCACGGTTTGCTCCGCGGCTTCGGCCGCGGGCGGGGCGGCCGGACCCGTCGCCGGAGTAGTAGTGCTGGTCGTGACGGGGCTGGTCGTGACGGGGCTGGTCGTGACGGGGCTGGTCGTGACGGGGCTCGTCGTTGCGGTGCCAGTCGTGGCCGGGGCAGTCGTGGCCGGGCCAGTCGTGGCCGGGCCAGTCGTGGCCGGGCCAGTGGTGACAGGGCCAGTGGTGAAAGGCCCAGTGGTGACAGGGCCGGTGGCCGGGGGAGCGGCCGGCGCGTTGCCGGCCGGTACTGGGCCGGCCGATACTGGGCCAGCCGATACTGGGCCGGCCGCGCTGCCGTTGCCTGACGGGGGCACTGTGTTTGCCGGGCTAACTGGGCTTGCCGGGCTAACTGGGCTTGCCGGGCTAACTGGGCCGGCCGGGTTAACGGTGCCCGGCGCCGGCGGCGCAGCCGGGCTGGTGCTGCCGGCTGCTTGGGCCAAGCGCTCGTTCCCGGCGGGAACGCCGGTGGTCGTGCTGCCTGCTCGGGCCGCCTGTCCGGGCGTGTCCGGCTGCGGCTGGTAGTCAGCGAAGAAGCTCCACCACGCCTGGTCGACCGAACCAGGATCGGCCTGGTAGCGCTGGTAGAGCTCATCGACAAGCCACTGATTGGGCCCGAAGTCCGCTCGGCCAGGGGAGCCGCTCGATTTCGGCCCGGCGACCGCTTCCGCCGAGCTAGCTGACGAATTTGTGAGATCCGCGGACCCGCGCGGGGACTCAGCAGACACGGCGGACATCGCCCTCTTCCGGAGCTTGCTTGGCTGTGACAGGCACGCGTAACAAGGCTACCTGTGAGGCACAACTGGCCCGTTACGGCGCTTAATCCCTAATCTGACAGCCGGAACCAGCGAACCTGATCTCGGGGTCAAACAGCACTTAGCCTATCGGTGGATCTGATCCCGGCCGTGCGGCGCGAGCCAGCTGACGAACGGGCCTTTCGGGATGATCCCGCTGGGATTTATCCAGGTCTGTGCCTGGTAGTAGTGCCGCTTGATCGCCACGAAATCGGTAGTGTCTCCGAAGCCGGGCCGCTGGTACAGGTCGCGTGCGTAGCCCCAGAGCGCGCCGTAGTCCGCGAGCCGGTGCAGGTTGCACTTGTAGAGCAGGTAGTACACCGCATCGAACCTGACGAGCGTCGGGAACAGCCTGACGTCTGCCTCGGTCAGCGTTCCGCCGAGCAGGAACCGGCGCCGCGATAGCCGCTCCTCCAGAGCGTCGAGAGTGGTGAAGATCGCATCGAAGGCCTCCTCGTAGCCGGCCTGTGTGGTAGCCAGCCCGGCCTTGTACACGCCGTTATTCACCGTGTGGTGGATCAGCGTGGCGACCGCGTCGATCTCGCGCCGCTGGGCGACCGGATACAGGTCCGGCGCGCCAGGGCGCCAGAAAGCCCTGAAGTCCGTCTCCATCGCGACGGTGATCTGCGCCGAGTCGTTGGTCACAATGCGCTGCGCCTTGGCGTCCCACAGCACCGGCAGGCTTGCCCGGCCCGCGTAGCCAGGATCGGTCGCCAGATAAAGCTCAGACAGGTAACGAACACCGGTCAGCGGATCGCGGCCGCCGGCCTGATCACCGAACCGCCAGCCATGCTCGGCAGGCACCGGGTCGGCCAGGCTGAGCCCGATGACACGCTCAAGGCCCAGCAGGCGCCGGACGATGAGCGTGCGCTGCGACCACGGGCAGGCGAGCGAGGCATAGAGCTGATAACGGCCTGGCTCGGCGGGTACCCCGGTCGAGCCGTCGCGGCCGACCCGAAGCGTGATCTCGGCGGGCCCGCGAATGCCCTCCTGGCCGGGACGGGCACCCTGCGGCGTCGGATAGCCTCCGGTTGCCGGGCCGACCGGGAAAGGCTGCGAGGCCTGCATTCCCAGTCCCTTCGGTCCCTCGCTCAGCGACGCATGTTTCCTACTAGATCATGACCAGCGCGCGCAAGACCTGGCAAGGCAGCGGTCCGGCCGGTATGGGGCGCGGCCAGCTACCGTGCCGGGAAGGACGACCAGAGTGAGCGCACTCGCCAGCGGCCTGGTGAACCTGCATGGCTGGGTTGCTTACCTGGTGATCGCGGCACTGGTATTCGGCGAGACGGCAGTTTTCGTCGGTTTCGTGCTTCCGGGCGAGATCGCAGTAGTCCTCGGCGGCGTGCTCGCCAGCCGCGGGCACGTGTCTCTGCCGGTGCTGATTCTGATTGTCGTGGTCGCAGCCGTCGCAGGCCCGTTCATCGGCTACGAGATCGGCCGGCGGATGGGGGACCGGCTGCTGCAGGCCAAGGGCCTGGCCAGGGTCCGGGGCGGCGCCGAGCGCACGCGCTCGATACTGAGCAGGCGCGGCGGTGCGGCGGTCTTCCTGGGCAGGTTCATCGCGATCGCGCGCGCGGTCATGCCCGCCGCTGCCGGTGCCGCGAGCGTCAGGTATGCCACTTTCGCCTTCTACAACGTGCTCGGCGGCTTGCTCTGGGGAGTTGGCTACTGCTTGCTCGGGTATCTGGCTGGCTCGGCGTATGTGGTGGTCGAGCGGCGCGTCGGCACCGGCCTCGCGATCGTGATCGGACTAGTCGTGATCGTCGGAGTGGCAACCTGGCTGATCCGCCGCCACCGGGCTCAGGCGAAGGTTGCCGAGTAAGGCTGGTCCCCGGTTCGCCAGATGTCGGAACGCCTGCCAGCCAGGGACGGCAGCACCGCCCGCACCTGCGCTGTCTGCTCGGTGTCGACGCTCGCCGATGCCGAGTCCTTCGGCGGGCCCGAGGTCGAGCCTGACCACGCCCATCGGGTCGACGAGCAGGCTGCGGCCGATTCCGGTAGGCGCCTTCGTCGGCGGCTCAGCCGGATCGGGCACCTGGCCTGCGGCTGCGACCCAGATCGTGTTCTCGATGGCTCGGGCCCTGACCAGGGTGACCCAGTGCTCTTCCTTGAAGGTGCCCGCCGCCCATGCGGCTGGCAGCACCAGCATGTCGGCGCCATCCGCCGCAAGCGCGCGGGCCAGTTCGGGGAACCGCACGTCATAGCAGGTCATGAAGCCGACACGCAGCCCAGCAAGGCTGGCGATGACCACCTCGTCGCCGGGCGCGACGCTCTGCGGACTCGCGATGCCCGAGTGCGTCGAAAAGATGGATTTTCCGGTAGATCGCAGCCAGGCTGCCGTCGGCCTCCAAGGCCACGGTGGTGTTGTAGACCCGGCCGTCCGGGGCGGGCTCGAAAATGCTTGCCACGATCGCCAGTCCGGCCGACGCGGCCGTCGCCGCGAGACCGCGGCAGAAGGGGCCATCGACTGGCTCTGCCACCGCGCCCAGGTCCGCGGAGAACCGGACTTGGGTTCCTTCCGGGAAGACCACAAGCTCGGCGCCCTGGCTCGCAGCACTGGCCGCGGCGGCGCGCACCCGGTCGAGGTTGACCTGAGGTGCTGAACTGATCGGGAGCTGGCCTAGGGCGACTCGCATGACTCGCAGCCTAATCTGAGCGACCCGCGCGCGTCTGCATGGACAGCGGCCATGCCTGGCAGCGCTACGCGGAGATCGACTCCCTGCTAGTTTCCAGGCTCTCGGCGCCCGGTATGGACGGTTTGAGCTCAGCAAACTCGCAGGGAGTCAGCGCCTCAACCGGCGTCGGGAACGCCGGAAGCGGGATGGTCCGGGTGAGACGGTGCTGGGCCGGACCGGGCGGCGTCGCCCCTGTGAACGCCGCTCAGTGTGACTCAACCCGGATCGTGCCCGCCTGCGCGCGTTCCCGCCGGTCTGGTCAGGCTCGAGGCAGCGTGAGGGTCCGGGTGCGGCCGGGTTCGGTTTCTGCCGATGGTCCCGGTGCTGGCGCATGTCCACGGGTCTGGCGCCGTGGGTATGCAGTGCCGCCGATGCGCAGGCAGAGAAGCGTGCGTGCGAGAGCAGCGAACGGGCCGGGCGGGCGCCCGGCGAGCGTGCGGGCGGCGTCCTCGCGGTGGCTGGCGACAGTTACCAGTACCGCCGCGCCTAGTGGTGCCGCCACGACAACGGCCGCCATGACTAACAGGACGATCATTTGTTCTCCTTGGGGGGTGCTGACCCGATGCGCCCGGCTGCCTTCCTCGCGATGTCCGCGGTGTGCCACGGCGGGTCGCGCCCCAGTTCCCGGTCCGTCACGCTAACCTTCCTATGGTCCCAGACACTGGACTCATACCAATGAGTCCAGTGTTTGAAACAATCTGAACAGGTAACTCTGTCGGTAGTCAACCGGGCTAGGAGGGTGACGATGGTTGCTCATCCAAATACCAGCAGATTGCTGACCGGTTGCGCGCTCAGATCGGCAGCGGCGCCCTCCAGCCAGGCGAGCGGCTGCCGAGCGAGCCCGACCTGGCCACGGAGTTCGACGCATCCAGGAACACGGTGCGGCTGGCGATCGCGCTGCTGATCAACCAGGGCCTGGTAGTCAGCCGCCAGGGTCTTGGCACGTTCGTGGTGGAGCCGACGAAGCCGTTCACCGCGCTGTTGTCCAGGACCCACGCGCCGCCCAGCGAGCAGCATGCGTCCATGTCGCTGCCGGTTGTCAGCCCGGCTGCCGACGAGTCCGAGATGGTCCGGCTGATCGTCGAAACCGGAACCGCTAGCCCGAGCGTCGCGGAGAAGCTTGACCTTGCGGCCGGCGACGCGGTGGTAGTGCGGCGCTCGCAGTACTTCATTGGCGAGGTGCCCTGGCAGATGATCAATTCCTACTATCCGAACGACATAGCCAAAGGCACCGCGCTGGAACAGGCCGGCGAGATCGGGTCGGGCAGCGTCGGGCTGCTGACCGAGCTGGGTTACCCGCAGCAGGGATTCGTGGACGAGATCGGCTCAAGGATGCCGAACGCCCGAGAGTGCGACTTCTTCAACCTGGTGAGTGGCATCCCGGTGATCGTGGTGAACCGGACGTCCTACACCACTGACCGGCCCATCCGGCTGACCCGCTACATCTACCGTGCAGACCGGGTCCGGCTGCTGCACGTCGAGGGCAGCCTCCCGGAGAGCTACCGGCACGGCTGAGGCGGCCGGGTGGCCTCGCGAGCGCGAGGGTGTCCCACCGCTAGTTCTGGCAGGTGTGACGACTGGTACCGGGCCGGGGTCAGATCCGGCTAGCGTGGCCGGCGTGCTGGCCTTGTTCCTCGTCGCGGCTTCGGTCGGGATGTCCAACTTCGCCGCTTCGATCGCTATCGGCGTCTCCGGCGTCGATGCCCGCACGCGGCTTCGGGTCGGCCTGATCTTCGGCTTGTTCGAGTCCGGCATGCCGGTGCTCGGCCTGCTTGTCGGCGCAGCAGGTCGCGGCGCCTCGGGCACGCGGCCCGCTGGATCGGAGCCGGGCTGCTGATTGCCGTCGGCCTGTACACGCTGGTCAATGCGGCAGGCGGATCCGGGCGCAGGAACCGGCGGAGCGAGCCAGGCTCCGCGGCGACGCCACGCGCAATGCGCCAGCCGCGCGCGCCGCAGGCTGATGACTCTGTAGCAGCGGCCAGTTCCGCCGCCGCGGCTCATCCGGCTCGTCGCCCGGTCTCTGGCTGCTGTTGCTGAGCGGACTCGCGCTGAGCCTGGACAACCTGGTCGTCGGGTTCGCGCTCGGCACCTACCACACCTCGATCGCTGCCGGGCGCCTCGTTATCGGGGCGGTCAGCGTCGCGCTGTCGCTGCTCGGACTGGAGCTCGGCGCCGGCATCGGCAGGTGGGCCGGGGACAGGGGCGAGCAGCTGGCCGGGGTGGTGCTGATCTCCGTCGGCATCGCCATCGCGTCGGCGCACTGCGCTCAGCTGACAGGTGTACTGGGCTGCCGGAGCCGGCCGGCGACTGGCTGATACCCGGCCAGCCTTGGCCAGCTCCGGCACGAAGTAGGCGGCGTCGACCGTGCCCACGCCGGTCACCAGGTCGTAGCCGCGCCCTGCGCCGTGAACCCCTTGACCGTGTACCGCTTGCCGCCTGTTCTGAAGTCTGGCGTGTTGTTGCCCTTGGTGATATCGACCACGCCAGGCTCGTGCCTGGCCACGATCTGGTAGATCGCCGGGTTGATCAGGCCGAGCGCGTGCCCGCCGTGCTGTCGGCGTACTGGTAGGCGAGCGCCACGACGCCAGCGAACAGCGGGGTCGCCAGGCTCGTGCCGCAGATCGGGCTCCACTCGCCTTCGCCGTCCGCCGTAGAAGCTGCCGTAGATAGCCACCGAGCTGCTGCACGAGGCGTCCATCGAGATATCGGGAACGCCCCGGCCCGCGGCCGGTCACGCCGCGTACCGCGCTCTGGTACGACGGCCGGCCGAAGACGATGGACCTGCCGCCGCCGCTGTCGCTCCATGCCAACGTCGGCCGACCTGCGCGTGCCGTTAGCGCGCAGGCTCAGCTGGGTGCCGCCGACAGCGGTGACGAGCGGGTCGGTGGACGGCCAGGAAACCGCGCGGGCGGCGTACTCGTCCACCATGTTGTACTTGTAGCCCGTCGCGCCCTGGTCGCCGGTGGCGGCGAGCACGGTGACGTGATCGCGTTCGCGAGCTCGTAGGCGCCGCGCAGGTTGCGGATCGCGGCGTAGCCCGACTTCGCGGAGAACGTCTGCTCGGTAGCGGCGAAGCTCTGGCTGATCACTTGCCCGAGCTTGTGCCTGAGCACGTACTTCTCGGCGGCCACGATCTGCGGGAAGCCAGTCGTTCCCTCGTTCTCCGAGGTCGGCGTCTCGACCAGGACGATGCTGGCGTCGGGCGCTATGACGTGCGCCCACTCCACGTCGAGGGTCGTCTCGGCGGCCCAGCCGGACCGGTTGCTGTTGCTGGCGTGATAGGGAGGTACGGCTCCCGGCGGGCTGCATGACCCGGAAGGACGGCGGCGCCGGCAGGCCGAAGTAGGTGTCGAAGTGCGCTCAGGTCCGACTGCGATCGTCGGCGACCCGAACGAGTCCACGATCACGATGGTCTGCTTCGCGCCGTCGATGTGCTGCCTGTACAGCGGGGCCAGGTCGTAGGCGGCCCGGATCTGGGCTGGCGTGAGCCCGCCGCCGGGGGCTGACGGCGATGCCTTGCCGTTGTGGACGCCGGGGCTGATCTGGATCGGGCTAAGCGCAGGGTGCCGCGCGGGCGGGTCGCTACGAGTCGCTACCGCGTCGGCCGCGGCGAGTGCGCCGGCCCCGAGGCCGACCACCGCGAGAGAAGCTAGCGCAAGCAACGGCACCGGCGGTTGCGACCACGCCTGCCCGTCGTCCTGGCGGGCGGGCCGCTGGATCCACCTCACGTCTTCCCCCCGTCCGCTGCCTGCCGGTGAGTTTACCTACTCAGTCATCCGCAGCGCTGCCTTCGGGACAGGACCTGACTGCGTGCCTGACGCCCTCGACCAGGCTTGGCCGGAATCTCGTCAACCAGGATGTTCAGGTTGTCGTCGTCGTCGACCTCGAATACCTCCGGCACCAGGCCTGCGCAGACGGCGTTCGCCTCGCAGGCGTCCCAGTCAGCTTCCACTTTCATCTGGCAGGCTCCTTCCGCATCGCGCCTTGCCCTGCCGCACCGGCCGACCGTAGCGCAGACTGTACGGCATGCCAATCCCGGACAAGTTCAGGCTAGCCGCCGAGGCGGCCAGGGGCTTCATGCCAGCGGCGGAGGGACTCGCGCTGTACCAGACCGCCGCCGCCTACGCAGCCGTCGGCCCGATCGGCGAGGTAGGCACGTACTGCGGGAAGTCGACCATCTACCTGGCCGCCGCGGCCGCCAGGCCGGCCAGAAGGTCATCACCGTCGACCATCACCACGGCTCGGAGGAGAACCAGGCCGGCTGGGAGTACCACGATCCCGAGGTCGTAGACCCGCGCACCGGGCGGATGGACACGCTGCCGTTCTTCCGCGCGACCATCGAGGCCGCCGGGCTGGCGGATCACGTCATCGCTGTCATCGGCACGTCGGCTGACGTGTCGCGGTTGTGGCGCACGCCGCTCGGCATGCTGTTCATCGACGGCGGCCACAGCGAGGCCAACGTGGTGACCGACTACGAGGGCTGGGCGCCGTGGGTTGCGCACGGCGGCGCGCTCGCCTTCCACGACATCTTCCCCGACCCGGCCGACGGCGGCCAGGCGCCGTACCGGGTCTACCTGCGCGCGCTGGCCTCCGGTGCGTTCACCGAGGTGAGTGTCACCGGCTCGCTACGCGTCCTGGAGCGGACTGGCGACGGGATCTGACTGGTCCGTCGCCGTGGCGGGCAGCCGCATGCCGCAGGATCGGTTGGCTGCCATACTTCCGGCCCGGCCGCGGCGTCGCGGAAGATCCCTGCCGCGCCGGAGTGCCCGCGCTCTGCCGGCGCTGCCGGAGCACGTCGGCCGCCAGCACCACCGCGGCGGCCGTCCACGTGCTCTGCTCGTGCGGGAAGTGCTTGCCGTTAGCGAACTGCCAGCCGGTCCAGTAGCTGCCGTCCTCGGCCCGCAGGAACTGGATCTGCTCGAACAGCTCGATCGCCTCGTCGCGGCGGCCGATCGCGTCCAGCGCGATCGCCAGCTCGCAGGTTTCGGCTCCGGTCACCCACGGCTCGTCGCTGACGCAGCGCACGCCGAGACCGGGCACGACGAACGTGTCCCAGCCGGCCTTCAGCATCCGCTCGGCCGCAGCGCCGCGCACCGCGCCGCCGAGCACCGGGTAATACCAGTCCATCGAGAACCGGCTCTTGTCCGCGAACGCCTCGCCGTGGCAGGCCACCGCGTGCCCGAGCAGCGTCGCGGCCAGCTCCCAGTCTGGCTGCGGCTCGGCCAGCCGCTCGGCCGAGCGCGATCGCGCAGCGCAGGCTGTGGTACATGCTCGAGCTGCCGGTCAGCAGCGCATAGCTGTCCGGCGTGCCGTCCTCGTGCCGCCGCCAGATGATCTCGCCGCGCGGCGTCTGCAGCCCGATGGCGAACTCGATGGCGGCCCGGACCACCGGCCACATCTGCGCCGCGAAATCCTCGTCACCGGTTACCAGCAGCTCATGCCAGACGCCGACGGCGCAGTACGCCGCGTGGTTGCTCTCGGTGGTCCACTCGTCGACGACGCCGCCGCAGGCGCGGCCTGCACTGGCCAGGACCCGTCCGGTTGCTGCGCATCAGCCAGCCAGGCGTACGCCCGTCGAGCCTGGCTGCGCAGCCCGCAGACGCTCAGCGCCATCGCGCACTCGACGTGATTCCAGGCGTCGACGTGCCCGTCCGGCCAGCCGATCGAGCCGTCGGCCTGCTGGTCGGCCGCGATCGCGTGCCCGGTTGCGATCAGCTGATCCGCCGTCAGGATGCCGGGCAGACCTGGCGCGTGAACCGGTGCTGCCGCATCGGCCGGGGCTGGCCAGTCCGCTCAGGCGGCCGCATGCACCTTCTCCGCTGCGGCCGGACGTGACTCCGGCGCAGCCACGGCCGGCTTGGTGGCATAGACCACCAGGCTCTTGCCGATGAGCGGGTTCAGCGCGCGGTCAGCCAGCTGGGTGACGGCGGGCTTGCGCATGATGTCCCAGACCAGCAGCTTGTGGTAGGCGCTGGCCAGCGGGTGGTCGTCGTCGTGCACGCCGACCGCGCACTTGAGCCACCAGTACGGCGAGTGCAGCGCGTGCGCGTGGTGATGGCCGCCGACATGCAGGCCCGCCCGCCGCAGCTTGATCTCCAGCTCGCGCCGGGTGAAGATGCGCACGTGCCCGCCCGGCACGTTGTGGTAATCGTCGGACAGCGCCCAGCAGATCCGCTCGGGCAGCCAGGCTGGCACGGTCACCGCGGCGATGCCGCCCGGCCGCAGCACCCGGCTGATCTCGTTCATGGCGCCCTGATCGGCCGGGATGTGCTCCAGCACCTCGGCGGCTATCACGACGTCGAAGGTGCTCGTCAGGGAACGGCATCCTGGTGGCGTCGCCGGCCGCGGCGGTGATGCTGGCCGGCACCTGAATCTCGCCGGCCTCCGCCATCGCGGCCGCGACTGCGCACACTCGCTCGAGTTCGCCGTGATCGGTGTCGAGCGCTACCACCTCGGCCCCGCGGCGCGCAGCCTCGAAAGCGTGCCGGCCGGCGCCACAGCCGAGATCGAGCAACCTCGTTCCCGGCTGAATTGGCAGGCGCTGGAAATCCACCGTCAGCATGGCGCGGCCTCCCCGGCCCGCGCCGTCGAGTGTGCCTGGCTGGCCGCGATGGCCTGCCGGTACTCAGCGACCGTCGCCCTGGCCACGGCCTGCCAGGCGAACCGCTCGGCAACCCGGGCGAGGGCCGCCTGCGACAGCCGTTCGCGCTCGGCCGGCGAATCGTGCAGCAGCCGCAGCGCCGCGCAGAGTTCCTCGGCGTCGCCGGGCGTGACCAGCAGCGCGGCGTCCCCGGTCACCTCCGGCAGCGCGCCGGTGCGGCTGGCCACCAGCGGCGTGCCGGAGGCCATGTGCTCGACAGCTGGCAGCGAGAAGCCCTCGTACAGCGACGGCACGACCGCGATCTCCGCGCTGGCGACCAGTTCGGCGAGCTCGGAGTCGCTGATGCCGCTGACGAACTGAACCGTTGCCGTCCAGCGACAGTTCGCCCAGCAGCCGCTGCGTCGGGCCATCCGGTACCAGCTTGCTGACCAGCGTCAGCGACACGTTCCGTTCCGTGCGCAGCTTCGCGAACGCGCGTAGCAAGGTCGCGACGCCCTTGACCGGGGAGTCCGCGCTGGCGACCGCGATGATCCGGCCGGGAACGCGCGGATGCGGCCTCGGGTGAAACAGCCGGGTATCCACGCCGAGCGGAATGACCTTGACGTTCTCTGGCCGGACCTTGAAGTCTCGCAGGATGTCAGCCTTGGACGAACTCCGAGCCGGTCATGATCGGGCCGATCCGCCTCGCGACGCGGCCCTGCATGCCGACGAAGGAGTACCAGCGCCACTTCGGTATCTTCCGAAAGCCGCGGGCAGCCGCGAGCTCGATCCGCCGGTCCACGCTGATCGGGTGATGGATGCTGGTCACCAGCGGCAGCCCGAGGCGGGCGATGCCAAGATTGCCGTAGGCAAGTACCTGATTGTCGTGCACGATGTCGAAGTCGTCGCGGCGCGTGCGCAGCGTCCGGAGCGCGCGAAGGCTGAAAGTCAGCGGCTCGGGGAAGTAAGCGGTCCACATCCCGGCCACCTCGAGCACGTCGATCCAGTCGCGGTACTCGCGCAGATGCGGAGTGCGGAACGGGTCCTCGTCCCGGTACAAGTCCAGACTCGGCAGCTCGATTAGCTTCGGTCCGGGCTCCAGCTCGGGATAGGGCTGGCCGGAGTAAACCTCGACATGGTGACCAAGCGCGGCCAGTTCGCGGGACAGATGGCGCAGGAAGATGCCCTGACCGCCGCAATGCGGCTTACTTCGGTAGGAGAGCAGGCAGACCCGCAGCGGCCTGTGCCGTCCGCGCCTACGGTACCCACGCAGGTTCGCGCCTCCTGTCTCGCCACCGGCTGCCCCCCGGGCGGGCGACCCGCGTGACCCCCTAGTCAGCGAACCTTACCAAGCAAGTAACTTCCATGCCCTTTGACCCCACACGTTTGCCGGCCTGCCCTGCCTGCTGTCAGTATCTGTAAGCTGCCGCGACGAGGGTTTTACACGGAGGCTCCGCTGACACGACGCGCGCTCATCACCGGGATCACCGGTCAGGACGGTTCTTACCTGGCTGAGCACCTGGTGGATATGGGATATGAGGTCTGGGGGCTAGTCCGGGGCCAGGCGAACCCGCGGGTACGCCACCTGCGGAAGCTGCTCGGCGACGTCAGGCTGATCCGCGGCGACTTGCTGGACCAGGGCAGCCTGATCGCCGCAGTGGAACGAGTGCAGCCGGACGAGGTCTACAACCTGGCCGCGATCTCGTACGTACCGTTGTCGTGGCAGCAGGCCGAGCTGACCGGTGAGGTGACCGGACTTGGCGTGCTGCGCGTGCTGGAAGCCATCAGGGTGTGCAGCGGGATCAGCGCGTCGCGTAGCCCCGGCAGCGGCCAGATCAGGTTCTACCAGGCGTCGACCTCGGAGATGTTCGGCCAGGTAACCCAGGCTCCGCAGAACGAGCAGACACCGTTCCATCCGCGCAGCCCGTACGGCGTGGCGAAGGTCTACGGCCACTTCCTCACCCAGAACTACCGCGAGTCCTACGGCATGTTCGCGGTGTCCGGGATCATGTTCAACCACGAGTCGCCGCGTCGCGGCGCCGAGTTCGTCACCAGGAAGGTCTCGCTCGGCGTCGCGAAGATCAAGCTCGGCTACGAGCGCCAGTTGCGCCTCGGCAACCTGAGCGCCAGCCGGGACTGGGGGTTCGCGGGCGACTACGTTCGCGCCATGCAGCTGATGCTGGCGCAGGACGTGCCGGCTGACTATGTCATCGGCACCGGAGTGACGCACTCGGTCGAGAAGTTGGTGGACACCGCGTTCGGCACGGCCGGCCTGAACTGGCGCGACCACGTGGTGACGGACGCGTCGTTCATCCGCCCGGCCGAGGTAGACCGGCTCTGCGCGGACCCCGCCAAGGCGAAGGACGAGCTTGGCTGGGAGCCCAAGATCGGCTTCGAGGAACTGGTCGAGATGATGGTGGACGCGGACCTGGATCTGCTGGCTGCGTCTGGCGACAGTGCGGACGAGGAGTTCGCGACCGAATCCTGGTAGGACGCGGACGCGGCGAGCTGCCAGCTCAGCTAACCGACGTGGCCACCGACCAGCGTGCCGATGCCGTAGGTGACTGAGGCAGCCAGCGCGGCTAGCACGAGCTGCCGCAGCGCCCCGCGCAGGAACGGCCTGGCGGTGACGCGTGCCACGATGCCGCCGCCGACGAATGCCGCGATTGCGGCAAGGACGACGGCTGCGCCGAGCGATTTGAAGCCGAGCAGGAACGGCAGCAGCGGAATGAGCGCGCCGACGGCGAAGGTGACGAGCGAGGCGCCAGCCGCGGTCAGCGGAGACGGCAACTCGTCATGGTCGACGCCGAGCTCTTCCCGGACGTGAATGCGGAGCGCTTCATCCGGGTGGCGGGACAGCTGCCGGGCGACCTCATCCGCGAGGGCCGGCTCGACGCCGCGCATCTTGTACGTGGCGGCCAGCTCCGCCTGCTCGTCGGCCGGGTTGGTCTCGAGCTCGATGCGCTCCTTCTCCACTTCGGCTTCGACCAGCTCGTTCTGCGAGGAGACCGATACGTACTCGCCCGCAGCCATCGAGCAGGCACCGGCAACCAGTCCGGCCAGGCCGGTCAGCACGATCGTGCTCGACGCGAGCCTGGCGCCGCCGACTCCGGCGATCAGCGAGACGTTCGTTACCAGGCCGTCCATCGCACCGAAAACGGCAGGCCGCAGCCAGCCGCCGGACACGTCGCGGTGCTGGTGGTCGATCCCCGCGCCCGCGGCTGCGTCGGCCCGGACCTGATCGGCCGTCTCGACTGGTTGCTTCCGCGGCAATGCCATGCCTGACCGTACCCGCTGGCAACCTTGCTAGCGAATCCCAGCCAGCGCCGGGCTGGCCAGGGTCAGCCGAGCGACTGGGCGGGCCTCACCGGCAACCCTGACGCCTTCCATGCCTGGTAGCCGCCTTGCAGGTCGGTCGCATCGGAGATCCCGAGCCGCCGGAGAGAGGCCGCCGCGAGGCTGGACGCGTAGCCCTCGGAGCACATCACGACGATCTGCATGCCGGACCTGGCCAGTGCCGGAATCCTGGCCTCGCTGCGCGGGTCTAGCCGCCACTCCAGGACGTTGCGGCCGATGATGATCGCTCCCGGCACCTCGCCTTCCACGATTCGCTGCTCGAGCGGGCGGATGTCGACCAGGACCGCGCCGTCAGTGAGAGCGGCGAATGCCGCCTCCGGGCGCAGCCGCCGCAGGCCGCTGCGTGCTTCGGCGAGCAACTCGTCGATGCCAGGTGCGCCGTCTGGAAGTGAGTCCGAGGTCAGCCTTGCGGCCGAGGCGCTGGCCCTGGCCAGTGCGGTGTCAGGCCCGCCACGACCGCGTCCGCCTTCAGGCCCGTCGATCGCGACGGTCTGTCTTGCGATCAGTCCGTAGTCGGTCGCGCTGTAATACGTCATCGCAGTCAGCGGCGGTGAATACGCGTGGATGCTGGTCGCCGAGCCCTGGCCGCCGTGGGCTACGTCGTGGACGTGCCCAGGCCCGAACGTCACTGCCTGGCCGGGCCCGAGCCGCCGATGGCTCAGGCGCCCGTTAGGGGCCCGGTACTGCTCGAGCAAGCTGCCGTCGGCGACCGCGAACGAGCCAGAGGAGCCGCCGTGGTCATGCCAGTCGGTGTCCTGGCCACGTTCCCAGGCCAGCAGCCAGACGTCGCAGGAGTTCGACCGGTGCAGCGGCAGGTACCACCGGACGTCCGGATCGTGGACCACCAGGTCCGACCACAACTCCCGGCGATCAGCCAGCTCGGTGGTAATGGACCGGAGCTGGGCAGGAGCCAGGCGGCCGCTGCGGGTTGCCAGGTTGGCGAGCACGGCCTCAATCGACTGCTGCCGCTCCGGACTGACGCCCCAGCCGGGTTTGAGACCAGCGCTAGCGTCCGGGTGCTGCGTGTTCCGCAGCTGGCCGCTCTGGACTGCCTGGCCCACCGCCGGTAGCGACATCTGACCTCCTCGCGATTGTGCGGTCATTATCTATCCCGCTGGCCAGTAGCTGAGCCGATCGCGAGCAACTCGATGCGGTGCATAGCCACAGGCCGCCGGGTTGCGTACCCGGCGGCCTGTGGACGGTGCTGCTTCGCGGCGAATCAGCTCTTCTTGCAGTTGTAAAGGAAGATGTGCCCGATCGCGGTGGGGTACGCGCCGGTCACGTTCTTAGCGCTCGCGGTCAGATAGTTGTAGAAGTAGCCGTAAATGATCGGCGTCTCCGCGAGCAGCAGCGTCTCGATCTGCCCGGCGATGGTTCGCTGGGTGGACAGGTCAGCCGTCGCGATGTACTGATTGGACAGCTTGTCGTAGTCGGAGTTGCTGAAGTGGGCGGCGTTCCACGAGCCGGTGCCCGTCTTCGCGTTGATCGTCTGAAGCGGCGCGGTGAGGAACACGTTCGGAACGCTCCGGTGACCGTAGTCGACCAGGCTCATGGTGGCATCGAGCCAGTCCGATGTGCCGAATAGATAGTTGCCGTAGTACTTCGGCTGGGCCTCGATGTTCAGCTTCAGGTCGACGCCGATGGCCCTGGCTTCCTGCTGGATGATCTGCGCGTACTGCGGGATCTCCTGGAAGATCTCGCCGGTCAGGGTCGCGGAGAAGCCGTTCGGATGACCAGCTTGCGATAGCAGTGACTTGGCCTTGGCGACGTCCAGGGCCCGCTGCGGGACGCTGGTGTTGGTCGACGGGAAGACCGGCGCGAAGGGGCTGTCGTTGCCGAGATCGGCGTCGCCCTTGAACAGTGCTGTCACGATTTCCGGCCGGTTTAGCGATAGCCCGATCGCCTGCCGGACCCTGGGGTCATTGAACGGTGCCTGGTCGCATCGCATGGACAGCTCGCGGTGCGCGCTGGACTTGAGCTTGACGACGTTGTACTGGCCGCCCAGAAGCTGCTCGCCGCCGCTCACTGTGAACTGGCCGAGAACGTCCAGCGAGCCGCTGGTCAGCGCCAGGATCGAGGATGCACTGTCGTCATAGAAGGTGAACTGAGTACCGGCGGGGATCGCCTTGGTGCCCCAGTACTCCTCGTTGCGGACGAACGAGGCGCCTTGCTTCTCGGTGTACGACTTCAGCTTGAATGGCCCGGTGCCGATGAACGAGCTTTGCCACTGGCTGGGGTCGTAGTTGTTCGGCAGGATGATCATGTTGTAGTTGTCGGATGACGTCAGGTAAGGGAAGTTGCCATTCGGCGCGCTCAGGTGGAAGGCGACGGTGAAGTCGTCCACCTTCTGCACGCCATCCGGCGTCAGCACGCCACCGAATGCCGACAGCGCAGCGCCTTTGCCCGCCGGGTTGGTCTGCAGCTTGTAGGTGTAGACGACGTCATCAGCGGTGAGCGGCGCGCCGTTGTGGAATTTCACGCCCTGACGGATCTTGAAGGTCCAGACGTCGGAGGTCGAGTTCGACGTCCAGCTCGTAGCCAGCACCGCCTGCAGCGTCAGGGTCTGGGTTGACAGGCAGAGGTACTCGCCGGTCTGGCCGAGCATGTCCAGGCCACCCTGGTCGGCGACGGTGACAGGGTTGATCGCGGCAGCCGGGGTGACGATTCCCGTCCTGATGATGGCGCTGCTTGCGGAAGTGCCTGAGGACTTGGTCGTGCCCGGTGCGCTGGACGAGCCGCAAGCTGCCAGGATTCCGCCGAGCACCGGCGCGGAGATCCCGACCAGCGCGCCGTTGCGCAGGAAGTCTCGCCGGTTGATACGGCCAGCGACGAACTCGTCGATGACATGATTTCCGATTTCCGTTTGTCCAGCACGCAGCCGGCTGAGCCGGTCGTTTCCAGAGTGCACAGATCCTCCTCGGGAACCCTCACCGGATCCGGTCGGTTAACAAATCCGATGTCAATGGGCAGTAAAGCTACGCGGCCAGCCAAGTGCATGTCACGGCATTCGCTCGGAGCTTTGCAGCGTTGTTAGCTGATCGATAGGGATATGACAGCTCATCAGATGGCCTGGCTCGACTTCGACCAGCGGAGGCTCGGTCGATTCGCAGATCCCTGACGAAAGCCGCCTCGGGCAGCGAGTGTGGAAAACACAACCGCTTGGCGGGTTCGCGGCTGACGGGATCTCACCAGTCAGCCGGATCCGCTGGGTGCGCTGGCCGTCCAGGGTCGGAACCGCGGACAGCAGCGCTTCGGTATACGGATGATGCGGTCCGCTGAAAACCCGCTCTGCGGGGCCCAGCTCCATCAGGCGGCCTAGGTAGAGCACCGCGATTCGGTCGGAGAGATAGCGCACGAGTCCTAGATCGTGCGAGATAAACAGGTAGGTGACGCGCTCCTTGGCCTGCAGGTCGGCGAGCAGGTTGAGAATCGCCGCCTGCACCGATACATCCAGCGCCGAGGTGGGCTCGTCGCACACCACGATGCGAGGGCCGCCGCCGAAGGCGCGGGCTATAGCGACCCGCTGTTTCAGGCCGCCGGACAGCTGCCGCGGCCGGAGCGTCAGGTGCCTCTGCTCCATCCGGACCGACCGGATGAGCTCCGTCAGCCGCTCGGTGAGCGCAGATCCGGATAGCCCGGCCAGTTTGACCAGCGGCCTGCTGATCAGCCGCCGCACAGTGTGCCTGCGGTTCAGCGCGGAGTCGGGGTTCTGAAAGACGATCTGCAGCGCCTTGAGCTGAGCCGCGTTTCGCTGCCTGAGGTCAGGGCCAAGCGGCTTGCCATCCATCTCAATGACCGCGCCGGGATCGGGGGGCGTGAGCGCGAGAAGTATTCGCGCGAGCGTCGTCTTCCCGCTGCCAGACTCCCCGACCAGGCCGAGCGTCTCGCCGCGTTCGATATCGAGGTTCACTCCGGCCAGGGCATGCACAGCGTGACCGTGAGGGCCGAAAGTCTTCGACAAGTTCCTGATACTCACGACCGGCTCGGCAGCTCTGGGCGTGGCCGGGCAGCTGCACGTCCAGCGGAGTGCTCCTGGGCAGGTCCGGTGTCGCCTCGTGCAGGTAGCACCGGGACGTCTGGCCGCGGCCCGGCGTCGAATACCGGGGGGGCCGCATCACGGCAGCGCTGTTCGGCGATGGGGCAGCGAGGAGCGAAGATGCATCCCGCCAGCTGGTGGCCGGCCGGCGGCAGGAAGCCGGGGATCGTGTCCAGCCGCCCGTGGTCCTTTCGCTGGCCAAGGCGCGGGATGCAGCGCAGCAGGCCTACGGTGTAGGGGTGCCGGGGCTGCTCAAAGACCTGCCTGGCAGGCCCTTCCTCGATCAGTTCGCCGGCGTACAGCACGCCGACCCGGTCGCACATCTTCGCGATCACGGCAAGGTTGTGACTGATGAATAGGAGCGAGGTGTCCAGCTCTTCGCGCAGCCCCGCTACCAGGTCCAGCACCTCGGCTTCGACGGTGGCGTCCAGCGCTGTCGTGGGCTCATCCAGGATCAGCAGTTCGGGCTCGGACGCCAGCGCCATCGCGATCACCACCCGCTGCGCCATGCCACCGGACAGCTGGTGCGGGTACCGCTCCATGACCTCGGCGGGGTCGGAGATCTGGACTTTGCGCAGCATCGCCTCGGACCGCTCCAGCGCCTCGCCCTTGCCAAGCCCGGCCAGCTCGTAGACCTCGGCTACCTGCCGGCCAACCCGCATCGACGGGTTCAGCGCCTTTCCCGGCTCCTGGTACACCATGGACACCGAGCGGGCCCGCAGCTGACGTAGCCCAGCCGCGTCCATGGCGAGCGGATCTCGGCCGGCGATCCGGATCGAGCCCGCGCTGACTCTGCCGTTGCGCGGCAAGTACCGGGTCAGCGCCAGCGCTACCGTGGACTTGCCCGAGCCTGACTCGCCGACCAGGCCGTAGGACTCGCTGCGGCCGATCCGGAAGGACACGTCTCGCAACGCCAGCCGGTCATAGCCGCGAACGCGGTAAGAGACGTCGAGGTGCTCGACCTCAACGGCGGACAGCGGCTCGGCCGCTGGCTCCGGAATCGCAGTCGCTTCGATTGCGGTCATCCGGCGAGCACCTGCTCTATCGCATCAGCCACCAGGTTGATCGCGATGATCAGTGACGCGATGGCCAGCGCCGGGAACAGCGTCTCCCACCAGTACCCGGCACCGAGCACACCGTAGTTGGCGTTGATATCGGTGCCCCAGTTCGGCGTCGACAGCTGGACGCCGAATCCGAGGAATGCCAGCGTCGCGACGGCGAAGATGGCGTACCCGAGCCGGATGGTGAACTCCACCAGAACCGTGGGCATGACGTTCGGCAGAATTTCGGCGAACATCATCCGGAGCGGCCGCTCGCCGAGAAGACGGGCCGCGGGCAGATAGTCAAGCTGGCTCTCCACCTGGACGGCAGACCTGACGGTCCGGGCGATCAGCGGCGTGAAGATGAAGCCGATCACCAGGATCTGGGTGAGCGTCGACACTCCCAGTGCCACGACGAACAGGAAGATGACAAGGATCGCCGGCAGCGCGAGCACCGCCTCGACAATCCGGCTGACCAGGAGATCCACGACGCCGCCCAGGTAGCCAAGCACGAGGCCGAGTGCAGTGCCGAGCACCGTCCCGACGACGGTCGCCAGCGGGGCAATGACCAGCATCGTCTGCGCGCCGACGATAACTCTGGACAGCACATCGCGCCCGAGCTGGTCAGTGCCGAACCAGTGGGCGGCGGAGGGCGCCTGGTTGGTAGCCAGCAGTTGCTGTGCCAGCGGGCTATGGGGCGCGATCGTCGTTCCCGAAGATCGCGCAGACGATCCAGAACAGCAATATCAATGCGCCGGTCACGAACGTCGGCCGGGACGAGCAGCAGCCGCCAGACGGGCAGTTCGCGCCGCTCAGCATCGGTGCGATGACGTCCGGCGGCACCGCCAGAGTCTCGGTCACCGGAATGCCCCAGTGCGCTGGCGGGGGTTAAGCAAGGTCGTCAGCAGGTCGGCGCCGATCGTAGCCACCATGTAGACCACGCCGATAGTGAGGACCGCGGCCTCGAGCACCGGGAAGTCCTTGGCGTTCGCGGCGTGATAGATGAGGTTGCCGATGCCCTGGTAGTTAAAGAGCCTCTCGACGACGACCAGCCCGCCGATCAGGTAGCCGGTCTGAGTGGCGATGACGGTGATCGTCGGCAGCAGCGAATTGCGCAGCACGTGCCGGTAGATCACCACGACGCGCTTGAGGCCCTTCAAGGTCGCGGTCCGTACGTAGTCGGACTCCAGCGCCTCGATTGTGCCTGCCCGCGCCATCCGGGCGATGTACCCGAACAGGACCAGTACCAGCGGGATCGCCGGCAGGATCAGCGACTTCAACTGGGTCAGGAAGGACGCTCCGGGCTGAGCCTGCGCAGTGGATGGCAGAAGTTTCAGCCCGACGCTGAAGACGACGATGACGACGATGCCAGAGACGAACTCCGGCACGGTTGCTGCCGAGCTGCCGGTCAGGGTGATGATCCGGTCGAGCGGCCGCCCGGCGTAGAGAGCCGCGACGACACCGCCGAGGATGCCCAGCGGAATGATCACGACGAGCGCTAGCGCGGCCAGCTTGGCAGAGTTCAGCAGGGCGGCCCAGAGCAGCGGCTCGACAGGTGACTGGTACTGGTACGACTCACCCATGTTGCCGTGCAACATGCCAGTGATCCAGCTCCAGTACTGAGTCAGCAACGGCCGGTCGACACCGAGCTGATGGTCGAGCGCGCGCACGGCGGACTCAGCGGCTAGCGGGCCGAGGATAGACCTGGCGGGATCCCCTGGCAGTACCTGGCCGGCGAAGAAGATGATCAGGCTGAGCAGAAACAGGGTGATGACGGCGAGGCCGAGACGCCTCAGCAAGTAGATCGCCAACAGCCCCCCTTGCCGAATAGTCTAGTGAAGCTATCGGAAAAACAGATTCGGGGAAGCCTAGACGCTGACGTGCACAGCCGCAACAGATTTCGCACCTCATCGTCGGCTGCCGGACGTTGCGGCGACAGGCGCTGGCCCGTGCCGCTTCCTGAACGGCTGCGGAATACTGTCACCGCCATGGAGACAACGTAGTCATCTTTGGACGAAATCGCACGGATCATTGACTGGCCACACGATCAATGCACGAAATCCAACGCGTGAGGGAATCGCTATGAGTGAGCTGCCGGCGATGCTGATCGGGGAGAGCTTCATCGGGGAGGGAGCCGAGGCCGCGCATATCAACGTGGTGCTGGGAACGCGCGAGGGCCCGGTCGGCATAGCGTGGGCGACGGCGCTCGCCACCCCGAGCACTGGTCACACGCCGTTCGTTGCTGTGCTCCAGCCGGGGATCCCGGTGAAGCCGCTGACGTTGTTCGTCAACAAGTCCGTCATCGCCAGTCCGGAGCACGGAACGCTGACCTGGGGCGCCGCGCAGGCAGGGGTAGCGGGCGGCGTCGCGGACGCGGTCGCCGACGAATTGATCGCGGCTGCGGACACCGATGACCTCGTGCTCATCGCAGCGGTCTGGGTCAACCCGGATGCCCGCGATGCCGCCCTGGTCTACGCGAACAACCGCGAGGCGACCAAAGCGGCTCTGAACGCAGCTGCCCGTTCCCGTCCTGATCTGGCTCAGGTTCTTGCTGCCCGGGCGAATCCCGCTAACCCTTACTTCCAGTCCAGGTGAAGATCACCACGATCCGGCTCGACCGGATGCGGCTGGTGCTTGACCCGCCGTTCGCCGCTGCGTGGGACCCGGTGCCCCGACGACATTTCGACGCCACCCTGGTCCGGGTCGAGACCGACGCGGGAATCACCGGATACGGCTCCGGCGACACGATGGACGGCTTCGCAGCCTTCGCCGGCCTGTTTATCGGCACGGATCCGCTGCAGATCGCCAACCACGTCAAGACGCTGGAGACCATCAGCTTCCACGCTGGCCGGTACTGGCCGCTGGAAGCCGCGCTCTGGGACATCGTCGGCAAGGCCTGCGGTCAGCCGGTTGCGACGCTCTTCGGCGGCGCTGCCGGCCGGCTCCCGGCTTACGCTTCGTTTGGCGAGCTCAAGAGCCCGGCTGCGCGAGCCGAGGCGGTGCTGGCCGCACAGCAGGCAGGTTTCCGCGCGGTGAAGATCCGGATCAGCCGCGACGACGTGCAGTCCGGCCTTGCCGCGGTCCGGGCGGCGCGCGAAGCGGCAGGCAGTGATCTGGCGATCATGGTGGACCTGAATCAGTGGTGGCGGATGGCCGGCGACACCTCTCCGGCGCTCGACGTCGCGGCCGTCCGGCGGGTCGCAGACGAGCTCGCCGGCCTTGACGTTACCTGGCTCGAAGAGCCGCTCCCGGCCGCTGACCTGGCCGGGATGAAGCTGCTGCGGGAGCAGTGCGGCATCCGGGTGGCGGGCGGCGAGATGGCCCGTAGCGTGCCGGAACTGCTGGCGGCGATGTCGGCCGGAGCGCTGGATGTGGTGCAGCCGGATGTGGTGCTCGCCGTTGGCATGCTGCGCGCTCGAACAGTAGCCGAGCTGGCCCTTCAGCAAGGTCGCTGGTTCACCCCGCACACCTGGACCAACGGCCTCGGCCTGCTGGCGAACCTGCATGTAACGGCCGGGGTAGGCGGCGGGCCGTTCCTGGAGTTCCCCTACGATCCGCCGGGGTGGACGCCGCAGCGTCGCGATTTCTTCCTGGCGCAGCCAATCACCATCGAACCGGATGGCACTGTCCGCGTCCCGGACCGGCCTGGCCTCGGCGCCGAGATTGACGAGGCTGCTGTCGCTCGCTGGGCCGCTGACCGGTAAACACTGACCCGTGAACACTGACTAGGGCGGAGCAGCCGTGCGAGTGGGATTCATTGGCCTTGGCCACATGGGCGGTCCGATGAGCGCGAACATTCTGGCAGCCGGCCACGACCTGGTCGTGCACGACGTGCGAACCGAAGCAGCAGCCGGACTGCTCGCGGCGGGCGCTACCTGGGCCGGCTCGCCGCGCGAGACAGGGGCTGGCCGGGATGTGGTGATCACCATGCTGCCGGCCCCGCGGCAGGTCGCCGAGGTACTACTCGGCCCGGACGGGTTGCTGGACGGCCTCTCGCCGGGCGCCGCATGGGTGGACATGTCAACCAGCGTGCCCGAGGTAGCCGAGCGTGTCCTGGCGCTGGCCGGGCCGCGTCAGGTCGCCGTACTCGACGCGCCGGTGAGCGGCATGGCTGCTGGCGCGAAGGCCGGCCGCTGCAGATCTTCGTCGGCGGCGCTGGCACCGATTACCACCGCATCCGGCCGTTGCTCGAGGCGATGGGCGATCCCGATCGGATTATCCATGTGGGTGGAAACGGGGCTGGTTACACAGTCAAGTTGATGATCAACTTGCTGTGGTTCGGGCATCTCGCAGCCACGGCCGAGGTACTGGCTGTCGGCGTCCAGGCCGGCGTCGACCTGGCTACGCTGCGGCGATGCCTGCTTGCCAGCCCGGCGGCAAGCAACTTCCTCGAGCGTGACGTGCTCTCGGTGCTGGAACGCGGCGACTATGACGACTCGTTCGCGCTGGCACTGGCATGCAAGGACCTTGGCCTCGCTATCGACCTCGCCCGGCAAGTGGGCGTTCCCGCCGAGGTGAGCGCGCTGGTGGAGCAGATCTACCGGCGAGCCAGGGCGCAGTACGGCGACAACGGCGGTGAGATGCTGCCGATCAAAATGCTCGAGGACCTCACAGCCACCCCCCTCCGGTTGCCGCAGGAGTAGCAATGCTGCCGACGCCACCTGAACTCATCATCGGCACCACGCCCGCTGCCCACTTCGGAGCCGGGTCAATTGCCCGGCTGCCTGCACTGATCGCAGCGGCCGGCGGCCGGTCCGCGCTCGTCGTCACCGACGGCGCGCTCGCAGGGACTGAGGTCATCGCTGCGGTGACGGGATTGCTGGCCGCGGCTGAGATTCCGGCAGCCGTGTTCAGCGGCGTGCATGCGAACCCGACGACAGCCGACCTGGCGGCCGGCGCCGCCGCGGCGGCTGGTCTCCTGGGCGCTGCACCCGTCGTGGTGGCCGTGGGCGGCGGGTCGCCGATCGACGCGGCGAAGGGCATCGCGCTTGCCGCGGTCAACCCGCAGCGCGGTCGCGATCTTGATTACCGGTCGGACTTCGCCGTCCGGGCGCTTCCCCTGCTGGCCGTGCCCACCACGGCAGGCACCGGAGCGGAGACCAACGCCTTCGGCGTGGTGACTGACGAGCTGCAGCATCGCAAGTTTTACGTGGGTCACGCCTCCACGATGCCTGCGGCCGCCATCCTGGACCCGGATCTGACCATCGGGCTGCCGCCCGCGCCGACCGCGGCGACCGGGATGGACGCGCTGACCCACGCGCTGGAGTCCTATTTGTCGTTGCGAGCCAACCCGTGGTCGGCTGGCATCGCGCTGCAAGTCGTCCGGATGGTCAGTGAATTCTTGCCGCGCGCTGTCGCGGACGGCCGCGATGCCGAGCCGAGAGGGCAGATGCTGCTTGCCGCGCACATGGCGGGGATCGCGATGGCGTCGACCGGGCTTGGTGCCTGCCACGCCATCGGGCACGCGCTGGGCGGGCGGTTCAACCTGCCCCACGGTGTGGCGCTCACTTTGGTGCTGCCGCAAGTGCTGTCGTTCAGCCGGCCGGTGTCTACGGAGCGACTCGCGGATCTTTCGTTTGCGCTCGGTGCTGGGAAGACGGCGGCCGACGCAGACGTAAACGCGTCGGCCGCCATCTCCGCCATCACCGAGCTCGCGGAGACCGTGGGGATGGTCAAGACACTGGCCGGTTTTGGCATCGGTCCGAGCGACTTCGGGCAGATTGCCGCGGATGCACTAGACGACGAGGTAATTACCAACGCGCCAGTCAAACCGACGGCGCAGGAAATCACTGCGATGCTCGCGGCCGCCAGCTAGGGAGTCAAAGCGCTGCATGAAATGCGGCCGAGCGTACCTGGGCTGCTGGGCGGAGCGGGGCTGAGGTTAGATGATGATGCCCAGCCAGTAGAGGAGCTCACAATGACCGACCAACCGGCCGGGGCCAGGCCCGTGCGCGCGCCTCGGGGCAGCAGCTTGACGTGCAAGGGCTGGCCGCAGGAAGCAGCCATGCGGATGCTGATGAACAACCTCGACCCTGAGGTCGCCGAGCATCCTGACCAGCTGATCGTCTATGGCGGCTCAGGCCGTGCTGCCCGCAGCTGGGATGCCTTCGACGGCATCGTCGCCTCGCTGCGTGACCTGGCCGCGGACGAGACGCTGCTGGTGCAGTCGGGCAAGCCGGTCGGAATCTTCCGGACGCACGAGTGGGCCCCGCGGGTGCTGATCGCGAACTCGAACCTTGTGCCGCAGTGGGCGACCTGGGAGGAGTTCCGGCGGCTTGAGGCCGAGGGCCTGACCATGTTCGGCCAGATGACCGCTGGCTCCTGGATCTACATCGGCACGCAGGGCATTCTGCAGGGCACCTACGAGACCTTCGCCGCGGTCGCGGCCAAGCGGTTCGGTGGCTCGCTGACAGGCACGATCACGCTCACGGCGGGTCTTGGCGGGATGGGCGGCGCCCAGCCGCTCGCGGTCACCATGAACGGCGGAGTCGCGCTCTGCATCGACTGCGACCCGTCCCGGATCAGCCGCCGGATCGAGCACGGGTATCTCGACGTGGCGGCGGACGACGTAGACGACGCGGTCCGCCGGGCCACCGCTGCCGCCGATGCCGGGGAGGCGTTGTCGATCGGCCTGCTTGGCAACGCCGCCGAGCTTGTCCCGCAACTGCTGCGGATGGGGGCGCCGATCAGCGTCGTGACCGACCAGACATCGGCACACGACCCGCTGACATACCTCCCGAAGGGGGTCGCCTTCGAGGACATGGCCGCGCTGCGGGCCGAGGATCCGACCGGGTTCACGACCAGGGCAAGAGAGTCGATGGCCGCGCACGTCGAGGCGATGGTGGGCTTCCAGGATGCCGGCGCTGAGGTGTTCGACTACGGCAACTCCATCCGCGGCGAGGCGGAGCTTGCCGGGTACGACCGCGCGTTCGCGTTTCCCGGGTTCGTGCCCGCGTACATCAGGCCGCTGTTCTGCGAGGGCAAGGGCCCGTTCCGGTGGGCTGCGCTATCCGGTGACCCAGCCGATATCGCCGCTACCGACGCGGCGATCCTGGACTTGTTCCCGCAGAACGAGGGGCTGGCCAGGTGGATCCGGATGGCCGGGGAGAGGGTGCGTTTCCAGGGTCTCCCGGCCCGGATCTGCTGGCTGGGCTATGGCGAGCGGCACGTTGCGGGCCTGCGGTTCAACGAGATGGTGCGGCGCGGAGACGTCCAGGCACCCATCGTGCTCGGCCGTGATCACCTGGACTGCGGCTCGGTCGCCTCGCCGTATCGCGAGACAGAGGCGATGGCCGACGGCAGCGACGCGATCGCTGACTGGCCGTTGCTGAACGCGCTGGTCAACACATCGTCCGGCGCATCGTGGGTGAGCATCCACCACGGCGGCGGGGTTGGCATCGGTCGGTCGATCCATGCCGGCCAGGTCTGCGTCGCCGACGGCACCGAGCTGGCCGGGCAGAAGCTCGAACGGGTGCTGACCAATGATCCCGGCATGGGCGTGATCAGACACGCCGATGCCGGGTATGAGCGGGCCACCCAAGTTGCCGCCGAGCGTGGCGTGCGCGTGCCGATGCAGAAGTAGTGTCAGGCTCGCTGCGTGACCGCGAGGAGCGTCGGACCGGGAGACCGCAGATGACGTTCGCTGAGTTGTGGGCCGAACTGGCGCCAGTTGGCCGGGATGAGCTGACCGGCAGCTACCGGCGGTACTCGTGGACCGGGTCCGATACCGCATGCCGGGCCTGGTTCGCCAGGACCGCGACCCAGCTCGGGTTGCGCACGGACTGTGATCGCAACGGCAACCTGTGGGCCTGGTGGGGCCGGCCTGGCGGGAAGCAGGCGGTCGTGACCGGTAGCCACCTGGACTCCGTGCCCGACGGCGGCGCTTATGACGGGCCGCTTGGCGTGGTCACCGCCTTCGCCGCGATCGCCCAGCTGCGCAGCGACGGGTTCCGGCCCGCCCGGCCGATCGGGGTTGCCGCGTTCACTGAGGAGGAGGGCGCCCGGTTCGGCGTCGCCTGCCTCGGCAGCCGGCTGATGACCGGCGCGGTGACACCGGATGCGGCGAGGGCCCTGCGTGATCGCGATGGCGTCACGCTCGCCGAGGCGATGGTTGCAGCCAGCCGGGACGCCAGCGCGATCGGACCGGACGAGGAGCTGCTGGCCGGGATCGGGGCCTACGTCGAGCTGCACATCGAGCAAGGCAAGGCGCTGGCGGATATCGGCGCGGCCATCGGTGTCGCGGACGGGATCTGGCCGCACGGCCGCTGGCGGTTCGACTTCGCCGGACGCGCCGATCATGCCGGCACGACCAGGCTGGCGGACCGCCAGGATCCGATGCTGCCGTACGCCGCGACTGTGCTGGCCGCGCGGGCTGCCGCGGAGCGTTGCGGCGCGCTCGCCACCTTCGGGAAGGTCGTCGCGCGGCCTGGCGCGGCGAACGCCATCAGCTCGTCGGTTCAGGCCTGGCTGGACGCCAGGGCACCGGACGAAGCGACGCTTGACGAGTTGGTGTCCGAGGTGTCGGTCGCGGCCCAGACGGCTGCTGACCAGCACAGAGTTGCGGTCCGGCAGCAGTGCGAGTCGGTCTCGCCGCCGGTCAGATTCGACCTCGGGCTGCGGGACCGGCTGATCGGCGTCCTCCAGGCCACCGGAATCGCCGCCCCGGTGCTGCCTACCGGGGCGGGACACGATGCCGGCGTGCTTGCGGCGCGGATCCCCGCTGCGATGCTGTTCGTGCGTAACCCGACCGGCGTCTCGCACTCGCCTGCCGAACATGCCGAGATGGCTGATTGCGAAGCCGGGGTGGCGGCGCTGACGGCGGTACTCGCCGACCTGGCGGCGCAATGACCGCGACGCGTGCCTGGCTGGCTGAGCTCGCCTGGTCACCGGACTTCGGGCTGCGCTGCGATGTGCTGATCGAGGCAACGGGTGACCGGCTGACCGGCGTGACGCCGGACGCTGAGCCGGCACCAGCTGCCACCCGGCTGGCCGGGCTGACGCTGCCGGGCCTGGCAAACGCGCATTCGCACGCGTTTCACCGGGCGCTTCGCGGTATCACCCAGGCGTCCCGCGGCACGTTCTGGACGTGGCGCGAGCGCATGTACGAGGTAGCCGACAAGCTCGACCCGGACAGCTACCTGGCCCTCGCTACCGCTGTTTATGCCGAGATGGCACTGGCCGGGATCAGCTGCGTCGGCGAGTTCCATTACCTGCATCACGGCGCGGGCGGCACGCCCTACGCCGATCCCAACCAGATGGGCCGGGCGCTGATCGAGGCAGCAAGCCGGGCTGGCATCCGGATCACACTGCTTGACGCTTGTTACCTGTCCGGTGGTCTGTCGGCTGACGGCCGGCCGCAGCCGCTGGCTGGTCCGCAGTTGCGCTTCGGTGACGCCGACGGCGCGGCCTGGGCGGCCAGGGCAGAGGCGCTCGGCCCGGACGAAGTCGGCCACTTCGGACCGCTCGCCAGGGCAGGGGCGGCTATCCACTCAGTCCGTGCGGTCGCGCGCGGCCAGATGTCCGAGGTCGTTGCCTGGTCGCACCGCTACGGCGCGCCGCTGCACGCGCACGTGTCGGAGCAAGTCGCGGAGAATCGGGCTTGCCTGGCTGCCTACCGGGCGACACCGGCCGAAGTGCTATCCGAAGCGGGCGCGCTCGGGCCTCGTAGCAGCGCGGTGCACGCAACCCACCTGACTGGCGGTGACGCAGCCCTGCTTGGCGAGAGCCGCGTGCACGTATGCATGTGCCCGACCACCGAAGCCGATCTCGCTGATGGCATCGGACCTGCCCGCGAGCTGGCCAGCGCCGGCAGCCCGATCACACTGGGCAGCGACAGCCAGGCTGTCGTCGACATCCTCGAGGAGGCGCGCCGGGTCGAGCTCGGCGAGCGCCTCGCGTCACAGGAACGCGGCTCCTTCACCGCGGTCGAACTCGCCACGGCAGCGACCACAGCCGGGCATGCCAGCCTTGGCTGGCCTGAGGCAGGCGACCTGGTCGCGGGCGGGCTGGCCGACTTCTGCACGATCGGGCTGGATTCGCCCCGCACGGCTGGAGCGGCCAAGGCCACGGCCCTGGAGTCGGTCATCTTCGGTGCTTCGGCCGCTGACGTGCGGCATCTGGTCGTCGGTGGCCGGGACATCGTGGCCGGCGGGCGGCACCTGCTCATCCCCGATGTTCCGGGGTCGCTTGCCGCGGCCATCAGCGCCGTGCTGCGCTGACACCAGTTGAAAGCGCTGGGCTGGCTAGCCGTTCATGCCGGGATCGTAGGCAGACGGAAGGCCGGAGCAGATGCTCGCGCCAGCGTTGCGTGACTGCACCGCGCCGGGTCCGTTCTGGACGGTTTGGCTTACCACGGGCCGGCTGCTGCTTTTCGCTGCCTTGCCGCCGTGCCTCGCCCGGCGTGGGGCCGAAGCCGCAGGCCGGTTCACGCCAGCGAAGTCGGTACCGAGGATCAGGGTCACCGCACCTGGCCTGCCAACCTGCCAGGCGGGCTCAGCCAGCGTGTTGTCTCCTGCCGGGAATGATGTGAGCGCGGTCATCAACGTGTACGCACTGTCTGCCTGGTCCAGTCCCGAATAGTCCACCGTGGTGGTGGACGTGGCCGCCGTGTTGCCGACACCCGTGACGTCGAAGCCGAGCGTGCGCAACTTGGCAGCGGCCCGCCGGGCGAGCCCGGTCTGCCCGGTGCCGTTCAGCACCCGGACTCCGACCTTGCTGTAGGGCTCGACCGGCAACTGGCCGTGCCAGACCTGGCCAGTCCGGACGAGCTGGTACAGCACGTCGTCCTGCGGCTGCACCGCCATCAGATGCTCTTGCAGGCCCGGATAGGTGTCCATGGCTGTCGGCAACGTGATCAGGCTGACGTCTGCGGACCTCAGCTGCGTGAGGGACTCGGCTAGATGCACGAGCGAGCTGGCCGAGCCCAGGCCGTCGTCGACTGTGAGCGCCCTGGTGGCCGTCTTGGCGACGCCGTAAAGCGACGGCAGGTTGCTCAATAGACCTTGCGACTGGACTTTCTGCACGATCGAGGAGATGAACGCCTGCTGCAACTGGATCCGCGGCAGGTCGCCGCCGGCGTCGGCGCCACTGCCAACACCGTGCCGGGTCCGTACGTAGGCCAGCGCCTGGTTGTACTTGAGCAGGTGCTTACCGGGATTGAGGTTCAGGTGCGAGTAATGGTCGTGATAGCCAGGACCCGGCGGGACGCATACCTCGACACCGCCCAGGCTGTCGACCATGGTGCGGAAGGAATTGAAGTCGAACTCCACGAAATGATCGAGCTTGATCCCGGTCAGGTCCTCGACCGTAGCCACGGCACAGGTCGGGCCTCCGATGTTCAGAGCGCCGTCGATGATCGCTCCCGGCGGGTAGTCCTGCGTGGGCCAGGTGCCATGGCCGATGTACCTCCGCTCCGTGCAGGCGGGCTCATAGACGAACAGGTCGCGGGGGATAGACAGCACGATCGCGCGGGTGTGCGCCGGGTTAAGGTGGATCAGCAGGAGGTTGTCCGAGTTGGTGGTACCCGGGTCGACCTCGTGCCCGAAGTGGCCGTGCTGCCCTAGCCTTTCCTGGGAGCCGAGCACCAGGATGTTCTGCGCGCCATAGACTGCCCGGCCGGTGAGGTCGCCCACGGCAACCCTGGTGATGTTGCCGTCCAGTTGCCGGTATAGCGCGAAGGCGCCGATACCCGCCGTCACTGCGACGACGGCGGCTAGCGTGGCGATCACGTACCCGGCCTTGGCCAGGCCGCTCTTCCGGCGCCAGCTGGCCCGGGAACGCTTCCCGTGCGGCATCTGCTCTCCGTCCTGCCGGCGATGCCCGGTGGCGCGGCTTGGGCCGTGCCTCGGAAGCCGACCACGTTCGGTGAAGGCCCCCCACGTAGGGTATCCATGTCCAGGGTGTTTTAGACCGATTTTGCCCTCGCCTTACGAATTTTGGGCCTGCGCATTCCGGCCGGATGGCGTGAGACGCTGCGCTGGCGGCCGCTGTGGCAGGATGCGCTCCGTGAGCCTGCTGATCACCAACATCGGGGAGCTGGTCACGAACGCGCCGCGGGACGCGGCCAGCGTGACGTCGCCAGGGGCGTTCGAAGCGATCACGGACGCCGCGATCGTGCTGGACGCCGGGCTAGTGGCCTGGACCGGACCGGCGGTGGCAGCGCCCCCGGCCGACGACGTGGTGGACGCTGCCGGGCGAGCTGTGCTGCCCGGTTTCGTCGACTCGCACTCGCACCTGGTCTTCGCTGGCGAGCGCGGGGCGGAGTTCGCGGCCCGGATGGCCGGATTGCCGTACAGCGCGGGCGGGATTCGCAGCACGGTCGCAGCCACCAGAGCCGCCAGCGACGACATGCTGCGGTCGAACCTGGCCCGGCTGGCAGGCGAGATGCTGGCGCAGGGGACCACGACGTTCGAGTGCAAGTCCGGGTACGGGCTGACAGTGGCCGAGGAGGCCCGGTCGGTTGCGCTGGCTGGCGAGTTCACCGGCGAGGTGACCTACCTTGGCGCGCACGTCGTCCCGCCCGAGTTCGACGGCCGCGCCGCGGCGTATGTGGATCTGGTGTGCGGCGAGATGCTCGCCGCATGCGCGCCTTCGGCCAAGTGGGTAGACGTGTTCTGCGAGCGAGGCGCGTTCGGCGCTGACGAGGCCCGCGCCGTGCTTGCAGCCGGCGCGGCGGCCGGGCTGCAGCCGCGGATCCACGCTAACCAGCTCGGACCCGGGCCCGGCGTACAGATAGCAGTCGCGGCCGGGGCAGCTGCGGCGGATCATTGCACGTTCCTGTCCGACGCCGACGTGGACGCGCTCGCGGCGTCCGGGAGAACCGTCGCGACCTTGCTGCCTGGCGTGGAGTTCTCCACCCGCTCGCCGTACCCGGATGCACGGAAGCTGCTGGCGGCCGGCGTCACGGTGGCGATCGCGTCGGACTGCAATCCGGGCTCATGTTTCACCTCGAGCATGCCGCTTTGCGTAGCACTCGCGGTCCGCGAGATGCGGATGACGACAGCCGAGGCGATCTGGGCGGCAACCGCCGGCGGCGCGCACGCGCTGCGCCGCACCGACGTCGGGCATCTCGGCGTCGGAGCGCGGGCCGACCTGCTCATGCTGGACGGGCCGTCGCATGCCTACCTCGCCTACCGGCCCGGCGTGCCGCTCATCGCGGGAGTCTGGCACTCAGGGCAGCGGGCCGCCTGACCGAGGCTGGTAGGTATTTCTCCACCTGCCGAAGTAGGCGATGACCCATCGCGCCGGCCATGCTCGATGCGGCACCGTTAGGTCTGGCGGGCTCTAGCGCCCGGCAGAAGGGGGCAAACGACCATGGACCGGCGAGCATGAGCATACGGGCGCAGGACCTTGTCCTGCCAGTCCTGGCTGTGGCCGCGGTCGCAGCGGTCATCCGGGTCCGGACCGGGCGAGCTGATGCCGCGAAGGGACGGCGGGGGCGCCTTCGGGAACTCGGCTGGTGCGCTGCGCTGCTCCTGCTGTCGGTCGTCGTGGCGAGCACGCTGTATGCGCTGTTCGTGCGGGCCTATCTGTCGTGGTGGTGGATAGTGGTGCCGATCGCGGCCGCCATCATAATTGCCCTCCGGCCGCGGCTGGCCGCCCGGATCGTGCCGGTGGCGCTGATCTTGTATGGCCTGTTCGGCTTCGTAGTAGCGCGTGACTACGCTTCCGGCGGCGTCGACAGCTACGGCGTCACGATGGTCGGCAGCCCGGGATTCGACGCCGATCTCATCCTGCCGCAGGCCTACGCGCTGCTGCTGCTCGGCGGTTTCCTGACGCTGCGGTCAGTTGACCCGGTCCTGGTGCGGGCCCGGCGCTGGCTCGGGCCAGTGGCGCGTGCCCCGCTCGGCGACCAGCTGCGCACGCTGGCGCTGGTGCCGGTGGTCGCGGTCCTCGCTGGCCTGCTCGCGCCCCGCCTCTGGCTCTCGGGCGGCGCTGCACTGATCTTGACCCTGGCGCTGCTGTGGGGTGTCCTGGTCCTGATCCGGCGCTGGCCGCAACAGGCGGCACAGCTAGCGACCGCAGGCTTGCTCTGCGTGGGGATCGCGGGCCTGGTGATCGCCGCGGCCTGGCGGAGCAATGTGTTTATGAACGCGGGTTGCAAGCTGTCCGCTCAGCCCAAGCCCTATCAGTCCGCGTCGGCGGAGCCAGGCGCCCGCGAAGCCTGAGAAGCCAGCGACGCCTGTGACGAAGCCAGGGCCGCTGCCGAAGCCCGTGACTCGGGCGTTCGTCTGCTCGTCGACGCCGGTGCCGGTGTCCGGGCCGGTGTCGACAGCCTCAGACGTGGCCGGCATCGTGTCGGGGCAGGCCCTGCCGTACGGAGCCGTCCTCATCGACAGCCAGCACACAGCCGACGCTGCAGATGTTGAGGCCCTGGCCCTCCTCGCGCTCGGGACGTGGCTAGCGCCGCAAACATTCCCGAGGGTCCGGCGGATGCTAGGCGGGTCGTCCGATGCGGAGCTCAGCAAGCGGGTAGCGCGGCTGACCGAGAGCCGGGCGGTTGTGGTGGACACGGCCTCCGCCGACCTGCGGCGGCTGGAGCGGGACCTGCATGACGGCGCGCAGGCCCGGCTGGTCGCGCTCGGGATGAGCCTGCGGGCGGCGGAGCGGCTGATCCCGACCAGCCCAGAGGCCGCCATGGCGCTAGTGGCAGAGGCACGAGAGTCCTCTGTGAAAGCCCTGACGGAACTGCGTGAGCTGGTCCGGGGAGTAGTGCCGCCAGTGCTTGCTGACCGGGGTCTGGCCGACGCGGTCCGGGCCCTCGCACTGGACAGCCCGCTGCACGTCGAAACGGATATCGACCTGCCGGGTCGGGTGCCGGCGCCGGTGGAGACGGCGTGCTACTTCGCGGTGGCTGAGGTGCTCACCAACGCCGCGAAGCACTCCGGCGCACGCGATGCGCGGATCACGATGTCGCATGCGGGCCGGTTGCTGCGGATTGAAGTGACGGACTTCGGCCTGGGCGGCGCGGACCCGGCCCGCGGGTCCGGCCTCGCGGGCGTAGAGAAGCGACTGGCAAGCTTCGATGGCATCCTTGCGGTCAGCAGCCCAGCCGGAGGACCGACGATCGTGGTGCTAGAGGTGCCATGCGTGCTGTCGTCGCCGAGGATCAGTGGCGGGTCACCTTGACGGAGAACGACCTGGTCGCCAGGCCTGTGCCACCCTGCCACACCTCAAAACCGGCCTGCACGCTGATCAGGTACCACGACCTTCTGAGGTAGCCGCGGGCCACCGCGTAGGCCTCCAGCGGGCGCAGGTCCAGGCTGGCGACTGAACGTTTGCGGGAGGTCATCGTGTAGGTGACGGTGCCGAACCTGCCGGGCCTGCCGCCGAACCACACGTTGTAACTGCGGCCGCCGATGCTGACGTTGCTGGCGACCTCGGAGCCGTACGGATGCTTAGGGCCGTGGTGGTTCAGCCAGATCATGAGCTCGGCGCCGTTGCCCTTACCGCTGGTGGTGGGCGCTTTGTTGAACCAGATGTCGTAGGCCGCGTTATAGATGTTGCTGCCGCCTGGCTGGGCGGTTCGCCAGCTCGTCGTCACCGTGCCAGCGTGGATCCTGGAGACTCGGATCGGCAAACCGCTGCGGGACGTGCACGCGCCGTAGAAGCAGCCCTGGTAGATGTCCGGATAGCCGCCGGGCGCGCCCCCTCCGCCGTTTGCGATCGAGGAGTTCGCCACCCTGAATTCGGCCTTGCCGTTCGTGGTGATGCACTCGGGAGCGCTTGAGCCCCACTCGTTGTTGTCGACCATGTAGGCGCCGCCGCTGACCGAAGTGCTCTGCGAGTTGCAGAGCGTCGTGGCCGTCCCTGCCTCGGAACTTGCGGCAGGCAGGATCAGGGCAAAGAGGCTGCCCGTCAGCAGCAGAGCGGCAGGCAGCGCGAGCGTACGGGTGAGGGGGGTCATTCTCGCCTCCGGGATGACGGGCCAACCGTCCCTGCGCAGGGGTGCGCTGATCCCACATACTGCGGGTAAGTCGGGAGCTTAGGGAAAATCAGGGCTGAAATCACCGTACCGGCGGTTGAGTGCTGATTACGCCAGTTGTGGTGCTCCTAGCTACGGCCATCGAGGGCGCTGGCCGGTAGGCAAATGCCTACGTTCGAAGTAGGCGCTCGCCCATGGCGGGCGCGGCGAAGTGGATGGCAAGCTTCGGTGGCATCCTGGCAGTCAGCAGTCCGGTCGGCGGACCGACGATAGTGGTGCTGGAGGCGCAGTGCGTGTAGTCGTCGCCGAAGACCTCTTCCTGCTGCGAGACGGGCTCGTCCGGCTACTTGAGGCGCACGGCTTCGAGATAGCCGCCACGGCCGAGACCGCTCCGGAGTTGCTGACTGCGTTGCTGACGCAGCGCCCGCAGGTGGCGATCGTCGACGTGCGCCTGCCGCCGACATTCACCGACGACGGGCTGCGAGCTGCCATCGAGGCCCGCAGGCAGGTACCTGGCTTGCCGGTGCTGGTGCTATCGCAGTACGTCGAGCAGCTGTACGCCCGCGAACTGCTGGCTGACCGGGCCGGCGGCGTCGGCTATCTGCTAAAGGACCGGGTGTTCAACGACGACCAGTTCATCGACGCGGTCCGTACTGTCGCCGCTGGCGGGACGGTTATGGACACCGAGGTCGTCACCAAGCTGCTGGGCCGCCGCGCGAGGGAGGAAGCGCTCGCCCGGCTGTCAGCCAGAGAGCGCGAGGTGCTCGGGCTGATGGCTGAGGGCCGGTCCAACAGCGCGATCGCGCAGCGCCTGTTCGTCACCGAGAAGGCGGTCAGCAAGCACAGCACCAGCATTTTCACCAAGCTCGACCTGGCGCCGTCGGATGACGACAACCGCCGGGTCCTCGCCGTGCTCACCTACCTGAACGGGTGAGGGCTCAGCGCAGGTAGCTGCCGCGGACACGGATCAGCGGGTCACCAGACTCAGCCACATAGGGCACCGCCGTCACTTTGCCGATGATCAGGACGTGGTCGCCGGCCGGGACCCTGCTGCTCACCTCGCACTCGAATGCGGCGAGCCCGCCCTCGGGAATCAGCGCGCGGGTGAGGGCACCGCGACGGTGCGGGACCTCGGCCAGCAACAGCCGCGCGCTAGGGCGGCCCGCGGCTGCGAACCGGCCGGCCAGCACCCGCTGTGACGCGGCCAGCAGCGTCACGGCGAAGCCAGCCAGCCCGGCCGAGCACCTCCGCGGGGTATGACTCGGCGATCAGTGACACCAGCACCAGCGGCGGATCCGCCGAAACAGGGCTGAAGGCGCTGACCGTGGTACCGATGTCATCCCTGCCGTCGGCGATCGTCAGCAGTGTGACAGCGCTCGGCCAGGCACCCAGCGCTTCTGCGTAGCCGGCCGGGACAGGTTCGCTAGCGGGCGCCATTGCGCGGGCCGCGGCCGGGTCGTGATCCAGGCGGCCAGCCGGGACAACCCCGTTTCCTCTCATTCGAAAATCCATTCTCCGGGCAGCATGAGCGGGCCGGCGGCGGAGAGCCCGAGCCGGGTCGCCAGTTGCCATACCGGACCCCAGCTGTCAGCGACGAGGTCGAGGCTGGCAGCCGCGGCGCCGTGGCTCTCGCTGGAGCCGGGTGGCCGCAGCCGGTCCATCGGGTGCACGCGCGGGTACACCCGCACCGGCGCCGAAGCTGGCAGGCCAGCACGGCGGCGGGCTGTGGCGGTCGCGCGGTCCACGCCGCCCAGCTCGTCGACCAGGCCGCGGGATACCGCGTCGGCTCCAGTCCAGACCCGGCCCCTGGCTACCTGTTCGACCTGCTCGGCCGTCATGTTCCGGCCGGTTGCCACTTTGCCGGTGAAGTCGGCGTAGATGTGGTCGAGCCAGTCGTTGACCAGCGCCCACTCGTCCGGGGCGAACGGGCGCAGCTGAGAGAACATGGCCGCGTGCGCGCCCTGGCTGATCAGGTCGCTGGTCACGCCGGCCCGGCCGAGTGCGTTGCCGAGCACCGGCTTGCCGGTGAGGACGCCGATCGAGCCGGTGACTGTGCCCGGCTGAGCCACGATCTCGTCGGCCGCCATCGAGATGTAGTAGCCGCCCGAGGCGGCCACGTCGCCCATCGAGACCACGATCGGAATCCCGGCGGCCCTCGCGCGGACCACCTCGCGCCAGATCGTGTCCGAGGCGACGTACGAGCCGCCAGGGCTGTTGACGCGCAGCACGATCGCTTTGGTCTGTTCGTCGCGTGCCGCTGTCCGGATCGCGGTAGCAATCGTGTCCGAGCCCATCCAGCCGCCAGATCGCAGGCCACGGCCGCTGCGGCCGCGGCGGATCGGTCCGGTCGCGTAGATCATCGCGATGCCTGGCTCGGCCGTGACTGGCATGGTGGTGATCGCCCGGCGGGTGTGCTCGGCCAGTACCTTGCCGCGCTGGTAGCGGCCCAGATACAGGAGGACTGCGTCCGGGCCGGCTAGTTTGCGGGCCTCGGCGTAGACCTCGTCGCGGTAGCCGAGCTGATCGACGAGGTTCTCAGCCTGAGCGCGCGCGGCAAGGAACGGCCCGGCGTTGATCAGCTCGCTGACCTTCGTCTCGCTGAGCCCGCGGCGTTCGGCGATCGCCTGGACAAGCTGCTCAGTGATCGACGCGGTGAGCCGCTCGGTCTCCTCCCTGGCAGGCGCGGAGAATCCGGACTCGGTGAACTGCTCGGCAGCGCTCTTGTACTCACGCCGCTTCGCTACCTCGAAGTCGGCGCCGAGCTTGTCCAGCAGCCCGCGGAGGAAGACCCGCTCGATGGCGAGTCCGGTCAGGCCGAGGTCACCGGATGGCTGGAGCCAGATCTTCTCGAACGCGGTTGCCAGGTAGTACTGGACGTTGCTGGCGGAGAACTCGCCGAATGACTCGGCCCAGGCGACCGTCGACTTCCCGGTGGCCGCGAACTCGGTGATCGCGTTGCGGAGTTCCTGTACCGCCGCGAGCCCGATGCCTTTACCGCCGAGCTTGGCGACCAGGACGGCAACCCGGTCGTCCTCGCGGGCCCGGCGCAGGGCGTCGAGCACATCGGGCAGCGGCGCCCGGTTCCTGCTGGCGATGGCCGATACCGGATCGGTCGGCCTGGTCTCGCTGATCCCTTCGGTCAGGTCGAGCTCCAGGATCAGCGGTGCCGTGCGGCGCTGGCGAAGCTTGGCCAGCTGGGTGGCAAGAAGCGACTCTGGCATGCGTCACAGCCTAAGCCGGGCGGCCGGGCTTCCGGGCAATCGGCCGGGCTTCCTCGATTCGCGCTAGGCGTTGCTGAGGTGCTCGAGGGACACCTGCCACAGCCGGGCGGCAGCTTCAGGGTCCAGCGCATGTGGCGCTACCTCGCGACGGCTGCCTGGCACATTCGGCAGCGCCTCGGTGCAGTCCTCGAAGTACCGGCCGCCGATTCCGGCCACCATGGGCGACACCGCCAGCAGCACGGATGTGGCCGCGCCTTGCTGGGGCGTCTTCCATGACGCCGCCCGGCTCCCGGTCGCAGCACGCATCCTGTCCAGCTCCTCATCGCTGACGTACCGCTGGAGCTTTGTCCGGATCGCGCCCGGCATCAGCGCGTTGATGATGATGCCGTCGTCTGCCCATTTCCTGGTGCCCTCGACGGCGAATAGCACGTTGGCGGTCTTGGACTGGGCGTAGGCAGACCAGGGCTCGTAAGGACGCTGGCGGAAGTGAATGTCGTCGAACACGATGCCCGAGCCGAGGTGCGCCGTCGAGCTAACCGACACGACACGCGCCTGGCCCGCCGAGGCAAGGGCCCTGTGCAGGCCGGTAGCGAGCGCGAAGTGGCCGAGATGATTGGTGGCGAACTGCATTTCCCAGCCCTGGGCCGTGCGCGTCAGCGGCGCTGCCATCAGCCCTGCGTTGTTGACCAGGACATGGAGCGGCCCTTCCCAGCCGGCCACGAAGGACCGCGCCGAGGCCTGGTCAGCCAGGTCCAGCGGCGCTACCAGGAGCTCCTTGTTGCCGGTATCTTCGGCCAGCCGCTCGGCGACTTGTCTTCCGGCATCGACGTCGCGAACCGCAAGCGTCACCTCGGCTCCGGTCCTGGCCAGCGACCTGACCGTTTCGACACCGATGCCGGAGGCGCCGCCGGTGACGATCATGCGCTGCCCGGTCAGGTCGAGGCCGCTGACTATGTCGTCGGCGGTCGTCTGGGCTGAGTAGGGGGTGCTGAGCCGTGTAGTCACTAGTTACTCCGGAAATCTCCCGCGACAGTGCGGGTACCATGAGAAAGTGGAGGTTCCTCCGAATCGGTTCTATCCGAATCGGAGGAACCTCCGGATAGCAAAACTTGCTGTGCGCGGACGGACCGCACGCGGCGCGGACGAGGGTGATGCGTGCCTGCGGGCGCGCGGGGAGGAGCGAAATTGCCCGCCGCCGACCGGCCCATGCGCGCCGACGCGCAGCGCAATCGCGAGCAACTGCTCGCTGCGGCTGTCGTCGCGTTCTCCCGCGAGGGACCAGAAGTGA
Source organism: uncultured Actinomycetota bacterium (assembly GCA_963815575.1). Classification (GTDB taxonomy): domain Bacteria; phylum Actinomycetota; class Actinomycetes; order Streptosporangiales; family Streptosporangiaceae; genus JAJYUU01. The sequence continues at coordinate 533,171 of CAWFHE010000007.1, read as the reverse complement.
CGCTCGAGTCGATCGCCAAGGATGCCGGGGTCGGCATTGGTACCCTCTACCGGCACTTCCCGAGCCGCGAGGCACTCGTCGACGCGGCTTACCGCAGTGAGCTAGCCAGGCTGTGCGACTCGGTTCCCGTCCTGCTCGAGAGGATGCCGGCCGACAAGGCAATGCGCACCTGGATGGATCAGTTCATCGAATACATGACGACGAAACGCGGGATGTCAGACGCCCTGCGCAAGGTGATCGCCTCGGGCGGCAATCCGTTCGCCGAGAGCCGGACCCGGCTGCTCGCGGCGTTCGGGGCGCTGATGAGGGCTGGCGCTGCCGACGGGACGCTCCGATCCGATCTCGACCCCGCGGACCTGCTGGCAAGCATGAGCGGAGTATCGCTGGCCGTCGGCGATCCCGCCCAGCGCGAGCAAGCGGGCCGGCTGCTTGACCTGCTCATGGATGGCTTGCGTTACGGCGCGGCCCGATGACGACCAGCCGTGAAGTGAAAGCTGAGCGCTGCGATGGCTAGCCGGGACGGGAACGGCTGGGTGCGGTGCGAGCTCGGGCACCGGCACTGGGGGCGCTACGGGGCCGCGGGTCTGCTCGCGTACGTAGCCGACGGTCCGGTACTGCTGCAGCGCCGCACATGGTGGAGCCACCACGGGGGGACCTGGGGCCTGCCGGGCGGCGCGCGCGACAGCCACGAAACAGCCGTTGCAGCGGCACTTCGGGAGGCTGCCGAGGAGTGCGGCGTTCCTCCGGGCGCGGTGCGCCAGCGCGGCCTTTTCACCGATGACCACGGCGGCTGGTCCTACACGACCGTGCTCGCCGAGGCCGCGACGCCGTTCGCGGTCGAGTCGGACGATGACGAGACCGACGAGGTCGGCTGGGTGCCGGTGCCGGCCGTAACCGCGCTCGACCTGCATCCGGGGCTGGCGGCCCACTGGGAGGAGCTACGCGACGAGCTAGAGCCGGTGACCCTCATCGTGGACGGCGCCAACGTCGTCGGCTCGAGGCCGGACGGCTGGTGGCGCGACCGGGTCGGCGCAGCTCTCCGGCTGCGCGATCAACTCGCCCCGCTGGTGACCGATGGCATCACTGAGCTGCCAGTCGGCCTCGAGGCGCCGCTCGGCCGGCCACTCGTGGCGCCCGCTGTCGCTCCCGCGGCGGCGGCTGACCGCCAGGGTGCGCGAGAGACCAGGCGCGGGATCGCAGGGATGGCGGACGGCCAGATCCGGATGGAGTGGCTGCCGGACATCGTCATGGTCGTGGAGGGGGCGGCTAAGCCCGCTGCGGCGCAGGACGGAGCCAGCCCGGTTCAGGTAGTCGCGGCCGGGGGCTCGGGCGACGACACCATCGCCGCGCTAGCCGGTCAGCTCACCGGGCGGCGCATCGTGGTGACCGCTGACCGCGAACTCCGGCAGCGCAGCCTGGCGGCTGGAGCCTCGGTGGCTGGTCCGGGCTGGTTGCTCGGGCTGCTCTAGCAGCGGTTTCGGCAGGGGCACCGGTCCTGGCGAGCCGTTGGCGAGCGCCGGCCTGGGGGCGACCGGCGCGCTCGGGCATTGCATCTGCCGTGCTGACGCATAACAATCGATTGTTATTTGCCAGGCAAGTACGCGGAAGACCGGCCTTAACCACAACTAAGCCGACATGATATTGGCGGAACCGCTGACACTTTCTAGGAGACCAGCTTCGTGCCGCAGGCGTCACTTGTTGAGCCGCTGCGCCGGTGGGACCCGGAGCAAGTCGCCGGCTACGTCCTGATCGGCCGCCTCGGATCCGGCGCGATGGGGCAGGTCTATCTCGGCCGGTCCGCGGCCGGGCGGCTGGTAGCCGTCAAGACCATTAAGGCCGAGCTGGCCGAGGAGCCCGACTTCCGGAACCGGTTCGGCCAGGAGGTCGCGGCCGCGCGGCGGGTCAGCGGGGCCTTCACCGCAGCGGTCGTCGCGGCCGACTCCGAGGCCGACGTCCCGTGGCTGGCCACGGTCTACGTCCCGGCGCCGTCACTGAGCAAACTGGTGCGCGCGTGCGGTCCGATCTCGGTTCCTGCCGTTCGCTGGCTGGCAGCTGGCTGCGCCGAGGCGCTGGAATCCATCCACAGCGTTGGCCTGGTGCACCGCGACCTGAAGCCGGCCAACGTCCTGGTCTCGCTGGACGGCCCGCGAGTGATCGACTTCGGTGTCGCCCGTGCTGCCGAACGGATCCAGCTCACCGTGACCCGCGGCAGCGTCGGAACTCCTGCCTACATGGCGCCCGAACAGGCCAGGGACACCCGGCAGGCAACATCGGCCAGCGACATCTTCGCGCTCGGCGCCACCATGCTGTTCGCGGCCACCGGCCACGCGCCGTATCAGGGCGAGACAGTCATGGACGTACTGGTGCAACTCGCGACCGGGCCTCCGGACCTGGCCGGACTGCCCCGTGAGCTCGGCGAGATCGTCGTTGCCTGCCTCGAGCGCGACCCGCGTAACCGGCCGGCTGCGGCCTCGATCGTGGCACGGCTCGCGCCTGCGCTGGCAACCAGCGGCGCAGTCGGCGCCCGGGCGCTACCGCCCGCGGCGGTGACGCTGATCGAGGAATACCGCCGCATCCCGCGGTCAGCGGCTGAGGTTGGATCCGCGCCCGCTGGCCCTGCGATTGGCGACGTACTTCACCCGAACGGAAACGGGGCTGCCGGGGACGATGACACCATGGGCTCGCAGCCGCTCGGCGAAAGCGCCCGCCGGGGATCGGGCAGGCAGGGACCCGCCGCGAGCAGCGGGGCGGCTCGAGGGCCCGGGGGCGGGCTGGTCCGGCGCGTGGCGTTTACGATCGCGGTTGCAGCAGTCGGGATCGCGCTGGTGGGCGCAGGCTGGGTACTGCGAACGGAGCGGCCTGGTAACGGCAGGCTTGCCGCGGACCGGGGTTCGATGTCGGTATCACCGCCAGTACCGCTGCCACTGCCACCGACCGGGTATGGCAGCAGCCAAACTCCGCTCGGACCTGTGCTCGGGATGCCGGCCGGGCAGAAGCCGCCGCCGGGCGGATTGCCGCCATTTGCGGCGGGTGCGACGGTGATCCATCCGACCGCGGGTGTGCCGTACATCGCGCTCAATCAGCCGGTAGGTGACGGCGAGACCGGATTCGTGGTCCATGGCGGGAACTGGCCGCCGGGCGAGACAGTAAAGATCGAACTGCTCGGGCGCCAGGAGCCGGTGTCTCCGGTGGCTGACCAGCAGGGGGCGTTCAACTACGTGATCAACCAGGATCACGAGTTCTTCCGGACCGGCCTGCCTGCCGGGGTGTACACGGTCGAGGCTGTCGGCGCCAACGGCATCAGCTCGACGGCCAGGTTCGCCGTCCTCGGCTAGGCGCTAGCCAGCCCCGGTAGCCAGTTCAGCTCAGTACCAGGCGGGTCACAGCGCGGGCGTCCACCACAGGTCCTCCTGGCGCGAGCACCAGGCCGGATCATCGATCCGGTCCAGATCGCTGCCGGTGATAATCCCGTTCTCGATGAGTGCGCCGACCGCGACCTCGTCGGACAGCCGCATGCCCGGCCGGACCATGCCGCGCTCGGTGAGCTTGCGGCGCAGTACCTTCAGGTGCTCGCCGACCCGGGCGGACAGCCGGTCTCTGAAGGCCGGGTCGGTGTCGAAGAGATCCAGCTCGTGATGAGCGTCGGTCACCACTAGCGCGGCGCGAGCGATCTCCGGCGTGCGCGGCAATGGCGTGCTCCGCGCAGGGTCGATTAGCCACGGGCGGCACCACAGCAGCGCGACGAGGAAGAGCTTGGTGTTCGGGTCGAGGTAGAACGGCAGCAGGGTCACATCGCCGCTCGCGGGCGGAGGGTGCACGGCGGCGCCGTCGGCGGGCGCTGCCGGTGACGCGACCACCAGCCGCAGTGGCTGGCCCTCATCCAGCATTGTCCGCGATCCCACCAGCGCACTGCCGGCGCGCAGGAACCAGCCCTTTGACGGCTCCGACGCGGCTGCCGGCTCGCCTGCCTCGTCCATCCGGGGCAGGCGCACCCGGTAGCCATCTCCCTCGGCGTACAACGCGTGAGTACGGCTGATATTCGCCACCCAAGCGCCGCCTGCCACGGCAGCGATGATTCCGGCTCGCCGGGATAGCCCGCGCCCGGCTTGGATGACCAGGTCGGCGTCGGGTCCCCGGCCGAATACGATCTGGTCGCCCTCCGGGATGGCGATCACGGCACCAGCCGGGCTAATGACATTCGCCCGTGCCGCGGCCGAGTCGAGCGACATCTGCGTCCTGCCTGTCTTTCCAGCGCGCGGCTGCCCGACGCTGGTGACGCCGCTATGTGGCCGGGCTTACGGGCGGTTGCCCGGCCGACACCTGCGGATTTCGCGACAAACCAGTGCCGGGACGTGAGACACGACCAGCGCGTACTGGGTGGTGTAACCGGATATTAAGGGTGTTAGCGCAGTTTAGGGCTCTCTGCGGGAGTCCGCATCCACGAGTTCGGGGATAGCACGTCGCACGGACCGCGAGTTGACTTACCTCTTAGCCAGGGCGAGGTTCGCCTGCACATGGTGGCTCTGCGCCACCTGTCGGGCCTGCCGGCCTAGGAGTTGGTGCTGCAAGCCGGGAATTGGGGGGGATCTGCGGGTCTCGCGCACGCAGGGCGCGCAGGTCCCGTGGGTGGCACGGGGCTAGCGGGTCTCGCGCAGGCAGCCTCGCCCTGGCCTCCCGGCGGCGGATTCGGCTGTCGGTATCCCGGCTGCCGCCGAGCCTGCCTGGCCTCAGGCGACTTGCACTGATCGTTTGGCCAGGCCCATCCAGTAACCGGCGATCGTGGTAGCCGGGACGGGCGCCTCGGCCAGTCCAAGCGTCACAAAAAGCGGCGCGTAGTGCTCGGTCGTCGGGTGTGCGTACCGGGCAGCGGGCGCGCCGCGGAAGCCTGCTAGCGCGTCGACGTCTCCGCTGTCGAGCGCAGCCGCTGCCCAGAGGTCGAACTCGGCCGACCACGCTGGCGGCGCGGCGTTGAAGCGGAAATCGGTCAGGAACGGCAGCCCGTGGGTCAGGAAGCCGCTGCCGACGATCAGGACGCCTTCGTCGCGGAGCGGTCGCAGGGCGGCGCCGACCCGCAGGAGCCGTTGCGGATCCAGGCTCGGCATGGAGATCTGCAGCACCGGGATGTCGGCCTCCGGGTACATGACCGTCAGCGGCACGTAGGCGCCATGGTCCAGGCCGCGGTCCGGGACGTCGGTTACCTGCTCGGTGCCGGCCAGCAACGACCGTATCTGGGCAGCCAGTCCGGGCGCGCCAGGAGCCGGATAGCTAGCCCGGTAGTAGCGCTCGGGGAATCCCCAGAAGTCGTAGGTCAGCGGGGCCGCATCTGCCGTCGCGCCGATCGCCAGCGGCGCGTTCTCCCAGTGCGCGGAGACAACCAGAATCGCGGTCGGTCGTGGCAGCGCTCGCGCCCAGGCTTCCAGCTGAACGACCCATAGCGGGTCATCGACCAGCGGCGGCGCGCCGTGGCCTAGGTACATGGCGGGCATCCGCCCTGGCTCGATAGCCGCCGCCGCTCGCACCCTGACCTGATCAGTCGCGTCGGCCGGCACCGGCTCGTGGTCAGGTGCTTGTCCGCCGAGTTCCTCGTCCATGATGACCTCCGCCAGCGCCCTGCCAGCTGAGCAGCCGGCCAGTCAGTTGCGACCCTAGCTCGCCAGCGTGGCTGAACGAAGCTCGCGAGTCCCTGACGCCGGGCAACATCTGCGCCGCCACCTCGCCGGTGCAGCGGGCAGGATGTGGGGATGCGCGTCATCGTGCTGTCCGATACTCATGCGCCGCGCTTCTGGAAGTCGTGCCCCGCCCCAGTCGCATCGTGGCTGCGCCAGGCCGACCTCATCCTGCATGCCGGCGATGTCTGCACTGCCAGCGTGCTGGATGAGCTCGCGGAGTACGCGCCGGTTCGCGCTGTGCTCGGCAATAACGACACAGTCGAGGTAGCCGACTGGGGCGCGCCGCCAATGCTTGAGTTCGCGATCGAAGGCGTGGCCGTGGGGATGATCCACGACAGCGGCCCGGCGAGCGGGCGGCGGCGACGGATGCATGCCGCGTTCCCGGCGGCGGAACTGGTCGTCTTCGGTCACTCGCACATCCCGCTAGACGACAGCGACGGGCGCCTGCGGATCTTCAACCCCGGCTCGCCGACAGACAAGCGGCGTCAGCCGCACCGGACGCTCGGGGTGCTGGAGATTGCTGACCGGCAGCTCATCGAAGCGCGCATCGTCAGCCTGGACTGACTGCCAGGAGCGCCCGCTCTGGATTGCCAGCCCGGCGACCTGCTCAGTTACGAGCCAGCCGCAGATCGCGGCTGAGCTGCCGGCTCCTGGTCGGCCGGAGCCAGCCAGAGCACGCCGAGCGGCGGGATGCTGAGGGCCGCCGAGGCGGGCCGGCCGTGCCACGGCACGGTTACCGCCTCAGCCTGTCCGAAGTTGCCGACGCCGCTGCCGCCGTAGACCTCGGCATCGGTATTCAGCACTTCAGTCCACGGCCCGGCAGCCGGCAGCCCGATCCGGTAGTCGTAATGCGGGGTCGCGGCGAAGTTGCAGATGCAGGCCATAACGCTGCCGTCCGAGCCGTACCGCAAGAACGAGAGCACGTTGCCGGAGAAATCCCCGGCGTCGATCCACTGGAAGCCGTCCGGCAGACTGTCCTGCTGCCACAGCGCGGGACGCTCAAGGTAGATCCGGTTGAGGTCCTTGACCAGCTGCTGCACGCCCATGTGCGCCGGGTACTCGAGCACGTACCACTGCAACCCGGCCTCCTGCGACCACTCGTCGCCCTGGCCGAATTCCCCGCCCATGAACAGCAGTTGCTTGCCCGGATGCGCCCACATGAAGCCAAACAGCGAGCGCAGCCCGGCGAACTGGCGCCACTCGTCCCCTGGCCATCTTTCGCAGCAGCGAGCCCTTGCCGTGCACGACCTCGTCGTGCGACAGCGGGAGGACGTAGTGCTCGCTGTAGGCATAGATCATCGAGAACGTCATCTCGTCATGGTGGTAGCTGCGGTGTACCGGGTCCCTGCTGAGGTAGCTCAGCGTGTCGTGCATCCAGCCCATGTTCCACTTGAGCCCGAAACCGAGTCCGCCAAGGTACACCGGCCTCGTCACGCCGGGCCAGGCAGTGGACTCCTCGGCGATCATCGCGATCCCCGGCACCCGTTTGTAGCAGGTGGAGTTGACCTCGCGCAGGAACGAGACGGCGTCCAGGTTCTCCCGGCCGCCGAGCGAGTTCGGCGACCACTCGCCGGCCTTGCGCGAGTAGTCGAGGTAGAGCATGGACGCCACCGCGTCGACCCGGAGGCCGTCGGCGTGGAACTCCTCGAGCCAGTAAATAGCGTTCGCCACCAGGAAGTTACGCACCTCTGGGCGGCCGTAATCGAAGATCAGCGTGCCCCAGTCCGGGTGCTGCCCGCGCTGCGGGTCGGCGTGCTCATACAGCGGGGTGCCATCGAACTGCGCCAGCGCCCAGCTGTCCCGCGGGAAGTGGGCAGGCACCCAGTCCAGGAACACCCCGATGCCGGCCTGGTGCAGGCAGTCCACCAGATAGCGGAATTCGTCCGGCGAGCCGAACCGCGAGGTCGGTGCGTAATAAGAGGTGACCTGATAACCCCAGGAACCGCCGAACGGATGCTCGGCCACCGGCAGGAACTCCACATGCGTGAAGCCCATCTCGGTGACGTAGCTGGTCAGCTGGCTGGCCAGCTCCGCGTACGACAGGCCGGGGCGCCACGACCCGAGGTGTACCTCGTACACGCTCATCGGGTTCGCCAGCAGATCCCGCTCCGCTCGCTGCGCCTGCCAGTCGGTGTCCTTCCACTCGTATCGGGAGTGGGTGACCCTGGACGCGGTGGCCGGCGGTCGCTCGGCCCAGCGGGCCATCGGATCGGCCTTGCGATGCCAGTTACCGTCCGGCCCCAGGATGTCGTACTTGTAGGTGGCGCCGTCACCGATGCCGGGAATCAGCAGCTCCCAGATACCGGAGCTGCCGAGCGAGCGCATCGGGTGCGCCTGGCCGTCCCAGTGGTTGAAGTCGCCGATCACCCGGACGCCGCGGGCATTCGGCGCCCACACCGCGAACGAAGTGCCGCGCAGCTCCGGGTGCACCGTGGCGCCGAGCACCGTCCACAGCTGCTCGTGCCGGCCTTCGGCGATCAGGTGCAAGTCGACTTCGCCGAGCGTCGGCAGGTGCCGGTAGGGGTCATCGGAGACCGTCTCCGGCATGTCCTTGTAGGTCACTGCAAGCCGGTAATCCGGCACCGACGTACCCGGCACCGTCGCCGAGAACACGCCCTGGTGCACGTGTTGCATCGGCACCCTGGTGTCATCTGGCAACACGACCGTCACTGTCTCCGCCAGCGGCCGCAGCGTCCGGATTGTCACGCCGTCGGGTCCAGGATGCCCGCCGAGAACGGCATGCGGATCGTGGTGAGTCCCGGCCACCACAGTGTCGATTTCGGCGTGGCTGATCTGGTCTGCTGGATAGGTTCCGGCGGTCATGCCGCTGCCACGTATCCGAGCGGGATCGGCAGCCAGGACGGCCGGTGCCGGTGTTCGTAGATCACTTCGTAGACCGCCTTCTCAAGGGTCAGCGCGCGTAGCAGGGTGCCGTAACCAGCCGGGTCGATTCCGCCGCAGGATGCGTAGCCGGCGCAGAACGCGGTCTGGCATTGCCGCACCCAGGCGTCAGCCAGCGCGGTGACTGCCTGATCAGCAGGCCGCCCGATCAGCTGATGCCGGGCCGCGTAGTCGAACGAGCGCAACATTCCGGCGACATCCCGCAGCGCCGGAGCCGGCGCCCGGCGCACCGCCAGAGGCACCGCCGGCTCGCCCTCGAAGTCGAGCGCGACCCAGCCCTGGTTTGCCCGAAGCACCTGACCCAGGTGGTAGTCGCCGTGAATCCGTTGGAGGGTGACTGGTGCGGCCAGATCGGCAACCGCGTCGTAAGCCGCCCTGACACGGGTCTCGTAGTCACGCAGCGCGGGAACTACCGCGACCGCCTCCGATAGCTTGCCGTGCAGGCCGGCTGCCAAGCCGGCCAGTTCGGCAGCGGTCATGTCCGTGCTGCCGAAGGCGCTGGCCATGTCGCCATGCAATTCGGCAGTGGCCTGCCCGAGCAGCCTGGCTTCGGCGACGAACGGCAGTTCGGCGGGAGCACCGGCCGTCACTTGCCCGTTTCCGGCATTGTCGGCAGGAAGCGGCTCGGTCAGGTACTCCTGACGGTAAGCGCGGTGACGCGCGTAGAGGCGCTGCAGGGTGCCTAGCGCGAGCGTCCAGCCGTCGCTGGCCCCGGCGAGGAACTTCGACAGGACGCCGAGCAGCACCGGTTCGGAGTCCAGGTCTGTCTCGATCCAACCGTACGGCGCGGCCACCCGAGCCGAGCCGCGGCGGGCCAGCGCATCCGCGACCTCGAGATCCGGGTTGGCGCCGGGGAAGAGCCGGCGCAGCACCTTGAGGATCGCCCGGTCACCGAAGACAAGGCTGGTGTTGCTTTGCTCCGCGCCGAGCACGCGACTGACCAGCCCTGTGCCCGGCTCGCCCGGCTCCTCGCTGGTCAGCGACGGCGCGGCCGGCTCGCGCACGAACCGCACATGCTCGACCAGGCGTTGCTGGAGTATGCCGCGCAGCAACACGTCAGCGAGTTCCGGATCGTGTAGCGCGTCGTAACAGGCGACGCCGTGCTCGTGGCCGATTATGGCGCCGGCGCACTCGGGCGGCACCTCCCGCCGGTACCCGACCAGCACCTGGAACCGGGCCGGCCCGGTTGGCAGCGCCGCCTCGACGATCAGGTGCCGCAGCGCGGGATCACCGGCCCGCAAAATGACGTCAGAAACGATGCCGAGATCGGCGAGACTGGTACCGCGGCCAGGGAACCAGCGCTGGCGCGGAAGCCACCTGGTCAGCATGTGCAGCAGGCTGGCCGTGCCGTCGCGGCCGGTGAGGCCCTCGGATCCGAACGCGCCGCCAGCTCCGGTCATGCCCTCACGCGCGGCCACATTGTCGTGCGCGGCCGCGCGGCGAGACCGGGCGGTGCTCTCGAACACGGTCACCTACTGCCCACGACTGCACCTTTTTACTCCGGATCGCGTGCTCCGGATCGCGTGCTCCGGATAGGGCGTCACTCTACGGTGAGAGCGCTGCCGCAGCTCCACTCGGTCCGCCAGAATCGGCGGTCCGGCCAACGAGTTGGGTCGCCGCGAGCACGGCGAGCACGGCGAGGACGAAGCGGGACGAACGGCTCATGACGACCACTGGGAGCTTGGCGCGACACCGGCAGACCGAGCGGATACGCGCTCAGGGCCCGTAGTTGGCGGGCGGCTTGAGCATCAGCCAGTAAAAGCCGTGGCCCGGCAGCGTCAGCAGGTAGCTCAGCTCGCCGATGGGCGGGAACGCCACGCCGCCCATGGTCTCGACCGGCACCGATCCCGCGAACCGGCTCAGGTCTAGCTCGACCGGCTGCGGATAGCGCGACAGGTTATTGACGCACAGCATCCGGTCCGTCGCGCTGCCCTCGCCATCTTCACCCTCGCCGGTCCCGGCATCGGCGCTGCGGTACTCCCGGACGAAGGCCAGCACGCTGGGATTCGACGAGTTCAGCTCGTGGTACTCGCCGAGGGCGAACACCGGATGCCGCTTGCGGATGTCGATCATCCGCCGAGTCCAGTTCAGCAGCGAGCCGTTCATGCGCTCCTGGGCCTCGACATTAAGGCCCTGGTACCCGTAGATCGGGTCCATGATCAGCGGCAGGTACAGCCGGGCCGGATCGCAGCGGGAGAATCCGGCGTTGCGGTCCGGAGTCCACTGCATCGGAGTGCGGACGCCGTCGCGGTCACCGAGCCAGATGTTGTCGCCCATGCCGATCTCGTCGCCGTAGTAGATCACCGGCGAGCCGGGCAGCGACAGCAGCAGGGCAGTGAACAGTTCCAGCTGGTCCCTGTCGTTGTCCAGCAGCGGGGCCAGCCGGCGCCGGATGCCGATGTTGGCCTTCATCCGCGGGTCGCGTGCGTACTCGGCGTACATGTAGTCACGCTCGTCGTCGGTGACCATCTCCAGCGTGAGCTCATCGTGGTTGCGCAGGAAGATGCCCCACTGGCAGCCGGACGGTATCTGCGGCGTCTGAGCCAGGATTTCTGAGATCGGGTACCGCTGCTCCCGCCGCACTGCCATGAAGATCCGCGGCATCAGCGGGAAGTGGAAGGCCATGTGGCACTCATCACCGCCCACGCTCGGGTCGCCGAAGTACTCGACCACGTCGGCGGGCCACTGGTTGGCCTCCGCCAGCAGCACCCGGTCCGGATAGAGCCGGTCGATCTCGGCCCGCACCCGCTTCAGGTACTCGTGGGTTTCCTTCAGGTTCTCGCAGTTGGTGCCCTCGCGCTCGTACAGGTACGGCACGGCGTCAAGCCGGAAACCGTCGATGCCGAGGTCGAGCCAGAACCGCAGGACCTCGATCATGGAGTCCTGCACCAGCGGGTTCTCGTAGTTCAGGTCTGGCTGGTGGGAGAAGAACCGGTGCCAGTAGTACTGGCCGCGGACCTCGTCGTAGGTCCAGTTCGAGCGCTCGGTGTCGACGAAGATCACCCGGGCGTCGGCGTACTTGTCGTCGGCGTCGGACCAGACGTAGAAGTCGCCGTAGGGCCCGTCCGGATCAGAGCGCGAGGCCTGGAACCACGGGTGCTGATCGCTGGTGTGGTTCATGACCAGGTCGGCGACGACGCGGATGCCGCGCTCATGCGCCTTCTCCACTAGTGCGACGAAGTCGCCGATGGTGCCGAACTCAGGCAGGATCGCGGTGAAGTCGGCGATGTCGTAGCCGCCGTCCTTCAGTGGTGAGGCGTAGATCGGCAGCAGCCAGATGCAGTCGATGCCGAGCCACTGCAGGTAGTCCAGCCGGTCGATGAGCCCCCGGATGTCGCCGGTACCGTCGCCGTTGGAGTCGCTGAAGCCGCGGATGAGCACCTCGTAGAAGACCGCGCGCTTGTACCAGTGCGGGTCCCGCGGCGTCTCGAAGGAGAACGAATCGGGCACCGGCTCGTTCGCGGCAGCCTTGAACTCCTGCGCGGCCGCTCCGAACTCCTGCACGGCCGACCTGAACTCCTGCACGGGGCCATCGGCCATCGAGCCATGCCCGCCAGCGTGCCCGGCCTGCTCCACTCCCGCTCTCCCGCTCGATGATCCACCTGGGCGAATGACAGCACTGCCAAGCCACGGCCGCCGCCTACCCCTACTTAACAAGAATGCACGGGCAAATCATGCGTGACCAGCATCACTGCGCACGGTGAGGACGTGTGCGGGAGCGATGGCGGGGTCTAGCCGGACGTAGTTACCGAGCCCCCAGCTGAATTCCTGCCCGGTTAGCTCGTCGGTGACCCTGAATCCCGCTGCCGCATCCAGACCGAGCGCCGCGCTGTCTAGCCAGACAGTAGCCTCGCGCGTCTCGGTCGCGTTCAGGTTTACCACGACCAGAACGATGTCGGGCGGGCCGGGAAAATCTGGGTGAGTGCGCTTAGAGAAGCACAAGATGTCGGGCTGGTCGCTGTAGTGAAAGCGCAGGTTGCGGAGCCAGTGCAAGGCCGGGTGCGCTTGGCGGACCTCGTTGAGCCGCCGCAGCAGCGGGGCGATGGACAGCCCGAGGGAGTCGGCCCGAGCCCAGTCCCTGGGCCGGTAGGCGTACTTCTCCGAGTCCAGGTACTCCTCGCTGCCGGGCACGAGCGGGATGTTCTCGCACAGCTCGTAGCCGGAGTAGACACCCCAGGACGGCGAGAGCGTCGCGGCAAGCACGGCCCGCACTGCGAAGGCCGACGGCCGGGCATGCTGCAGGTACTGGCACAGGATGTCCGGGGTGTTGACGAAGAAGTTGGGCCGCATGTAATGCGCTGCTGGCCCGGCCAGTTCGGTGCCGTACTCGGTGAGCTCGCTAGCGGTGTTCCGCCAGGTGAAGTAGGTATACGACTGGTGGAAGCCAATGGCCGCCAGCGCGCGCATCATGGCCGGCCGGGTGAAGGCCTCGGCCAGGAAGATTACGTCCGGATCGGTTCCGGCGATGTCGGCGAGCAGCCGCTGCCAGAACGGCAGCGGCTTGGTGTGCGGGTTGTCCACCCGGAAGATGCGGATGCCATGGTCCATCCAGTGCCGGACCAGCCCGTTCACCTCGGCATAGATGCCCTCGGGATCGTTGTCGAAGTTCAGCGGGTAGATGTCCTGGTACTTCTTCGGCGGGTTCTCGGCGTACGCGATCGTCCCGTCGGCCCTGGTGGTGAACCACTCCGGGTGCTTACTCACCCAGGGGTGGTCGGGCGACGCCTGCAGCGCCAGGTCCATGGCCACCTCAAGACCCAGTTCCCTGGCCCTGGCCACGAATGCGTCGAAATCGTCAAGTGTGCCAAGGTCGGGGTGGATGGTGTCGTGGCCGCCGTCCGGCGAGCCGATCGCCCACGGCGATCCTGGGTCACCGGGTCCGGCGACGAGCGTGTTGTTCTGGCCCTTCCGGGCGGTCGTGCCGATCGGGTGGACCGGCGGGAGGTATACCACGTCGAAGCCCATGTCGGCGATCGCATCCAGCCGCTTCGCTGCCGTGCGCAGGGTGCCCGGCTGCGGCTTGCGCCGGTGCGTCGGGTCGAGCACCGCGCCCTCCGAGCGCGGGAAAAACTCATACCAGGAACTAAAAAGGGCCCGCTGCCGGTGCACGATCAGCGGAAAGCTTTCCGACCTGGTGAGCAGGTCCCGCAATGGAAACGAGGTCAGCGCGGCAATCACGTCGGCCCGCCCGGCCGCGGCTAGCCGCTCCTTCGGGACGATGCCGGGGTCAGTCAGCGTCTTCGCCGCGCTGGTCAGGGCGCTCCGGGCGGCTCTGGCACGTCGTGCCTGCGCGGGCGGCAGCGCTTTGACATCGCTGATCTGCTCAGCCGCGCGGCGCAGCAGCAGCGCGCCCTCGGTCAGCATCAGCTCGGTGTCCTGGCCGAGCGGCACCTTGATCGCGGCGTCGTGTTGCCAGCGGGCAATCGGATCGCCCCATGCCTCAACGGCGAAGTGCCACAGTCCCTCGCTGGCGGCGCTGACCTCAGCGCCGTAGCGGTCGGTGCCTTCGGCCAGCTCGCGCATCGCCGCGAGCGGCTGCGGCACCCCGTCCGGGCCGGTCAGCACGGCTGCGGCGCCGAGCATCTCGTGACCCTCGCGGAAGACTGTGGCGCTGACCAGGAAGGTCTCTCCGGGGACCGCCTTGGCCGGGGTACCAGCGGCCAGTCCGGCCACCCTGACTACGGGTTGCACGTCGAGAATGGGGATCCTGCCGATCACGGATGAAAGCTACCCATCTGAGCGCAGCCAATGCCGAACCGGGTGCCCCGATAACCGGGGGAACCCGTGGCGTGTCGTGTCGGCACCAGGCATTAAGGTCACTGTGCGTGAGAGCTATCCGCCGCTTCACCATCCACCCGGTGCTGCCCGACCGCCTTGATCCGCTGCGCTCGCTGATGCTGAACCTGCGCTGGTCGTGGCATGCCGGCACGCGGGAGCTGTTCGCGTCGATTGATCCAGCCAGCCGGGAGATAGCCGAGCAGGACCCCGTCGCGCTGCTCGGGCGGGTGCCGCAGGACAGGCTGACCGCGCTCGCCTCGGACCCCGGCTTCCTGCAGCGCCTGGATGCAGCCAGCGCCGATCTGCGTAGCTATATGGATCAACCGCGCTGGTATCAGGGGGAATCAGCCGAATCACCCGGCGTGCGCTGGCCAGCCGCCATCGCTTACTTCTCACCCGAGTACGGGGTTACCGCGGCGCTTCCGCAGTACTCCGGTGGCCTGGGCATTCTGGCTGGTGATCATCTGAAGGCCGCTAGCGACCTGGGCGTGCCACTCATCGGCGTCGGGCTGCTGTACCGCCACGGTTACTTCACCCAGTCGCTGTCAGTGGAGGGCTGGCAGACCGAGCGCTACCCGGCATCCGACCCCAATGGCTTGCCGCTCACGCTGCTCCGGGACGCCGCCGGCACCCCGGTCCGGGTCAGCGTCGCGCTGGCCGACTCCGCGGTGCTGTCCGCGCAGATCTGGATAGCTCAGGTCGGGCGGGTGCCGCTGCTGCTACTGGACTCGTACGTGGAGGAGAACGAACCGGACCTGCGGGAAATTACTGACCGCTTGTACGGCGGTGGCACGGACCACAGGCTTAGGCAGGAGCTGCTGCTGGGCATCGGCGGCGTTCGCGCGGTTAGGGCTTACTGCGGCAGAACCGGGCACCCGGAGCCGGAGGTCTTCCACACCAACGAGGGACACGCTGGCTTCCTCGGCGTCGAGCGGATCCGCGAGTACACCGAGCGCGGGCTGAGCTTCGACGAGGCGCTCGAGCTATGCCGGGCCGGCACGGTATTCACCACGCACACGCCGGTCCCGGCAGGCATCGACCGGTTCCCGCGGGATCTGGTTTCGCGCCAGTTCGAAGGTGCGGGCGGTGGCGCTGCGCCTGAGTTGCCGGTGGCGGAGATCTTGGAGCTCGGGGCCGAGACCTTCGCCGGCGGAGACCGCTCAGTCTTCAACATGGCGGTCATGGGCATGCGGCTCGCCCAGCGGGTTAACGGCGTGAGCAAGCTTCACGGCTGCGTCTCGCGGGGCATGTTTGCCGGGCTGTGGCCGGGCTTTGATGTCGCCGAGGTACCTATTGCCTCGGTGACCAACGGCGTGCACGCGCCGACCTGGGTGGCCCCGGAGCTCGTCCAGCTGGTGGCGGGATCCGCTGACCCGGCCGCAGGCGTCCTGGCCACAGGCGGCGCGGTAGCCGACCCGGCTGACGACCCGACCTTCTGGGACCGCGCGGCGGCCGATGCGGGCAAGATCTGGGAACTGCGCAGGCAGCTGAGGGCCAGCCTGGTGGCGGAGGCACGGCGCAGGCTGCGCGCCTCGTGGCGGCAGCGCGGCGCCTCCGACGCAGAGCTGATCTGGATCGACGGGGTGCTTGACGACGACGTGCTGACGATCGGATTCGCCCGCCGGGTGCCGTCCTACAAGCGCCTGACGATGATGTTGCACGACCCGGCCAGGCTCACTGCCCTGCTCCTGGACCCGGACCGGCCCGTCCAGATCGTGGTGGCCGGCAAGGCGCACCCGGCCGATGACGGCGGCAAGCAGCTGATTCAGCAGCTCGTCAGGTTTGCCGATCAGCCGCAGGTGCGGCACCGGATTGTGTTCTTGCCGGACTACGACATGGCGCTCGCGCGCGTCCTGGTTCAGGGCTGCGACGTGTGGCTTAACAACCCGCTTCGGCCGCTGGAAGCTTGCGGTACTTCAGGGATGAAAGCCGCGCTCAACGGCGCCCTCAACCTGTCAGTGCTCGACGGCTGGTGGGATGAGTGGTTCGACGGCCACAATGGCTGGGCGATCCCGTCCGCGGACGGAGTGCCCGATCCGGCCCGGCGCGACGAGCTCGAGGCGGCTGCGCTCTACGACCTGATCAGCAAGTCGGTCGCGCCACTGTTCTACGACACCGGCAGCGACGGGTTGCCTGCGCGATGGCTGGAAATGGTGGCACATACGCTGCGCGGCCTCGGGCCCCGTGCGCTTGCTACCAGGATGGTCAGGCAGTACGTGACCGATCTGTATACGCCTGCCGCCCGGTCGTCTCGAATACTGGCCGATCCGGTCGCGGCGGGCGGCGCGCTCTTCGAGGGCGCGCGCGAGCTTGCCGCCTGGAAGGAGCGAGTCATCGCTGCCTGGCCGGCCGTCCACATCGAGCATGTCGAGGCAGACGACGGCGACTTGAGCCCCGGCGGTCTGCTGACCGTCCGGGCCAGCGTGGCGCTGGGCACGCTTACGCCTGATGACGTCGTGGTCGAAGTGGTCTACGGCCGCGCCGGGGAGTCGGACGAGATCGTCCATCCGGCCCGGGCGGCCCTGACGCTCGACGGGGACGCGGCCAGTGCTGGGGCTAGCGGCGTTGCCAGGTATACCGGTGCCGCCGAGCTTGGCGAGCCAGGCCCGTTTGGTTACACGGTCCGGGTGCTGCCCCGGCACCGGCTGCTGGCTGGCGCGGCGGAGCTTGGCCTCGTCACGGTGCCGGATGCGCCTGCCGGAATGGTTAACGGCGACCTGCGATAACGGCAGCGGTACGCAGCGGCTCCGGTAAAGCCGTTACCAGGTGAGTGGTCTGGCGCCTTAATTCCGACATAGATCCCTGGAACTCTCCGCACGGTATACCGCTCAGCGGATGGGCACGTCGGCGTCGCAACAGGCACCTTCCGGCAGCCATCGGAATTTCCTCGCGTGCTAGTGAGAACGCCAGCAAAGCAAGGGTCGATGTGACATCCTGTGATTCGACGATGTCAGTAAGTGACGGTCATTAGCCGTTACGTTCTGTCACCTACCCGTTACCCCCGAGTGCGAGAGGACCCTCCTCGTGAGAACCCAGATCAAGCCGGACAACCGCCTTCTCACCCCTGCCGAGGTTGCTGCAATGCTTCGGGTTGACCCGAAGACTGTCACCCGCTGGGCGCGCGGCGGAAAGCTCTCGTCAATCCGTACCCCCGGTGGTCACCGTCGGTACAGCGAGAATGAAGTCCGTGGTTTCCTGAATGGCTGGCAGGGCGTTTCACTGCAGCGTGCGTCCGGGGAATGACCGAGCAGATGCCTGCCCCAGTGGCGGTCCTGGGGCAGGTTCTCTCGGTCATGCACGCTGGCAATTCAGCCACCGGCCCGGTTCTGCCGGGCTGAAACGCGGCGCCGCCGCCCGGAGTCGGGGCGATATCCGCTCGCCGGGCGGCTGGACGCCGCGATGACCGCCGGCACTCTCACGCCGCGCGGGCGGCATCATCGCGACGGCGGCCTGGTCGCGCCGCCGGGCAAGGACGACCAAGGGTCCTATGCCTGGCGCCCTAGGCCGCCGCTCGCAATAGCGCTGAGCCTCAGCGCCTTGATAATCGCCATCGCGCAGGTCTGGCTCGAAATCGGTCATCCGATCCTGGCTGAGTTCGGTTGGTGCACGCTGATCTACATCGGCTATCTGGTGGTTACCGTGCCCATGAACCTGGCTTCCCGTGGCTTCGACGCGGCTGGTCATGCCGAGCGCGTCCGGACGTGGAAACCTCGGCACTATCCCGACGTTGACATCTGCCTGCCGATCTGCGGGGAACCGGCTGTGGTGCTCAGGAACACCTGGGACGGCGTGTCGGAGCTGGTCGACGCCTACCCTGGGTGCGCCAGCGCAGTAGTGCTCGATGACGGCCCGTCCGACGAAGCGCGTGAGGTCAGCGCCGCATATGGCTTCCGGTACCTGCGGCGGCCAGACAGCCGCCAGTTCGGCAAGCCGGGGAACCTGAACTACGCGTTCAGCCGGACATCAAGCCCGCTACTGGTGGTGTTCGACGCCGATTGCAGGCCGCGGCCGGACTTCCTCGCTCAGACCCTGCCCTACCTTGACCACCCGGCCGTCGGGATCATACAGACGCCCCGGGTCGCGCTGAAGAGCCCGAGGCCCGCCTCCGTCGAGCGAGCCGTAACGTCGATCACGGAGCATTTCGGCAGGGTAAGTCAGGTTCGCGCGGACAGGTTCGCCGCTGCTCAGTGCGTCGGCTCTAACGTGGTGTACCGCCGGGCCGCGCTCGCCGCCACCGGGGGCTTCACGATCGTGGCAGGCGGCGAGGATGCGCACGCCGCCCTGGATGCCAGGCGCAACGGCTACCTGCTCAAGTACTTGCCACTGCCGCTGGCAGCAAGCGTCCGCCGGGAGTCGCTGCAGATGTTCATCCGCCGGCAGTACCGATACTGCCGCGGCGCGATGTCGCTGGTCTGTTCCAGGCAGCTGTGGGAGCTGCCGGTGCCTGCACGGGCCCGACTGCCTTACCTGTCGGGCTGGCTGGACAATCTGGTGATCGGGCTGCGCACGCTGGTGCTCCCGTTGCTGCCGGTCGTCGTGCTGGCCTGGCTGCCCGGCGACGTGCGGGCTGGCATTAGCGAACTGCTAGCGGCGGCGCTGCTGGCCGGACTGGTGCTCTGCCAGCTTTGGTACAACCGGATAGTCAGGCCGCGCAGCTGGCCGATGTGGCTGGTGTGCGGCTGGGCTCAGGCGCTAGTGCTGTGGGACTTCGCCTGGGGCCAGAAGTCGCGCCCGCCCGCCGAGGCGGCGCGAAGGCTCCGCTGGAGCGTCAGGGTCTGGAATGGCGGAATCGGGCTGGCCTGGATCGCGCTGGCTGGCTGGCGCTTCAGCCAGAACGGCTCCTGGCCGTTCGCGGCCGCGACTGCGCTCGGGTTTCTCTATCTGTGGCTAGTGGCTCAGCTGAACCTTGCAGACGGTGCGACTTGATCAGTCCGCGGCCGGGGAGCCGCTACGTCCCGTATCTGCGGTCACCGCCGTCTTGTTCAGACTCGGTGAGGTTGACGCCTAGCTGGAGCGCGATCGTCGCGAGCAGCTCCCGAGTCTGGTCGGTATCCATGGCCCGGACTCGCGCCAGCATCTCGTCGCCGTCCCGCCGCTCTTGCTGCTCGCGCATGACCCGGCCGGCGTCCTCGCGGCCCGCGGCGGCGAGTGCCTCCGGCGTCACGCCCGCCACCGTGGCCATCTTCGCCAGCGTCGTGGCCGGCCCCGGACCTGGGCGTAAACGCCGGGCCTGATGACCTGGTAACCGCCGGTGATCTGCCGCCACCTGCCCTCGCTGATGCCAGCACGTCGCGCCGCCTCGCGCGCCGACATGCCGGCAGCGCGCAACGCGACCGAGATGAGCACGCCCCAGGGCGGCGGATCGGGCCGATCAGCCATGCTCGTACCTTCGCATAAACTTCGCACCTTGTCTAGCCAGTCAACGTTCACTGAAGTGGATATTTACGCAGCTTAAGGCTCCAGTGTGCGAATTGCATAACGCAATAACTTCGCGCGAAGTCTTGACCCTTCGCACAACTGCGCAGTAGCGTGATGCCGGTCAAGAGGTGTCATTGCTGGCAAGCCGAATTGGGGGGCAGCAGATGGGAGTGTCGCTCTCCCTTGACGGGTCGCGACAGGGTCGCGGTCGAAGTCGCGGCGGCCAGCACACTCGTACACCAGAAGAGCAGGCGTGCCTCGACGCGTTCGCCGCATTCCTCCGGTCTGATGCCCAGGGCGCTGGCCGGTGCCTGAGCAAAGTGTCCAGGGCTCACCTGGAGTCCCGGCTGCTGCCGGCTGCCCGGGCCCTGGCGCGCGCTGCTGATCTAGTCCTAGCGAGTGACCCGTCGGCTATGCACAACGTGGAGCTCGATTTCGTACTGTCGCCTCAGTGCCTGCTCGGCCGGTGCGAAGGCTCGGCGGCAAACAACCCGTGCACGTCGCCTGGCTGTCAGCACTCCTGCCACACGCAGCCTCCCGGTGCGCACGGGGGGCCGCCTGCTCAGGCGCCTAGGCCGCGCCGCCGCTCCGGCTAGCCGCCCGCAGTCCGGGCTGCGTAGGATCATGGCTCGGTACGGGAGGTAGGCGATGAGCGAGCTGGTACTCGTCGAGACCGAGCAGGCGGTTGCCACTATCAGGCTGAACCGCCCGCCCATGAATGCGCTCAGCGCCGCGCTTCAGGCCGGTCTGGAAGCTGCAGTCGCGCAGGTCTGCGCAGACGACTCGGTGCGCGCGGTCGTCCTCTACGGCGGCGAGAAGCTTTTCGCGGCCGGCGCTGACATCAAGGAGATGGCCGAGGCCAGTTACGCCCAGATGACTGCGACAAGCCGCCGGCTCCAGGACGCCCTGAACGCGGTAGCCGCGATCGGCAAGCCGGTCATTGCCGCGGTGACGGGTTACGCACTGGGCGGCGGCCTCGAACTAGCGCTGTGCGCTGACTTCCGGGTGCTCGGCGAGAGCGCCAGAGTCGGCCAGCCAGAGATCTTGCTCGGCCTGATCCCTGGTGCGGGCGGCACGCAGCGGCTGCCCAGGCTCATCGGTCCGGCGAAGGCGAAGGACCTGATTTTCACCGGTCGCTTCGTGGGCGCGGCGGAAGCGCTAGCCATCGGGCTTGCCGACAAGGTGGTGCCCGACGATCAGGTCTACCTCGCGGCGCGCGAGATGGCCGCCGGGTACGCCAGCGGGCCCGCGATCGCGATCGCCGCGGCCAAGCGAGCGGTGGACCTGAGCCTGGACACTGACCTCGCGACCGGCCTCGAAGTTGAGCGAACCAGCTTCGCGGGGCTGTTCGCTACTGATGACGCGCGAACAGGGATGCGCAGCTTCCTGGAGAATGGGCCAGGGAAGGCGACCTTCGGCGGCCGGTGACTAACGAGCAACGCCGGCGACCAGTAGAGACTGAGCAGCAGCAATGGACCGGAATGAGGACGCGGCAGCGATGATGGAGCCCGCCGACAGCCCGTCGCTGGATATGGTGACGGCCGCGCTGCGCGCCGACAGCAGCGATATCGCGATCTACGCCAGGGTCCTGACCGAGTCGCTCGGCGACGCGCTGCCTCCGAACTGCGTGACGATCGACCGGGACCGCTCCATGTCGGACCGGATGAAAGGCCGCGCCGGGACAGTGTCGAAGATCACGGTCCGGCTCGGCGAGCAGGTGATGACGCTCCGGCTGACCGGCGGCGCGCCCACCGCGGAGGTCTGCCGTGAAGTGCGCGGAGTCGTGCTGTCCAGGCAGCCGGTACAGGTCGGCCAGTGGGCCGCTGAGCTAGCAAAAGCCCTGCTCAGCCACGCGGAGCAAAATGCGCAGACGGCCGAGGCGCTGCGTCGGCTGGTCGCCGGGAGCTAGCGGTGCGAAAGTCGGCCCGCTCGCTCGCGGGAAGTGAGCCGTAGGCTGTAACGCTATGAGCGCCCACTCGGGGGAGCGGCTAGGCCCTTACCTGCTGCGCGAGCAGCTGGGCGAGGGCGGCATGGGCATGGTCTATCTGGCCAGCGATCCGGACGGCAGCCTGGTGGCCGTCAAAGTCCTCCGCCAGGGCGTGCCGGCCGAGGCTACCGCACGGCACCGGCTGGCGCGCGAAGTGGAGACCATGCGGCGGGTTCACAACCCGTTTGTTGCCGAGGTGGTCGATGCGGACGTCGAGGGCGATCCGCCGTACATCGTGACGAGATATGTCGCCGGCCGGACCCTCGAAGACGTGGTCACCGCAGACGGGCCGCTGACCTGCGCGGCGCTCGCCGGCTTGGCCAGCGGTCTGGCCGCCGCGCTGGTGGCAGTGCATGCGGCGGGCGTGGTGCACCGGGACCTCAAGCCGGGCAACGTAATGCTGGTAGACGGTCAGCCTGTTGTCATCGACTTCGGTATCGCCCAGGCCCTGGATTCGACCCGGCTGACTATGACCGGCATGTTTATGGGAACGCCGGGTTACCTTGCTCCCGAGGTCATTGAGGGCAGTCCGAGCGGTCCTGCCGCGGACGTGCACTCGTGGGCTGCGACGATGGCGTATGCGGCGACCGGGAGGCCGCCGTTCGGTACCGGCCAGTTCGAGGCGATCTTCTACCGGATCGTTCACGGTCAGCCTGAACTGGACCAGATGCCCGCCCCGTTGCTGCCGATCGTGCTGGCGGCCCTGGCCAGGGATCCGAGCCGCCGGCCGTCGGCCGGAGACTTGGCCGAATTCGCCGCCGGGCTGAACCCGGAGGCGCTCGTGCCAGCGCCCGCCGGAGCGGCTACCGCCGTGGCCTTCGGCGGCCAGGGCGACCCGGCCATGCTGAGCGGCCAGGTGACGCGAACCGCGCTGGATGTGGCATCGCAGCTACCAGCGGCGGGTCAGGCTGCAGCTGGCCAGGTTGGGGCACCCGCCTGGCCTGGCACCAGGCCGATGGCGGTCCGGCCGCGGGACGACTTCGCCGACCTGCTGACACCCGTGCGCTACAACTCTTCGCCGGCCGGTCCTGGCCAGCTGACCGGAAGTCCGACGGTTCCGCCCGGTTCCAGGCCCGTGCCGCCTGCGGCAGTGCCCCACTCCGGGGGCGGGCGCGGCCAGCCCGGGCCTGGCCAGCCCCCTGGACGTCAGGCGTCGCCGCCCGGCGGACCGGAGCTTGCAGCCCGGCCAGCGAGTCAGTCTGCCCGGCTGCCGCTAACTGCTGGCGACACTGGCCGCGCTCGTGGCCATCAGCGTGCTGTTGCCGATCGCGGGAGCGGTAGCGGCGCTTGCGGTGCTCGTACTGCTGCGTGCGGCGGACGTGACCGCCGGATGGCTGACCCGCCGCCGGTCGCGGCAGGGAGCGCGGCCCAGTGATGCGGTCTCGGCTACTGCCTTCTACCCGTGGGCAGTCGTCCGCTCGGTACTGACTTCCTTGTTGTTCGCGCCGCTGGCGTTGCTGTGCGCTGCCGTTGCCGCAGTTCTGGCGGTGCTGGCAGCCGGGCCTGCTGAGCTGCCGAGAGCCGGAGGCTTTGCGGCGGGCGCGCTCGTGGCCTGTTATTGCATCGGGCCTGGTTCACGGGCCTGCCGCCGCCCGCTTAACAAGTTCTACGGCCGGGTTGCGAGTTCTGCCCCGGCAGCGATTATCGGGTCGCTTGGCCTCGTGGCACTGGTCGCTGCGATTGTGGTTGCGGCGGCCACCACGGCACCTGGCTACTGGCCAGCCGCGCATCTGGGTAGCCAGTTGCAGGCAGCGCCGTTCAGTCATCCGGCCCTCGGCCACCTTTCTGGCAATGTGTCCGAATTGGGCAGGCGGCTGGTTCACTGGCTCGGCCAGCGACTCTGAGCCGCCGGCGGCCGCTTCAGGTCAACTCGCGATCTGGGACGGAGCGGCCGCGTCGCGCGGCCAGGCCTGCGCGGCGGGCTGCGCCGGGGCCTCCTCGGCTGCCGGCAGCGGCCGGACCAGGCCCCGCGCCACCACCTCGTTTGCCAGCCTGACTCGGCGGTTCGGCCCCTCGGCGATCTTGAGCTTCTGGTAGAGCCGCAGCAGGTGCTGCTTTACCGCGGCTTCGGTCACGACAAGGTCGGCTGCGATGTCCCGTGCTGAGGCCGGGGTGACGAACGCGTCGTCGGACAGCGCCGGCTTGCACAGTGCAGCGACGACATCGACCTCGCGCCGGGTCAGCTCGGGCATTGCAGACCGGCGTGGCTCGGTCTCCGGCAGCACGTCTTCAGCCGCCAGACCGCCGATTCGGCACCGCTCGGACCCGAACGACAGCACGTCACCGTTCTCGACCAATCGCTGGGCTACGACCTTGCCGTTAACTCTGGTTCCGTGCCGTGATAATCCCAGGTCGCTAACGTAGGCGTAGGGTCCCCGGCGGACGATCTCAGCGTGCAGTTTCGAGACGCTCGGATGATCGAGGTGGATGTCGACAGACTTGCCTCGGCCAATCGTGGTCACTTCCGGGCGCAGCTTGATGATGGCGCCGGTGCTCTCGATCCGGATGTGGGGGGTCTCCATGACGTTCCTCCGGCGTGTCCGGCCAGCTAGTGAGGTGTCACCTCTGGGTTACCCAGGTCACGTCAAGTCCATGCCGGCCAGGTGTAAAACGAACGCGCCTTGAGGCAAGTCGGGAGAAGACGGGGCACGCAAGTACACTGCCCAGCGGGCAGTGGGCGAGGAGGACACATGGCGGAAGCGCCATCCAGGGGCCTGGCAGACGTCGTTGCCGCAGCCACCGCGCTGAGCGATATCGACGGTCGCGCCGGGCTGCTCTTCTACCGCGGTTACGACATTCACGAGCTGGCCGATAATGCATCCTTCGAAGAGATCGCCTTCTTGCTGCAGCGCGGTCATGCTCCGAACCGCGAGGAACTGGAGGAGTACCGGGCTGAGCTCACTGCAGGCCGGCCGCCTGGTGCGCTAGCAGCCGCTGACCTGCCGTCTGTCGCTCGTCATCAGCGGCCGATGGAGGCGCTTCGCAGCCTGGTGTCGCTTGGCAGCGCCGACGACCCCGACGCCGAGTCGAACGAGCCCGCGGCCAACCTGCGCAAAGCCGCCCGGCTCACCGCCCAGCAGCCGGTGCTGATCGCTGCCTACCAGGCGGCGCGGCTCGGCCGGGACGTCCCGCCGCCCGATCCTGGTCTGGGCACGGCTGCCAACTTCCTGTTTCAGCTGACCGGCCAGCTGCCGGAATCGCGCGCTGCCGAGATCCTCGACACCTGCCTGGTGCTGCACGCTGACCACACCATGAACGCGTCGACCTTTGCTGCCCGGGTGTGCGCTGCGACGCTTGCAGACATGCACGCAGCCGTCGTTGCGGCTCTCGGCACCTTGTCCGGGCCACTGCACGGCGGCGCGAATGAGCAGGTGATGCGCGGTCTTGAGGCCGTCAGGCAATCGGGTGGCGATCCGGTGGAGGCGGTCAGCGATCAGGTGAGCCAGCGGCTCGCCCAGGGCGAGAAGATCATGGGTTTCGGGCACCGGGTGTACAAGACCGAGGACCCGCGGGCCACGCATCTACGGAAGATGTCCGCCGAACTGGCGGCTGCGAGCGGCGACGACACCTACTACCGGATGTCCCGCCGGATGGAAGAGGTAGTGCTGGCGGAGAAGGGCTTGTTCCCGAACGTCGACTTCTTCGCCGCTACCGTGTACCACTACCTCGCCATCCCGACGGACTTGTTCACGCCGGTCTTCTCGGCCAGCCGGATGGCTGGCTGGACGGCCCACGTGATCGAGCAGCATGCCGATAACCGGCTCATCCGGCCCGATAGTGAGTACATCGGGGAGCGCGGGCTGCACTGGGCGCCGCTCGATGCCCGGTGAAGCATGCCGCCGTGAAGCATTCGGCCAAAGCGGGCGCCCGTCGGGCTAGGGCCGAAGCCCGGCAAGCCAGGGCTGGCGCTCGCAGGGCCGACGCCGGCGCTCGCGGGGCCGACGCTGGCATCAGCAAGGCCGAGCCCGGCGCCTCCAGCCGCGACGATGGCGAGGTCGCTGAGGGGCGCGGCGGAAGTCCGGCCCGCAGCCGCCGGCGCTGGCTGGCCCAGCTCCCGTACGGCATTGTCGCGGCGGGTCTGGTCGCTGGACTGGTGACGGTTCGCGGCGGTGGGCAGGCCGTAAAGGGCGGTACTTTGGTAGTAGCCGGCGCCTTGCTCGCAGGGGCGTTGATCAGGCTGGTGCTACCGGACGACAGAGCCGGAATGCTCGCGTCCCGGCGGCGGCTTCTTGACGTCGCCGCACTAGCCGCACTCGGCGTTGGCCTGCTGGTCGCGGGTTTGTTCGCCCGGGTCACCAGCTGATGACCGCAGCGGTCGCAGGACAGGACGGAAGACCGGGCAGATTAGGGCCCGGCCAGGTTTCGCGGCGGTAACGACGCCGGCGCGATGAAGGGAACGCAGCTGCATGTCGAAGATCAAGGTGCTAAACCCCGTCGTTGAACTCGACGGCGACGAGATGACCCGGATCATCTGGAAATTCATTAAGGACCAGCTGATCCTGCCGTACCTGGATATCGAGCTTGAGTATTACGACCTGTCCATTCAGCAGCGTGACGCGACAGACGATCAGGTCACCATTGACGCCGCGAATGCGATTAAGCGGCACGGCGTCGGCGTCAAGTGCGCGACTATCACGCCGGACGAGGCGAGGGTTAGCGAGTTCAGCCTGAAGCGGATGTGGCGGTCGCCGAACGGCACTATCAGGAACATCCTGGGCGGTGTGGTGTTCCGCGAGCCGATCGTGGTCTCCACCATCCCGCGGTTCGTACCTGGCTGGACCGACCCGATCATCATCGGCAGGCATGCCCACGGCGACCAGTACCGGGCCACTGACTTCGTCGTGCCGGGGCCGGGCACCGTCCGCATCTCGTTCGTGCCGGCCGATGGCGAAACCGTGCCGCTGGACTTCGACGTGGCCGACTTCACCGGCGGCGGCGTGGCAATGGGCATGTACAACTTCGACGATTCGATCCTGGACTTCGCCAGGGCGACGATGCGGTACGCGCTTGACCGCGGCTTCCCGCTGTACCTGTCGACGAAGAACACGATCCTCAAGGCCTATGACGGCCGGTTTAAGGACCTGTTCGCCGAAGTCTACGAAACTGAGTTCAAGGCAGAGTTTGAGGCCGCCGGCATCACCTACGAGCACCGGCTGATCGACGACATGGTCGCCCAGGTCATCAAGGGCAACGGCGGCATCGTGTGGGCCTGCAAGAACTACGACGGCGACGTGGAGTCCGACATCATCGCTCAGGGCTTCGGCTCGCTCGGCCTGATGACGAGCGTGCTGATGACGCCGGACGGCAGGACAGTCGAGGCCGAGGCCGCGCACGGCACCGTCACCCGGCATTACCGGCAGCATCAGCAGGGTAAGCCAACCTCTACCAATCCGATCGCGTCGATCTTCGCTTGGACCAGGGGGCTGGCGCACCGCGGCAAGCTCGACGGCACGCCTGAGGTCACCGCCTTTGCCGAAACGCTGGAGCGGGTCTGCGTGGAGACCGTCGAGAGCGGCAAAATGACGAAGGACCTGGCGCTGCTGGTCGGCAAGGACACGCCGTTCCTCACCACGGAGGAATTCCTCGCTGAACTCGATGAGAATCTGCGCGTCGCGATGGCGGCGTCCTGACTCCGAGGCCGGACGCCCCAGATCAACGCCCTATCCGAGAACCGCAGCTTTACGAGGAGATACTTCGATGGCCCGCACAGGGAAGGTAACGGTAGTCGGCGCCGGTTTCTACGGCTCGACCACGGCACAGCGGCTGGCCGAGTACGACATCTTCGACGAGGTCGTACTGACCGACATCGTCGAGGGCAAGCCGGAGGGCCTTGCGCTCGACATGAGCCAGTCGCGGCCGATCGAGGGCTTCGAAACCAAGGTCACCGGCCAGACAACCGGGCCGGCCGGCGAAGGCTACGAGGCAATCGCCGGCTCGGCGATCGTCGTGATCACCGCGGGCCTGCCGCGCAAGCCGGGGATGAGCCGCATGGACCTGATCGGCGTCAACGCCAAGATCGTCCGGAGCGTTACCGAGCAGGTCGTCAAGCACGCGCCCGACGCGGTCCTGATCGTCGTCTCCAACCCGCTGGACGAGATGACGGCGCTGGCGGCAAAGGTGTCCGGGTTCCCGGCACGCCGCGTGATCGGCCAGGCTGGAATGCTGGACACCGCCCGGTTCAGCTACTTCGTGGCTGACAAGCTCGGCGTCCCGGTCGGGTCTGTCCAGACGCTCACCCTCGGCTCACACGGCGACACCATGGTGCCGGTGCCATCGGCCTGCACGGTCGACGGCAAGCCGCTAGCCGATCTCCTCCCGGCGGCCGACATCGAGCAGCTAGTCGACCGTACTCGTAACGGCGGGGCCGAGATCGTGGCGCTGCTCAAGACCGGCTCGGCGTACTACGCGCCATCGGCCGCCGCCGCCAGGATGGCCAAGGCAGTGGCCGAGGACGCGGGCGCCGTCATGCCCGTCTGCGCCTGGGTGGACGGCCAGTACGGCATCTCTGGTGTCTACCTTGGCGTCGAGGCCGAACTCGGGCGCGAAGGCGTCCGGCGGGTCGTCGAGCGCGACCTCACCGAGTCCGAGCGCTCCTCACTGCACGCGGCGGCCGACGCGGTCCGGGCCAAGCAGGCGGACGTCGCCAGCCTCTAGCCGGAGACTGGTCCCGCGCTAGGCCTCAGCAGCCTGCGCCAGGCGCTCCAGCGCTAGCTCGGCGTACAGCGCCGTGCCGTCCGGTAGCACCGCGTCGTCGAACACGGCCTCGGCCGAGTGATTGAACGGCGCGGCGAACGGATCGGTATCAGGCGGGCACGCGCCGAGCATCAGGAACGCGCCCGGCACCTGCTCAAGCACGTAGGAGAAGTCCTCGGAGCCGGTCAGCGGGTCGGGCGCGGCGACGT
Source organism: uncultured Actinomycetota bacterium (assembly GCA_963815575.1). Classification (GTDB taxonomy): domain Bacteria; phylum Actinomycetota; class Actinomycetes; order Streptosporangiales; family Streptosporangiaceae; genus JAJYUU01. Next base: position 504,516 of record CAWFHE010000007.1, on the reverse strand, counting down.
AACGGCCGTCGCCGAGCAGGCCAGCCAAGGTCTGCTCGGCGAACGCCAGCTCGGTCGCGTCGTTGATGGTGACCGGATAGCCGTCGCGGAACTCTGCCGTTGCGGTCAGGCCATGCGCGGCCGCGACCTGGATAGCCGTCCTCAGCGCGGCCTTCTGCATTGCGGCCCGCGCGTGCGGCGAGAACGACCGGACCGTGGCCACGAAGTTCGCGTCGTCCGGGATCACGTTGTCGGCAGTGCCCGCGTGGAACGTGCCCACCGTCAGCACGACCGGGTCGAATACGTCGAACTGCCTGGTCACCATCGTTTGCAGGGCGAGCACGATCTCACAGGCAACAGGCACCGGGTCGGCCGCGCGGTGCGGCTGCGAACCATGTCCGCCGCGACCGTGCACCGTAACGTGCAGGGTGTCCGCGGCCGCCATGACTGTGCCTGCCCGGCTGGCGAACAGCCCGAATGGCAACAGGCCGGACGCGACGTGCAAGGCGTAAGCCGCGACCGGCCGGTCGCCTGCCGTGTCCAGCACGCCCTCGGCAACCATGATCCGGCCGCCGCCTGGTCCCTCCTCACCCGGCTGGAACATGAAGATCACATTCCCGGCCAGGTCGCCGGAGTGCGCTGACAGCACCTTGGCGGCGCCGCACAGCATCGCGGTGTGCAAGTCATGCCCGCAAGCGTGCATGACACCGTCAAATCGTGACGTGTACGGCACGCCAGAGCGCTCGGTTACCGGCAGCGCGTCCATGTCGGCGCGCAATAGCACGGTCTTGCCGGGCTTGCCGCCGCGAAGCACGGCGGTAACGGAGCTAAGGCTTGCCCCCAGGCTGATGTCCAGCGGCAGCCCTGCGAGGGCGTCCAGCACCTTGCGCTGGGTACGCGGCAAGTCGAGGCCAATCTCCGGCTCCGCGTGGATTGCCCTGCGCAGCTCAGTCAACTCCGCCGCGATCGCGACGGCCTCGTCGTGTACACCGGCCACGTGCCCACCTGTCCTTCCACCGTATTAACGGGTCATAAACGACGATACTTGTATAGACCGAAAAGTCTGACTTCATTCGGCAACCAAGCGACGCTGCCCGGACAGGCTAAGCGAGTACGGCTCGATGCTGCGGGCAGACTGCATAGACTGTTGCAAACCACCGCGCGGCCGAGTTCCGGCTGCTGACAGACGAGGCGGGCGGCAGCTTCGCGCAAGCCACATCGACGAGGGTCGGGGATCCAGACGTGAATGGCGTCGGCTGGGATATTCTCCTCGTCCTCGCCGTGATCTTGATCGGCGGCTTTTTCGCGGCTGCCGAGATGGCTCTGGTTTCCCTGCGTGAAGGGCAAGTTCGTGCCCTCGGCAGACACGGCAAGCGCGGCCAGCGGACCGCAAAGCTGGCTCAGGATCCCAACAGGTTCCTGTCCTCGGTACAGATCGGCGTCACACTCGCGACGCTGATGTCCGGTGCCTTCGGGGCCGTGTTGCTGTCCGACCGGCTTGGTAACAAGCTCACCAAGCTCATGCCGCGGGATGTGGCCGACCCGGTGGCCCTCATCGCGGTGACGCTGGTCATCTCGTTCTTCACCCTGGTCTTCGGCGAGCTAGCGCCCAAGCGACTGGCACTGCAGCGAAACGAGCGAGTCGCGCTGGTAGCCGGCCCGGTTGTCGACCGGCTCGCGATGCTAGCCAAGCCATTGGTCTGGTTGCTGTCGAAGTCGACAAACCTGGTCGTGCGGCTGCTTGGCGGCGATCCGGCAGAGGCCCGCGGGCTGATGACCGACGAGGAGCTCCGCGACCTCGTGGCCGGTCATCAGGCGCTCGGCCCGGACGAGCGGCACATCGTCGGTGAAGTCTTCGATGCGGGCAAACGCCAGATCCGCGAGGTGCTGGTGCCGCGTACCGAGGTGGAGTTCCTGCCCGCGGCGATGCCGCTGTCCGAGGCGGTCGCGGCTACCGAGCACGCCCGGTACTCCAGATTCCCGGTCTACCAGGAGTCCTACGACGACGTGATCGGGTTCGTGCACACCCGCGACCTGCTGGACAACCGGGCACAGCCCGGCTCCCGGCTGGTTGGCGAGGTGTGCCGGCCGGTCAAGTTCCTGCCGATCAGCAAGATGGTGCTGTCCGCTCTATCGGAAATGCGCAGGGACCGGGCGCACCTGGCGATCGTCGTGGATGAATACGGTGGCACGGCCGGGATCGTGACACTGGAAGACCTCGTCGAGGAGCTGATAGGCGACATCCAGGACGAATACGACGAGGAAACCAGCCATCCCCGGCAGCTTCACGGCGGTGAGCTCGAAGTCGACGGCTTGCTGAACCTCGACGAGTTCGCCGAGCAGACTGGCCTGGAACTGCCCGAAGGGCCTTACGAGACAGTGGCCGGCGTACCTGCTTGCGGCGCTGGGGCACCTGCCGGAGAACGGCGAATCGGCCGAAGTGGACGGCAGGAAGCTGACAGTGACCCAGCTAGACGGCCGGCGGATCTCCCGGGTCCTGGTCAGCCCGGCAGCGCCTGCGGAATACGAGGAGCCGGGCGCAGCCGCCACCGCCAACTAAACTCGTCGGCATGACAGATGGAGCTCAGGGCGGTGTCGCCCGCCCTGACCGTGCCGCCTTCGAGTCCGCCAGCTTCGAGTCCGCCAGCCTCGAATCCGGCCCCGTTCTGGTCGTGGACTTCGGCGCCCAGTACGCCCAGCTGATCGCCCGGCGGGTCCGCGAATGTCACGTCTACTCGCGGGTTGTGCCACATTCCATGAGCGCTGAGGAGATGCTCGCGCTCCGCCCGTCCGCGGTCATCCTGTCCGGCGGCCCCTCCTCGGTCTACGCAGCGGGCGCCCCGCCTGCCCCGGCTGGCCTGCTCAGTGCTGGAGTCCCGATCCTCGGCATCTGCTACGGATTCCAGCTCATGGTCCGTGATCTCGGCGGAACGGTCGTCCATACGGGAACGGGGGAGTACGGGGCAACCGACCTCCGCACCGCGACCGACGCCGGGGTCCTGCTTGACGGTCTGCCACCCGAGCAGCGGGTCTGGATGTCGCACGGTGACACCTGCGCGGCAGCGCCGCCCGGATTCACGATCACTGCGACGACGACCGGTACCCCGGTGGCCGCAGCCGAGGCACCGGACCGTCGGCTATACGGGATGCAGTTCCACCCCGAGGTGCTGCACACCGAGCACGGCATGGCAATGCTCCGCAGCTTCCTGGCAGCCGCTGGGTGCGAGCCGACCTGGACCATGCGCGGCGTCATCGAGGAGCAAACCGAGCGGATCGCAGCCCAGGTCGGCGACGGCCGGGCGATCTGCGGGCTGTCCGGCGGCGTCGACTCGGCGGTCGCCGCAGCACTCGTCCAGCGCGCCATCGGCCCGCGGCTGACCTGTGTGTTCGTCGACCACGGGCTGCTGCGGTCCGGCGAGGCCGAGCAGGTCGAGAAGGACTTCGTCGCCGCGACCGGCGTCGAACTCAAGGTCGTCGACGCGGCCGGTGCGTTCCTCGCGGCGCTCGCCGGGGTGGCTGATCCCGAGCAGAAACGAAAGATCATCGGCCGCGAGTTCATTCGGGCGTTCGAGCAATCAGCCCGTGAGATAGCGGGCGAGAGCGATGCTGCCACGTTTCTGGTTCAGGGAACGCTGTACCCGGATGTGGTGGAATCCGGCGGCGGTACCGGTGCCGCCAACATCAAATCGCACCATAACGTCGGCGGGCTGCCGGACGATCTGAAGTTCGAGCTGGTCGAGCCGCTGCGCGACCTGTTCAAGGACGAGGTTAGGCAGGTCGGCACGGAACTCGGACTGCCAGACGAGATTGTCTGGCGGCAGCCGTTCCCCGGCCCCGGTTTGGCGATCAGGATCGTCGGCGAGGTGACAGCGGACCGGCTCGCGATCGTGTCGGCCGCGGACGCGATCGCTCGCGCTGAACTGTCCGCGGCGGGCCTGGACCGGCAGATCTGGCAATGCCCGGTGGTGCTGCTGGCCGACGTCCGGTCCGTCGGCGTTCAGGGAGACGGCCGTAGTTACGGCTATCCGGTCGTGCTCCGGCCGGTGACCAGCGAGGACGCGATGACAGCGGACTGGGCCCGGTTGCCCGATCAAGTGCTGGCCGCGATCTCGACCCGGATCACCAACGAGGTGCCGCAGGTCAACCGCGTTGTGCTGGACATCACCAGCAAGCCGCCGGCCACCATTGAATGGGAGTAGCGGGAACTCCGCGTCAGGGCTGAGCTCTGACCGCAGGGCTAGCGAAGGCCTGCGGTGCGTGGTTGCGATATCGCAGGCTGAGGGCGTAGCCGCCGGCCGCGGCCACCAGGCAGGAGATCCCGCCCACGGCTAGCCCGATGCGAGGGTTGCTCAAGTCGATGATCCAGCCGATCAGCGGACCGCCGATCGGGGTCGTGCCCTGGAAAGCGACCTGCCAGAGCGCGATCGCCCGGCCGCGCATGCTCGGATCGGAGGCGAGCTGGATCGTCGAGTTGCCGATTGCGATGAACGAGACGCTCGCCCAGCCAACGAACAGCATCGCTGCATAGGCAACGCCGATCACCGGCGAGAATGCGCAGACGATGATAGCGGCCCCGAAGCCGGTTCCAGCGATGATCATCGACCGGAGTCCGGTTCGCCCGCGTGCGGCGGTGAACAGGCCGCCGGCCACCGCGCCGATCCCCATCGCGGCAGTCAGGAAGCCATAGGCCTCCGAGCCGCCGTGGAAGGTGTGCTTGGCCAGCACCGGAATCGACACCTGGAACTCGTAAGCAAGCATTCCGACGAGCCCCATCATGGCGAGCGGGACCGCGATGTTCGGCGTCTGCGCGGCGTAGCGCAGTCCTTCGCGTAGCTGCCCGCGAGCCCGTGGCGCGGGCGGGCTGGGCTGCAGCGCGCGGGTGTTCATGATGAGCAGTGAAGTGACGACGGCCACGAAGCTCGCAGCGTTGGCCAGGAAGCACACTCCGACCCCGACGGTAGCGATGAGCACGCCGCCGATGGCCGGGCCGACCGCGCGAGCCGCGTTGACTGTCACCGAGTTGAGCGTGATCGCGTTGCGCAACTCGTCCTTGCCGACCATCTCGCGGACGAATGCTTGCCGGGCCGAGTTCTCGAAGGCATTGTTCAGCCCGAGCACCACCGCGAGCAGGCAGACTTGCCAGAACCTGACTACACCGGACACAGTCAGCAGCCCGAGCACTAGAGCCTGGCAGCCCATCGCTGTCTGCAGCCCGATCATCAGCTTGCGCTTGTCGACACGGTCGGCGACGACGCCGCCATACGGCCCGAGCAGCAGCACAGGCAGCGTCTGGAGCGCCACCACCAGACCCAGGTCGGTGCTCGACTGGGTTAGCACCAGGACCAGCCAGGACTGGGCCGTCATCTGCATCCACGTGCCCGCCAGTGAGATCGACTGGCCGGTGAAGTACAGCCGGTAGTTAGGGACCCGCAGGGACGAGAAGGTGGACCGCCAGAAGCGGTGGCCGGAGCTGTCGTCGCTGGTGGGTCGCGGCACGTGCTGATACCTCCCGGCAGCTAGTTGCTTCTCGGCAACTAAGGTTAGCCGGTCAGCCCGGGGTAACGGGTCGCCGCGGATGCCAGCGGTTAGTCAGATGGTGAACCGGAGGTTGCGGGCGGCCCGGTTGCCCAGTTCGTCGTTGCCGGTCCAGCTCACCTTTCCGGCGTCTATCTGCGATTGCGGGTCGATGCGGCCGGACGCGAGCTGAATGAAGGTGACCGTGTCCGTCGTCAGCTCGACATCGGGCTGGTCGACGTGGTCGACCGCCTTCGCCCGGCCATCGACGACCACGGCGAGATCGCGGACGACCGGGCCGGTCAAGTGGAAGACGATGCTGGACCCGTCAGGCAGGCCAACCTTCTTCCCGACGATGAAGCCGATCGAGGTCTCGACCTGGCCGAGGGCGATCTCGGCGCGGGCGCCGCCGTCGTCCGACGGCCAGCCGAGCGGCGTGGAGATATCGCGCTCGTGCACCCAGAAGTCGAAGATCCGCATCTGGAGGAAACCGCCATAGCTTCGCGGCCCGAGCGGGGACCACGACGGCCGGTCCAGATCCGCTTCTTGCAGCCCGGACAGGTCAGCGCGCCGGGCGGCGAAGATATCGGCGATCCGGGCCGCGAATGCTTTGTCGTCGAGGGCCGCGGTCTCCTCGTGGTACGGCCCGATCCGGTCCAGCGGCGGGACAGTCTTCGGCGCTGGCAGGCAGCCAGCCCGTCATGACCCGCTCCATCATGCCGAGGTGCGTGACGACCCCGCGCATGTCCCAGTCCGGACACAGCGATTGCGCCTGCCATTGGTCGCTGTTCAGCCGCGAGGACAGCGACTCGACAGCGTCGAAGCACTGCTCCAGCGAAGTCCGGATGGTGGCCAGGTCCGTCACGGCGTCTCCTTCTGAATGGTTATCCAGTCCCGCGCCTCGAGGTAGGGCCGGAACGTGTCGGCGATCGCCGTCAGGTCTTGCTGGCTCTTCGGCCGTTGCACCTCATAGAGGTTCGGGAACTCCAGCCAGCCCGCCATCAGCTGCCAGAGGCGGACTGCGGCCGGCACCGGCCGGCGGCTCGATCAGCACCGGTCCGAACAACGCCCGGTCGCCGCTGAACACCAGCGTCGGAACTCCCCAGCCACCGAGGCTGACGACCCGCTCATGATCGGCTCGCACATCCTCGTGCGTGCTCGGATCTTCGATGGCCTGGCCGACAAGGCCCGGATCGAGGCCGAGTTGCGTCATCAGCTCCTCAGCCACCTCTCTGCGATGCGGCTTGCGTCCGTCGACATGCAGGGCGGTACCAGCGGCGTAATACCACCGGTCGAGCAGGCCGGGTTCGATGCGGCGCAGCAGCGCTCCGATCCGCATCATCGACCAGCCATAGGACCACTCCCGCTCCCAGGGGTGCTTCTTGCCTGGTGCGCGGTTGATTTCCTCCAGGCTGAAGAATCGCCACCCCACTTCGAGCCCGAGCTGGTCGCGAACATCCCGGATCCACAACGACGCCTGATAAGCCCACGGGCACATGATGTCGAAATGGAAGTCGACGACCGTGCCATGCTCGGCGCTGGCGCTAGCTGACATCGGCATCTCCGTTGAGCAATGCGGTCAGGGCTGCTACCAGCGTGGCGGCCGTCGCTGCCGGCGACAAGCCCGATTCGCGGCGGAGCAGATCGAAGGACTCAAACGAGCACAGCACGTCGACAGCCGGGAGCAAGACCTCACGCCGGCCGGTCAGCTCGGCCGCGAACAGCTCACTCAGCTGGTCACGGAGGAACCCGCGGATTCCGGCGAGTAGTGCGGCCAGCCGCTCGTTGTGGCCCGCGTTGGCCCGCAGCGCGCGGGCAGTCGGAGCTACTTGCTCGAACGCGCGCACCCTGGATTGCGCGACCGCCTCGATCTTGTCTGCGACCTGATCGGCCGGGCCGACGGACAGCTGGAGAAGCGGTATCGCAACCTGGATCTGGCGGTTCAGCGGCCGCTCGGTGCAGGTCGTGAACGTCGTCGAAGTAACGGAACAGCGATCGGGGTGACAGTCCCGCCTTGTGCCGCGATCTCGGCGTAGCTCGGGTTGTACTGGCCAGCAGCGAACAGAGAGAGCAGCGCATCGATGACAGCCTCGCGGTTCTGTTCGCGGCGCAGCCGGCGGCCTCCTCCTCGCTACCGGGGCGGCCCGCGACAAGGTCAGCCATGGCTTAGCGTCGCCGTCACGGCCAGCGCCAGCGTTCGATCGTTGGCTCGAGCAGCAGAGCCTGGTATCCGGCGTTGCGGCACGCAGTGGCAGCGAAGTACCCGGCTCGATCGCCGTGAAGCGAGCCCCCGCCCACTGCCTGCCGTCACCGACGAGCGTGCCTTCAACGTCGAAGATCGTGGCAGGCCCCGAGGCCAACAGGGCCAGCGCCGGCCCTGCCCAGCCTCCAGCAGGATCCGGCTTGAGCTGGCCGGGCCAGGCAGGTTACCGGCCGGCAGCATGCCCATCACCATCGAGCGCTCAAGGCGCAGCTCCTTGGCGGTGTGCCAGTCCAGGAACTGTGGCTCGTAGGCAAGGTCGACGAACGACTTCCTGGTCGAGTAGCCAATTACTGCAACACGATCCCAACCGCCAGAGCTAGCGACCACTTCGGCGGTAAAGCACAGCGCGGCTCCGGCAGCGGTGAGTAGCGGGATCGGAGCGTAGAACAGGCCGGAGTTCGCGGCGCGGTAGCGCGCGCACCGTGCCGTGCTCGAGATCGGGCCGGAATTTCTCCAGGCCCAGCATGTAAATAGGCCCGTCGGGCAGAGTCGATCTCAGCTGCTTGCTGTAATCGGCGTCGATCTGCCCGTATAGCGGCACCTTCCGCAGCCTAAAGATCTGGCATAGGGTGCGTCAATTGCCCGCGCGGCACTTGACCAGCCCGGCGAGGCCCGGCTGAGCTTGTGCTGGCGACGCCCGGCACACCGGGGCAGGGCGAGCGGTCAGGTGACCCTGGACTGTTCGAGCGGGATGTCGCCGTAGGACTTGGTCGCGGTGATTTCCCTCAGCCGGTCGAGCGCGTCGAATACCTCGGTGAAGCTCGTGGTCAGCGGAATCGGGCCGAGCCTGAGGCGGTCCGGTGTCCGGTAGTCGCCCACTACGCCCGCGCTGATGAGTGCCTGGCTGATCGGCCAGGCGTCGTCGTGCCGCAAGGTGACATGAGCGCCGCGGCGGGCGGCTTCGCGCGGCGAGGCGATCGTGAAACCAAGCGGCGCCAGCCACTCGTCGGCGAGCGCGATGAGGTAGGTGGTCAGCTCGATGCTCTTGGCCCGCAGAGCGCCGGCAGCCCGGCTTCGCCGATCAGCCGGGCACCTTCCTCGACAGCGACCGCGCCGATGATGTTCGGCGTGCCGGTGAGGAAGGAATCGATGCCGGGCGCCGGGTCGTAGCGGGGGCCCATGGCGAACTGGTCGTGCTGGCTGAACCAGCCCCAGATGGGCTGCCGCAGCAGGGACTGCAGATCCTCGCGCACATAAAGAAAGCCGGGCGCCCCCGGTCCTGCGTTCACGTACTTATAGGTACAGCCGATCGCCAGATCAGCGCCGGAGGCGTCGAGCTCAACCGGTACCGCGCCGACTGAGTGGCACAGGTCCCAGAGCATGAGTGCGCCTGCGCGGTGCACCAGTTCGCTGAGCCTGGTCATGTCGGCGAGCGCGCCGCTGCGGTAAGCGACGTGAGACAGTTCGACTAGGGCGACCCGGTCGTCCAGCGCTTCGACGAGTACCGCCTCGCTGATCCCCGGCGTCCATGTCCGTATGGATCGTGCGCAGTTCGCAGCCGCGCTGAGCGGCGATGCCCTGCAGCACGTACCGATCGGTGGGGAAGTTGTCGTCGTCGGTAATGATGACGTCCCGTCCTGGCCGCGCGTCCAATGCGGACCAGGCCAGCTTGTACAGGTTGATGGTGGCGGAGTCGCAGACCGTTACCTGACCCGGCGCCGCGCCGATCAGGTGCTCACCCACCATGTCACCGGCCTGCCTGGGTAGCTGGATCCACTTGTCCCAGGACCGCACCAGGCCGACGCCCCAGTCCTGGTCGACGACCTCGGCAATGCGCGCCTGGGTGCGCACCGGCAGCGGCCCCAGGGAGTTGCCGTCCAGGTAGATCAGTTCACGGTCCTGCCGCACGAACCTGTCACGGAACGCTGCGAGCGGGTCCGCAGTGTCCAATGCATGTGCATATGACCGATCTGCCGAGAAAGTCGTCACAGCATCCACCCTAACTGAGTGCCTGACAGATCACCCGGTACCCTGCCCAGCCCTCTGGTAATACCAGCCGGCGAACCGGCGCGTCCATCTGCGCTGACGCCGCCTTAGGATCAGATAGTGCCTGAGGAACAGCCCGCAGCTAGCGGACAGACGTCAGCGGAAGAGTCCGGCCGAGCGGAACAGACCATCAGCCGGGTGCTGGTGATCATGGCGCATCCGGATGACGTCGATTTCGGCGCGGCCGGCACGATCGCGCAGTGGACCGACGCCGGCCTGCAGGTGAGCTATTGCATCGTCACCAACGGCGAGGCTGGCGGCAGTGACCCGGCGGTCAGTCGCACCGAAATGGCTGCGATCAGGCAGGCCGAGCAGACCGCGGCCGCCAAGCAGGTGGGCGTGACTGACCTGCATTTCCTGGGCTACCCCGACGGCCGCGTTGAGGCCACGATCGCGCTGCGCCGCGACCTCGCCAGGGTCATCAGGCTGCTGCGCCCGGACCGCGTTGTGTGTCCGTCGCCGGAGCGCAACTACGCGCGCATGGGCGCCAGCCACCCTGACCATCGCGCGGTCGGCGCGGCCGCTCTGGACGCTGTGTACCCGGACTCGCGCAACCCGTTCGCCTTCCCAGAACTGCTCGCAGAACAGAAGCTAGAGCCGTGGACCGTCCGCGAGGTCTGGATCTCCGCCAGCCCTACGCCGACGACTTATGTCGATATCACCGACACCTTCCCGCGCAAAGTTAGCGGCGCTGCGCAGCCACGTCAGCCAGATCGCCGACCCAGACGGGCTCGAGCAGTTCCTGCGCAGCTGGCTGAGCCGGGCCGCGACGCAGGCCGGGCTGCCCGAAGGCCGGCTTGCCGAGGCATTCCAGGTCTTGCACACCGGCTAATGGCCGCGCGCGGCAGGATGCCGGCCAGCCAGTAATGCCCGTTCCCGGATGGAATGTATTTTCCGGCAGAGTCGAAACTCTGACGGCGATGCCGGTTATCCGGCAGCCTGACGAGACGGCGCATCGCTAATTGCGACACGAGGGACTGGTGCGGCGGGTTCCGCCGACCTAGGTTTGGCTCAGGCGTATCTGCCATGTCCCCGGAGGTGTCAGCGAATGACGCAAATCACCGTCACGGTTGACGGCGTTAAGTACTCCGATCAAGTCGAACCCCGCTTGTTGCTCGTCCACTATCTGAGGGAAGTCGTCGGCAAGACCGGTACGCCGGTCGGATGCGACACCTCGAACTGCGGCGCATGCACAGTGCTGATGGACGGGCAGTCGGTCAAGAGCTGCTCAGTGCTCGCCGTCCAGGCGGACGGGTCCGACGTGACGACGATCGAAGGCCTTGCTAACGGCGAGTTGCACCCGGTGCAGCGAGCATTCCATGAGGAGCACGCGCTGCAGTGCGGGTACTGCACGCCCGGCATGATCATGGCGGCGACCGACTTGCTGCGTGACAACCCGCATCCGACCGAAGATGAGATCCGTGAGGGCCTGGAGGGCAACCTCTGCCGGTGCACTGGTTACGAGAACATCGTCCGTGCCGTCAAGCGCGCGGCGGTGGCGGGGGTGACCCAGTGACCGCGACCATCGACGCGCCGGCCGCCGAAGTCGGCAAGGCACGGCTGCGCAAGGAAGACGCCAAGCTCATTACCGGCCAGACCAACTGGACCGACAACATCAGGCTGCCCGGAATGCTGCAGCTGGCATTCGTGCGCAGCCCGTACGCGCACGCGAAGATCACGAGGGTCGACGTCAGCGGCGCGCTCGGGCAGCCTGGCGTAATCGCGGCTTTCTCCGGCGCTGACTTCGCAGCCGAGCAGGGCAGCCTGCCGTGCGCCTGGCCAGTGACGCCGGACATCGTCATCCCGCCGCACCCGCCGATGGCCGTCGACGAGGTCCGCTACGTAGGCGAGGCGGTAGCGGTCGTGGTCGCCCGCGACCGGTACGCGGCCGCGGACGCGCTTGCCTCGATCGACGTGGATTACGAGCCGCTGCCTCCGGTGCTGGACATCCGCACCGCGCTGGACGAGGGCTCGCCGAAAGTGCACGAGGCGGGCAACAAGAGCTATGAGTGGGTGTTCGCCAACGGCGACATGGACGCGGCATTCCGCGATGCCCCGGTGGTGGTGGAGCGGAACTACCGGCAGCAGCGGCTGATCCCGTGCGCGATGGAGCCGCGCGCGACAGTCGCGCAGTGGATCGGCGACGAGGTGACGCTCTGGTCAGCCACGCAGATCCCGCACGTGCTTCGGTTCGCGCTGTCGGCATTCTTCGGCATCCCCGAGCAGAACGTTCGCGTGATCGCTCCCGACGTGGGCGGCGGCTTCGGCTCGAAGCTTCAGGTCACCGCGGAGGAAGTGCTGTCGGTGCTGATCAGCCGCAAGGTCGGTAAGGCGGTGAAGTGGACCGAATCCCGCACCGAGGGCAACCTGACCGTGCACCACGGCCGGGACCAGTGGCAGAAGATCAGGATCGCTGCCGACGCCGACGGCCGGATCCGCGGCCTTGAGGTCGACCTGCTCGCAGACATGGGTGCTTACCTGATGCTGGTCACGCCAGGCGTGCCGCTGCTCGGGGCGTTCATGTTCCCGGCCATCTACAAGATGGACGCGTACTCGTTCAAGTGCACCGGCATCTTCACGACCAAGATGCCGACTGATGCCTATCGCGGCGCGGGCCGGCCGGAGGCGACGTTCGCGATCGAGCGGATCATGGACGAGCTCGCAGTCGAGCTGGGCATCGAGCCGCTGGAACTGCGGGAGCGCAACTGGATCAAGCACGAGGAGTTCCCGTACACCACGATCTGCGGCCTGACCTACGACTCAGGGAACTACGAGGCGGCCACGGCCAAGGCCAAGGAGCTGTTCGATTACGACGGCCTGCGCGAGGAGCAGCGCCGGCGGAACGAGCGCGGCGACAAGGTACGGCTCGGCATCGGCATCTCGACCTTCACCGAGATGTGCGGGCTGGCGCCGTCGCGGGTGCTGGGCTCGCTGTCCTACGGAGCGGGCGGCTGGGAACACGCGTCGATCCGGATGCTGCCCACCGGCAAGGTCGAGGTGGTGACCGGCTCGAGCGCGCACGGCCAGGGACACGAGACGGCCTGGAGCCAGATCGTGGCCGACCAGCTCGGCGTGCCGTTCGAGGACATCAGGGTGCTGCACGGCGACACTCTGGTCTCGCCCAAGGGCATGGACACCTACGGCTCGCGCTCGCTCGCAGTCGGCGGCCTGGCCCTGGTTGGCGCGTGCGACAAGGTGGTCGCGAAGGCGAAGATCATCGCTGCGGCGATGCTGGAAGCCTCCGCGGACGACCTGGAGTTCTCGGCCGGACGGTTCTCGGTCCGGGGCGACCCGGAGGCCGGCAAGTCGATCCAGGAGATCGCGCTAGCCACGTTCGCGGCGCACGCGCTGCCTGACGGCGTCGAGCCATCGCTGGACTCGGACGCTACCTATGACCCGGACAACTTCTCGTTCCCGCACGGTACGCACTTGTGCGCGACCGAGGTCGACACCGAGACAGGGTTCGTGAAGATCCGCAGTTACGTGGCGGTCGACGACGTCGGCGTGGTGGTGAACCCGCTGATCGTGGAAGGCCAGGTACACGGCGGCATCGCGCAGGGCATTGCGCAGGCGCTCTATGAAGAGGGCGTCTACGACGACGACGGCAACTTGCTCACCACGACGCTGGCTGACTACCTGGTGCCGGCGGCGCCAGACCTGCCGTCGTACCAGACCGAGCGCACGTCGACTCCGGCCAACAACCGGCTCGGCGTCAAGGGCGTCGGCGAAGCCGGCACGATCGCATCGACGCCAGCTGTGGTCAACGCGATCGTGGACGCGCTCAGGCCGTTCGGCATCAATGACATCACCATGCCATGCACGCCGGAGCGAGTCTGGCGGGCGATCCAGGCGGCCCAAACTCAGAGCGGAGGCGCGGCATGATCCCGGCCAAGTTTGACTACGTCCGGCCGTCGTCTGTTGGCGATGCAGTGAGCGCTCTAGCCGGCGGTGGCGAGGACGCCAAGGTCATCGCAGGAGGGCAGAGCCTGCTGCCACTGCTGCGGCTGAGGCTGGCTTTCCCGGAGCTCCTGGTCGATATTGCCGGCCTGGACGAGCTGCGCGGAGTCACCGACGTCGGCGATCACCTGCTGATCGGTGCCCGGACTACCCATTACCAGGTCGTTCACGATCCACTGATCGCCGAGCATTGCGGACTCCTGGCCGAGGCGGCCGCTACTGTCGCCGACCCGGCCGTCCGGCACAGGGGCACGCTCGGCGGCTCGCTGGCGCATGCGGACCCGGCCGGTGACCTGCCCGCGGTGGTGCTGGCGCTGAACGCGACGCTGATCGCCACCGGCCCGGCAGGCGCCCGGCAGATCCCGGCGGCCGAGTTCTTCGTCGACTACCTGACCACGGCGCTTGAGCCCGGCGAGATACTCACTGGCATCCGGGTGCCCAAGCTCGGTAGCGACTGGGGATATCGTTATGAGAAGTTCCACCGGACCGCGCAGGCGTGGGCGATTGTCGGCGTCGCGGCGCTGGTGCGGCGCTCCGACGGCCAGGTGGCCGAGGCACGGGTCGGGCTAACCAACATGGGTCCGGTGCCGATCCGGGCGGCTGCCGTCGAGACGGCCGCCGCTGGGGCGCAGGCTAGCTCCGAGGCGCTGCGGGCAGCAGCAGCGGGCGCGGACGAGGGAACGCAGCCGCCTGCGGACCTGCACGGAGCGCCGGATTACCGGCGACATCTTGCGCGGGTGCTGACCGGGCGGGCTCTGGAGGCAGCGGCAGGAGTCTGATACATGGAGCTCGAGAACTCATTCTCGGTCCCGGTCCCGGTGGAGCGAGCGTGGGACGTGCTCCTGGACGTCGAGCGGGTGGCGCCGTGCATGCCGGGCGCCACCCTCGACTCCGTCGAAGGCGACAACATCTCCGGCAAGATCAAGGTGAAGGTAGGCCCGATCACCATGACCTACGCCGGAACCGCGAAGTTCACCGAGCGGGACCGGGATGCGGGCGTCATGACGCTGGAAGCGTCCGGCAAGGAGACCCGCGGAGCGGGCACTGCGTCGGCTGCGGTGCGCTCGCGGCTGACGCCCGCCGGCGACCACACTGTCGTCACGGTGCACACGACCCTGAACGTCACTGGCAAGCCGGCGCAGTTCGGCCGCGGCGTCATGACCGAGGTGGGCGCGAGACTGATCGGCATCTTCGCCGACAACCTGGCCGCCATGCTGGCTGCGGAAGCACCAGGCGCCGCGGATGTCTCCGACGATGAGGAAATTTCGGACGGAAACGTGGTAGCCCTCACCGACAGCACACCGGACGAGGCGCTGCCGATCGACGTGCTCAACCTCAGCACCAGGGCCTGGAGCAGCCTGCGTCACGACGGCATCCAGACTCTCGGGGACCTGACCCGGCGGACTGGCCAGCAACTGCTCGCGATCGACGGCGTCGGTCCCGCTTCGCTGGCCGACATCAAGGCGAAGCTCGCGGACCGCGGCCTTGCCCTGGAGCCGTCGGAAGGAACAGCTTCGCCAGCCCCCGCCCCGCCAGCCCCGGCTCCGCCAGCCCCCGTCCCGTCGGCCACTGCCGCTGCGGACGCGGCAGCGAAGCTGGCTGGCCCGCCGGCGGCCGACCTGAACGGCGCGCAGCAGCCGACGGCAGGCAAGCACGCCGGGGCTCCGCTGGATCAAGCGGGGGCGGATGGCGACGAAGCCGCTGACGAGGATCTGGCTGAGGTGACGCAGCTGCGGCCGGCCAGGCACGAGTCGCCGGCCGTTCAGGTACCCGTGCAGCGAGAGCCGACTGCCTGGCAGCCGCCGGACAATGATGCGATCGACCTGCTCGACGTCGCCGGGCTGCCGGTGCTTAAGCGTGCCGTTCCGGCTGCTGCCGCGCTGATCGCGGTGCTGCTGGTGATCTTCGGCCTGCGCCGTCGTGCTCGCCGGAGCGCGCGCTAACTCGAGCAGGGACCTTTCGCGCGAAACAAACTCAGTGAAAAGTGCGCGCCGGGACACGGTCGGAATGGTGGCCTCATTCAGCGCAGCGAGCAAATGGCCGATGCGATGACGGCAGTCACCGCGTTCGGGTGCGATATCAGCGTCAGGTGCGATCCGCCATGGAACATGGTGATATGCGAGTGCGCGCGGTGGGCCATCGCGAGTTCCGATGCGGGCGTGATGATCTGATCACCAGTGCTGATGAAGTACCAGGACGGGATTGTCTTCCAGGCCGCCGCCGTCGACGGCGTGGTAAAGGCAGCCATGGACGCGCCGCGCTGGGAGCCCCACAGGACCTTAGCTTCAGCCTGCGGCAGGTCACCGGCGAAGTTGTGGACGAAGATGCTCTCCTTGAGGTACAGCTCAGGCGCACCTGACGAAGAGGTCGGGTTCGCGGTAGTGAAGAACAGGTCCGCTGGCTTCATCTTGGTCATGACAGAACCGGCACCTGAAAGCTGGCCGGTGGTCTGGCCCGGCGCCGGGGCGGCCGCGTCGACATAGACCAGCCTCTTGACGTTAGCGAGGCCGGCCGCGGCATTCGTGATGACGGACCCTCCGTAGGAGTGTCCGACAAGGACGACCGGGCCATGAATGGCCCTGAGGTAGGCGGCGACGTACTCTGAGTCGGTCGTCAGGTTCTGCACCGGATTCCCGATCGCGCGCACGTCGTAGCCAGCGGACTGAAGAGTGGCGACTTCACCACTCCAGCTGGAGGTGTCAGCCCAGGCGCCGTGGACCAGAACGACCGTTGGTTTCGCGTGTCCGGGTGGCAGGCATATTGTCAGCCGGTGCACAAGCGCCGTTTCACTGGGCGCGCTCGAAACTCCCGGCGCGCTCGCCGGAGCTCTGCTGGCCGAGATGACCGCGAACCCCGCGACGGCCACGATTACGGTGGCGATAGCTGCCCAGTAACGGCGCCTGAGGTTGCTGACACGCGGGTACCGCATTGGTCGTCTCCCTCTGGCCTGGGCGAACGAGCACGGTCAACGAACGCACTTCGCAGCTATGCCAGCCGAGGCAGGCGCAGCCCTGCTGGCTAGCTTTATCCGCCGCCGTGCGTCCTACCATCCGGGCAATTGACCATCTTCCGCTGAGCCGAGCTCAGCTCACCGGCTGATGGCAACCCTGCGGTTCCGGCCGCGAAGGCCGGTCACCCGGCCGCCCGGCCGCCCATATCCTTTCCGACATGCCAGCCGTTGGCCTGATGCACGAACTATGGAACCGCGTCGTCGGCGCGCAGCCTGTTCCGCCCGGCTGGGTGATCGTGGTGAGCGGAGTCGTCGCCCTGCTGATCGTGCTGAATGCCCGCACATGGCGTCTAGCCCGGAATGTCATAACAATCGCCCATGAGGGCGGCCATGCGCTGGTCTCGGTACTGAGCGGTCGGCGGCTGGACGGGATCCGGCTGCATTCGGATACCTCAGGCGTCACGTACTCCAGAGGCATGCGGACCGGTCCGGCAGTGGTGCTCACTTCGGCGGCGGGCTATTTCACGCCGTCGCTGCTTGGCGCGGGGGCCGCCTGGTTGCTCGCCGCGCACCACGTGATCGCGATGTTGTGGCTGCTGCTTGCGCTGCTCGCCGCGACGTTCCTGGCGATCCGCAACGCTTATGGCGTCGTGGCCGTGCTCCTGGATGTCGGCGCGGTCCTGGCGGTGAGCTGGTTCGGCACCGCCGCGATCCAGGCGGCCTTCAGCTACACCGCCGCGTGGTTCCTCCTGCTCGGCGGGGTTCGCGCGGTCGCCGAGCTGCAGGGCCACCGTCGCCGCAGTCGCCGCCGTGGCCAGGTAAGCACGTCGGATGCAGACCAGCTTGGCCGATTGACCGGAGTGCCCGCGGGGGCCTGGGTCGCCGTTTTCGCGGTCGTGTGCGTCGCGGCACTGGTCCTCGGCACGCGCCTGCTCATCCCTACCGTGCTGCACATCCCGCACCTGGGCGGCTAGCGGCTCGCCGCAATCGCATAGCGCCCGAACCCTGATGGGGAGCGCCTGGCCCGGCCGCAGTTGTCCGGCAGCAGCTGGTCAATCCGCGTGGCGAGCTTGGCGTCGTTCGCAAGAGCGGAGGGCTGAAGCTCAGGCCCGCAGCCCGCGGGGGTCGGGGCGGGCCTGAGCTGGTGCGGCCCTGAGGGGGGCAGGGCCGCGCCTCGGGGCGGCTATCGGCGGCCGCGAAGTCATTCGGCTGGCAGCGTTGGCTCGACACGACCGCATGTCTGGTTCATAACGTCCCCAGGGTGTCTGTGTTAGGCGGCGAGCTGGCGGGCCCATTGCATCCGTGCGGCTGCGGTCTCGGGGTGGTCGCCGAACTCCTGGGCCATCCGGGCGGCGCAACCGCGCGGACCGAATTGGTGGACTGCGGCGGTGATAGCCCCGGCGATCGTGTCCGCGGTCGGGGTGTCGGATGGCTGCAGGGCGGACACGAACAGCGCTTCGCGCCGCGCGTCGCTCGCTGACGTCCGTATCGGCTCAGGTCGTGTGCTGCCATGCATCTCGCATCGTCTCCCGTTGTCGCTTGCGGATCGGATGTGTTCCAGCGTCCGACTGGCCGGGGTGAGCGGGCAATCGCCTCGTTAGTGTGATTCCGCCGCCCCGGCGCCGGTTCCCGGCAGGTGGTCTGATCGCGAGCGTCCCAGACGCGTGACTGGGCTGGGTTCCGGGCGGTGCCGCAGGGCGCTGAGCTGTGGCGTATCGGCAGCCATGTGAATCTTGATGACCCCCCTGCCCAGATTCGCCGACCGGCTCTGCAAGGCCGCGGCGGCTGGCCGGCCGCTGCGATCGCGCCGGTGGCGGGGATGGCGAGTCACCCTGGGCTCACCCTGGCGGCTGGCTGCGCGCCAGTGGTCGGGGCTTGCCGCGAAGGCCGGGATCACGCGCCGGTGGTGGGAATGATCGGGGTGTGGGAGCTAGTGAGGCACTGGATGCCGGGACCGGGCGGATTTCTGGTGCTTGCGGGTGCATGGTGGTGGCTCGCCGGGGGTTGTTCGGGCGGCTGGGAGAGCCGGCCCGGGTGATGGTGGTGTCCGGGCCGCCTGGCAGCGGCAAGACGGTGCTGTTGCGGTCGTGGATCGGTCAGGCGGGGCTGGGGGATTGTGCCGCGTGGGTGGCCGCGGGGCGCGATGAGCGGGATCCGCAGCGGTTCTGGCTTTCCGTGCTTGGCGCGCTGCGCCAGACATGGCGGGGTTCGCGGCTGGTGCAGCCAGTGACGGCGGCGCCCGATCTGGACGGGTGGGCGATTGTGGAGCGGCTGCTGGCGGATATGGCGCTGCTGCGGGACCAGTTGTGGCTGGTGATCGATGACGTGCACGAGCTGGATCGGGAGGCGTTGCGGCAGCTGGAGCTGCTGGTGATGCGGGCCCCGCCGCCGGTGCGGTTTGTGCTGGCCACCCGCAATGACTTGCGGCTAGGACTGCACAGGCTGCGGCTGGAGGGCCAGCTGGCCGAGATCCGCCCCGCGGATCTGCGCTTCAGCCTGGCTGAGGCGCGGGAACTGTTCGCCGCGGCAGGGGTGGAACTGCCCGAGCCGGCGCTGGTGATGCTGGCGGAGCGGACCGAGGGGTGGGCCGCTGGCCTGCGGCTGGCTGCGTTGTCGCTGGCCGGGCATCCCGAGCCGGCCCGGTTCGCGGCGCAGTTTTCCGGCACCGAGCGGACGGTGGCTGAGTACCTGCTGGCCGAGGCGCTGGACCGGCACAGCGGCGCGGTACGGCGGCTGCTGCTGCGCACCAGCGCGCTGGAACGGGTGAACGGCGAGCTCGCCGATCTGCTGACCGGGGACCAGGGCGGGGAACGAGTACTGCAGGACCTAGAGGAAGCCAACGCGTTCGTGGTGTCGCTGGACCCGGCCCGGACGTGGTTCCGCTACCACCAGATGTTCGCCGACCTGTTGCAGCTGGAGTTGCGGCGGACCGCGCCGGGAGAAGTCACCTCGCTGCACCAGGCCGCCGCCGACTGGCTGGCCGCACACCGGTACCCGGTGGAAGCGATCCGGCACGCCCAGGCCGCCCGGGACTGGGCGGTAGCCGCCAGGCTGTTCGTCACTAACTCGTGCCGCCTGTACCTGGACGGGCAGTCTGCCGCTAAACACCAGCTGCTCGCCGGGTTCCCCGCCCAGGCCATCACGGCTGATGCCGAACTGGCGGCGGCGGCAGCGGAGGATGAGCTGGCATACGGGACGCTGGAGACCGCCGAACATTACATGGGCCTGGCTGAGGGTCAGATGGCGTCGGTGCCAGCAGGCCGGCGCGGGCAGTTCCAGGTCATGCTCTGGCTGGCCCGACTGCTGCTGGCCGGTCAGCGCGGGAACCTGTCGACGGTGGAAGATCAGGCGCGGCGGCTGCAAGCACTGGCGCAGGCGCAACAGGCGGCACAGCCCGCCCTCAGCGAGGAACTGCGCGCGCTGACGCTGATCATCCTCGGATGCACTCAATATTGGACGCAAGAGTTCGACCAGGCAGAACGGCAGCTGGACCAGGGCCTGGCACTGGCGCGCCGGATCGGCCGGCCGTTTCTTGAGCTCAAGGCCCTGGCATTCCAGGCAGCGATCGCTATCTACTCATCGTTCGGACGGGCGGCCGAGCGCGGTACGCAGGCGGTCGAGCTGGCCCGGCGCCATGGCTGGACCGACGAGCCGCCGGCCGGCATCGCCTACCTGGTCCTGGCAACCGTGATGGCCGGTCAGGGACGGGCGGGCGAGGCAGAGTTGTGGATCCAGCGAGCCGAGCGCGCCATCAAGGCCGAAGCCGACCCGCCGGCGGGAGTGGCGCTCCTCTACCTCCGCGGCCTGGTGGAGCTGGTGCGTGGCCAGGACGCGGATGCAGTGGCTGCCTTGCAGAAAGCGGAGCGACTGGCCAGACGCCTGGCCGCGCCGCACCCCCTCGCCAAGCTGGTCCGCTTGTGGCTTATACGTGCTTTGGTGCGCCTCGGTGAAACCGAGGGCGCCGAGCAGGTCATCGCGGGGCTAGCCGAGCACGAATGCGGCCACGGCGAGACGCGCATCGGACTGGCGGTGCTGCGGCTCGCCCAGCACGATCCGCATGCCGCCCTTGCGGCGCTCGCGCCGGTCCTTGACGCCTCCACACCGGTGGGCTGGCAGGCGTCCCGGGTTGAGGCGTCCTTGCTGGAGGCGATCGCCACGGATGCGCTTGGCGACCAGGACGCGGCGGACCGGGCGCTGGAGCGCGCGCTGGACACTGCCGAACCCGATGGAGCATTGCTGGCGTTCCTGCTGCACCCCGCGCCGGACCTGCTGGAACGTCACATCCGGCACCGCACCGCCCACGCCGCCCTCATCGCCCAGATCAACGACCTGCTCGCTGGCACCAAGTCCGCGCCGCCACCGGCCGGGCCGCGGCCGCCGCTTGAGCCGCTAAGGCAAAGTGAGCTGCGGGTGCTGCGTTACCTGCCGACCAATCTCACCGCCCCCGAGATCGCCAGCGAACTGTATGTCTCGCTCAACACCGTCAAGACCCACACTCGCAGCCTGTATGCGAAACTCGGCACCCACCGACGCGCCGAGGCCGTGGCCCGCGCCCGCTCCCTCGGCCTGCTCGCCCCCTCCGCCGTCAGCGCTCGCTAACCCGCCCAATCGCATTGCGCCCGGCCGCCATCAGGCAGCCGGGCGCAATCTGCGAGCGGGCGTCGGCTAATCAGTCCAGTGACGACATGACGTGCTTGACCCGGGTGTAGTCCTCGAACCCGTACATCGACAGGTCCTTGCCGTAGCCGGAGTGCTTGAAGCCGCCGTGCGGCATCTCGGCGACCAGCGGGATGTGCGTGTTGATCCAGACGCAACCGAAGTCCAGCCCGCGGGCCATCCGCATGGCCCGGCCGTGGTCCGACGTCCACACCGAGGACGCCAGGCCGTACTCGGTGCCGTTGGCCCAGCGCAGCGCCTCTGCCTCGTCGCTGAACTTCTGCACGGTGATGACCGGGCCGAAGACCTCGTTCTGGATGATCTCGTCGTCCTGCGCGAGGCCGTCGACGACGCTCGCTGCGTAGAAGTAGCCCCGCTCGCCGACCCGGTTGCCGCCGGCCAGGACGCGAGCATGGTCGGGCAGCCTGGAGATGAACCCGGAGACCCGGTCCAGCTGGTTGGCGTTGTTCAGTGGCCCGTAAGTGGCGTCGGGGTTGTCCGGACCTGCTGTCACCTGCGCTTTAGCCTGCTCGGTGAGTGCCGCGGCGAAGTCGTCGTGGATGCGCGGGCCCGCTAGTACTCGGCTTGCGGCGGTGCAGTCCTGGCCGGCGTTGAAGTAGCCGGCGGCTGCGATCGCCTCCGCTGCCTTCGCCGGGTCGGCGTCGTCGAAGACGATGACCGGCGCCTTGCCGCCGAGCTCCAGGTGAACTCGCTTCAGGTCGGCGGCCGCTGCCTCTGCCACCTGCATGCCAGCGCGGACCGAGCCAGTAATGGACACCATCTGCGGCACCTTGTTCGAGACCAGCGCCCGGCCAGTGTCGCGATCACCGCAGATCACGTTGAACACCCCGGCCGGCAGGAACTCGCTCATCAGCTCGGCCATCAGCAGGGTGGAGTAGGGCGTGGTGTCCGACGGCTTGAGCACCATGGTGTTGCCGGCCGCGAGCGCGGGCGCCCACTTCCAGACCGCCATCATCATCGGGTAGTTCCACGGCGTCACCGCAGCGCAGACGCCGATGGGCTCGCGCCGGATGAATGAGGTGAACCCGGCCATGTACTCGCCTGCCGACCGGCCCTCGAGCATCCGGGCCGCGCCGGCGAAGAACCGGATCTGGTCCACCATCGGGGGGATCTCCTCCGATGCGGTGAGCCCGAGCGGCTTGCCGGTGTTCTGCGACTCCGCCTTGACGAACTCATCCGCCCGAGCCTCGATCGCGTCGGCGATCCGCAGCAGTGCCAGGCTCCGTTCGGCCGGCGTCGCATCGCGCCAGCCCGGGAACGCTCCGGCGGCTGACGCAACCGCAGCTTCCACCTCGGCTTCGCCAGAGATCGGGGCGGTGGCGAATACCTCGCCAGTGCTCGGGTCAATCAAGTCTGCCCGCTTGTCATAAGACAAGTCGGTCCACTGGCCACCGACAAAGTTCTGGAGGTCATTAGCCACGGTTGACTCCGTTCCGGTTATGAATGGCCTTGTTTTTTAGCGTCAGGGTCTTTTAGCGTCAGGGTTTTATCGCGCGGTCAGGCGCCCGCCGGCGTGCGTTCCTCGCATGCCCACGGTGAGCCGTACTCGGTCAGGAGGTCAAGGAACGGCTGCGGCGGCAGCGCCTCCGGGCCGAGCACGCCGGTGCCCGACCAGGCACCAGAATCAAGGAGCTCAAGCGCGACCACGGGATTGATCGCGGTCTGCCAGACCACTGCCTGCGAGCCATACTCGGCCATTGTCTGGGCATTGTCGGCCACGTGGTAGAGGTACACCTCGCGGGGCGCTCCGTCCTTCCCGGTCCCGGTGACCCAGGTGCCGGCGCAAGTGAGGCCGGACATCTGGTCGCCCAGGCCCGCCGGGTCGGGCAAGCAGGCTGCCACCACGTCCCGCGGCGAGACGCTGGCACCGCCGGCGCTGACCGGCTTGGTTGAGTCCAGGCCGAGCTTGTGCAGGGTCTTCAGGACGTCGATGAACTCGTCGCCAAGGCCGTACTTGAAGGTGACCCGGTTCGCCTTAACCCAGCGCGGAATCAGGAGCACCTCCTCGTGCTCCACGTTCACGCATTCGACCGGCCCGATTCCAGCCGGGAACGTGAAGGTCTCCGGCTCACTGAATGGCGCCGTGGTGAACCAGCCTCGGTCCGCTTCCCAGATGACCGGCGGGTTCAGGCACTCCTCGATCGTGGTCCAGATAGAGAAGGTGGGCGCGAAGTCGTAGCCGGCCACCGCCAGGTTCGCCCCGTCGCGGACGCCGCACTGGTCGATCTCGCTGAAGAGCTGGTCAGCGGCGTACCTGGCGAAGATGTCGGACAATCCAGGCTCGACGCCGATCCCCGCCAGTGCGAGCTTGCCTGCCTGTTCCCACTGCGCGGCCATGGCGAACTGCTCGTCGCCGAGCTTGACGCCGGTCTTCGCGTACGGCTCGGCCGGATCCGGATACGACAGCGACATCGCCATGTCCAGGTAGTTCACCCTTGCAGCCAGCGCGGCCCGGAACAGCGGCATGACGAAGCGCGGGTCGGTTGCGTTCATCAGCGCGTCGCAGCGGTACTCGGTCAGCAGAGCCGCGGTAGCGGCCTCGTCATTCGCGTCGAGCTGGACTGCGGTGTAGCCGTCCTTGGCGGCCGCGGCACGCTGCGCCCTGGTCAGGTCGTAATCGGCGATGACAAGCTCGGCGAACGGACGGCGGGCGGCGATCCGGGCGAAGGCGGTGCCGACTCCGCCTGCCCCGACGAGCAGTATGCGCATGCAGCGATCCTAGCGTTGTCGTACGCGGATGTTGCGACGGTACCAGTCGCGATTGGCACACAATACAACTGAAACCGTTGCTATCGCGCCCGAAGCATGCTAGAACCGTGGAAAGCTTAGCCGCACTCCGTAACCCTCGGTTACTCTCAGTGGGCAAGCGCTAGCGCGAACTTCAGACGAGCCTGATGCGGTTCGGGTGCTTCAGGAGGGATGATCCGGTATATGGCAACTGCTGAGCAGGTCGTACAGGCCGAACGGCCGATCGAGAAAGGCCTCAAATCCGGTGCCCTCGGGCTGATTTCCAGCACCGTGATCGCGACGGCGTCGGTGGCGCCGGCCTACAGCATTGCCGCGACCCTGGTATTCGTCGTCCTGGCAGTCGGGCTTCAGTCGCCCGCCGTGGCCATCCTGGCCTTCGTGCCAATGCTGCTGACCTCGATCGGCTACAGCGAGCTCAACAAGGCCGACCCAGACTGCGGTACGACCTTCACCTGGGCTACCAGGGCGTTTGGCCCGAAGACCGGCTGGGCCGGCGGCTGGGCCATCGTGGCCGCCGACGTCCTGGTCATGGCCAGCCTGGCTCAGGTGGCTAGCCAGTACGTGTTCTTCGAGTTCGACGCGAAGGGCATTGGCGGCGACGCAACCAGCGGGTGGGTACTGCTGGGCGGCATCATCTGGATCATCCTGATGACGGCCATCTGCTATGTCGGCATCGAGGTATCGGCGAACTTCCAGAAGGCGCTGCTCTCCATCGAGCTGATCATGCTGGTAGTCATGTCCGTCGTGGCGCTGGTCAAGGTCGGCGGCGGAACGGCCCCGGCCGGGCACCTGACACCGAGCCTGTCCTGGATCAACCCGTTCCATATCTCCAGCTTCAGCGCCTTCGCCAGCGGCATCATCCTGATGGTGTTCATCTACTGGGGATGGGACACCGCCGTATCGGTGAACGAGGAGACCAAGGATCGCAACCGCACGCCAGGGCTGGCGGCAATCTTCTCCACGATCATCTTGCTGGCGATTTATGCGCTGGTGATCTTCTCCATACAGTCGTTCGCTGGCGTCGGGGCGAAGGGGAATGGCCTGGGTAACCTTGCCAACGCAGGTGACGTCCTCTCGATTCAGGCCAACGCGATCTTCGGGACGCACGGTGCCGGGCCGGTCTTCTATCACCTGCTGCTGCTGATGGTGCTGTCCTCAGCCGCGGCATCGACGCAGACCACGATCCTCCCCACCGCGCGGACCACGCTGTCGATGGCTGCCTACCGGGCGATCCCGAAGGTATTCGCGAAGATCCATCCGCGGTTCCTTACGCCGACCATCTCGACGATCGCGATGGGGCTGATCTCAATCGCCTTCTACGTGGCGGTGAATTACGCGCACAACGGCATCGGAGTAATTGGCGACGCGGTGATCGCTATCGGCCTCTATATCGCCTTTTACTATGGCCTCACTGGGTTCGCCTGCGTCTGGTACTACCGTCGCAACCTGACGAGCAGTGTTCGGAACCTATTCATGCAGGGCATCCTGCCGGGCGCTGGCGCTGTGATGCTCTGGTTCCTCGGCGGCTGGAGCCTGTGGCTGGACTATGACGTGAAGACCCAGAATGACTACACCATGTGGACGGTGCCGGGCATTCACTGGCAGATCGGGGGCGCGTTCGTAATCGCCGTCGGGGCTGCCGTGTTCGGCTTGCTTTTCTTCATCTACTGCCGGATTACCGGTCCTGCCTTCTTCCGCAAGCAGACGCTGACCCGAGCCACCCCGACGCTGGTCCCAGACGAGTAACGGACTTACGCGGATCGAAGCCATGGGGCCCGCCAGCGGACTGATGTCACGGTCTGCGGCGGGCCCGTTGGCGTCCTGAGCGGCGCGCGGGCGCGGGGTCGCCCGGATGTCGGCTCCACCGCCTAGGCTTAAGCACGTGACGGCGATGGTTGTCGACTCCCTCCTCGATGGACTCAACCCGCAGCAGCGGGCCGCGGTCATGCACGAGGGCAGCCCGCTGCTGATCGTGGCCGGTGCAGGCTCGGGCAAGACCCGGGTCCTGACTCACCGGATCGGCTACCTGCTGGCCGAGCGCGAAGTGGCACCGACCCAGATCCTTGCCATTACATTCACGAACAAGGCCGCCGGGGAGATGGCGGCCAGGGCGGCGTCGCTGACCGGTGCGCGAGCTCGGTCGATGTGGCTGATGACCTTTCACTCAGCCTGCGTGCGGATTCTGCGCAGGGAGGCCAGGCGGTTCGGCTATCCGTCCAGTTTCTCCATTTACGACCAGGCCGACTCGCAGCGGCTGATGGCTCTGGTCTGCCGGGAGCTTGAGCTCGACGCCAAGTTCTTCCCGCCGAAAGGGATGATCAACCAGGTCTCGAACCTGAAGAACGAGCTGATCGACTATGAAACGGTCCTGACGCGGGCCAGGGGTTACCGGGAGAAGGCACTCGGCGAGGCCTACGCGGAGTATCAGCGCCGGCTGGTCGCGGCCGGAGCGATGGACTTCGACGACCTGATCATGGTCACTGTCAACCTGCTGCAAGCCTTCCCCGAGGTGGCTGCCGAGTACCGGGAGCGCTTCAGGCACGTTTTGGTTGACGAGTACCAGGACACCAACCACGCGCAGTACATCCTGGTTCGCGAGCTGGCAGGATCTGGCGGCGAGTCGCCTGCCGAGCTAGTCGTCGTCGGCGACGCCGATCAGTCGATTTACGCCTTCCGCGGCGCCACGATCAGGAACATCGAGGAATTCGAGCGCGACTTCGCCGGCGCGCGGGTCATCCTGCTCGAGCAGAACTACCGCTCGACGCAGAACATCCTGGCGGCGGCGAACGCTGTGGTCTCCCGCAATCCGGGCCGCATCCCGAAGAATCTCTGGTCCGAGGCAGGCGACGGCCCGCCGATCACCGGGTACGTGGCTGACAGCGAGCACGACGAGGCAGCGTTCGTGGCCGAGGAAGTCGACCGGCTGGCGGATTCCGGCGAGGCGGCGCCCGGCCAGGTCGCCGTGTTCTACCGGACCAATGCGCAGTCGCGCGTGTTCGAGGAAGTCTTCATCCGCTCCGGGCTTCCCTACAAGGTCGTCGGCGGCGTCCGGTTCTACGAGCGCCGTGAGGTCCGGGACTTGCTGGCCTACCTCCGGCTCACGGCCAACCCGGACGACGAGGTGTCACTGCGCCGGGTGCTCAATACTCCCCGGCGTGGCATCGGCGACCGGGCCGAGGAGTACGTGGCGGCGCTGGCCAACCGGGACAAGATCAGCTTCGCGGCCGCGCTCGCGCGGCCCGACGATGTGCCCGGCCTCGCGGCCCGCTCGGCGCGCGCGATCGAGGGCTTCAACGACCTGATGACCGGACTGCGCGAGATGGCCGCGGCTGGCTCCCCGGTCGGCGACCTGACCGAGGCCGTGCTCGACCGGACCGGATACGTCGCTGACCTGCAGGCCTCGTCCGACCTGCAGGACGCGAGCCGGATCGAGAACCTGACAGAGCTGGTCTCGGTGGCGCGCGAGTTCGACGCTCGCAACCCGGGCGGAACGCTAGCGGAGTTCCTCGAGCAAGTTTCGCTGGTCGCCGACGCAGACGAGATCCCGGAAGGCGAGGAGCATGGCGGCATGGTCACGCTGATGACCTTGCATACCGCCAAGGGCCTGGAGTTCCCCGTCGTCTTCCTGACCGGCCTGGAGGAGAACGTCTTCCCGCACGAGCGGTCGATGGGCGACGAGCGGGAGCTTGCGGAGGAGCGCCGACTGGCCTACGTCGGCATTACCAGGGCGATGGAGCGGCTCTACGTGACCAGGGCGGCGACGCGCACCTGGTTCGGCCGGCCTGGTTATCACCGGCAGTCCCGGTTCCTGACCGAGATACCAGAGGGCCTGATCGAGTGGCGCCGAGACGAGTCGGCCGCGACGCAGCCGGCTTCAGAGCGGCTAGCCCGGCGGCCCGGCGTTCGCGCCGTCGGCAACCGGCCGGTCCCGTCGCTGCAGCCCGGCGACCGGGTCAATCACGATGCTTACGGTCTTGGCACCGTGCTGTCGGTCGAAGGCCGCGGCGACGACCCGGAAGCGAAGATCGACTTTGGCGGCGACTATGGCATCAAGCATCTGGTGCTGCGGTACGCGCCGATCGAGAAGCTGTAGGCGCCAGAGCGCGCTGGGCCAGCCGTGCCACGCAGCGGCCCGCGCCGCGCGAACCAGACTCTGTCAGCCCGTCTTGCCCGCCCGGCTGCGGTACGCCCGCGCCTTCGCCCGCGAACCGCAGATCTGCATGCTGCACCAGCAGCCGCTGCGGGTCGGCGAGCGGTCGTAGAAAGCCCACTGGCAGTCGTCCGCGCTGCACACCTTGAGCCGGACCCAGGTACCCAGCGTCTGCGCCTCGGCGGCAATCAGCAGCAACTCGGCCAAGGCCGCCTGACTGCCGCTCCCGCCAGCGATGACGCGGACGCTGCCATCGGCAGCTGCGCTGATCCTGGCTTGCATTGCCGTGGCGATCCCGTCAAGCCGGGCGGCCGGGTCGGTCACGCCGGCGGGCCGTCGCGCCACGTGTGACCGCAAGACTGCGCGCAGCGCCTCCCTCAGCTCGATCCCGAGCGCCAGGTCAGCCGGTCCCGCGCCACCTGCCTGGCCGGCGGCCAGGCCCGCGGATCGCAGCCAGCGATCCAGCGCGACCGGGGAGCTGAGTTGGTCGGTCGCCTGCTCGATGTCGAGCGTATTGACGAAGGCCTGAAGCACCGCGAGCCGATCGGGAGCCTGGCCGATGTGCGGGTCGCCCCGGGCCGCCGTGACCGCCATGCCGCCTCCATGCGTCGCCGTCGTCACTAGGGACCGTCACCACCATTCTACGTCTGCCGGTTGCGCGACCGGCCGGCCCGCGAGTAGCGTCGTTACCATCAAAGTCAAAATGATGGTAACGAGGTTCAGGCAATCGCAGCCCTGGCCAGGTCGGCGGTGTCTGCCGGACCGGAAATCCGGATGCGGAGAAGCGGCATGAACGCGAACTTGATGGATGACGCCAGCGCGATCAGTCACAGCAGCCGGATTAGCGGCGGCTGGACGCTGATCGGAGTGCCTTCTAGCGCCGGGGCACATCACGCCGGCCAGGAACAGGCACCTGCCGCGCTCCGCGCTGCAGGCATAGTCGGCCGTTTGCAGGCGGCCGGCGTCGGCGTGACCGACGCTGGAGACGTGCCCGGCTCGGTCTTCGCCGTCGATCACTCGAGTCTGCAGGCCCGCAACCTGGCCGCAGTGGCAAAGGTCGCGCATGAGGTTGCCGACGCGGTGGCCGGATTGGTCGCACGCGGCCATCGCCCGCTGGTAGTCGGCGGCGACTGCACGATCACGCTCGGCGTGGTTGCGGGCTTCCGGCGCGTGCATCCTGACGTCGGCCTGGCTTACGTCGATGGTGACGCGGACCTTGGAGACCTGGCACGCGCACCGTCCGGAATCCTGGACGCCGCCGGGATCGCTCATCTTCTCGGCTATGGCGAGCCTGAGCTGACCGGCCTTGCTGGCGAGCCGCCCATGCTCCAGCCGTCCCGGCTCGCAATTGTGGGCTGCGACCCGCTAGAGGAGACTGACGAGGACCGCAGCTTCCTGGCCCGCCAGGGGGTTAGCTACACCGAGGGTCCCGAGCTGGTCGCGGATCCGGAAGCGGCGGCCCGCAAGGTGCTCGGCGCGCTGGCCGGCAGCGGGCCAGTGATCGTTCACTTCGACGTTGATGTGGTCGACTCGGGCGACCTGCCGCTCGGCAACTTCCCGCACTACGGCTCAGGTGTCGGGCTCGCGGATGCGGTGCGCTGTCTGCGCGTGCTGCTCCGCCATCCGTCCTGCGCCGCGCTCGTTCTCACCGAAGTGAACCCGACCTACGACGCTGACGGCAGCCAGCTAGACAGGTATCTGGAGGGATTGACTAGCGCGCTGGCTGGCTAACGGCCGCAGCGGCAGCGGCCGGCATCCGGGTCATGGCGGCCCGGACTACCGGTTGAGCGCGTGGGCCGGTGGCCCTCAGGCCGGTTACGCTGAATCCGTCTGCCGGTCCTGTCGGCAGCGCGCCAAGGCTGGTCGGAGGGTTCCATGAGCAGTATCCGGGTGATCATCGCTAAGCCCGGCCTGGACGGTCACGATCGCGGGGCGAAGGTGGTGGCACGGGCATTGCGTGACGCCGGAGTAGAGGTCATCTACACCGGGCTGCACCAGACTCCCGAGCAGATCGTCTCCGCCGCGATTCAGGAGGACGCCGACGCCATCGGCCTGTCGGTCTTGTCGGGAGCGCACATGACGCAGTTCAGTCGCGTCCTGGAGTTGCTGGCCGAGAAGAACGCGACTGACATCACGGTCTTCGGCGGCGGCATAATCCCGGACGCTGATATCGCCGAGCTCGAGCAGATGGGCGTGGCGAGGATCTTCACGCCTGGCGCGAGGACCACCGAGATTGTGGACTGGGTCCGGTCGGAGCTAGGCAGTACCGAACCCGTCGGTTAGCAAGCCTGCCGGGTTGCCCGCGCCAGCCGCGACGGTGCGGTGCAGCCCGCCGGGTGCCTGCTACCCCGTTTGATGGCGCGAGCAAGGTCGGCACTAGGCTTCCAGCCGCGGGGCGGCGGACGCGCCGCACTGATCCCCCGAGCACGAAGGACGGACCCCAGTGGACCTGTTCGAGTATCAGGCGAAGGAGCTGTTCGCCGAGTACGGCGTCCCGATTCCGCAGGGTAAGGTCGCGGCCACCGCGGACGAGGCCAGGCAGATCGCTGAGGAATTCGTGGCTGCCGGGAAAGGCGACGCCAAGCCCCTCGTCGTGATCAAGGCGCAGGTGAAGACGGGCGGCCGGGGCAAGGCCGGCGGGGTCAAGCTGGCGGACAGCCCCGACGAGGCGCGGGATAAGGCCGCGGCGATCCTCGGCATGGACATCAAGGGCCACACCGTGCACACAGTGCTGGTGGCTGAGGACACCGACATCGCGCAGGAGTACTACCTGTCCTTCCTGGTCGACCGGGCCGAGCGCACGTTCCTGGCGATGTGCTCAGTAGAGGGCGGCGTCGAGATCGAGGAAGTGGCCAGGACCCACCCGGACGCGCTGGCGAAGATCCCGGTCAGCCCGCTGACCGGCGTGGATCACGCCAAGGCGCTGGAGATCGTCCGGGCCGGCGGCCTTCCGGAGGAAGCGCAGGAAGGCGCCGCGCTGCTTGCAGAGCGGCTGTGGGCCGTGTTCACCGACGAGGACGCCACGCTGGTCGAGGTCAATCCGCTCGTCTACACCGGCGATGACCGGGTCGTCGCGCTCGACGCCAAGGTCACGCTGGACGACAACGCCGCGTTCCGGCAAGACTGGGCATCGTTCGCGGACCCGACGGCAGTCGATCCGATCGAAGCGCGGGCGAAGGCCAAGCACCTGAACTACGTGAAGCTCGACGGAGCCGTGGGGATCATCGGCAACGGGGCGGGCCTGGTGATGTCCACCCTGGATGTGGTCGCCTATGCCGGCGAGGAGTTCGGCGGTGCGCGGCCAGCCAACTTCCTCGATATCGGCGGCGGCGCATCGGCTGAAGTGATGGCCAACGGACTTGACATCGTGCTATCCGACCCGGACGTGCGCAGCGTCCTCGTCAACGTGTTCGGTGGCATCACCTCGTGTGACGCGGTCGCCAACGGCATCGTGTCCGCGATGGCGCTGCTGGCCGAGCGGGGCGAGCAGGTCACGCACCCGATCGTGGTCCGGCTGGACGGCAACAACGCAGCCGAGGGCCGCCGGATCCTGGCCGAGGCGAACCTGCCGCTGGTCGAGCAGGTCGCCACCATGGACGATGCGGCGCGGCGCGCCGCCGAGCTGGCCGCCGCGGCCGTGAACGGAGCATGACATGGCGATCTTCCTGAACGCCGACAGTCGCGTCATCGTGCAGGGCATCACGGGGTCGGAAGGCCGCAAGCATGGCGCGCGCATGATCGCGGCCGGTACCAACGTCGTGGGCGGCACCAACCCGCGGAAGGCGGGCCAGACCGTCGAGTTGTCCGGCATCGAGGTGCCGGTCTTCGCGAATGTCGGCGAAGCGATCGCGGCGACGGGTGCCGATGTCTCGGTGGTCTTCGTGCCTCCGGCGGGGACCAAGGACGCCGTCATCGAGGCAATTGACGCGCGGATTCCGCTCGTCATCGTGATCACCGAAGGTGTGCCGGTCCACGACACAGCGGCGTTCTGGGCTCACGCGGTGGCGGCTGGCAACGTCACCAGGATCGTCGGGCCGAACTGCCCCGGCGTCGCCTCACCGGGTAAATCGAACGCTGGAATCATCCCGGCCGATATCACTTCACAGGGCCGGATCGGGCTTGTCTCCAAGTCCGGCACCCTGACCTACCAGATGATGTATGAGTTGCGGGACATCGGTTTCTCTACCGCCGTCGGCATCGGCGGTGACCCGATCATCGGCACCACCCACATCGACTGCCTTCAGGCTTTCCAGGATGATCCGGAGACCGACGCGATCGTGATGATCGGCGAGATCGGCGGTGACGCCGAGGAGCGGGCGGCGGCGTTCATCGAGAAGCACGTCAGCAAGCCGGTCGTCGCATATGTGGCCGGGTTCACGGCGCCGGAGGGCAAGACGATGGGCCACGCGGGCGCCATCATCTCCGGCTCGGCCGGCACCGCGCAGGCGAAGAAAGAGGCGCTGGAGAAGGTCGGCGTGCGCGTTGGCCGGACGCCGAGCGGGACCGCCAGCCTCGTCCGCGAAGTCATGCAGGCCGGCTAGCGGCCCAAGCGGTCCGGCGCGCCTCCGTCACAAGGCGGTGCCGGATTGCCACGCTTGAGCCTTGTGACTACTTCTGGCGCTCCCGGCCGCCAGGCCGCCAGGCCAGGGCGGCAGGCTGGCAGACCTGCCAGGCAGCGGTCCTGCAAGCAGCGGGGTCCCGAGCAGCCAGACCGGTACCGCCGGGCGCTCCCTGCTGGCGGCGGGTGCGCTGGCTGCGGCAGCGGTCACAGCGACGGGCGTGGCAGCACTGGCCTTGCTCGCGCTGATCGGCTGGATCGCCGCACCGCACGAAGGTGTCGGCCTGCCCGCCGCACTGCGGATTGCGGCGGCACTGTGGCTGGTGGCTCAGCATGTCGGCTTCACGTTTCGTGGCGCGGGCAGGATCGGTTTGCTCCCGCTTGGACTCGTGCTGCTGCCGGGCGCGCTGCTGTGGCGGGCCGGGCGGTGGGTGGTCCGGGTAGCTCAGGTGCGCCGGCTGCGTCATGTCGGCTACGCCGCCCTGGCGGTTGCCGTGCCGTACGCGCTGCTGGCCGGCACACTTGCGGTGGCCAGCAGATCGGGGCTGGAGTCGTCGTCGTTGCCGCAGTCGGTCGCATGGGGGCTGCTGCTTGCACTAGCCGCTGCCGGGCTTGGCGGCGCGCGAGCGCTTGCCCCGTGGCCGCAACTCGTCCGGCTGCTGCCGCCCAGGCCGAGATCAGTAGTCGTCGGCGTCGCTGGCGGTCTTGCCACGCTGGCCGCGGCTGGCGCGCTAGTCGCCGGCGCTTCGCTGGTTGTGCACATGCACGAGGCCGCCACGCTCGAGCGGGATCTCGCTCCAGGTGTGATCGGCACCGTCCTGCTGTGCGTTCTGGAGCTGGGCTATCTGCCCAATGCGGTGATTTGGGCCATTGCCTTCGCGCTCGGGCCGGGCTTCGCGTTCGGATCCGGAACTGTGGTCGCGCCAACCGGCTCGGCCCTGGCTCAGCTGCCAGCATTCCCGATGCTGGCAGCGTTGCCGCCCGGATTGCATCCGGCAATGCCCGGCTGGATCGGGCCGACAGTGCTGGCCGTCCCTTACCTGGCCGGCTTGCTCGGCGGGATGCTGGTGGTCCGGGCTGCCCCGGCGCTGGCTCTGGATACCGCGCCACTGCTCGGCCTGGCATGCGGCGTAGTGTCGGGCGCCCTGCTCGGGCTGCTGGCGGCGGTCTCCGGTGGCCCGCTTGGCGACGGGCGGCTGGCCGCTGTCGGGCCATCGGCCTGGCAGGTCGGCGTCGTTTCCGCCCTGGAGATCGGGGTCAGCGCAGCAGTGACCGCAGGCCTGGCGAATTACCTCGGTCTGCGCAAATCCGGTGCGCTGGCCAGGCAGCGCAGCCCGGCGCCGGCGCCGGCGCCGGCAGCCGCCCGCAGTGCTGACGCGCACACGCGCTACCTGGATCCGTGGGCTGGCGACCCGCCGAGCAGCCAGCGCCGCGCCCCTTCCGGCCCGTCATCGCTGCCGTAAGGCTTCGCCCGCCCGGCAACGCCGCCGGGCCGACGGGTGCCGTTCTGGTCAGCGGAATCGGCCTGCTGGGCGCGGAGTACTCTAATCCCTGCGGCTATCGCGCCCGCTCGCCATGCACGAGGCCACCATGCACGAGGCCGCCATCCAGGCAGGCCGGCAAAGGAGCTCGCCGTCAGTCAGTCACGAACACGGCTGCTCGTGCTCGTCTCGGGCACGGGCACGATCTTGCAGGCGCTGCTCGAAGCCTGCGCCGACCCTGGCTTCGGCGCCGACGTCGTCGCGGTCGGAGCGGATCGGGCGGGCACCGGTGGCGAGGCCAGGGCTGCAGCCGCCGGGATTCCCACCTTCGTGCGCCGAGTGCAAGATTCGCCGGACCGCTTCGCCTGGGACAAGGCACTCACGGCGGACTGCGCGGCGTTCGACCCTGACCTGATCATTGCGGCAGGCTTCCTCAAGCTGGTCGGCAGCGAGTTTCTCGGCAGGTTCGGCGACCGCATGATCAACACACATCCAGCGCTGCTGCCGTCGTTTCCCGGCATGCACAGCGTTCGCGACGCGCTCATGCACGGGGTCAAGGTTGCCGGCTGCAGCGTGATCCTGGTAGATCCTGGCATCGACAGCGGCCCGATCGTCGCCCAGGCGGCCGTACCGGTGCTCGATGGCGACGACGAGGATTCGCTGCACGAGCGGATCAAGGTGGCCGAGCGCACGCTCGTGGTAGCGACCGTGGGCCGGATGGTCCGCGAAGGCTGGTCTGTGCAGGGCCGGAGAGTGAGGATTGGCAGTTGACCAGGGTGCCGATAAAGCGGGCGCTGATCAGCGTCTACGACAAAGACGGGCTGGCCGCGCTCGCCCGGGCGCTGCACGCGGCTGGAGTCCAGATCGTGTCGACAGGCTCGACGGCTGCTGTCATCGCCGCGGCCGGCCTGCCGGTGACGCCGGTCGAGGAACTCACCGGCTTCCCTGAGTGCCTGGACGGCCGGGTCAAGACGCTGCATCCGGCGGTGCACGCCGGCCTGCTCGCCGACATGGCCAGCGGCAGTCACCGTGATCAGTTGACCGAGCTTGGCATCCTGCCGTTCGAACTGCTGGTATCGAACCTCTACCCGTTTGAGCAGACGGTCGCGAGCGGCGCGAGTGCTGCGCAGTGCGTTGAGCAGATCGACATCGGCGGCCCGGCGATGGTCCGCGCGGCCGCCAAGAACCATGCCACCGTGTCGGTGATAACGAGCCCGGCCAGCTACCCGGACACGATCGCAGCGATCGCTGCAGGCGGGTTCACATTGGAGCAGCGGAGGCGGCTTGCGGCACAGGCCTACGCGCACACGGCTGCCTACGACGCGGCCGTGTCGTCGTGGTTCGCGGCTTCCTACGCACCCGACGAAGTGGCTGAGCAGACCGGCTGGCCGGATGCGGTCGGTGCGACATGGACCCGCAAAGACGTCCTGCGCTACGGCGAGAATCCGCATCAGCGGGCAGCGCTGTACCTGCGATCGGCGGGAGGCATCACCGGGGATGACGGCGACTCCGGGATCGCCGGCGCGCAAGTGCTGCACGGCAAGGCCATGTCCTACAACAACTACGTGGACGCCGACGCGGCCCGCCGGGCGGCGTTCGGCTTCACCGAGCCCTGCGTCGCGATCATGAAGCACGCTAATCCGTGCGGCATCGCGCTCGGCGCGGACATCGCGGCGGCGCATCGCAAGGCACATGCGTGCGACCCGGTGTCGGCTTTCGGCGGGGTGATCGCGACGAACGGCACGGTGACGACCGAGATGGCCGCCCAGGTTGCCGACATCTTCACCGAGGTCATCATTGCTCCGGACTTCGAGCCGGCGGCACTGGAGATTCTTACCGCGAAGAAGAACCAGCGGTTGCTTCGCTGCGCCGGGCCGGCAGTACCAGCGGCGGCCGGCCGCGGATCGACCGGTGCCAGCAGTGCCGCGCTGGACTGGCGGCAGATCAGCGGCGGCATGCTGATGCAGACTCGGGACACCGGCAGCGAGCCGGGGGACTCGGCTGCCAGCTGGAAGCTCGTCGCGGGCAGTCCGGCCGACGCCGCCGTGCTCGCTGACCTGGAGTTCGCCTGGCGGGCCTGCCGCGTGGTCAAGTCCAATGCGATCCTGCTCGCGGCCGGGCAGGCCAGCGTCGGGATTGGCATGGGCCAGGTCAACCGGGTCGACTCGTGCCGTCTCGCGGTGACCAGAGCGGGGGACAGGGCCGTCGGCGCCGTTGCAGCTAGCGATGCGTTCTTCCCCTTCGCCGACGGCCTGCAGATCCTGACCGAGGCGGGGGTTCAGGCGATTGCCGAGCCGGGTGGCTCGGTCAGGGACGACGAAGTCATCGAGGCGGCCCAGGCGGCGGGCGTGGCGCTGTACTTCACCGGCATCCGGCACTTCTACCACTGAGCTGCCACCACGGACCGCCGCGGAGCGCGGTCAGTTAACCGGCCTCGGCGCTGGCGCCCTGCCGCCCGTCAGGCAGAATAAGCGCTCGATGACTGCGACCATTCTGGACGGCAAGGCGACTGCCGCCGCGATCCGCGAAGAACTAGCCGGGCGGGTGGCAAAGCTGGCCGAATCAGGCCGAACGCCCGGCCTGGGCACTGTCCTGGTCGGCGACGACCCGGGCAGTCGTTCCTACGTGGCGGGAAAACATCGCGATTGCGTACAGGTCGGAATCGTCAGTATCCGCCGGGACCTGCCCGCCGACGCCAGCCAGCAGCAGGTCGAAGACGTCATTGCCGAGCTCAACGCCGATCCGGCGTGTACCGGATACATCGTGCAGCTTCCGTTGCCCGACGGCCTGGACGCTCAGCGCGTGCTCGGCATGATCGACCCTGCCAAGGATGCCGACGGCCTTCAGCCGGTGAACCTGGGCAAGCTGGTGCTCGGTGAGCCCGGCCCGCTGCCTTGCACCCCGAAGGGCATCGTCGAGTTGCTCCGCTGGTATGACGTCCCGATCGCCGGAGCCGATGTAACGGTGATCGGGCGCGGCATCACCGTGGGGCGAGCCCTCGCGCTGCTGCTCACCCGCCGCAGCGAGAACGCCACCGTGACCCAGTGCCACACCGGCACGCGGGACCTGGCCGCGCATACTCGCCACAGCCGACATCGTGGTGGTGGCGGCAGGCAGGCCACGACTGCTGACTGCTGACATGGTCAAGCCGGGCGCTGCGGTGCTCGATGTCGGAATCACCCGGACTGAGGCAGGACTGGTGGGTGACGTGGACCCTGGCGTCGCCGAGGTGGCGGGCTACCTTGCACCGATGCCAGGCGGCGTCGGCCCGATGACGCGGGCCATGTTGCTGGCTAACGTAGTTGAGGCTGCCGAGCAGCAGGCTGCAGGCGGCCGGTCGGATTAATTGCTTAACTCGCCAGTAACATAAGCTCACAGCAGGACGTAAACGGAAGGTCGGCAGCCGGTCATGAACATCGTGGTCTTGGTAAAGCAGGTACCGGACACCTGGTCGGAACGCAGGCTGCGGGCCGATGACAACACCCTCGACCGGGACGCAGCCGACGCTGTGATCAACGAACTCGACGACTACGCGATCGAGGAAGGGCTGCGGCTGCAGGAGGCACACGGCGGCGAGGTAACGATCGTCTCCATGGGCCCGGAGAAGGCAGCCGACGCGATCCGCAAGGCGCTGTCGATGGGCGCGGACAAGGCGGTGCACGTCGTGGACGACGCGTTGCGCGGTTCGGACGGGCTGGTTACCTCGGCCGTGCTGGCAAGCGTGCTGCAGCGGACCGGGTTCGACCTGGTCATCCTGGGCTCGGAGTCGACGGACGCGCGGATGGGCACGCTCGCGGCGATGCTGGCGGAGCGGCTCGGAGTGCCGCAGATGTCGTTCGCCAGCAAAGTCGAGACCGACGGATCCAAGATCAGCATCCACCGCCAGGCCGATTACGGTTACGACACCGTCGAGGGGACCTTGCCGGCCGTAGTCAGCGTGGTCGAGAAGATCAACGAGCCCCGGTACCCGTCCTTCAAGGGCATCATGGCGGCCAAGAAGAAGCCGGTCGAGACACTGGGCCTGGCTGACCTCGGGATGGACGCCGGCCAGGTCGGGCTGGGCGCCAGCGCCACCGAGGTCGTGAGCTTCGCTAACCGGCCGCCGCGCGCGGCCGGCACCATCGTGACCGACGAGGGAGACGGCGGCGCGAAAGCCGCCGAGTTCCTCGCCGCTCGCAAGTTCATCTGAGCACGCTGTCCACCCGAACACCCAGCGGCTGACGCGGAAGGCTGTCTTACATGGCTGAGATCCTGGTACTTGCCGAGCACGATGGCGAGACCGTGAAGAAGGTCACGACCGAGCTGCTCACGCTGGCCCGCGCGCACGGCGAGCCGTCGGTGGTGTGGACCGGCGAGGGAGCCGAAGGCGGCCGGGCCAGGCTGGCCGAGTTCGGCGCGGTCAAGGTGTACGTGGCCGATGGCCCGGATTACGCCGATTATGTCGTTGCGCCCAAGGCCGAGTTGCTGGCGCATCTGGTCGCCGAGAAGGCGCCAGCCGCCGTCCTCGTCGCCGCGACGTCGGAAGGACGGGAGGTAGCCGGGCGGCTGGCGGTGAAGACCGGGTCGGGCGTGCTCACCGATGTCACCGGCGTGACGGCAGGCGACGGTGGCGGGCTAGTAGGCGAGCAATCGATCTTCGGTGGCGCGATCACCGTTCAGTCCCGGGTGCGCGCTGGCACGCCGATCATCGCGGTCCGCCCGAATGCGGCGACGCCCGAGCCCGCACCCGGCGCAGCGGAGATCGAGCCGGTGCAGGTGGCCATATCCGAGGACGCCAAGACTGCCCGGGTGACCGGGAGGGTAGTGGCTGAGCGCGGCGAGCGCCCGGAGCTGACCGAGGCTTCAATCGTGGTCTCTGGCGGCCGCGGGCTCGGCGCGGGGGAGAACTTCGCGCTGATCGAGCAGCTCGCGGACTCCCTCGGCGCCGCCGTGGGTGCCTCAAGGGCAGCGACTGATGCCGGCTGGTACCCGCACCAGTTCCAGGTCGGCCAGACCGGGAAGACCGTCTCACCGCAGCTCTACATCGCCGTCGGCATCTCCGGCGCTATCCAGCACCGGGCCGGCATGCAAACGTCGAAGACGATCATGGTCGTCAATAAGGACCGGGAGGCCCCGATCTTCGAACTGGCGGACTTCGGCGTGGTGGGCGACCTGTTCAAGGTCGTGCCGCAGCTAGTCGAGGAGATCGGCAAGCGATCCGAGGGCTGATGCCACGCGGCCATGCCGGCTGGAGCGACCGGTCACTGGCGCCCGGAACGCCGTTAGGCTAAACGCGTCATGTCAGATACCAGTGCCGCCGGGGCTGATCCCGCGCTGACGGCGGAGCCCAGGACGGCCTCCGCTGTTGCGGCGTACCTGGACCACGCGGCGACCACGCCGATGCTGCCTGCCGCCCTGGCGGCGATGACGGACGAGCTAGCCCAGCTCGGTAATCCGTCCTCGCTGCACAACGCTGGCCGCCGGGCCCGCCGTGTGGTGGAGGAGTCCAGGGAGCTGATCGCAGCGGCCTACGGAGCCAGGCCGAGCGAGGTCGTCTTCACCGGCGGCGGTACCGAGGCCGACAACCTGGCCGTTAAGGGCTTGTACTGGGCCAGGACGGCCGCCGACCCCAGCCGGCGGCGCGTGCTGACCGCGCCGACCGAGCACCACGCGGTGCTCGATAGCGTGCGGTGGCTGGCTGAGCACGAGGGGGCCGAAGCGGACTGGCTGCCGGTCGGGCAGACCGGCAGCGTGAGCCCGGCGACGCTGGCGGCCGCTATCGAGCGGGATCCGGCCAGGGTCGCCCTTGTCAGTGTGATGTGGGCTAACAATGAGGTCGGCACCGTTCAGCCGATCGCCGAACTGGCCGAGGTGGCAGCCCGCTATCAGATCCCGTTCCACAGCGATGCGGTACAAGCGGCTGGTCAGCTTCCGGTAAGCCTGGGGGCGACCGGTGCCTGCGCGCTCACCATTACCGCGCACAAGATCGGCGGCCCGGTCGGGGTAGGCGCCCTGCTACTGGCGAAGGGCGCCCAGCCGGTACCGGTACTGCATGGCGGCGGCCAGGAGCGCGACGTCAGGTCGGGCACGCTGGACGTGCCCGCTATCCGCGCATTCGCGGTCGCGGTGCAGCTGGCTACCGAGCGCCGGGCCGACGAGACCAAGCGGCTCGCGGCGCTGCGTGACGACCTCATCGCGCAGGTCAAGGCCGCGGTCCCGGACGCCATCCTGAACGGCGCGGCGCCGGGTCCCGGCAGGCTGCCGGGCAACGCGCACTTCTCGTTCCCCGGTTGCGAGGGCGACGCGCTGCTGATGCTGCTGGATGCCCGCGGCATCGCCTGCTCGACCGGATCGGCCTGTACCGCGGGCGTGGCGCAGCCGAGCCACGTGCTGCTGGCGATGGGGGCCGACGACGCCCGCGCTCGTGCGTCACTGCGCTTCTCCCTCGGGCACTCCTCCGAGCAGGCCGACGTGGACGCCCTCGGCGGCGTGATCGGTGAGGTCGTGGAGCGCGCCCGGCGAGCCGCCAGATAGCCGCATATCCTTGAGCACGATGACTAGCCTGCGCGTGCTTGCCGCCATGTCGGGCGGCGTCGACTCCGCGGTCGCAGCGGCCAGGGCCGCTGCGGCCGGCCACGACGTCACCGGCGTGCATCTGGCGCTGTCCAGTAACCCGAGCTCCTACCGCACCGGGGCCCGGGGCTGCTGCACGCTGGAAGACGCCCGCGATGCGCGGCGGGCGGCAGACGTCATCGGCATCCCGTTCTACGTCTGGGACATGGCCGAGCGGTTCCACGCCGACGTCGTCCAGGATTTCGTCGATGAATACGCTCGCGGGAACACGCCGAACCCGTGCCTGCGCTGCAACGAGAAAATCAAGTTCGCGGCAGTGCTCGACCGGGCGGTCGCGCTCGGCTTCGATGCAGTGTGCACGGGCCACCATGCCCGGCTGGAGCCGGTCCCCGGCAGTGCCGCCCACACCCGGCTCGTCCGCAGCGTCGATCTCGCCAAGGATCAGTCGTACGTGCTCGCGGTGCTGACTAGCGCCCAGCTCGGCCGTGCGATGTTCCCGCTCGGCGACACCACCAAGGATCTGGTGCGCAAGGAGGCGGCGCAGCGGGGCCTGGCCGTCGCGGACAAGCCGGACAGCCATGACGTCTGCTTCATTGCCGACGGCGACACCAGAGGATTCCTGCAGCGGAGCTCGGCAGCGCGCCTGGCGACATCGTGGAGGCGGACGGCACCGTCGTCGGCAACCACGACGGCAGTTACGGATTCACCATCGGCCAGCGCAAGGGCCTCCATCTCGGCAAGCCGGCTGCCGACGGCAGGCCGAGGTTCGTGCTGAGTATCGAGCCGGTGTCGCGCACCGTCACGGTCGGCCCGGCGGAGGCGCTGGACGTGCTGGAGATCCAGGCCGTGAAGCCAGTGTGGTCAGGATGCTTGCCGCCTGATGGACCGGTCGACTGCCTCGTCCAGTTGCGGGCCCACGGCGAGATCCACCCGGCGGTCTGCGAGCCAGGCCGGGGATGGCGTCCGGATCAGCCTGCGCGAGCCAGCCCGCCGCATCGCGCCCGGTCAGGCTGCGGTCTTCTACGATGGCGATGCGGTCCTCGGCAGCGCCACGATCAGCCGCGCTGCCTGAGCCCGTCCGCAGCCGGGCCGGCGGCACCTAACCTGCCAACCCGCGAATCTGCCGACCGGGAATCTGCGCGCCAGCTGATCGCAGCACCTCCTGCAGTGTCGGCGGGCACCACTAGGCTCTGACCGTGAGCAAGAGTCCGCAGTTTCCCTGGCCAGCCGGGAGCGCGACCGGGATCGGGTCCATGCCGGGTACCGATCCCGCAGAGGCGTGCCGGCTCGTCTTCGGCCAGGTGCCGGACCTGCCGTACCTGCCCGAGCTGCCCGGCCGCGGACCGGGTGCCGATATCACTGGCCGGACCGCCGCGCTCCTGGTCGACCTACCGGTGCAAACCACGCCGCGCGGGTGGAAGCTGACCGACCGGCCGGGCCGGGATGCCAGCAGGGCGGCCAGTTTCCTGTCCCAGGATCTCGACACCCTGGAAGAGGTAGCCGAGGGCTATCAAGGCCCGCTCAAGATCGCAGTATGCGGGCCGTGGACGCTGGCCGCCACCGTGGAACTCAGCCACTCGGTGAACCCGGCGCTTGCCGACCCCGGCGCGGTCGCCGACCTGACCGATTCGCTAGCTGAGGGACTGGCCAGCCATGCCGCCGATGTGCGCAGGCGCGTTCCCGGCGCGACTCTGATCGTGCAACTGGACGAGCCTGCTCTGCCGGCCGCGCTTGCCGGGCGCGTCCCCACCGCCAGCGGCCTGAATGTGGTTGCGGCCATCGACCAGGCGGTCGCCAGCCAGCGCCTGGCCAGCGTGCTGTCCGCGCCGTCGGCATTCACTGTCGTGCACTGCTGCGGAAAGCCAGCCCCGTTCCCGGAAATAAAACGCGCCGGTGCATCGGCAGTCAGCTTTGATCTCGGCCACTTCCCGAACGCCAGCATTGACGTGGTCGCGGAGCTTGCCGAGGACGGTCTCGGCGTGTTCGCCGGGGCGCTGCCAGCGAGCAACGTCGAGCGACTGGTCAGCGGACCACCGCTAGCACCGCGGCAGACCGCTGAGGCGGTGGTGACGCTGTGGCGGCGGACCGGCCTCGCGCCGGACCTGCTGGCCAGGCAGGTCGTCATCACGCCGGCCTGCGGGCTAGCCGGAGCCTCTCCGGCGGCAGCGCGCGCGGCGCTTGCGCACTGCCTGGAGGCGGCGCGGATCGCGCCCGAGCTGATCGAGCCGAGCTGATCGAGGAGTGGCCGATGACGGAGCAGGATCCACGCCAGCGGCACGCCGGAGCTAGCCGCTGAACTGCAAGAGCATCAGTACCGCTACTACGTGCTCGACTCGCCGCTGGTCTCGGATTACGAGTACGACACGATGATGCGCGAGCTGCAGAGCATCGAGGAACAGATCCCCGAGCTGCGGACGCCGGACTCGCCCAGTCAGCGCGTCGGCGGGATGTTCTCGACTGACTTCACCCCGGTGCAGCACCTGCGGCCTATGCAGAGCCTGGACAACGTGTTCTCGCCCGAGGACCTGGACGGCTGGGTGGCCAGGGCGGGCCGGCTCGGCGGCACTGGCCCCTATGTGTGCGAGCTGAAGATCGACGGCCTCGCGGTTGCGCTGTTCTACCGCAACGGCCGCCTGCAACGGGCCGCAACCAGGGGCGACGGGGTCACCGGCGAAGACGTAACGCCGAATGTCAAGACCATCGCCGCTGTGCCTAACAAGCTGTCCGGTTCCGGCTGGCCGGACGTCCTCGAGGTCCGCGGCGAGGTATTCCTGCCGGTAAAAGCATTCGAGGAACTAAACGAAAGGCTGACCGAGGCAGGCAAGCCGCCGTTTGCCAACCCGCGCAACTCCGCGGCTGGCTCGTTGCGCCAGAAGGACCCCCGGATTACTGCCTCGCGCGCGCTCAACCTGATCCTGCATGGCGTTGGCGTGGCTGACGGCATGGACGATCAGCCGCAGAGCCAGTCCGGCTGGTACGAGCTACTGAAGACGTGGGGGCTGCCAGTCAGCGAGCTGTACCAGGTCGTGCCCGACACCGACGGCGTGCGGGCCTACATCGAGCACTACGCCGAGCACCGGCACGATCCGCCCTACGAGATCGACGGTGTTGTGGTGAAGATCGACGTGCTCGAGGTACAGCGCCGTCTTGGCTCGACCAGCCGGGCGCCCCGCTGGGCGATCGCGTACAAGTACCCGCCTGAAGAGGTCAACACCCGGCTGCTGGACATCCGGGTGAACGTCGGCCGCACCGGGCGAGTCACTCCGTTCGCGGTGATGGAGCCGGTCAAGGTCAGCGGCTCCACGGTGGAGAACGCGACCCTGCACAACGCCGACGAAATCGCCCGTAAGGGTGTCCTGATCGGTGACATCGTGGTGCTGCGCAAGGCTGGCGACGTGATCCCGGAAGTCGTCGGGCCGGTGGCTGACTTGCGGACCGGGGCCGAGCGAGCATTCGAGTTTCCCGACAAATGCCCGGCCTGCGGCACCGGCCTGGTCAGGGAGGACGGCGGCGTCGACTGGCGCTGCCCGAACGCCAAGTCATGCCCGGCGCAGCTGCGGGAGCGGCTGTTCCACCTGGCCGGCCGGGGCGCACTGGATATCGAGGTCCTTGGCTACGAGGCAGCCGTTGCGCTGCTGGACTCAGGGCTGGTGACCGACGAAGGTGACCTGTTCGGGCTGACGGCTGAGATGCTGACCGAAATCCCGTTCTTCGTCACCAAGGGCGGGGCGCTCACGGCGAACGCGACCAGGCTGCTCACCAACCTGGAGGATGCGCGGCACCGGCCGCTCTGGCGGATCCTGGTGGCGCTGTCCATCCGCCACATCGGCCCGACGGCCGCGAGAGCACTGGCGGCCGCGTTCGGGTCTGTGGACGCGATCGCGACGGCGCCCGAGGCAGACCTGGTGATGGTTAACGACGTCGGGCCGACCATCGCGCGCTCGCTCCGCG
This sequence comes from uncultured Actinomycetota bacterium, assembly GCA_963815575.1. Taxonomy (GTDB): domain Bacteria; phylum Actinomycetota; class Actinomycetes; order Streptosporangiales; family Streptosporangiaceae; genus JAJYUU01. The sequence continues at coordinate 459,750 of CAWFHE010000007.1, read as the reverse complement.
AGTGGTTCGAAGTCGACTGGCATGAGGCCATCGTGGCGAAGTGGCGAGCGGCCGGAGTGGATCTGGCGACGCCGGGATTCGTCCCGCCGGTTCGGGGTGATGCAACTGCGGCGGCTGGCGCAACTGGTCCGCTGGCAGGAGTCACCGTAGTGCTGACCGGGACGCTGGAAGCCCGCAGCCGGGAGGAGGCAGCGGCAGCAGTCGAGGCGCTGGGCGGGAAAGTCTCCGGGTCGGTGTCAAAGAAGACCGCGTTCGTCGTCGCCGGCGTCAACCCGGGCTCCAAACTCGCTAAAGCCGAATCGCTGGGCGTGCCGGTGCTGGACGAGGCTGGGCTTGATGTGCTGCTGTCGGATGGACCAGAGGCGGCCAGGGCGCTCGTTCCCGGCTGACGTCTGGTTGCTCCCGGTTCACCCGTCCTGGCCTGCGGATTCGCCAGGATGAGTCATGATCTCGGGTTGTAACGGATAGTATGCGATTGGCTTCGAGAAGTACGTATTCTGCCGTAGGATTCACCGAACGCGCCGACTGCTGCACACTGCGCGACGGCTGGCCCGATGAGGAGCCATGAAGGACCTGACCGACACCAGGGACATTGGCCCGCGCGTCGGCTCCCCGTTGTGGTTCCACCTCACCGGGGTCATCATCGCCGGCGCTGTTGTCTTTGGTGTCTGCGTTTCCCGGCTGTCGGGCTTGTCACATATCACCGGGCACCCGCTGTTCTGGGTGCTGGCCGCCATGGTGCTGCTCGGCGACCTGTGGCCGATCGTCACGCCTGGCCGCTCCAACATGGAGGCGCCGCTGGCTTCGGTCACCTTCTGCTTCGGCGCGCTGATCGCCTGGGGGCTGCCGGTGGCCGTGCTGCTGCGGGGTACCTCAGCGCTGGTGACGCTGCTGGCCCGGCGGAAGGCAGTGCACCGCGCGGCCTTCAACGCCTCAGCGGCCACCCTGGGCATGGCGGCAGGCGGCGGTACGCTCTACGTGCTCTGCGGCAAGCTGGCGTCGCCGGAGCAGCCGTGGTCTCCGCAAAACGACGCCGTCTGGCGGCTGGTGCTGGCAGGCGCGGCATCCTTCGCCGTCAGCTACGTGCTTATCTCGGTGGCGATAGCGGTGCACGCGCGCGAGCCAGTGCTGCCGGCGCTGGTCAAGGCCCTGCCGTACGAGGCCATCGTCAACCTGGTCTTGTTCGCGACAGCGCCGCTGGTGGCAGTGGTCATCAACACCCGATCGCCGCTGCTCATGCTGCTGTTCATCTTCCCGCTCGGCGCCATCTACGCCAACGCCGCCATCTCGGTGCAGCGCGAGCACCAGGCGCACCATGACGAGCTGACCGGGCTGGCTAACCGCAAGCTGCTGATGCTGCGGCTGGAGAGCACGCTCACACAGGCCGCGACATCAGGGCGGAAGGTCGGGTTCCTGCTGCTGGACCTGGACCGCGGCCTCAAGGAAGTCAACGACACCCTCGGGCACGCCGTCGGCGACCGGCTGCTGCGCCTTGTCGCGCACCGGCTCACGCACAGCATCCGGCCCGGAGACCTGGTAGCCCGGCTTGGCGGCGACGAGTTCGCCGTGCTGCTGCCGTCCGTCAAGGAGGCCTCGGCGGCACGCGAAGTCGCTGCCAGGCTGCGCGCCGCGGTGGCAGAGCCGATGCGCCTGGAAGGCATGTCTTTCGTTATCGAGGTGAGCATCGGGATCGCGATCTTCCCGGACGACGCCAGCGCCGGCGAGTTGCTGGTACAGCGCGCAGACGTCGCGATGTACCTGGCCAAACGGCGGCGCAGCGGCGTCGAGCGATACGTGCCGGAACTGGACCGCAACTCGCCCGCCCGGCTGGCCGTGTTCGGCGAGATGCGCCGCGGGCTGGACCGGGGCGAGCTGGAGCTGCATTACCAGCCGAAGGTTTGCCTGGCGGACGGTCGGCCAGCCGGGATGGAGGCGCTGGTTCGCTGGCGGCACCCGGTACGCGGAATCCTGACGCCGGATGACTTCATCCCGGTTGTCCAGCAGTCCTACCTGATGCGTGAAGTGACCGCGTACGTGATCGAGACCGCGCTCGCGCAGGCAGCGCTATGGCGGCAGTCCGGTCTGGATCCCTGCATATCGGTCAATGTCTCCGGTCGTGACTTGCTCGACACCGGGCTGGCTGAACTGGTGGGGCAAGGCCTGGCCAGGCACCGGCTGCCGCCGGAGGCGCTGCTGATCGAGATCGACGAGCGGGTGCTGACCAGTGAGCCAGCCCACTCGGTCGCAACGGCTGAGGCGCTGGCCGCGCTGGGCGTCGGCCTCAGCCTGGATGACTTCGGCACCGGCTACTCCAACCTGGTCCGGCTGAAGCGGCTGCCGGTCTGCGAGGTCAAGGTCGACTCCTCCTTCGTCGGCCGCCTGCTTGAGTCGCCGGATGACGAAGTGGTCGTCAAGTCCATCCTCGACCTTGCCGCGGCTCTTGGCATCCGCTCAGTTGCCGAGGGCGTGGAGTCGGCCGAGGTCGCGGACGCCCTGCTGAGCATGGGCTGCGTGGCGGCGCAGGGCTTCTACTTCGCCAGGCCCATGAACGCAGCCTCGGCGACTGCCTGGCTGACGGAGCACAGCATGAGCGGCGAGCCGCAACTGGATGTGCCGCCGGCTGCCGTGGCGCACGAGGCCGTCGTAGTACCCCGCCTGGGCTGGCTGGCGCAGCTGAGGGGTTAATGCCTTCGGCCCGCGCTCTGGCCGGCCCAATAGGATAGCCATCATGTCGATCACCAGGGACGAGGTGGCGCACCTGGCCAGGCTGTCGAGGCTGGCCCTGACAGACGCCGAACTCGACCATTTCGCCGGCCAGCTCGACCAGATCATCGGCGACGTCGCGCGGGTCCAGGAGGTCGCGGCCGAGGGGATCCCGCCGATGACGCACGCGGTTCCCGTCGTCAACGTCTTCCGCGACGATGTCGTCGTGCCGTGCCTGACGCCGGAGCAGGCGCTGTCTGGCGCGCCTGCTGCGGAGCAGAGCCGGTTCCGGGTTCCGCGCATCCTGGCGGAGGACTGACATGGCGGCTCGTGATGGTGGCACGGCGGCGGAGCTGACCCGCCTGACCGCCGCGGAGATCGCCGCAGCCGTAGCCGCGGGCGAGGTGTCGGCAGTCGAGGTCACGCAGGCCCACCTAGACCGGATCGTGGCCGTGGACCCGGAGGTGCACGCGTTCCTGCACGTGGCTGGCATCGGCGCACTGGCCGCGGCGGAGGATGTTGACCGCAAGCGCGCCGCGGGTGAGCCGCTCGGGCCGCTCGCCGGAGTGCCGCTGGCGCTGAAGGATGTCCTGACGACGAAGGACATGCCGACGACGTGCGGCTCGAACATCCTCAAGGGCTGGCGGCCGCCGTATGACGCGACCGTGACCAGGCGGCTGCGGGACGCAGGCATCGTGATCCTCGGCAAGACCAACATGGACGAGTTCGCCATGGGGTCCTCCACCGAGAACTCCGCCTTCGGACCGTCGCACAACCCATGGGACCTCGCCCGGATCCCTGGTGGCTCGTCGGGCGGTTCGGCTGCCGCCGTGGCCGCGTACGAGGCACCGCTCGCGATCGGCACCGACACCGGCGGGTCAATCCGCCAGCCTGCCGCGGTCTGCGGGATCGTCGGCACGAAGCCGACCTACGGCGGCTCGTCCCGTTACGGGCTAGTGGCGTTCGCTTCCTCGCTGGATACGCCCGGGCCGCTGGCTCGGACCGTGCTGGACGCAGCGCTGCTGCACGAGGTCATGTCCGGACACGATCCGTGCGACTCGACCTCGGTCGACGCACCTGTCCCGCCGGTCGTCGCGGCTGCCAGGCAGGCAGACGTGTCCGGCCTGCGCGTCGGCGTGGTCACAGAATTCAGTGGCGGCGGCTCGCAGACCGGCGTGCTGGCGAGATTCACCGAGGCGGTCGAACTGCTCGAGTCGCTGGGCGCCAAGGTCGTCGAGGTGTCCTGCCCGCACTTCACCTATGCACTGCCCGCGTACTACCTGATCGCACCCAGCGAGTGCTCGTCCAACCTCGCTCGCTTCGACGCGATGCGCTACGGGTTGCGGGTCGGCGACGACGGCACCCGCAGCGCTGAGGAGGTGATGTCGCTGACCAGGGCGGCCGGATTCGGTCCCGAGGTCAAGCGCCGGATCATGCTCGGCACGTACGCGCTGTCCAGTGGCTACTACGACGCTTACTACGGCAAGGCCCAGCAGGTGCGCACGCTCATCACCCAGGACTTCGACGCCGCGTTCGAGCAGGTGGACGTGCTGGTGTCGCCGACCACGCCGACGACCGCGTTCCCCATCGGGGAACGCGTCGACGATCCGATGGCCATGTACCTGGCCGACCTATTCACGATCCCGTCGGACCTGGCCGGGAACGCGGCCATATCGGTGCCCTGCGGGCTCGCTCCCGAAGACGGACTCCCGGTCGGGCTGCAGATCATGGCCCCTGCGCTGGCCGATGACCGGGCCTACCGTGTCGGCGCGGCGGTAGAGGCGGCCTTGCAGCAGCGCTGGGGCGGTCCGCTGCTCGCCCAGGCGAAAGAACTCCGGAGCACGGCAGGAGAGGCCCGGTGACCGATCTAGCGCAGCTGGTTCCGTACGACGAAGCGCTGTCCAGGTACGAGCCGGTGATCGGGCTTGAGACGCATGTCGAGCTGGGCACGACGACAAAAATGTTCTGCGGCTGCCCGACCACCTTCGGCCTGGAGCCGAACTCCGCGGTCTGCCCGGTCTGCCTCGGCCTGCCCGGCTCGCTGCCGGTGGCGAACCGCGCGGCGATCGAGTACACGATCAGGATCGGGCTGGCGCTGAACTGCTCGATCGCGACCTGGTGCAGATTCGCGCGGAAGAACTACTTCTACCCGGACATGCCGAAGGACTTCCAGATCTCGCAGTACGACGAGCCGCTATGCACTGACGGCTGGCTCGACGTCGTGGTCGACGGCACGCACGCTTCCGGGTCGGCATCGAGCGGGTGCACCTGGAGGAGGACACCGGCAAGTCGCTGCACATGGGCGGCGCGACCGGGCGGATCCACGGCGCCGAGTACTCGCTGGTCGACTACAACCGGGCCGGCATCCCGCTGGTCGAGGTGGTTACCAAGCCGGTGACCGGAACCGGCGCGCTCGCGCCCGCAGGCTGCGCGCGCTTACGTGACCGAGCTACGCGACCTGCTGCGCTCGCTTGGCGTCTCCGACGTCCGGATGGAAGAAGGCTCGCTGCGCTGCGACGTCAACGTCTCGCTCGCGCCGTACGGCGCAGCGGAATGGGGCACCAGAACCGAAACCAAGAACGTGAACTCGCTGCGCTCGGTCGAGCGCTCGGTCCGGTTCGAGATCGAGCGGCAGGCGGCAGTACTGGACGCCGGGCAGAAGGTCATGCAGGAGACCCGGCACTTCCACGAGGACAACGGCACCACGACGGCAGGCAGGAGCAAGGAAGAGGCGCAGGACTACCGCTACTTCCCCGAGCCTGACCTAGTGCCGGTCGCCCCTGACCCGGACTGGGTCGAGCAGATCCGGGCGAGCCTGCCCGAGCTCCCCGCCGCACGCCGGACCCGGCTGCAGGCGGAATGGGGCCTGTCCGAGCCTTGACATGACGCAGCTGTCAAACGCCGGCGCGCTCGACCTGGTGAGCGCGACAGTCGACGGCCGGGGCATCGGCCGCCGACGCACGCAAATGGTGGCTCGGCGAGCTTGCCCGGCACGCCAACGAGTCGCGGCACCGAGCTATCGCTGAGCTGCCGATCACCCCGGCGCAGGTTGCGCGGGTGAGTGCCCTGGTGCGGGCCGGGACGCTCAACGACAAGCTGGCCAGGCAGGTGCTGGAGGGCGTGCTGGCAGGCGAGGGCGAGCCGGACGCTGTCGTGCAAGGCCCGCGGCCTGGCGGTCGTGAGCGACGATGGCGCGCCTGACCGAGGCCGTCGACGCCGCGATCGCCGCCAACCCGGACGTTGCGGCCAAGATCCGCGATGGCAAGACTGCCGCCGCCGGCGCGCTCGTCGGCGAGGTCATGAAGGCAACCCGCGGTCGCGCAGACGCCACTCGCGCGCGCGAGCTGATCCTGGAGCGGCTGAGCTAGCGCGGCAACGCCTGCGCTACACTGTGAGCATGCAGTCCTGCGCGTACCAGGAGATGATGCCCCGCTAGCCGGGGCCATCTGACGCTGCCAGGACTTTAGTCCGCACGAGGCCCTTTAGGGGCCTCGATTCTTGCTGCGGGGTCGGTGCCCCTGACTCATCTATCAGGAGGACTCCGATGACCGCTCAGCGTGTCTATCTCAGTACCACGATTCCGTACGTGAACTCGCGCCCGCATCTCGGCCATGCCCTCGAGATCGTCCAGGCTGACGTGCTCGCCCGGCATCATCGCCGTATCGGCGACGAGGTCCGGCTGCAAAGTGGAACCGACGAAAACTCTCTCAAGAACGTGCTAGCCGCCGAACGCGACCGCATCAGCACGAGGGAACTGGTCAACCGGAACGCCAGCGCGTTCGCCGACCTGACCGAGCATCTGTCGCTCAGCATCGACGACTTCATCCGCACCAGCAGCGACCCGCGGCACCGGCCGGGCGTAGAGCGGCTGTGGCGGGCCTGCGAGGCTAGCGGTGACCTGTACCGGAAGGCCTACCAGGGCCTGTACTGCGTGGGTTGCGAGCAGTTCTATACCGAAGCCGAGCTGGCGAACGGCAACTGCCCGGACCACGGCACGCCGCCCGAGCTGGTGGCCGAGGAGAACTGGTTCTTCCGGTTGTCCCGCTACGCTGACCAGCTAGCCGACCTGATCACCAACGGCGAGCTGCGGATCGAGCCAGCCAGCCGGCGCAACGAAGTGCTCGGGTTCATCGCCGGCGGCCTTGAGGATTTCAGCGTGTCCCGCTCGGTCGGCGCGGGCTCGCGGCTGGGGCATCGGCGTGCCCGGTGATCCGGGCCAGGTCATCTACGTCTGGTGGGACGCGCTCGGCAACTACGTCACCTCGCTCAATGCCCGTGCTCCGGCGCCGCGCGACGCCGACTACCAGCGCTGGTGGGCGAACGCGGACCGGCGGGTGCACCTGGTCGGCAAGGGCGTGCTGCGGTTCCATGCGGTCTATTGGCCGGCCATCCTGCTGTCGGCAGGCCTGCCGCTGCCGACGGAGATCTTCGTGCACGACTACCTCACCGTCGACGGCCGCAGAATCAGCAAGTCCGCGCCTGACCGGAGCCTCGGCGCAGCACCGACCCGGCCGCGTTGAGCGGCAGCTACGGAGCCGATGCGGTCCGCTGGTGGCTACTGCGCGACGTGCCGCGGGTCAGGCGACACTGACTTCACCGTCGCCAAGCTGATCGCTCGGGCGAACGATGACCTCGCTAACGGTATCGGCAACCTGATCAGCAGGGTGGTCTCGCTGGCCCACTGCTACCGGGACGGCGCGGTGCGCCCGTGCGGCAGGCCGGAGGGCACCAGTCGGTGGCTGGCCGCGGCGGCCGACGCATACGGACGCCGCGCATCCGCCGTGCCCGACGCTGTGCTGAGCCGTCCGGCAGCGGCGCGTCAGACTGGCCGGACGATGCGAGCCGCGCTGCGAGAGGCGGTCGAGCGCACGCCCGCCGCGGTGCGGGCGGCACTCGACAGGTTCGACTTCCGGGCGGCCGCCAGTGCCGTGTTCGGCATAGTGGAGGAAGCCAACCGGTACGTCGATGCGACCGAGCCGTGGCATCTGGGCAGAGCCGAGCGGACCGGGGACGTCGCTGCGGGCGAACGACTCGACCAGGTCCTCGGTGCTCTGGTCACGGCCTGCCAGGTGCTGGCTGCGGAGATCTGGCCGTTCCTGCCGGACCTGGCGGAAGGATCGCAGCCGCGTGCAACGACTCCGGTGGCAGGGTGCCCAGGCCGCGACCGGTGTTCCCGCGCATCGAGTTCCCCGCAGCTGTGCCGGCCCGACCGCAGTATCCTGCCGGACACCGCGAGAAGGCGAGCGAGGTCGCATAGTGCTGAGTGAACCGATCGTGATCTGGGTGCCGACCCAGGCGGTGGCGGACGCCCTGGCGGACCTGGCCGGCGCGACCGTCGAAGTTCACATCCCGGACGGCTCAGCGCTGCCCGACTCTGCCGCCGACGTGGAGTTCTACGTCCCGCCGTTCTTCCCGCACCCGGAAGCGGTCACCGCCATGACGCGGATGCCGAAGCTCAAGGTGGTGCAGACGCTCACAGCCGGGTTCGACGCGGTGCGACCGCATGTGCCGCCCGGCGCGGTGCTGTGCAACGCCCGCGGCGTGCACGACGCCAGCACAGCCGAGTGGGTGGTCGCCGCGACACTGGCCGCAGTCCGCCAGTTCCCCTACTTCGCCGCGGAGCAGGCGGCCGGCCGGTGGAGCTACCGGTTCACCGACTGCCTGGCCGGCAAGACAGTGCTGATCGTCGGCTACGGCTCGATCGGGCAGGCCGTGGAGCGCCGGCTGGCCGGGTTCGAAGTGCAGGTCCGCCGGGTCGCCCGGACGGCCCGGCCGGGTGTCAGTCCGGTGTCCGAGCTACCGGATCTGCTGCCGGACGCCGACGTCGTGATCTTGCTAGCCCCGGTCACCGCGGAGACGGTGGGCATGGCGGACACCGCCTTCCTGGCCCGGATGAAGGACGGGGCCCTGCTGGTCAACGCCGCGCGCGGCGTCCTGGTGGTGACCGATGATCTAGTGGCCGAGGTCACTGCCGGACGCTTGTCAGCCGCTATGGACGTCACCAGTCCCGAGCCGCTGCCGCCAGGGCATCCGCTCTGGGCGGTGCCGAATGTGCTGATCACGCCCCATGTGGGCGCCTCCACGCCGATCTCGGCCAGCACGGCCCAGCGGTTCGTCCGCGATCAGGCCCAGCGCTACCTGGCCGGTCAGCCCCTGCTCAACGTGATCACTGGCGACTACTGAATCCGCAGGTCAGGCCGCCATTAGCAAGTTGGCACGAAGTTGTCGCCGTGTGTAGGCCCTTCCTCAATCGAAGCGTGACCTGGCGGCAATAGAGTGCTTGAGCTTCACTGAGAATGCGAGACCACGACACGCTTCCGGCAGACCCGAATTATCTGCCGGAACTATTGGCACCGTCTGCACCGCCGCGTGCTGCCGTCGCTCAATGACGAGTCGCAGGCATGACCTCCCTGCGCGGCATGCGGCTGCCGGTGCCTGCTGTTTTCGCCTTTGCAACGTTCGGTCCGCGCCGCGGGCCGACAGGAGGTCTGGTGCACGCACGCCCGGTGCAGGCGATGGCATCCGCCTGGGCCCGATGAGCCCGTCCTCGCCTGCGTGGACGGTCATCGGGCTGCTGCTTGCCGTCGCGGCCGTGACGCTGCTGATCCGCCGCTTCCGGCAGGGCGACCCCGCTAGCAGGTGGCTGGCCGTTACCGCCGCAGCCTGGGGCGCGGCATTTGCCGTCCAGGGCATCGGCGCCGGCGCGGTGACGGCGGCGGTCCAGCTCACGCTGTCTGACCTGCTGGCCATGCTCGGGCTGCCCGCGCTCGCGGTCGCGTTGCTACGGCTCGCCAGGCGCGGCCGGCGGGACGCGCACGCTCGGCTGGACGATGAGCTCAGTCGCGCCATCAGCTCAGGCCAGCTCACCGACGGCTACCTGCTCGCGCTGTCGATCTTCACGTCGGCTGGTTCACTCTGATCAGGCACGCGTACGCAGTGACCGGAGTCGGGCCGGGAACCCTCGCCGTCGACCTCATCCATCCGGCTGCGGATCTTGCCGTGCTCGGCGGCTCACTCTGGCTCGCCGTGCAGGCCGGACGCCGTGCGGTAGCCCCGTACCTCGCGCTCTGCGCCGCTACCGTCGGCGATTTGCTCGCCGTCCAGGCGCGAGCCAGCGGGATGCACCCCGGCTCCTGGGCGCAGCTTGCCTGGATCGTGGCCATCGCGCTGCTCGGCGCGAGCGGGCTGGCAGCCCGCGGACCGGCGCGCAAGCCAGAGGCACAGACCGAGGCTGCCGCCGCCGAGCAACCCCTGACTACCGTGATCGGGCTGATGGCGGCCGGTGCCGCAGCTGCCGTTTCGCTGATATTCGCGGGTTTGACCTGGGGGCATAGCGGGACACTGCCGGTGGTGCTTGGCGGCGCCCTGGCCCTGGTCCTGGTCGCGAGGATCGGCGGTCTGCTCCGGCAGGCCGCGGCTTCGTCAGCGCTGGCCGAGCAGGCGGGCAGCCAGTTCGACCAGCTGGCCGACCGCACCAGCGATGTCGTCCTGCTCTGCGACGAGGCGGGCCTGATCAGCTACGCGAGCACGGCGGTGTCGCGCTACGGCTACGCGCCGGACCAGCTAGCCGACGCCGCCCTGCCGGACCTGATCCACCCCGATGACGTGGCAAGCGTGACCGGGGCAGCGCAGAGCGTCTTGTCTGATGCTGCAGCTCCGGCCCGCAATCTCGCTTGCCGGGTCCGGGCAGCAGATGGCACCTGGCGGCACGTGCAGGCGACGGTATCGCGGTTCCGGCAGGGAGATGAGCCCGACCTGCTGCTGGTCACGGCCACCGATGTCAGCGACCAGCTAGCGCTGCGCCAGCAGGTCACTCACCTGACCTTCCACGATGGTCTTACCGGCCTGCCGAACCGCTCGTACCTGGAGGAACGCACCAAGGACCTGCTGGCCAGGCACCGGCAGATGCCCGACCCGTCCGCGGGCGCCGACTCGCAAGCGGACCGGGGCCATCTTCGTCGACCTGGACGGCTTCACCGCGATCAACGACTCCGTCGGGCACGGCGCAGGAGACCTGGTACTGGCCCAGGCTGGCCGCAGACTGCGCGGCATCGTGCCTGCTCACGATACGGTCGCCCGGTGGGGCGGCGACGAGTTCGCGGTCCTGATCGAGGACGCGTCCAGCCCGCAGGAGATCGTCGACATCGCCGAGCGGCTGGCTGGCGCGATCGCAGGCGACCCGTTCCAGGTGGCAGGCCGGGACTTGTCGATCACGGCGAGCCTTGGCGTGGCGTTCGACGACCCGGATGCGGCCGAGCACTTGCTGCGCAACGCCGACCTGGCCATGTCCAGGGCTAAGGATGCCGGCGGCGGACCGGGTCGAGGTCTTCGCGGCGCATATGCATGCCGACGTGATCCGGCGGCTTGAGCTTGCCTCCAGCTTGCGGGCGGCGATCGACGAAGGCAGCCTCAGCCTGGAGTACCAGCCGGTCGTGGAGCTTTCCACGTCGCGGGTACTCAGCGTGGAGGCGCTGGTTCGCTGGTCGAGGGACGGCGAGTGGGAGCAGCCCGCCGAGTTCCTCGGGATCGCGGAGGACTCCGGGCTTATCGTTCCGCTTGGCGCAAGCGTGCTGCGCGAGGCTTGCCGCCAGGCGGCCCGGTGGCGGGAATCGGGCTGGCCGGTCGGGCTATCCGTCAACTTCTCCCTTCGTCAGGTCAGCGCAGCCGGGTTCGCCGAATGGATCCTGACGACGCTGGACGACAGCGGGTTGCCGCGGTCAGTACTCACGCTGGAAGTAACGGAGCGAGTGCTGATCGAGATCAATGACGAGGTCATGGCCGGGCTTGCCATGCTGCGGCGGCTTGGCGTCCGGCTTGCCATCGACGACTTCGGGACCGGCTATGCGTCGCTGGCCTATCTGCGCCAGCTGCCGGTCGACATCATCAAGATCGACCCGTCGTTCGTGGCCGGTCTCGGCACCGACGGAACGCTTGCGATGCTGACGCGGACCATCGTCCAGATCGGGCACGACCTCGGGATCGAGATCGTCGCCGAGGGGATCGAACGGCCAGAGCAGCTTGAGCTGCTCCGGGCTATGGGGTGCGGGCTCGGGCAGGGTTACCTGGTCGCGCGCCCGATGGCCGCCTCCGGGATCGAGGCGCTGCTCAGCGAGTCCGACGAGAAGGCTGCGCCGGACGACCGGGATGCGCCTGATGCCGGCCCGGCCCCGGATGCCGCGGCCACTGCTCCGGCTGGGTAGCGGTCCCCGATATTGCCTGCTGACGGGATTCGACCAGTAAGGTACTGCCGTGGCAGCACGAAACATCCGGCTTGCCGTGATCGGTGGCGACGGCATCGGCCCAGAGGTGGTCGCCGAGGCCATCAAGGTCCTGCGCGCCCTTGACACGCTGGCCATCGAAACGACTAGCTACGACCTCGGGTCGCGGCGATGGATCCGGACCGGCGAGGTCCTGCCCGACTCGGCCCTTGCCGAGCTCGCCCAGCATGACGCGATCTTGCTCGGCGCAGTCGGCGACCCCAGCGTCCCCAGCGCGGTGCTGGAGCGAGGGCTGCTGCTACGGCTCCGCTTTGAATTCGACCAGTATGTGAACCTGCGGCCGGTCCGGCTGTATCCAGGCGTCGCCTCGACGCTGGCTAACGTCCGGCCAGAGTCCGTCGACATGCTGGTGGTCAGGGAAGGCACCGAGGGCCCGTACATCGAGGCGGGCGGCATCATGCGCAAGGGCACTCCCGCCGAGGTGGCGACCCAGGAGAGCATCAACACCGCGTTCGGAGTCGGCCGGGTGGCCAGGTACGCGCTGCAGCGGGCCGCCGAGCGGCCACGGCGCAAGCTGACCCTGGTGCACAAGAGCAACGTCCTCGCCTACGCGGGCGACCTGTGGCGGCGGATCGTTACCGAGGTCGCAGCTGACTTCCCGGAGGTAGCGACCGAGTACTGCCACATGGACGCCGCGGCCGTTTACTTCCTCACCCAGCCTGAGCGCTTCGACGTGATCCTCACCGACAACATGTTCGGCGACGTCCTGACCTCGCTCGGCGCGGCCGTGGCCGGCGGCGTCGGGCTGGCCGCCGGTGCCAGCATCAATCCCGAGCGGACGGCGCCGAGCACGTTCGAGCCGGTGCACGGCAGCGCGCCGGACATCGCCGGCAAGCAGAAGGCGGATCCGACCGCGACGATCTTGTCCGCCGCGATGCTGTGCGAGCACCTGGGCCTGTCTGCCGAGGCGGCCCGGATCGAACAGGCGGTCTCCGACGACCTGCTGGAACGGCAGGGTGCCTGGTCCCCGCGTGCCACGCCGGAGATTGGCGACGACATCGCCGAGCGAGTCGCGAGCTAGTCGGCGGCCAGCCGGACGAGCAGGTCGAGCCCGAACTCGAAATCGCCGTCAGGGTCGTCCGCCTGGCGGCGCTGAACGCAGGTCAGCGAGCTGACGGAACTCGCCACCGCGAAGCCGCGGCATCGCGCTGTGGCCACCGTCGCCGTCGGTCAGGCCCGGCGCGACCCCGGCCTCGAGCAGCAGTGAGCCCAGCAGGTAAGCGGCGATCGCACGGACGATCCCGTATTGCCTCGGGTCCGCTGAACCCGGCCTCCCGCAAGACCGCCAGCGCCCGCTCTGCCTGCCGCAGCATGCTGACCGGGACGGGCCGCCGCGACGCTGCGACCATCATGCACCGCGGGTGTGCCCGGCCGGTCGCCCGGAATGCCCTTGCCTGCTCCCGCAGCTGCTCCTGCCAGCTGGCGTCCGGCACGCGGCATCCCCGCAATACCGGATGAGCTCGTCGGCGACAGCATCCAGCAGGGCATTTTTCGAGGAAACGTAGTTGTACAGCGAAATCATACCGCAACCAAGCTCGGTTGCCAGGCGCGGCATCGAGACGCTTCGACGCCCTCGGCCTCGATTAGCCCCATCGCGGCGGCGATGACGCGTTTGCGGGATAACTGCATGGCGCGACCGTACCCGGTAGGTAGGACACTCCGGCTACGGCGGATCGGCGGGATGGAAGGATGGGCGGAGCCGCGAGGAAGGACTGGCGAATGGACGACAAAGACATCCTGCGCAACATCGACGATCTCATCCAGACCGAGCACGATCTGCGCGCCAGGCTGGCAGCTGGCCAGCTGACCACCGATGAAGAGCACGAGCAGCTCCGGGCCACCGAGGAGCAGCTGGATCAGTGCTGGGACTTGCTGCGTCAGCGGCGAGCCAGGCGCGAGTTCGGCGAGGACCCGAGTGGCAGCGCGGCGCGGCCGGTCACCGAAGTCGAGGAGTATCTCCAGTAGGCGGTGGCGCGGCAACTGTCGCGGCCAGAGTTCTGTCCGGTCCGCACCTGGCGGGAGACCCGCGGGAGCACTATGGGAGTACTTGATGCGCATCGCGAGATTCGCGGCAGGGGATGAGGTCGCCTACGGCGTCGTGGTCGACGAGGCCGCGGGCAGTACTAACGGCGACCGGCGAAGGCACAGCCATCACAAGCCGGAGTTCGCTGGCGCCGGGCTGAGCGTGGCGGAGATTGCCGGGCACCCGTTCGGCCCTGGCCCGGAAGGCCCGAAGCTCACCGGCGCCCGCTATCCGATCGAGGACGTCAGGCTGCTGGCGCCAGTGCTGCCGAGCAAGATCGTGGCGATCGGCCGTAACTACGCCGAGCACGCCAAGGAGCTGGGCAACGAAGTCCCGGCTGAGCCGCTGATCTTCCTCAAGCCCTCCACGGCCGTCGTCGGACCGGTGATGCGATAATCCGGCCGGTGGGGCTGTCCGAGCGTGTCGACTTCGAGGGCGAGCTGGCCGTTGTCTTCGGCCGGCTGTGCCGCGATGTACCTGCCGCCAGGGTGCCGGAAGTGATCTTCGGCTATACCTGCGCCAACGACGTCACGGCCAGGGACCTGCAGACAAAGGACGGCCAGTGGACCAGGGCGAAGGGCTTTGATACCTTCTGCCCGCTCGGCCCCTGGATCGAGACCAGCCTTGACCCCGCTGACCTGCAGCTGACGACGACGGTGAACGGCGAGGTCAAGCAGGATTCGCGCACCTCCCTGCTGATCCACGAGATTGCCACCCTGGTCACCTACGTCACCTCGGTCATGACGATGCTGCCCGGTGACGTGCTGCTGACCGGCACGCCGGCCGGGATCGGTCCGGTCGTGGCTGGCGACAGCGTCTCGGTCTCGGTCGAAGGCATCGGTACCCTCACCAACCGCGTCGTGGACATGCAGCGGAGCACAGCGGGCCTGCGCCTGGGATCGCGTTGGCCCGCGGGTCTGGGTTCGGCTACACTGCACTGGCTGGACTGCACGGCGCGGGCGGGATGACCCGGATCGCGCACCCATGGGGTATGGGGTAATTGGCAGCCCGACGGGTTCTGGCCCCGTTAGTCTAGGTTCGAGTCCTGGTACCCCAGCGCAGACGTGAAGAAGCGCGACCGCCCGTGCTGCGGTCGCGCTTCTTGCATGCTGGCTGGCGCAGATCGGCGCGGTGCGCCGGCTGCCTAGATCCGGCGCCGCGACCTGCCGCGCTCCAGGCCGGTAACTCGCAGCAGTAGCAGCAGGATGATCGCGCCGACGATGGAGCCGAGCAGCCCGGCGGTCCGGAACTTGTGGGTCTCGATCTGGTGGTACTCCACCAGTTCCCAGAGGAATCCGCCCACGAACGACCCGACGATCCCGAGCAGGATGGTGCCGAGCAGCCCGATCTTGTCGCGGCCGGGCACCAGCAGTCGTGCGACGAGCCCGACAATCAGGCCGACGACGAGCAGTACAACTATGAATGCAACCATGGCCGGTAAGTACCAGCTAATCGGCAGATTATGCATGGAGCGACGGCCCGGACGTCGCCTCCGTCCCGGGCTGGCCCAGCGCAGCGCGGAGCGCGGCTTGGCTGTGACTGGTTTGGCCGTGCTGGTTTGGCGGGGCTGGTTTGGCTGTGCTGGTTTTGCGGGGACCCTTGCCGTGCGCTAGCCTGATGGCCCGGCAGGCGGTTCCGCAAAGATCACGCGATGCCGGCTTTCTTGCGAGTGCCAGCTGCCGCTATGGCGGGTTCAGGTGCCGCGGGAGCAGCGAAAGTACCTGGCCCCGTCGTCTAGCGGCCCAGGACGCCGCCCTCTCAAGGCGGTAGCGCCGGTTCAAATCCGGTCGGGGCTACGCGAGAAGTAGCAGGTCAAAGGCCTGATCACTAGTCCAGGCGATCAGGCCCCTGATCATCCGTCCGTCGTTCGTCCGTGGAGTTCGGCGTCATTGGACGGCAACGGGCGTAACACAGTGATCATCATTGACAGTGTCCTGTGGCCGGAGTAGTGGCTACCGTGAACAGTTGACGACGGCAACTGGCCATCAGCGGCAGCGGCTCCGAACATGCCAGGACCGTCTGGCTGACTGCTCTTAGGCGCCGACCGCAGAGTGGTTCTCCGGCTCCGATTCGATGAGCAGTGAGAGGGCTTCGATGAGGGCCAGGTGGGTGAACGCCTGCGGGAAGTTCCCCAGGTGCTGGCCCGTGGTGGTGTCGATCTCCTCGGCGTAGAGCTGGAGTGGCCCGGCAAACGACAGCAGCTTCTGGGCGAGGGCGCGCGCCCGGTCGGTCTCGCCGATCATGGCCAACGCGCTGACCAGCCAGAACGAGCAGATGGTGAAGGTGCCTTCTTCGCCGGAGAACCCGGTGTCTGTTCCCTCGACCCGGTAGCGCAGGACGAGGCCGTCTTTGGTCAGCTCGTCGGCGATGGCCAGCACGGTCGCCTTGATGCGTTCATCGTCGGGCGGCAGGAAGCCCATGATGGGCAGCAGCAGCAGCGAGGCGTCGAGATCGTCGGTCTGGTAGTGCTGGCGGAAGACGCCCTTGGCGGAAACGCCCTTGTCCAGCACCTCGGCCTTGATCTCCTCGGCACCTGCCTGCCACCGTTTGGCGCGCTCGTGGTCGCCGCGCTCGTCGGCGAGGTCAGCGCCGCGCGCCGCCGCGACCCAGCACATCACCTTGGACGCGGTGAAATCCTTAGGATCCCCGCGGACTTCCCAGATCCCCTGGTCGGGCTCGTGCCAGTGCTCGAGCGCGGCGTCGACGAACCCGGCCAGCCCTTCCCACACCGGCGTCACGATCTGGCCGGCTCCGCCGGCGGAACTGGATGTCCAGGGCGACGAGGATCATGCCCCACACGTCGTGCTGGTGCTGATTCCAGGCGCCGTTGCCGACCCGGACCGGCCGCGCCCCCCGGTAGCCGGACAGGTGATCGAGAGTCTTCTCGGTCAGGTCGCGTTCCCCGCCGATGCCGTACATGATCTGGAGCTCGAACTGGCCGGTTGAGGTCGCCGCCGCTGACCGCGTCCAGGATGAAGCCGAAATACTCGATCGCCTCCCAGTCGAACCCGAGGCGATACAGCGACCGCAGCATGAACGCCGAGTCCCTGATCCAGGTGAACCGGTAGTCCCAGTTGCGCGCCCCGCCGGGTGTTTCCGGCAGCGACGTCGTCGCCGCGGCCATGATCGCGCCGGTCGGGGCGTAGCTGAGCGCCTTGAGCGTCAAGGCACTGCGGTCGATGTAAGGCTTCCACGGATGATCGGCGATCTTGGCGGCGCTGAGCCAGTCGCGCCAGTAGTCGACGGTGGTGTTCAGCGCCTGGAAGGCCTCGTCCTGATCGGCCGGGACCTTCGCGTCTCCCCACGACAAGACCATGAACGCTGACTGGCCCGGCGTGAGCGTGGTGCGGCCGTAGCAGCGGGCACCTAGCACGCCGAGGCTGATGCTGCCCGACAGGTCCAGCTGCATGTCCCCTTCTCCGGGGCGGCCGTCATGGCGGTGTATCCCTCGCCGTTGTAGCTCCATTTGCCTGGGCTGCTCCCGTAGTCGAACACGGCAGCGCAGTTCACCATGGCCTCGACCCGGCCGCTGATGCACGTCGCGATCCGGACCAGAGCGCCGACCGCGCCGAAGTCGGCGGGGGCACGGTGGTAATCGGCGCGCCGTTTCTCGCTCTGCGTCGGGCCCATCGACCAGCAGGTCGTGGACGGTCATCCAGCCGGTCGGCGTCTGCCAGGTGGTTTCCAGCACCATCGTCCCCGGCACGTATCGGCGATGCTGGGGAACCAAAGCGTTGCTCGGACCGAACCTGAACGAGCCGGCGGCGCGGTCCAGCAGCGCGCCGAACACGCTCGGGGAATCGGGGCGCGGCAGGCACAGCCACTCCACCGACCCGTCCGGCGCGACCAGGCAGCTCTGCTCGCAATTCGACAGCAGCCCGTAATCGGCAATTGGCGGAAACGCGCTCACACGTGATCGACCTCCCGCTCGCACTGGCGCGACCTAGGCTCAGACACGAGCACCGTACCCACCGAGCCAAGCGCGGCGTCGTCACCCAGCCAGGGTGAGCCCGAGCCCGGCCGCCAGGTGCAAATCCGGCCGGGACATGAAAAGCCCGGCCCGACCAGTCAGGTCTCGAACGGCGCGAGATCGGGCAGTCGGCACGGCGTCGATCGTGGATTATCGGTAGGAATAGGTGTTCAGCGCCAACGGCTTGATGGCTGGCAAACCCGCCAAGTTCGCATGAGGCCGCGAGAATCGTTTAGGCAACCGCGCACCGGGATGACCGGCTGCGCGTCGCCGGGTTCCGCGAACTTGGACAGGTTTTCCGCCGCCCTGCTCGTGGCCCTGCTGGCGTCAGGACCACATGGTCGCCTCTAGACGCACTCGAACACCGCGGTCTGAGGGTTGCTTCGCCGCGACAGTGATCTGCTGCTCAGTCGCCCTCAAGGCGGCGACACTCTCTTGATCACACCCCGTAGTTAGATACGCGCTATCAGTAGTTAATAATCTCACTGCGGACCCGCTGACCGACCCTGGGCGCGGTTGGCGCGGCCTGGGGACACTGCCGATGACCTGCGCACGCAACGCGCCGCAGTCAGGCGACAGCCACCAGGTGCTGCAGGGCGGGGAAAGCCGTCAGCAGCCGACCTTGGGGCATTGCCCCGCACGGAGGAGCATCCGGTGAACGATGAGCAGGCGGCGGAGGCCTGGTTCCATGGCTGACCAGCGCGGGCACAATGGTGACTCCGCCGAGAGCGCTTTCGCTCGTGACGCGCTGCTGAGCGAGGAAGGCCGCTACCCGCGGCTGCGGCTCAGCCAGGTGCATATGCGGCTGGGCTCGCGCTTCATCTCGGTGTGGTGGCTAGCACCGGCGGTCGCGGTAGCCGGGATAGCGATGGTGGTGGCGCTGAAGCTGGTCATCGGCACCAGCGCCGCCCAGTCGTACATCCGCACGCATTCGTGCGTGCAGTCGACGCCGGCCTTCCCGCCGGGGGTCCCGGTCTGGATCATCGTCACGCACCTGGTGAACTTCATCTTGATGGTGGGGATCATCCGGGCCGGCTGGCAGATCCTCGCCGACCACCCCCGGCTGTACCGCAAGATCCACTGTAGCCCCGACTCGGAATGGCTGCGGTTCCGCGGCCCGGTCCCCAAGACCCGGGTGTGGACGGCCAAGGACGACGCGATCATGCTCAGCCCGTTGTTCGGGCTCCCCGGCGGACGGCACACGATCGGCGTCGCGCGGCACTGGCACTTCATCCTCGACATCCTGTTCGTGATCAACGGGATCGTGTTCATCGTGCTGACGTTCACCACCCATCAGTACCTCAAGCTCGTCCCGACCCAGTGGTCGATCCTGCCCGCCGCCGGCTCGTGCCTCCTGCAGTACGGGGCGCTGCACCTGCCCACCGAGCCGGGCGGCTACTTCCGCTTCGACGCGCTGCAGCAGCTCAGCTACTTCTTTATCGTCTTCGTCACCGCGCCGCTGGCGATCCTCAGCGGCCTGGCCATGTCCCCCGCCCTGGACAACCGGTTCAAGTGGTATCAGCGGCTGTTCGGCAACCGCCAGGTCGCCCGCTCCGTGCATTTCGTGATCATGGTCACCTTCCTCGCCTTCTTCTTCGTCCACATGATCATGGTCGCCTCCACCGGGTTCTCCAAGAACCTCAACGCGATCACCCTTGACCAGAACAAGTACAACCTCAACGGCGTCGCGCTGACCGTGGCGGCGTACGCGGTCCTGATCGGCCTCAACGTCTGGGCGGTGCGCTTCTCCTGGACCCACACCCGCGTCCTGCAGAAGATCTCGAACATGACCGTCGGACGGGTTATGGACCTGCTGTTTGACCACTACGGGCCACGGGCCGAGTACCGCGAGAAGGACATCAGCCCGTTCTTCTGGCCCAACGGGCTGGTGCCCACCAGCGACGACTGGACCCGCCTGAAGGACCAGGAGTTCCGCGACTACCGCGTCAAAGTCCACGGACTGGTCGACAATCCAGTCGAGTTGTCGCTGCAGGACCTGCGCGAGATGGGCCGCCGCGACCAGATCACGATGCACAACTGCATCCAGGGGTGGTCGGCGATCGGCAAATGGTCAGGCCTGCCCTTCACCCGGCTGATCGAGCTGGTTAAACCGTCCCCGGAGGCCAAGTGGGTAATGTTCTACTCCTACGGCGAGGGCGGCGAAGGCGGCCCCTACTACGACTCGCATTCCATCGAAGACCTCCACCACAACCAAAGCCTGCTCGCCTATGAGATGAACGGCGAACCACTCCCCGTCCTGCACGGCGCGCCGCTGCGCCTGCGAGTCGAAAACCAGCTCGGCTTCAAGCAGGTCAAGTGGATCAGGGAGATCGAGTTCGTCCGCCACTTCTCCGAGCGTGGCGACAGCCAGGGCGGCTACAACGAGGACCACGAGTTCTACGGCTACCGCGATGAGATCTGACGCCCGCGCACGGGAGTGTCCGCCTGGCGCTGGCCGAGCACCTCAGCTACGTCGGGGCCGGGATCGCATTCTGGCTCGAGCCGCGCGAGGCCGGCGCGGGCGAGCAGGCGCCGCCAGGCAGCACGGGGGCTAGCGAGTGACGCAGGCGATCAGCGTCCCACCGGTCGCGGCGGCCGAGAGTGCTGCCGACGACGGCCGCCGCTCTGCCCACACGGTGGCGAGGGCGCTGTTCCTGCTCACCAAGCCCCGCATCATCGAATTGCTGCTCGTCACGACTTTGCCGACGATGTTCCTCGCAGCCCGCGGCCTGCCGAGCCTTCGCCTGATCGGCGTCACGCTCCTGGGCGGCGCGCTCGCGGCCGGCAGCGCCAACACGCTCAACTGCTACATCGACCGTGACATCGACGCGATCATGCGGCGGACCTCGCGCCGTCCCCTGGTGGCCAAGAGCGGCAAGGCGACGGTCAAGCCGGGCGAGGCCCTGGTGTCGGGCATCCTGCTCGGCGCGGCCTCGACGCTGCTGCTCGGCTTGCTGGCCAACTGGCTGTCGGCGGCGCTCGCCGACGGCGCAATCCTGTTCTACGTCTTCGTCTACACCCTCGGCCTGAAGCGCAGGACGGCGTCCAACATCGTGATCGGCGGCGCGGCGGGCTGCTTCCCGGTGCTCGTCGGCTGGTCCGCGGTCACCGGCACCGTCGCCTGGCCCGCCATCGTGCTGTTCGCCGTCATCTTCTTCTGGACGCCGCCGCACTTCTGGGCGCTCGCCATGAAGTTCAAGGACGACTATGCCGCGGCTGGGGTGCCGATGCTGCCGGTGGTGGCGACTTCGGCCACAGTGGCGCGCAAGATCCTTGTCTACTCGTACCTCATGGTCGGCGCCACGCTGGCGCTTGCGCTGTATGCGGGCTGGGTCTATGCCGCGTGTGCTGGCGGCCTCGGTGGCTGGTTCCTGGTTGAGGCCTATCGGCTCAGTTCCCGTGTTAGTACCGGGGAAGCGGCCGCTCCGATGCGGCTGTTCCACCTGTCGATCGCCTACCTCAGCCTGCTGTTTGCCGCGGTCGCCGTGACCGCGCTGCTGCCCTGGCGGGGATAGCGCAGGGGGTCTGCGGGGCCGCGGCGGCTGGCCTGGCATGCGGCCGCCGTGGTCGCGACCGGCGGCGCGCCCCCGCGGGCCTGGCGGCTGCGGGGTCATGTTCTGACTGCGGGCTCGGGCAGATCGTCGGCGAGCGTTATCACCCGCGCGGGTGGGGTAGGGCTGCATCGCTTGGCGTCAGATGGGACAGAACGCGATTGCGGGGGGCGGACATGACCACGGGCGCGGGCACGACGACTGACCGAGTAGATGCGCTGGTGATCTTCGGGGCTACCGGAGACCTGGCCAAGCTGGAGACGTTCCCCGCGCTGGTGGGCCTTGTCGAACGCGGCGTGCTGGACGTCCCGGTGATCGGAGTGGCGAAGAGCGGCTGGGGCCTTGACCAGTTCCGGGACTACGCCGTGGCCTCGCTCAAGCTCAACAAGATGGACCCAAGCCACGCCTGCCGCCACCAAGATGCTCGGTCTCCTGAAATACGTGGACGGCGACCTGGACGATCCTGCCACGTACAAGGCCATGTCGGACGCGATCGGGCGGGGCGTCAATGTCCTGTTCTACCTGGAAGTTCCGCCTCCGCTATTCGGGCGGATCGCCCAGGGCATAGCAGATGCGGGCCGCGCCGAGAATGCGCGCGTCATGGTCGAGAAGCCGTTCGGCTCCAACCTAACGAGCTGTCAGCAGCTCAACGAGACGATGCATAAGTTCTTCCCGGAGGAGGCGATCTACCGCGTCGATGACTGGCTAGGTTTCGATCCGGTAGAAAATGTGCTGTTCGCCCGGTTCGCCAACTCTGTCATCGAGCCGCTGCTCAACCGGTCGCACGTGCAGAGCATCCAGATCACGATGGCGGAGGCATTCGACGTCTCCGACCGCGGCCGGTTCTACGACAGGACTGGTGCCATCAGGGACGTGCTGCAAAACCATATGCTGCAGATACTGGCCAGCGTCATGGCTGACCCGCCGCACGGCCGTGGCCTGACTTTCTGGCGCGATTCAAAGCATCAGCTGATCGCTGCATTGCGTTCGCTGACCCCGGAAGACACGGTCCGCGGCCAGTACGAGGGATATCTCGACGTCGACGGCGTCGACCCGCATTCGACGACGGAGACCTACGTCGCGGTCCGGCTCGGCGTTGACAACTGGCGCTGGGCAGACGTGCCCGTCGTCATCCGGGCCGGCAAGTGCATGCCCGTGACTGCCACCGAGATCTGCTCCGGTTCCGCCGCCCGGCGCAGGACATTTTCGGCCTCGAGCCGACGGCTGCCGCCAATGCGCTGCGGTTCCGTGTCTATCCGGAGGCCAGGGTAGTGCCTGAACCTGATCGGCAAAAAGCAAGGCGCTGGCTGGGCACCGCAGCAGGAAGACCTGATCTTCGCCGAGCAGCCTGGAGCCGACATGCGGACATACGACCGGCTGATCGGCGCAGCGCTCTCCAGTCAGCGCTGGCTCTTCGCCCGCCAGGACACGGTCCAGGAGGCGTGGCGCGTGGTCGACCCGGTGCTCGGCGACGTGGTTCCGCTGCACAGCTACGCCAAGGGCAGCTGGGGACCCAAGGAGGCCGACAGCCTGCTGCCGGAAGGCATTCCCTGGCACGACCCAGCGTAGGCGAGCCGACATCGGCGGACGGGGGCCCAACATGAATGATCACGACACGCCCGCACGGGTAGTCATCATCGGCGGCGGCTTCGGGGGCCTGTTCGCAGCCAGGGCGCTGCGCAACGACTCGTTCTCGGTGACCCTGATCGACCGCACCGCGCAGCACGTGTTCCAGCCGCTGCTGTACCAGTGCGCGACGGGCATCCTGTCGGAGGGCCAGATCACCGCGCCGCTGCGCCGCGTGCTCAGGAAGCATCGCACCCTGGACTGCATCACAGCCGAGGCTATCGGCGTGGACGTCGCCGGACAGCGCGTAATCTGCCGGCTGCCGCTCGGAGGGCGGATCGACGTCCCATACGACCGCCTCATCGTCGGCGCCGGGGTCCAGCAGTCATACTTCGGGCACGACGAATTCGCTCAGCTCGCGCCGGGCATGAAAACGATCGCCGATGCCCTCACGATCAGGCGGCGAGTCTTCGGCGCGTTCGAAATGGCCGAGACCGCGACCGACCCGGCCGAGCGCAGCCACTGGCTGACCTTCGCCCTGGTCGGCGCCGGGCCGACGGGCGTGGAGCTCGCCGGCCAGATCCGCGAGCTCGCCACCAAAACCCTCCGCGCCGAATACCGGCACATCGAGCCCGAAGACGCCAGGGTCCTGCTCTTCGACGGCGGCTCAGCGCCGCTCGCCGTATTCGGCGACCGGCTGTCCAGCAAGGCAGCCGAGAGTCTGCGCTCCCTCGGCGTCGAGCTGCACATGGGCTCGATCGTGACCAGCGTGGACGGCCAGCGGCATGGTTGCCCGCGACCACGACGGCAGCGAGACGCGTTACGACGCGGCCACGGTGCTGTGGACCGCGGGCGTCGAGGCCCCGCCGATAGCCGCGGCGCTGGCCGCGGCAACCGGCGGCGAGCGGGACCGGGCCGGCCGGATCGTCGTGCAGGACGACCTCACCATCGCCGGCCACCCGGAGATCTCGGTCGATCGGCGACATGATGAGCCTGCGCAAGCTCCCCGGCGTCGCCGAAGTGGCCATGCAGTCCGGGCTGTACGCGGGCCACCGGCTCAGGCGCGAGATGGAGGGCCGGGGCACGTCACGCCCGTTCAGGTACCACGACCTCGGCTCGGCCGCCTACATATCCCGTGGCCGCGCAGTCGTCTCGGCCGGGCCGCTGCGCGATGAGCGGATTCCCCGGCTGGGTGATCTGGCTGTTCATTCACATCGCGTTCCTGACCGGCTTCCGCAACCGGTTCGGCGCGATCCTCACGTGGTCGGCTCGCCTTCTCCAGTGACATCCGCCGTGAACGCGCCTTCACTACGCGCGGCGTCGGCCTACTGGAGGACCTCTACCAGCCAGGTAGCGGCACTGGCCCGGCCGCTGGGCTGCAGCCGCCGCAGCCGCGCAGCGCCGCCGAGTCGCCCGCGAATCCCGCACCCCGGCCGCGTACCTGACCTAGGACCGGAACGGCTCGGGCGGCAGATCGCCCGGCCGGATGACGTCAGACCCCTACGCGCTGGTCAGCCTTAATAGCAGGAACTGCAACCTCACGGGGAGGATGTCGTGCCGGACGACTTCGACGTCATAGTGATCGGCACCGGCGCGGGCGGCGGGACTCTCGCGCACACCATTGCCCAGACCGGTAAGCGGATACTGCTCCTGGAGCGCGGCGACTTCCTCACCAGAGGAACTGGGAAACTGGGATCCAGGCCCGGTCTTCGTCGACGGGCAGTACATCTCACCCGATACCTGGTACGACGAGGACGGCACTCCGTTCCAGCCGCAGGTCCACTACTTCGTCGGCGGCGCCACCAAGATGTACGGGGCGGCCCTGTACCGGCTACGCCCGCAGGACTTCGGCGAGCTCAAGCACGAAGACGGCATCTCCCCGGCCTGGCCGCTCAGCTACACCGACTTCGAGCCGTGGTACACCAAGGCCGAGTGGCTCTACCAGGTACACGGCAGCCACGGCGAGGATCCCACCGAGGGGCCCTGCTCGCGGCAGTATCCGTGGCCGCCGGTCTCTCACGAGCCGCGGGTTCAGGACATCTCCGATGCCCTCGCCAAGGTCGGCTACCACCCGTTCCACGCACCCTGCGGGATCATGCTCAACGAGGCGCAGCGGCCCGCCAGCACCTGCATCAGGTGCGCATGGTGCGATGGCTATCCGTGCATGGTCCATGCCAAGGCAGACGCCGAGGTGATCGCTGTCCGGCCGATTCTGGACATGCCGAACATAACGCTACTGCTCAACGCCGAAGTCACCCGCCTGGAGACCGACCCGTCCGGACGGGCGGTGACGGGCGTGGTCGTGGATCGTGGCGGAGACGGCATGGAGGAGGTCTACCGCAGCGACATCGTTGTTCTGGCCGCTGGCGCGGCGAACACGGCCAAGATCCTGCTCCGGTCCGCGTCGGACACCCACCCGGCGGGCCTGGCGAACGGATCTGACCAGGTCGGCCGGAACTACATGTTCCACAACAGCAAGGCAGTGTCAGGATTCGGCGAGCAGGTCAACGACACGGTCTTCCAGAAGACGCTGGGAGTGAATGACTTCTACCTGCCCGGCGCTGATCGGCAGTGGCCACTCGGGAACATTCAGATGCTCGGCAAGTCCAGCGCCGGGGCGATGAAGGGCGAGGAACCGCACCTGACCAAGCTCGTCCCGCACTGGAGCCTGGAAGAAGCCGCGCGGCACGCGGTCGACTTCTGGCTGACCACCGAGGATCTCCCCAAGCCCGGCAACCGGGTCACAGTCGACGGGGACGGAAACATTCGCCTCGCCTACACCCAGAGCAACGACTCCGAGGCGGCCAGCCTCTACGCGGAATTCAGGAAGATCCTCAACCACATCGGACTGGCCAAGCACCACGTCCTGCACAAGAGCTTCTACATGAGCATGAACATCCCGATTGCTGGCGTCGCCCACCAGGTAGGCACATGCCGCTTCGGCGCCGATTCAGCGGCATCGGTGCTGGACGTGAACTGCAAGGCACACGAGGTCGACAACCTCTACGTGGCGGACACCAGCTTCTTCCCCAGCATCGGCGCCGTCAACCCGGCACTGACGGCGATCGCCAACGCGATCCGGGTCGGCGAGCATATCGCGGACCGGCTCGGAGTAAGCAGTGCCACCGAAATGCGGGCACCTGCGCCGCGCATGGCACCAGCGAGGTCCGCCTCCGCAATCGGCCGCAACGGCTGACGGCATATCCGGGGGCAATAAGGGACCGGTGATGCGCTAGCCACGCAAGGGATTTTGGTGGGCCGCCCTGACCCTGGCCGCGTGCCGACCGCGCTGACGCGCAGGACTGGGTCGCGACAGGAGGCGTGCCCATGAAGCGTGAGTCACCGCCGCCCGCTGCGGTGACCGGGAGCCGGGACGAGTCGGCGGGGCCATCCTGGGCTCCCGGACTAGCCGGCCCGCAGCGTGTGCTGGATGCGATCCCGCTCCGCATTGTGGGCTGTTGTCCCTGCCGCCGGCATCGTCTCCATAGATCTGTACTCAGTTCACCAGCCGGTTCTATCGGCCATCATGCTCTGGTTCGCCGTGGCGGCCTGGCTGGTGCTGGCCGTGCGGCTGGTGTACCGGCGTGATCGCTTGATGAGCGAGGCCAGGTCACCGGCTGCGTTTGCGGACGTGGTTGGCACCGCCGTGCTCGGTACCCGGTTCGCCCTGCAGGGCAACCGCGCGGTCGCTGCGGCGCTCCTCGGGCTGGCGGCAGTCTGGTGGGCACTGCTGGTGCTGCCGGTGCTTCGCCACTGGCAGACCCCGACGGTCGGGATCTCCTTTCTCCCTATCGTCGGCACTGAAAGTCTGGGCGTGCTGGGCGCCAGCCTGGCCGTCAGCTACCGCGCCGGGTGGCTTCTGACCGCTGCTGTCGCCGGGCTGTTTGCGGGGCTTGCCATCTACGTCTTCGCTGCCGCCCGCTTCGACCTGCGCGAGCTAGTAAACGGCCACGGCGACCACTGGGTCACCGGCGGCGCGCTCGCCGCCTCCGCCCTCGCCGCTGCCAAGATCACCGAAGGCAGCCGCGCGCTGGGGCAGTTGAGCGCGCAGCACTCCGCCCTCACCACCGGCACGCTGGTGCTCTGGTGCCTGGCCATGGCGTGGCTCCTTCCGCTGGTCACCGCTGAGGTTCTCAGGCCCCGGCCTGGCTACGACGTGCGCCGCTGGGCAACCGTCTTTCCGCTCGGCATGTACGCCGCCTGCAGCTTCGGCACCGGCCAGGTCACCGGCATTACCGGGATCACCGACTTCGGCCGCTGGTGGACGTGGGTCGCGTTCGCCGCCAGCCTGCTCGCGCTCGGCGGGCTGTTCCGTCGCGGCAGGCTGGTGCTCCGTAGCCAGCGCCCCAGGCTGGACGCCGGAGACAGGTGCCGCGCCGCGGGAACAGCGCAGATCTCCCGCAACGTCAGGACGGAAGCGATGGAAACCGGTCAGAGCCAGAGTCACTCCGGATTCCGCCTCAACGGCACGCCCATGATCGTCAGGGCTGTGCTGATTGGCGTCGGCAGCCTGATCGGGCTTGCCGGCCTGATCGTGGGCGGCGCCGAGATGGTGTCCGCCGCCCGCCGGTGGCTCCGCGAGCGGGAGGGACCGCCGAGCGAGGAGGTCAAGCACAAGCTGGGCGAGACCAAGGCCCTGACCCAACCCAGCTCCAGCCCGCGGAAACAGCATGACGACCCGCACCACCACTCCCGCCCCTGAACCAGCCCGTGTACCGGCCAGGCCACGGACCTGCCTGCCACTGGGCACCGACAAGTTGGCAGACCGACGAAGCTCGCGGGCTATCGTGAACGCCGCGCGGTAGCGATGGCTGACCTCAGCGCGAGCGCCGCCGACTTCAAGCCGCTCTACGACCATCTATCGACAGCCAGGCGCTGAAGCCCAATATCTACTCGGGCGGGTGACGCCTGGATATGGCCAGGCCGGGAACGCTGAGGTCTTAGCGGCGCGCAACACACGCGCCGGCGTTTCCTAATGGGCGTTAGCGAGATGCCGGGGGGCCTGTGGCATCGACGGCCGAGCGAACTGCGGTCAACCTAGCGGGGCTGGTGCAAGGGATCGTGCTGGTCACATTCCCGGCAGCTAGTACGATTCTGACCAGCAAGAGCCAATACGGGCTTTCCAGCATCCAGTACGGGATCATGTTCCTGCCGCAGGTCGTGACGGCCATCGCCGCGTCCCTGCTGGGCTCCGCGCTGGCCCTGCGGATCACGACGAAGCGGGTCTACCTCATCGGCCTGACCTTCAGCGCCGTGTCGATGGGCCTGCTCCTGGGCAGCACTCTGGTGAAAACCGACCAGTCGGCCGCCTACCCGCTGCTCCTGGTCGGGACCGCGTTCCTGGGGGCAGGATTCGGCCTGACCGTCCCGGTTCTGAATACGTATACCTCGGTCTTCCACCCGGCCGGCGTGGACAAGGCGGTGCTTGTCCTGAACGCGCTGCTCGGGCTCGGCACCGTGCTTGCGCCGGTGCTCGTGGCCGTGTTCGTCGGGCTGGGGTTCTGGTGGGGGCTGCCCATCGTGTCGGCTGTGCTGCTGGTGGCGCTGCTGCTGGTCAGCGTGCGACTGCCGCTGCACGCCGGGGCCACGCCGCGCCGCGGTGCACGCCGGGCCGCCGGGCTGCCCGCGCGGTTCTGGGTCTACGCGGCGTTCGCAGTCCTGTACGGCATATGCGAGACAATGAACGGCAACTGGTCCCAGCTGGACATGACCAGCCACCTGGGGGCCTCGGCCACGCAGGCCTCGGTGGCGCTCGCCGTGTTCTGGGCCATGGTGACCGTAGGGCGGGTCCTGTTCGCGGCCATCGGACGCTGGCTCCCCGAGCGTGTTACCTACCGCGCTCTGCCGTTCGTCCTGGTGGCGGCGTTCGCTCTGATCGGGGTCCTGCCGCGGCACGATGCAGGCGCCGGGATTGCCCTGTTCGCACTGGCAGGCCTGGGGTGCTCGGCGCTCCTGCCACTGACCATCAGTTTCGGCGTAAAGGACCTGACCGCGATTTCGGCTGCCATGGCTGGCGGTGTCATCGCCTTCTACCAGCTCGGATACGGCATCGCGGCTTTCGGCGTCGGCCCGCTGCAGAGGGCTGGCGTTAGCCTGCCGGCGATCTTCGGCGGGACGGCATTCGTGGCCGCGGCCCTGGCGATCCTCTCCTTCGCGGTCGTCCATCGCCCGGTCGGCTCCCGCCCAGCCCCTGCGCCGGCCGGACATAACCCGCCCGCGAGGCGGGGCGGCGAACCCGGCTGACGCGCGCTGCAGCGCCCAGGCGGACGAAGAATCACCCGGCCGAGATGAGGCGCCGGCCGGGCTGGCCTGATTCAGTGACGATCTGGGCCATAGGCGAGTCGCCGCAGTCCGTTGACTCGAAGACCTTGGCTCACGGAAGAAGGAGATGCCCGGTGGGTGACGCCACGCTTGGCGAACGCGTGCGCGATCGCCTGCTGCGCCGATCACTACGACCACTGGTTCCTTAGTGGCTGCTCGTGTTCGGCTCCTGCCGATCGCGTTGTTAGAGAATTGGTCCGTACGCAGTCGATCGGCCGCACCGCGCGCGGGCGTCAAGCTCGGCAGGCGGAGGACGATGTCGCGGGGAGGAGCACCGACATGAGGAAGCATCACGGCGATCAGGGCCGGGAGACCGTCGGCGTGCATGTCCGCCTGGATAAGGTGGTACTGGCCTACACCGGGACCGACCCGGCCAGCGTCAGTATCCCGTTGACGCCTGCTGACGCCCGTCAGATAGCGGATTTGCTGCGCGGGGCTGCTGATACCGCTGAGCGCACGCCGCCCAGCTGAGGGTCCCGCCGCGGCCCCTGGCCCGCGGCCAGCGCGTGGCTGCCACTGTCGTGCGCGGGCGGCCGTCAGCAACACGCCGAGGGCCGCGTCCGCGTGGGCCCACGGGGCAGGGCCTGCCAGATGAATATAAAGACGACGCCAATCACGGGCTCGGCGGCATCCGGAACGAGCTGGCGCAAACCCGCACCAGGCTGGCTGAAGTTCGATGCGCGCTGGGAAACACGACGATGCGGCCCGCTTGCGCGGGCCGCATCGGCATGGACTCGGCCGAGGAACGGACCGTCACGCGGTCTTGTCGGCCGTGGGGGTCCCGGCCGTAACCTGGCTGAGTAGCTGACGGATCGGGGTGTGCAGGCCCCGCTCGTGGTGGTGGTGCTGGCGGTAGCTGGCCACCAGGCCGTCGACGCCGATCCAGCTCGAGGTCTGCCACATCACCAGGATG
Organism: uncultured Actinomycetota bacterium; assembly: GCA_963815575.1. Classification (GTDB taxonomy): domain Bacteria; phylum Actinomycetota; class Actinomycetes; order Streptosporangiales; family Streptosporangiaceae; genus JAJYUU01. The sequence continues at coordinate 429,425 of CAWFHE010000007.1, read as the reverse complement.
ACGATGGCGAACAGCGCGTAGAAGGCGCACACGCTAGCGGTTCCCGACATCACGTAGGTGAACAGCAGCGCCAGGCTGCCGACTGCCGCGATCCGGGTGAACAGGCCCAGGCATAGCGCGATGCCGATCGCGAACTCGGCGACCGCGACCAGGATTGCGATCCAGCCCGCGTTCGGGACCACGAAGCTGTGCAGGAAGCTACCCCACCAGCTGTAGGCAGCTGTGCCGTGCCCGGCGAAGCCGGCCACGGCGGCACCGTTGTTGTGCAGGAAGTACGGGTTCTCCGCGCCCCACAGCTTGGCGACGCCAGCCTGGATCCACATGATGCCGAGCCAGACGCGCATTGCCGTCCAGCCGACCGCCATGACCTTGGACTGCTTTACCCACTCCCACACTTGCAGGTTGCGGCGCGCAGCCGGGTCACCGAGAAATTCGATGGGGGTTGCCATTCGAATCCTCCTTCTTTCCTTCGCTCATGAGCCCGGTTCCTGCGGGTTCTGAGTTCAGTTTCGGCCTTGCCCGGCGCCGCAAGCAGCAGCGATTGTCACCTCTGCCGAGGACTAAAGTCACCGGGTGACAAAATTAATGGGTTCGCGAAGGGGCGGGGAATGGACGTGCCGGCGCCGATCCCGACGGCCGTGGCGTCATCCGGCGCTGTTCAGCGGCGCGGGTGCGGTGGCGCGCCACAGGCGCGGCTGGTGAACGCGACTTCGCGGATCTCGCGGATGATGTCGTCGAGGTGGCCGAGCGCTTCTGCGATGCGCTGCTTGGTTACCTCGGCGGGCAGTTCCATGGCGGTCTGCAGGTTCAGGCCGATGTGGAAGATGCTGGTGATGACGGTGTCGAGCAGGTGCTGCGCAAGGCGGGCCTCCTCGGCCGCGACTGCGGCAGCTGCCATGCCAGCGACATCCTCCTCCAGCCGCGTGTTGGCCAGCGTGATCGTGCCGCCGCTATCGGCGAGTGCCATACCGTCCTGCAGGGCTTTGACTGAACCGTCCCGGAGTCTCCGGAGGCTCTTATGTGCCACTGGTGAAACGGCGGTCGCCTTGTTCTGGACCAGTGCCTCCGCCGCCCTTCGCGGTTTACTTGCCTGCCCGCGGGATGGCGGTGTGTGGCCGGCCATTCCCGCCGCGGCTGTTCCGGTTACCGGGGCATCCGGAGGCCGGGCTGCTGTGGCCGCTTCCAGAGACGGATAGATGGACACCAGCCGGTCCACGCCAGTCATGCTGAGCACGCGCCGCACGACCTGGGCGGGCACCACTAGCCGGAAGTCGGTGCCGCTTATGGCGGCCCGAAGGTGGGCCCGCGCTACCGCCTCCGCACCGGCGTGATCACACGAGATCGTCGCGGTCATGTCCGCAATCAGCGCCGCTGCGCCGCGGTTGATGACGGACAGCAGCTCCTCGCGGATCTGCCCGGCATTCGACACGTCAATGTGCTCCGGCAGTTCCATCACCGCCTGCCGCTCGGCCCGCTGCACCCGATAGGGGTCGTCAGACATCAGAACGGCCTGCTCGTGCCCGGCTGGTCCTGCGTGAGATGATTGCTCTGGGCGCTCGGCCCGCGAAATACGACTGGCGCATCTGCCTACCCTGGATCCGATCCGGCCATAACTGGCCGTGCCGCCGGGGTCCAGAGCGACGCGGTGCCTGCACTCGCTTGGGCCAGGTGCAGGAAGCTTGTGTATACGTGCCTTTCTCCGGAAGATACGCCGGTTGCTGTGGTTGCGGTACCCAAGGCTGGTTAACACTTCCCGTCGGCGTGGCCGGGATCATCCCGTAGCGCGACGGAGGCCGCCATGCCTGCCTCCCGCGTGACGCTCGCGTGGTTGGCCAGGACTTTCGGCCCTGGATGGCGGCGGCCGCGCAGTTCACCGTGGGCGTAGATGCCGGGCGCCCGCTGCTGCAGGCGTATTAGCCTGACGGGAGTCACGTAATGAAAACCCTGATCATTGTCATCGTCGCTGTGGCGGTGCTTCTGCTGATCGCATTCGCGCTGGCGGTGCGGATCGTGCGCCAGTACGAGCGCGGGGTACTGTTCCGGCTGGGTCGGCTGCAGGGCACGCGGGAGCCTGGACTGCGGTTGATCATCCCGGTCGTCGACGTGCTGCACAAGGTGTCGCTGCGGATCGTCACCATGCCGATCCAATCCCAGGGCATCATCACCCGCGACAACGTCAGCGTCGACGTCTCTGCAGTCGCCTACTTCCGTGTCGTCGATGCGGTGAAATCGGTAGTCGCGATCGAGAACGTCTACACCGCCATCGACCAGATCGCCCAGACGACGCTGCGCAAGGTCGTCGGCCAGCACACCCTGGACCAGACGCTTTCCGAAACTGACACCATCAACCTGGACATCCGCAAGATCCTCGATACCACCACCGTCGACTGGGGCGTCGAGGTGACCCTGGTCGAACTGAAGGACATCCAGCTGCCCGATTCCATGAAGCGGGCGATGGCGCGCCAGGCCGAGGCCGAGCGCGAGAAGCGAGCTAAGATCATCAACGCAGAGGGCGAGTCGCTTGCGGCCGCGTCGCTGGGTGAGGCGTCGGACACGATGATGGCGCACCCGCTGGCGCTGCAGCTGCGGAATTTGCAGAGCCTGGTCGAGATCGGCGTGGACAAGAACACCACCGTCGTGTTCCCTGCCCCGCTGATGTCCACCATCGAGGAAATCGGCTCGTTCCTCGCCCGCGAGCAGGCCGCGAGTACCAGGCCCGCCAGCACCTCCGCCGCCGTGACGCTCGTGCCCCTAGTGTCAGGCGACCCGGATGGTGAGGTCCCGGCGGCGGCGGCGAGCCGCACCAAAGCCGCCGCGACCTAGCAACCGGCGCGCCGCGAACCCGGCTGTCCGGCTTTGCCGACGCCGCGACGGGGACAGGCCGGGCTCGCTCAGCATGAACCCGCTCGCGAGACCTTTGGCCGGCGTTCGCGGACGAATGTCCCTGTCGAGGCCGCATGCGCACCGGTACTGCTGAGAAGAGTCTCTCAGCGTGTGTGCGCAACTTGCTGAGTGCGGCGCTGGGTCCTGGAGGGATGACATGAAACTGATCACTGCGATCGTCAGACCAGAAACGCTGGATGAGGTCGCCCGGACAGTGACCCGCCACGGCGGACGCGGCATGACCGCCGCGGAGGTCCTCGGCTTCGGCCGGCAGCATGGGCACCTCGGTGCCGATTGGCACGAGGACGACGACGCTGCCTTGCTGCCCAAAGCCCGTGTGGACATTGTCGTGCCCGATGACATTGCCGACGACCTGTTGGCTGCCATGGTCAAGTCTGCCTGGACTGGCCAGATAGGCGACGGCAAGATCTGGGTCACCCCGGTAGAGACGGTCATCAGGGTGCGAACCAGCGAACAGAATGAAAGCGCCATTTGACGACACCTCTGCGTGGCCTAACTCGCCACCTAGTAGCCCTGACATTTCCGGCAGTCCCGATAGCCCTGAGCCTGCGCCACGGCCCCGAACGGTGGGTGCTGGATAACGTCATTTCAGGACGGGCATCTGGGCTGGGTGGCGGATAAAGCGGGCGGCCCGGCGGCGGATGCGCCGCTCGAGCTGTTCGGCACGGCTGGTCTTGGGCCGGGTCGTCCTGGCGTGTGCGGTGCGGTAGAAGCGGGTCTTGGCCAGCTCGACCAGCAGCAGGTAGGCCAGGATCATGCCGAACAGCAGGAGGAAGAAGGTTGTGGGCAGCGGAGTGAAGCCCAGCAGGTGCGCTAGCCCGGTGTAGGGCAGGATCGCGCCGGCCAGCGCCGCTGCTGTCGGCACAAGCAGCATCGGCAGGCTGGGCAGACTTCTGATGAACGGGATCCGCCGCGTCCGGATCACGTAGACGACCAGGGTCTGAGTCGCGATCGACTCGACAAACCAGCCTGTCCTGAACTCGATGTGGTCAGCATTGAGCAGATCGAGCATGATCCAGAAGGTCAGGAAGTCGAAGATCGAGCTGACCGGGCCGAACACAGCCATGAAGTTCCTGATGAATTTCATGTCCCATGCCGCTGGCCGCGCTAATGCCTCAGGGTCGACCCGGTCGGTCGGGATAGCCAGCTGTCCCGTGTTGTAGAGCAGGTTGTTGAGCAGGATCTGCGAGGGCAGCATCGGCAGGAACGACAGGAAGACCGAGGCGCCGGCCGCGCTGAACATGTTGCCGAAATTCGAGGACGTGGCCATCAGCACGTACTTCATCGTGTTGGCAAAGATACGGCGGCCTTCCATGACACCGTCGGCCAGCACGCCCAGGTCCTTGTCGAGCAGCACCACGTCGGCTGCATCCTTGGCCACGTCGGTCCCGGAGTCCACTGAGATACCGACGTCGGCGTGATGCAGGGCCACCGCGTCGTTCACGCCGTCACCGAGGAACGCGACGTCCTTGCCGGTGCGCCGCGCGACCTTGATGATCCGCGACTTCTGATCGGGGCTGATCCGGGCGAACACCGTCGTGGTCTCGATCGCCGCCGCAAGCTGATCATCGTCGAGCGATTCGACCTCGGTACCGTTCAGGACCCCGGCGCAGTCAACCCCAATCTGAGCGCACACCTTCGCCGCCACGAGCCCGTTGTCCCCGGTTATGATCTTGACTTGCACGCCCAGCCGTTCTAGCTGGCTGATCGAGGCGCCAGCATCCGGTTTCGGCGGGTCGGCAAATGTCAGGAAGCCGGCCAGCGTGAGCCCGTGCTCATCGGTGGCGGTGACTGCCTGAATGCCCGCAGCCGGGCGGGTGGCGACGGCTACGACCCGGGCCCCCTCACCGAACAGTGCCTCAAGCGCCGACCGGGCAGCGTCGGGGACGTCTGTGCATCGGTCCAGGACGACCTCAGGAGCGCCCTTGGTCACCAGGGTGGCCGAGCCAGTCGGGTCGGTCGCCAGCACCGAAGCCAGCTGGCGCTCATGGTCGAACGGAAGAACAGCGATGCGCTGCCAGCCGTCAACCGCCGCTGCAGCCGGTTTGACCAGGCCCGCACCCGACCATAGGGCTTGGTCCAGCGCGTTCCCGCCGACCGGGCCAGCCGCCTCGTTGCACACCAGGCCAAGTATCAGTGGCTGGTCGCTGTCCCGTCCGTGGGCATCCAGCGCGCGCTCGAAGGTGATCTTTCCCTCGGTGAGGGTGCCGGTCTTATCGGTGAAAAGGATCTCGACGTTGCCCAAGTCCTCGATTGCGACCAGTCGCTTCACCAGGACCTTCTTGGCAGCCAGGGCCTTGGAACCGGCGGACAAGCTGACCGTGACGATGGCCGGCATCATTTCCGGTGCAATCCCCACAGCGATGGCGAGGGAGAACAACAGCGCGTCGATCAGCGGCCTCGAGAGCGCTACGTTGGCGGCGAAGATGAACACCGTCAACACGGCAGCCACTGCAAACAGGAACCGCGAAAAACGCGACAAACCCGCTTCGAAGGCAGTCTGGCCCGGCTTTTCGACCAGCCCCGCAGCGATCTGCCCGAATGCGGTGCGGGCTCCGGTCCTGACGACGACGCCCTGAGCCGACCCCTGATGCACGATCGTGCCCATCAACGCGCAATCTGGCTGATTCTGCCCTTGCTGGCCAGCGACAGCGCCAACCGCTTTGACCGCCGGCATGGACTCGCCCGTGAGCACGCCCTCATCACACTCGAGTTCTTCGACTGTCAGTAGGCGTAGGTCGGCCGGAACTATGTCGCCGATCCGCAGCGCCACTACGTCCCCGGGCACTAGATCCAGCACAGCAACCCGGCTCGTGCGCCCGTCCCTCCGGACCTCGGCCTCTTGCCGGATCTGGGCGCGCAAGGCAGCCATTGCTGTCTCCGCCCGGTACTCGTTGAAGAAGCCCAGACCGACGCTCAAGACAACGATGACCGCAATGATCAGCGCATTCGTGCTGCTACCTGTCAGTCCCGAGACCAGGGCTGCCGCGAGCAGCAGAACCAGAATCGGATTGCGGACCTGGCGCAGCAGGATGGCGAACGGACGCACCCGGTGCATTCCGAGCGCGTTCGGCCCGAACTGCCTAAGCCGCTGCGCGGCGACTTCCGACGAAAGCCCGTCGGGGCTAGTGGCCAGCTGCGCCAGCACCTCATCGATAGGCAGACCTGCGGCGTCGACCACCCCCAGCTCGTTGCACGGAGCACCTACGACCGCGGCCATTACGTCAGGCTCGCAATTCCGTCTTCATCGCCGCCAGGGCCGTTGGTCATCTGCCGTCGCGGTCGGCTAGTTCTGGCTGGCGGCCTGGCGGGCCTGGCAAATCGCCCAGGCCGCGTTGATAAGCCCAATGTGGCTGAGTGCCTGCGGGAAGTTGCCGATCATCTCTCCGGTGGCCGGATCCAACTCCTCTGACAGCAGGCCGACGTCGTTGATTGCAGTCAGGGCGCGCTCGAAGGTGGCGGTGGCGGCCTCGACATCGCCCGCCAGTACCTGGGCCTCCGCAAGCCAGAACGTGCACAGCAGGAACGCGCCCTCCGCCGCCGGCCAGTCCGTCGGGGGTCAGGTAGCGGTGGACCAGCCCGCGCGAGTCGGTGAGCCGGCTAGCGGTCGCGTCGATAGTCGCTTTCATCCGCGGGTCGTCCGCAGGCAGGAAGCCGGTGATGGCGAGCATCAGGTTAGCCGCGTCGAGAGTCCTCGCTGCCGAAGGCCTGGGTGAAGGCACCGACCCGGTCGTTCCAGCCCTCGGCCAGGATGGCGCACCGGATCTCATCCCGGACGGCCGACCACTTGATCACCCGGTCTTCAGCACCGAGGTAGTCGGCCAGCGCAATCGCGCTATCGAGGGCTTCCCAGCACATCAGTTTGCAGTACACAAAATGTTGTGGCTCGGCCGCGGGTCTCCCAGATGCCATTGTCCTTCTCGCGCCAACGGATAGCGGCGGTGTCTGCGGCAGCAATGAGGAACTGCTTGGTTTCCGGGTCGAGCTCGCCAAGCTGGTCGGCCAGCCGCCGGGCTGCGCTCAGCAGCTCTCCGTAGATGTCGAGCTGCCGCTGGGTCCAGGCCCCGTTGCCCACCCGGACCGGCCGGCTTCCCCGCCAGCCTGCCAGGTGGGGCAGCTCACGCTCGGACAGATCACGCTCGCCGCCGACCCCGAACATGATCTGCAGGTCTAGCGCGGGCTGCGGCTGGGAGGCGGCGGCCCGGGCGAGGAAGGCGAAGAACTTGCTTGCCTCATCCGGGCAGGCTGCCACCCACAGGGCTTGCATGGTCAGGCTCGCGTCGCGCACCCAGGTATAGCGGTAATCCCAGTTGCGCTCGCCGCCAACGTCTTCTGGCAGCGACGTGGTCGGCGCCGCGATGATCGCCCCGGTCGGCTCGAACGTCAGCGCTTGCAGCACACGGCCTGAGTGGTGCACCAGCTCGCGCCAGGGCCCTTCGTAGGCCTGGTGGATCGCCGACCATGAACGCCAGCTTTGCAGCGTGTCATCCAGCCGGCGGGTGATCTCCTCGGCGGTCCAGCGGGCCAGCGATGGCCCGACCATCTGCCCGTGGCCGAGCGCGAAATCCGCAGTCTGGCCGGCAGTCAGGCGGAAACGGGCGGTGGCAGTGGCCCCGTCGACGCTAAAGGGAACCGTGGTGGACAGCAGCAGCCGGTGGGGTCCGCCTCGGGCGGCCAGGCCAGCAGGCGACCGGAAGCAGGATGGGCTGGATGAGGCCGAACTCCGGTCGCGGCGCGTAACTGACCTGCACGTCGATCTCGCCCGCCGTACACGTCAGCCCGGCGCAGCAAGGCGCCAGGGGACTCTTCGCCCAGAGCGTGACCGCGCTCGCCCGCGCCAACGGCCAGTGCGTCGGTGAGGACCGCGGTGCCCTCAGTGCTGCTGCCATTTCCGGTGGTGGTGAAGGTCGTCTCCAGGACCATCGTGCGGTCCGCGTAGCGCCGGGTGGCCTGGTGCTCACCTGCCGGCCGGATCGAGAAATGGCCGGCCCCCTCGTCCAGCAGGCGGCCGAAAACTGTCGGCGAGTCGAACCGGGGGCAGCATAGCCAGTCCACCGAGCCATCCCGGCTGACCAGAGCCGCCGAGTGGCAGTCCGATATCAGCGCGTAGTCGCCGATCGGCAAACTGTCCATCGCGGTTTCCATGGTAATCGGCTGGCGGGCGGCTGGCGACCGGGAGCAGGTGCAGTGATACCTAGGCCTTCATGTCTCCGGCATATCCGTATTAAGCAGGGCATTCACTCTTAGCGCTCGCAGCCGGAGATGGCTGATCCAAGTGATGCCGCCACGCGGGACGGCATGCGAGTGTGGGGTGACGGGCGCTCAGGGCGGAGTGCCGGAGGTCGCAGGCGAAAACACTCCGGAAGGTGACCAATGCGGTCTGTCAACAATCCCGCCGATCTTGAGGACCAGCAGAAACTCGCTGACCTCCTGCCAGCTGAGGCGGAGACGCACTACCGCCGTGCCGAGGTCGACGGCGTCGAGGTGTTCTACCGCGAAGCGGGTCCGCCCGATGCGCCCGTGCTGCTGTTGCTGCATGGCTTCCCGTCGTCGTCGCGGATGTTCCGCGACCTCATTCCGTGGCTGTCGGACAGCTACCGGGTCATCGCGCCGGACTATCCCGGTTTCGGTCACAGCGGGGTCCCGGGCCGGTCGGAGTTCAGCTACACGTTTGACCACATCGCAGACGTGATCGACGAGCTGCTCGACCAGCTCGGCGTCCGCCAGTTCGCCATCTACGTCATGGACTTCGGCGGGCCAGTCGGGTTCCGGCTCGCGTTGCGTCATCGGGACCGGCTGTCCGCGATCATCGCGCAGAACGCGCCGCTTTACCCGGAGGAGCCACGCGGATGGTGGGCGACCCTTGGCCAGTACTGGGCAGACGGTTCCGCGCAGCATCGCGACGCCGCACGCGTGTACCTGGACCTGGACGACATCAGGAAGCAGTACATCTACGGCGTCCCGGATCCGTCGCGAGTGGATCCGGACAACTGGTTGATCGACAAAGCGCTCATTGACCGCCCGGGCGTAGCCGAGATCATGCTCGATCTGCTGTATGACATCAGGACCAACGGCCCGACGTTCGAGGCAATGCAGCAGTTCATCGCAAAGCGCAAGCCGCCCACGCTCGTGGTGACCGGCGCGAACGACGAAATCTTCCCCGAAGCAGTGGTGCGGCAGATCCTGGCCGATCATCCAGCTGCCGAGTTCCACGCACTCAACACCGGGCACTTCGCACTCGAAGACAAGGCACCTGAAATCGCCGGTCTGATGCGAGATTTCCTGCGCCGAAGCATTCCGCAGACGGTAACCCAGAGCTAGGCGAGCGCCTCCAGCGTCGCCCGTGCGCCGCGCTCGTGCAGCGATGCCAGCGCCGTCCGGTAGGCAGTCACGAAGCGGTGGTTGTCGGCGAGCGTCCCGAATAGCTCGCGGTTGGCGATGAACGCATCAGGGTTCTCGCGCTGGCGCCTGGCGAGCCCGGTCAGCGTGTCCGCGAGCCGGTCGACGACTTCTATCGAATCGCCTCGCTCGTCGACCCCCTCCGCGTACCTGGCCCAGCTAGCCACAACGGCTGCGGCGCGGCCGATCTCGCGGCCCGCGGCCAGCTGCTCCCTGACGACCGGCAGCACCCACTTCGGGATCCGGTCTGAGCTGTACGCGCACAGCCGGGCGATGGTGTCCCGGACTTGCGGGTTGGCGAAGCGCTCGATGAGCAGATGCTGGTACGCGTCGACGTCTACCCCCGGAACCGGGGCGAGCGTCGGGGCCGCTTCCCGCTTCATGTAGTCGAGCAGGAAGTCCCGGAACAACGGGTCCTGTGCAGCCTCGTGCACGAGCCGGTAGCCGGCCAGGTAGGCGAAGTAACACATGGCCTGGTGACTGCCGTTAAGCAAGCGCAGCTTCATCAGCTCGTAAGGCTCCACCCGGTCGACGAGCTGCACACCGGCATCCTGGTAAGGCGGCCGGCCGGCGGTGAAGTCGTCTTCGAGCACCCACTGCGTGTACGGCTCGCAGACGACTGGCCACTGGTCATCGAGCCCGAACTGGTCCCGGATCTCGGCTTTGTCAGCCTCCGTCGTGACCGGCGTGATGCGGTCGACCATGGAGTCCGGGAAGCGCACTTCGCGGGAGATCCAGTCGGCTAGGTCCGGGTCCTTCAGCCGGGCGAAAGCAGTGACGGCTCGTCGTGATAGCTGACCGTTACCCTGCAGGTTGTCGCAAGACATGACGGTGAAGGGAGCGATGCCGTCGCTCCGCCGCCGCGCGAGCGCTTCGGTAATGAGGCCGAACACAGTCCGCGGAACCGCGCCAGGTTCGAGATCGCGAAGTACGGCCGGGTTGGACTCGTCGAAGTTCCCGGTGACGTCATCGATGTTGTACCCGCCCTCGGTGACGGTCAGCGACACGATCCTGGTCGGCTGAGCGGCCAGCTTCTTGATGACAGTCTCCGGATCGTCGGGCGCGAAGAGGTACTCCACGATGGAACCGATGACCCGCGGCTCGTACCGCCCGTCGCTGTGCTTGAGTACGAGCGTGTACAGGCCGTCCTGCGCGGCCAGCACCTGCTGCATTCGCCGGTCCGACGGCATGACGCCGACGCCGCAGATGCCCCAGTCCAGACAGCTGCGTCCAGTCAGCTGGCCGTCAGAGATCAGCCGGTCGTGGTACATCGCCTGGTGTGCCCGGTGGAAGCCGCCGACGCCAAAGTGGACGACGCCAGGCGTGACTAGTTCTCGGTCATAGCCCGGCACTGGCAGCCTGGTGCTCCAGTACGCCAGGGTCTCTGCATTGAGTGGTCGCGGCGGCGCAGCCAAGGACGTCAGGCGCTGATGAGAGTCCGGGCCGCGGCGGCGATCTTGTCGGCCGTCAGGCCGGCGGCCCCGAGCAGTTCCTCCGTAGTTCCTGAGCCGGGCATTTCGGTGACCGCCAGGTGAGTGACCGCGGCGCCGCCGAGACCGCGTTCAGCCAGCACTTCGAGCACGGCCTCGCCGAGCCCGCCTTCAGGATGGTGGTCTTCGGTCAGCACGAGCCGCCCGGTGTCAAGGGCCGCGTCGGCGACGGCGTCGGCGTCGATCGGTTTGATGCTGTACAGATCGATGACGCGCGCGGCTATGCCGTCGTTGCTGAGCAGTTCCGCGGCAGCCAGGCAGTTGTGCAGAGTGATTCCGGCTCCGATCAGAGTGACCTGGTCGTTGGCTGCTTCCTTCAGCACCTTGCAGCCGCCGACGGGGAACCGCTCGCTGGCAGGGTAGAGGACTGGATACGCGCCTCGGGTAGTCCGCATGTACTTGATGCCAGGATGATCAGCCATCGCCCCGACCAGCGCGGCAGCGCTGGTGGCGTCGCTCGGGTACAGCACGATTGACCCGTGCACGGCCCGCATCATCGCGAGGTCTTCGAGCGCCATCTGCGACGGCCCGTCGGCACCGATCTCGACGCCGGCGTGCGAGCCGACGAGGCTGATATTCGCTGCCGAGATCGCCGCCATCCGGATGAAGTCATACGCGCGGGTCAGGAACGCCGCGAACGTTGACGCAAACGGCCGGTAACCCCGCACGCCCATGCCGACCGCCGCGGCGACCAGCTGCTGCTCGGCAATGAACATCTCGAAATACCGTGCCGGGTGCGCCTCGGCGAACTCCACTGCGAACGTCGAGTTGCTGACCTCGCCGTCCAGCGCGACCACGTCCAGCCGCGCGCCGACGGCTGCCAGCGCGTCGCCGTAGGCCTTCCTGGTTGCCACCTTTGCGCCGACGTCATAGGTCGGCATCCGCACCGTGGCCGTGCCGGGCTCGGGGTGTTCCGGCCGGCCCGATGACTCCGGCAGCGGGCCGCGCACGCGCAGGTTCCGTTCCCCGCCGAGCTCGAGGATCGCGCGTTCGGCCATCTCGGGGGGAAGCGGCTTGCCGTGCCAGTTCTCCTTGTCTTGCACCTCGCTGAAGCCGCGTCCCTTCTCGGTACGGGCAAGAATCACCACCGGCTGCTCGCCAGCCAGGTTGCCGGCATCGGCGAGGGCGGCGTCGATCGCAGCGATGTCGTGCCCGTTGATCTGCAGCACCCGCGCGCCGAATGCCTCGGCGCGGCGCGTGTAGGCGGCGAGATCCCAGGACAGCTCCGTAGGCCCGCGCTGCCCGAGCCGGTTCACGTCGATCATGGCGATCAGGTTCGACAAGTGGTAATACGAGGCCTTGTCGAGCGCCTCCCACATCGAGCCTTCGGCCATCTCACTGTCGCCGCAGAGCACCCAGACCCGGTACGGCAGCTTGTCCAGGTACCGGCCGGCCAGCGCGACCCCGACGCCGTACGGCAGCCCCTGCCCGAGAGACCCAGTCGCTACGTCGACCCACGGCAGCACCGGCGTTGGGTGACCCTCGAGCCGTGACCCGAACCTGCGGTAACCGGTCATCAGCTCTTCGTCCGATATGACACCAACCGCCTTGAAGACCGAGTACAGCAGCGGCGAGGCGTGTCCCTTGGAGAAGATCAGATGATCATTAGCTGCCTCACGCGGAACGTCCCAGTCGTAGCGCAGATGCCGGCCGATGAGCACGGCCAGCAGGTCGGCGGCCGACATGCTGGAAGTCGGATGGCCGGAACCCGCCGACGTGCTCGACCGGATCGAATCCACCCTGAGCTGCTGACCGAGCTCGCGCAGTTCGTCAAGCGAGGCAAGGTCGACGGTCGTCGGTGTCAGGTAACCCGTCATTCCGCACTCCCCGCGGGCGCCGGGCGACGCATCGTCCGGTCCGCTCTCTCAGCCGCTCTGCTATGTCAGAGCGATCTAGCCAAAGAGTGCCGTACCCGGACTGCGACGCGGAGAACATGGCGAGCCGTTAGCGTTGCCCGGCACCGGATTAATGAGCTCGTGATGCTTTGAGAGTGTCCGTCAGGTAAGCAAAGATCGCTGTAGTATGCGGTTTTTGTCGGCGCAGTTTGCGGACCAGCAGTTTGCGACCGGCCACGGGGCGAACGGTATGGGGGCTAACGACATGAAGATCATTTATCGAGTGTCCGCCGCGGCGGGCGCGGCCGTCGCGCTAATGCTGTCCGGCGCTTCGAGCGCCGCCATTGGCAGCCCGGCGGCTCCCAGCCAGTCAGTCCCGCTCAGCCAGTCGGGCACGGTCAGCCAGTCAGGCACGGTCAGAACCGGCACTGTGGTCCGGTTCAACGTCGCGGCGACCCACTCGCCCCAGCTTGACCGTCTGCTGGCCGGCCATGCTGCCGTTGCGCCCAGGGCCTCCAGGCCGGCCAGCCTGTCCGCCGCGGCCTCGACTGTGCAGGGCATCGACGTGGCCTCCGGCCAGCACCCGAAGGGCGCCGCCATCAACTGGAGCCAAGTCGCGGGCGCCGGGTACAAATTCGCGTTCATCAAGGTCACCGAGGGCTCCTACTACGTCAACTCGTACTACGCCACCGACGCAGGGCAGGCGCAGGCTGCTGGCCTGTTCGCGGCGCCGTACGCATTCGCCATCCCCAATTACTCCGCTGGTGCGCTGCAGGCTGACTACGCGCTGGACAACGCCGGCTACGCACCGGACGGGCGGCTGCTGCCGCCGATCCTCGACATCGAGTACGACCCGTATGCAGGCACTGGCCCTGGCGAGGACGGAACGACGGGTTACTGTTACGGATTCACGCCCGCCCAGATGGTTTCCTGGATCAGCGCGTTCGGCACCGAGATTCAGCGGCGGACCGGCCAGCGTCCGGTCATCTACAGCACCGCCCAGTGGTGGAACAAGTGCACGGGGGACAGTTCGGCGTTCAACGCTGACTCGCTGTGGATAGCGAACTACGGCGTCTCCGCTCCAGCGATGCCCAAGGCATGGCAGAACTGGACCTACTGGCAGTACACCTCGTCGGCGACCGTGCCGGGGATCGACCTTGTCGCCGGTACCGACGCGAGCTACCTGAGCAGCACCGCACTCGAACTCGCCGCCCCTGGCAATCAGAGCAACCGCGCCAGCAGCCAGGTCAGCCTCCACGCCAGCGCGCTCGACGCCGCCCCGGCCGTCACCTTCACAGCGACAGGGTTGCCCCCCGGCACCCAGATCGACGCGACGACCGGAGCCGTCAGCGGAACGCTGCCAGCGAGGCCGGCCACGTTTCCTGCCGTAGTAATGGCATCAGCCACCGGCGACCCGAGCGCATCGCAGTCGTTCAGCTGGTACGTGCACAGGAAAGTTACCCTGGCCAACCTGACCAGCCAGGCGGCAACGATCGGCGCGCCAGTCCACTATCAGATCCGGGCGCAGGACGGGCTGAGCGGATGCACGCTGCAGTTCTCTGCATCCGGGCTGCCGCCCGGCCTGTCGGTGAGCAGTTGCGGAGTGATCTCCGGGTGGCCTGTGCGCAGCGGAAGCTTCACGGTCAGCGTCGGTGTCACGGACAGCTCTCGCGCGACCGTCGCACATGGCTCGGTCGGCTGGAAGGTAACCAGAACAAACGGGCGCGGGCCGGCCGGGCACATCCAGCTACGCCGGAACGGGAAATGCCTGGCCGAGCGGAGTCCGGTCGTCATCGGTATTCAGACGTGCAGCGGGGCAGCTAGCGAGCAATGGACGATCGCCGCCGACGGCACCATCCGGATCGGCGGCAGGTGCCTGGCGGCCAAGCCGTCCATCGGGACAGTATCCGCCGCGCTTGATGTCACCTCGTGCACCGGCGCACAGCGCTGGCAGCTTCGCTCGGATGCCGTGCTCGGCTACGCCGCGACTGGCCGCTGCCTGGCTGACACCGGCAACCGGAACGGGGCGCGCGCTGTCGCGGCTGTCTGCGTCGCGACGCCGAACGCTACCATCAGCGCCAGCACGCCAAGTACCAGCCAGCAGTGGACGCTGCCGGCTGGCCCGCTGACCTCGGATATCGCCGGGTATTGCGCCAGCACGGTGCGCCCGGCAGCAGGTCCGTCCGGCGCTGCCACGCTGCGCCGCTGCGCGACGGGGGCGTCGCAGGACTGGACCGTCGAGGCGGACGGCGCGCTCAGCGCGGCCGGCAAATGCCTGCGCACGGTCGGCGCGACCGCCTCGCCCGGCACGCTGCTGCACCTGTCCAATTGCGCGCAAGGGGCCGCCGGTCAGGTCTGGCAGCTGAGAGGCGGGCCTACCGGGGTCCAGCTACTCAACCCGGCGGCGGGGCTCTGCGTGGCGGACCCGGGCGACCTGGCGAGCGCCGGGACAGCATTGAGGCTCGAGCCGTGCGTGGCCGGTGACCCCGGTACCTGGTGGCGCGTCAGCTAGAACCGTGTCAGCTTGACCCGTGTCAGCTTGGGCCGTGTCAGCTTGGGCCGTGTCAGCTTGAGGGGCGCCGCCTCAGGAGGTTGACGTCGAGCGGCGGGGCGGGCAGCGGCTCGCCCCGGTAGCCGCCGACCGAGCCGAACTCGCCCGCCCGCCACGCTGACGCGGCAGCGCCGATCTCGTCGGGCGTACGGGCGACGAAGTTCCACCACATGAGCAACTGCTCGCGCAGTGGCTCGCCGCCGAGCAACATGAGCGTGCTGCCAGCTGGCGCGGCCAGCGCTATCTCGTGCCGCCCGGCCGGCGAGTACAGCAGGTGCCCCGGTTCCAGCCGGACGCCGCCCGCGCTGGCCTGCCCGGTTACCGCGAACAAGACGTGCTCGTAATCCGGCCGCAGCGGGAGCACGGTACGCGCGGGCGCGCTGGCCGCCGACAGCTCGGCGCCGACGATCGGCGAGAACGTGGACGCTTCCGAAGCCGCGCCGGCCAGCTCGCCGATCAGGACCGTGATCGCGAACCCGCCCGCTCTGGTCGCGGGAAGCTCGCCGTGATGCTCGAAAGCCGGATCGACCAGGCGGCTGGCCTCGGGCAGCGCGACCCAGAGCTGAACGCCGTGCAAGGTCGGGTCGTGCTCGGCCGGCGACTCCTCGGCGTGCGCGATGCCTCGCCCGGACGTCATCAGGTTGAGCTGACCAGGCCGGATCAGCTGCTCGGAGCCCAGGCTGTCCCGGTGCAGCACGTTCCCTGCCAGCAGCCAGGTGACCGTCTGGAGGCCGATGTGCGGATGCGGCGGCACGTTCATCCCGGTCACGCCGTCGACATCCATCGGGCCGTAGTGATCGATGAAGCACCAGGCGCCGACGCTGCGGCGCAGCCGGAGGGGCAGCATGCGACGCACCGTCATCGAACCGACGCGGGCATTGCGCGCCTCGGTCAGTTCAAGGTCATTTATTTCGGGAACGGGGTCGCCTGCCACCTCCACGTTCGCTTCGACAGTGCTCACCGGCCGACTCCCTTCGGTTATCTGGTCTAAGGCATCATCCGTCATGACCGGTGCGACCTGTACCCGCCGGGGCTGGGTCTGATCTCTGGGTCTGATCTCTGGGTCTGATCTCTGGGGAGGCCTCCCCGGGTGTCATTGACGCACTTCACCGGCTCGCTTATGGTCCCGGTAGCCAGAGGACGAAAAGGGCAGGACAGATTCCGGCATGCTGCTGATCGTGATGTATGAGTCGGGCACCTGGCGGGTGAAGCCCGGCGAGCAGTTCACTTTCGGCCGCGCAAAGTCCTGCACTCTCGTCTTGCCGGATTCAGATCGCGGGGTGTCCCGCAACGCCGGAAGCCTGGACTTTCGCGGCGGCCTGTGGTGGCTGATGAACGCGAGCGCGTCGTCGATGCTCTACCTCGCCGGAGATCTCGGTTTCCGGGCGGATGTCCCGCCGGGAATGGCGCTGCCGCTCCAGCAGTGGCACGCCAAGGTCCGGATCGACGGCATTCTCGACAGCTACACCATCCGGATGCGGCTACCGGATCTCGACGAGGAGCCCGAGGCGGACGAGCCCGGCCTGTCGGCGGCCATCCCTGACGGAGGCCCCGAACGACGGATCACGAGCACGCGGCTGCGAGCCCCGCTCAACGATTACGACCGGCTCGTGCTCGCGGCTCGGTTCGAGGATTACCTGACCTGGAAGCACTCGGGGGCGGTCGCCCCGCGCAGCGCGCGGGAGGCAGCCGAGCGCATCGGCTGGCGGCCGCACACTGTGGCAAAGCGATGTGAGAACATCCGTAATCGCTATGTCAGGATCGGCGTTCCCGGCCTTCGCGGCCCGCGTGCGCTGGAGGAACTCGCGGCACTGCTGATCTCGACTGGCGAGCTCACCACGGACGACTTGCGGCGCCTGCCGCCCCGGTCGTCAGCTGGCTCGCCGTCTGCCGGCGTTCCGTCCGCAAGCCCTGCGCCGGCGGCTGGGCCTTCGCTGGCGGCTGGGCCTGACCCCGCGGTCGGGCCTGACCTGGCGGCTGAGCCTTCGCTGGCGGCTGGGCCTGACCCGGCAGCTGGGCCTGACCCGGCAGCTGACCTTCGCCGGCGCTGGGCCTTCGCTCGGGGCTGCGCCCGGCGGCTCGGCCCTCGCTGACGGCTGAGCCTTCGCTGGCAGCCGAGCCTTCGCCGCCGGATGCAGTCAGCCGACCAGTGTCTTGACGGCGCTTGTCATTTCAGCCAGCGCCTTCTTCGCGTCAGCAAAGTACATGCTGGTCTTCGGATTGACATAAAGCTCGTTGTCGATGCCCGCGTAGCCGTGGCCCATGGACCGCTTGATCACGATGATGCTCTTGGCATGGTCGACGTCCAGGATCGGCATCCCGGAGATTGCCGTTCCGGCGCGGCGAGCGGCCGGGTTGGTCACGTCGTTAGCCCCGATCACCAGCGCGACATCCGCCCTGCCGAACTCAGGGTTGATCTCGTCCATCTCCTTGAGCTGCGGGTAGGGCACGTTTGCCTCAGCGAGCAGCACGTTCATGTGGCCGGGCATCCGGCCGGCCACCGGGTGAATGGCATAGCTGACCTCGACGCCGCGCGACTCCAGCACGTCGGCGAGCGCGGCGACCTCATGCTGCGCCTGGGCCGCTGCGAGCCCGTATCCCGGCACGATGATGACCTTGGAGGCGTAAGCGAGCTGAATCGCCGCGTCGTCGGCGGCAATGGAGTGCACGCTGCCCGCGGGTCCCTCGACCGCGACGGCGGTATCGCCGGTGCCGAAGCCGCCGACAATGATGTTGCGGATCGAGCGGTTCATGGCGTCGGCCATCAGCTTGGTCAGGATGCCGCCGGATGCGCCCACCAGCGCGCCGGCGATGATCATCGCCCAGTTGCCGATGACGAAGCCAGCCATCGCGACGGCGGTTCCGGTGAAAGCGTTGAGCAGCGAGATGACCACCGGCATGTCGGCCCCGCCGATCGGCATCACCATCGAGACGCCAAAGGCCAGCGCCGCCAGGATCACGATGGTGAGCAGGCCCGCGTTCGGCGACGCGATCAGGTAGGCGCCGAAGCCGACGCCGATCAGGGCAAGCAGGCCGTTCACGACCCGTGCACCGGGGAAGGAGACTGGCGCTGAGGTGATGACACCCTGCAGCTTGCCCGCGGCGATGATCGACCCGGAGAACGTGACGCCGCCGATGATCACGTCGAGCAGGGTGGTCACCGACGTGGTTGCTGACACCGTGGCGCCGGCATGCGTGTAGTCGTGAATACCGATCAGCGCCGCGGCGCCACCGCCGACCGCGTTGAACATGCTGACTAGCTGCGGCATTGCGGTCATCTGGACAGTCCGGGCGGAGTACAGGCCGGCCGCGCCGCCCAGGAGTGCGCCGGCTATCAACACCGTCCAGCCCGTCGCCGTTATGCCGCCGATGTGGATGATCCACGCCAGCGTCGCCGCGACTGCGGTAGCCATGCCCGCGGTTGACACCTGGTTGCCGCGCCGCGCGGTGCCTGGTGTGTTCATTAGGTGCAAGCCGAACACGAAGCACGAAGCCGCCAGGACATAGACCAGCTGGATGACCCAGTCGAACGTGCTCATCTGGACTGCTCCTGCCGACCAGCGGCAGCGTTGCCAGCTGGTGCCGAGCCGTTCGATGCCGCTGCAGAGGATCCGGCCGCGGCCGCCTGAACGGCGGCCGGACTCGGCCCTGCCTGGACACTCGGCCGTTTCCGGAACATCTTCAGCATCCGGCCAGTTACCACGTACCCGCCGACCACGTTCGCCGCGGCGAACGCGGCCGCCAGGAACAAGATCACGTAGCCGACCGCATTGTGCGCGGTCACGGCGATGAGCATTGCGCCGGCCAGCACAATCCCGTGGATCGAGTTGGCGGCCGACATCAGCGGCGTGTGCAAAGTCGCCGGGACCTTGCTAATGACCTCGAAACCCACCCAGAGGCTGAGCACGAAGATGGTGACGTCAACGAGCAGAGCCGGGTACGACACTTGCGGCCCCTTCATCGGGTTGGTCGGGTGAACTGGGGTCGGTAGTGGTACCAGCGTCGGGTGGCTGGCTAGCGGGAGCCAGTGCGGGGTGAACTATCGCGCCCCCGGTGGTGATGATGACGCCGGCCTGCAATTCGTCATCGCGGTCCAGCGTCAGCTCGCCATCTTTGGTCAGGTAGAGCAGCAGCGAGCTGATGTTTCGCGCGTACATCGCCGATGCGGCCGCAGCCATGCTGGACGGCAACCCGGACGCGCCGATGACAGCGACGCCGTTCTCCGTCAGGACTGTCTCGCCCGGAACCGAACCTGCCACGTTTCCGCCGAGCGTGCTGGCGCCCATGTCCACCACCACGGATCCCGGCGCCATCGACTTGAGCGCGTCCTCGGTTACCAGCAGCGGGGGGCGCCGGCCGGGTACCTGAGCCGTAGTGATGATGACGTCATGCCGGGCAATATGACCGGCCAGTTCTTGCTGCTGAGCCATCCGCTCGTCCTCCGTCAGCGCCCGGGCGTAGCCGCCCTCGCCTGAGGCAGGGCCGACGGAGGTGAGCTCGATGAAGGTGGCACCGACCGATTCCGCCTCGGTCCTGGTCTCTGGCCGCACGTCGTAGGCGCTGACCAGTGCACCGAGTCGCTTGGCCGTTCCGATGGCCTGCAGGCCGGCTACGCCGGTCCCGAGTACCAGGACCTTCGCCGGCCTGGCGGTGCCGGCCGCAGTGATCAGTAGCGGAAAGAACCGGCCGAACTGGGTAGCCCCGAGCAGCGCGGCCTTGTAGCCGGCGATGTTGGCCTGAGAGGACAGCGCGTCCATGGGCTGCGCCCGCGGCAGCGTCCGCGGAATCATGTCCATGCTCAGGGCCGTGACCCCGGCAGCCGCCAGGGCGCGGGTCAAGTCCGGGTCGGTCAGCGGGGCAAGCGAGCCGACGACAGCCTGGCCCGGCCGCAAGGCAGCTACTGCAGCAGCATCCGGCTTGCCGACCATCAGCACGACATCGGCCGCCAGCGCCTCGGCGCGGTTGACGACTGTCGCACCGGCGTCTGCGTAACTGTCGTCCGTATGCCATGCTCCGTCGCCGGCACCGGATTCGACGAGCACTTCGATGCCAGCCGTGCGCAGCTTGACCACAGCTTCCGGGACGAGCGCGACTCGCCGCTCGCCGGGCGCGGTCTCCTTGACCACGGATACCTTCATGCACAGACCTCGCTCGGTCGCCGGGGCCGATCAATCGGCCTGTCCCAAGGCCGCAGTGTCAAGTATGGACTGGTCTGGGGCGTTGACTGTAGGGACCCTAGTCCCCTCCGCTGAACTGCGCATCTTAGAGCTATCCGGGCCCGCCGCCTGGATCGGCCTGGATGAACCCTCCCACAGGCCAGCTTTCAGCCTAGCCAGCGCCCCGCTGCACGCGCTGCGAGCGCGGCCGTTGACACCGGCGCGGACCACGCGGCTGGCGTGGCCGGCTAGGTCGGCCGAGACTTGACCGCCGGCGCTGGCGTTCACCCTGATGTCGCTGAGCTTCGTGAGGGCCGCACGCAGCGTGGTGATTTGCGCGCAAGAGGCCGACGGAGTTGCGGGCGCGGTAACAGTCGGCGAGTCTGTGGCGGAGTCGCCATGCTGCCGGTTGCTCCGGAGCCGCACGCCGCGAGCAACGCGGCGGCGCCAAGACCGCCGATCGCTAGCGACCAGCGCCGTCGTGCCGAGAGCAGCAGCAAGTACCGCTGCGTCCCGCGGCCTACGCCGGCGAGGCCGGACTATGAGATGGCTACGCATGGGCAGTGCTGCTTACCAGTTGCCGTGGTTCAAACACGATGCCGTTCGCGGCGACAGGCGGACCGGCGGGTTCCGGGTAGGAAGCGAGCTGTGACCCGCCAGCGCTGCTATCTCGAGCGCGGCCAGCCCGTCGAGATCATCACCTGGTGGGGCGGCCGCGGGCCGCGTAACGTGCTCATCCGCCGCGCGGACGGCCAGCTGGTAGTCCGTCCCTTCCGCGGCCTGCGCCGGCTCCCCTCCGCCTAGCCCGGCCACTCCGCCGGTTCGCCTGCACTGGAAATCGCCGCCCGCATCGTCACAACGCCTGGCAGGCCAGCCTGCTTGCTGTGGCCGGGACATTGCGTGCAGGCTGACCTGCGGTCGGGTAGCCAGGCCGGGTGAAGTATGGTGTCTGCGCTGCGCTTCATTGCAGCAGGGGGCAGCATTCAGCAGGGGAGGGCGATGCCTGACTTCTCGCCGCCACCAGACCGGCGCGCGCTAGCAGCCAGGCTGGCCGAGGCCAGCAGACGGCTGTCCGCACTCGATCTGCCGGGGCCGCTTGCGGCCCGTCTGCATCGGCAGTTCATCGCGGTCTGCGACGCGGTCAAAGCGGCTGGGGCGGACGAGGAAGCAGGCGAGCGCCGGCTGTCGGCATTCCTGGCGGCACTAGAGCAAGCAAGCACGAAAATAGTCCGCCGCGGAAGCTCGAAGGACGGTTCATAATCCAGATCCGCCGAGATCAATGACCGGCGGCCAGGGGGTGGGGGACATGAACAAGCGTGACCTGATTGATGCGATTTCTGACCGGATGGGCGATAAGAAGACGGCGACCGAGGCCGTCAACGCTGTACTCGACACCATTCAAATGACAGTCGCCAGCGGCGACAAGGTGTCGATAACCGGATTCGGGGTCTTCGAGAAGCAGGTCCGGGCAGCTCGCACCGCGCGTAACCCGGCGACCGGCGCCGCGGTCAAGGTTCCCAAGCAGTCGGTGCCCAAGTTCCGGGCTGGTGCAGACTTCAAGGCCATGGTGAACGCGAAGCGGAGCCGGGCGCGGTAACCCGGACGCAGTAACCCGAACGGGCGTGAACGCGAAGCCGGTCGCTTCGCCGCTTTTGCGCCTCCAGCCTTCGACTCTTCACGGCTGGCGTACGCCCATATCCCAATGAATCGGGCGCCGGAGCGTACGTTTGCCGTGAAATGTCGTCCCCGGACTTGGCCTGGCACGCCGTTGCTGAGCGATTCGCCGCTTTTGCGTTCCGGGCGACCGGCTGCTCCCGTAAATCGAGCGCCCGGCAAGCACAGCCGCTCCCCGCCCGGACGGTGCCGCGGGCCGGCCGTGCCATCGATGATCCGAGCCGCACGCGGGCGATAAGTGGGCGTCTGGCTGCGGATCGCTGTCGACGTGAACGCGTCGGCCACGCAGCGCGAACGCGAGCGTCAGCTCGATGACGGCGACGACGAACACCGGCGTGACGCCGCTCCATGCGCCAGTGATGGCCGTCCCGGACGCTTCCAGGTACGACCAGAGGAACAACATGATGAGCGCCGCGGTCGCGAGGCCGCTGAGGGCTGCCTTGCCTGGCCCGCTACTGCGGCGCATACGCAGGCCGATCGCCGTCGCCGGGCCGCCTACGACGACGCACGCGAATACGGCGCTCACCATTGACTGAGCGATCAGGGCGCCGATCGACGCATGGTCAGATCCGGCCCAGATCAGCACGGCAAGCAAGGCAGTTGTCAGCACCCACGTGGCCAGTACGGTCACCAGCCAGACCAGGCCGATGGGCATTCGAGCGCGCCGCTTCACTTATATCCTCTGATATAGGTATTTGCGCCTGCTGTGGCGACCGTAACGCAAGTCGGCACCCCGATTCAGCCGGTTGCCCTGAGAACTCCGGTTGCCTGGTCATCCCTAGCCAGCTTGCCCGCCGGAGTCGCTGGCACTCCCGTTGCGGCAGATCCCGGCCGGATCACTCCCGGCGCCGCCGGCCCCCTCCGAGGCCGTAGCGAGAAGCGCGCTACCGCAGACGGGAGCCTTTCCTGAGGGCGGTCTGCAGCAGCCTGTCAATCAGCTGAGGGAACGGCATCCCGCTTGCTTCCCACATCTTCTGGAAGTAGGACGCGGGGGACAGGCCCGGCATCGTGTTGATCTCGTTGACCAGGATCCGGCCGTCTCTGGTGTAGAAGAAGTCGACCCTGGCCAGCCCTTCGCAGGAGACCGCGTCGAACGCGGCGGCGGCGAGCCGGCGGATCTCTGCCTGCGCGCTGTCAGGGATGAGGGCCGGGATCGCCATTCCGCTTGCCGGGTCCAGGTACTTGGCCTCGAAATCCCAGAACTCCTCGCCGCCGTCTACGAGCAACTGGCCAGGAATGCTGGTGTCTGGTGCCGCGCCGTCGATGCCCTCGAGCACCGAGACTTCCACCTCGACCCCGTCGATGCCTGCCTCGACAAGCACCTTCGGGTCGTACCGACGTGCCGTTGCGATCGCCTCGTGCAGCTGCGCAACGTCGTGTGCCTTGGACGTGCCGATACTGGAGCCGCCCCTGGCTGGCTTCACGAACAGCGGCCAGCCAAGCTCGGCGATGTCGTCGAGCACGCGCTTGGCCTCGACCGAATCGGCCGAAGCGGCGAGCTCGCTCGCGGTCAACCCTGGCCAGTCCCGTTCCCTCACCACAACGTAGGGGCCAACCGGCAGGCCCTTCGCGGCGAAGATGAGGTTCATGTACTCCTTGTCCATGCTCACCGCACTGGCAAGCACGCCCGCACCGACGTATGGCACCCCGGCCATCTCCAGCAGGCCCTGGATGGTGCCGTCTTCGCCGTAGGGGCCGTGGAGCACAGGCAGTACGACGTCGACTTCGCCGAACAAGTGAGGTATCTGAGACGGAGCGCTGGCGAGGACGTCACCCGACCAGGGCACCACTTCGGACCCAGGCTCTGCAATCGCCTCGATCGTCGGCAACTGGCCGTCAGTGACTGCGAGCCGTTCCGGCGCATCGGCCACCTGCACCCAGTTGCCGTCAGTAGTGATGCCGACCGGGATGACCTCGTACCGGGATCTGTCGATGGCCCCGAGCATGTTGCCGCCGCCCATGCAGGACACCGGATGCTCCGGGCCCCGGCCGCCGAACACGACCGCGACCTTGATCTTGCGCTGCTCGCTCACTCGTCCTCCACTCCCGACATCCGATGCCCGCACTGCTCGCTGCCCAGGCTTAGATGCCATATCGCTCCGGCTTGGCTGATCTGCTGGCCAGCAACAGCACCGCTTCCCCGATCTCCAGGCCGTGATGCATGACGCCGTCGATCGTTTCGGTGATCGGCATCTCGACGCCATGCTCGCGCGCCAGCTGCAGCACTGACTCTGACGATTTGACGCCCTCGACAGTCTGAGTGGTGCTGGCGAGTACTTCGGCCAGCGGGACGCCGCGGCCGAGCTTCTCGCCGAACGACCGGTTCCTGGCCAGCGGCGAGCTGCAACTGGCGACGAGGTCGCCCATTCCGGCCAGGCCGGCAAAGTGTGCTGGTCTGCGCCGAGCGCCGCGCCGAGCCGGGCAATCTCTGCCAGCCCGCGGGTGATGAGCATTGCCCTGGTGTTGTCGCCGAGGCCCATTCCGACCGCGATGCCGACGGCTAGCGCAATCACGTTCTTCACAGCCCCGCCGAGTTCGCAGCCGACGACATCCGGATTCGTGTACGGCCGGAAGTAACCCGTGTGGCAGGCCTTCTGCAACTGCTCGGCCACTGCCTCGTCGGCGCAGGCGACGACGGTGGCACAGTACTGCCGGGCCGCGATCTCGAGCGCGAGGTTCGGGCCGGAGATCACCGCGATCCGGTCCGGGCCGCTGCCGGTGATTGCCGCGATCACCTGGCTCATGCGGCTGCCAGTCCCGAGTTCGATGCCTTTCATCAGGCTGACAAGCAGCGCGCCGGGCGGGAGCAGGTCGCGCCAGGCGGTCAGGTTCTGCCGGAGGGTCTGCGCCGGAACTGCCATCACCACCAGGTCCGCGCCAGCCAGCGCTTCGGCGGGGTCGCCGGTTGCGCGCAGGGCCGCGGGCAGGGCTACTCCCGGCAGGTAGTTGGGCGACTGATGGCTGGCGTTGATGGCAGCGGCCAGCTCCGGCCGACGGCACCACAGCCTGACAGGCGTTCCGGCGTCGACGAGCACCTGGGCGAATGTGGTGCCCCAGGCTCCAGCGCCGAGGACTGCGGCCCTCATCGGGCTGCCCTCCGGCCGCGAGCCCGGTGCCGGGATTCGCGGCGGAGACAGTCCGCGGCGTGGATCACTGGGCAGCGGTCCCCGCGCTTGGGTCGGCGACTGCGGTCCCCTCTGCGACTGGGCTATCTGCGACAGGGCTGTCCGCGGCAGGGCTGTCCGCGACAGGGTCGGGCTCGCTCGCTTCCTGCAGCGCGCGCAGGTCCTGGCGCAGCTTCCGGCGGGCTACCGCCGGGTGGTAGAACTCGGCCGGCGGAGTCAGCCCGCGCAGCTCGCCGAGCATCCCGGTAATAGTTTTCATGATCTTGTCGGTGGCGGCTCTGAGCACCGCGTTGGTCAGTGGCAGTCCGGCGAACTCCGAAAGATCCACCGGCGGCCCGGCCGTGACCTGCACGGTCTTGCGGGGCAGGAACTTGGGCACGAACTTGCCGTACGGCAGGATTCGCTGCGCCCCCCAGTGCGCGATCGGCACGACCGGGATGTCACGTTCCAGCGCGAGGCGGGCCACGCCGGTCTTGGCGACCATCGGCCACTGCTCCGGGTCCCTGGTGACTGTCGCCTCCGGGTAGAAGATCACGCAGGCGTTGTTCCTGGCCGCCAGGTCGGCAGCCTGCTTGAGGACCAGCGCGGCGTCTGCCTGGCCCCGGTACACCGGCAACTGGCCCAGCTTGCCGATGATCGTGCCGATGACCGGGATCGTGAACAGCGATGACTTGGCCAGGAACACCGGATAGCGGCGGGCGCTGTCGGCGAACAGGGAGATAGCGAAGATGTCCATGTACGACAAGTGATTTGCGGCCAGGATGACCGGGCCGTCCGCCGGGAGGTTCTGCTGGCCGCGCCAGTCGAGCCGCATCATCATGCGGATCCCCGGCCGCAAGATGATCTTCGAGAAGTTCCGCCAGGCGGTCGAGTAGCTGCCGTCAGCCGGCCTGCGCGCCTTCCTGCCTGCCATCTCTTCCCTTCGCGCCGTCGCCGCCACCTGCTGTGACGCCGTGACCTGCCTCAGTCTGTCCGGTCCCGCGATGCCGTGTCGAGGCGTCGCGGGAGGATCATATGCATGGCACCCGACGTCTACCCCGAGACTGCCCGGCCATCCGCCCTGCCGCCGTTGCTGAGCTGGTCGCTGGTGATCCCCGTCAAGGTACTTGCAGTTGCCAAATCCAGACTTGCCGGGCTCAGCAGCGCCGCGCGGTCGGAGCTTGCGCTCGCGATGGCTGCGGACACCATCGCGGCCGCAGCCGCTGCCGCGGCCGTCGGGGCTGTCCTCGTCGTCACAGACGATCCGGCGGTTGCCGATATCGCGGCGGGGCTCGGCGCACTGGTGCTCCCGGACCGGCCGGCCGCCGGGCTGAACGAGGCGCTGCAGTACGGGGCAGCGCACGCAGCGACCATATGGCCGAAACGGGGTCGTGCGGGGCTGGCCGGAGACCTGCCGGCGGCGCGGCCGGATGAGCTGACAGCGGCGCTGGCGGCTGCCGCCCGCCTGGGAGCGGCGTTCGTGCCTGACGCTGACGGCACTGGCACGGTGCTGTACGCGACAGCACCGGGAGTGGAGTTCCGGCCGCAATTCGGCCCCGGCTCACGTAACCGGCATCGGGCAACCGGCGCCGTCGAGATCGGCGCCAGTGAAATAGAGGCCAGTGGAATAGATGCCAGTGGAATCACCGCACGCGAGACGCGTCCGGGCGACATCGAGGCGACAACCAGAGCGGCTGCACTGGCCGGACTGCGCAGGGACGTCGACACGGTTGACGACCTGCGGCGGGCGGCCGAACTCGGCGTGGGTAAACGAACCCGCGCATTGCTCGCGGCCGAACCCCGCATCCTCAGCGCTTCCGTGGTCGAACGCCCGGAGACGTCAGACGACTCGGAACGGGCCTAGATATGGACGATCGGGCAGGTCAGCGTCCTGGTGATGCCAGCCACTCCCTGAATCTGAGCGACTACCAGCCGGCCCAGGTCGTCTACGTTGTCCGCCTCAGCCCTGACGATGACGTCGTACGGCCCGGTCACGTCGTCGGCCTGGGTGACGCCGGGAATCTGCCCGATTGCGAGGGCTACCTCGGCTGCCTTCCCGACCTCGGTCTGGACGAGAATGTACGCCTGCACCATCGCGCCCTCCACGGTCGTGGTTGTCACCGCAACGCTACCGTAGGGACGCGCTGCGATCAGCAGCGAGTCGATCAGCCAGGAGGACGTCATTACCGTCGCCGGTCTCGGTGAGTTCGGCCTCATTGCGGCGATCCGTGCGGTACTGCCGCCAGACCCGCCTGACGTGTTTGGCGTCGGCCCGACCGTGCAAGGCGGCGGCGACGATGCCGCTGTCCTGCCGGCCCCCGACGGCAGAGTTGTCGCCAGTACCGATCTGCTGATCGAGGGCCGTCACTTTCGCCGGGAGTGGTCGTCGGCTGCGGACATCGGCGTGAAGGCTGCCGCGCAGAACATGGCCGACATCGCGGCAATGGGCGCTGCACCGACGGCGCTGCTGTTCGGGCTCGCTGTGCCCGGCGAGTTCGCTGTCGCCTGGGTAGTCGGTGTGGCCGAAGGTCTGGTCGCGGAATGCAAGCGGGCAGGCGCTGTGCTCGCCGGCGGGGATGTCACCAGTTCAGACAGCGCGATGCTGGCGATCACAGCACTCGGCAGCCTGGCTGGCCGGGAACCGGTGACCAGAGGCGGAGCCAGGCCGGGCGACGTGATCGCGATCAGCAGCCCGGTCGGCTTGTCGGCTGCCGGGCTTGCGCTACTACGCTCCGGGCTCGCCGCGCCCGAGCCGGAACTGCAGCATCTGGTGACAGCGCACCAGCGACCGCAGCCTGACTACGCGGCTGGCCCGGTCGCGGCCGCAGCGGGCGCCACCGCGATGATCGACGTGAGCGACGGTCTGCTCGCCGACCTCGGCCACATCGCCCAGGCGAGCGGCGTGCTCCTGGACATCAGGTCGCAGAGTCTGCCCGGCATCAGTGCGCTAGAGCCTGCGGCTGCCAGGCTCGGCGCTGACTGGCTGGAATGGGCGCTTGCAGGCGGGGAGGATCACGCCCTGGCAGCCACGTTCCCGACAGAAGTAATGCTCCCTGACGGCTGGACGGTCATCGGAAGCGTGCGCTCAGGTGCAGGGATCCTGGTCGACTCGAAGCCCTGGAGCGGCGAAACAGGATGGGATCATTTCCGGAGCACCAGGGCCTTCCCGGCATAGCGGTGGAGTGGTCGCTAGTTCGGTACTGGCCGATCACAGGCGGGCTTGATATAAAGCCCCTTGATGCCCCGCCATCGCAGAGAGCGCGTGCCCAGGCACAGGGCGCTACGGCTAGCCGGTTACCCGGCCCGGCGCGTCCAGGTGACGGCTGCCCTCGTGGCGCCCAGCTCGGCGCTGGATCGCCCAGTTTCGGATCGCCCAGTTGCGGATCGCACTGGGCCGGATCGCACTGGGCTGGATCGCACTGGCCTGGATGCCCGCGCGCCGAACGCGCTGCTGCTGGCCGACGCTGAATTGCCTGGCATCAGGCTCGACGGGCGCGGGCTTGCCGGTACTGGTCTGGGCAGCGGCGGGCTGGACGATACCGAGACGTTGCCGCTCCCGGTGTTGATGGGGGCGCGCCGGTCACAGTTCAACAGCTCGGTCCATGGCCCGGCCGATGACGGCGCGCGCCGACGACGGCCCTTGGGATAACGACGCCGAGGATGACGGCCGTTGGGATGACGGTGCGGCGGATGACGACGCCGTGGGCTACGACCTGCCCGCCGAACCGCTGTGGGGCGATCTTCTGCCTGGCGATCTCCTCGCCCGCGATCGTCCGGCCGGTCATCGCGCACCTAGATTTTCGCGGTCGCGCCGTCGACCGGCCCTGAGTACGGCGGCCGTTGGTCAGCCCGCGGTCAAGCAGCACGGGGTCGCACACGGGCTGCTGGTGACGCCGTGGTTCGCGGCGGCTGCCGGGTTCGTTATCGCGGCCTCGCTGTGGATCTACTCTCCGCATCCGAAGCTCACCTTCCCGGCGATTGCCATCGGGAATGTGCCATGCGCCCAGACTGGCTGCGCGCCGGAGATCTCCAAGCAAGGCTCCCGGCAGCTCACGATCGCCTCCGGGGAGCCGCTGAGTCGGTCCAAGTCCCGCGGGCACACGGAGAGTAGTGCCGAGGGCCGGGATTCCACCGCAGCGTCGGGCCTGACCTTCAGCTACGTTGTGATCCCCGCTGATCATGGCAATTACGCGGTCATCATCAGCGTGACCGGGAAGCATGCCATCAAGAACTGGAAGCTGTCTTTCGTGCTGCCCGGCGCTCGCATCCTGTACGTCATCGGAGCGCAGTGGAAGGCCGACGGCAGCGATGGCGGCGTGGCGAGTCCCGGCAGCGACAACGCCCAGTGGCGCGGTCCTGGCGCGGAGGGCGATCAGGGCAACCAGGTCTCCGATCGGGGCGATGGCGACACCAGCGGGCACGGTCAGCTGCTCGCGGGCTTCACGGTTATCGCGTCGGGCAAGGCAGTTGGCCCTTCCCACTGCTATTACGACGGAGCCGCCTGCACGTTCCGCAAGCTAACCAGTCACTAGCAACGCGCCTGGCAGCTGGCAAGGCAGATCCGGAGGGATTGGCGGCCGTTAGCTGGCTGGCGCAGCGGGATCGCCACCGGCCGCCTGAATGGCGAAGCCACTGATCATCGCGCGCAGCGTGGCTGCCACCGCGTCTCTGGTGGCCTCCGGTTCAGCCGAGCTCGCGATCAGCAGGCCAGCCCTGGTTAGCGCACCGAAGAGGAGACGGGCGAGCGTTGGCGGATCGGCTACTCGCAGCACCCCGGCTTCGTTGGCAGCTTCTAGCGCCGCAACCGTCGCACCGAACGCGTAGCGCTCGTCTAGCTCGGTGAAGCGGGCCAGCCCGAGCACAGCAGGCGCATCGGTCACTACGATCCGCTGCACCTCAGGCTCGAGTACGGCGTCCAGGAACGCGCCGAATCCAGCGCTCAGCAGCCCGATCGCGTCGGTGGCCTGTCCGGCCGCTTGCAGAGATTCTTCCAGCAGGTCTGCGTGCACTTGCTCGAAGACCGACTCGAACACAGCTGCCTTCGTCGGGAAGTGGTGGTAGAGCGCGCCGGTCGTGACGCGGGCCTCCCTGGCGATGTCCTCGACCGAGGTAGCGGTGAATCCGCGAGTTCCGAACAGCCGCCGCCCAGCCGCCACCAGGGCGGCTCTGGTCTGCGCCACCTGCTCCGCGCGCAGCGAACCGTGCGGGTTAGTCGCGGGCGAGCCCTGCGAACTGTCGGTCATCCCCACTGTCTAGCCCATCGGCGCGCCTTGCGCACAGCCGCGCGCGGTGACATAGTGATGCTATCTTAAAAAGGAACGATACTTTACGGAGGGGAAGAATGTCTGACGCGATCGACGCGGTCGGAGCCGACCGTTCCGCACTCCTTCACATCTGCCGTGGTCTGACCGCCGAACAGTGGCGCGCCCCGTCGGGTTGCGCTGGCTGGACGGTGCAAGACCTGGTGACGCACCTGGGCAACCTGTTCTGGCTGGTGGTCGACGGCGGGCACCTGCCAGACACCATGGGCGTCCCCACCGAACGCGCTCAGGAGATCGGTGTCGAGGCGCGGCGTGGCATGTCAGCGGACGACGTGCTGGCTGACTACGAGAAGGTCAGCGAGCTGGGCATGACCAGGCTGGCGGAGCTTGCCGCCCTGGATGCCGAACTGCCGCTCGGTGAGGACTTCGGCACCTACTCCACGCGGCTGGTCCCGTGCGCTTACGCCTTCGACCACTACATCCACATCCGCGCCGACATGTTCGCCCCGCGGGGTCCGCTGGCTGGCGAACCACCACCGTCTGACGAGCTTCGGGTGGCACCCACTCTCGACTGGATCGAAGCGGCGCTGCCGCAGCAGAACCGGTCCGTGGCCAGCGAATGCACGCTGGAGATTCAGGTCACCGGCATGGGGGCCCGGCTCATCAGCTTCGGCTCTGGTCAGGCGACGGCAACGATCTACTCTGACGCCCCTGCACTCGTCCGCTGGATCACCGGCCGCGGCGAGTGGGCTGAACTCGGCGTGCAAGCAACAGGCGACGAGAGGGCTTTGGCGGTCGCCAGCACGCTCAAAGTGTTCTGAGCCGGCCCGGTGTTCTAGCGGCGGGGTCGGCTAACCACGGGGGGCAGCTAACCACGGGGGCCAGCTAACCACGGGGGCCAGCTAACCACGGGGGCCAGCTAACCACGGGGGCCAGCTGGCTGGCGGTGACAGGCTGATTTAGCACTGTCCGTAGGCTGTTGGCCATGGTGTCAGCCAGGTCGCAGTCGCCCACGCCGCCGCGCGTGCTCACGATTGCAGGCTCCGATTCTGGCGGCGGTGCCGGAATCCAGGCGGACCTGAAGACGATGCTGGCGCTCGGCGTCCATGGCATGACCGTGATCTGCGCGGTAACGGCGCAGAACTCGGTTGGCGTGCAGGGCTACTGGGAGCTGCCGCCGGAAGCTGTGCGAGCCCAGCTTGACTCCGTTCTTGTCGATATCGGCGCGCAGGCGATCAAGACCGGCATGCTCGCCTCACCGGAGCTGGTCGCTACCGTGTGCGACGTCCTGGCCGACGTGGCGGCGCCGGTCGTGGTTGATCCGGTGGCCGTTTCAAAGCACGGCGACAGCCTGCTGTCGTCAGGCACTGTGGAGATCATCAGGGACCGGCTGCTGCCGCTCGCCACCGTCGTTACGCCGAACCTGCCGGAAGCCGAACTGCTGACTGGCATGAGGGTGACGGGGCCTGCCCAGATGCTTGAGGCCGCCAAGATGATCAATGCCATGGGGCCACAGTGGGTGCTGGTGAAGGGCGGTCACCTGCCCGGCCGGCCGGTGGATCTGCTGTTCGACGGTACCGAGGTGATTCGGTTCCCGGCCGAGCGGATCGACAGCGCGAACACGCATGGAACAGGCTGCACATTTGCCTCGGCCATCGCATCCAGGCTCGCGCTGGGTGACGAGGTACCGGCTGCCGTCAGGGCAGCCAAGGAGTACGTGACCGGCGCGATCTCGGCCGGGTTCCCGCTCGGGTCCGGAATCGGGCCGGTTGATCACGGCTGGCAGCTACGAACTGGCGCGCTTGCGCGCGGCTAGCGCCCGGCAGCGGGACGCGGCTGGCCGCGAGCGAGCGGAGTCCCTAACGAGTAGCCGGGCAGCGAAAAGCCCCGGCGAAGCGCCGGGGCTTAGCAGCCAAGACCTGCTCTAGCGGGTAACCTTGCCCGCTTTGATGCAGGAGGTGCAGACGTTCAGCCGGCGCGGGGTCTTGCCGACCATCGCGCGAACGCGCTGAATGTTCGGGTTCCAGCGGCGCGGGGTGCGGCGGTGCGAGTGCGACACGTTGTTGCCGAAGCCCGGCCCCTTGCCGCACACATCGCAGACGGAAGCCACGGGATCGCTCCAGTTCGGGAGATATTCGAAAGGTTCCTGGCAGACAGATGCCCGCCCAGTTGTCGAAGGATATCCGACGAACCGGGTGCGGCGCGACTCCGGCCCTCCTGACAGTGCTGCGGCCTATCCTGGCGACGTGGCGATCGCGATGAGCCTGGCGCCCGTGCGGCGATGCGGGGTCAGTGGATGCTGGCGGCGGCATGGCCGTCACCGCTGACCCGCTCCGGCTGGTCGTCGGCGACAAGGCGGCGAAACGGCTGGCGTCAGTTCTCGACCTGCATACGGTCGGGGACCTGCTCGGCTACTACCCGCGCCGGTACGACAAGCGGGGCGAGCTGACGGACCTGGCCGGGCTGCGCGAGGGCGACTACGTGACCGTGCAGGCCGAGGTGGCATCGTCGTCCGTCAGGAAGATGAACAACCGGCCTGGCTCGATCTTCGAGGCGATCGTGACCGACGGCCACGGCAAGCTGACGCTGACTTTCTTCGGCCACGGCCGGCAGGATTTCCGGGAGCGTCAGCTCAGCCCGGGTGTCCGGGGCTTGTTCTCCGGCCAGGTGTCCAGCTTCCGAGGGAAGCGGCAGCTCACGCATCCGGAGTACGAGCTGCTCGGGGCTGGCAGCGCGGGTGCCCGCGCCGAGGAGTACGCCAACGAGCTGATTCCCGTCTACCGGGCCAGTGCCCAGCTGCAGTCCTGGAAGATCGCGGAGTCGATTCGCGTGGCACTCGACGTGCTCGACGTTCCCGGCGATCCGCTGCCAGCCGGTCTGCGTCATCGTCACGGCCTGACCGGCTACGCCGACGCGCTGCGCGGCATCCACCGGCCGGTCGATGAGGCAGACGTCGCAAGGGCACGACAGCGGCTGAAGTGGGACGAAGCCTTCACCTTGCAGGTACTGCTCGCGCAGCGCAGGCTCGCCGCTACGAACTACAGCGCTCTCCCGCGACCAGTGGTAGACGGCGGGCTACTCGCCGACTTCGACCGCACGCTCCCGTTCGAGCTGACCGCTGGCCAGCGGCAGGCCGGCGGGGTCATTGCTGCAGACCTGGCGCGCGATCATCCGATGCACCGCCTGCTGCAAGGTGAGGTCGGCTCTGGCAAGACGATCATCGCGCTGCGGGCCATGCTGCAGGTGGTCGATGCAGCAGGCCAGGCTGCGTTGCTGGCACCCACCGAAGTGCTCGCGCAGCAGCATTTCCGGTCAATCTCCAGCCTGCTCGGGCCGCTCGGCATGGCCGGTCAGCTTGGCGGTGCCGAGCACGCGACCAGGCTGACACTGATCACGGGCTCACTGGGAGCGACGGCCCGGCGCCGGGCGCTACTTGAGGCAGCCTCCGGCGAGGCCGGGATCATCATCGGAACCCACGCGCTGCTTGAGGACCGGGTCCAGTTCGCCGACCTCGGCCTGGTCGTCATCGACGAGCAGCACCGTTTCGGGGTAGAGCAACGCGACGTGCTGCGCGACAAGGCCGGCGACGGCAGGCCGCACATGCTGGTCATGACCGCGACGCCGATCCCGCGAACGGTGGCCATGACCGTCTTCGGCGACCTGGACGTATCCACGCTGACGGAGTTGCCTGCGGGCCGGTCACCGATCTCCACGCACGTCGTGCCGGTGGCCGAGCGGCCGCACTATCTGGCCAGGACGTGGGAGCGGATCAGAGAGGAAGTCGGCCACGGCGGGCAGGCCTACGTCGTTTGCCCGCGAATCGGCGGCGACGAAACAGGCCCGGCCGGGGACGAGGTGGCTGGCTCGGTCGCGCCCGGATCCGGGCGGACGAGCAGCGGGCCTGCTGGTACCCAGACCGGTGACCGTTCGGCCGGAGCCAGTCCGGACGGGCTGTTTGACGAGCCGGACCTCGGGCCGGCCCGGCCGCCTATCGCTGTCCTCGACCTGGCTGCAGAGCTCAGCGCCGGGCCACTCGCGGGGCTGCGGCTGGCGATCCTGCACGGCCGGGCTGCCCTCGGACGAGAAAGACAAGGTGATGCTCGCGTTCGCCGACGGGCTGGTGGACGTGCTGATCACCACGACCGTGATCGAAGTCGGCGTGGACGTCCCGAATGCGGTGGTGATGGTGATCATGGATGCGGACCGCTTCGGCGTCTCGCAGCTTCATCAGCTGCGCGGGCGCGTCGGCCGTGGCGCGGACCCGGGCCTGTGCCTGCTGGTTACCGAGACGCCCGAAGCCGCCCCGGCCCGCGAGCGACTCGACGCGGTCGCTCAGACAGCGGACGGTTTTGAGCTATCCCGCATCGACCTGGAGCAGCGACGGGAGGGCGACGTTCTCGGCACGGCGCAAGCCGGCCGCAGATCCAGCCTGAAGCTCCTGCAGCTGCTCCGCGACGAGGACCTGATCGGTCAGGCGCGCGAGGAGGCAGTCGAGCTGGTTGACGCCGATCCGGCCCTGGCTGATCAGCCCGCCCTGGCCGAGGCGGTACGGGCATTGGTTGACGCCGAGCAAACCACGTTTCTGGAAAAAGCATGATCGGGCCACGACACCGCTGCGGACGGTCGGCCGGGTCGTGACAAGGATCATTGCTGGCCTGGCAGGTGGCCGCCGGCTCGCGACGGCGGCCGGCCGGACCACGAGGCCGACCAGCGACCGCACCAGGGAAGGGCTGTTCTCGACCGTGACCGCCATTCGTGGCGGTCTGGCCGGAGCCGCCGTGCTTGACCTGTATGCGGGCTCAGGCGCAGTCGGGCTTGAGGCGCTGTCCCGCGGCGCGAGCGACGTGCTGCTGGTCGAGGCCGACGTCCGGGCGGCGCGCGTGATCAGGGAAAACATCGCGATCGTGGGTCTGCCAGGGGCCCGGCTAGCTACCGACAAGGCCGAGCGACTGCTGGCTCGCGGCCCGGACGGCGGCACGCTGCCGCGCGACTTCGTGTTCGCCGATCCGCCCTATGCGACCACCGGTGACGAGCTGACCCGGATGCTGACTGCGCTAGTCATCGGTGGCTGGCTGGCGCCTGGCGCTCTGGTCGTGCTGGAGCGAGCCACCAGGTCCGGACCACCAACCTGGCCATCAGGGTACGAAACTGACCGATCCAGAAGATACGGTGAAGCAACGCTCTGGTACGGTCTCGCCGCAGGTGCACAGCCTGCTGCGATATCCCGACGGGAGAGTGAACCCGAGTGCGGCGAGTAGTCTGCCCAGGCTCTTTCGATCCGGTGACCAACGGGCACCTCGACATCATCTCGCGTGCCGCGCTGCTCTACGACGAGGTCGTCGTGGCCGTCGTGCGCAACCCGAACAAAACCTCGATGTTCACCGCGGCCGAGCGGGTCGAGCTCATCAGGGAAGCGACGAAGCGGCACGACAACGTGCGGGTTGACCGGTTCGAGGGCCTGATCGTCGACTTCTGCCGGGACAACGACATTTCGGCGATCGTCAAGGGCCTGCGCGCCGTGACCGACTTCGACTACGAGATGCAGATGGCGCAGATGAACTACAGCCAGGCCGGGGTCGAGACGTTGTTCATGACCACCAACCCGCTGTACGCCTTCCTCTCCTCCAGTCTGGTCAAGGAGTTCGCGAGGTATGGCGGGGACGTGAGCGGGCTGGTTCCGGCAACGGTGCTCGAACGGCTGAACAGCCGGCTCGCCGAGTCCTGACCGGCAGCCGGGTGACAGCCCGCCAAGTTGGGCCTGCCGGTAGCGGACCGGTAATATTGACAGACACCTTGCCGCTACTGCAATGCACCATGCCGCTAAACTCACTCGACCGCCATGTCACATTCTCCGACCAAGCACTCCAAGGGCCCGGATCTCCGTAACCCGATGGTGTTCGACACCAGGGATCTCGTGCCCGGGGCGGCGCGTACCCTGACGCGGACAGTCCCGGCGCCCGAGCACATGCGCGTGGAACTGGCCAGGGTCCCGGCAGGAGCCGAGCTCGACCTCGACATCCAGCTCGAGGGCGTCACAGAGGGCGTGCTTGTGACGGCCACCGTGACCGGGCCGCTCGAAGGCGAGTGCGCGCGCTGTCTCGAGGCATTCAGCTCGCAGATCAAGGTACGGTTTCAGGAGCTGTTCGTGCTGGCCGCACAGGCCGAGCGGGCTGAGGATGCTGAGGCTGACGACAGCTACGTGCTGGACGGCAGCGGGCTGCTCGACCTCGAGCCCGCCGTGCGTGACGCGATTGTGCTCGAGCTTCCGCTCTCGCCGCTGTGCGAGGAAGGGTGCCAGGGCCTTTGCGTCGAGTGCGGCGTCAGGCTCGCGGATGCTGAGCCAGGTCACGGGCACGAGCAGCGCGGCACGGCGTGGGCGGCGCTGAAGAACTTCCGGGCGGACCGGCCGGGCGGCGAACAGCCGGCCAGCGATCCGGCCGAGCAAGCACTACCGGACGGGAATGCCGGACCGGCCAGGACGAACCACCGGACGGATGCCGTGCCGGATAACCCGAAGGAGCAGTGACGTGGCAGTACCTAAGCGCAAGATGTCCCGCAGCAATACCAGGTCGCGGCGGGCGCAGTGGAAGGCGACGGCACCGCAGCTCATGTCGTGCCCGAACTGCCGTAACCCGAAGCTTCCGCACACCGCGTGCCCGACATGCGGTGTCTACAACCGGCGCCAGGTTACGACACCGTCCTGATAAGCAGTTACGGTGCCAGCGCCAGTGCTGCTAAGCGCCGCCGATACGAGGCGCTGCGGGAAGGAGCGCTGCGGGAAGGGACGGGCTGGTGACAGACTCACCTGCTGACAAGGCGGCCGTGACCGACCGGCCGCCTGACCCGGCTGGCCAGAACGAGGGCTTGCTCCGGGCGCTGCAGGTGCCGGTCGAAGCCGGGTTGCTCGAACGGGCACTGATGCACCGGTCATTCGCCTATGAGAATGGCGGGCTGCCGACAAACGAGCGGCTCGAGTTCCTCGGCGATTCGGTGCTCGGCCTGATCGTGACGGATACCCTCTTCCGTGCCTTCCCGGAGCGGCCGGAAGGCGAGCTCGCGAAGCTACGTGCCGCGGTGGTCAACATGCGCGCGCTCGCCGGTGTGGCCCGCGGCCTGGATCTTGGCTCCTACGTGCGGCTCGGCAAGGGCGAGGAAGGCACCGGCGGCCGCGACAAGTCGTCCATCCTGGCCGACACCCTTGAGGCTGTGATCGGCGCCGTTTACCTCGATCGTGGCCTTGCCGAGGCGGACGCGCTCGTGCACCGGCTGTTCGACCCGGTGATCGCCCGGTCGGCGCGCCTCGGCGCGGGGCTGGACTGGAAGACCTCGCTTCAGGAGCTGACTGCGGCCGGGATGCTCGGCGTCCCCGAGTACCACGTCGAGGAGAGCGGGCCGGACCACCAGAAGTCGTTCCGCGCCTTCGTCCGGATCGGTTCCAAGACATACGGCGAGGGCGAGGGCCGGTCCAAGAAGGAAGCCGAGCAGCAGGCTGCCGAGGCGGCCTGGAACGCCATCAGCGAAGGCTTGGCCGCCTCGTCACAAGATTCTGATACCACCACCGACCACCAGGACGGAAACGGCGGATCAGCCGGGCCAGTCCGGTAAGCCGGGCCAGTCGTAGCGAGGCTAGCGAGTGCCAGAACTCCCCGAGGTCGAGGTCGTCCGGCGCGGGCTCGATCAGTTCGTCGTCGGCCGCCGGATCGAGACCGTCGAGGTTCTGCATCCTCGCGCGGTCCGTCGGCACGAGGGCGGCGCCGCAGATTTTGTGGCGCGGCTGACCGGCCGGAAGATCGACGGAGCCAGGCGCCGGGGTAAGTACCTCTGGCTGCCTGTCGGTGAGGACGCGCTGCTCGCGCATCTCGGTATGAGCGGCCAGCTCCTGGTCGGGCCGCGGGATGAGCCGCTGTCGCCGCACGTCCGCGTCCGGTTCAGTTTTGACGACGGCGGACCTGATCTTCGTTTCACCGACCAGCGCACATTCGGGCACCTGCTGGTCTCGCCAGACGGGGCCGAGCTGCCGTCGGTGATCGCGCATATCGCGCCGGACCCGCTCGAGGACGCGTTCGACCTGAAGCGGCTGACCGCCCGGATGCGTGCCAGGAAAACCGGCATCAAGCGTGCGCTGCTCGACCAATCCCTGGTCAGCGGGATCGGGAACATCTACGCGGACGAGGCGCTGTGGCGGGTCAAGCTGCACTGGGCGCGCGCAACTGACCGGCTGCGCCCCGGCCAGACCGCTGACCTGATGGCGGCCGTCACCGAGGTCTTTACCGAGGCGCTGAAAGACGGCGGCACCAGTTTTGACAGCTTGTACGTCGACGTGAACGGGGAGAGCGGGTACTTCGACCGGTCGCTGAACGTCTACGGCCGGGCCAGTGAGCCCTGCTATCGCTGCGGCGCGTTGATCCGCCGCGACCCGTTCATGAACCGCTCGTCGTACAGCTGCCCGGTCTGCCAGCCGCGGCCACGGAACGGCCGGTGGTGACTGCACAGTGGTGACTGCACAGTGGTGACCGAACGGTGCTGACCGAGCGGTGCTGACCAACGCAGGCGCCGTGCGCCTCACGGCCTGGGTCGAAGGCCGGGTGCAGGGCGTCGGGTTCCGCTGGTGGGTACGGTCGCAGGCACTTGAGCTTGGACTGGTCGGCTATGCCGAGAATCTGGCAGACGGCCGGGTGAAAGTGGTTGCTGAAGGCAGCGACGGTCGCTGCCGTGACCTGCTGGCGCTGCTGTCGGACGGGACCGGCGACGGCACGGACGGTGGCAGCCTCGGCTGGCCAGGCCGGTACCGCCGGCCCGGCCGGGTCACGAAGGTGGTGCACCGCTGGGCGGGCGCGACCGGCGATATGTCCGGTTTCCTAGAGCGATGATCATGGAACGGGCTGCCGCCGCCGACTTAGCATTCGATGGTGTCGTTACAAAGCGCTCATATCAGTGATTTTCCGGGCAGCTAAAGCGCATTTCCGGATGCTAAGTCCGTTAGCGGCTGGCGTGAGTCGCGCAGGCAAGCGCTTGCCTCGGCTGACCATCGAATGCCCTGGATAACGCCTGTGACCTGCGGGATCACCAAACTTGACCGAACGCACTTGACGGTGGGACCATAGCAGTGTTAACCAGCGCGCAGCCATGCTAGGTGTCTGCTTGTCCGGCTTCTGCGTGCATGCCCACCCTGGTCACTCAGTGTGGAGGACCCTACACAATGGCAAAGGCTCTACTCGGCCACGTCGGCGGTCCGGATCCGCGGATGGTCTCAGAGATGCGCCGGTTGCAGCAGCGAGTACGAGACCTGGAGGCCGAGCTTGCTCGACTCCAGGAAGAGAATGATGTGCTTGTTGCTTCCGTCGGCCACGACCTGCTGATCCCGGTTCGCGAGCCTGCGCTCACCTAACAGAGCGTCAGGGGCCAACATCCGACGGCGAGGGACGCTGTTGAAGCGTCCCTCTTCGGCTGTCTGGGGAAGTTTCGCCATCTGAAGCCCGCGCGGCGGTCTGTTGAGCGGCTAACCCGACGCAAACTGGAGCTGTCGAGCGGCTGAATGCGCAGGGCCGCGGCTGCCTCGGGGTAATGTGCCAACGATGGTGGCCGCTCGATATCGCGTTGATGACGCCCGCGCGGCCAGGGGCTGGGGAGGAGTCGGCAGGTGTACCTGAAGACCCTGACCCTGCGCGGATTCAAGTCGTTCGCGTCCACCACCTCGATGCGGTTTGAGCCGGGCATCACCTGCATTGTCGGCCCGAACGGCTCGGGCAAGTCGAACGTGGTCGACGCGTTCTCCTGGGTCATGGGCGAGCAGGGCGTCAAGCCGCTGCGCGGCGGCAAGATGGAAGACGTCGTCTTCGCCGGCACCGCGGGTCGCCCGGCGCTGGGCCGCGCCGAGGTGACGCTGACGATCGACAACAGCGACGGCGCGCTGCCCATCGAGTACTCGGAAGTGACGATCAGCCGGCTGCTGTTCAGGTCCGGCCAGAGCGAGTACGCGATCAACGGCGACCAGTGCCGGCTGCTCGACATCGCCGAGTTGCTTTCCGATACCGGCCTCGGCCGGGAGATGCAC
Source organism: uncultured Actinomycetota bacterium (assembly GCA_963815575.1). GTDB lineage: Bacteria > Actinomycetota > Actinomycetes > Streptosporangiales > Streptosporangiaceae > JAJYUU01. The sequence continues at coordinate 388,997 of CAWFHE010000007.1, read as the reverse complement.
GTCATCGTCGGCCAGGGGCAGCTCGACGAGGTGCTCAACGCCGGTCCGGACGCGCGGCGGGCGCTGATCGAGGAAGCGGCCGGGGTCCTGAAGCACCGTCGCCGCAAGGAGAAGGCGGTCCGCAAGCTCGACGCCATGCAGGCGAACCTGACCCGGCTGGTCGATCTGACCGGCGAGCTTGGCCGCCGGCTGAAGCCCCTGGGCAGGCAGGCCGAGATCGCTCGCAAAGCGGCTGTGATCCAGGCTGACCTGCGGGACGCACGGCTCCGGCTGCTTGCCGACGACTACACGACGCTCGCGGGTCAGCTAGTGCAGGACCAGACCGACGAGAAGGCTGCGGCGGAACTACGCGCCACCCTGGAAGCCGCGCTCGGCGAGTCCAGAGAAGCCGAGGCGGCTCTCGAGGCGGCTGAACAGCAGCACGCGCCGAGGCTGGCTGCGGCGCAGGAGGCCTTCTTCGCGCTGTCCGGCCTCGCTGAACGGACGCGCGGTGTACTGAACCTTGCTCAGGAACGGCACCGGAACCTGTCCGCGCCCGAACCGCAGCGCGCCGGGCGCGATCCAGAGGAACTCGAGGCCGAGGCGGCCGAACTGCGCGGGCAGGAGCAAGAGCTGGCCGAGCGGCTGGCTGCGGCCCGTCAGCAGCTCACCAGCGCGGTGGCCGACCGGACCAAGGCCGAGAACGCACTCGCCGAGAACGAGCGGCGGCTGGCAGCAGATGCCAAGGCTGCGGCTCAGCGGGCTGATCTGCTCGCCCGGTTGCGTGGCCAGGCCGAGGCCGCTGCCAGCCGGGCCGCGGCGGCGCAGGATGAGGCCGGGCGGCTTGCCGAAGCGCTGTCGCAGGCGAAGGCCAGGGCCGAGCAGGCACAGGTGGAATACGCCGCGCTGCAAGACCTGGTGTCCGGCCGCGAAGAAGGCCGGGCTGACCTGATGGCCGCGCATGAGCAGGCTGCGGCGGCACTTAAGAGCACATCAGAGACGGTTAACCAGCTGCGCGCGGCCGAGCATGCCGCCAGTGATCAGCGCGCGGCACTGCGAGCGAGGACCGAAGCGCTGACCGAGGCGGTCATCAGCGGAGCTGACGCGTCCGGCGTGCTGCTGGCCAAGCCGGCCACGTTCAAGGGTGTCCTCGGGCCGCTTGCTCAGCTGCTGACGGTGTCCGAGGGTGCGCAGGAAGCCATTGCCGCAGCGCTGGGGTCGGCGGCGGGCTCAGTCGTGGTGTCCGGCCTGGATGCTGCTGTCGACATCATGATCGCGCTACGCAATCAGGACGCCGGCCGGGCCGGGCTGGTTATCGCTTCGCAAGCACCGCAAGCACACAAACGGCATCGGCAGCCAGTCGACATCAGCAGGCTGTCGGCTGACAGCGGCGTCGGCCACGTTTCCAGCGCTATTGATCTTGTCAGCGCGCCGGACGAACTGTCTGATGCCGTTGCCGAGTTGCTTGGCGACGTCGTTGTCGTGTCCGGCCTGGCCGACGCGCTGACCGTGCTGCGGGCCAACCCGCGGTTGCGGGTGGTCACCACTGATGGCGACGTGCTCGGTGCGCACTGGGCGCGTGGCGGGTCTGCCGCGGCGAAGAGCCTGCTCAGCCTGCGGGCGGCTGCGAGCGAGGCCGGATCGCTACTGCGTGAGGCCGAGGCCAGTTGCCAGCGTGCCGAGCGGAAGCTTGCAGCCGCACTGGAGGACGAGGAGCACGCCCGGCACCTGCTGGCCGAGGCGGCGGCGGGACTACAGCAGGCAGATGCGGCCGCGGCCGAGACGTCCGGGAAGCTCGGCTCGCTGGCCGGCCGGGCTAGAGCAGCCAGGGACGAGGTCGGTCGGCTAGCGGCGGCCATCGAGGCGGCGGAGAAGTCGCGCCAGCAGAGCCTGGTCCAGGCGGCCGAGGCTCAGGCGCGGCTGGATCAGCATTCAGCGCGGGAGGCCCAGCCGGGCGGGGACGGGACCGAGCCTGCGGGCGAAGCGGAATCCGGTGAGACAGGCGCCGTGCCTGCCAGCCGTCAGCAGCTCGCGGATGCCGCGGTCGCGGCGCGGGCCGCGGAGATGGAAGCCAGGCTCGAGGTCCGTACCGTCGAGGAACGGCAGCGGGCGATTTCAGGCCGGGCCGACTCACTGACGGCGGCCGCGGTGGCTGAGCGTCAGGCGGCGGCGCGCGCGCTGGCGAGGGCAGAGCGGCGGGCGGCGGGAGCGCTGGTCGCCAGTGCCGTCGCCGAAGGTGCCAGGATCACGCTCGCCAGCATCCAGCAGTCGATCGCGGCAGCGGACGCTGACCGTCAGCAGGCCGAAGAGGCGCACAGGGGCCGCGACGGCGAACTCAAGACCGTTCGCGCGCGGATCAGGGACGCCTCGGAGGAACTTGAGAAGGTCGTCGACAGCGCGCACGGCGCGCAGATCGCGCGGGCTACCAAGCAGCTGCAGCTGGACCAGATCGCCGCCCGAGCGCTGGAGGAGTTCGCCACCGATGCCGACGTGCTGGTGGCCGAGTACGGGCCGGATGTCATGGTTCCCGGTGCCGACGACGACCAGCTCGCTACCGCCTACGACCGCGAGATGCAGGAGCGCCGGGCCCAGCAGGCGCAGCGCCAACTCGATCAGCTCGGCAAGGTGAACCCGCTAGCGCTGGAAGAGTTCGCGGCGCTCGAGGAGCGGCACGCGTTCCTGGTCGCGCAGCTGGAGGACCTGAAGAAGACCCGCCGGGATCTGCTCACCGTGATCAGGGAAGTCGACGAGCGGGTACAGCAAGTGTTCAGTTCCGCCTATGCCGACGTCGCCGACGAGTTCAAGCTGATCATCGCCAGGCTGTTCCCTGGCGGCGACGGCAGCCTGGTGCTGACCGATCCGGACGACATGCTGGCGACCGGGATCGACATCGAGGCAAGGCCGCCTGGCAAGAAGGTGAAGCGGCTGTCGCTGTTGTCCGGTGGCGAGCGCTCGCTCACTGCGATCGCGTTCCTGGTGGCGATCTTCAAGGCCAGGCCGTCGCCGTTCTACGTGCTAGACGAGGTTGAGGCGGCGCTCGATGACACTAACTTGCAGCGGCTGCTGGAGATCCTGGCCGAGCTGCGGGATGAATCCCAGCTGATCATCGTTACGCACCAGAAGCGGACCATGGAGTTCGCTGACACGCTGTACGGGATCAGCATGCGCGGCGACGGCGTGTCCACGGTGGTCAGCCAGCGGCTGCGGGAGCGCGAGTCGGCCGAGGACAGCCTTGCGGGGGCCATCGGCGGCTCGTAGCAGTTCGCCGCGGAGCACGGCTGGCCGGCCAGTGTGCCTGGTTACCGGCAGTGGTCTGTCAGACTGGTTGCGCCATGGTTCACGATCTCATCTATGCCGCCATCGCGGTCGTCGTCGTGGGCGGCGGCACTGCGGGCCTCATTCCCTATTTCAGGTCGCGCCGGCGGTCAGAGCCGCCGGGCGGTCAGCCCAAGCCCGGCGGCCCCGGCTCGCTGAGCCGCCGCGGAACTGACGCCGGCGGTACTGAGTCCGGAGGTACCGGGACCGGGACGCTCGCGCCGCCGGAGCCCGGCCCGCCCGTTGTGCCGCCGGACCTCACTACGCTGCCTGAGCAGGTGCCGGAACGGGTCATCGAGAAGCCGCCGCCATCGGCCGGGCGGCTCACCCGCCTCCGCGGCAGACTCGCGAGGTCGCATTCGGCCATCGGTTCGGTTCTGCTGAACCTGATCTCAGCGGGCCGGCTGGACGAGCAGTCCTGGGAAGAGATCGAAGACACCCTGATCAGTGCGGACATGGGCGTCGGACCGGCCAGAGAGCTAGTCGAGGAACTTAAGACCGAGGTCAAGGTCGCAGGCACGACCGACCCGGTTGTGGTGCGGGACATGCTGCGAGCCGACCTAGTCTCGATGATCAATCCCGAACTGGACCGGACGCTGCACCTGGCCAGGCACGGCGACCGTCCGTCGGTGGTGCTTGTGGTCGGCGTGAACGGCACCGGCAAGACCACCACCTGCGGCAAGCTGGGCAGGCTGCTGGTGGGCGACGGCAAGACCGTTGTGCTAGGCGCTGCGGATACCTTCCGCGCCGCGGCTGCGGACCAGCTGCAGACCTGGGGTGACCGGGTGGGCGCGCAGGTAGTGCGGTCGGAGCGGGATGGTGCCGACCCGGCCAGCGTTGCGTTCGAGGCCGTCAATGTCGGCATTCAGCAGGGCGTGGACAGCGTCATCGTCGATACGGCTGGCCGGCTGCACACCAAGACCGGGCTGATGGACGAGCTCGGCAAGATCAAGCGCGTGATCGAGAAGCACGGCTCGGTCGACGAGGTGCTGCTCGTCCTGGACGCGACAACCGGCCAGAACGGCCTGCGCCAGGCGCGCGTTTTCGCCGAGGTTGTCGACATCACCGGGATCATCCTGACAAAGCTGGACGGCACGGCGCGGGGCGGGATCGTCATCCAGGTGCAGCGCGAACTCGGCGTCCCGGTCAAGCTCGTTGGCCTCGGCGAGGGCCCAGATGATCTTGCGTTCTTTGATCCGGCGATCTTCGTGGACGCGATTCTGGGCATCTGACTGGCTGAGTCCACTGCGGTCACGCGATAACCCGTGCGCGAACACGTTTAGGTTTGATATTGCTTGTGACGTTACCAGCGACGAGTCCGGTTCCGTGCAATTGCACGGTTCCGTGCAATTGCACCGGCGGCGGCAAGGGCGGTCTATGCATCGTGTTCAGCCCGGCGAAGCGAGCAGATGACGCCGATGACTCGCCATTCAGATTCGCCAGTCGCCGGAAGCGCGATTGAGCGGGCTGCGGAGCGCCGCACATTACCCTGGTGGCGGCTGCGGACCTGGCGCAAGGACCTGGACGCGCTGACGCGACTGCGAGACGGTCTGCGGGATATGGAGCTGGAGCCGGGCACCGGCACAGCGGCTGCCGGAGCGGCGGCAACCCTGACGTCGCCGGCGTCCGTCATGATGGCTCCGGCCCAGGCGCCAGCGGCGCCATCCGGCCAGCCGCTGGAGCAGGGCCGGCCCGCATCCGGACCCGGCGATCGTCGCCATCCGCGACACGTTTGCCCATGTCGCTAACGCCGGTGACGAGGCGGTCGGCTATTTCTACGCCTGGCTGTTCCTGCGTCGGCCGGAACTGCGCGAGCTGTTCCCGCCAGCGATGGATGAGCAACGCGACCGGCTGTTCGCCGCGCTTGGCCGCATCGTGGAGAGCCTCAGCACGCCGGATGAAATGGCCAGCTACCTGTCCCAGCTAGGCCGCGACCACCGTAAGTACCGGGTGGATCCTGGCATGTACGAAGCTGTCGGCGAGGCACTCATCGCGACGCTGCGGGCGTTCGCCGAGTCGGCTTTCACGCCGGCGGCGGAAGAGGCCTGGACACAGACCTACGCAGCGGCAGCCGCGTTAATGATCCGCGCGGCTGAAGACGACGCGGCGGTCGCGCCGGCGTTCTGGACCGCCGAGGTCGTGAAGGTTGACAACCGCGGACGGGATATCGCAATGGTGACGCTGGCGCCCGACCGCGTGCTGCCGTATCAGGCGGGCCAGCACCTGACGCTTCAGACGCCGAGATGGCCGCACGTGTGGCGGCCGTACTCGATCGCCTGCCACCCGCGCGACGACGGACTGCTTACCCTGCACGTGAAGGCGGTGCCTGGCGGATGGGTCAGCAACGCGCTGGTGCACCACACTGAGCCGGGCGACGAGCTCATCCTCGGGCCCGCCATCGGCACGATGACGCTCCGGCCCGCGGCAGACCGGGACTTGCTGTGCATTGCCGGGGGAACCGGCCTCGCCCCCATCAAGGCCATCCTTGAGCAGGTCGTACGGGAATCAGGCTCACGCCAGCGCCAGATCTTCTTGTTCTACGGCGCTCGCAAGCGTGACGAACTGTATGACATGAAAGATCTCTGGCGGCTGTCCGACGCATACCACGGCCTGCATCTGACGCCGGTCACCTCCGACGATCCGGCGTTCACCGGCATGCAGGGCAACGTCGGCAGGGTCGCCGCTCGCTACCTCCCGCACCGGGATTGCGAAGCCTACGTGGCCGGGCCCCCCGCCATGGTGCGCGAGGCGATCCGGGTGCTCACCAAGGCCGGGATCGCGCGCGACCGAGTCCACTACGACGATGCGCTGCTGGCGGCGCGGTCGAGAGTTGGCAGCGGCACCTGATCCGCCATCGCCGCTAGCCTGCCTGCCCGGTTGGGACAGGCTCCGTCATCGCGAGCCCCGTCATCGCGAGCCCCGTCATCGCGAGCACCGTCATCGCAAGCAGGGTCGTCGGCGTGCCGGTAAAAGTTGGGCGAAGCCTCGAAGTCCGCGTAGTACCGATGGAACACCGGCGTGGTGGATGCCGCAGCGGGCGGCACTATCCAGGTCCAGTCAGCCGGGCAGGCCCGGCCGCTACGCTCCTCGATTTCCAGGTGCTTCAGGAACCGGACCGACTCGGTGTGATGATCGGTGATCGTCACTCCCGCGCTAGTGAAGGAGTGCATCACGGCGAGATTCAGCTCGGTGACCGCACGGTCCTTCCACAGTGTGCGGTCATCCTTGCTGTTCAGGCCCATCCGCGCCGCTATCTCCGGCAGCTGGTTATAGCGCCCGGCATCGCCGAGGTCGCGTGACCCGATCTCGGTGCACATGTACCAGCCGTTGAACGGTGCTGCCGGATAAGAAATGCCGCCTGCCTCCAGCCGCATGTCGCTGATCACCGGGACGGCGTACCAGCGCAACCCGAGTTCGGCGAACCAGCCGAACTCCGGGTGCTGCAGCGGCACCTCAAGCACTGCGTCCGCTGGCACCTCGTGCCAGGTCGGTTCGGCACCAGCGGCCTTGACTATCAGCGGCAGTACGTCGAACCGGCCCGGCGGACCAGCGGATCGCCAGCCAAGCTGCTGCGCTAACCGGGTGATCTTGAGACTCGCCGGATCACCGGCGCTCGCTGCCGCGTTGTCAGCGCGGGCGGGATAGCCCGCGTACCTGACGAGCTGCGAGTTGAGGATCCGCGGGCCGGGCTGGCCAGGCGAGTCCGGGGCAAACACAGTGATCAGCGGCCTGATCCGGCCGTCGTTGGTCGCGGCGCGCAAATGCGCGAACGACTCCGCGGCGATCTGTGCAGCCGTGGTTACCTCGCGGCGGTCTCTGATCCGCAGGCTGCGCCAGTAGAGTCTGCCGATACAGCGCGAGCTGTTCCGCCAGGCGACACGGGCGGCGAAAGTCAGCTCCGCCGCGGTGTGCCAGTAGGTACCGCGCGACTCGATCTCCCGGCGTACCTGTCGCATTCGCTCATTGGGTGATCCGGCCTCGGGATTCTCCGCGTGGAACAAGGCGAGGAATCTCTCGGCCCTGCCTAAGAGGTCAGGGTCGGAGGGCTGGCATCCGCCAGAGTCGCTGGCAGCGGGCCGCAACTCGGCGATCGCGAGAGCCCGGTCTGCGCTGCCGGCAGCGGCGGCTCCGTCAAGTTCCGGGGCACGCGCCTGCCTGCGTCGCCTGGTGCCACGCTGCGATAACGGCCAGCGAGGCTCTAACTGGTAACGTCGCTGGCCCGCCCCCACTTGCACCCTCCGCGTGGCAGCTTGTCAGAAAATCTCAACATCAACGACGTTACGTTCCGTTCCTCCGGTGAACAAGATGCAATTGCCTCTTGCACTTCCCGTGGATCACGACGAAGCCCGAGCAGGCGAACTTCGCCCTGCAGGGGTTCGTGGCCGCTACCCGATAGCCTTGGTCTAGCAAACGGGTCTTCTAGGAGGACGGCAGCCCCACGTGTTCGAGACACTTTCCGATCGGCTCAACCAGGTCTTCTCCTCGCTGCGCGGGCGAGGGCGCCTGTCGCCCGCTGACATCGACGCCACCTGCCGTGAGATCAGGATCGCGCTGCTTGAGGCGGACGTCGCGCTGCCCGTTGTCCGCGAGTTCATGGCCAAAGTCCGGGAACGAGCAGGTGGGGCCGAGGTCTCCGAAGCCCTCAACCCTGCCCAGCAGGTAATCAAGATCGTTAACGAGGAACTGGTTGCGATCCTGGGCGGAGAGGTAAGGCGGCTGCGGTTCGCCAAGGTTCCGCCGACCGTGATCATGCTCGCCGGCCTGCAGGGCTCAGGTAAGACCACGCTGGCCGCGAAGCTCGCGCTCTGGCTGAAGTCTCAGCACAACACCCCGCTGCTGGTCGCCGCCGACCTGCAGCGTCCGAATGCCGTTCAGCAGCTGCAGGTGCTTGGTGAGCGCGCCGGGGTCCCGGTCTTCGCCCCGTTCCCCGGCAACGGCGTCGGCGACCCGATCCAGGCGGCGAACCTCGGCATTTCCGAGGCAGAACACAAGCTGCACAACGTGGTGATCATCGACACCGCAGGCCGGCTGGGCATCGACGAGCAGATGATGCGCCAGGCTGCTGACATTAGGGACGCTACTGATCCCGACGAGATCTTGTTCGTCGTCGACGCGATGATCGGCCAGGATGCCGTCCAGACCGCGCAGGCGTTCCTGGACGGCGTTGGCTACGACGGAGTGGTCCTCACCAAGCTGGACGGTGACGCCCGCGGTGGCGCTGCGCTGTCGATTGCGCAGCTCACCGGGAGACCGGTGATGTTCGCGTCGACCGGCGAGAAGCTCGAGGACTTCGACGTCTTTCACCCTGACCGGATGGCCTCGCGCATCCTGGATCTGGGTGATGTGCTGACGCTGATCGAACAGGCTGAGCGCACGTTCGATCAGGACCAGGCCGCAGCGATGGCCGGCAAGCTCGCTTCCGGCGAGGGCTTCACGCTTGAGGACTTCGTCGACCAGCTGGCGATGGTGCGCAAGCTCGGACCGATTGGCAACCTGCTCGGCATGCTGCCCGGAGCGGCGCAGAACCGGGAGGCGCTGAGCCAGATCGATGACAAGGACCTGGACCGCGCTGCCGCGATCGTGAACTCTATGACGGTCGAAGAGCGCCGTAACCCGAAGATCATCAACGGTTCGCGGCGGGCCCGGATCGCCGGTGGCTCGGGTGTGCAGGTGGGCGAGGTTAACCAGCTCATCGTGCGCTTCCTCGAAGGCCAGAAGATGATGCGCCAGATGATGGGCAACATGCCAGGCATGCCCGGAATGCGGCGGCCGAGCAAGTCCAAAGGCAAAGCGAAGAAGAAGGGCAAGGGCGGCGGCCGGCCCGTCGGCGCCGGCCGGGGGGCGCCACAGAGCGCAAAGCAGGCGCTCGAGCAGTTGTCCGGCCTCACCCCCGACGCCGCGGCCCTTGGTGGCGCTGGCGGTGGGGGGCTGGGCGCAGGTGCTGTCGGAGCTGGAGCAGGCAGTAGCGCCAGCCCGGCCGGGTTGCCCGGGCTCGGCTCGCTTCCGGGCCTCGGTGGCAGCAAGGGTCCGGTTCAATTCCCCGGACAACCAGGCGGTTTCGGGGCACAACCGTCCAAGCTGCCTGCAGCCTTCCGCGGCCGGTCGACGAAGAAGGACCGGTAGCCGTCTAGCTGGGCTGGTGATTACGCTCAGGCGGGAGTCGTCTGGCAGAATGTGACCGCTATGCTCGGTCGCGCGAGGCCCTCTCTAACTCGCTGAGCCGGCACCATCTGGGCAGCCTGTCTCCGGTCCTCACCCGGGAGGCGACCTGCCCGACACCAATTTGCTGGGAGAAGACCACAGCCGTGGCTGTCAAGATCAAGCTGAAGCGTATGGGTAAGATCCGTGCGCCGTATTACCGGATCATCGTCGCCGACTCTCGTACGAAGCGGGATGGCCGCGCGATCGAGGAGATCGGCAAGTACCATCCGAAGGCCGAGCCGTCCTTCATCGAAGTCGACTCCGATCGTGCCCAGCACTGGCTGTCCGTCGGCGCGCAGCCGACCGACCCGGTTCGCAAGATCCTCGAGATCACCGGAGACTGGCAGAGGTTCAAGGGCCTGCCCGGCGCAGAGGGCACGCTGCGGACCGCGGAACCGAGGGCCGACAAGAAGACCGCGTTCGCCGCGGCAGCGGCCGAGTCCCTCGCGGAGAGCGGCGCCAAGGCCAAGCCCAAGGGCAAGGCGGCAGCTGGCAAGGCTGAGGCCGGCAAGGCTGAGGCTGGCAAGGCTGAGGCCGGCAAGGCTGAAAAGCGCCGGCGGCAAGAAGGCGGCTGCTGAGGCTGGCGAGCCTGGCGCAGCCGAGGCTGGAGCAGTTGAGGCCGGCACCGCGGAGGCTGGCAAGGCTGAGGCCGGCGCAGCCGAGGCTGGAGCAGTTGAGGCCAGCACCGCAGAGGCTGGCACTGGCGAGGCCGCCGCAGCTGAGTCAGAGGCTGCCGCTGCCGACGCGGCGGCGACTGCGGAGGCTGCCGCAGCCGCTCGCGCCGAGGCCGCAGCGGATGAAGCCCCTGTCGACCCGGCCACCGGCGACGACGCCACGGGCGGCGAGGCCTGAGATGCTCGAGGAAGCCCTGGAACATCTGGTCAAGGGCATAGTCGAGTACCCGGACGAGGTCCAGGTCGGCAGCCGCGGCTTGCGTCGCGGGCGTGTGCTCGAAGTCCGTGTCCATCCTGACGACCTGGGCAAAGTCATCGGTCGCGGTGGCCGGACCGCCCGGGCGCTGCGGACGGTGATCGGCTCGCTAGCAGGCAACAGCTACGTTCGCGTCGACCTGCTAGATGCCGACGAGTCGCGCTAGGCGGTCATGCAGCTAGTAGTCGGCCGGATCGCAAGGCCGCACGGCGTGCGCGGTGAGCTGGCTGTCGATGTGCGGACCGACGATCCTGAACTGCGGCTGGCCGCGGGCGTCGTGCTTGCCACGGATCCCGCGGCCGCCGGGCCGCTGACCGTTTCGCGAACCCGGTGGCACTCTGGCAGGCTCCTTGTCGAGTTCGATGGCGTGAGGGACCGGAACGAGGCAGAGGGGCTACGCGGCGTACTCCTGCTGGTCGATTCGGGGGACCTAGAGGACCTTGGCGATCCCGACGAATTCCGCGACCATCAGCTCATCGGACTCGCCGTCCGGACGGTGGCTGGCGAGCATGTTGGCGAGGTTACTGACGTGCTGCACTACGGCCAGGATCTGCTTGTTGTCGCAGGAAGCGGCGAGCGTGCAGGGGCCGAGATCATGATCCCCTTCGTTTCGGTCATAGTTCCGGAGGTAGACCTTTCGGCTGGCGAACTCCGGATCGCGCCGCCGCCTGGTTTGCTTGATCCGAACGACGCCCTGTAGGGGCGGCCCGGTGCAGATCGACATCATCACGATCTTCCCCGAGTACTTCGGCCCGCTCAGCGTCTCGCTGATCGGCAAGGCCGCGCAGCGGGGTGACATCAGCTTTACAGTGCACGACTTGCGGGACTGGACGCGTGACGTGCACCACACCGTCGATGACTCCCCGTTCGGTGGCGGGCCCGGCATGGTGATGAAGCCGGAACCTTGGGGCGAGGCCCTGGATGCCATCGTGCCGGCGGGGGCCGACCCGTTGCTGGTGATCCCGACGCCAGCCGGGCTGCCGTTCAGCCAGCAGCAGGCGGCCCGGTACGCCAGCGAGCCGTGGCTGGTCTTTGCCTGTGGCCGTTACGAGGGCATCGACGGCCGGGTCGCCGACGAGGCCGGGTCCCGGATGCGGGTGGAGGAAGTCAGCATCGGTGACTACGTACTGGCCGGCGGCGAGCCGGCCGTGCTGGTGATGACCGAGGCAATCTGCAGGCTGCTGCCAGGCGTACTCGGCAACGCCGAGTCCGCGGCCGACGATTCGTTCGGCTTTGGCGCCGGTCCGGAGGGCGCCGGGCCGCACGGTGGCCGGATGACCGGCGTGGTCGAGGGGCCTGCCTACACCCGGCCGCGGGTATGGAGAGACCGGCAGGTGCCGCCTGTGCTGCTGTCCGGTGACCATGGAGCGATAGCCAGGTGGCGCCGGGACACCGCGCTGCGCCGGACCGCTCAGAACCGGCCTGACCTGGTCTGGCAGCTCATCTCGGCGGACCGGGCGATGGCCGCTGACGGGGCAGGGCTGCTGGACAAGCGGGACCGGGCGGTGCTAGCGGAGGCTGGCTTTCCGGTTAGTGGCGAAGATGTGGCACACTAAAAGGCACTGTCCCGCTGCTGGCTAAGCCGCCTCGGGGCTGCCGGGCGCCCCGCCTGGGCACACACAGACCGATCCAGCGCGTTCGCAGGCGTGCGCTGATGACTAATGAGGAAACCGCAGCGATGCACACCGCGATTGCCGAGCTTGAGCAGGCGCAGGTCCGATCCGACATTCCGGCCTTCCGGCCGGGTGACACTCTGAAGGTGCACGTCAACGTCAAGGAAGGCAACCGGTCGCGGATCCAGGTCTTCCAGGGCGTGGTGATCCGCCGGCAGGGTGGCGGTGCCCGCGAGACGTTCACCGTCCGCAAGGTCAGCTACGGCGTTGGCGTCGAGCGGACCTTCCCGGTACACACTCCGGCCATCGACAAGATCGAGGTCGTCACTCGCGGCCGGGTTCGCCGCGCGAAGCTGTACTACCTCCGCTCGCTGCGCGGCAAGGCTGCCCGCATCAGGGAGCGCCGCGAGGCCACGCCAGCCAAGTAAGAACGTCAGCTGCCTGACCAGCGTCGTTAACCGCTGGCTGTCTCGCTCGGCCCAGCCGCTACGGCGCTGGAGGGCGCCGACCCAGGTGGCGAGCGACCGCTCCCGCGCAAAGGTGACCTGAATGCCCGCTACTGTCAGATGCGCGCCGGGTGTTCGGCCAGGTGGCGTTTGCCGGATGACTGCTTCGTCGGGGGGGAACGGATGATGCCGGTGGGCGATCCGCGTCAGCCCGCGGACTCTGCAGCATCCGGGGCGCAGCCTGATCTAACGGCTGATCTTGGCGCCGGCACCCAGTTCGATCCTGGCTGGCCGTCTGCGGCGGGGCCTTCAGCTATGTCGTCGACGCAGCCGGGGCCTGCCGGCATGCCGTCAGAGGGATCGGCTAGCGACGGGTCGGCGAAGGCGCGGCCGGACAAGAAGCCGAAGCGCAACCGCTCGCTGGCCCGCGAGCTTCCCCTGCTGGTGATCGTCGCGCTTGTCATCGCAGTCGTGATCAAGACCTTCGTTGTCCAGGCATTCGTGATACCGACCGGGTCGATGCAGGACACGCTCGAGATCAACGACAAGATCCTTGTCAACAAGCTCGTCTACCATTTCCGGCCTATCCATGCCGGGGACATCATCGTCTTCGACGGATCGGGTAGCTGGAACGCGGCGACGCCCTCCTCAGGGACCACCTCGAACCCGCTGGCACGCGCCTACGACGACACCCTCCGCAAGGTGTTCGACTCGGTCGGGGGGCTGTTCGGTACGCCGTTCGGCCAGACCGACTACGTCAAGCGGGTCATCGGCGTTCCCGGTGATCATGTGGTCTGCTGCAATGCGCAGGGCCTGATCACCGTAAACGGCGTAGCGCTGCACGAGCAGTCGTACCTGTTTCCCGGCGACCAGCCAAGCAGCCATCCTTTTGACATTCCAGGACGATTCAACGTCACCGTTCCGCCCGGCTACCTGTGGGTGCTCGGTGATCATCGGGGTATCTCTGATGACTCTCGCGGGCACGAGGCAGACCCCGGCAACGGCATGATTCCGGAAAACATGGTCAACGGCCGGGCCTTCGTGATCGTCTGGCCGCCGGGTCAATGGCGGATCCTGTCCATCCCGTCCACATTCGATCAGGCTGGCATCACCAAGTCCGGTGGGTCCGCAGCAGACGCTGGCGGCGACGCTACTGCCGCGGTACCGGCAGCGGTCAGGGTGCGGCCGGAAGCGCCGTACTTGCCAGTGGCAGTCGGCTTCGCCGGGGCCGTCCCGCTGACCTTGCTGCGGCGCAGGGTCCTGGCCCGGCGGTCTGGCCGCCGGTCAAGGAAGGGCCAGTCAGGCAAGGGACAGGAAGGCTGACGCATTGCGGCTAGTTGGTCACGGAATCTTCTGGCCTGTGCCTGCGCAGCCCGGCAGGCTGGCCGGCGCGGGATAGGCTCAGCCTGATGAATGACGAGCAGAGCGAGCCGGACTGGCTGACCGGCGGGTCCGGGTCTTCGGATCCGGACCGGGCCGATCAGGGCGGTAGTCCGGCCGGGCATCGAGGCGCGATCGCTGACGATGTCCCAGCTAGCGGCGCCTGGGGGAACGGCGCCTCAGCTAGCGGAGCGCCCTGGGCCGCCGAGCCTGGGCAGCCGGTTCCGGGCGACCTGCCGCCGGTGGAGGCACGAAGGGCCGCCAGGGCGCAGAAGCGGGCCCGGTCGAGCTGGCGCGAGCTGCCGATCCTGATCGTCGTAGCACTCGCTATCGCCCTGGTGATCAAGACTTTCGTAGTACAGCCGTTCTTCATCCCGTCGTCGTCGATGGAGGACACGCTGCTGATCGGCGACAAGGTGCTCGTCAACAAGCTCGTGTACCACTTCCGCAGCATCGAGCCCGGCGACATCATCGTGTTCAACGGGGCCGGCTCATGGAATCCCAGTCCGGCTCCTGAAGCGCCCGCTCACGATCCGGCTGTCCGCGCCTACGACGCCACACTCCGCCCGCTGTTCCGCTCCATCGCGGGCCTGTTCGGCACGCCGCTGGGTCAGACGGACTACATCAAGCGGGTGATCGGCGTTCCCGGTGATCATGTCGTCTGCAACCGGTACTGTGCTGACGATCACGGCCCGGTCACCGTGAACGGTGTTCCGCTTCGCGAATCGTCCTACGTCTACCCTGGGGCCGCGCCGTCGCAGATCCCCTTCAATATCGTGGTGCCGCCTGGCCGGCTGTGGGTCATGGGCGATAACCGGGCAGTATCGGATGACTCCCGGCTCCGGATGTCAGATCCGGGCCACGGGACGATTCCGGAGAACGAAGTCATTGGCCGTGCGTTCGTGATCGTGTGGCCGCCGAGTCGCTGGCGGTTCCTGCCGATCCCGTCGACGTTCGACCAGCCAGGTATCGACAAGCCGCGGTCCAGCGCGCAGGCTGGCCAGCAGTCCCCGGCCACCCAGCAGCTGACGGCTTCTGCGCTGCTCGGGACAAGGGTGCAACCGGATCGACCGTACCTGCCGCTCGCCGCCGGGCTGGTAGGGGCGGTGCCGCTGACCTGGCTTCAGCGCCGGATGCGGCGACGGCTCACTCGGACACCGCTGACCAGCAAGCTGCGGGCGGGCCGCGGCGGCCGCCGGGAGTGAGCGCAGTGGCCGGGGAGCAGCGCCGGTCCGTCGGATACACGCCCAGGCGGGACTGCGGCCTGAGCGCTTACGAGCGGGTACTCGTGCGCGCCGGTCTCTCGCCGGTCGCGGGCGTTGACGAGGCGGGGCGCGGTGCATGCGCCGGACCGCTCGTCGTGGCCGCGGTGATACTGAAGCCGTCGCGGATTGCCAAGCTGACGGAACTGGCAGATTCGAAGGCGCTGACAGCGAAGGCGCGCAATGCGGCATACAGTCAGATAATGGATGCCGCAGTTGACTGGAACGTGATCACGATCTCGTCGACTGAGATCGACAGGCGCGGCCTGCACGTCTGCAATGTGGCTGGTATGCGGCGGGCTCTCGCCGGGCTAACCCCGAGTCCCGGCTACGTGCTGACTGACGGCTTCCCGGTGCGCGGGCTCAGCGCACCGGCACTTGCCATGTGGAAGGGCGACCAGGTGGCGGCCTGCGTAGCTGCCGCATCCATCCTGGCCAAGGTCACCAGGGACGCAATGATGTGCGAACTGGATAAAACGTTTTCCGGGTACGGGTTCGCGCGGCACAAGGGGTACTCAACTCCGAGCCATATGCGGGCTCTGGCACAGCACGGGCCGTGCCCCGAGCACCGCAGATCCTTCGTCAACGTCCGCGGCCGCACCCCGGCCGATGTCGGCGAGGTGCTGGAGAACTCAGAAGCAGGGAACTCGTGCTACCTGCCTGGCAGTGGGCAGAATGGCCCTATCGTGGACGTCATCGATGATGAGCATGGCTGGCCGACGGCAGGCTTCGCGGCAGTAGCCCGCGGCGCCTGATCGGAGGGGAGAAGATGAGTGCGGAGGATCTCGAGAAGTATGAGACCGAGATGGAGCTCCAGCTCTACCGCGAGTATCGCGATGTCGTCGGCCTGTTCAGCCACGTCGTAGAGACGGAGCGCCGGTTCTACCTGACGAATCAAGTGGAGCTCAATGTCCGGCAGGCTGATAACGGCGAGGTTTTCTTCGAGGTCACCATGCAGGACGCCTGGGTCTGGGACATGTATCGGCCCGCTAGGTTTGTGAAGAATGTGCGAGTTGTTACGTTCAAGGATGTGAACGTGGAGGAGCTCGCTAAGAGCGATCTGGACATCCCGGATCCCAAATAGACCTTGGGTTGGCCCGACGGCCCGGAGTACGTCTTGGTTACCTGCCGGCGGATTTAACCAGTCAGGGCTGACAATCTCCGCCCGTTGCCCACCCCGGCTCTCGGTGGCCGGCCTGTGTGCACAGGGCCCGGCTGGATCCCCCGGCCACTGGTCGGCGCCCGGCATGTTGGTGCCGGAGGTGACCAGATGAACGCAAAAGACCTGCTCGGCCGGCAAGGTGAGCAACTAGCCGCGGGCTTTCTGGCTGACGCCGGCCTAGAGATTCTGGGTCGTAACTGGCGGTGCGAGCACGGCGAGATTGACATCGTCTGCAGGGATGGCCAGACCCTGGTCATCTGCGAGGTTAAGACCAGATCCGGGGTTCGCTTCGGCTCGCCGGTCGAAGCGATCACCAGGCAGAAGGCTGCGCGGCTGCGTCGCCTTGCTATTGCCTGGCTGACCGCGCACAGCCTGTTCTTCGAGGAGATCAGGATCGACGCCGTGGGCGTTTTGCGTGGTCCCGACGGCAAGTTCAGCATCGAGCACGTTCGCGGGGTGGCCTAGCTGGCAGCTAGGTATGACCTGCGTTAAGACGCGCGTGCTGGCGAACCGAGGCCAGCCCGGGCCGGGATCAGCGACGTGGCAGTCGGCTGCTGCTCCTTGGCCTTGGGGACCTCAGGTCAGGTCAGCGGGCTGGCTCGACCGCGGACAGTCCCGGCACGGTCGCTGACGGGCAGGTGCCGCCCGATAGCCCCGGCACCGCCCGCCGCGGCTATACGCTGGCGTGGTGTGGTTCTCACCGCAGCTGCTGACAGCCCGGCGGCCACGGATGTCAAGGGTTGCTGTCGCCGGTGCGTTGTTACGAATGGCTGAACTGTCCGGGGCATGTGTGCCAGGTCAGGGCACAGGTGTAGCTGCCGCAGCCGTATTACTTGGCCGCGGCATCGGCATGCGGCCCACGCGGGTGGCGGAGCTGAGGGCGGCGGCCCTACTGCTCGATATCGGGCTGATCGGCATGCCGCTCCATGTGGCACAGCGCTCCCAGCCGCTCACTGAAGATGAGGAAGCTGAGTACGAACTGCATCCGATGCGTGGCCTTGACCTGGCGCGGGACATAACGGCGACGTTCGAGCAGCTGAACGGGATCATGCATCATCACGAGCGGTGCGACGGCCTTGGGTACCCGATGGGCCTGGCCGGTCATGAGATCCCCGAATTTGCCCGCATCCTGGCGATAGCCGATTCGTACGAGCACATGACCAGCGACAGGCGGGGGGCGGCAAAACTGCCTGTGGAGGACGCCGCGAGCGAGCTCCGTGCTCTGGCGGGCACGCACTTCGATCCGTCACTTGTGGACGCCTTCAGCCGCGGGATTGCCGGGCGGTAGCGATCGAGCCAGGCGCCGGCCACCGGCTTGCAGAAAGGAAACGACGTGGATCTTGCCGACCGTCTTCGCGCGGATATCACCGAGCTTCAGCCCGCGATGATGGCGCTCAGGCACCGGCTGCATCAGCGGCCGGAGATCGGACTTGAGCTGCCGGAGACGCAGCGGGCGGTCCTCGAGGCCCTCGACGGGCTTCCGCTGGAAGTCTCCGTTGGCGAGTCGTGCGGTTCGGTGACCGCGGTCCTGCGCGGCACCGCCGAGCGTAGCGGCCCGGCGCCGGCCATCCTGCTGCGCGGCGATATGGACGCCTTGCCGGTGCAAGAACTCGCAGACGTCGAGTACCGCAGCACTATCGACGGCGTGATGCACGCATGTGGCCACGATGTGCACACGGCGATGCTGGCCGGCGCTGCTCGGCTGTTGAGCGCGCACCGAAGTGTGCTCTCGGGCGACGTCGTGTTTATGTTCCAGCCCGGCGAGGAAGGCCTGGACGGCGCCGGCCACATGATCCGCGAGGGCGTCCTCGAGGCTGCCGGGGCGCGGGTGCAGCGGGCCTATGGCATCCATGTCCTATCCGCGCTGCTGCCACGCCACCAGCTGTCGACGCGTCCCGGCACGCTCATGGCCTCCAGCGACTGGCTATCGGTCACCGTCATCGGCGCCGGCGGGCACGGCTCCGCACCGCACCACGCGCAGGATCCGGTCACCGTCGCCGCCGAGATCATCACCGCATTGCAGACGATGGTGACCCGCCAGTTCGACATCTTCGATCCTGTCGTCGTGACCGTCGGCAGCTTCCACGCCGGCACCAAGCGGAACATCATCCCGGCTGATGCGACCTTCGAAGCCACCGTCCGGTCGTTCTCGCCGGCGGCACAGGCCAAGATCGAGGAGACGTCCGTGCGGCTGTGCCAAGACATCGCGGCGGCACACGGCCTTAGGGCCGATGTCTGTTATCAGCGGGAATACCCGGTCACTGTCAACGACGCCGGTCAGGCAGCGTTCGCGGCGGCCGTGGTCGCCGAGATGTTCGGCGCGGACCGGTTCACATTGCAAGGAAACCCGGACGCCGGCGCTGAGGACTTCTCCCGCGTCCTGGAGCAGGTGCCCGGCTGCTACCTCTTCCTGGGTGCTTGTCCGCACGACGACTATGAGTCGGCGGCCGATAACCACAGCGCATACGCACAGTTCGACGACTCTGTGATGCCGGACGGATGCCTGCTGCACGCGAGCCTGGCGATCACGTCGCTGCAGTCGCTTTCCGAGCAGCAGTAACGCGGCCCGCGAGGGGGCACCTACCCAGGCCAACCGGCTGAGCTGGCGGGCAAGCTGGCCACGCTTCCACGCAGGCCGGCAGTAAAGCAGTGGCCGCCGACAGTCTGGTCGCCGCGGTGCACAGCTGGCCATCGTGGTGGCTGGTGTTGCACATCCTCCCGGTCGGCCGGCCCGGTGGTCAGCAGTGATCCGGCACTGTCAGGGGCGGAGGTGGTGCGAGATGGCGCTCGCCCGGACACATTCGATCGCGCTGGCCGGGGTTGCTGGCCACATCGTCGAGGTCGAGGCCGACATCGAGAACGGCCTGGTCGCGCTCCTGCTCGTCGGATTGCCGGACACCGCGCTGCGTGAGGCTCGCGACCGGATCAGGTCCGCCATCCTCAACAGCCGCCAGTCCTGGCCGCAGCGGCGGATTACTGTTGGCCTGTCGCCTGCGAGCTTGCCCAAGCGTGGCAGCGGCTTCGATCTCGGCATTGCGGTCGCGATTCTGTCCGCGGACGGGGTCGTGCCCGGCGACGCCCTGGCAGGGACGGTGTTCCTTGGCGAGCTCGGCCTCGACGGCCGGATCCGTCCGGTGCCGGGGGTGCTGCCGTCGGTGGCGGCCGCTGCTGCTGCTGGCTTCGGCAGGGCTGTCGTCCCGGTCGAGAATGCCGCGGAGGCAGCTCTGGTGCCCGGGATGCGGATCGTCGCCGCGGCCACGCTGAGCGGGTTGATTGGCTGGCTACGCGACGGCGATCCCGATGTGCCTGGCTGGGACGTGCAGATCGTGGACTCCGGAGCCGGTCTGGCCGTGTCAGCGCCGGACGGAGCGAGCACGTCGGCCCGCGGTGACCTGGCTGATGTAGTCGGCCAGCCAGTTGCCAGGAGGGCAGCCGAGATATGCGCGGCTGGCGGCCACCACATGCTGCTCCTCGGACCGCCCGGCGTTGGCAAGACCATGCTGGCAGAGCGGCTGCCAGGGATCATGCCGCCGCTGGAGCCCTCGGCGGCGTTAGAAGTGAGCGCGATTCATTCGGTGGCTGGCGCGTTGAAGCCGGACCGGCCGCTGGTGACCGAGCCTCCGTTTTGCGCTCCGCATCACACTGCGACCAAGGCAGCCATCGTGGGTGGCGGCAGTGGATTCATCCGGCCTGGTGCAGCGTCGCTGGCGCACCACGGCTGTCTGTTTCTGGATGAGGCACCGGAGTTTGCCCGGGATGTTCTGGATGCGCTGCGGCAGCCGCTGGAATCTGGCGAAATTATGGTGGCACGATCCGGGGTTACCGCCCGGTTCCCGGCCCGGTTCACGCTCATCCTGGCCGCTAATCCCTGCCCGTGCGCCCGGGCGACGGCTGGCGGATCGGGCTGCACGTGCACGCCGCTGGTCCGGCGCCGGTACCTCGCGAGACTGTCCGGGCCATTGCTGGACCGGGTGGACGTCAAGGTCGAGCTGATGCCCGTCGGGCGAGCTGAGCTACTCAGCGACCGTCAGCTGGCCGAGCCCAGCGCCGCGGTAGCAGAACGGGTGGCCGAGGCCCGGCTGCGGGCTGCTCGCCGGCTGGCGGGCACCAGGTGGCGGCTGAACGCCGAGGTTCCCGGCAGCGAGCTGCGCCGCAGCTTCCGGCCCGAGCCCGGCGCGCTGGCCCCTCTCGAGCTGGCCATGGATCGCGGCCAGGTCAGCGCGCGCGGCGCCGACCGCATCATCCGGATGTCCTGGACACTGGCCGATCTGGCCGGCCACACGCGGCCCCGGCTCGCCGAGATCGGCGCAGCCCTGGGCTTGTGGCTCGGGACCGGCCTATGAGCCGGAGCTGAAGGCAGAGGGCCTGAATCCGCCATGACCGTCTGGGCTAGGGCTGCCGACGAGCGGCGGGGGCGTCGCGGGCTGGTTGACGCGACCGCCGTGCCTGTCGACCGGGGCGTTTTCGTCGCGTGGACGGCGTGGCAGGAATTCATGAGCTTGCTGCGAGGCTCGGCTCCGGGCTGCTCGCCGGCTGCAGGGCATCAGGTGGCGGCTGAACGCCGAGGTTCCCGGCAGCGAGTTGAGGCGCAGCTTCCGCCGGAGCCAGGCACGCTGGGCCCGCTGGGCGCCAACCTGGAGCTGTTCGCCGGGCGGCTGATCCCGATCATCGGCAACTACGAGCCGGACCTGGCGGCGCTGCAACGCAGCTCGACCCGCATCGTGTTGGGCGTGAGCCATGAGTCGACGCCGGAGCAGATGGTCGACCAGACCGCGGACGCGCAGGGCGAGTATGAGGGCCGACGAGGATAATGCCTCGGCCCCCGACCCGGCTCGTCTGCCCGGCTGAGGGCCGAGGTTTGCTCGTAACTGCGTCGGGGAGTCGGGCCGCAGCAGCTCTGCGATTCCTGGCGGGCTTACCCGGCGCGAACTGCGGGAACGCCCTGACGCTGGCGCCACCTGTCCAGTACCTCTTTGGCCAGCTGACGGTAGGCGTGAGCGCCGCTGCACGCAGGATCGAACCTGGTTATCGGCTCCCCAGCCACCGTAGAGTCAGGGAAGCGCACCGTCCGGCTGATGACGGTGCGGAAGACGAGGTCGCCGAACCCCTGGACGACCCCGGCCAGCACTTCCCTGGTGTGCAGGGTACGGGAGTCGTACATCGTCGCCAGCAGGCCGTCGATGGCAAGCTTCGGGCTCAGCCGGGTGGACACCTTGTCGATGGTCTCCATCAGCAGTGCTACTCCGCGCAGCGCGAAGTACTCGCACTCCAGCGGAACCAGTACGCCGTCGGCGCAGGCGAGAGCATTGACGGTCAGCAAGCCCAGCGAGGGCTGGCAGTCGATCAGGATGATGTCGTAGTCAGGGATTACCGGCTGCAGCACCCGGCCGAGCGCGAACTCGCGGGCGACCTCGTGCACGAGCTGGATCTCGGCGCCGGACAGGTCGATGTTGCTCGGCATCAGGTCCATGCCCTCGACCCGGGTCTTGATGATGACGTCGTGCGCCGTCATCCCGCGTCCCATCAGCAGGTTGTAGACGGTGGCGTCCAGTTCGTGCGGTTCTATCCCGAGGCCTACGGACAGTGCGCCCTGCGGGTCGAAGTCGACCAGCAGGACACGGCGGCCTTGCTCGGCCAGCGCGGCGCCGAGGTTGATGGTCGTCGTGGTCTTGCCGACGCCGCCTTTCTGGTTGCAGATGGCGGCGATGCGCGCTGGCCCGTGCACGACGATCGGCTCAGGTTCGGGGAACACTGGCAGCGGCCGCCTGGTCGGTCCCAGCAGACGGTGCCTAGCCTCGAGGATTCGGGATGCTGACACAGCGACCGCACCTCCCGGCGGCGAGCGCGAACGCGCTCACTGGAACACGGACTCTAGGCGCTGCACCCTGGCCCGGCAAGGCGGCGCACCGTAGAGCGGCAAATGAACCGCATGCCCACAATGACCGGCGCACACGTCGGAAGCGGGCGGTCAGCGCGGCCCGGCAGGCCTGGTGCAGTGCCCGTTCCTGGTCATCGGCCAGCACGAACGCGACCAGGTTCCGGTGTTGGCCCGCCACCGGAGCTGAGTGCTGATGAGGGCCGGCATTACCGAGCGATGCCAGGGGCGGTTGCGGACGCGCTCGCCGACGAAGCTCCTGCGCGAGTTGCCTGCCCGGCCCAGACCGTTGTAGCACTCGTCCGGCGTCGACTGCGCGCAGCGATGCCTTCCGGCTTGTCCTGGGTGAAGGACTGTCGGTCGGGCAAGACGGACCACGACGGTTGTTGGCCTAGCTGAGCGCGGGTGGCAGAGCGCTAGCTAAGGCTCCGGGACGATCTTCGTCCACCGCTGCCATGCGGAGACGGTTACCCGTGTCTTCCGTGCCGGATGCTGCCAGCACAGCAGAGAACTGGTGCCTGGTGCCCTACTCAGCCACGGACCTCTGAGCGTCCGTGACCGACCGGCACAGGAAGGCGTCGATCCGCGGCCGCAGGCTCGCCGCGTCCAGGCCATGCGCCGCGGCGTGCTCGGCCGGGGTACCGTAGTGCCGCAACTCGGCGCGGCCGACTCCGAGACCGAGCGTCCTGTGCGGAATATCGCTGAGCGCCTCGGCCACGAACGGCACCGTGGTGCCGGCCAGATACGGCTCGACCACCACGACATCTGGCTTGCCGAGAGTCGCCCGCAGTGTCGCGGTGTCGAATGGCCGGATCGTGGCCGCGTACAGCACCGTGACGTCGAGGCCCGTTATAGCGGCCAGTACGGCGTCGGCCACCGGACCGACCGCGATGACGGTACCTGACCGGCCGGTCCGCAGCACCGTGAACTCATCAGGCTGCACCGGGAACGGTGCGGCGTTGGCGGGAAGCGACAGCCGGACGTAGACCTGTCCGGTCGCTGCGACGGCGTCGCGCACCAAGACCTCGGCTTCGTCCGGGTGGCCTGGTACGTGCACCGTCCAGCCGGGCAGCGTGTCCAGCAGCCCGATATCGCCAGGTGCCATATGCGTGCGACCGTAGAAGGGGTAGTCATAGGACCCGCCTGCGCTCACGAGCACGGCGCCGACGCCCTGGTGCACGATGTCGAGCTTGATCTGCTCGAAGGGCCGCTCCACGAGGAACGGCGCGAACGTGTGGGCGACCGGCCGCATCCCCGTCAGTGCCAGGCCGCTTGTGACCCCGATCAGCAGCTGCTCGCGAATGCCCAGGTTGATGACCCGTTCGGGATGCCGTCTGCGGGCCGCCGCGAAGGCGTCGGCCCCGATGTCAGCCGTCACCACCGCAAGACGGGGATTGCTGTCGAGTAGCTGGCTTGTGACTTGCTCGAATCGGCCGCGCATCGTGTCCATCGATCTTGCTCTCCGTCACTTCGGCTCAGGTTCGATGAGGGCGACCACAACCCGTGGCCTGCCCGGATGTGGTGCGCTCAGCGCCGCCGCCAGCGCTGCGTGATCCCGTCCGCTGACGCGTGCGGCGGACCAGCCCTCCCTGCTGAACCTGGTCTCCGCCCCGCCGGACCAGCCATAGGACGAGCTTGAATTGTCGACGACTATGACGGTCAGGCGGTCCAGGCCGACGGCGCCCGCGAACGCAATCGCCTCATGGTTCGAGCCCTCGTCGAGCTCGCCGTCTCCGATCAGCACGAACACGCGGGCATTCGGGCGGCTCTGCGCGCTGAGACCGAGCGCGACGCCCACGCCGATAGGCAGGCCGTGGCCAAGCGAGCCGCTAGCGATCTCCACGCCACTGATCAGATTTCGATCGGGATGGTGGCCCAGGATGGAGCCGAAGGTGCCGAAGCCAGGCAGGGCGGCCAGATCAATGAAGCCTTTTGCCGCAAGCACCGCATAGTAGGCCTTGGGCGAGTGCCCCTTGGACAGCAGGAACCAGTCCCGATCGTCGTCGTGCGCAGTTTCCGGGCTCACACGCAGCACCTGGTCGTATAGCACCCAGAGGACATCCAGCGTGGAGTCGGCAGAGTGATCGTGTTTCTCATCGCCGCTCATCGCGGCTATCAGCTCGGGCAAATCCGCGAAGGAGACCTTCGCGTCAGCGGTCGCATTCATCATGGCTGACAGCTTGCAACTTAAAGTTAACTTTAAGTCAAGAACAAAATGCCATAACCTGGAGCCGTGGCTGCATCCGGGCGTCCTGACCTGCTGACGATCTCCGAGCTCTCGGCTCGCAGCGGCGCTGCGCCCTCAGCCTTGCGGTACTACGAGGGGCTTGGCCTCATCAGTGCGACGAGGACAGCCGGCAACCAGCGCCGGTACCCGCGGCACATGCTGCGTCGGGTTGCTTTTATCAGGGCCGGCCGTCAGCTCGGCCTTGAGCTACGCGCGATTCAAGCCAGCCTGGCGCTGCTGCCCGAGGGCCGCGCCCCGACACGGGCCGAGTGGAGCCGGGCCGCGCGGAGCTGGCAGGCCAAGATCGATGCGAAGATCGCCGACATGCAGCGCATGTCGGAGACGCTGACGAGCTGCATCGGCTGCGGCTGCCTGTCGCTGCGCCGGTGCTCGCTGTACAACCCGGCGGACACGGCGGCGCAACTCGGCGCAGGCGCGCGCTGGCTGCTCGGCGACGAGCCGCCGGCCGGGGCGTCACGATCCGGCTGATCGCGTGGGCTACCTGAACACCCCGCGCACGATGCGGGCGCCGAGGGTGCCAGCCGCGCCAGTAATCACACCCTTCGTTATAGTCGTCCCATGCTCGGCGCCGAATTTCTTGGCCCCTCTCAGAATAGGACCTGCTCCCGCATTGAACCCTTCTCGGAAAGCCCCGTTATCAGTCGAGGCGTCATAGGCACCCTTAGCGAATCCAACGGCAAAAGCCACTGGAGAAACAGCAACCACGCTTGCATTCGCCCAAAACTCGTTCGTATTCTCCACGTGCTATTTCCTCTCTCATGACTCTCGGCAACGACACTGTGGGGCCGCCAGTTCTCAACATCACAGCCAGTACGCGGCCAGCGCCTGTACGCTCCTTCACCTCGTCGTCTTCGCAATGCGAGTGGATCATTGCCCGGAGCACCCTTCATCAGCGGCGGACCGTCAGTCACCCTCGCACCGCGCATAAGTCACGCGCAGACTCGGGCCCACCCGATAACAATCATGGCCTGCGCCGGGACGACATGCCAGGGACCGGCACCCACATCCCACGGCGGACCTAGGCCCAGTCGCGCTAGCGGGGAAGTCGCGCGTGCTACGGCGGCGGGCGGCACCTCGCTGTCGCACGCGCTCTCAGGCCCGCTGACCTGCGTCCGGCGGAGTGGCGATCCGGCAATCTGCGGTCTTCGTGCGGTCCCCGGTACTGCTACGTTCCCGGAACGGCGCAGATCGACCTGATCTGCGTGCCTCAGAACATGAGCGCAGGCGGCCCACCGTCCGCGCAGAGCGGCGGTACTCGCGCACCGGCCGCCGGCAGGCATAAGCCACTGAGCGTGATCTGATCGCCGACCCAGCGCGGGCCAGATCGCCGATTATTCGCTCCAGGTCGGCCGGTCGTAGGGAATGCACGCATTGATGATCCCCCCGTTGCTCTAAAGCGTGTGATTGTCCTCGTCAGGGACGGCGGGTTTGGCTGACAAACGCTCCCGGTGTCCCTCGCGCGGAGGCCACTGGCTTTGGGTTCGACGCACTCAAAGGGTCCAGTCGTTCTATTTGCCAAGAATGCAGAGGACGTCACGTACGCCTACGGCTGGGGGCCATGAGCACATGGGGAGGATGACGGTCGGAGCGCCGTACTCAGGCGTAGGTAGCCCTGGCCGGGGGTTTCCTTCAGCCGGGTTTCGGCGGCGGCGATGTCGGCGGCGCCGAGCAGCGGCGGCAGGAGAGGGTCGTAGTGGCAGAGGATGACCTCGGGGTGGCCGAGGAGGGCGGACATGGGGGAGGTAGAACACGAGCCGAGGTCGGCGCGGCGCTTGGTCTGTAGCTGGGACCGGCCTATGAGGCCTGCTGCTGCAGTACCGGTGATGTATGCCGCTTCGCATCCGGCGCCGGACGTATGACTCTCTCACCGCCGGGAAGACCGAGTGGGAGCAGCTTCTCCTCACTCTTAGCCAGCGTTTCGGCCGCCTGAGCAGGAGGGCGATATAGGTAACGAGGAGGGCGGGCCCGACAGGCCCCGTGAAGACCCGACCGACAGGGCAGGGCTATCGGCCAGCCTTGAGCGTGTCGTGCGGCGCGGCTTCGCAGCCAGCTTCGCCGCGATCGCGACCATGCGCAGCAAGGCGGCGTCAGGCCCGGTTCTCGCGTGGGCAGAGGCTCATGTCCCTCCGGCCTGGCGCCGTCCGCGCCGGCTGAATTATGGCGGGCGCTGCACTGGCCGTCATCGTGCTCATCTTCGCGAGGTCCGGGACGCAGCGCCCTCCGCCACCTGGCACGACAGTCTTCGAAGTTGGAAACCGGGTGGCGCTGCGGTTCGTCCACTCGACGGGCAGCGTGCATCTGATTCAGGGACCAGGCGGCCAGGTCAGCATCACCGAGCACCGCAGTGGCATGACCGAGGCCATTCACACTGGCTACCACCAGCAGGGCAATGTCATTACGGTCAACGTCGCGGTTGAGGCTGGCCTGCCCGTGGCCACCTGGGTGGACTTCAACGTCGCCGTACCACAGGGCACGTATGCGAATGTCGCGGTCACGGCGGGCACCCTCTCGGCGGCGGGCATCGGTGGCAATCTCGCCCTGGAAGACACGAACGGGTCGGTGTCGGCGACCAACGTGACCGGCACTGTCGCCTTGCAGACGACGAGTGGCGCCATCACGACCAGCCAGGTGAACGGCCAGGTCAACGCCAGGACGGATAACGGAACAATCACGAGTAACTCGACTCGCCTAGGCGGGCAATCGCTTGTGCAGGCGCGGGGCGGCACGATCAACTTCCACGGCAGTCTAGAACCGGGTTGTAAGGCAGCATTCAGGAACACCAATGGCGCGGTCGGCGTCACCTTGGCGCGCGGCTCATCGGTCATTGTCGAGGCACGGACTCCTCAGGGG
The DNA here is from genome assembly GCA_963815575.1 of uncultured Actinomycetota bacterium. GTDB lineage: Bacteria > Actinomycetota > Actinomycetes > Streptosporangiales > Streptosporangiaceae > JAJYUU01. Next base: position 361,736 of record CAWFHE010000007.1, on the reverse strand, counting down.
TCGATCAACTCCGACTTCCCGTCATTGCGCCTTGGTGCCGGTTCCGATGGGCGGATCGCCGATGGCCGCATCGGCCGGGGAGCCACGGCGCGCCTCAACATCGAGACAGCAGGTGGCTCGATCGATCTCAACCACGGGACCTGAATGTGCGGCGCAAACTATGGCCAGAGCGCCTCGGCTGCAGCCGGGATTCCGTCTACTGCCGCCGGGCCAAGCGTGGCGAGCTGGAGCACCGAGCCGGGCACGATAGAGACGAACAGCGAGGCAAGCTCTTCGGCGGGAACGTGCGATGGCAGGTTCCCGGCTCGTTGATGGTTGCGCACGATTTCGGTGAGGTCAGCCCGGATCTGAGCGAACAGATCGGCGAACCGGCTGGCTAGGCCGGGATTCCGCAACCCTTCGGACCAGGCAAGCACGGCAAGCCGGGCCAGGCCGTAGTCAGCGTCTTTGGTCTTGAGAATCGTGATGATGTCCGCCAGCACAGTCCCGATCGACCTGCCTGGCTGCCTGCTGGCGACGTCGTGGACCATCGCGACGACATCAAGCATGTTCTCTTCGGCGATCGCGATGATCACCTCGTCCTTGCTTGCGAAATACCGGTAGACCGCGCCGGAGGACAGTCCGGCTTCCGCGAACAGGTCTTGCATCGAGGTGGCATGGAAGCCGTCCCGCAGAAAGCAGCGCTTGGCTGCGCTCAGGATCTGATCGCGGCGGGCGTCTCGGTACTGGTCCGTGACTTTCGGCATATTGCTACTCTAATAGAACGAATGTTCGTCTTATCGACGACAACTCGGTCAGTTTGCGGATGCAGCGGCCGCGAACCGCACCGGGGCATGGTGGCCAACGACGATGGCTGCCAGCCCAAGCAGGCTCCAGGCAATAAGCACGCCGAGGTGGCCAGCTGCCCCGTTTCCTGAAAAAAATGCAGTGCTACGGAGAAGGTTGGCGCCCGCGCCCGGCGGAAACCATTGCCCGATATGGTCTGCCGCTGCGGGCAGCAACTGGGGAGCTGAGGTACTCCCGGAGAACGCGTTGCCGACGAAGATCATGAGAGCGGCGCTCAGCCCGAGTCCGGCGGCTCCTATCAGTGCAACCAGGCCCGCCGTCGTGGTGGCCATCGCGAATACCGTGAGTGACAGCGCTCCCCAGGTAGCCCAGTGCTCATGGGGCAGTACGCCAAGCAAGCCCTGCACGACGAGGTAGGCGCCTAGTGCCGCTGTACAGGAAACCATCGCCAACGCCATGACCTGACGCCACGCCGGCCGAATCCGACCAGCAGCGCGATAACTGCCGCCACCATCACGCTGCTGATGCTCAGCGGCACGAGTGCCAGACTGAGCGCCAGTTCGCGCGGATCGCTCGGCGGGGCCGGAACAACGTCGACCTGGGTTACGTGGACGCGCAACCAGTATCACCGCTGGCTTCGGCCTGCTGGCTTGCGTGCTTCGCGAGCTGCTGGCCGACGCCGTCGAGGAGCTGAGCGACCGCCGGGCTCGCGGCACTGGCGTCGAGCACCGTGACTCGCCGGTGGCTAAAGGCGAAAGCGCCGTAAATTGCGCGATCCTCGATGGCGTCTCGAGCTGTTGCTTTATCGGCATATAGCTGGAACGAGAAACCGCCTGGCTTCGCGTGGCTCAGGGCGGCGACAGCCCCCTCACTCGCCGGGCCCGTTCCCACGATGCCCACTGGCAGCTCGCGCGGCGCGGTGCGCGCGACAGGCCACCCGAACGCCAGCACTGCCAGCGAGATCATTATCGGCAATGCGACCGAGACGACGAGCAGTTGACGCCACGGCGGGTGGGCTGCCAGCGGATTCCGCACGGCATGGTCTCCAATCAAAGCGAACGTTCGTTTTGTATTAGACTACAGCAGGCACTGGGGTGCTTGTCCAAACGCTCCAGGCCGATGATCTCGTTAAGCTCCGACGGAGCCACCGGCTAGAGTGCGGCGCGCCGGTGATCTCGACGGGCGGGAGGCAGCCGACGTGGCGATGACTCGGCAGGGGCGCATGTCGGGCGGCCGTGCGGTGCTGCCCGGCAGCGAAAGGCCGGGTGGATGATTTGTGGCGGAGATCTATCCGCTGACAATGCCGGCATCGTGAGCGAGCAGTCCGGCCTGAGTGCGGTTCGCGCAGCCTAGCTTGTCCAGCACTCGCGAGACGTATCCCTTGACGGTCGCCTCGGACAAGTAGAGCTGTGCCGCGATCTGGGCGTTCGACATTCCGGCGCCAAGGCAGCGCAGAACTTCGACTTCTCGCTCCGTCAGCGATGCCATCAGCTCCCGTGCCTGGTCTCGCGCTTGCTGGCTGTAAGCGGAAGCAGCAACCAGGCGGCGGGCGGCAGCAGGCGACAGCACCATGTGTCCCTCGGCTGCGACCCGGACGAGCCCGATCAGATCTGCAGGCGGTGTGGACTTCACCAGGAAGCCGGCAGCGCCAGCGCGCAGCGCTCGCAGGACGTGCTGGTCAGCGTCGAATGTTGTCAGCACTACAACGGCAGGCGGGTTGGCGAGAGCGCCGATTCGCTCGATCGCGGTAATACCATCCACGCCAGGCATGCGAAGGTCCATGAGAACGACATCCGGCCGCGCCCGGGTAACGGCCTCGACACCGGCTGCACCATCGTGGGCCTCGTCCACCACTTCGATGTCCTCGGCCGAGCCGAGAATCGTGCGCAGATGCGCGCAGACCATGGGCTCGTCGTCGACTACCACTACCCGCACAACGTGCATCACGCCACGGCCTCGGCGGTCGGTACGTATGCCGGCAACGTCGCCTCGAGGCGATACCCGTCATCGGGCGTCGGGCTCGCTAGCAGCGTGCCGTGGACGAGTTCGACGCGCCGGCGCAGGTTGGCGATACCCAGGCCGGAGCCGGTGGCGGCGAGGTCGGGGCCGGTACCAGCCAGGGCCGGTGGCGGCCGGTGGCGGCCAGGTCGGGGCCGCCGGACGTGTTGCTGACTGTCACGGTCACCTGTGAACTGCCGTAGTTAATCTGCACGTGTACGCGCGCGCCGGGCGCATGCTTGCGGACGTTGGTCAGCGCCTCGCGCACGATCTGGAACACCGTCCGTCCGACCACGGGGGACGCAAGGGCCGGATCACCGTCCTCATCGAGCCTGGTCGGCGTGCCGACCGCTGTCGATTCGGCGACCAGCGCGGCCAGCCCCGATGTGGATGCCGTCTCACCCCGACCGGGTGCCGCCTGCAGAAGACCGACAAGATCACGCAGTTCGTCTAGTGCCTGGCAGCCCGCTGTACGCAGTTCCTCGGCGGCTCGCCTGGTGGTTTCGTCGGTCGCGGTGACACCGAGGGCGCCAGCCTGCAGAACCATGAGGCTTACCCGGTGCGTCACTACGTCGTGCATCTCGCCCGCTAGCCGCGCGCGCTCGTCTGCCCTGGCCTGCTCGGCGAGCAGGTGGCTCTCTCGTTCGGCGCGGTCTGCCCGGTCCCTGAGGGCCTGGAGCATTGTGTGCCGGGCGGTGAAGTACAGCGCCAGCAGCGGTCCGAGGGCTGTCCTGAGCACGCCGAGCGTGATGACCTCGAGCGATGGTTCCCAGACCCTGGCCACGATCAGCGTGAGAGTCCCGACCGCCGCGAAGGCGGTGCGCTGGTCTTTGCGGAAATAGAACGGCCCGTACGCGGCGAGGACAGTTCCGTAGGGTGCCCAGACGTTTCCCGAGTTGGCCGCGGTCATGGCGCCGGCCGGCTCGATAAGCAGGGAGACCGCCACAGTGAACGCGGCCAGGATGGCGATGACGAGCAGCGGGGCACGTCGCCGGGCGATGAGAGAAAGATCGGCGAGAGCCTGTGCGGCCAGCATGACCCAGACGAGTGTGTCCGGGTGCGCTGGCCACCAGGATCCGCCGCCCAGCGTGTTGACAGTGTCAATAAGCGCGAGCCCGATAGCGATGAGCACGTCCAGGACGAGCCAGTGCTTGCGGATCCACATTCCGACGTTCACGCGCTTCACGGTATGTCATGGCCGCTGGGCTGCCCGCTCTGACAATTCCTTTGGCTGGCCAGGTCCCTACCAAAGTTGCATGGCGCCGCTCGCGAGCATTCTTTCGTCGGGCCGGGACGCTACTGGCGGGCCTGCCGCGAGCCCTCGGCGCGAGCTTGAAATGGAGCCATGGGACACGCAATCGAAGTGGCAGGCCTGCGCAAGAGCTATGGCTCGGTGCGGGCGGTGCGAGATGTGGGCTTCACTGTCGAGTTCGGCGAGATCGTTGCACTCCTCGGGCCCAACGGAGCGGGCAAGACGACAACGCTGGAGATCCTGGAGGGCTTTCGCGACCGCGACGGCGGCTTCGCCGAGGTGCTCGGCCTCGATCCCGGCGATCGGTCCAGTGGTATCCAGTTGCGCGAGCGGACCGGGCTCGTGCTGCAGGACCTCGCGGTCGAACCGTACCTGACGGTTCGGGAAACCATCGCCCGAGCTGCCGGCTACTACCAGGCGCCGAGGACCACGGCCGAGGTCATCGACCTGGTTGGCCTGGCCGGCCAGGAACGGCGCAAGGTCAGGGTGCTGTCGGGCGGTCAGAAGCGGAGACTCGACCTGGCTCTTGGGCTGATCGGCAACCCCGAGCTGTTGTTCCTGGATGAGCCGACGACGGGGTTCGACCCGGCTGCCCGCCGCGATGCCTGGCAGCTCGTCCGGCGGTTGCGCAGCGGAGGAACAACCATTCTGCTGACTACGCACAATCTTCAGGAAGCTCAGGCGCTGGCCGACCGGCTCGTGGTGATGTCGGCCGGCGCGGTCGTTGCTGACGGTGCGCCGGAATCCGTCGGCGGACGTGAGACAGAGCGCACGAGCATCAGCTTCATGCTGCCGGCCGGCTGACGACGTCCACGACCTGCCGATGCGAGCGCAGGCCCGCGACGGCGCCGTCGTCATGCAGACCGCCAACCCGACTCAGGCGCTGCTGGAGCTCACGCAATGGGCGGTCCAGCGCGGCACAGTTCTAGCCGGGCTGACGGTGAACCGGCCGACTCTCGAAGACACCTACCTGCAGCTAACGAGCAAAGGCGCGTCCGCTGACACGCTAGAAGGGACTACCCGATGATGACCACAGCCCTCGCGCCCGCACCGGCCCGACCTGGCCGTTGGCATCGCAGCCTCGGCTTGGTGGCGCACCAGATCTGGTACGAGCAACTGTCGTTCTGGCGTAACCCGCAGAGCGCGATCTTCACGTTCGCGTTTCCGGTCGTGTTCGTCACCGTCATCGGTGCGCTGCTGGCCGGCGGGGGCCGTAGCTCATACTTCGGCGGCCTGTCGGCCCTGCAGTACTACGTGCCGACGATCGCCGCGCTGTCGGTACTGGGCTCCTGTTACGGCCAGCTCACGGTCGCGCTGGCGCTGCGGCGGCAGAACGGGATACTCAAGCGCGTGCGCGCCACGCCGCTGCCAGCCTGGGCATACTTTGCCGGGCTGCTGGCACACTGCGTGCTGGTCAGCTTCATCGACGTCGCCCTGATCGGTGGCATCGGGCGGCTGTACGGGGTGGCATTCCCCGCGGACTGGCTCGCAATTGCGATCACGCTGCTGCTCGGGGCGGCATGCTTCTGCGGTCTTGGCGTGGGGGTGGCATCGCTGATCACGAACGCCGATGCAGCTCCTGCAGTCGCTCAGCTGATCTTGTTCCCGCTGCTATTCATCTCCGGTACCTACATGCCGATTCACTCGCAGATGCTCAACCGCGTCGCAGGCTGGCTGCCAGTGCGGCCATTCAACGAGGCGCTGATCGGTCCGCTCGCATTGCACGCCGGCCCGGACTGGAAACATCTGGCAGTGGTCGCCGCGTGGGGTTGCGCCGGGACGGTCCTTGGCATCTGGCGGTTCCGCTGGACCCCGAGTTCACGGTGAAGCTGGCTTACTTCACCGTGACGGTGCCGACCTGCGCACGCTCGAGCGTTTTGCCGGCGGAGTCCTGCACGAGTCCTTCGATCGTGTAAGTGCCGGCCGTCGGGGCCGCGGTCCAGGCGTAAGACTGGTTCAGCGTCTGCTGTGGCGCGACATTCTGGCCGGTCTGTGACTGCGAGCCCACCACGGTGCCGGCTGAGTTGAGAATCTGGGTGACCAGCGTCAGGTTGGCGGCCATGGCCGGGCCGATGTTCTTGTAATCCAGCGTGATGTTCGTCGACGTTCCCGATGCCGGGGGATCGGGTGAGATCGCCTGCAGGGAAATGTCCGGAGATTGGGCCGGGCCCTGCGGCCGCGCCAGGCTGGGCGGCGGCGGACCGGTGGGAGCGGGACTGGTCGGCGCGGGGCTGGTCGGGGCCGGGCTGGTCGGGGCCGGGCTCGCCGGGGTTGCGCTCGGCGGCGGGCTGGCCGGACCGTTCGCAGCCGGGCTTGCCGATGACGTGCCGCCGCCGGCCACATTGACGGAGAACGAGTTGGTCGCCAGACCCTGGCCGCCCTGCCACATCTCGAATCCCGCCTCCACGTCGATCAGGTACCACGAAGGCTTGATGTAGCCGCGGCTCACCGCGTCGGCGATCAGCGGCTGCAGGTCCAAGTTGGTCACCGAGGTGGTGCCGCTGGTCATTGTGTAAGAGAGGGTGTTCCAGCCCTGATTGCCGAACCACACGTTGTATCCGCGACCGCCGACGCTCACATTGCTGGCGACCTTCGAGCCGAAGGGCTGCACCGGGCCGTTGTGATTCAGCCAGATCATCAGCTCGGTGCCGTTGGGCTGGCCGCTGGTCGTGGGCGTCTGGTTGAACCAGATGTCGTAAGCCACGTCGTAGTCGCTGCTGCCGCCGGGCTGAGAGGTGCTCCAGGTCGTGGTTACCTTGCCAGGACGGATGTCAGAGACCTGGAAAGGAAAGCCGCTGCCGGGAGTGCAGGCGCCCCAGTGGCAGCCCCTGTAGATGGCGGCGTAGCCGCCGGGGGCGCCGTAAGTGCTGTTCGCAATCGAGGAGTTCGCAACGGTGAACCCGGCGCTGCCATCAGTGGTGACGCATTCTGGGGCGCTTGAGCCCCATTCGTTGTTCTCAACCGTGTACGAGTGGCCTTCGACGGGGAGCGTCTGCTCCTTACACAGCGTCGTGCCGCCCGCTGCCTGTGATGACGCGGCAGGCATGCTCACCGCCACCAGGCCGCCTGCTATCAGCAGCGCGGCAGGTAGTGCGAGCACACGGGCATGGGGGCTGATTCGCGTAAGTATTGACATACGCGCAAAAGCCTAGACAGACGCGAAGCTCAGATCGACGTACGAGCGACTGACCTTTAGGTAGGCCAGTTGGCGGGAGACCATCTACCTCAATTGAGGGATAGTCAGGCCTAAAGGCCGCCAAGCAACAGGCAATCGCCCGGAGTGAGCGACCCGTCGCCCCCGCTGATGGCGGCATCGACCATTCGAATCGCCAGGCCGGGTCCAGCCGATGGGACCACGGCGAGCGACGGCCAGCGCCGCCTGGGCCTGGCCCTGCTGGTCATCGCCACCGCGCAGCTGATGGTGGTGCTGGACAGTACAAGGGAAGCAATCAACACGCCACCTAGACATGCAAGGAGGCCCCGGAGTCGTGATGACCTCGGGCCTCAGTCAGCCCCCTCGGCACGCGTGTAACACTGAGTGAAAGCAATCTGACGCCGAGTGAAGGATCGCGTTATGAGTGCACCGACCGCCTACAAGGAGTCAGTCACCGTGCCGCTGCCCTCTGACAGCGATATTCGCGCGGTGGTCGGCGAGGACTATGATCCCGCCACCAGGCTCAACGTCCTGAAGATGTTCGCCGGGACCGAGGAGTTCTACCCCGTGCTGATCGATATGGTCCGGGCGATCTTCGGCACTCCCGACATAGACGACAAGCACCGCGAGATGATCATCCTGCGCGCCGCGTCAGTCCTCGACGTGCCCTACGAGTGGCAGGCCAACAAGGTCATGGCGTCCAACGCCGGGCTGACCGACACTGACATAGAAGCTGCCGCGAACGACGGACCCGTCTCCGGAATAGCACCCGATTATGTGCTGATCTGCGCCGCGACCGACGAGCTGCTGCGTACTGGCACCCTCACCGACATGACGCTGAGCGCCATGCTTGACCGGTTCGGCGAGGTACTGACCCGCAAGTACATCGTTACCATCTCGTGGTTCAGCATGCTGAGCCTGTTCCTGAACGGCACGCGCACACCGCTGGAGACAACTGACAAGATCGGCAGCCACACCAGCCCACTTGGCTGACGCAATCTTGGGCGAGGTCAACGTCTTCATCCGCGCCCTGGGCCTAGCCGGCACGGTCACCTCACTTGCCGAGGAAGCGGGCAGCGGCGTGGAGATCAGCGATGAGCGGTCCGCTGGTAGAACGCAGGACTTCCCCTTCAATGCGACGCTGACGGGCATCCAGCGCGCTGCCGTCGATGAGGTGGCCCGCCACGAGCTCGGGGTACTCGTCGCACCGCCAGGGTCGGGCAAAACGGCCATCGCATCCGCGCTGATCGCTGCGCACGGCAGCTCGACGCTCATCCTGGTCGACCGAAAGGCCCTGGCGCTGCACCGCAGGGACCCCACCAACTCCGGGTGGTTTTGGGCCGCCTGTGGTGGCCTCGCCGCACTGTTTGCCCTTGATGCGTGGGGCAGACGGAAGTTCTTCCTGAGGCTCGATGAGCGGCTAACGGCTAGGGCTAAGGAACGCTTGGCCATATGGGTTAAGGCTCTAACCTCTTCGCCCACCGTGGCGACGCCCGCGCTAGATCGGGTGATGCCGACAATCTCACGAGGGATATCCACAACACGTGGCGGGAGAGGGCTCGATTCCACAGGAGATTCTGAGCCCTCACACTCGGCGTGATCCTCTGGCACGGTCTGAAGCCAGAGGTGGTGACGATGAATCGCACTAGCAATCGGCCAGAGGCAACCGCCGGGTTCTGTTGCTCCGCGGCATGCGCTCACACGCTGTGTGCCCTGCGCGAGGCTTGCAGATGAGCGGCCCGGAGGACAGCGAGCGCCGCGCGCGGGTTGCGCTGAGCTTCCTGGCTCAGCCAGGCGACCTGGTGCTGGGTGCGGCGTTGCAGACAACCTCAGCCGAAGATCTGCTCCGTGCCGTGACCGGTACGGAGCACGACGGCGAGCTGGCGCTTACCGGGCTGCCTTTGGATCCTCGGCTGGCGCGGGCTGTCAGCCGGTGGCGGGACAGGCTGGGCGAAGTGCCGAGCACCGCAAGGCTGGCGGCCTGGCAGCAGAGCGGCCTCAGGCTGGTGATGCCGGGCGACACGGACTGGCCTACCCAGCTGGATGATCTGGGCGATGCCCGGCCGCTGCTGCTGTGGGTCCGCGGCACGGCTGACCTGAGGTTCGCCTGCCTCAACTCGGTCTCCATCGTCGGTGCAAGGGCGGCATCCGGCTATGGCAACCACGTGGCCCTGGAGATGGCGGCGTCGCTCGCCGAGCAAGGGGTCACAGTAGTGTCAGGCGGCGCGTAGGAAACACTTTCCCAACTGGCGATCGGCGCCGTTGATCTCTGCAGACTGTGTCGGGGTCGGGTCCGAGCGAGTTGTAGCCCCCCCGGGTGCTGGCCTGTCAGCCCAGCTGTTGTTCGAGTCTGGCGGCGATCTCCCGGTATCGGGCGACCGGGATGAGATGCACGCCTGCGAACGCGCCCGAGTCCCGGATCTGCAGCACCAGGTCACAGGCCGCCTCGACGCCCGCCAGCCGGTCGCCGCCTGCCCGGCGTGCCAGTTCGGCCGGGATCGCGATGTCCGGGACGGCGGCTGCAAGCCGCTGGGCGTGCGATTCGCTGGCCAGCACAATCACGCCGGCGTAGACGGGGATGTCGACCGGATTGGCGTCCCGCCACCGCAGCAGCCCGTCGAGGGAGAAGCTGGCCTGGACGAACAGGAAGTCGGCTGAGCGCTTCCAGGCGGGCAGCGGGCGCAGCGCGGCGGCGGCGCCGACCCTGAACGACGGCACGGCCGCGAAGGCAGGATCGGCCGGAAGCGCCCGCACTTCGTCCATCATCGCCCGCACGGTGAGCTGGCCGGTCCGGCTGCCGGAGCTGGGCTTGTCGCCGTACACGAACAGGAACTGGTCCACGTGATACGACGCTGCGGTCAGCAGGTCGCGCCGGAATCCCAGCAGATTCCGGTCTCGCGAGTTCAGGCAGGCGATGCTGCGGCCGCCCATGGCCTCCACCTCATGGGCCACGGCAACGCTAGAGACGGTGGCCCGGCCCAGGTGATTGTCCGGAATCAGAAAGGTATCGGCGACCTTGCTGAGCGTGCCGATCTGATGGCGGACGTGCATGAGGTCCGGCCGGGTGGGTGGTTCGATCTCGCAGACAACCTGGAACGGCCGATTCGCCATTGCCCCAACCTAGGGCCAGGTTCTGGTCCGGCGCCACCGCCCGCCGCCAGAGGCACATGCAGGCACGGCAGCCAGCGTCCGGCTGTAGCAGCGCCCCAGCATTGACGCGAGTATTGCTGGCCGGTCAGCCGTCGCTGTGGTCTCAGATGGCCGCGGGCGTGAGCGATGTCCGCATACACCAGTGCGGCCGCCTCGGCATGCTGCGCGGCGTTGCCGCCGAACATCTGCATGAAGACGCCGCGCACTCCGACTGCTGACCAGGCCCCGGTGGCTCGGAGCGTCTCCTCGACGTCCGGCCGCTCGTCATCCTGACCGTCGAGCCGCCCAGATCCTCGAGAATCTCTTCGCCGCCGTACATGCCTGGCCGCATCAGCGCGTCATTGAGGCGCTCGACGAGACGCTCCCGAACCTCGCCGACAGTGCGCGCAGCGCCAGCTGACTCCACCCGCCTACCCTGTCACAGCCCAGGGAGTTGCAGAATATCCGATTCGTCGCTCGCGCCAAGCGGCCCACATCGCGGAACGCGAAGGCCATTTGCCGGCCCGGGGGTGAAAGTTTGGCATCTCGACGAACTCCTCATGCCGAGCGCCGAGCGCACTGCTGTCTTTGGTGTCGGGTGGCGCGGCGGGCGCAAAACCAACCAACTTGCGCTCGTTCTCGGTGGCGACAACGAGCGCGGCGCCGCGGCGGGTGCTTGTCACCTGGGTTGCCCCAAATCAGTGCACACTGGCGGGCCGGATCTGAGGTGTGCGGAGGCCAGGGCCGAGGCGACAATGCATCCATGAGCGCGATCGAGGCGGCACAGATCAGACAACTGGAGATTCGGATCGGCGTTCCGGACATCGGGTACGGGCCAGGTCTATCCGGTCGCCATCGTCACATCGGGGAAGAGCGACCTGATGTCACACGGCCTGCACCCGTGCCGCCACGTTGCGAGTGTGCAGCAGTGCCCGGATGTCGCCGGCATCGCTGGTCAAGACGAGGTCGGCGGCCGCTGTCATCAGAGCGACGTGCGCGTCGACCACGTCGGAAGAGCGCGCCAGCGCGAGTAGTTCCCCGATTCGCTTGCCATCGTCCTTGCCAAGCGACTCGATGCCGACGCCCGCTAACACTCGGGCGAGATTGGCTTGCTTGCGCCCGTCCCGCCAGACCTGGCCAACTACTGCGGAACTGACCCGGATCGGAGTTCCGTGCTGTTGCAGCACTCGCAGCAGAGCACCGATAATGCGATCACGCCGGTCGATTGCCACCAGCGCGCCCGCGTCGAGGACAGCTTTCACGCAGCATCCGTGCGCGGTGCCAGCCCCAGCCGAGCCGCCGCTTCCTCGAGCTCAGCCTGGGTAAACGGGCCGTCCTCGGACTCCCATTGATCCAAAGCAGAGCCCAAGAGTTCGTTGCGCAGCTTGTCGGCTGCTGCCTCGGTCAGCCATGCCGACACGCTGGTGCCCTGGCGCTCGGCCGCCTGCCGAACGCCCTCCCCGAGTTCGGGCGGCATCGTCACGGAGAACCTGTCCACTTGCGCCATACATACGACCGTATCACATGCGGGAATATGGATCGCCTCAGGGCATGTGCAGAGTCCACTGCTGTTGCAGGTCAGCGTAGGCCGACAGTTCGGGGACCTTGTCCACAAGCACATGCGACCCGTTTTCGTCTTCCACAGCGCCCGCTGGCGGGCGGCTCGCCGGTTCTCGTTCCTGCCATCCTCGGGACCGGAGGTGGTCACGATGACTCCCGACGGTGAGCGTCGGGCCAGGGTGGCGCTGAGCTTCCTGGCCCAGCCCGGCGACCCGGTGCTTGGTGCTGCGTTGCGGTCTTTTCCGGCCGAGGATCTGCTCGGTGTCGTCACCGGTGCCGACGAGAATGGCGAGCCGGCGCTTACCGGGCTGCCTTTCGATCCTCGGCTGGCGCGGGCTGTCAGCCGGTGGCGGGACAGGCTGGGCGAAGTGCCGAGCACCGCAAGGCTGGCGGCCTGGCAGCAGAGCGGCCTCAGGCTGGTGATGCCGGGCGACACGGACTGGCCTACCCAGCTGGATGATCTGGGCGATGCCCGGCCGCTGCTGCTGTGGGTGCGCGGCACGGCTGACCTGAGGTTCGCCTGCCTCAACTCGGTCTCCATCGTCGGTGCAAGGGCGGCATCCGGCTATGGCAACCACGTGGCCCTGGAGATGGCGGCGTCGCTCGCCGAGCAAGGGGTCACAGTAGTGTCAGGCGGCGCGTTCGGGATCGACGCCAGCTCGCACCGCGGCGCCCTCGCGGCTGACGGCATTACCGTGGCCGTTCTGGCTGGCGGCCTGGAGTTCGGATATCCGCGCGGCCATTCGGAGCTGTTCGCCGCCATCGGCGCCTGCGGCCTGCTCATTAGTGAATGCCCGCCGGGCCGCGGGCCGACCCGGCCGGGATTCCTGATCCGGAACCGGATCATTGCCGCGCTCAGCCGAGGCACTGTGGTCGTCGAGGCGGCGCTGCGCAGCGGCGCCCTCAACTCGGCACGCCATGCACGAGAGCTGTGCCGGCCGGTCATGGCAGTGCCAGGCCCGGTCACTTCCGAGCAGTCGGCAGGCTGCCACGAGCTGATCCGGGACTTCGGCGCGATGTGTGTTACCTGCGCTAATGACGTCTTAGACCACATTGGAGCGCCGGGTAGGTCTGGCGGCGGGCTGCGAATGGGCGCGGCATTTCCACGCGACATGCTCGACCCCGCGGCGCTGGCAGTACTGGAAGAGCTGCCGTTGCGAGGTGGTCGCGGTCCGGCCAGTGTCGCCGTACGGGCTGGTGTGGACCTCGATACGGCGTTGCGATGCCTCGGGCTGCTGGCTGCTAGCGGCTTCGCCGAACGAAGTGAGGCCGGCTGGCGAGCGAAGAAGGTCGAGTGATGGAAGTACCTGAGAGGACGACGTGCAATCACAATGTCCCGACGTCTCGATCGCGGTTTCTCATCGATCCTGCCCGGAATCGGGCAGGATTCTTGCAAAACCGGCTAGCTAGCGGTCATGATGGGCGGCGTGCCCGGACCGCTTTCGCACAGCGACTTGGTGGATCACCTCATCCGCACCTGCCCGCTCAGCCCTGCCGAGGCCGCGCGCGTAGTGGCGGACGTGCTGGGGTATTTCTCCGAGCCGCCGGATGCCTTCGTGCGCCGGCGCCACCGCGAGCTGCAGGCTCGCGGGCTGACCAATGAACTGGCCTTCGCGCAGATCGCTGCCGAGATGCCGCAGCGGCGTTACGCGCCGCCTGAGTTCTCGCTCCGGCAGCTGCGCAGGATTGTCTACGGATGAGGAGCAGAGGCTTTGTGCGGAATAGTAGCATATATCGGAAATCGAGACAGCGTTCCCATCCTGCTGGAGGGACTGACCAGGCTCGAGTACCGAGGCTATGACTCCGCCGGAATCGCAGTCGTCAGCCGTAGCGGCGACCTGCGGGTCCGCAAGGCGAAGGGCAGGGTTTCCGAACTCGCCGCTGACGTGCCGGCCAGGCTCAAGGGCAGTCCCGGCATCGGGCATACGCGCTGGGCGACCCACGGCGAGCCGAGTGACGAGAACGCCCACCCGCACGCTTGCGGGCCGATTGCCATCGTCCATAACGGGATCATCGAGAACGCCGAGGAACTGCGGGCCGGCCTGGTCGCGCGCGGCGCGGAGTTCTCCTCGCAGACCGACAGCGAGCTGTTCGCCCACCTGATCGCAGCGCATAGCGGAGCCGGGGATGACTCCTCGCCGGTTGACCTGGAGGAGGCAGTCCGGCGCGCGCTCAAATCCGTCGTCGGCACCTACGGGCTGGCAGTACTCGACGCGCGCAGCCCGGACCGGCTCATCGTCGCGCGCAATGGCAGCCCGGTCCTGCTCGGGATCGGGGATAAGGAGATGTTCGCCGCCTCCGACTACGCGGCCCTGGTCCGGTACACGCGGCAGGTCGTCCACCTGGATGACGGCGAGATCGCCACGGTGCGCGCCGACGGCTTCAGGACGACCACGCTGGACGCGCAGCGGACAACCAAGCAAGCAGCTGTCATTGAGGCAGATGCCGCCAGTTACGAGGCGGACGGCCACGCGCACTTCATGCACAAGGAGATCCACGAGCAGCCGGGCGTAGTCGAGCGAGTGCTGCGCGGGCGACTCGACGACCGGTTCAACACCGCCCACCTCGGCGGACTCAACCTGGATCCGCGCGAGGCGCGCGCCATCAAGCGGGTGAAGATTCTGGGCTGCGGCTCGGCCTACTACTCGGGTGTCCTCGGGGCCCAGCTGATCGAGGAACTCGCCAGGGTTCCGGCGGACGCCGAGCCGGCCTCAGAGTTCCGGTACCGCGGGCCGGTGATCGACGAGGGCACCCTGTACATCGGGGTAAGCCAGTCCGGCGAGACCTACGACACGCTGGCCGCGGTACAGGAGGTCAAGCGCAAGGGCGGTCAGGTACTCGGAGTCGTCAACACCGTTGGCAGCACGATCGCGAGGGAAGTCGACGGCGGCGTGTACTTGCACGCTGGCCCGGAAGTCAGCGTTACCTCCACGAAAACCTTCACGGCGACGGCCACCGTGTTCGCATTGCTCGCGCTGCACCTTGCCCGGATTCACGACCTGTCGCCGGCTGACGGCCGGCGTATCAGCAACGGTTTGCGCAAGCTGCCTGAGCAGATCGCGCAGATCCTCGCCATGGAGGAGGAGATCGCCAGCCTGGCCAAGCAGTTCGCGCACTATCCCGGCATGTTCTTCGTGGGGCGGGTGCGCGGCTGGCCGGTGGCGAGGGAAGGCGCGCAGAAGCTCAAGGAGGTGTCGTACCTGCACGCCGAGGCGTACCCGGCCAGCGAGCTCAAGCACGGCCCGCTGGCGCTGGTCGGCCCGGAGCTTCCGACGGTGGCGATCGTCCCCGATGACGAGCTCGTCGAGAAGAACCTGGCCACGCTCGGCGAGATCAAGGCACGACGTGGCCGGGTGCTGCTGGTCGGCCATTCGGTGCCCGGCGGCGAGCTCGCCGACGACGTCCTGGCTATTCCTAAGAACGAACGCGAGCTGGACCCGATCCTGCTGTCCGTACCGCTGCAGTTGCTGGCCTACCACGCAGCGGTGGCGCTGGGCAACGACGTCGACAGGCCGCGCAACCTGGCCAAGAGCGTTACGGTCGAGTGATTGCTCCGGCTGGCGGCTGAGCGGGCAACTCTCTTTCATAAAGATCATTCGGCCGGGAACGGGCAATTGGCCGCAACCGAACCCGGCGCGGCGCGGCATTAGGTGCGGGTGCCGGACCGGCGAGCGGCGCACACTTGCCCTATGACGCCGAAGGCCGGGCAGGCTGACGGGGAGCAACCGGTGGCGGCGCTGCCTGAGCCGATGGCCGCCGCCCTGGCGGCGTTCAATCGCCATCTGGCCGCCGAGCGCGGCCTCTCGCCGCATACGGTCCGCGCTTATCTCGGCGACATTTCCGCGCTGCTGGCGTTCGCCACCCTGGATGGCTGTACCGAACTGGCGGACCTGGACATCGCAGTGCTCAGGGGCTGGCTGGGCAGCCAGTACCAGGCGGGTCAAGCGCGGGCGAGCCTTGCGAGGAGGGCTGCCTCAGCGCGGGCGTTCACCGCTTTCGCGCACCGTCGCGGGCTCCTGGCCGCCGACACCGGAGCTCAGCTCGGGATACCCAAAGTGCACCGGCACCTGCCCGAGGTGCTCGCCCAAGAGCAGGTCGCCGCAGTGCTGTCCGTCGGGTCGCCGGACGCGGCGCCGACGCGCGCACAGCCGGGCAGCCTCAGACCGCGCCGGAACGTCACCGGCGACGTACTGGCGGACGCCCTGGAGCTGCGAGACACCGCGATCATGGAGCTCCTGTATGCCACCGGCATCCGGGTCAGCGAGCTGTGCGGGCTGGACGCCGGCGACCTGGACACCTCGCGACGTACCGTGCGCGTGCTCGGGAAGCGCAGCAAGGAGCGGGTCGTTCCGGTCGGCATCCCCGCCGTCCGGGCCGTGCTCGCCTGGGCTGACCGTGGCAGGCCGGTCGTCCTTGCTGCTCAGGGCGACAGGTCCGGGACTTCGGGTGCGGCGCCCGGCAAGGCGCTCTTCCTCGGCGCAAGAGCCGGCCGGATCGATCCGCGCACCGTACGCCGCGTCGTTCACCACCGGATTGCCGCTGCCGGGTCGGTGCCTGACATCGGACCGCACGGATTGCGGCATACCGCCGCGACTCACCTGCTAGAGGGCGGCGCCGACCTGCGCAGCGTGCAGGAGATGCTCGGCCATGCCTCGCTGGCGACCACCCAGCTCTACACCCATGTCAGTATCGACCGGCTGATATCGGTCTACCACCAGGCACATCCGCGAGCCTGACCTGGCGGCCGGGGTTAGCCGGGCGGACATCCCGGCCGGCTCCGCGCATGTAGACTTTGTAATCGGCTCTTACCGGCTGGCGTGAGCATGCGCTGTCCGGGTGGGCCAAATTCGCGCGTCCGCTCGCTGCGCGGCACGCCTGCCCGCGGGACCCGACCGGGTCTTCTCCCAGGCGTAGCGCAGGACGCCCTTTCACCGGTCCGCCGGAGCTGATCCGGCGGCGAGGGGCGTACGGATGCCAGGAAAGCAACCGGCGGGCGTGCCTGCCCTGCACGGCAGGACGCCCTCAAACAGGAAGGGGACACCGGCATGGCTCCGGTCGTCACCATGCGCCAGCTGCTGGAAAGCGGCGTTCACTTCGGTCATCAGACCCGTCGGTGGAACCCGAAGATGAAGCGGTTCATCTTCACCGAGCGCAACGGCATCTACATCATCGATCTCCAGCAATCGCTGGACTTCATCGACAAGGCTTACGACTTCATCCGCGAGACGGTCGCGCACGGCGGCTCGGTGCTGTATGTCGGCACCAAGAAGCAGGCCCAGGAGGCCATCGCCGAGCAGGCCCGCCGGGTGGGCATGCCGTTCGTCAACCAGCGCTGGCTGGGCGGCATGCTGACGAACTTCGGCACGGTCTACAAGCGGCTGCAGCGCCTGAAGGAACTCGAGGAGATCGACTTCGACGACGTGGCGGGCTCCAACCTGACCAAGAAGGAGCTGCTGCAGCTGCGCCGCGAGCGGGACAAGCTTGAGCGCTCGCTGGGCGGGATCAGGGACATGTCCCGGGTGCCGAGCGCGCTCTGGGTCGTGGACACCAAGAAGGAGCACATCGCCGTCAGCGAGGCCCGGAAGCTGGGTATCCCGGTGATAGCGATCCTGGACACCAACTGTGACCCGGACGAGGTTCAGTACCCGATCCCCGGCAACGACGACGCTATCCGGAGCGTCGCGCTGCTCACCAGGGTGGTGGCGGACGCCGTCGCGGACGGGCTGATCGCCAGGGCCGGCGCGGCCACGACCGACGAGAAGCCCGTGGCTGACGGTGCGGACGGCCTCATCGGCGCCGCCGAACCGCTGGCCGAGTGGGAGCGCGAGCTGCTCGAGGGCGGCAAGGCGGACGAAAGCGCCGAGCCCGCTGCCGCCGCGAATGGCGCCGCCGCGAACGGCGCTGTCGCCAACGGCGCTGTCGCCAACGGCGCTGTCGCGAACGACGCGGCTGCGAACGACGCTGTCGCGAACGACGCGGCTGCGAACGGCGGCCGCCGCGCAACGGCGCCGCTGAGAACGACGCTCCCGCCAACGACACGGCGGCCACGGCGACATCAGCAGCCGACGCGGCCGAGGCAGCGAGCTCAGCCGGCGACGGGCCGGCTGGCGACAGCGAGAACTAGAACTACACAGCCTGACTGCGGCGGCGGCCTGCGGGCAGCGTGCCCGCGGGAACCGCCCGCCGCGATCAGAGCACCGGAGCGACCGGAGCGCCCGAGCGACCAGAGCGCCGAGCGACCGGCGCCGCCGCGACCGGACCTCCCGGAGCACCCGGGTAACACCGAGACTGGGCCGCTGACAGCAACGACAACGAAAGATGGGGACATGGCGAACTACACCGCCGCCGACGTAAAGAGGCTGCGCGAGCAGACCGGCGCGGGGATGCTCGACTGCAAGAATGCTCTGGTCGAGGCAAACGGCGACTACGACGCCGCGGTCGAGGCGCTCCGCATCAAGGGGGCCAAGGACGTGACTAAGCGAGCGCAGCGCACGGCCGGGAACGGCCTGGTCACCTCCCAGCTTGCCGGGACCGGCGCCGGCGTCCTGCTCGAGCTCAACTGCGAGACCGACTTCGTCGCCAAGACCGATTTGTTCCAGGAGGTCGCCGCCGATATCACCGCAGCGGCCCTGGCCGCTGGTGCCGCTGACCGGCTGGTTGTGCTCGGCCTGGAGGTCCGGCCAGGGCAGACCACGCAGGAGCTGATCGAGGAAGCCGGCGCCGCGCTGAAGGAGAAGCTAGAGCTTGGCCGGTACGCACGGTTTGACGGCGGCTACGTCACCAGCTACCTGCACAAGTCTGACCCGGCCCTGCCGCCGACGCTCGGTGTGCTCGTCCAGCTAGACGAGGCTGGCGCGGCCATCGGTCAGGATGTCGCTCACCAGGTCGCCGCGATGCGGCCGCAGTACGTGACCCGTGACCAGGTGCCGGAAGACGTGCTGGCCAACGAGCGCCGTATTGCCGAGCAGGTGACCAGGGAAGAGGGCAAGCCCGAGCAGGCGATCCCGAAGATTGTCGAGGGTCGGCTCAATGCCTTCCTCAAGGACATCGTCCTGGTCGAGCAGGCATCGGTCCGGGACCAGAAGAAGTCCGTCAAGCAATTGCTCGCCGAGCAAAACGCCACTGTCCGGGAGTTCGCCAGGTTCCAGATCGGCCAGGCTGGTTGAGGCTGGCGGAGAGCGACACCGCTGTGGCAGACAGCCCGCCGGCCGACCCGGAGACGCGGACCTGGACGAGTCCTGGCCCGGCTGACTCGAGGCCGAACTGGCGACGGGTGGTGCTCAAGCTCTCCGGCGAGGCATTCGCTGGCGGCGAGCCGCTCGGCATCTCCCCGGACGTGGTCATCCATCTCGCCAGGGAGATCACGGCCGCAGCCAGGGAAGGCTTCCAGATTGCCGTAGTGGTCGGTGGCGGCAACATGTTCCGCGGTGCCGCGCTCTCCGAGCGCGGCATCGACCGCTCACGGGCCGATTACATGGGCATGCTCGGCACCGTGATCAACTGCCTGGCGTTGCAGGATGTGCTGGAAAAGCTCGGCGTCGAGACTCGGGTGCAGACCGCCATCACGATGGGCCAGGTCGCTGAGCCCTACATACCGCGACGTGCGATCCGGCACCTGGAGAAGGGCAGGGTCGTGATCTTCGGGGCCGGGCTGGGCCAGCCGTTCTTCTCGACCGATACTTGCGCAGCTCAGCGGGCGCTGGAGATCGGCGCCGAGGCCGTGCTCAAGGGCACAATGGTCGACGGCGTTTATGACGACGACCCCCGGAAGAACTCCGGTGCCGTACGCTTCCATCACCTGGATTACACCGAAGTACTCCGTCGTGAGCTGCGCGTCATGGATTCGACCGCAGTGAGCTTGTGCATGGACAATGACCTGCCGATCGTGGTGTTCGACCTGATGGGGGAGGGCAACGTGGTCCGGGCAGTGCGCGGTGAGCAGATCGGCACGCTAGTCAGCCGGTCACCCCGCTAACGGCCCGGCATAGCCTCGCCGTACCGGCCTGGCGCACCATGGAAATACGACAGACGTGCCCGACTGGCCGCCTACCAACGCACAGGAGCCGAAGTGATTGACGAGAGTCTCCTCGAGGCCGAGGAGAAGATGGAGAAGGCCGTCGCGGTCGCCAAGGAGGACTTCAACAGCATCCGGACCGGCCGGGCGCACCCGTCCATGTTCAACAAGGTCACGGCTGAGTACTACGGCACTCAGACGCCGGTCAACCAGCTGGCCTCCTTCCACATGCCCGAGCCGCGAATGGTGCTGGTGCAGCCCTACGACAAGGGCTCGATGACAGCTATCGAGAAGGCGATCAGGAACTCTGACCTCGGCGTCAATCCCTCCAACGACGGCGCGATCATCCGGGTCGTCTTCCCTGAGTTGTCCGAGGAGCGGCGCCGCGAGTTCATCAAGGTTGCCCGGAACAAGGCCGAGGACGGCCGGGTGTCCATCCGCAACATCCGCAGGCACGCCAAGGATTCGATCGACAAGCTGGTCAAGAACGGCGAGGCCGGCGAAGACGACGGCAGGCGCGCGGAGCGGGAGCTGGACGAGCTGACGCACACCTATACCGCCCAGGTCGATGAGCTGCTGAAGCACAAGGAAGCAGAGCTTCTCGAGGTTTAGCTTGCGTGCTGAGAAGAAGACCGAGGTAGAACCCGACACTGGCTTCGGGGCGATTCCGGCGGCCGGGACACCGGCCGCCGGCGGTTTCGGGGGGCATGACGGCCAGCAGGACTTCCGGCCAGCGGGAGGACGAGCCCGGCACCCGTCACGAAGACGTGCCTGGCACTCAGCACGACACGCACGGCGCGACACAGGCAGCTTCGGTGACCGAGCGCAGGTCGATCAAGACCGGCCGGAACCTGCCCGCCGCCATCGGGGTCGGCCTCCTGCTGGGCGGCCTTGTCGTCCTGACACTGTTCACGGTAAAAGCCACATTCCTGCTCTACGTCGGGATCATCCTCGCCGTGGCGCTCTGGGAGCTCAGTCACGCGCTGAGGTCCCGCGACATCCACCTGCCCCTGGTCCCGATCGTGGCGGGCGGGGTCGCAATGGTCACCCTGGCGTACTGGATGGAGGCCCGCTGGGCGCTCGGCGCCCTCGGGCTGACCGGGATCGGCGTCCTCGGCTGGCGGCTGAAGGACGGGCCGGACGGCTACGTCAGGGATGTCACAGCAGGCATCTTCACGCTGCTGTACCTGCCGCTCGCCGCCGTGTTCGTAGCGCTGATGCTGGCCGAGCCAGATGGCTCGCGGCGCGCGTTCATCTTCGTGGTGCTAACAGTGTGTAGTGACACCGGCGGATACCTTGCCGGGATCCTGATTGGCAAGCATCCGATGGTGCCTTCCATCAGCCCGAAGAAGACCTGGGAAGGACTCGGCGGTAGCGCCGTCCTGTGTCTCGCCGTCGGGGCTGTCATGGTGCCGGACCTGCTCGGCGGGCACCTGTGGCAGGGCTTGGTGCTGGGAGCCGCCGCGGTAGCCGTGGCTAGCCTCGGTGACCTGGTCGAGTCGATGATCAAGCGCGATTTGCAGATCAAGGACATGGGGCACTTGCTGCCGGGCCACGGCGGCATCATGGACCGGCTCGACTCGCTGGTGGTGATGGCGCCGATTGTCTGGCTCCTGCTCGCCGTCTTCGTGCCGAACGGGCGCGCGGTTTAAAGCCACTTTCTTATGGAAACGGGCACTTCCGTCTCGCAGCCACCGCCTGGCCGCAGTTGCCGGGGCTAATGGCCACCATTGCATATTCCTGGCACACTCGTTCTTGACAGGATGATGCGGCGCGTTGCTATCGCTGCCGCGCTCCGGAGGTGGTCAGAATGGCACAGTTCGGGCCAGGCCTTGCAGACCGATCCGAGAGGCGCCCGACCGTGCCCGCACCGGGTGAGCCTGCCGGAGCGATCCAGCTCAGCCCGGCGGTGACTGGTGCGGTGGCGATGCGCCTCCTGATCCGGGCTGGTGCGGCGGCGGTGAGCTGCCGCAGCCGTGGTGCGACACCGGCCGCCAGGCTGAAACCATCGTGCTCGGGGCTGTGGCAGGGCTCGTCTGCGCGCTCGGCCGGCGACTCAGCTAAGGGCTGTAGACCCAGGTACGGCGCTGGGCTGCCAGTTGCGTGACGAGGCTGGCTGAACTGCGTTCCCTGGCCAGGCGGCGCTCCCGCTCGTTGATCGGCACGACCCAGAGCCAGCGCACCGGATCGTTGCTGTATCGGAAGCCGTCCAGCCGCGGTACCTCCGGACCTGGCAGCCGGGACGGATCATCGAGAAGCAGGACTGCCTCGTTGCCGCCGCCGAGCGGGAACGTGGCGGGCTCGTGATACCACGGGACGCTGTGGCCGGAGCCGAGCCAGGTCACCTCGCGCCAGGGGTACTGAGCCAGCCATAGGAAGATGCGCGCTGCCGCGGCGCTGGGCATCGTGGTTGCCAGCGCGAGCTCGACCCTGGCGCGGCTGTCAGCTCCTTCGCCAGTCTGCTCGACGACTGGCATCCGCTGCCCGCTCATCCCGACCGTGGACAGCACGGCGTAATGGCCGCCGTGACAGCGGCGGTCGCTCTGATACCCCGACGAATGGCGTCCTTCCGCCGCTTACGTCCCAGTAGCTGCCGCCGGGACCGAGCCTTGCGAGCAGATGGCCGAGCTGTGCCTGCTGAAACAGTGCCCACGACCCGGCACTCGCCCGCCAGCGCCAGAACTGAGCTGACTGCGAGATGCGCTGGCCGAGGCCCTCTATCGCGTCGTCGAGCGACCAGGCGAACGGAGTCTGCCCGATAACGTCTCTCGCGTAGCCAGGCATTCTCCTGGACAGGTCGGACCAGCCGGGGATAACGGCGATCGGCTCCCCGTCCTCGAGGATCGCGACGCCGTCGCCTTCCTCGAACCAGACCGCGCTGAGTGCTGCTGTCGCGATCGGTGGCCGGCCGTTCGGGTGCTTGGTGTTCGCGGCGGGCATTTCCGGCGACGCGCCGGAGCGGAGCTTGGTGAAGTCGACGGCCTCCGGGGCAGGCTGGTGATTGGCGATCCAGGCAGCTGCGACGGCGCCGGACTTGTCGTGCAGGTAGGCGGACGTGGTCGCGCCGTCGTATTCAACGACTACGCGCCGGCTGCCGTACGGGCTGATGCTGTCCAGCAGCACCGCGGGCCGGCCGCTGCTTCGTCCGCTGGTGCATGCGCTCGCCCGCTGGCTAGGCCTGCTCGCCGCCCCGACGGCCTGTCCGCTTGTGCGGGTTTGCCCGGCTGCGCTTGGGCCTGTTGGCCCGTCGGTCCCGCCGGATATCCTTGAGGCCTGCCCGGACCCTCTGCGCAACGTCGGCACATGCCGAAATCTACAGACTTCTCGCAGGTCGTTGGGCTGATGCGGAGAGATTGATAAGCCCGTCACAGCGCTGGTGGCGTGTTGAGCGGCGAAGAACCGGAGGTGAACGCTCAGTGGCCGAGGCGATTGAGCTGTTGCCTGCCGGTCTGGCCGAACCGGGAGCGGGCGCGCCGGGCAGACGGCAGGTGCGGCCGCCGCGCCACCTTGCCGATCTCGATCCGGCGCAGCGGCGCGCCGCGGTGGCCGAACTCGGCCAGCCCGGGTACCGCGCTGACCAGCTATCCAGGCATTACTTTGCGCGGCTGACCGACGATCCGGCAGACATGACCGACCTGCCCGCTAGCGTGCGCGCCGAACTTGGCGAGGCGTTGCTGCCGCCGTTGCTTACCGCGCAGCGCGAACTCGAATGCGACGGCGGCACGACGCGCAAGACGCTGTGGCGTGCATTCGACGGCGCCTTCGTCGAGTCAGTGCTGATGCGTTACCCGGACCGGGTCACGATGTGCGTGTCGTCTCAGGCGGGATGCGGCATGGCGTGCCCGTTCTGCGCGACCGGTCAGGCCGGGCTGACCAGGAACCTGTCGGCCGCAGAGATCGTCACCCAGGTATTCGCGGGCGCGAGGGCAATGGCGGCCGGCGCCGTGCCGGGCGGGTCCGGCCGGGTCTCGAACGTGGTGTTCATGGGCATGGGCGAGCCGCTGGCGAATTACCGTAGCGTCCTCACCGCGGTGCGGCGGATTACCGACCCGGCGCCGGACGGGCTGGGCATTTCGCAGCGCTCGGTCACCGTGTCTACCGTCGGGCTGGTACCAGCGATCAGGAAGCTCGCGGCGGAGCGTTTGTCGGTGCGGCTGGCGGTCTCGCTGCACGCGCCCGACGACGAGCTGCGAGACGATCTGGTGCCGGTTAACCGCCGCTGGAAGGTCGCCGAGGTGCTGGACGCGGCCTGGGAGTACGCGGGGGCGACGGGCCGGCGGGTGTCGATTGAGTACGCCATGATCCGCGACATCAACGACCACGCGTGGCGGGCGGATCGCCTGGCGAGCCTGCTGGCCGGGCGGCTCGCGCATGTCAACCTGATCCCGCTCAACCCGACGCCGGGCTCGAAGTGGACCGCGTCGGACCCCGCGGTGGCAGCGGAGTTCCTGGACCGGCTGGCCTGCCCGTGGCGTTCCGGTCACGGTGCGCGATACCAGGGGCACGCAGATCGACGGCGCCTGCGGTCAGCTGGCTGCCTCGACCGTCACGCCCTAGGAGTCCTGCGGCAGGCGGCGATCTTCCCCGCCGCGGGGGTGCGGGAGTACCGTTAGCCGCCATGGCGTTGAGACACCAGCTCGCCAAGCGCCGCCGGGCGCTCGTCGCGGATGCCATCCAGGCTGGCTGGCGACGAATGCAGCAAGCCGGCGTCGTAACGGCCGAGTCCGCTGCGGGCCGCAGGTTCGCTGCGTTTGGCCCGGGCTCGCTGATGGCGTTCCCGACAGGTGCGGTCTACGGCGAGCCGTGGATCGAAGTCGGCGATCAGTGCATGATCGCGGAGCTTGTCACGCTGTGCGCGGGCATGGCCCCTGGCCACGATCTCGGCCCCGAGCCCGTACTGCGGGTGGGTGACCGGTGCGTGATCGGGCGCGGCAGCCACATCGTTGCGCACCACTCGATCGAGATCGGGGCCGATGTCTTCACCGGGCCGTACGTCTACATCACTGACCAGAACCACAGCTATGCCGACGTTGAGGTGCCTGTTGGCAGGCAATGGCCGGTAAACAGCAGCGTCAGGATCGGCGCTGGCACATGGCTCGGTACCGGCGCGATCGTTCTGCCTGGCTCCGTCATCGGCAAGAACGTCGTGGTGGCTGCCGGCGCTGTGGTCCGCGGGAAGGTGCCTGATTACGCGGTAGTGGGCGGCGTTCCGGCCAGAGTCATCCGCGAGTACGTCGCCGGGACTGGCTGGGCAGCGCCCGCTGGCTGAGCCCCTCATGCCGCGCCCCGCCGATGGCCCGGGTGATAAGTTCGCACTGCTAGGTCTCCATTTGCGGGCCATTTCTTGGTGGCCGGACGCGCGGGCCAGGAAAGGCAGAAAAAGTGAGCACGGACGGCGCATTGGCAGCGGACCAGTATGGCGGTGCCCCGGATGAAACTGAACCGGGCGAGTCTTCCGAGTCATCCTCCTTCGACACTTCGGTTGCCCATCCAGCCAGGGTTTATGACTACCTTCTGGGCGGCAAGGACAACTACGAGGCCGACCGGGAAGCCGCTGAGGGAATCATCGCGATAAGCCCGAACGTGCTGCCGTCAGTCCGGGCTAACCGGGCGTTTCTGCGTCGCGCAGTGCAGTACCTTGCCGCCGAAGGCCGGGATCCGTCAGTTCCTGGATATCGGCACCGGGCTGCCGACTGCCGAGAACACCCACCAGGTAGCTCAGGGAATCGCGCCGGAAAGCAAA
The DNA here is from genome assembly GCA_963815575.1 of uncultured Actinomycetota bacterium. Taxonomy (GTDB): domain Bacteria; phylum Actinomycetota; class Actinomycetes; order Streptosporangiales; family Streptosporangiaceae; genus JAJYUU01. The sequence continues at coordinate 336,100 of CAWFHE010000007.1, read as the reverse complement.
GTCGTGTACGTGGATAACGATCCGATCGTCCTCGCCCACGCCCGAGCTTTGCTGACCGGCGCGCCCGAGGGTGCTACCGCCTATATCGACGCCGACCTGCGGGACACCGACGAGATCTTGCGCGAGGCGGCCGCGACGCTGGATTTCAGCGAACCCGTCGCGGTGATGCTGCTGTGCGTCATGCAGTACGTTCCTGACTCGGCAGGCTCCGCACGAGATTGCCTCCCGGCTGATAGGCGCGATGCCGCCGGGCAGTTACCTGACCATGTCCGACACCACCAGGGACATCGAAACGCAGCAGATGATGGCCGGCGCCGCACAGTACAACGCGCGCCTCGGGCCGAATGTGTTCACGCCACGCACGGGCGCAGAGTTCGCTGCCTTCTTCGACGGCCTGGAGATGGTCGAGCCCGGACTCGTGCCGCTGCCGCAGTGGCGAGCGCTGGCCGATCCCAAGCAGGTCATTCCCATGTACGCAGCGATGGGGCGTAAGCCGTAGCCAGCCTGAGCCGCCGCTCTGCTTCCAGCAGATTGACTGGCGGCAGCCGTGTCGGCCGGGCAAAGGTGATGGCATGCGCCCGTTCCGGTTCTCGTTCAATATCTTCGGCATCACCAGTCGGCAGGCGTTCGTCGATGAATGCCGGGAGGCCGAGGCCTACGGCTACGACACCGTCTTCTCTGCCGACCACCTCGGCATTCCCGCGCCATTCCCGCTGCTCGATCGCGGCAGCGGAAGCAACGCAGCGGCTGCGGGTCGGCACCCTCGTACTGAATGCGGCGTTCTGGAATCGCTGCGCTTGCTTGCCAGGGATGTGACGACCACAGACATCCTCACTGACGGTCAGGCTCGAGCTTGGCCTCGGTTCGGGTCATATGAAGTGGGAGTTCGACGAAGCCGGCATTGAGTGGCTGCCGCCGTCGGCCAGAGCAGCCACGCTGGCCGATCTGATCCGCGAACTCGGCAGGTACTTCAGCACCGATCTTGAACAGCTGAGAGCCGGGCGGTCAGCGCCTAAGCCGGTGCAGCGTGTCCGGGTTCGGCGGGTTCGGGCCGCCATTGCTGGTCGGCGGCACCGGCGACGCCGTGCTGAGGATCGCCGCCGAGCACGCTCAGATCGTCGGGGTGGCCGGCGTCTACCAGGTCAAGGGACAGCCGCCTGGCACGCTGCGGCTCGCCAGTGTGGCCGAAGCTGACGAGCGCATGCAGTTCGCCCGCAACTGCGCGGGCTGCCCGCGCCGACGACATCGAATGGCACCTGCTAGTCCAGTCGGTGATTGTCACCGATGACAGGCACTCCGCCGCCGAAGAGCTGATAGCCGAGCACCGGGAGGCGGCCGAAAAGGCCGGCGTGACCGACGAGCGCGCGGTGCTGACCGTCGACGAAGCGCTGCAGACGCCATACCTGCTGATCGGCACCGTTGACGAGATCGCGGCCCAGTTGCGGCGCAGCCGCGAGCGTTGGGGCTACTCCTACCTGACCGTGCACGAGCCGTACATGCGGGAGTTCGCCCCGGTCATCCAACGGTTGCGCGGCGAGTAAGGTCGCCCTGCCGTCGCTGTCCCAAGCAACCTGATTCGCGATGCTGTCGTCTTAGCGGTGATCGCGGAGACTGGGAGGTTGCATGGATAGACGGCAGACTCGAGCATTCGAAGAATTCGCGGCCGAGTCCGGAGCTGAGCTGCTGCGTATTGCCTGCGCGCCACGCCGCTCCCGCGGCCAGTCACGGTCAGCGCCGACGACAAGGTATTCCAGCAGGCCAGTGACATGCTCTGGAACCGGCTCGTGAGCCCGGCCCTGCGCTCGGCGCTGTATCAGGTGCTCGCGGGCGTACCAGGGGTAACGGTCAATCCGTCGGCGCGCGACAGTCACCGGCCGGCCAGCCACGGAGATCAGCCGCGTCGATAGCAGCGGGCTTCCCGGCGGAAAGTCGGACAAGATCGGCTATGCCACATACGAGAACCCCGCCACGGGTTCCGTGCTCGAATCGACGGTCACCTATCCGCCAGGCTCCGACATCGTGACTCCGCAGGACCCGCACGGCACCAGTACGGTCGTCGACACGACCGTGTACCTGGGTGTCAGCTGGGCTAGCACTATCCCGGCCGACCCCTACGGCAGCAGCCGTGCGCTTCGGCGCTCTGGCGAGCTTGCCCGCCCCGGCACGAACGTCTCACCGCGCAGCGCGCGGCCGACCAGGTCCACCGCGCGTGCCGTGGCGACCAGCCGCTGACCCTCGGCCTGGTACGCGGACAGGACTGCGGCGAGGCCGCCGGGCGGCAGGTCCTCGCCGAGCTCGGCCCGCGCGCTGCGGTAGCCCTGCCGGGCGCCCTCGACGCACGCGGCGAGGTGATGCCTGGCCAGTGTCGGCCAGCGCCACCGGATGACGCACCAGTACGCCGTGCAGCCGGTAATCCGGCGGCACCACGTCGAGCAGCCAGTTCACTGCTGTCTGCTCGAATCCCGGCGTGCCTGGCGGGTGCACTCCGTCAGGCCAGCCCGTCGGCACGAATGCTGCAGCCACAGACTCAGCCTAGCTGCTATCGAACACAGTATCTATATATTTATTCTGCCGTTGGCCCTGGGTGCGCCTGCACGATCGTGCAGGCAGTGCTCAGCAGCTGGCCAGCACCGATTAGAATTTAGTGCAAGCCGTAATCCCGGCGCTTCCCACAGTTACCGGAGCCTTTCCGCCATGCCTGCCAGTCCTGCATCCGCCAGCCGTGCCTCAGCCGACGCAGGGCCCACCGCGGGCGGGTCCGCTGGTCATCCTCGCGACCCGCGACGACCTGCGCAACGTGGCGATCGTGGCGCACGTCGACCACGGCAAGACCACGCTTGTCGACGCCATGCTCTGGCAGTCGGGCGCCTTCCGGGTCGGCGCCCAGGTGGCCGAGCGCGTCACTCGACTCCGGTGACCTGGAGCGCGAGAAGGGCATCACGATCCTGGCCAAGAACACCGCGGTCCGGCACGGCGGGATGACCATCAACATCATCGACACGCCCGGTCACGCCGACTTCGGCGGCGAGGTCGAGCGGGGCCTGTCGATGGTCGACGGCGTCATCCTGCTCGTCGACGCCAGCGAGGGGCCCGCTGCCGCAGACCCGGTTCGTGCTGCGCAAGACGCTCGAGGCCAGGCTGCCGGTGATCGTCGTGATCAACAAGGTCGACCGGCCGGACGCCCGGATCGCCGAAGTGGTTGATGCCTGCTACGAGCTGTTCCTGGACCTGGACGCGAGCGAGGACCAGATCGAGTTCCCGATCGTCTACGCGTCGGCACGCGCAGGCCGCGCATCGCTGAACCGGCCTGCGGATGGCACGCTGCCCGACTCGGAGAACCTGGAGCCGCTCTTCGAGGCGCTGCGCGATACGGTCCCTGCGCCGACCTACGATCCGGCCGCTCCGCTGCGAGCCTGGGTGACCAACCTGGACGCCTCCTCCTACCTCGGCCGGATCGCGCTCTGCCGGGTGTTCAGCGGCGAGATCCGGAAGGGTCAGCAGGTCGCCTGGTGCCGCCGGGACGGCTCGCTCGAGCGAGTGAAGATCACCGAGCTGTTCCTCACCGAGGCGCTGGACCGGGTGCCGACGCAGTCTGCCGGGCCCGGGGACATCATCGCCGTGGCCGGGATCGCGGACATCATGATCGGCGAGACGCTGGCCGACCCGGACGACCCGCGCCCGCTGCCGCTGATCACCGTCGACGAGCCGGCCATCTCGATGACGATCGGCATCAACACCTCGCCCCTCGTCGGTCAGGTCAAGGGCTCGAAGGTCACCGCCCGGATGGTGAAGGACCGGCTCGACCGCGAACTCGTCGGCAACGTGTCGCTGAACGTGCAGCCGACCGAGCGTCCCGACACCTGGGAGGTCCAGGGCCGCGGCGAACTCGCGCTGGCCGTGCTGGTCGAGACCATGAAGCGGGAAGGCTACGAGCTCACAGTAGGCCGGCCCGCAGGTCGTTACCCGGCTGGTGGACGGCAAGGTGTATGAGCCGGTCGAGCGGCTGACCGTGGATTGCCCCGAGGAGTACCTCGGCACGGTCACCTCGCTGCTGGCCGTGCGTAAGGGCCGGATGGAGAACATGTCCAACCACGGCACCGGCTGGGTTCGGCTCGACTTCACGGTGCCCGGCCCGCGGGCTGATCGGATTCCGCACCCAGTTCCTCACCGAGACCCGCGGCACTGGCATCGCGCACCATGTGTTCGAGGGCTTCGAGCCGTGGTCCGGCGAGATGCGAGCCCGGCCGACCGGCTCGCTGGTCGCCGACCGGCGCGGTGCTGCGACGGCGTACGCGATGTTCGCGCTGCAGGAGCGCGGCAGCCTCTTCATCGAGCCCGGCACCGAGGTGTACGAGGGCATGATCGTCGGCGAGAACTCGCGGTCGGACGACATGGACGTCAACATCGCCAAGGAGAAGAAGCTCACCAACATCCGCCAGTCGTCGGGTGAGGAGCTAGAGCGGCTCATCCCGCCGCGGCTGCTCAGCCTGGAGCAGGCTCTGGAGTTCTGCGCCGACGACGAGTGCGTTGAGGTGACGCCGAGCGCCGTGCGGATGCGCAAGACCATTCTCGATGCGAAGGAACGTGGCCGGCAGCGCGGTCGGCGGGCCCGCGAAGCGCAGTAGTCGACGCGCGCCGTAGTCTTCGGCGCGGTAGCTCCAAGCGGTACCCGGAGCGCGCGTGGAGCGCAATGCCCGGGAATTGAGCCTCGATCCTGCCTGCTGGCTTGTCCTGGGTCGCCGCGGCGCTCACAATGAGCGCGTTCCGGACGCGCGGCTGCTCGCCGGGCTGTCATCTCACGGGGACGCCATGACCTCCGCTTCGGTCAAGCTCGACGGTCGCCTGCTGCGGCCTTCTCACGCTGCTGGCTGTGCCTGCCGCTGCGTCAGCCCAGCCGGGCACATCTGAGTCTGCGGCGGGACACGCGGCGTCCGCTCAGTCCGCCTCCCCTGCCAGCGGCGGCGCTGCCAGCTGGCAGCTGTCAGCAGACCTGCCGGGGACTTGGCGGGATAGGTCAGCTCTCCGACGTCGTGGCGACCGGGCCAAACAACGCCTGGGCTGGCGGGCAGAGCGGTTACCTGCCGCTGATCGAGTACTGGAACGGCAGCTCGTGGACCAATGTGACGCCGACAAGTGCACGTTTCCATACGCCTAACGACGGGTCGACGCCATCGGCGCCTCCTCGCCGCCAATGTCTGGGGACTGGTCAGCAGTGCCACCAACGGCTACGCGATGCGCTGGAACGGGTCGGCTGGGTCAAGTACGGGTTCCGCGGCTACCTGATCATGTACGGCCTCGCCGTCGAGTCGCGCAAGAACGTGTGGGCGTTCGGCATGACGGGCGACTACCGGCCCTTCGTGCGGCACTTCAACGGATCCCGCTGGAGTGCCGTAGCCATGCCCGGCGTCCCGATGGCGGCGTCAGCGCGCTGGCCCGGAACGACATCTACGCCGTCGGCCCGACCACTCGTCCTTCTGTGACACCTGCCGCGGGCCCGCCAGGGACATCCTGATGCAGTGGACCGGGAAGTCCTGGCGGTCGGTCAAGTTGCCGGCCTGGACATGAACCGCAAGCAGGTCTTCACCCCTGAGCGGCCTCGTGGCGACGAAGACAGACGGCGTCTGGGTGACCGGTGACGTTCAGCATGCTCGCAACGCTCAACCGCTGAAGCACGAGTTGCTGCACTGGACCGGAAGCGGTGGCAGGTCTTTGCCAGTCCGGTGTCGCTCGGCCCCGTCACCTCGGACGGTAGCGGCGGCTTGTGGATGACCGATGTGAGCTACAACCCATCGCCGCCGGAGAGTTTCGTTCATTTCTCGCACGGGACCTTCCAGCTGACGACCGTGCCCGTGCCGCCCTCGTCGGCACCGTCTCCGAGGTGGCCATGTCCGGCATCGGCCTAGTGCCAGGGACAATGTCGGTGTGGGCGGTCGGTTTCCTGGCTGCCTACGGCTTCGACTCGATCATCTACCGATACGGATCCTGACCAGCCCGGGACTGTGAGTCGGGCACGGCAGGCCTGACTAGGCGATGGCGCGCAGATCTGGATGCAGCGCTGCCGCCGCCTCTGCCTGCCTGATCAGGTGGCAGATCGCGGCGAGCCGTAGTGACACCCAGTCACCTGCGTCGGCGGATGCCTCCGGGATCCAGCCGTCGCTGAGAGCAGCCTGGACGAACCCGCACGCGTAATGCAGCAATAGCTCAAGCGGCACGATTGCCTCTGCGTGCAGCGCGGTTTCGACGAATGGCACGTCCGGGCAGACCGTCTCGCGGTTGCCAGCGGTAGCTGACCGGCAGGCACGCCTGCGCCGGTTGACCGGCGGCCGCTGGCAGGCGCGGATTCTCGGCCCGGACCGCGGCGACGTGCTGATCAAGCTCCGCGATAACCGCGACGCCGCCTGTCGCAGCCCGCTCAAGGGCGGTTTGCCCGACCTGGCCGGCGAGCCGGAGCGCAGCAGGGGACAACGGCGCGGGAGGTTCTGCCATATCTAGACGATACCTGCGATATAGGACTATCATGCCAGACCGGGCATCATCGTGGCCCGTCAACTACACAGGCCGGTGAGTCCGGGGCAGCACAAACCTGGGGAGGACGACGGACCTGGAACCGCCTTGTTTCACTTGAAGTGGAGATAGATGATGCTGCCCGCGCCGAACAGGACGCAGTAGATCGCGAACGGCGTCAGCGTGCGGGTCTGGAAGTACCGGACCAGGAACCGGACCGACACGTAAGCCCCGACGCCCGACAGGATGCTGCCGGCCAGGATCGGGCCGTAGATGCCGTGGCCTTTCTGGATCAGGTCCCCACCTTCAGCGCACCCGCGGCCAGGATGACCGGCGTTGCCAGCAGGAACGCGAACCTGGCGGCGTCCTCGCGGGACAAGCCACGGAACATGCCCGCGCACATGGTCACGCCGTCCCGGCTGATGCCAGCGAGCAGCGCCAAGATCTGCGCCGCGCCGATGATGAGGGTCTGAAGGTAGTCCAGCTTCGACAGCCGCTGGTCCGCCCGCACTGCGTCCGCGCTCTCCGCCGCTCGCAGCTCCCTGGCGTCGGGCTTTGCGGCCGCGTGGCTGCCGTGACCTGGCCTGCGGGCGGCGGCCCGACAGTAGTAGCGCCGCCATCCGCCGTAGCTGCCACCCCGACGGCCGCGACGCCAGCGGCGGGCTCGCGCTGGACCTGCGGCAGTGCCGTGGCACGCCGTCGTTCCTCAGCCACCTCTTCATCGGCCTGGCGAGACTTCTTCGTCCTGAACTTCTCGCCGCAGAACAAGATCACGCCGTTGACCATCAGGAAGACCGCGGCCAGGACTGGCTTGCCGAACAGCACCCTGAACTTGTGCTCGAACAACAGCCCTACCAGCCCGACCGGGATGGTGGCAATGATGATCATCCAGGCGAGCTTCTGGTCGGCGGTGACGATGTCCCTGTCCCGGATGGAGGTAAAGAAGCCGCGGATGATCCGCACCCAGTCGCGCCAGAAATAGATCAGCAGCGCAATCGCGGTGGCGACATGCAGACCGACGATGAAGGCCAGGTAGGGCGACTCCGGGTGGAGACGTTCAGGTCGCGTGCCCAGCTCCCGCCGACGAGGGCGGGAATCAGAACGTTGTGGCCCAGGCTGGACACCGGGAAGAGCTCGGTAACGCCCTGGATCAGGCCGACCACCATTGCCTCGGGGTAGGTCATCAGGTGGACAGACATGGCAGCCTTTCGCTCGGACGTACAACTACACGCTTGTAAAAGATTAGTCATTCCGGCGGGCCGTATGCGCCCACTCCGCCAGGTCGGCAGGTGGAAACCCGCCGTCCGACGCGCGAGCTGCCGTCAGGTCGCTGATCCGTCAGGTCCGGCGTCCGGGCCGGAGCCCGGACCAGTCTAGGGCCTTGGAGGGGTGTTTCTTCCTGACAAGATCTGGCCGGCCACCGCCCTGATACAGCTCTGCCGAGGGTTTGGCAACCGGGCGTACTCAGCTGTCGTGAGCAGCGCACAGCGGCTGGTAGTGGGCCAATTCGATGGAGTAGGCCCGGCCGGTGTGCGGGTCGCGCCGCTCGTTCGGGTCGAGCCCGTCGTAGCTCCGGTGGGTAGCTGGCTCGCCGCACACAGTGCATGGCGTGATCAGCCCGCTCTTGCCCGCGGTGCCAGTCGACCTCGTTCCGCCGGACCCGGATCACGATCATGACCACGAATGCGGCGACGTGAATCAGCGTCACGAGAACGATCAGGGTGGTCAGGCTGCCGCTCACTGTGCGCTCCCCTCTCGCCCGCTACAAGCAGCGGCCCGCGCCGTTTTCGTCCGGCTTCACAGCGCGATCTTCGTCACACGGTGGCTCTGACAACGGACCCGGCAGACAGCGGCGGCCCGCCGGGAACCAGGCCCCGGCGGGCCGCCGCTATACCAGCTCCGATGATCAGGACTTCTTGCCCGGTACCTTCGGCGTGCCGGTTCGCGCGGCCGCCGGGAGATCTTGCTGCCCAGCCAGACCAGCGGGTCGTACTTGTGGCCGGCGACCCGCTCCTTGAGCGGGATCAGCGCGTTATCGGTGATCTTGATGTTCTCCGGGCAGACCTCGGTGCAGCACTTGGTGATGTTGCAGTAGCCGAGGCCGAAGTCGTCCTGCGCGATGTCACGCCGGTCCGCCGTGTCGGCCGGGTGCATCTCCAGCTCGGCGACCCGCATCAGGAACCGCGGCCCGGCGAACGCGTTCTCGTTTTCGGCGTGGTCGCGGATGACGTGACAGGTGTTCTGGCACAGGTAGCACTCGATGCACTTGCGGAACTCCTGCGACCGCTCCACGTCGACCTGCTGCATCCGGAACTCGCCAAGGCCGACCGACGGGTCCGGGGTAAATGACGGGATCTCCCGTGCCTTGGCGTAGTTGAACGACACGTCCGTGACCAGGTCCCTGATCACCGGGAAGGTGCGCAGCGGCGTGATCGTCAGCACCTCGTCCTCGGTGAACGTGGACATCCGGGTCATGCACGCCAGCCGCGGTCGGCCGTTGATCTCCATGGAGCACGACCCGCACTTGCCTGCCTTGCAGTTCCACCGGATGGCCAGGTCGCCCGCCTGCGTGGCCTGCAGCCGGTGCAGCACGTCGAGCACGACCTCGCCCTCGTTGACCTCGACCTTGTAGTCGGCGAGGTCGCCCTGACCGTGGTCGCCGCGCCAGACCCGCAGCGCTGCCTTGTAGCTCATCAGTGCGTCTCCTCGCTGGCAGCGGCGACAGCAGCGGAGTCCTCAGTCGGCAGCGCCGCCATCTCTTCCTCGGTCAGGTACTTCTTGAGCTCGGCCCGGTCGAACAGCGCGATCAGGTCGTCGCGCATCGTCGGCACTGGCTGCCGGGTGATCGCTGATCTCGTCGCCCTCGAGCGCGCAGACCAGGTTGACCTTGCGCCACTCGGGCCGCATGCCGGGGTAGTCGTCGCGGGTGTGCCCGCCCCGGCTCTCCTGGCGCTCCAGCGCCGCGGACGCCACGCACTTGGCCATCAGCATGATGTTGCGCAGGTCCAGGGCCAGATGCCAGCCGGGGTTGTAGGCGCTGCCGCCTGCCGCCGCCGACAGCGTCCGCGCGGACGCCGAGTGTCTCCAGCTCGGCGAGCGCCTTCTTGATCTCGGTCTCGGTCCTGATGATGCCGACCAGGTTGCTCATCGTCTCCTGGACGTCCGCGTGCACCGCGTACGGGTTCTCCCCGTCCGGCCGCTGCAGCGGGGCCAGCGCCTCGGCCTGCGCGGCCTCGATCTCGCCCTCGTCGGCGACCGGCAGCTTGGCACCAAGCCGGCCGATGTACTCGGCCGCGCCGAGCCCCGCCCGGCGGCCGAACACCAGCAGGTCAGACAGCGAGTTGCCGCCGAGCCGGTTAGAGCCGTGCATGCCGCCGGACACCTCGCCGGCCGCGAACAGGCCGGGCACGCAGGACTCGCCGGTGTCCGGATCGACCTCGACGCCGCCCATCACGTAGTGCTGGGCCGGGCCGACCTCCATCGGCTCCTTGGTGATGTCGACGTCGGCCAGTTCCTTGAACTGGTGGTACATCGACGGCAGCCGCTTGAGGATCTCCTCGGCAGGCAGCCGGGAGGCGATGTCCAGGAACACGCCGCCGTGCGGTGAGCCGCGCCCGGCCTTGACCTCGGCGTTGTTCGCCCGGGCAACCTCGTCGCGCGGCAGCAGCTCCGGCGGGCGCCGGTTGTGATCCGGGTCGGAGTACCAGCGGTCGGCCTCTTCCTCGGTCTCGGCGTACTGCGCGCGGAACACTTCCGGCACGTAGTTGAACATGTAGCGCTTGCCCTCGGAGTTACGCAGCACGCCGCCGTCGCCGCGAACCGACTCGGTGACCAGCAGGCCGCGCACCGACATGCGGCCACACCATGTGCGTCGGGTGGAACTGGACGAACTCCATGTTCAGCAGCTTGGCCCCGGCCAGCAGCGCGAGCGCGTGGCCGTCACCGGTGTACTCCCAGGAGTTCGAGCTGACCTTGAACGTCTTGCCGATGCCGCCGGTGGCCAGGATGACCGCGGGCGCTTCGAACACCACGAACTGCCCGGTCTCCCGGATGTAGCCGAACGCGCCGGCGATCCGGCCTTCGCCGTCCTTGATCAGCCGGGTGATCGTGGTCTCGGCGAAGACCTTGATCATCGCCTCCGGGTCGCCCTGCGATATGGCGTCCTCCTGCTGCAGGGCGACGACCTTCTGCTGCAGGGTGCGGATCATCTCCAGGCCGGTGCGGTCGCCGACATGGGCGAGCCGCGGGTACTCGTGGCCGCCGAAGTTCCGCTGGCTGATCTTGCCGTCCTTGGTGCGGTCGAACAGCGCGCCCCAGGCCTCCAGCTCGTAGACCCGGTCCGGGGCCTCCTTGGCGTGCAGCTCGGCCATCCGCGGGTTGTTCAGGAACTTCCCGCCGCGCATGGTGTCGCGGAAGTGCACCATCCAGTTGTCGTTCGGGTTGACGTTGCCCATCGCCGCCGCGCACGCCGCCCTCGGCCATGACCGTATGCGCCTTGCCGAAGAGGGACTTGGAGATGATCGCGGTCCGCTTTCCGGCCAGCCGTGCCTCGATCGCTGCCCGCAAGCCCGAGCCGCCAGCCCCGATCACGACGACGTCGTAGGGAATCCGCTCGATGTCAGTCATGGTCTTGCCTGCCTCAGTTGTAGAACCGGAAGTCGCTGAACACGTGGGCCGCGACCAGCCAGATGTACAGGTCGGTCAGCATCAATGTGCCGAGCGTCGTCCACGCCAGCTGCATGTGCCGCTTGTTCAGCCAGGAAATCCGGTTCCAGATCCAGTATCGGACCGGGTGGGAAGAGAAATGCTTTAGCCGGCCACCGGTGATATGCCGGCAAGAATGGCAGGACAGCGAGTATGCCCACAGAAGCACCACGTTGACCAGCATGATCAGGGTGCCGAGGCCGAACCCGATGCCGCCGTTCCTGCCGTGGAACGCCTGGACCACGTCGTAGCTGTTCAGGATCGAGATCAAGATCACCATGTAGAAGAAGTAGCGGTGCAGGTTCTGCATGATGAGCGGGAAGCGGGTCTCGCCGGTGTACTTCGCGTGCGGCTCGCGCACGGCGCAGGCGGCCGGAGCCCGCCAGAAGGCCCGGTAGTAGGCGCGCCGGTAGTAGTAGCAGCTCAGCCGGAACCCGAGCACGAACGGCAGCGAGACGATCGCGTACGGGATGATCGGCGGCAGGCTGCCGAACCAGGTGCCCAGGCTGGCTGAGCCCGGCACGCACTCGCCGCTGACGCACGGCGAGTAGAACGGCGTCAGGTAGTGGTACTGCGGCACGCAGTACCACTTGCCGATGAGCACGTGCACGGTCGCGTAGCTGACCCAGATGGTCAGCAGCGTGGCGACCAGGGCCGGCTGCTCCCACCAGCGATCAGTGCGCAGTGTTTTCTGGCTGATCTGCGCCCTGGTCTTGGCCGGCGCATCCGATAGTTGCGTCATTCGTCGACGTCTCCGCCCTGGAACTCACTGGAATCGCTCCGCGTCCGCTGAGCAGTTTCCGGGAGCCGCCCGGATAATGGGCGAACGGCCGGGTCACAGCGGGCTCGCGTCGCGTGGAAACCCTATTCCACTGAATACCACTCGCGAGCCTCGGGCAGGAGTTCGGAGCATGTGACTCTCACTACATACGACCGTTTCCGCTGCCCCAAGCCCTGTGACCTCGGTGACAGCTAGGCAGTCAAGGGCTCTCGAGTGCCTCGTGACAGGCTACCAGATAACCTACTAAACTCGCACAAACCGTCTCCGCGGCCTAGCTGGTCCTTCGCCGCCGCCGACCCGGGCCAGCACCTCGTCCAGAGCGCGACAGCGTGCCGGACATGGCCGCGGAAGCCGGTCGTGGTCACGGCCATGAACAGCGAATTCAGAATGGCTTCCTCAGTCGCCTCAATCGCTGCCTGGAAGAGCAAATCAAGATCTTTATGGGAACACGGGGAACCGTCCAGCCCACGCGCGGCAGCCCGCCCTGCCGCGCGCTGCCGGCCCCGGGCGACGCTGAACGCGAGCGCGTAGTCCCCGCTGCGGCCGGAGAAGTCTGACCCGGTTCGCGCCATCCCGGCGAATGCCCGGCTGGCCACGCGCTCAAGCTGGCGGGCGTCCAGCAGCGGCGTCGGTGGCCAGCACGATCACGCACGAATTCCCCCGGTCAGGAACCTCTAGCACGAGGCCGCTCCCCGGCCGGGACCGGCGCGCCAAGCACGGTGAGCTCACCGCCGAAGTTGGCCTGCACCAGCACGCCGAGCGTGACCTGCCCGGTCTCCCAGCTGACGATCCGCGAGGACGTGCCGATGCCGGCCTTGAAGCCAAGCGCGCCGGTGCCGGTGCCCGCCCCGACGCAGCCCTCGGCGACCGGGCCGCCGGCGGCGGTGTCCAGCGCGGTCCGGACGTGCTCAGCGGTGATCGGCCGGGCCCAGATGTCGGACAGGTAGCCGTCGTTGGTCTCGGCCACGACCGGGTTCAGCGTGCCCGGCTGGCTCGCCGCCGCGCCCTTCGCGAAGGTAACTCAGGTCGCGCAGGTAACTCAGCAGCGCGTCAGCGACCCGGAACACCGACAATGTCGCGGTGAGCAGCACCGGCGTCTCGATCGTGCCGAGTTCGGCGATCTGCGTGCTGCCGACCATCTTGCCGAAGCCGTTGAACACCGGCGAGGCGCCGGCCGGCAGACGTGTCCGCCAGGGGGCAGCAAGTGCGTCGTGCACGATGGCGGTGACGCCTGTCCTGATCCCGGTTCCCTCGATCACGGTCGCGTGCCCGACCCGGATGCCGGGCACGTCAGTGATCGCGTTGGCCGGCCCGGCGGCAGCCGGCCGGGGGCTATCCCGATGTCGCGGCGCCCGCGCCCGAGTCCGGCGGTCTGCCGTCCGGGCCATTGCTCACGGCAGGACGACAGTCGGGCTCGGAACCGCGATGGTCCGCTCGATCGCCGGGATGCCGGTCGCCGGGTCGATGCGCAGCACCATGACCTGGTGGGACCGCTCGTTGGCGACGTACAGCAGGTTGCCGTCCAGGCCGATGTGCCGCGGCCAGTCGCCTACTGCGGCCTCGGCGATGTATCGAGGCAGCTCGCCGTCGAGCGCGAATACCGCGACGGTGTTCGGCCCGCGGTTGGCGACATACAGATAGTGGCTGTCACTAGCCAGCTCAGACGGCTGGTTGTGCCCGCTGGCGGTGCTCGCGGGCACGGCACCTGAGAACTGCGCGTCCGCGTCGTAGACGAGCACCTCTGCGCTGAGCTCGGCCGTGATGTAGTACCGGCCGGCTGACCGGCAGTGCGTGCCGGGGGCCGGAGCCAGCCGGCGCGTTGATGATCCGGCCGAGGTGAAGCGTGCCGTCCTCGCTCAGGCGGTACTGGTAGATCGCGTCGCCGCCGAGGTCGATGATCAGCACGCCGTCATCGACTGCACGGACCATGTGCGGGTGCGCCTGTTTCTGGCGGGGATGCTCGCCGTGCCGGGAATGCTGGACCAAATCGGTGCGCGGCCCGATGCTGCCGTCGTCGTTCAGCCGGTGAACGCTGATGCTGCCGCCGCTGTAGTTGGCAGTGATCAGGAACCGGCCCGAGCTGTCGACGCTGAGGTGAGCGGGTTCGGCGCCGCCGGTCTCGCTGCTGCCTAGTTCCGCTGCCGGGACGCCGTCCGCGAGCGACCAGGCGTGCACCCGGCCGTCCTCTATCTCAGCTACCGCGTAGAGCACGGGCAGGCGGGGATGCCTGGCGATCCAGGACGGGGACTCGGCAGGCACGGTCGAGATAATGCTGTCGTCTTCGACGACCGCGATACCGGTGCCCGCTCCCTTGTCGCCGGTGTAACCGCCGATCAGCAGGTTCGTCATGGGATATCAGTACCCGGCGGGGCCGCGATACCGAGCGCTGACCGCAAGAAGTCCACCTGGAGCAGCAGCAGATTCTCCGCTACCTCTTCCTGTGAGGCCATATGAGTGACCCCGGACAGCGGCAGCACGCTATGCGGACGGCCAGCCGCTAGCAACGCCGAGGACAGCCGGAGCGTGTGCGCGACCGCGACGTTGTCGTCGGCCAGGCCATGGATCAGCATCAGCGGCCTGGTCAGCTTCGGCGCGTCGGCGAGCAGCGAGCTCCGCTCGTAGGCAGCCGGGTTCTCGTCCGGAAGGCCCAGGTAGCGCTCGGTGTAGCAGGTGTCATACAGCCGCCAGTCGGTTGGCGGTGCGCCCGCTATCGCGGCATGGAACACGTCCGGACGGCGCAGCACCGCCAGTGCCGCCAGGTAACCGCCAAACGACCAGCCGCGGATGCCGACCCGGCTAATGTCCAGGTCCGCGCACTGTTCCGCGGCGGACATCAGAGCCTCGACCTGATCGTCAAGGACCGGCCCGGCGAAATCGCCCGCGACCGCACGATCCCATACCGGGCCGCGGCCAGGCGTGCCACGGCCATCTGCGATAACGACGGCGAAGCCCTGGTCGGCGAACCACTGCGAGCTCAGGTAGGCGCTGGCAGCTGCGAGCACCCGCTTGCCGTGCGGGCCGCCATAGGGGTCACACAGCACCGGCAGCTTGCCCGAACCGGGCTCGTGCCAGGACGGCAGCACGATAGCGGTCCTGATCCGGCTCGGCTCGACTGACCAGATGAGCTGCGGCTTCGGGACCGGCAGGTTCGGAGTCTCGGCGAGCGAGCCGATCGCGGCGACCTCGGCCAGTCTGCCGTCGCGGCCGGCGCAGCACCCGGACGCTGGTCTGCGGGCCCGCCAGCACTCGGCTGATCAGCAGCAGCGTGCCGCCGGCGAGCTGGCCGTCGTAGGTGCCATCCGCCGGGCTGACCAGGGCCAGCCCCTCCGGACCCGCCGTCCATAGCGATGTGGACGCCGGATCCTCGGCGCAGGCGCTGAACAGGATCGTGTCAACGTCAACTCCGAGAACGCCGCGGACATTGAGTGAGTCGGGCGTGAGGACCGCCGCACGGCCAGCGGCGTGCTCGGCTGCAGTACCGGCGACCAGGCGCTTCGCCCCGTCGGCATCGGCAGTCCAGACGATGCGGCCCGCCGCGGTTATCGCAGGCACGCCCGGCACGATGTCTAGCCAGCACGGGTCGGTGTCGGAGCGGACCACACTGGTCTCGCCGGTCTGCGGATCGACCGCGAGTATGCGCATGTCGCGCTGATCGCGGCTGGCCACGACGATGAGCGGCCGTCCGTCTCCGCGGTTGCCCCAGGTCGCCGTGACCAGATACGGCAACGCGAGCGAATCCCAGCGGACTTGCGTCAGCGTGCCATCGAGCGCCGCGACGTACACCGAGACGACGGCGTTCGGCGTGCCTGCTGCGGGGTAGCGCACTGCGTTGGCTGGCCGTTCCGGGTTCGCGGGGTCGGCGATGTGCCAGATGCGCACCGGAGTCTCGTCCACCCGAGCGGTCAGGATCGCGGAGCCGTCGGGCGCCCACCAGTAGCCGCGGTTACGGTCCATCTCCTCAGCCGCGATGAACTCGGCCAGTCCGAAGCTGATTCCGTCCGCACCGTCCGGGTCGGCGATCACCCGGTCCTCACCGGTAGCGACTTCGTGGACGTGCAACGCTCCGTCGCTGACGTAAGCGACCAGCCGGCCGGACGGGTCTAGCCGGGGATCCGAAGCAGGCGAGGCAGCGCCTAGCTGACGCGCGCCGCCGCCATCAGGCGCCAAGTCGGCCAGGTAGACAGTGCCGCCCAGCGCGAAAACGGCCTTGGTGCAGTCGTCGTCGGTGCCGAATGCGACGATGCCTGAGGCGCGTTCACGTGCACGTTCCCGCCGCGCTTTCTCTATCGGGTCATCTTCACTTCCGGCCAGAGCGAGCTCGGCCGGGTCGGCGATCAGCCGCTCCGAGCCGGTGGCTACATCGAGCGCCCACAGGCACGTCACCGGGTCAGTGCCGCCCTTCGAGCGGAGGAAGACGATGGTCTGGCCGTCAGGCGCGATCAGGAATGAGCGCGGAGCGCCGAGCGTGAAGCCGATGGTCCGCGCGGCCTGGCGCGGGAAGGAGTCAGTCACGTATCTGATCCTGCCAGCTAGCGAATCTGTCGACTCGGTAGGCTCACCTATGTGACCAAACCGGACGCGAGGCGTCTGCTCCTGGTGCACGCTCATCCGGACGACGAGTCCATCGGTACCGGCGCCACCATGGCCAGGTACGCGGCCGAGGGGGCCGGGGTGACGCTCGTCACCTGCACCCTCGGAGAGCTTGGCGAGGTGATCCCGGCGGAACTCGCCCATCTGGCCTTCGACGCGGACGGCGGGCTCGGGCAGTATCGGATCGGCGAGCTCGCCGCCGCCTGCCGGGCGCTCGGCGTGACCGATCATCGGTTCCTAGGGGGACCGGGTCGGTGGCGCGATTCGGGCATGATGGGTACGCCAGCCAACGACTGGCCAGGCAGTTTCTGGCAGGCGGACGTCGAGGAAGCCGCCCGCGGTCTGCTGGCGACCATCCGCGAGGTGCGACCTCAGGTCCTGGTGACCTACGACGCCAACGGTTTCTACGGGCACCCGGACCACATCCAGGCGCACCGGGTGGCCTGGCGAGCTTTCGAGCTTGCCGATGGCCTGGTCAGCAAGTTCTACGCGACCGCGATTCCGCGCTCGGTGCTGGCCGAAGCGATGGCGTTGCTCCCGGACTCCTCAGCCGGCAGCGGACAGCAGGCCGGCGGAGCAGACTTCAGCCGGGTCGAGTCGGTGGACGAGCTGCCGTTCGGCACTGACGACGAAAAGGTGACCACGGCGATCGATGCCCGGGCTTACCTGGATGCCAAGCTTGCCGCGATGCGCGCCCATGCCACCCAGATCGCCGTAGACAGCCCGTTTTTTGCGCTTTCTAACAAGGTCGGTCAGCGCGCGCTCGGCATCGAGTACTTCACGCTGCTAGCAGGACCTCCTGGCCCGGCGCCGCGGCCGGGGACCGAGAACCGGACCTGTTCGCGGGCCTCGGCTAGCCTGCTGGGGTGGACAGCACGCGAGGCACACCTGCCGGGGATTCGCCCGGTGGTGGCAACGACCGTGGTGGCAACGACCGTGGTGGCAACGACCGTGGTGGCAACGACCGTGGTGGCGATGACCATGGTGGCAACGGTGGACCGTGGTGGCAACGACCGTGGCGGGTTTCGCAGCGGCAGGGCAGCGCGGGCGATCACGGTAGCCGCTTACGTGGCACTGTTCCTGCTCGGCGTGCTTATCGGGCTGATCGGTACATTCCAGTACAGCCGGGGCCCCGCTCCGCTCGCCGCGATCCTGTTCGACGTGGCGATCCTTGCCGTGTGCGTGCTCGGTTCCACCGGGATGCGTAGCGCCCTCGGTGGCGTGCTGCCGGCGGCTGGCTGGTTCCTTGTCACGCTAGTCCTCAGCAGTAGCTCAGCTGGTGGCAGCATCCTGGTCACCGATACCCCGGCCGGCAAGTGGTTCCTCTTCGGCGGTTCGGTGTGCGCTGCGGCGGGAGCCGTGTACGCCTTCGCGGTATGGTCCAGGCCGAGCCGGGAACACCGGGCTGGCCAGTCGTCCGGTTCTCACCACGACCGGCGGCCCGAGCAGGATCATTCGCGCCAGGCTAGCGGTCCGGCTCGGGCCTCGCGCCGGCCGGACCGGTAAGCGCGCTGGGCCTCGATCTTCGCGGCTCAGACCTCGCGCCGTAAGGAACTAAGCCGCAACTCATGCCCATCCGGGGCGGCTCTGGCCTGCCCTAAGGCGACGGCGCTGGCGAAATAAGTACTGCTCCCGATCCGCTTCCTGCCGCCTTACCTGGAGTCTTCATGCCATGGACCGGACCAGGTCCGAGAGGTCAGGAGGACACCATGCACCCGTACATCTCCCAGGCGATAGCGGCCGAGCGGGCGGCCGACGCGATCCGCGCGGCGGAGGCTAGCCGGCGCGGCCAGCTAGGCCGGCAACTGGCGGCGGCCAACGGGCATCCGTCACGCCAGCCACACCCGTCGTACCGGGCTCGGCGCGCCGCTCGTCGGCAGCTTTGCGCCGCGACCACGAGCGTGACGGTCTCCGGCCCCCAGGGCCGGTAACCCCGGTGCCGCTAGCCACGCGCACCCGTCACTCAGCCGTGTACTCCCAGCCTGGCTGCCAGGTGAAATCCCTGGCAGCCAGGTCCTCCAGCGGAGTGCCGAGCAGCAGGTGGTCGAGCCCCAACCGGGTAGCGACATGCCCGATAAGCAACACGCGCTGACCGGACCACCGGCGAGGCAAGGCCTGATGCCGGCCGGCTTCCGGGCCTATAGCACCGCAAAACTCACAACGATCATGGACCAGTGCCAGCCAGACTCAGCGGACGAGCGCCTCGACCTGATCGATCGCCCAGTCCAGGTCGTCCTCGCTGATGACCAGCGGCGGCGCGAGCCGGATGGTGGAGCCGTGGGTGTCCTTCGCGAGCACGCCGCGCTTGGCTAGCTCCTCGCAGGCAGCCCGGCCGGACAAGTCGGCGAATTCAATTCCGGCCCACAGACCCCGGCCGCGGACGTCCTTGACCTTGCGCTGCGGCAGCGCAGTCAGCCGGTCCTGCATGTGCGCACCGAGCTTTGCCGAGCGCTCCTGAAACTCGCCAGTCGCTAGCATCGCGATGACCTCGCGCGCTACCGCGCAGGCCAGCGGGTTGCCGCCGAAGGTAGAGCCATGCTGGCCGGGCTTGAAGACGCCGAGCACGTCGCTGGACGAAATGACCGCGGACACTGGCACGATGCCACCGCCGAGTGCCTTGCCCAGGAGGTACATGTCCGGAACGACGTCGTCGTGCTCACAGGCGAACGTCGTGCCGGTGCGGCCCAGGCCGGTCTGGATCTCGTCGGCGATGAACAACGCACCGTGCGCGGTGCACAGCTCGCGCACCCCGGCCAGGAAGCCAGGCGGCGGCACCAGCACGCCCGCCTCGCCCTGGATGGGCTCGGCCAGCACTGCGACGACCTTGTCATCCATCGCCGCGGCCAGCGCCGTCAGGTCGCCGTAAGGAACGATGCGGAAGCCCGGCGTGTACGGGCCGAAGCCGTCACGCGCGTCGGGGTCAGTGGAGAAGCTGATGATCGTGGTGGTCCGGCCGTGGAAGTTCCCGTCGAACACGACGATGACGGCTTCCCCGTCGGGCACGCCTTTGACCTCGTAACCCCATTTGCGCGCGGTCTTGATCGCCGTCTCAACGGCCTCCGCGCCGGTGTTCATCGGCAGCACCATCTCCATGCCCGCGAGGGCCGCAAGTTCGGCGCAGAACGGGCCGAACTGATCGTGCTCGAAGGCGCGGCTGACCAGCGTCACACGCTCCAGCTGGCGCTGCGCGGCCGCAACCAGTCTGGGATGACGATGGCCGAAATTGATGGCCGAGTAGGCGGCCAGCATATCCAGGTAGCGCTTACCGTCGACGTCGGTGACCCAGGCGCCGTCGGCGCCGGAGATCACGACCGGTAGCGGGTTGTAGTTATGAGCGCTGTGCGCAGCGGCCTGGGCGCGCAACCGTGCTGCCGTGTCGGGGCCTGTGCTTGCCATCTATGCCCTCCTGCCCTCGCCTTGTCTTCCGGCTATCTCAGTTCCAGGGTGCAGCACTTCGGTCCGCCGCCCGCCTTGAGCAGCTCGGACATGTCGACCCCGACCGGGTTGAATCCAGCGACGTTCAGTTGCGCCGCGAAACCGATCGCCTGCTCGGGCAGTACTACGTTGCGGCCATCGCTGATGGCGTTCAGGCCGAGCACCTCGGCGTCCTCGTCCTTCACCTCGATCAGCTGACTGAAGTGCGAGGCCAGCGCCGCCCGGCCGGCGTCGTCGAAAGCAGCCGGGTAGTAGGCGGCGGTGTCCTCGTCGAGCACAACGAGCGCAGTGTCCAGGTGGTAGAACCGCGGATCCACCAGGCGCAGGCTGATGACCGGGAGCCCGAATAGCTCCGTCAGTTCGTTTCGCACGGCCTCGTCGCTGCGGAAGCCGTAACCGGCCAGGATGGCCCGGGCAGCGAAGACGATGTCACCCTCGCCCTCGTTCAGCACTCGCGACTCACGGATCTCGCCGTAGCCGTTGCCGCGGAACCAGTCGAGGTAGGCGGCCGCCTCAGGCTGGCGTTGCGGGTACTTGAACTGGGCGCTGAGCACCTTGCCGTCGATGACTGTGGCGCCGTTCGCGGCGAAGACCATGTCCGGCAGGCCCGGTTCGGGAGTAATCGTCCGCACGGAGTGACCCAGTCCGGCGTACGCGTCGCCGAGCCGCTGCCACTGAAGCATCGCCAGGTCAGCATCGACCGGGCGGTCCGGGTTCATCCACGGGTTGATCACGTACTGGACCGCGAAATGCTCAGGCGGGCACATCAGGTACGTCCTCGCGTGAGTGCAGCGGCGGGTGGTCTCCGTCATGGTCAAGCGCTCCCGTTCGGCGGATGATCTGGGCGGATGATCGGCTCGTGGCCCGATGATCTAGGTGTCTGTCCAGCGTAGAAGCCGCGGGCCTGTTGATGCGCTGGTGCCTCATGCGCGTCGGTGCTGATCCGTTGCGTAATCCACCGGGCAAGCATCGATCCGTTGCGCCGCCAGGCAGCGCCCGCCCGCGCCGCCGAGATGATCTTTATGGGCGTGAATCTGCTGTCGCTAGAGCAACAGCCAAGTCACATCGATCATGGTCCGGTGCGTGCCGCAGATCGGGCTAACGTCGTAACTCGGACTCACCGCGCGAGGCAGGAGCTACCGTCCACGCCTGGCCCTCGGGGGTATCTCGGACGGCGACGCCAAGGCTGGCCAGATCGTCGCGCAGCCGGTCGGCGGTGGCGAAGTCGTTGCGCTCGCGGGCAGCTGCCCGCTCAGCGAGCCTGGCCTGCGCCCCGTCGGGCAATGGCGGCGCCGACCGCGGCCGCCCGACGAGACTGACCAGGTCGAGCGCGAGAACGCGGTCGGCAGCGGCGAACGTCTCGAACTTCGAGCCGGCCGGGATCTCGCTGTCCCTGGCCAGCTCGCGCAGCGCCCGGAGTGCCGCCGGGCTGTCCAGGTCGTCGTCCAGCGCCGTGCTGATCCGGGACCAGTACTCCGCGCACATCGGTTTGCTCGGCTCGTCCGCCCAGTCGGCTACCAGCTCACGCCACCTGCGCACGGTGCCGTCCGCGGCAGTCAGGGTGTCCCAGGTCAGGTTCATCTGCTGGCGATAGCGGTGCTCCAGGAAGGCGAGCCGGACAGCGAGGGGGTCGAGCCCGCGCGCTAGCACGTCGGCTAGCAGCACCACGTTGCCGGTCGACTTGGCCATCTTCCGGCCCTCGAACAGCACGTGCTCGCCGTGCACCCAGTGCCTGACGACCTCGTGCCCGGCAATGGCGTTGGACTGGGCCCGCTCGTCCTCGTGATGGGGGAAGCGCAGATCGATCCCGCCGGTATGGATGTCGATCACGTCGCCGAGGAACTTCAGCGACATCGCCGAACATTCGGTGTGCCAGCCGGGAAAGCCGGTACCCCACGGCGTGGCCCAGGTCAGCTCCCGCCCTGCCGGGGCAGCCTTCCACAACGCCCAGTCCGCATGGAACCGCTTGTTCTCGTCCACGCCGCCGGCGAACCGGTAGCCAGGTCGCAGTTCGTCCAGCCGGTTGCCGGAGATCGCTCCGTAGTCAGGAACGCTGCGCGCGTCGAAGTACACGGAGCCGTCGCCGGCCGGATACGCATGCCCGGATCTCGATCAGCTTGGCGATCATCTCGATCATCAGGTCGATCGACTCTGATGCCCGCGGTGCGTAGTCCGGCCGCGCGATGTTCAGCGCGGCGCAGTCCGCCCAGAACGCGTCCTCATAGAACCGCGCGATATCGAGCGCGGACTTCCCCTCGGCGCGGGCCTGCGCCAGTACCTTGTCCTCGCCGTCAGGGTCAGGCTCGTTGTCGTCGGCCAGATGACCGACGTCGGTGATGTTCTGGCAGACGATTGCTGACCAGCCGTGCCGCTCGGCATTGCGCCGGATCAGGTCCGGTAGCAGGAACGTCCGCATGTTGCCGACGTGGGCGAACCTGTACACGGTTGGCCCGCAGGCGTACATGCGGAACTGGCCGGGCCGGGCGGGCGCGATCTCCGCTACGGTCCGTAGGCGGGTGTCGAAGAGTCGGAACACGCCTGCCAGCCTAGTGACCTGGTCGGCGCGTGCTGTTACGACGCGATCACAATGACCTGTATCCGGCCTGCGGCTAGCTAGCCCGGGCGTGAAAAGCGGTTGAGACTGCCGGGTGAGCCCGGCTAATAATCGCGGCATGGCCGAGCCCGGCATGACCCACGTCCTGAACTCGCTCGCTCGCGACGCGCGGCTAGCCGGATTCTTGCGTGACGGCAGGATCGAGGTCATGCCGGCCAAGCGATCGCGGCGGCTGCTGTTGCTCGGCGAGGTCGCGCAAGCATTCGAGCCGGGCGTTCGCTACCCCGAGCGCGCCGTCAACCATGTGCTCGGCGCGCTGTTCGGCGACTATGCCGCATTGCGCCGGTACCTGGTCGACGAGGAGTTCCTGGCTCGCGCCGACGGCGAGTACTGGCGCATCGGGGGCCCGGTCCAGCAGTAAGCGGTGAGCGCCTGGCCACTGCCCTGCGGTGACGGCGGTCGGCCCGTTGCCGAACGGCACGGCGGCGATCACTCCAACTTCGGACGCCGGCGCGGTCAGGACGATCTGCGTAGCACCAGTCGACGGGTTGAGCCACAGCAGCGAGGACGTTCCCGGGCACTGCGTCTGGGTCAGCACCAGTAGTCGGTCGCCCTGGCTGCCAACGATGGTGCTGGAGTTGTTGGTGGCGCCGGGAACCGTGATCCCGGCGTTCGGCGCCGGCCTAGCGGCCCGATGTCGGTGCCGCCCGGACCGCCGGGTCGCGGACGCGCAGTCCCGGGACGTTTACCAGGCCCCTACGTCTTCCGACCGACCAGCCAGGCGTCATCAATCCGCCCGCTCCCGGCAGCGGCTGGGCGGGGTCAGCGCCGAGGGCGAAGCTCCGTCGTCCGGCACCAGCCACAGCTGGGTCGCGTCGTCGGGCAGGCTGGCGACGGCGCAGTCGGCCAGGATCGTGCGTGTCGTTCCACCAGCTGAGCGGCACGCAGGAGGAGGGGTGGCCACTGTCCTGCACTTTCGGCCGGCTGGCCTTGCCGCCCGCATTGCTGAGCACCTGCATTTGATCACCGGAGATGCCCCAGACATCCGTCCGGCCGTCCGGCGAGCTGATAGCGCATGCGTAGCCGGAACCGCAGATATCTCGAGCCCAAGTTCTCGCCGGGCTTACGCGGGATCGAGGCCAGAGTCTTCTGGAGCTGGCCAGTCAGGCTGTAGCGCTGCAGGCGGAACTCGGCCGGTCCCTGGCGCACTGCCAGGATGGCAAGGCCGAGCGGCCTGGCGAATCCGACCGGCACTGCGCCAGCGGGCAGCGTCAGTTGCGAGACAGTGACCGCTGCGCACGTTCAGGAGCTGATAGCTGCTCACTCCGCCCGGTGTTCCGCTGCTGCTACCGAACAGCGCTGTGAGGGCGTTCCCCGACCATGCCAGCAGCTCGGGCTGAGCGCCTGCAGTCGATGTGGTGATCTTGTACTTGCCGCCGTCCGGGTCGACAAGATATGTGGTGTACCGGTGCCCGCCTGTGGCGGAGGCTTGTCCGGCGGAGTTCGGTTGAGCAGTGGAGAACTCGGCGACGGCCCAGCCGGCCCCGACTAGAGACCACGGAATCGCCGACCGGCGGCCAGTGCGACCGGCTCCCAGCATGTGCGGCTTGGGCTTGGCTGCAGCCTTGGCGGTCGTGCCGGGGCTTGAGGCCGGAGCAGGCGGCTTATGGCCGCCGCCGGCACCGTACGCGATGACGGCGACTACCAGCACGGCCACTGCCACCGCGGCGATGATCAGGTTCCGGCGTGACCCCAGCTGACCAAGGCCGCCGACCCCATTGGGCCTGCCGCCGGCCCGATTGGGCTTGCCGCCGGCCCGATTGGACCCCTGCCGAGCCGACTGGGCCAGCCGCCTAGCCCGTTCCGGCCAGGCGCGCCTCGGCGCGGCCGCCCGCTGACGCCATCCGGGCTGAGGCCGTCGGGGCCGAGTCGCCATCACGCGCCGGGTCCATCCAGCCCGGCCGGGCGGCTCTCCAGGTCGGCCGTCTGGGCGGAGCCTTCGGTTACGCCGCCCGGTGCTATGCCGCCGTCGGGCCGGTAACCCCGCGCGGCCGGGAAGTTGCCGGGCGTGCCTGAACTGGGGCTGCCACCAGCCTCTGCGCCGGAGCGCCACGCGGGAGCAACTGTCGCGTCCGGATCAGCCAGCGGCTGGCCTTGCCCGCCACCGTGTTGCCCGCCACCGCGATCGGGTTGAGCGACCGGCCGGTAGATTCCCGGCCAGGTCCCGGAGTCGGTGTCCTGCGCTGCGGCGCTGCGGCTGAGCCCGCCAGCTTCCGCGCGGCGGCGCTCGTAGGCATCCTTCGCGGTCGCGAGGACCCAGCCTTCGGTGTCGCGATAGCCGGAAACCTGGTACCACTGCTGGTAAGCCTTGGCATACGCCTCTCTGATGGCGTGGTCAGCCGTGCCGTCGTCACCGGCTAGCGCGTGCATCTGGCTGGTGACGTTCCATACGGTGCGCGCGTAGAAGGCGTCGAACGTCTCTGAGTCCGGCATCCGCCGTTCGCACCTCCCGCCGCCACACGGCTACGCGCCCGCAGGCTCGCCGCACTAGCCAGTCATAACCACGCCGCCAGCGGGATGGTAACGCGAGATCGTTACTTAACCGATGACTTATCCGGTATCTGGCCGGGCTGCGTCAGGCCAGCCGGGCCAGCCGGGCGACCGCAGCGTCGATCCGCTCGTCAGTCGCGGTCAGCGCGACCCGGATGTACCGTGCGCCGCCTGGTCCGTAGATCTCGCCTGGTGCCACCAGAATGCCTGCCGCTGCCAGCCGCTGCACTGACGCCCGGCAGTCCAGGTCCGGATGGGTCGCCCACAGGTACAACCCGGCCTCAGAATGGTGGACTGCCCATCCGGCGGCTTCCAGCGCAGGCCTTAGCCGTTCGCGGCGGGCAGCGTACCGGGCGCGCTGGGCGTCGGAGTGCGCGTCGTCGCCGAGCGCGGCGGTCATCGCGGCTTGCACCGGCGCCGGAACCATCAGGCCGGCGTGCTTGCGGATTTCGAGCAGTTCCGCGATCAGAGCCGGATCGCCGGTCACGAATCCGGCCCGGTACCCGGCCATATTGGATCGCTTGGACAGCGAGTGGACGGCGAGCAGGCCGCGATGCGAGCCGCCGCAGGCGTCCGGGTGGAGCACGGACAGCGGCGCCGCGTCCCAGCCCAGCTCGAGGTAGCACTCGTCGGAAGCGACGACCGTGCCCCGCTCGCGCGCCCAGCTGACCACCTTGCGCAGGTGCTCTGCTGGCAGCACCTGGCCGGTGGGGTTGGCTGGCGAGTTGAGCCAGAACAGCGTTGCCCGCTCCGGCCCGAGCGAGACGATGCCGTCCACCGGGACCGGCTTGGCGCCCGCCAGCCGGGCACCTACGTCGTAGGTGGGGTAGGCCAGCGCCGGGTAGGCGACGATGTCGCCGGATCCACAGCCGAGCGCCGCGGGTAGCGAGGCGATGAACTCCTTGGTGCCGATGACCGGCAGGACTGCCGTCGGCTCGACGCTGACTCCGTGGCGCCGGGCCAGCCAGCCGGCGGCCGCCTCGCGCAGCGCTGCGGTACCGGCGGTGGCCGGATATCCGGGTGAGTCGTCAGCTGCCCGCAACGCAGCCCTGACCACGTCAGGCACCGGGTCGACCGGCGTCCCCACGGAGAGGTCGACAATCCCGTCCGGGTGCTTCCTGGCCAGCTCAGCCGCAGCGGCCAGGGAGTCCCAGGGGAAAGCGGGCAGTCGCGCCGCAGCCGTTGGTGCACGGGCACCCCCGGCCGCGTGCGCGGTCATGCTGCCTGCCGCCACTGCCCGTTCCCGGTCTAGTGCTCGGTCTCCTGCGGAGGCAGTGCGGCAACGATCGGGTGGTCCTTGTCGATCTTGCCGACCTTGGAGGCGCCGCCAGGCGACCCGAGGTCGCTGAAGAACTCCACGTTGGCCTTGTAGTAGTCCTTCCACTGGTCCGGCACATCGTCCTCGTAGAAGATGGCCTCGACCGGGCAGACGGGCTCGCAGGCGCCGCAGTCCACGCACTCGTCCGGGTGGATATAGAGCATCCGCTCGCCCTCGTAGATGCAGTCGACCGGGCACTCTTCGATGCAGGCCTTGTCGAGCACATCGACGCAAGGCTGCGTGATGATGTAGGTCACTTCCGCGTTCTCCTCTTCCGTCCGCGCCCTGGTGCACCAGTGGTGCGGCTGACCCAAGTGTCGCGGCTTGCCACCAGTATCGCGTCCCGGCAGGATCAAGGCGCAAGCGGCCGATCCCGGGGACCGCAGGTTATCAGCCGAACACCACCGCTGCGCTGGCAGCAGGCCGGCGTGCCGTGCGCGGTACTAGCTTCCATCGGCCGGAACCGGTACTCAGCCACTGGAACCCCGCGTACCGCACATCGGTGATGCCGTATCTGGCCGCGTGCGAGACCAGCCAGACCGCCACAGCCCAGCCCTCGCGGACACTGTTCACGTCTACGCGCGCGCCGGGGTCGCCCGTCAGCGTGCTGCCCAGGCCGCCGAACGCACCATCGAGCGCGGTCCGGGCCGCTGCCAGCCGGGCGCGCCCGACAGGTGAGCCGTAGCTGCACCAAACTGCGTGCGGCTGCACCCCGGTGAACGCGCGGGCTAGTTCACTCCCAACTCCAGCGTACTGCGCGTACGCAGACCCGTCGGCGCTGCGCTGGACGTCCTGGGCGGCTACGTAGATCGGCAGCTTGCGGTAGCGCGGGACCTGTGCCAGCGCCGCGAAGAACCGGCTAGTCGCGTAGACCGGATTCTCGATCTGCCGGGCCGTTCCCCAGCCCTGCGACGGACGCTGCTGGAAGACGCCGACAGAGTCCTGGAGACCGTAGTGCAGATTGGCCATCTTCGATTCCTGGAAGGCCGTCGCGTAGGCGATAGCGACCGCCCTGGCGGGCATGCCACGGTGGCTGGCGACCCCGGCAATGGTCGATGCGATGCCCGCCTGGCCCACTGTGAGCTGCACTGCTTGATCGCCGGGGCCTGCCAGGCAGGCAGTAGGTCGCGGCGATGTCTTGCCCGCGAACTTGATCGCTAGCAACGCGACGACCAGGCAGATCGACACGACCACGAGCGCTGCCGACACGCTGGACCGCTTGCTGGCGCGGACGGGCTGGCGGCGGCTCGGCACGATCTGACGCTACCTGCTGGCGAAAGCTGCGACGGGCAACGGCCCGTAAGCCCCTTGGTGCGGCCGGATCGAAGACCGTTAGGCTCGCAGGCTATGACGCACGCATCCGAATCGGCCGAGGCTCGCGGTGATGCCGTCGCCTCTCCGTTGCCGGCTGACATCGACGAGTTCTGGGACCGCCGGGCAAGCTTGACGCCTGCCGACGCCGTCGCCAGAGACCTGCGTCTACCTGGCAGTGGACATGATCGACGCGGGCCAGGCCAGGGTTGCCTGGATCGATCCGGGGTCCGATCAGGTTGTCGTGGACGAGCGTGCCAAGCGCGCGATCCTGCTGGCGTTCCGGCTCATGCCGATGGTCGCCTCGCAGATCGGCGAGTTTCGCTTCAACGACCGCGTTCCGCTGACGAACCGCCTCGACGATGTGCGCGCGGTACCCGGCTCGATTGTCCGGTGGGGCGCGTACGTGGCACCCGGTGCTGTGCTGATGCCGTCCTTCGTCAACATCGGCGCCTACGTGGATTCGGGCACCATGGTGGACACCTGGGCGACCGTCGGGTCGTGTGCGCAGATCGGCAAGAACGTGCACCTGGCCGGGGGTGTCGGCATCGGCGGCGTGCTCGAGCCGCCGAACGCTGTGCCAGTGGTGATCGAGGACGACGCCATGATCTTCTCCAGGTCCATGGTGGTGGAGGGGGCGCGGGTGCGGACCGGCGCGGTGCTTGGTGCTGGCACGATCTTGACGAGGTCCAGCCACGTCATCGATGTCCAGACCGGCGAGGAGCTGCCGCCAGGCGAGGTCCCGGCCTGGTCGGTGTGCGTCGGCGGCACCCGGATGCGCAAGTTCGACGGTGGCGAGTTCGGCATGCCGTGCGTGCTTGTGCTGAAGCGGTTCGCCGAGGGGAGCGCGCACGACAAGGCCACCCTGAACGAAATCCTCCGCGATCACGGCGTCAGCTCGTAGCAGCCGCTCAGCAGGCGGCCAGGCCGAGGCGGTGCGTTGGCTGATCATCGGTAGCCGGCGGCTACCTTATGGGCCATGAGCTTGTATTCGGAGCCGCGCCGTCGGCTGCGTCGGCAGGGTCCTGCGACGCTTCGGGGTAAGCACATCCCCAAGACCACGACCGACCAGCGGTTGCTTGACTGGCGCGGGCCAAGTGACTGGGTGCATACCGATCCCTGGCGAGTGCTCCGGATCCAGGCTGAGTTCGTCGAGGGCTTCGGGCTGCTCGCGGAGCTGGGGCAGGCGGTCTCGGTGTTCGGCTCGGCACGCACCCGGCCGGGCACGCCCGAGTATGACTCTGCCGAGCAGATCGGGTCGGGGCTGGCGCGGGCCGGATACGCGGTGATCACTGGCGGTGGCCCCGGCATTATGGAGGCGGCCAACAAAGGGGCGGCCAGCGCGGGCGGCGTCTCTGTCGGCCTCGGCATTGAATTGCCGCTGGAGCAGGGCCTCAATGAGTACGTCGAGATCGGCCTTGAGTTCCGGTACTTCTTCGTGCGCAAGACGGTTTTCGTCAAGTACTCGCAGGCCTTCGTCGTGCTGCCAGGGGGTTTCGGCACACTGGATGAGCTGTTCGAGGCCGTGACGCTGGTCCAGACAGGCAAGATCACCAGGTTCCCGATCGTGCTCGTCGGCAGCGACTACTGGAAGGGCTTGCGCGCCTGGATCACCGAGACGATGCTCCCGGCGGGCAAGGTGTCGCCCGCTGATCCTGACCTGATTCAGCTGGCCGACGACCCCGACGATGTCGTGCGGATTATCGTCGAGGCGCACAGCCTGAATAATGCCCAGAAGAATTTCACCGAGATGACGTGATTGCCGGCTCGGCTGCGGTGATGCGCCAGCAGCCATGAGTCCGTGGCACGATTGTGGTGTGTCTGTTGTCATCATCGTCGCCGCTGCCGTCATCCTCGGCGGCGTCGTCGTGGTCGCGATGGGCCGGGGCGGGGAGCTCAGCCGCGAACGGCCAGAGTTGCCTGCCCGTTCAGAGTTCGGTACCTGGTCTGACATTGCCGACTACCGGCCGCCGCCCGCGCTACTCGGCTACCACGCCCGAGCCACTGAGCACGCTCTGTCGCTCATCGCGCGAACTATCGCGGAGCGGGATGCCGAGATCGACTGGCTGCGCAAGCGGCTGGCCGAGCTCGCCGGGCCGGAGTCACGGCCGGATGAGGACGACAGCGCCGGGCGTGCCAGCCTCGGTGCCGAAATCGATCATGACGGAAACGTGCACGTGCGGCAGGCTCTTTCGTACGGCGCGAGCCCGACTGGCGATCTGGGACCGCTGCCGCAGCATGATGTGCCAGGAACCGTCAGCTGGCCGTCGCAAGCTGCGCCTGATCCGGCATCCGCTGCTGCCATGCTCCGCGCGAAGTACTCACCCGGCAACCGACCTGGCGAGGCCGAATGACCACGGGTCTGCCCGTCCCCGGTTCTGACGGGTTGCTGCGGTGTCCATGGAGCTTGAGCGCGCCCGACTACCTCAGCTATCACGACGAGGAGTGGGGCCGGCCAGTCCGGGATGACCGCGGCATCTTCGAGCGGTTGTGCCTGGAAGCATTCCAATCGGGCTTGTCCTGGCTGACGATCCTGCGCAAGCGCGAGAATTTCAGGCTGGCCTTCAAGGGGTTCGACATCGAGGCCATCGCCAGTTTCGGGTCCGACGACGTCGCGCGCCTGCTGGCCGATCCGGGCATCGTCCGGAACCGGGCGAAGATCGAGGCAGCCATCGCCAACGCCCGCGCCACGCTCGACCTGCCGGTCGGTATCGCTGACCTGGTCTGGCAGTACGCCGGTGATCGGGCTCAGGCACCGGTGAGCCTCTCCGACGTGCCCTCCGTCACGAGCGAGTCCAAAGCCCTGGCCAAGGACCTGCGCGGCCGGGGCTTCAAGTTCACCGGCCCGGTCACGGTATACGCCACGATGCAGGCCTGTGGCGTCGTCAACGATCACCTGGCGGACTGTGTCAGCCGTCCCGCGGCCGAGGCGGAGCGTCAGGCTTAGGCCATGGGGGCCCGCAAGACGGCAGGAGCCGCCGTTGCCGCGCCGCCCGGGCGCCGCCGCTGACTTTGCAGAAATGGTTGCCGACATTCTTATGGCATGTTCATAGCGGCGGGTTGCGTAATAGACCGGCTGGCCTTCGAGAAGACCAGATGCTCGTCGGGCCCGGCTTTGCGGGCACCTCGCCCTGCCCCGTCTGACCTGCGATGTTGTGAGTTTGGATGATGGGATGCGGCATCTCAGCGCCCTGGCGAATTCTGCCCTGTCCGAATTAGTGGTCACCCTGATCGGATTCAGCGAACCTAATGATCTTCGGTAGCGTGCCGGCGTCATCGTGGTGCGAATCTGGTCGCTAGCGAACACGACTTGCGAATTGCCATGGTGGTATTGGGATTCGAACGCTGTACCGGCTGCTATGCGCATAAGTATTTGCTCGCGTTACCGGCAATCGTCCGGCGGAGCCACGACACGCCGGGCCCGCTTTCTTGCTGGTGACTCTTGACTAATCGGGGCCGGGTTGTTATTGGAGCGAGTCTGGTGGTCGCCTGTCGGCGACCGGCTGCACCCGGATGGTGGCCTGCGGGACCGCGTCGCCGGGTCGAGGTGCTCGTGCCTGGGACGATAGCCGCCTGAGATTGCGGGGTCAGCGCTTGCCGGAGTCTGGACACGCTCGCCTGCCGAGGGCCAGAATGGCGTGCCAAAGGCCGCCCGCAGGCCGCCCGCCTCGCTGATCCGTGGCACTGTGTTCAGCCAATTGCCGCGACATTAACCGAATCCATTGCGAAACTTCGCACAATACCCATAATCTGGGCTGCGACGAGGCCTAACTCGGGAGGGCGGAGGAGCATGCGGCCGCCATCGCCTGCCGACAGTGGCAGGAGTGCGCTCGACTCATCAGTAGTTGGCGTGCCCCTGCGCTCGAGCGGTCCGCACAGCGCGGTTAGCGGGAGCGTGCCCGTGCCACCGATGGGGCTGCTCGCCGCACCGGTGGCTGAAGCCCTGGCGTTCCTGCCCGATCCGGGCGAGCGGCTTGCCGACGCCGGCATCAGCAACGGAGGCTGCTTCGCGCGCCCCCTGCCCGTCGACCCCACCTGCGCGGCAGCGGCCCGGCGTTTCTTCCGTGAAGCTGTTTCGAGTCTGTCGATCCCGCCCGGGCTCATGCACGATGGCGTCACCATGGCCAGCGAGCTGGCCGCCAACACTCTGCACGCCCAGCGCAACGAGGCTGAGGCGGCAGCCCGGCAGCGATCGGCGGCGGGCATACCGGAGATCTGGATGTACCTTCGCGGGACCGGCCGGACCCGAGAGCTAGTGTGCAAGGTGTTCGACACCGAGCGGGGCTGGGCGCCTGGCAGCCGTCCTGGCATGTCCGATGCCCCGCTCGACTCAGTGAGCGGCCGAGGGCTTCAGGTAGTGGCGGGTCTGTCCGCGGGGCAATGGGGCTGCCATCTGAGCCGGTCACGGCTAGGCAACTGGAAGGTGCCGGGCAAGGCGGTGTGGTTCTCGCTCCGCATTCCGCCGGCTGTCCTGCCGGACCACCTCGGCAGGCCGAGATACGGCGCTGACTGGCTGACCGACGAACTTGAGGCCATGCTGGCCGACCGTGGCCTCAGCAGCATCGTGCGGGCTGACCTGGACAGCATCTCGGTGTTGTCGATAAGCCGTCACCTGACGGTGTGGCGGCGCGGAGACGAGGTTTCCTGGCGCTCGCCCTCAGGGCGGTACGAGCGGATGGACCTGACGGACCTTGTCGAGGTCGTTGAGCACATTATCTGCGCGCACGAGGAGACAGCGCTCCGCGCGCCAGCTGTCTTCTAGCGAAGCGATCGCAGCGGCAGGCGGGGCCTTGACGCCGCGCCAGGCAGGCGCCGCGGCAGTGCTAGCGGCCGCGGTATACCGGGGCTTGCTTGTTCAGGAACGACAGCGTGGCGGCCTGGTGGTCTTCCGTACTCCCGAGCCGCTCTTGCAGGTCGGCTTCCTTCTCCAGGGACTCGGCCAGGCTGTGACTACTCGAGTACTGCAGGCTCTCCTTGATCGCCGCATAAGCCAAAGTGGGGCCGTCGGCCAGTCTGGCGGCCATGGCAGCTACTGCCGCGGGCAGCTCCGCATCGGGGACGACGGACGTCAGCAACCCGAGGTTCAGCGCGGTCGCGGCGTCGATTGGCTCCGCGAGCATCAGCATCTCGGCGGCTCTCGCCGGGCCGACCAGCCGCTGTAGA
The DNA here is from genome assembly GCA_963815575.1 of uncultured Actinomycetota bacterium. Lineage (GTDB taxonomy): Bacteria > Actinomycetota > Actinomycetes > Streptosporangiales > Streptosporangiaceae > JAJYUU01. The sequence continues at coordinate 303,190 of CAWFHE010000007.1, read as the reverse complement.
GTCCACGATGCGCCCGAGTCTGCGCCCAGGCCGACCCTGGCGAATGCCAGCAGGAAACTCGCCCGCTCGGCGGCGATGCGGAAGTCGCACGCGAACGCGAGTGCAGCCCCTGCTCCGGCAGCAACACCGGGCAATGCGGCGATCACCGGCTTCCGCATTCCCGTGATCGTCTCGATCATCGGGTTGTAGTGCCGCCGGACTGTGGCGAGCGGATCCGAGCCTGCGGCCAGCAGATCGGCGTGTTCTCTCAGGTCCTGCCCGGAGCAGAATGCCTGGCCGGCGCCGGTGAGGACGACGGTGCGTACCGACTCGTTCGCGCTGCAATCCCGTAGCGCTTCAAGCAGGGCGACCTTGGTTTCCGCCGTCAGAGCGTTCCGGGCCGCGGGCCGGTTAATCGTGATCGTGGCGACTGCGCCGTCGACCTCGTGAAGCACGCTATCGGTCACTGCCCTTCCCTTCTGGTGCCTGGCTCCTGGCGCACGGTCAGCCCTCAGGTGCCGTCTTCGCGGTATGGGAACTGTCGAGGCTGAGCATGCCCGAGTCGCCGGCTGCGGGCAACCAGGCGTGCGCCGCGGCAGGCGCGGGAGGGGGTTCTGCGGAGTGCCCTGGTATCAGCCGTTATCGGACTGGAGTGGGTGGGAACGCTGATCATTAGCGCCGGACGGCCGAACCCTGGATAATAGAGGGACTGATCGAGATGTATGTGGCTGGCTGGAGTACGGCAAGGCGCTGGCCGTCGGGCCTGTCCGGCGGTTGCGGTTTCGGTATGGCCCCAGGGCAGGGAAGGGGAGCAGAATGGCGGCGATGAAGCCGCGGACGGGCGACGGTCCGCTTGAAGTCACCAAGGAGGGCCGTGGCATCGTAATGCGCGTGCCGCTGGAAGGTGGCGGGCGCCTAGTGGTCGAATTGACCCCGGACGAGGCCCGCGCGCTAGGTGAGGCTCTTAACTCCGCCGTCGGCTGAACCGTCGCCATCGCAAGCCCGGGTATCCCTGCCGCCCGGGTCTCTGGATTCCTCGATCTGAGGCGCCGCGAGGCCTATCCCGGTGCGCTGGCGTACCCCCTGCTCGCCTGCCCGCTGCGATATCGCGTCCCTAGCTGCTGTCGGCCTGCTTGGCGGCGGCAAGGAGGCCATTGCCGATCGGCAGCAACAGCGGCGTCAAGCGTTCGTCGCCGCGAACCTGCTCCCGGACCTCGGCGGCCGCCGCAACCTCGGCGTCGGTCGGCATTCGCTCCGATCCGGTGCTGCCTGGCAGGACTGAGTTGAACAGGACGATGCCGCCGGGCCGGAGCAAGCGCAGCGCACTTGTCAGATAGGCGCTGAACTCGAGCCGGTCAGCATCGCAGAACACGATGTCATAGGCACCGTCGGCAAGCCGCGGGAGCACTTCGAGTGCCAGTCCGCCGATCAGCCGGTACCTGCTGGCCGGGAAGCCCGCCGCGAGGTAAGCAGCACGCGCCAGCCGTTGATGCTCGGGCTCGGAGTCGACGGTGGTCAGAACGGCGCCGGGCCGCATGCCACGGAGTAGCCAGATCCCTGACGTACCGCACCCGGTGCCGATCTCAACGACGGACCTGGCGCCGACGGCGGCAGCCACGAATCTGAGGGTGCCGCCCACCAGAGGACTCACCGGCGTCGCGCCGCCCACCTCGGCCGCATTCCGCCGGGCGCTGATCAGGGCGTCATCCTCGGGCAAGAAGTCGTCGATATAGGCGAGCGTGCCGGCGCTTATCGAAATGAGAACCTCCGCATCGGGCCACTCGCTGCCGTTTCCGGCGGCTTGCGGCCCTGACTTTTGCTGCTCCCTTTGGCTGGCTGTCCAGGGGCTCACGGCCAGGGCTGACTGACCAGCCTCAGGGCCGCAGCCTAGCGGCCAGTCCGGCGGTCCGGGAACCAGCCGGGTAACCTTGTGCGTTAACGGGTGCGAAAGGCAGGCGGAGCATCTAGCGCCGGTCGCGGGTTTACTCGCCGGAAGCGGGAAATATCTGCTTTCGGCGCAAGTCACCGTCGGGGCCGAGGTCAGGCGCGGGGATGTTGGGCCAGCGGCCGGATCGACGGAACAACGCCGACCCGCCGGAGGTTGCGGTAGGAGCGGGCGTTGAAGGATGTGAGCCGGTGCAGGGGGACATAGCAGAGCAGGCAGGTCCCGCCGTGGAAGCCGCTGAGGCGGCGCAGTGGACGCCGCCAAGCTGGGAGACGGTGGTGCGCGACCATTCGGCGCGCGTCTACCGGCTTGCCTACCGGCTCACCGGCAACAGCCACGATGCCGAGGACCTGACACAGGAAGTCTTCGTCCGCGTGTTCCGCTCGCTCGACAGCTACGTTCCCGGCACGTTCGAGGGATGGCTGCACCGGATCACGACCAACCTCTTCCTCGATATGGCGCGCCGGAAGCAGCGAATCAGGTTCGAGGGCCTGGCTGACGAGACTGAGGCGCGTCTTGGTGGCTCTGAGCCGACTCCCGCCCAGGCCTTTGACGACAGGCATCTGGACGGCGACATCCACGCGGCACTGATGGCGCTCGCGCCTGAGTACCGGGCGGCCGTGATCCTGTGCGACATCGAGGGACTGTCTTACGAGGAGATCGCGGACAGTCTTGGCGTGAAGCTCGGTACTGTGCGCAGTCGCATTCACCGCGGCCGCGCGCAGCTCAGACAGGCACTCGAGCACCGGCGCCCCAAGCCTGTGCCGCAGCCGAGGCTGAAGATTGACCTGCCAGTGACGCAGGGAAGCCAGCCTTGACGCACCTCGGCCAGCGGCTGTCCGCGCTGATCGATGGTGAACTCGATGGCAGCGAGCGCGAGCGCGTACTCCTGCACATGGGCAGATGTATGTCGTGCCGCGACGAAGTCGCCGCGCTCCGGGTGCTCAAGCGCAGGATGAACGAACTGGCCGCGGATGCGGCGGCTGGCGCCGCACTGACCGGCAGGCTGATGGGCCTCCGGGAGGCTTGCCTGACCGACGGGATGCCGGCGGCTGAGAGTGCCTGGCCACCGCCGCCACCGCCGGGCGGCTGGGCCCTCCCTGGCAGTGCCGGGCGGCCCGAGCAGCGTGCTGGCCGGTACTTCCTGACCGGGTCACTGGCTGTCTTCCTGGCCGGTCTTGGCACGGTTGCGTTCATCGCGGGCGGCGAGCCGCAGGCGCAGGCACCGTCGCCACCTGCAACGCCGTCGGTAGACGTGCTCGTGGTGCCGCATAGCCAGGCGAACGCTCCCGGTAGCCGCCGTCACCACGCGACTCCTGCTGTCCCGTTCACGATGGCGTCGCCGAACTTGCCCTGACGTCCCGCCACCGCGGAAGTCTTACTTAGTCATCGTCTTCAGCAGGGCAACCCGCACTTCTTTGCATGCCTAGCGCCGTGCGCCCGAGGGCAGGAATGCACCGATGACGGCTGGTCACTCGACCTCTGGGCCGTCACGGGGAGGCAGCGAATGTCCGATCAGCCGCGCGTGACGTCGCGGTCTCACGCGGCAAGCCGGCGGCTCAGAACGACGGCGGTCGGTCCAGCGACTTCGGAAGATTCGACTGGTTCGCGGATCCAGCGCAGTTTGGCGCATGGCCTGAGCGCCCTCGCGTGGACCGTGCCGACGGGCTGCGCGGCTGGCGACTGGCCGGGCTCGTCGCGTGCCTGTCGCTAGCCAGCGCCGCTGCGGGCGGGGTCATCGGCGGATTCGTCACTGCGCGCAACGTTGACGGCCAGGCTGATCCGACTTACAGCGTGAGCCTCGGACCGCCTGCGTCGGCTTACCGGCCGGCGAGCTCGAGTAGCCGGCATCGCCGCGCGTGATATGCCGGGCGTGGTCATGATCAAGGTCGACGGCAGCGCAGGAACGGGCTCCGGGTTCGTCATCCAGGGCGGCTATATCGTCACCAACAACCATGTCGTGACCCTGGACGGGCTGGTCGGCAACCCCTCGCTCCAGGTCTACTTCAGCGATGGCAAGTCAGCTGCGGCTCGGCTCATCGGCCGTGATCCCTACTCCGACATCGCTGTCATCAAGGCGACCGGCGTAACTGGCTTGCGGGCGTTGACGCTCGGCAACTCGAAGAGCGTCGCGGTGGGCGACCCGGTCATCGCTATCGGGTCGCCGCTCGGCCTGGCAGATACCGTGACCAGCGGAATCGTCAGTGCGGTGAACCGCCCGGTACAACCCGGCAGCTCTGCTGGCTCAGCGCCGCAGACCTTCTTCGATGCCATCCAGACTGACGCCCCGATCAACCCCGGCAACTCCGGCGGCCCGCTAGTGAATGCCCGCGGCCAGGTCATCGGCGTCGACGCAGCCATCGACACGCTTGGCGCCGATCCGCTGACCGGGGCGCAGGGCGGGAGCATCGGCCTTGGTTTCGCCATCCCCGTCAACCAGGCACGGCGGATTATCGTTCAGCTCATCCGGACCGGGCAGGCCACGCACTCGGTCCTCGGCGCTAGCCTCAACGAGAACTACGCCGGCACCGGAGCGCAGATAGTTCCCGCACGTTCCGGTGACCTCTCGGTGACCCCTGGCGGTCCCGCTGCCAAGGCTGGCCTGCGCCCTGGCGACGTGATCACCGAGCTCGGCAGCCAGCCGATTACCAGCGCGAACTCGCTGATGGACGCAATCAGGTCGGTGCCGCCGGGTTCGACGGTCAGGGTGACCTTCGACCGGCAGGGACATACGATGCTCGCCCGCGTCACCCTCGGGTCGGCCCGCTCCTGACGTCGCCGTCTGGCAGTGAAACGTGCCCTGGTCAGGATTCTGACGAGGCCAGATCTCGGGCTACGCTGTCAGGGGCGGCCGTAACCTGCCTGGTCCTAGCCCTTGGAGCCTGCCGGTGTTTGACTTGGACTTGCCCAAGCTCTTGGTGCTCGGAGTCGTCGCGCTACTCGTGTTCGGCCCGGAGCGCCTGCCCAGCCATGGCTGCCCAGGCAGGCCGGGCGCTACGCGAACTACGCAGGATGGCCGAGGGAGCTAAGTCGGAACTGCAAGAGAACCTCGGTCCCGAGTTCAGTCAGTTCGACCTTGCCGACATCAATCCCAAGCACTTCGTGCGCAAGCACCTGCTCGATGATCTCTCCGATCCCGTCGTCATCGGTGGCGGTAACGGACATAACGGTAATAACGCCGCGGCCCTAGCAAGCCGCGCAGCGCCCGCTGTGCGGCTGTCGCCCGGTGAGAGCCCGCCGTACGACAACGAAGCAACCTGACGGGCCCGGATTCGGCCGTCTCAGACTGGCGTTAGGCCTAGCTGGCGACCAGCCAGGCTCCTGGACCGGCCGGCCAGGCTCTCGGCGATTTTCCTGAGCTGCAACGAGGCGGGCGCATCCGGATCGGACAGCACAAGCGGCGTGCCAGCGTCGCCTGCCTCTCGCAGTCTCGGCTCGATCGGGATCTCGCCGAGCAGCGGCACCGGGGTGCCAGTAAGCCTGGTGAGCGTATCCGCCACCGCGCCGCCGCCGCCCGCGCCGAAGACGTTGACGCGCTCACCGCAATGCGGGCATGGCAGGTAGGACATGTTCTCGATCACGCCGACGACCCGCTGGTGCAACTGGATAGCCAGCGAACCAGCCCGCTCCGCGACCTCGGCAGAGGCTAGCTGCGGAGTGGTAACGACGACGAGTTCGCTGCCCGGTACCAGGTGCGCCGCGGAGATGGCAACGTCACCGGTGCCCGGCGGCAGGTCAAGGAGCAGAATGTCCAGATCGCCCCAGAATACGTCGGCCAGGAACTGCTGCAGCAGCCGGTGCAGGATCGGACCCCGTAGCGGGAGCGGCTCGTTGCCCTTCTTCAGCATGCCGCTGGAGATAGCCCGGACGCCGTGGGCACTAGGCGGCATGATCATTTGCTCAACCTGGGTCGGGCGGTCCGTAACGCCGAGCATCCGCGGCACCGAGTGCCCGTAAATGTCGGCGTCCAGCAAGCCCACCTTGTGGCCGAGCGCGGCTAGGGCGACAGCCAGGTTGACGGTTACCGACGACTTGCCCACGCCGCCCTTACCGCTCGCGATCGCATAGACCTTGGTCAGCGAGCCGGGCTTGGCGAACGGGATCTCCTTCTCCGGATTCCCGCCACGAAGCTTCGTCTGCAGCTCGCGCCGCTGCTCCTCGCTCATTACATCCAGCTCGACCCGGACCGCCGTGACGCCGCCTAGCTTGCCGACCGCCGCCGTCACGTCCCTAGTGATCGTGTCCCGGAGCGGACAACCCGACACGGTCAGCCAGACGCCGACGATGACAACGCCCCCAGGCGTGACCTCGATGCTCTTCACCATGCCCAGGTCGGTAATCGGGCGGTGGATCTCGGGGTCGTTAACGGTTGAAAGCGCCTGAGCCACCTGCTCCGGGCTCGGCAGGACGACACCTGAAGCCGTTGGCGCTGAGTCTGTGGACATGGCCCTATCGTAGGCCCCGCTGCCCCGTGCCCGGCCAGGTGCGGGGCCTGCGCCACTGGCCTGGCCAGCCGGGCTGACCTGGCCAAGCTGACGAGCATCGGTCAGCCGGCGGCTGGGGGCTGGTGCCAGCAGTTATGCTCAGGCGGCGTGACGGATCGCGCGTACCGGCCCAGGCGGACGACGCTGGCAGTGCCCGCCAGTAATCCCAGGTTTGCAGTCAAGGCCCGCGAACTGGCGGTCGACGAAGTCTTTCTCGACCTTGAAGACGCGGTGGCCGCTGCCGAGAAGGAGCGGAGCCGCGCGGCGGTCGTGCAGGCGCTACGCGACGGTGGCTGGGGCAGCAAGATCAGGGCGGTGCGGGTAAACGACGTCCGGACCGGCTGGGCCTACCGCGACGTCATCGACATCGTCGAGCAGGCCGGCGAGTGGCTCGACGTGATCGTTTTGCCAAAGGTAACGGGCCCGCTGGATGTGGGCTGGCTGGACCTGCTACTCAGTCAGATCGAGCAGGCCACCGGGCTGGCGGAGGGCCGGATCGCCATCGAGGCCCAGATCGAGGACGCGGCTGGCCTGGCTGCTGTCGACGCGATAGCGGCGGCGTCGCCGCGGCTTGAGGCGCTGGTGTTCGGTCCGGCCGACTTCATGGCCAGCCTGGGCATGCGCTCGCTGGCGGTCGGCGCGCGGCCGGCCGGGTACGCCGGGGGTGACGCGTTTCACTACGCGCACCTGCGCATCCTGGTGGCCGCCAGGGCGCACGGGCTACAGGCAATCGACGGGCCGTTCGCGGCTATCAGGGACACCGGCGGGCTGGCTGCCAGCGCAGCTAGTGCGGCAGCGATCGGCTTTGACGGCAAGTGGGTGCTGCACCCCGACCAGGTCGATGTGGTCAATGCCGAGTTCTCCCCGACTCTGGCGGACTATGACCAGGCTGAGCTGCTGATCGAAGCGTACGAGTACTACACAACGGTGCAGCGGCGCGGGGCCGCCATGCTGGACGGCCAGATGATCGACGAGGCGTCACGGAAGCTCGCCCTGGTCGTTGCCGTACGGGGCCGGGCGGCAGGACTGGTCCGGACGCGCCGGTTCGAGCCGCCGGAGTGATCCCGCGACACATCGACGCGAGCGGCCAGCTTGTCCGCTCGCGGCAGCGCAGATCAGCTGTAGCAACTGCGCCGTCCAAGCTGTCAAGCTAGGTTGCGGCGGACGCGCGGGAGGCAGGTTGATGCTGGATTCGAACCGGTGGGTGGTGGCCGGGCTTGACAGCGGCGGTACGACGATTAACGCGACCGTGCTTGACTCGGCTGGCCGCTTTCTGGTGTCAGAGATGGCCGAGTCGCCGAGTTGCGTCCGCGAGGGACCGGACAGCGCGGTCGAGGCGCTGGCCCATGCGCTGGCCGATGTGCTGGAGCGGACTGGGATCACGCGCGACGCGGTCCGCGCTGTCGGGCTCGACACGCCCGGTCCAGTGACGGCCGAGGGCGTGATCTGTTCTAAGGGTGCGACTAACTTTGCCACCGCGCCGTGGCGCGGCTTCGACGTCAGAAGCGCTCTGGAGCTCCGTCTCGGCATTCCGGTCGTGTTCAACAACGACGCGAACGCGGCCGCGCTGTACGCGCATCACGAACATTTCGGGCCCGTACTGGCTGAACACCGCTCGTCGGTGTCAGTGATCGTCGGCACCGGCCTTGGCGGTGGTGTGGTCGAAGCGGGCCAGGTCATCCGCGGAGCCGCCGGGATGGCGGGCGAGCTCGGGCATATCTGGCTGCCGATGGACGGACTGCTGTCGCCCGGCCAGCCGGTGCCGGTCTGTAACTGCGGTCTGTCAGCCGATGCCGAGAGCATCGCGTCGCTGACCGGGATCGAGAAGAACCTGCTGCCCTACTGGCTGACCCAGTTCCCTGGTCATGACCTAGCCGCTGAGCCGATCAGCGTCGCGGCGAAGCGCGTCCGCGAGTACGGGGAGAAGGGCGATCCGCTCGCGCTGAAGATCTTCGAACAGCAGGCGATAGCCATCGGCAGGCTGCTCACGATCGCGGCGAACTTCACCGACCCGGACGTCTACCTGGTCGGCGGTGGCGTGGTGGAAGCCAAGCCACAGTTCCGTGACTGGTTCTTGGACCGCGTGCAGGCCCACACGCTATTGCGCGAGGAGCAAGCGAGGGTGTCGGCAATCTCGCTTGTGCCTGACCTGGATATGGCTGGAGCGCGCGGCTCGGCGATCGCCGCCAGGGGCGCCGTCCTGTCGGCTATCGGCGCGGGCTCAGCTGCACTGGGCTGAGCTGCACTGGGCTCCGGGGCCGGGCAGCCGTCAGATCCAGGATTGAAGCGCCGCCAGCAACCCCGCTGTGAGTTCGCCGCGAGCTTCCATCGCGTCGGCGTCGGGGTCGGTCACCCAGCGCACCGCGGCGGCGTCGTCGCCGGCTCTGGCGGCCGCCGGTCCGGTACCCGGTGCCAGCACGGCGAGGTAGTCCCTGACCTCGATGACGCCGCCGCCCGAGCCAGGCAACTCGACGGCACCCAGTAGCCGGCCGCACGTCACGACGAGTCCGGTTTCTTCCCGGACCTCCCTGACGACGGCCTGCTCGTCTGTCTCACCTGGCTCGATCCGGCCGCCCGGAATAGACCACAACCCGATACCCGGCTCGTGCCCGCGCAAGATCAGCAGCAGCCGCCCGGCTTCATCCGTGATGACTGCTCCGACGCATTGCAGCCGGGCGGGTGAGCCGGGTTCGGGCACCTGACCGGCTGGCTCTCCCACTCGTCCATTATGTCCGGGCAGGGAGATTACCTTGCCATCGGCATTTGACGCAGGCGATCCGGGGGATAACGCTGTGTGACATGAGACCCGCACTCACCTGCCCGCGCTGCGACAGCGTAGTGCGCGAACCGACCATTTGGTCCAGCGCGTACCACTGCGACCAGCATGGGGAGGTGCACCCGCTGCGCTCGGCGCTCAGCCCGTCGCCGGAGGGTCTGGAGGGTGTCCTGCGTGATGCGCACGTCCCGGTCTGGGTGCCGTGGCCGCTCCCGCTCGGGTGGCTGGTCACCGGGTTCGCGATAGCTGGTGACGAACGGACCGGAACTCGCGGCTGCTCGGTAGCGCTGTCCGGCCCGAATCCGGTCGGCGGCCCCGCCGAGATGATGCTGATCTCTGAGGAACCGGGCGTCGGCCTCGGCGCCAGGTTCGCCGGCCTTGGCAGTCGGGATCCGGGCCTGCAGTTCGCGACCGGTCCGCCTGCCGCGGTGGTGGAGTTCGCCAATCACGAGTTCCCGCTCTGGAACGTTGAGACCCCCGACAGGGCCGCGTTCGCCGGCGAGGTGAGCGGAACCTGGCTGTGGGTCGTCCTCTGGCCCCCGACCGCGGGCCTGCTGACGGTGGACTCGATGCAGCTCCGCGACCTGCGTGATCCTGGCCAGGAACTGGACATCCCGTTCGGCGCTCTCTCGCCGCAGCTTCCCGGCTAGTGTCGCAAGAGTGCGCGCCGATCTGCACACTCACAGCAGCGTTTCGGACGGTACCGAGCCGCCAGCGGTTGTGATCCGGCGCGCCGCAGAAGCCGGCCTTGATGTGGTCGCGCTCACCGATCATGACACTGTCGGCGGTCAGCGAGAGGCCGCTGGCGCGCTGCCGCCCGGGCTGACATTGCTGCCGGGAGCTGAGCTCTCCTGCCGCATGGAAGGTCACAGCGTCCACTTGCTCGCGTACTTGTTCGACCCGGAGAACGATGAGCTCGCCGGCGAACTGGCGGAAATCCGGGAAAGCCGGCTCGCACCGGGCTCGCGCCATGGTCAACAAGCTGGCCGGACTCGGCGTGCCAGTGACGTGGGAGCAAGTGAGCGAGATCGCCGGCGGTGGCGTGGTGGGCAGGCCGCATATTGCCCGCGCGATGATTGAAATCGGTGCCGTGTCCAGCATGGACGAGGCCTTCACGCCGAAGTGGATCGGGCCTGGCGGCCCCGCTCACGTTGCCCGGTATGCGCTAGATCCGGTCAAAGCGATCAGGCTGGTGCACGCGGCCGGAGGTGTCACCGTGCTCGCACACCCCCGCGGCGCGGAGCGCGGCTGGCAGGTCCCCGATCAGGTCATCGCTGACCTGGCCGCAGCAGGCCTGACCGGCATCGAGATCAACCATCCTCAACACGACGACCGGGAGCGGAGGCTCCTGGGCGAACTCGCGCACTCCCTCGATCTCGCGCCATCGGGCGGCAGTGACGACCACGGTGCGCTGACCGGGTTCCGGATCGGCACTGAGGTAGCACCTGACGGAGGATACGAGGCGCTCGTCAGCCAGGCCACTGGTGCCCGGCCGGTGACGGGGACTTGAGACCGCGCCACGGGTAAGGACTATCGTTCTGCAGTGCTCATCCCTGTCCAGGCCGCGAGCGCGGCCGCAACCGATGAAAGGCAGCGGTACCGATGAGCAGTGACAAGGCTCGGATTGACACCGTGCATGGCAAGGCCAACTCCTGGATCGTCGGGGATGACGAAGAGGTCATCGTTATCGACCCTGGCGACGACGCGGCTGCCGTGCTCGCGGCTGTCGGCGACCGGGAGATCATCGCGGTCATCTGCACGCACGGCCACGCCAGACATGCGGCCGCGGCGTTCGCGGTCGCGGCACGTGACGAAGCTCCGGTCGCGCTGCACCCAGCCGATCGCCAGGCCTGGCGCGAGGTCCACGACGAAGATCCGGAGATCGAGATGGAGGATGGCGGTCAGTTCGAAGTGGCCGGCGTCACGCTCGAGGTGCTGCACGCTCCCGGCCACAGCCGGGGTTCGATTCTGCTGTACTCCGAGGAGCTCGAGACCGCGTTCACCGGGGATGTTGTCAGCGAGAACGGCCCCGTCGCGCACGAGGATGGCTTTCCTAACTGGGGCCGGCAGCTTGATGCGATCGGCGCTCAGGTGCTGACGCTGCCGCCGGAGACGCGGCTGCTGCCCGGTCACGGTGACCAACTGACCGTCACTGATGCCGAGAAGCGCTTCAACTCGTGGGTGTCGGCCGGGCAGGACCAGATTGTCAGTGGCGTCCAGGACGATACCGAGTAGCGGTCCTGCGACTGGCAAGGATGAGCAGATGGAACAGCTTGGCTTCGAAGGCATGCCGCGACGGCTTTATGCCTGCACGCCCACGAGGCTGAGCACCTGGCTGGACTGCCCGCGCCGGTACCGGATGAGCTATCTGGATCGTCCGGTCCCATCGAAGGGGGCGCCGTGGGCACACAACAGCCTGGGTGCGAGCGTCCACAACGCCCTAGCAGCGTGGTGGCGGCTGCCGATGCGGCAGCGAACCGTGACGGCGGCTGGAGACCTGCTTGATAGTGGCTGGCTGTCGGACGGCTTCGCCGACACCTCGCAATCACAGACGTACCGGCGGCGATGGCGGCCGCTGGTCGAGGCGTATGTCAGCGATCTCGATCCTGCGACCGAGCCTGCCGGCGTCGAGCGAACGGTGGCCACTCGCACCGACCTGATCACGGTGTCAGGGCGGATCGACCGGCTGGACGACCGAAGACAACCCGGCGGTCAGCCCGGCGAGCTAGTCGTCGTGGACTACAAGACCGGTCGGCACCGGTTGAGCGTCGATGACGCCCGCACCTCGCTGGCGCTGGCGCTCTACGCACTCGCGGCAAGCCGGGTGCTTCGGCGCCCCTGCACGAAGGTCGAGCTCCATCACGTGCCCACTGGCAGCGTGCTGGCTTGGGAACACACGCCGGAGTCGCTGGCCAGGCAGCTTAGCCGGGCCGAGGTCATCGCCGCCGAGTGCGCAGCCGCAGATGGACAATACGAGGCTGCCACAGCCGGGGATCCTGCGGCTGCCGAGGTATTCCAGCCGCGGCCGGGCCCTGGCTGTAGCTGGTGCGACTTCCGCGCACATTGCCGGGAGGGTACTGCCGCGTCGCCGCAACGCCGGCCGTGGGATGGCCTTGCGGCGACCGCCGAAGACAACGGAGCCAGCGCACGGGCAGACGATTACGCGCCCGGCGCGCCGGAGGACGACACCGTTAGTCCCGGCGACGCCGCACTTAGCTCGGCTGCTCTGGTCGCCGCAGCTATGCCCGGCCAGCGTCGGGGCTGAGCCAGCGTCGGGGCTGAGCCAGCGTCGGGGCTGAGCCAGCGTCGGGGCCGAGCCAGCGTCGAGGCCGAGCCAGCGTCGAGGCCGAGCCAGTAGATCAGGACGGGCCGGCAGATCAGGACGGGCCGGTCGCGGTTCCGGCCGCAGTCTGGTGCTGGCTACGGCCACATACGTGCACAGTTGGCTGCTGGCGCTCGGCTGCGTTCCAGAACTGGGTCAGCGAGCTGGCCGTGGTGACAGGCGCTTCGATCGCGGGCGAGTGCGCTGCTCCCGGGATACAGGTGCGCTCGGCGCCAAGCTGCCGGGCCATCAGGTCCTGGACGGATGGCGGCCATGCGTCGTCATTCTCGCCGTACACGACCATCGTCGGCAGCTCGCGCTCGACCAGCTCGGCTAGCTGACTGGTCCGGTCCGGGCAGTTGAGCAGGTACCTTGCCAGCACGATGAGGCTGATCGGGTCGGTCCGAAGCGCGCGCTCCCGCAGGAACGCGATGATGTGCTCGTCGGCGCCTTCGGCCCTCGCCTGTGGTTCATGCTGATCGTGCCAGGCAATCCACACCATGGCGCGAAGCTGCTCCAAGTCGTCGGGTGCCAGCCCGTCTGACGGGTCGAGCAGACCAAGGATCTCCTGCAGCATCTCAGCCCGCTGGCCGCCGATCGCGCCAGGTCCGGAGCCGAGCAGTGTCAGCGACAGGAATCCGGTCTTTCGCTGCAGCACGGCGTCACGCGCTATCAGGCCGCCCATGGAGTGACCGACCAAATGCACTCCGCCGGCCTCACCTGGCACAGCATCGGCTATGGCCAGCACATCTGCTGCCATCGCGTCGGCCGTGTATCCGGCCCGCCCGGCTGCATGCGGGCTCTGATACTGGCCGCGCAAGTCGACTGCCATGACCGTCCGTCCGGCCGCGGCCAACGGCTCCAGGATCGGCAGGAAGTTCTCCTTGCTGCCGGTGTAGCCATGGATGAGCAAAGCGGGCCTTCGGTGCGGGACCCCGCGCGCTGGCTGTGCCTCAAGGATCGCGAACCTGCCGCGAGCGGTGGTCAGTGTTCCGGACCGCACGCCCTCTGGCAACTGCAGGGACCTGATGGTGCTCACGGGGTCGCAGCCTACCGAGAACTGGGCGAAATATAACAGCCGAATAACGCAGGGTTCACTGAAAAAGATTACCTCTCAACCGGCGCCTAGCGGCCGGCCTGCGGTTACTCGGCTAGCCCGGCGGCCGGCTGACCCGTGATTGGCTGACCCGTCGGTTGCTGAGCGGTAGTTGGCTGGCCTCCGGCCCGCTGAGCCGATCGGCCGGCCGCAGAGCGCCGCCGACGCGGTCGGCTGCGCGCCTGACCGTCCACGAGTTCGAGCGTGCCGGTCGGCTCACTGACAGTTCTTGCCATATCTGCGCCTGCCTGGCCGCCGCTCGCTGCGCCGGGCCGCGCAGCATCGCCGGCCGTCGCTTCTGGGGCCGGGCTATCTCTGCAGAGCTGCGGTCCGGTCCGTCGGCAAGCCGGCCACCGCGAGTGCGGCGGCGGCTGCGCTGGCTGTGCCGGTCAGGTCCGGCCGATCCGGCCTGCCGCGGCCGATCCGGCCGATCCGGCCGTCAGCGCGCGATTGACCGTCCCGGGCGGTACTCCGCGATCGGGTCTTGCCCGTTTCGCCGATGTCTTCGAGCGACTCGGCCTCGAGGCCGAGCCTCTCCCGCTGGCCGCGTGGCAGCACGCCGGTCGCGTTCGCCGGGATGCGCAGCGCGCCGTACAGATGATCCGAGGTCGAGTACGTCTCGAGCGGATCGGGGAAGTCCAGGTTCAGTGTCTCGTTAATGGTCTTCCACCGGGGGACGTCGTTCCAGTCCACGAACGTGACGGCTACACCGTCCCGCCCGGCTCGGCCCGTCCTGCCGATCCGGTGCAGGTATGCCTTCTCGTCCTCGGGACACTCGTAGTTGATGACGTGAGTCACGTCTTCAACATCCAGGCCACGCGCGGCGACCTCTGTGGCGACCAGCACGTCCACCTTGCCTGACCGGAACGCTCGCAAGGCTCGCTCCCGCTGGCTCTGGCCAAGGTCGCCGTGGATCGCGGCCGCCGCGAAGCCCTTGGCTGTCAGCGTGGTGGAGACTTGGTCGGCAGATCGCTTAGTGCGGCTGAACACGATGGTCAGGCCGCGCCCCTCGGCTTGCAGGATCCGCGCCAGCACCTCGATCTTGTCCATCTGGTGCGCGCGGAAAACATGCTGCTCGGTGCTCGGCACGTGGGCCGGCTCGTCGCCATGCTCTGCCCTGATATGCATCGGCCTGCTCAGGTGCCGCCTGGCTAGCGTCACGATCTCGCCTGGCATCGTCGCTGAGAACAGCATCGTCTGCCTGGTCGCCGGAGTGAGCTGGAGGATGCGTTCGACGTCGGGCAGGAAGCCGAGGTCCAGCATTTTGTCGGCTTCATCGAGCACCAGCTGGCGGACCCTGCCGAGCTTCAGGTGGCCTTGCCGGGCCAGGTCGAGCAGTCGGCCCGGAGTACCGACGACGACGTCGACCTTGGCGAGTGCGTCGATCTGGGGTTCGTATGCGCGGCCGCCATACAGCGTCACGACGCTGGCGCCGATCTGCGCTCCCGCTACTCGCAAGTCGTCGCCTACCTGGATAGCCAGCTCGCGAGTAGGCACTACCACGAGCGCGCGCGGGGCGGCCGGCTCGCGCGCGGCCTCGCCGAGCCGCTCGAGGATGGGGATGCCGAACGCCAGGGTCTTGCCGGTACCCGTCCGCGCCTGGCCGATGACGTCGTGGCCATCGAGCGCGACCGGCAACGTCAGTGCCTGGATGGGGAACGCGGTAGTGATCCCCTCAGCTTCCAGCGCAGCGCAGATTGGCTCGGCGATGCCGAAGTCTCGAAAGGTCTTCGTGCTGCCGGCCAGTTCCTCTTCCAACTGCTCGGTCCCGGGGTTGTCGTCCATGCTCGTCGTATAGGTGCTCAGCGCTAACGCCTCCAGTAGTGGCCCTCGGTGGCCTGGCGAACGATGACCAGGTCTGCTCGCCGCGGGCGGGCAAATCGCCTCTCCTGCGGGCGGCCGCGCCAGATGGCGCTTCGGCCGTGCATTCACCGAGAGGGAGCGGCGCACTTACCGGCTGGGCATCAGCAGCCTGCGGTCATTGCGCCTGACAGTTTGTACAACGCGGTCAGGGGAATCCGCATTCCTGATGCGGATATGGCTGCAGTGTAGCAAGACTGTGCTCGTGCACTTGTGCGACGCTCGGAGGGCAGCCCAGTCGAGTCTTGTTAGGCTGCCGCGGTGAGCGATCCAAGCCCGCCGGTGAGTGCTGCTGACGGCGTCCTCGACCTGCTAGGGCTGCTTGCTTATGCCTCGCTGACGGCGTTCTTCCGTCTCGCCGAAGACGCCTCCCTGGCCATCTCGCTAGCCGACAAGACCGCGCTCGCCGGGATGGCGGTGGCGGAATTCGGGCATTTTCAACTGCTACGCGGCCGTATCGAGGAGATGTCCGTCGATCCCACCGACGCCATGCAGCCGTTTGTCCCGGCAGTGGACGACTTCCACGCCAGGACGGCCCCGTCGGACTGGCTAGAAAGCCTGGTCAAGGCCTATGTCGGAGACGGCATCGCGGCGGATTTCTATCGCACCATCGCTCAGATGCTTGACTCCCGTACCAGGGATCTCGTGCTGGCGGTGCTCGCTGACACCGGCCATGCGGAGTTCGTGATCGCCAGGGTTCGGGAGGCCATTGAGGCCGACCCGCGGGTGGCCGGGAGGCTCGCCCTGTGGGCCCGGCGCCTGGTCGGCGAGGCACTCGGGCAGGCGCAGCGCGTGGCCGCGGAGCGCGAGCCGCTCGCCAAGATGCTGGCCGGCGAGGCCGCCAGCCAGCTCGGCGACATCGGCCGGATGTTCGCCCGGCTGACCGATGCGCATGCCGCGCGCATGGCGGCGCTGGGCCTGGCCGACTAGCTCCGGAAGGCTGCCAGTGCTCGGTGCCGTGCCGGTGCTCCCGCTCCGCGCCTGCCGACTCCCAATCCCGAGTTTGCTGGCGACCGCAAAAGCCGCATAACGGTCTCGGAACGTGTTGAAACGACTTGGGAGTCGTTAGGGGTATCGCCTGAGACGGTGGTCCTGGCCTGCCTGGACCGGCCAAGAGCTAGAGGTTGCTGAATCCGACCCGGCGCGGCTCATCGCTGCCGAACTCCAGATAGGCGATCTTGTCAGCGGGCACCAGCACCCTGCCACCCTTGACCGTGGCCAGTACCAGCACGCCGTTGTCCGCGACCGCAGCCTTCAGGGCGGCCTCGATATCGGCGGGTTCCGACTCGGTCTCGATGATGATTTCACGGGGCGCGGACTGGATTCCGATCTTGACTTCCACAGTTCTCCCTTCGCGTTCCCAAGCTGGCCCGCGCGGCGCAGGTCGGCTGGCGCGACCTGATGCGCTCGCACAGCGGCAGTCGCGCTGCCGGTGGCAGCGGGCCGCCGCGACCTCAGCCTGTCATGGGCCAATCGCTGATGCCCCGCCAGGCCAGCCGGGCGATCAACTGCTCCGCGGCGTCCTTGGGGATTTCCTGATCAGTGCTCAGCCAGTACCGTGCGCTCACCTGGGCCATGCCCACCAGCGCAATGCCAAGCAGGTTCGCTTCGGCATCGCTCACTCCGGCGTCCGCACGGATGAACTGACTGACCATGTCGGCGCAGTCGTTCATGGCCCGGTCCAGCTTCTCTCGTACGGCTGGCTCATTGCTCAGGTCGGACTCGAACACCAGCCGGAAGGCCTCTCCAGTGCCCGCCACGAAGTCGTAGAAAGCCTTGAACGTGGCCGGCACGCGCTGGCGGTTGTCCGTCGTGGACGACAGAGCGTCGCTCATGATCCGGACGAGTTCTTCGGCGCTCTCGTCCAATAGGGCCAGGTAGAGCTCTAGCTTGCCGGGGAAGTGCTGGTAAAGGACCGGCTTGCTGACACCTGCCCGCTCGGCGATCTCGTCCATCGCGGCCGCGTGATATCCCTGTGCGACGAAGACGTCGCGGGCTGCTCCGAGCAGTTGCAGCCTGCGCGCAGGGCGCGGCAGCCGCGTACTGCCCGCCTTGGCCTGTTGCGATACGGTCAACGATGGCTCCGGATTACTGCTGCCTGAAGTTGCGGCCATGGGCCTGCTCTTTAGCACGCAATCCTACGACCGGGTAACCCCGTAGCCCGGATCAGCGGTATTCGTCGTCGTCGACGGTAACCGTCCGGGCCTGCTCCGCGCTGTCCGCCTCGTTCGCCTCCAGCGGCGGTTCCGGCAGCTCAGCACGTTCGTCAGCACCGTTGTCTTCGGGCAGTGCGTCGGTGTGCTGCTCTGCCGCGTCGGCGTCAGGTGCCTCGAGGCTCATGTCGCTCATTGCCGCGCCTCCGGTCGAGATATGCAGTCGAACATATTACCGAATAGTCTAATGCGGACAACGCTGGTTGTATCAGTACCCGGCACGGGACTGACATTCGCGCCCGGTCAGGGTGAGAATTAGTAGTCGATCCAGTCTGGGTAGGGAGATGCCATGCGCAGCATGTGGAAGGGGGCAGTCTCCTTCGGCCTGGTCATGATCCCGGTGAAGCTCTATACGGCGACCGAGACGAAGGACATTGCGTTCCGGCAAGTGCACCGGGAGGACGGCGGCCGGATCAGGTTCCGCCGGTTCTGCACGATCGACGAGCAGGAAGTGCCCTACGAGGAAATCGCTAAGGGCTACGAGCTGGCTGGCGGCGAAATGGTCGTCCTCACTGAGGAAGACATGGCTGAACTGCCGTTGCCGAGCGACGAAGAACATCGAAGTCGTGCAATTTTGCCCGATCGAGCAGCTCGACCCGATCCTGCTGAACCGGAGCTACTACATCGAACCCGAGGCAGCCGGCGCGCGGGCTTACTGCCTGCTCCGCGATGCGCTCGAGGAATCCGGCAAGATCGCCATCGCCCAGGTCGCGCTGCGGCAGCGTGAATCGCTGGCCGTCGTGCGGGCGAAGGACGGCGTTCTGGTGCTGGAGACTCTGCTCTGGCCCGACGAAATCCGAGATCCCGAATTCGGCTTCCTCAGCGACGACATCGAAGTCCGGCCGCAAGAGCTGCGCATGGCGAGCTCGCTGATCGAGTCCATGACCGTGGACTTCGACCCCGACGAGTTCCACGACAGCTACCGCGAGGCACTTCAGGAACTCGTCGCGGCCAAGACCGAAGGCCGGGAAGTGGTCCAGCCGGAGATCGGCGAGGTGTCGGCGGGCGACACAACAAGCCTGGCAGACGCGTTGCGCGCCAGCCTCGCCGCGGCCAGGGGCGGCAAACTGGGCGCAGTGCCTGACGTGGCGGACGAGGAGGGCGAGGAGGACGAAGCTCCTGCTCCGCGGCGCACCGCTCCGGCTAGGGCCAGCACAGCTAAGGCCAGCGCTACTAAGGCCGGCACGGCCAAGACCGGCACGGCCAAGACCGGCACAGCCAAGACCGGCACAGCCAAGACCGGCACAGCCAAGACCGGCACAGCTAGGCCGGCACGGCTAAGGCCGGCCCGGCCACCAGCGCCACTAAGCCCGGCACGGCCAAGACCAGCGCTGCCAAGGGCAGTACTGCGAAGAAGAGCGAGAGCACCACCGGGTCTAGCGCTGGCGACAAGTCCGGCGCGAAAACCCCGACTGCGGCCAGAGCCGGCAGTCGGGCCAAGACAGCGCCGGCCGAGGAGGAGAAGACCGCCCAGCGGCGGCCGCGGCGCGCCAGCTGACCTTGACCCCGCGGCCATGCACCCGGAGGGCAGCCTGGCCGTGTAAGCAATCGGGCGACATATCCCGGTACGGCCGATATAGCCGATAGGCGGGACAGCGGCGTTACGGCTGGTCCTGGCATTGTGCCCACTAAAGGGCCAGCCATCGGGCAGGGCCGAATTCGGCTACCGCCGGGTACGATATTCCGTTATGACTAACCCGATCGGGGCTGGCGAGACGCTTCCCAACGGCACGACGCCAGTGCCAGGCACGCCGGGTGGCGCCGCACCAATCCGGCCATGGCCAGGCAAGCTACTCCCGCTGAGCGTCGGCGACGTGTTTGTGCGTAGCACGGCAGCGCCGCCGGGCGCCGAGCCGGCCGTGCTCGTGCACGGTCTCGGCGGTTCCGCGCTGAACTGGACCGACCTGATGGGCCTTCTCAGTCAGCATGGCTATGCCGGGGCCGGAATGGCTTGTGACGCGCTCGACTTGCCGGGGTTCGGATTCTCGCCGCCGCCGGTCGATGGTGACTACACGCTCGCGGCCCGAGCAGGGGCGGTCATCTCGCTGATCGAGCAGCGTGCTGGCGGTCCGGTGCATTTGATCGGCAACTCGCTGGGCGGCGCCATCAGCACCCGAGTTGCTGCGCGCCGGCCGGACTTGGTTCGCAGCCTGACACTGATCTCGCCCGCGCTGCCCGACCTGCGGCCGCGGGTGCTGCCAGCCCGGCTGGCGGTCGTCGCTGTGCCCGGCCTTGGCCGCTGGCTGCTCAGCAAGATGCTGACTATGACGCCGGAGAGCGCACCGATACCTCGATCGGGGAACTGTACGCCGATCCAAGCCGGCTACTCCCCGAACGCCGTGCGGAGGCGATCGCTGAGATCACCCGCCGCGACCGGCTCAGTTACTCGGTCGACGCGTTGCTTGGCTCGACCAGAGCGCTCGTGGCCGAATACGCGCGGCCCGGACCGGCGTCGCTCTGGCAAGACGCGGCCAACGTGACGGCGCCGACGCTGCTAATCCACGGCAGCCATGACCGCCTGGTGAACCCGGCGATGGCCGGACGAGCCGCTCGGACGTTCCGGAACTGCCGCGCCGTGGTGCTGCCGATGACAGGGCATGTGGCGATGATGGAGCAGCCGGAACAAGTCGCGGCAGAGATGCGCGAATTCCTGCGCCGTGCGCTCGCACCGCAGCTGCTTGGCGAGACCACCGCGGCGCGCGGTTCGCGACGTCAGGGGCCGGCGCTCAGCCGGCGGCCGCGGCGCGCTCAGCCCCGCCAGCCCGTGACACCGCCGCTCAGATGCTTATTGGCGCCGCGCACGTCCTGACGGGTGAGGATGCGGCCGACCACGTTTCCACCGTGGGGTTTGTTGAAATAACTGACGGGCTGATCAGCCGCGTTGGTGCCGGGCCGCAGCCGGCTGATATCACGCTTGCGGACGGGTATCTGCTGCCAGGCTTTGTTGATTTGCAGGTCAACGGCTATTACGGCGTCGAGTTCCAGATTGCCGACGCCGAGGGCTGGGCGCGAGTGACCGACCCGGCTGCCGGAGACGGGGACGACCGCCTGCCTGCCGACGATGATCACTGCACCGGTCAGCAGCCTTGCCGACGCGCTGCAGACTGCTGCTGCGTTCGTGCCAGACCTGCCAGTGAGCGGGGCTCGGGTTCTTGGCGTGCACACCGAAGGCCCGTTCATCTCGCCGGCGCGGCGCGGCGCGCACAACGAGAAGTGGATCACCGAGCCCACACCTAGTGCGGTCGCTGCGCTCAGCGAGGCCGGACGCGGGCTACTGCGGCTCGTCACTATTGCGCCTGAAATGCCAGGCGCGCTCGCGGCGATCGAGCAACTCTCGGCGGCCGGTGTTGCTGGTCAGCGTCGGACACACCGACGCCACTGCGGCGCAGGTCGGGGCTGCGGCCGGGCGCGGCGCGCGAATGGTGACTCACCTGTTCAACGCCCAGCGTCCGCTTGGGCACCGGGAACCAGGCGTCGTCGGCCAGGCCCTCACCGATGAGCGGCTGACTAGCGGACTCATCGTGGATCTGCACCACGTGGCGCAGGCGGTCTGCGGTCTGGCCTTCAGGGCCGCGCCGGGCCGGATCCTGCTGGTCACCGATGCCGTCGCAGCGGCCGGCATGCCGCCCGGCGAGTACTTGCTCGGCGGTGAGCTGATCAGCTTCCCGGCCGACGACGGCGCTCCTCCGGTCCGCCGTGACGGCACCATAGCCGGGTCGGCGCTGCGGATGGACCGAGCGGTGGCCAACGCGGTGCGGTCCGGCCTAACGCTCCCCGCCGCGGTCGCGGCGGCCAGCCGGATCCCGGCGGACCTGATTGGCCGGCCAGATCATCGGCAGGCTCCGGCCCGGCGCGGCGGCGGACCTGGTCTGGCTGGGCCCGGAGCTGCGGACCCGCGCGACGTGGATAGCCGGCCGGCTGGTGTATACAGATGGCGCCGCCGGCACCCTGGCCGCTGTGCGTGCGTGACCAAGAAAGGACACCGATCTCGATGCAAGCTCCCAGCGCGGCCGACTCGTCGCTGATGCGCCAGGAAATCGAGCAGCAGCCCGAAGCGCTCAGGGCGACGATTGACGCGCTGCTGCCGCGCCGGGACGAGGTGGCTGCGCTAGCCGCGCAGACGAAGGACGTGCTGTTCATCGCGCGCGGGACCTCGGATAACGCGGCTGTGTACGGGAGCTACCTGATTCAGGCGCACGCTGGGCGGCTGACCTCGCTGGCCGCGCCGTCGATCGCGACGACGTATAAGGCGCGGATTGACCTGTCCGGAGTGCTCGCTGTCGCGCTGTCCCAGTCTGGCCGGACCGAAGAGATCGTCGAGACGCTGGCCTGGGCGAAGAACTGCGGCGCCCGGACCATGGCGATCACCAATGGCGGCGCTGACTCGCCGCTGGCGGAGGCCGCCGAGGTGGCGTTCGTGACGCAGGCCGGGATCGAGCGGGCGGTGCCCGCGACCAAGACTTTCACCACCCAGCTGGCTGCGCTGGCCGTGCTGGGCCTTGGTCTGGGCGCGCCGCTGGACGCGGGGGAGCTGCGGGCAGTACCGGATGCTGTCTCGGAGTTGCTGGCCCGTCCGGTCGACCTGGAGCCGATCCTGGCCAAGCTAGCGAAAGTGCCGGGCGTCGTGGTTTCCGGGCGCGGCATGGCCTATGCCGCCGCTCTCGAGCTGGCGATCAAGCTGAAGGAAGCGTGCTACCTGCACGCCATGGGCCTGTCGTATGCGGATCTGCTGCATGGCCCGATCGCGGTGGTTGATGCCGAGACGCCGGCGATAGTGGTTGCGGCCGACTCTGGCCCGACCCTTGCCGGCACGGTCGACCTGGCAAGCCGGGTCACCGGGGCGGGAGCGGCGGTGTTCGGCATCGGCGGCGGCGAGGTGCTGGCGTCGGCGTGCACGGCAGCGCTGGCCGGGCCCGCGCTACCGGAGTGGCTAGCGCCGATCGGGCTGATCGTTCCTGGCCAGCTGCTGACTGAGGCGCTGGCGCGACGGCTCGGCATCAACCCGGACCAGCCTCGCGGGCTTTCCAAGATCACCCAGACTGACTAGCGGACTCGGCAGCGGCTTCGTCGCTCGCCGCGAACCTTCTACGTGACTCGCAGAAGCCCCAAATCAGGCGATAAGGGGGCAGCGGAACTCACGGATTGGGTGAAAATCGCGTGAATGCCTGCCGGTCAGCCGGGCGCTAAGTGGCCGAAAACCGTGCGAGCAGCGATCATTCGCTGCAGGATCGTGTACTGCTCAAGCAAGATCGAGTAGATTGGGTCGGCCGGATCTGTCCCGGCTAGCTCGATTTCAGTCGCAGCGAGGGTGTCGGCATCCGCCAGCGTCACCGGGTAGAGCGCCCTGGCCAGCCGTTGCGCGCTGCGAGGGTCTTGCTGGCGGACGGCGGGCAGCGCCTCGGCGAAATACCGCTCGCGGAATCCGGCCATCAGGTGCTCCTGCCCGGCTAGCCAGATGCCCTGGGCGCATGCGAGGGCGAGCCTGGGCGACTGGCCAGTGGCGAGCGCGCTGGCCCATGCCATCTCCTTGGCCTGCGGGTCTGGCCGCATGGCAGCGCCATGTCGCTTGCCGGGTGACGCCAGCGACCGGGTCATCGGCCAGGTAGGCAGCGAAATCGTCGTCGCTCGCCCGATCGCGGGCAGCGAGCGTCGCGAGGATCCGGCCGCGCATCTCGAGATCGAGGACCAGCCCGGTCGGAAGCGAACGTCCGTCCAGCCAGAAGCGCAGCAGGTCCAGCTGAGCCTCGCTGTCGGCACAGCTCGCGTATGCACGCGCCAGGACCATCTGCTCGCTGCTGGCAGGCTGGCCTCGTTCCGTGGCGGATAGCGCCGCTGCCGCGAGCTGCCTGCGGCCTGCAGCTCGCGCGGCTGGCCCGGCGTAGAAGTCGGTCCCGCCGATCGCGCGATCGAGTAGCTGCTCGAAACTGGTTACCGGGCGTCCGGTGATCATTCTCCGCGCGACGATCGCGGCGAACTCGGCAGCATCCAGCTCCGCAACCTGGACCATGTGCCAGGCGGCGGTCCAGCAAACCGACTCTGCCACTGGGTCGGACAAGTCCATCGCGGCCGCGATCAATGCCCACCAGGACACAGGATCGAGGCGGACGGTCGCGAACGTCAGGTCCGCGTCGTTGAGAACGATCGCGGCCGGCATCGGGATGCCAGTCAGCTCGGGCACGTGCGTCCAGTCGCCGGTCGCAGTGACCTCGATGCGGCGAGCGCGACGCAGGCCGTAACCGTGCGGCTGGTAAATCCCGATCGTCAGCCGATGGGTACGCAGCGGCCCGGACGGGTTAGCCGCTGGCGGCTCTTGCACGACGGCCAGCGAGGTCAGCACCCCGTCTGGCCCGGTTACGATCTCCGGCCGCAGTGGATTCACGCCGGGTTGCAACAACCATTGCTCAGCCCACTGAGCCAGGTCGTAGCCGGTAGCTTCGGACAGGCAGCCGATCAAGTCCATCAGCGACGCCGGCGACCAGGCATACCTGTTGAGGTAGGCACGAAGTCCGGCCCGCATAGCGTCATCGCCGATGAGGGCGGCGAGCTGCCGGATTGCCGCGGCCCCCTTCGAATAGGTGATCGCCGGTGGCCGGGTTAGTGCGTGGGCCGCACTGTCGACCGGCGACGAGACCGGCGGGGCACCTGGCAGGTCGTCCGCCTCGCAGGCGTTCGCCTTTCCTTGCATGCCGAAGTCGGCCCAGGCGCTCGGCTGATTAAGAACTGCGGTCGCAGCTGCGTAGCTCAGGTAGCTGGCGATGGCTTCGGCCAGCCAGAGATCATCCCACCAGCCACTTTCTACCAGGCAGCCGAACCACAGATGGGCCACCTCGTGCGCGAGCACGACAGCCACGTGATCATCACCGGCGTCGGCGGCGCGCTGGAGCAGGGTTTCGCTGACGTACATCACGGCAGGTAGCTGCATCGCTAGCGGCCCGAGTTCGGGGGCGAAGACGATGTCGAGCCGGTCGTACGGACAGCGCATGCCGAGCAGCTGCTCGTAGTAACGCAGCGCTGCGCCGACGACGGCCGGGATCCTCGCGAAACCTGGCGAGTTGATCAACGCCGCGCGGCAGCTCACGGTCAGCGGAATCGGGCTGGGTCGACCTGCACCGCCGGCTCCAGTGCGGACATCCGGGGCGTTCGGTGTGTAGGCGGTCAGATACGGACCGGCGCACAGCGTGAATTCGGACGGCTTCGTGGCCAGCACTGTCGAGAAGCGCCAGACCCCAGCCGCGCCGTCGGCCGGGCGATGAAGTACTTTGCCGTTCGCAATACACGTCCACCCGGCCGGCAGCGTCACGATCAGATCGACAGCGGCGCGCATGTCCGGCTGGTCGAAGCAGCAGAAGACCTGCGCAGCCGCGGTCGGATAGCAGTTGGCTAGGACGTAGCGTGCCCCGTCGACCGGGTCGGTGTACTGCGTGAGGCCGCTGCCGGTGCGCGCCAGCGCCACCGTTGCATCGACCGTCAGCGTGTTACTCGCCGCGAGGTCCGGCAGTGGCAAGCGCCCGTCGGCTACCGCGTTCGGATCGGCGGGGACTCCGTTGAGCACCACGTCGTGCACCGCAACAGCGTCAATTCCGGCGAACGTCGTCGCGCCCGGCTCACGGCAATTGAACCGGATCTCGGTGCGCGACCGAGCGGTATCCACGCCCGTGGTGAGGTCGAGGAAGATCTGGTAGGAGTCAACCTGCAGCAGGTCCGCACGCCGAGCGGCTTCTGCTCGCGTCAGCCCCGTCGCCACGTGGGCATCCTAGTGAAACCTGCACCGGCCATTGGGGCTGTCGCAGGTTACCGGTGCTCGGGTTGCTGCGAGGGTCCCGGCACGCTACTTCGGCGGCAGCTCCCGGTAGACCTTGTACTGCGCGGCTTGCGCTCGCGGCCGGATCACCATCAGGTCCACGTTGAAGTGCGGCTGGTCTCGTGACGGACCAGATGACTGCATCGGCCACGTCCGCATCGGTCAGCGGCTCTGCCACCCCGGCGTACACGGCGGCCGCCTTGTCCGCGTCGCCGCGGAACCGGTTGACCGCGAACTCGGCAGTCTTCACCATGCCCGGCGCGATCTCGATGATCCGCACCGGCTTGTCATACAGCTCCAGGCGCAGCGTCTCGGCGATGGCATGCGTGCCGTGCTTGGCGACCACGTATCCGCCCCCGCCTTCGTAACTGATCAGTCCTGCAGTGGAACCCATCAGCACGATCGTGCCGGCGCCGCTGGCGATCAGCTTGGGCAGCAGGGCCTGGGTGACGTGCAGCGTGCCGAGCACGTTCACGTCGAACATCGCTGCCAGTCATCGGCCGAGCTTCCGGCGACATAGTCAGCACCGACCGCTCCGCCCGCGTTGGCAACCAGGACGTCGCACCGGTCCAGCGAGTCAGCCAGTGCAAAGACCGCAGCGCGGTCAGTCACGTCCAGTTGGTGCATTTGCGCGGTCGCCGCCAGCTGCGGCGATCTGCTTGGCCACTTCGGCGAGGCGGTCCGCGCGCCGGGCGGTCAGCACCACCTGGTAACCCGCCTCGGCGAGTTTGACGGCGCTCGCCGCGCCGATCCCGCTGCTTGCTCCGGTAACTACCGCTACGGCGTCCATGCCCAGATTCTGCCAGCAGCCGCGCCGGAGGCAGCAGACAGGCTGGCTTACGATCAAGCCTGTGGCCGATCTGCGCGGGGTGATCACGGACTGGGGTGGCGTCATGACCAACCCCATTGCACACAGCGTCAATGCCTGGCTAGCAGCCGATGGCATCAGCCGCGAGAGCTACGTCGCAGTCATGCGGCAATGGGTCCACGAGGCCTACGCTGACGGTCAGACCGGCACCAACCCGATCCACGCGCTGGAGCGCGGCGAATGCACCAACGACGAGTTCGAGCTGGCACTCGCCAGAGAGCTGGTCATGGAGGACGGCGGCCGGTGGCCGGGCCGAGGTTGCTGGCGCGCATGTTCGCCGGGTCGACACTCGATGAGGCGATGATCCGGCTGTTCCGCAGGCTGCACGCGGATGGGGTACCGACCGGCCTGCTGTCGAACTCCTGGGGCGGCGGCTACCCGACCGAATTGTTCGGCGAGATGTTCGACGCCGTGGTGATCTCCGCTGAGGTCCGGCATGCGGAAGCCAGAGCCGCGGATCTTCCTGCATGCGGCCGGGCTGCTCGGGCTTGACCCGCAAGAGTGCATCTTCATCGATGACATTCAGGCCAACATCAACGCGGCCGAGCAACTGGGGTTCACCGGCGTCCTGCACGACGCTGCGGACGGCACCGCCGAGCGGGTCGCCGAGACTCCTGCAGGTCCAGCTGGACTGACGCACCGGCCCGCGGGTCGGGGCCCGGTTGGCACTGGTCCGCGCAGGCCGCGAGGGGGTGACTGCATGGGTGGCAGGTGCCGCGTTCCCGCCAGAATTTTGGTTGTCGACGCCGCTAGGGTTTCGGCTGTGGCTGATTATCCGCATCCGCTTAATCCTGGGCGTTCGGCCAATATGCGGGCTAACCGGCGGAAGGACACCAAACCCGAACTGGCGCTGCGGCGCGCGCTGCACGCGCAGGGCTACCGCTACCGCAAGGACTACCGGCTGGAGCTGACCGGGGCCAGGGTGCGGCCGGACATCGCGTTCACGGCGCGGCGGGTCGCGGTGTTCGTCGACGGGTGCTTCTGGCACTGCTGCCCGGAGCATGGCAGCCAGCCGGCCAACAACACCTGGTACTGGGAGCCGAAGCTGGCCCGCAACGTCGAGCGGGACCGCGCCGCCGATGCAGCGCTGGCGGCAGCGGGCTGGAGCGTGGTGCGGGTCTGGGAGCACGAGTCGCTGGAGGGCGCGGTCGCGGCCGTCGTTGCAGCGCTAGGTGAGAGCCGTGAGATCCGCAACTCGTCCCGACCGAGCAAGCAGGCCAATTAGCTGACCTGGCCGGGACGGGACTGGCAAACTCAAGGTTTGTTCGGTTGCGCATGAATCTCGATTGCGCTTCTCTGTCGCGTTGCGGGGCCTGGTTTGCGCGTATATCTGCCGTCTACCTTACCGGCAGTGATCGGCTGCTGCGCGCCGGCGAGGTCGAGACTTCGCTGGTCCGCGGCTACGCGGTCACGCCCGCCCTGCGAGAGTGGTATTCGAGCGGCGACATCGAAGAACTTGAATACGTCGCGATGATGCATGCGGCCCGCGAGTCGCTGCGACTGCTGGCCGCAGACCCGGCTTCGCCGCGCCGCCGGGTGGTGCTAGCGGCGGAAGTCGCTCGGCGAGCATGTGGCCACCTGGTCGAGCTTCGAGGAACCGGCGCTGGTCAAGGTTGACGGCCCGATCCGGCTTCGTGACATCGTGTCCGGCCACGTCGATGATGCCGGCGGCCATGGACGAGATCGGCAGCAGCGGTGGCTGCGCTGGACGCGGCCGACGCTGGTGACGACGACGCGAGGTTCGTGGTCGACGGCGCTGAGGGTAACGAACTCCAGTGGTATGCGACGCAAGAACTGGAAGTGATCTGGCTGATCACACCGAGTGACCAGGATGTTCTCGTTCGTAGTCACAGCCTGCCAGCTGGCGTTGCTGACCTGAGGGCTTCAGGTGCCTCCGGCGGCTGGCTGTTCGACTCGCGCGGTCATGGCACCATGGGTGATGCCGCCACCGATGTCGGAATAGCAAGGAGCGCCGGGATGGATGCTGTAACTAATGTCCCGTTTCCGGGGAATGAGCCGATCAAGGGATATGCCCCTGGCAGTCCGGAGCGTGCCGCGCTCGAGCAAAAGATCAAAGAACTATCAGGGGAACGCGCCGAGCTTACGATGACGGTCGGCGGCCACCAGCGGCATGGCGGCGGCGAGTCCATCGATGTCGTGCAGCCACACAGCCACCGGCACGTGCTCGGCCAATTCCGCAATGCCACTGGCGCCGACGTAGCCGCGGCCATCGAGGCAGCGCACCAGGCTGCGCCGGGATGGCGGGCGCTGTCGTTTGACGACCGGGCCGCGATCTTCCTGAAGGCTGCTGACCTGCTGTCCGGGCCATGGCGACAGACCATCAATGCGGCGACCGTGCTCGGCCAGTCGAAGTCGGCGTTCCAGGCTGAGATCGACGCGGCATGTGAGCTGATCGACTTCTGGCGGTACAACGTGCATTACGCCCGGCGGCTGCTGGCCGAGCAGCCTGCCAGCGCGCCTGGTGCCTGGAACCGCCTTGAGTACCGGCCGCTCGAAGGGTTTGTGCTGGCGATCACGCCGTTCAACTTCACCTCGATCGCCGCTAACCTACCGACGGCACCCGCCCTGATGGGAAACGTGGTCGTCTGGAAGCCGTCGCCGACCCAGCAGCTATCCGCGCACTACCTGATGCGGCTGCTGGAGGCGGCAGGGCTGCCGCCCGGCGTGATCAA
The DNA here is from genome assembly GCA_963815575.1 of uncultured Actinomycetota bacterium. Classification (GTDB taxonomy): domain Bacteria; phylum Actinomycetota; class Actinomycetes; order Streptosporangiales; family Streptosporangiaceae; genus JAJYUU01. The sequence continues at coordinate 274,153 of CAWFHE010000007.1, read as the reverse complement.
CATGGTGACCGGCGACGGCACTGCGGTGTCCGAGGTCGCGCTGCCGCACGCGGACCTGGCCGGGATCCACTTCACCGGGTCGACCGGCACGTTCCAGCACCTGTGGCGGACTGTCGGCGAGAACATCGCGTCCTACCGCGGTTACCCGCGGCTGGTCGGCGAGACCGGCGGCAAGGACTTCGTCATCGCACACCCGTCGGCCGATCCGGACGTGCTGGTAACGGCGCTCGTCCGGGGCGCCTTTGAGTATCAGGGCCAGAAGTGCTCGGCCGCCTCGCGGGCCTACATCGCCCGCAGCGTCTGGGACCGGATCGCCGACCCGCTGGTCGCTACTACCGAGGCGCTGACCATCGGCGACGTGTCCGCTGACCTGTCGCTGTTCATGGGCGCGGTCATCGACCAGCGATCGTTCGGCCGCCTTCGCGACGCGCTGGGCAGGGCGAACGATCGCGCATCGGTATCAGTGCTGACTGGCGGCAACACCGACGACTCCGAGGGCTACTTTGTGCAGCCGACGATCTTGTCGTCGACCGACCCGACCGACGAGATCTTCACCAGGGAGTACTTCGGCCCGATCCTCGGCGTGCACGTCTTCGAGGACCGGGATTACGACGCGGTGGTGACGCAAGCGGCCGACATCGCGCCGTATGCCCTCACCGGCTCGATCATCGCCCAGGACCGGGCTGCGATCGCGCACGCCACCGAAGCGCTGCGGTTCTCGGCAGGCAACTTCTATGTCAACGACAAGCCGACCGGTGCAGTCGTCGGGCAGCAGCCATTCGGCGGCGCCAGGGCAAGCGGTACCAACGACAAGGCCGGGTCGATCTTCAACCTGATCCGGTGGGTCAACGCGCGCACGATCAAGGAGGCGTTGATACCGCCGACTGATTACCGGTACCCGCACATGGGCTAGCCGCGCACCGCCGTCCGCCTTGCGTCGGGGCCTGTGGCCGGCCAGCGGCCAGCCGCTGGTATCGCGGTCGGCGAACGCCGCTCGCATAGTTGCCCGAAGCCGGGGAAGTTGATGGCTCCCTCGAGTGGCGTCGCGCAGCGGAGGAGTCTATGACCGAGTACGTGGCTGCTTCGCGGCCAGCAGACGGCGACGGGCCTGCCGAGACCGTGCTCTCGGGCACTGTGCTCTCGGGCACTGTGATCGCAAGCACCGGGCTTGCGGGCGCCGGGCCCGCGGGAACTGGGCCCGCGGGAACTAGGCCCGCGGAAGCTGTGGACGCGAGCGGTCGGCCCATAGACCGCAACGGCAGCGACGGCAGTAACAATGACGGCCATGGCGGCGACAGCACTGGCGCGGCGGCGCGGCGGGCCGAGCTGATCGCCGTCGCCCAGGCGGGCTGGGCGGATGCACTCACCGACCTCGGCGGCCGGAACACGCTGCTGTACTACAAAGACCGGCGGGCGGCCACTCTCGACCTTGGAGCGGCAGATCCAGGCGCCGTCGACAGGTTCCTGCGTACCGGATCCGGCCGCATCACGCGGCTGTTCAGCGACGTGGACCTGCGGGCCGACGCGATCCGCCGGACGCAGGTCATCTACCGCAAGGCGAGGGAACTGGAAGAGGAGCGCGGCATCCGGGTCGGGTTCCTAGCTACCGGCATGGCGCGCTGGGACGAGCTGTTCCTTGAGCCCGCCGCACCGGTGCTATTGCGCGGCCTGACGATCACTCCGACGCGAGCGAGGCATGACGATTTCGATCTCGTCCTCGATGAGGAGTACGAAGTCAACCCAGTGCTGCTGCACAAACTCGCGACGGTATTCGGCGCGGCACCGGAGAGCTAGCCAGTGCGGGCCGGACAAGATCGGCGACTTGCTCGCAGAGCGGCCGATGATGCCGAGATCCCCGGCTTCCAGATCACCGACCGGCTAGTCGTGGGCACGTTCACCTACGCCAAACTGCCAATGGTCCAGGATCTCCAGGCCGCTACCGAACTGCTGGCAGACAGCGATGTCGTGGCAGCTATCGCCGGTGATCCGCAGGCACAAGAACTCCTCGGCGCGGACGAGAGCTCCGAGGCGGTGTCCGGACTCGCCGGAGCAGGACTACTCGGTGCTCGACGCCGACTCATCGCAGCGCACCGCGATCAACACCGTGCTCGCCGGGCGCAGCCTGGTGATCCACGGGCCGCCTGGCACCGGCAAGAGTCAGACGATCGCGAACCTCATCGCTGCCTTGGTCGCCCGAGGACGCAAGGTCCTGTTCGTCGCGGAAAAGCGCGCCGCAATCGACGCCGTACTATCCAGGCTGAAGCTCGCGGATCTGGGCGAGGTAGTGCTCGACATCCACGAGGGAGCAAAGGACCGGCAGCGAATCGCGCGTGATCTCGGCGATGCCATGGACGAGGCGCAGCACGTTCCGGACCCGGACGTCGACAGACTTGCATCGGCGGCTCACCGACCGGCACTTGCGGCTGAGCCGGCATGCTTCCGCTCTGCACCAGCAGCACCAGCCGTGGGATCTGACGCCCTATCAGGTCCAGTCCGCCCTGCTCGGCATGCCAGAGACCGCTCGACTGCAGGTTCCGCTCGACAACCCAGACCAGATCAGCCGCGAACAAGCCGATCGCATCAGGGACGAGCTCCGGGAGTTCGCTTATCTCGGCGGATTCACGTTGCGGCCGGGGACCACGCCGTGGTTCGGCGCCTCGTTGCGGGGCCCCGATGAAGCGCGACGCGCCTGCGAGGTTGCGGTCCGGCTGACTAGCCGCAGCCTGCCCATGCTGATCGAGCGCGTCCAGGGCGCTTGCAATGAAGTCGGGTTGCGGCCGCCAGCTCGTTATCCGGGCGCATCGCAGGTGCTGCGCCTGTTCGCTGGCGTTCAGGCGACCTTGCGGATGTTCGGCCCAGCCAGCTACGACGCTGATCTCGCCCTGCTCGCGACTGCCACGGCGGACGGGGAAGTGCGGTTGGCTTCCGCGAGCGGAGGGCCAGGCGCAAGCAAGCCCGCGCGCTGGCGGGTGCAGCCGGCGCGCAACTGACCGACGAGCAATTGTCCGCGGTGCTTGCCGAAGCAGCTAGTCAGCTAAGCGAGTGGCTCGACCTTCGCACCGACGCAGGCCAGCCGCGCCTGCCGTCGCGGCTGGACGAGCTGGCGGGGCTGTGGGCGGATTGCGAAGCGCAGCTTGGCACGAACTCCGTGCCGTGATCACGCTGCCGGCCGATCCGTTGCCGGTGCTGAACGAATTGGCCGCTGACCAGGACACTGCCTGGAACCTGCCGCGGCTGTATGAGCTGGCCGAGCGCTTCGCCGACCTGTGCCTCAGCCCGCTGCTGGACGAGCTGGCGCGTCGCGGGCCGGGCCGGATCTTCGCCGCTCCAGCGTTCGATCACGCCTGGTACAGCGCGATCCTGGACGAGATGCGCGTGCGCGACCCGCGCTATGCAGCTAACCGCGGTGATGCACTGGATGAGATCGCGAACGACTTCCGCGCGCGCGATGTCGAGCACCTTGTCGCTAACCGGGCGCGCGTTCGGCCGGCGTGGGCGCAAGCGCTGCTCGACACCTGCGACAGGCATCCGCTGCAAGCCAGGGTCATCCGCAAGCAAGCGGCGCTGCGACGCGGGCACCTGCCGCTGCGGCGGTTGCTGGACCAAGCCAGCGACGTGCTGTTCGCGATCAAACCATGCTGGGCGATGTCGCCGCTGATGGTGAGCCAGGTGCTGCCCATGGCCAGCTCTTCGATGTGGTGATCTTCGATGAAGCCAGCCAGGTCGTGCCCGCTGACGCGATTCCGGCGATCATGCGAGGCCACCAGATCGTGGTTGCGGGCGACGACCGCCAGTTGCCGCCGACCAACTTCTTCCGCCAGGTAGGCGACGCGGCCGGAGACGATGGCAGCGACGATGAAGACAGCCTCGTGTCGTTCGGCGCGGGCTTTGAGTCCGTACTGGATGCGCTCCGGCCGTTGCTTCCGACAGCCGCGCTGGCGTGGCATTACCGCAGCCGGGACGAACGCCTAGTCGCGTTCTCGAACAGCCGGATCTACGGCGGGTCGCTCACCACATTCCCTGGCGTCTTCACCAGTGAGTGCCTTCGGCACGTCGTTGTTTCCCAGGGCCCCGGCGCTGGCCAGGAGACGTCAGTAGACGCCGAGGTGAGGAAGGTTATCGAGCTCGTCTTCGAGCATGTCCGCGAGCACCCGCAGGAGTCGCTCGGCGTGATTGCGCTCGGCATCAAGCACGCCGAGCGGATCGATGCGGCGCTCCGATCCGCGCTGGCCGAGCTTGCCGACACCGGGCGCCGCGACCACTCCGAGATCGAGGCGTTCCTCACTGAGGATGTAGCGGAGCCGTTCTTCGTCAAGAACCTGGAGCGAGTCCAGGGCGATGAACGCGACGCGATCATCCTGTCCATCGGATACGGCAAGCATCAGGACGGCCGGATGCGCTACCAGTGGGGGCCGCTGCTGCGCGATGGCGGCGAACGCAGGCTGAACGTCGCGGCCACCCGGGCGAAGCACCGGCTGACGCTGGTCAGCTCGTTCTCTGGGCATGATGTGGACCCTGACCGGGTGACGAAGGCCGGAGCCCGGCTGCTGGCCGATTACCTGGATTACGCCAGCTCTGGCGGGAGCGTGCCGCAAGCGTCTGGCGGTGATCACTTGGATCCGTTCGAGTCCGACGTCCGGAGACGGCTTGCCGCGCCGGGATCACGGTCGTACCGCAGTACGGCGTCGGCGGCTACCGCGTTGACTTCGCGGTGACGCATCCCGGACGACCTCGGCGGATGGTGCTGGCCATCGAGGCCGACGGTGCGTCCTACCGTCAGTCGGGCAGCGTGCGGGACCGGGACCGGCTGCGTGGCGAACACTTGCACCGCCTTGGCTGGCGCTACCACCGGCTGTGGTCGACGAACTGGTTCCAGAACCCCGACGCGGAGGTTGCCAAAGTCCAGGCGGCGTATCAGCGGGCTATTTCGGGTACCGGCCCGAGCCCCGGTCGAGCCCAGGGCGAACTGCACCGGCAGAGGAAACGACCGCCAGCTCAGGTAGCAGTGGGCCGGGGCCAACAGGTTGGCGTCGTCAATGTTGGCGGCCTCAGTGTTGGCGGCGTCAGTGATGGCGGCGCAGGTTGGCGGCGTCAGTGTTGGCGGCGTCAGTGTTGCCGGTGACAGCGTTGGCAGCGGCATCCGCTGGTAGCGAGCAGCAGCCGCGACGTAGCGCAGTTGCCCGGACTAGAGCAGCCGGGACTGGCGCTGCCGGGACTGGCGCAGCCGGGATCCGGCGACCGGGCACGTTCCGTCGACCGCGCCACCGTCAGCCAGCCCCCGCAGCATTGGCCGCTCCCAACGGCCGGCCGAACCGCTGCCCGCGGCGCAGCCGAGCCGCTGCCCGCAGTGGAGCCTGAACGTCCGGCGCTCGCCCCTGCCGCAAGCAGCCGCCGCGGAACCAGTCCGGCTGAAGTGCCTGCTGGCCGTCCGGCTACCTAGCGCGCGCGGCAGCGCGACCGGACCTAGCTGCCGCCCGACGCAGCCCAAAACCGGATGATGATCTTGATGAATGTGACTCTGGCTGTTGCCAGAGGAACAGCGAAGTCACATCCATACCGTGCTGCCACTGCGGCGCCCAGCGAGAGCGCGCCTGCCGCGACCGCGGAGCACGCCTCAGCGACATCACCCGCTCGTCACTGCCGCGCCGCGCTCAATCTTTGCGCCAATTGGGCTAGTTGTCCGGATCCTGGCGAGTACGCTCGGTGACAGTACGCTGGCCAGGTTTGCGGCTGGCTGCGAGCATAGGTAACAGCGGCGCGGTTGCCGAATCTGTGCGCCACTGCCCCGCCCGCGCTGGAGGTGCGCCATCGACCGCCTGGTGCTCTGGAACATCGATCTGACCCTGCTCGACGTCGGCAGGGTCTCCCGGGACGCCTACGCGGACGCGTTCCGGCGTGTCACCGGCCGTCCGCTGGCCGCACTACCGCAGCTCGCGGGCCGCAGCGACACCGAGATCTTCTTCGAGTCGCTGTACCTGAACGACGTACCGACCGGCCAGGACGAGGTCGCTGACGCCGAACTGCTGGCCAGGTATTGCTGGGAGCTAGAGACCGCGTTCGCGCTGCGGCAGGACGAACTGGCGCAGCAGGGCGGTTGCTGCCCGGCGCGCGCGCTGCGGTCACCGCGGCCGGAGCCTGCCCGGCGCCGTGCAAACGGTCCTGACCGGCACGATCAAGCCGAACGCTGCGGCCAAGCTGCGCGCGTTCGGGCTGGACCGGCTCTTCGACCTGGAGATCGGCGGCTACGGCTCGGACGCTTACCCGAGAGGATCGCTGTTGCTGCTCGTCCGTGGTCAGGCCAAGGACAAGTACGGCACTCCGGTCGCCGAGCGACACGGCCGTCTACATTGCGGACACCGTCAGGGATATCGAGGCCGCGGGGGTCGGCGGCGCCCGGAGCATCGCGGTCGGTACCGGCAGGAACACCGTCGCCGAGCTGCGTGAAGCCGGCGCTGACCTGGTACTTGCCGACCTCTCGGACACCGAGCAGGTGATCTCGGCCATCGACCGGCTGACCAGAGTCCCGGCCAGTCGCTAGACGAGCAACCTGGCCGCCCCGGCCGAGAGTCAGCCCGCCAGGCACCGGCAAGTGCGCTACGACCCTTCGGCTAACCCAGCGACTCCACGTCAATTTCGGGGCTGATCAGCTGGGACTCCGGATCCTCGCCAGTCGGCGGGGGCCGAGGTAGCGGGTAGACGACGATCCTGGCGCGGCTGCCACTCACCGAGGCGACGTCAATCTCGGCGCATGTGGTCGGCCCTTCACCGGTCAGCGGTTCATGTCTGACAAGCCGCATCTCCTGCGACGCGACCCCTGGAATCTCCATCAGCTCTGAGTGGATTATCCCGGTCAGGTGCTTGGCGAATCGCCTGCTGTCTGGAACCGGCGGAACTGGCATTTCACCCCACCCCCTAATCCGGCCTACCCGGTATTAGCCGGTGTGACCCTGGCGCGTTCTTGCCGCCTATGCTGTAGCTGGTGATCGTGTGCCTGGAACGATCCTGGTTTGCGAGGTCTGCGACTCGCGATCAGGACGTTATGGTATATAACAGTCCAGTCAATGAGGACGGACTTGCGGAGTTGTTGGGGGCGTAGGGCGTGGCCGACGACCTGACGCTGGCGGCCGGGCGTGACTACGGCGAGATGTTGTGGACGCCGACCGCCGAGTCGGCCGCAAGAACCGAGATAGTGCGCTATATCCGGTGGCTAGCCGCGAACGATGGCCCGGACCTGACTAGCCCCGGAGACGACGACCTCCCGAGCTACCACCCGCTCTGGCAGTGGTCGGTCGACGAGCCTGCTGCGTTCTGGTCGTCGATCTGGGACTTCTTCGGGGTACTTGGCAACCGCGGTGGCGGACCGGTGCTGGACGGGCAGATGCCCGAGGTCGACTGGTTCGCTGGCAGCACGCTGAACTACGCCAGGAATGCGCTGCGCCAGGCGACAGTCGATCCCGCCAGCACTGCCGTCATCTTCAGCTCAGAAGCTGGCCGGAGCGGTCAGCTCAGTTACGGCGAGCTCGCGACGCGGGTCGCGCAAGTGCAGGCCGGACTCGCAGGACCTTGGCGTCGGCCGGGGCGACCGCGTCGCCGCCTACCTGCCGAACTCGCCCGAAGCGCTGATCGCGCATGCTCGCCACCGCGAGCCTTGGCGCGATCTGGACCTCGTGCTCGCCCGACTTCGGCGCGCACAGCGTCATCGACCGGTTCGCGCAGGTCGCTCCTAAGGTCCTGCTCGGCGTGACCGGCTACGCCTACGGCGGCAAGCGGTTCGACCGCCGGGCCGAACTGAGCGCGATCGCGGCCGAGACTGCCAGGCCTGGAAGCTCTGGTCGTCCTCGACTATCTGGCCGATGGCGGGTATCTGGCCGGCGGCGGGGCGGCCGGCCTGGACGCGGGCGTTCCGGTGCTGACTGGGAAACCTTCGGCCCGGCCGACGCAGACGCGGCACAGCTCGAGTTCGCTGACGTTCCGTTCTCTCACCCGCTCTGGGTGCTGTACTCCTCCGGCACTACCGGCCTGCCTAAGCCGATCGTGCACAGCCACGGCGGCATCGTCCTCGAGCACCTCAAGGCCCTAGGCCTGCATCAGGATCTGACCAGCGCGGACGTGTTCTTCTGGTACACCACGACCGGCTGGATGATGTGGAACTACCTGGCCGGCGGGCTGCTGGTCGGCGCCGCCGTCGTGCTGTACGACGGCAGCGCCGTGCACCCGGATACCGGTGCATTGTGGCGCCTGGTCGCGAGCGCGGGCGTGACTTACGCGGGCACCGGAGCGCCGTACCTGCTGGCGTGCATGAAGGCAGGCATCCATCCGGCCGCCGAGCACGACCTGTCCGCACTCAAAGGGGTGGGTTCAACTGGCTCGCCGCTGCCACCTGAAGGTTTCCGATGGGTGTATCAAGAACTGGAAACGGGGTCGTCCGGGCTGATTCTCGGCTCGTTCTCCGGCGGCACTGACCTGTGCACCGGGTTCGTCGGGCCGGCTCCGATCCTGCCGGTGCGCGCCGGGCGTGATTTCCGGGCCGTGCCTGGGCGCGCGGGTCGAGTCGTTCGACCCGGCTGGCCAGCCGGTCATAGGCGAGGTCGGGGAACTCGTGCTCACCGCGCCGATGCCCTCGATGCCGGTCGGATTCTGGAACGACCCTGGCGATGAGCGCTACCGGGCGAGTTACTTCGCCGACTATCCAGGCGTGTGGCGGCACGGCGACTGGATCATGATCTTGCCCGATGGCGGTTGCGTCATCTACGGCCGGTCTGATGCCACCTTGAACCGGGGCGGCGTGCGCATGGGCACCAGCGAGTTCTACCGCGTCGTTGAGCGGCTGCCCGAGGTCGCCGACAGCCTGGTCATCGATACCGGCCAGCTCGGCAAGGAGGGGCGGCTGATCCTCTACGTGGCGCCAGCCGAGGGTCACTGGTGACCGAGGCGCTGACCGGCAAGATCAGGTCGCTGCTGCGGGCAGAGCTGTCGCCACGGCACGTTCCCGACGAGATTGTCGAGGTGCCTGGCATACCCGCGGACGCTGTCCGGCAAGAAGCTCGAGGTGCCGGTCAGGAAGATCCTGCTGGGCATGCCCGTGGCCGCCGCGGCTGATCCGGATGCACTGGCGAATCCGGAAGTGCTCGCCTTCTTCGCGCCCGCGCCGCCCGCGCCTGCGGTAGGCACCGTACCTGGCGGCACTGTGCCTGCCGGCACCGATCCCCTGCCCGACCGGGCGGGCTCGCATGACCGAGGCAACCACGGGTCGCAGCTTCGGCGAGGAAGGCGGACTGCTGACCTACGGCAGCTACCTGCGCGTGGCGCAACTGCTGGCTCAGCAGGTGCCCGAGGTCAGCCCGCCGGTCCATGACGAGTTGCTGTTCATCATCGTGCACCAGGCCTACGAGCTGTGGTTCAAGCAGTTGCTACACGAGCTGACCGCCGTCAGGGATGCGATGCTGGCGGGCGGTGTTGCGGCCCGGGGAGGGGCGGACGGCATCGGGCCGCAGGGCCGGACCGACGGGGGACCAACCCGGCCGACCTGGCTGGCCCGGCACCTGCTGCACCGGGTGCACGTCATCCAGCGGTTGCTGGTCAGCCAGATAGACGTGCTGGAGACGATGACTCCGCAGGACTTCCTGGACTTCCGCGCGGCGCTTGCTCCAGCCAGCGGGTTCCAGTCGGTGCAGTTCCGGGAGCTTGAGTTCCTGTCCGGCGCCAAGGATCCCGCGTTCCTGGCCCGGTTCCGCGCGCTGACAGAAGACGAGCAGGCCCGGCTCGCCTCCCGGCTCGCCGAGCCGTCGCTCTGGGATGCGTACGTTGACTTGCTAGCGTCCAGGGGCCTGGCAGTCGGCGACGCCAAGCAGATCCTGGTCTCGCTGGTCAGCGTGGCCCGGGACCGGTCGCGCTACGACGACCTGTGGGAACTTGCCGAGGACCTGCTGACCTATGACGAGCTAGCCGCGCTGTGGCGGGCCAGGCACGTCCAGATGGTCGAACGGCAGATTGGGACTAAGTCCGGGACCGGGGGCTCCACCGGCGCGCCGTACCTGCACCGGCGGGTGCCGCTGCGGTATTACCCGCTGCTCTGGGAACTGCGAGATTCCCTGTGACGACCAATACAGCCACGACGGATGCTGTAAGGCAGAGGCGGGAGCGGCAGAGTGGCCGCGGCTAAGGAGTGAGATTGATGTCGGACCGTGGAGTCGGGACAACCGACAGCAAGGACGCCCTGCTGGCGAAAGCGGCCGCGGCCGCCGAGCCGATGCCCGGAGTCGGCGATCTGGCAAATTACCTGCACGCCTACTACCGGCACGTCGAGGTGGAGGATCTCGGCGCGGCAGGTCCCGACCGGATCGCGGCTGTTGCCCTGAGGCAGGCGCAGCTCGCCGTCAGCCGGCCGCAGGGGCGTGCTCTGGTCGACGTCAGGCCTGGCGGCAGCGCTGCGCTGGACGCCACTTCCTACGTCATCGACATCGTCACCGACGACATGCCGTTCCTGGTCGACTCGATCACGATGGAACTGGCCAACCACGGCCTGTCGGCCCGGCTGGTGATCCACCCGCAGCTGCGGGTTCGTCGGGACGTCACCGGTGCGTTGCGCGACGTCGTCGGCACTGCCAGCGCTGGTCAGGTGAATGCGAGCGAACCCAGCCACGAGGAGCTCGCCGAGTCCTGGACGCACATCGAGATCCCGACGCTAGCCGGCGGCGAGGCCGAGGCCGTCGCCGATGACCTGCGCCGCGTGCTAGGCGATGTCCGGGTAGCAGTCGAGGACTACCTGCGCATGAACGCCCGGGCGATCACGCTGGCTGACGAAGTGCTTGCGCCCGAAGGCGAGCGAGCTGGCGGCGCGGATTCCCCGGCTGAGATTGCCGAGTTCCTGACCTGGCTGACCGACGGGCGCTTCACCTTCCTTGGCTACCGGGAGTACCAGCTGGAGACCGGCCCCGAGGGGATGACCCTCACCGCGGTTCCTGGTACCGGGCTCGGCATCCTGCGGCATGACCGGGTCGGCCCTGGCTCGTTCGCCTTGCTGCCCGACGAGCTCAAGGCACGAGCACTCGGGCCGCAGCGGCTCATCGTGACCAAAGCCAACTCGCGGTCGACGGTGCACCGGCCGAGCTACCTGGACTACGTCTCGGTCAAGAAGCTGTCACCGGACGGCGCGGTGCTGGGGGAGTACCGGTTCCTCGGCCTGTTCACCCATGCCGCGTTTGCCGAGAGCATCAAGGGCATCCCGGTGCTGCGCCGCAAGCTGACCGAGGTACTGGAATACTCCGGGATGGCGGCCGACAGCCATGACGGCAAGGACGTCGCCGAAGTGCTCGACTTCTACCCGCGCGAAGAGCTGTTCATGAGTTCGGTGGCCGATCTGGCCGCTGTCACGTCTGGCGTGCACGTCTTGCGGGAGCGCCGGCAGACCCGGCTGTTCCTGCGCAAGGACATCTTCGGCCGGTATGTCTCGTGCCTGATCTACCTGCCGAGGGACCGGTACACAACCGCGGTGCGCCTCCGGGCTCAGCAGATCCTGCAGCGAGCCTTCGGCGCCACGCAGATTGACTACAGCGTCCAGGTCGGCGAGTCGCCGGTGGCCAGGCTGCACCTGGTTGTCAGGGCCGAGCGCGGTCGCCAGCTGCCCGATGCCGATCCGGTCGCGCTCGAGCGCGCGGTCGCGGTCGCCGTCAGGTCCTGGGACGACGACCTCGCCGACGAGGCTGCCGCCGCACTGGGTCCGCAGCGAGGCCGAGAACTGATGACGCAGCTGGGCGACGCGATTCCGGCTACATATAAGACTGATGTGCCGGCCTCGGCTGCCATTACTGACTTTGAGCGGATCCTGGAACTACGCACGACCGGCGGGGATGTCGACTTCGAGTTGTGGGAGTCGGAGGACTACATCGGCGGCGTGCCGATCGAATCCGACGACGACGTGCCGGACACCGTCAAGCGGGTCTGGCGGCTGACCATCTACCGCACCGGGGGGCCGATCACGCTGACCGACGTCCTGCCGCGGCTGCAGCACATGGGCGTCGACGTGGTGGACGAGCACCCGTACGAGTTCCCGGCCGCTTCGTCCTCGGCCATGCTGCCGTTCTGGATCTATGACTTCGGGCTGCGCCGCAGGCCCGTGCTGGACACCAGCGTTGCCGCCCAGCAGGGCGACTTGATCTCCAACCAGAAGGTCAGAGAGCAGGTCGAGGGCGCGCTGGCGGCGCTGTGGGACGGCAGAATCGAGGACGACGGCTTCAACGCGCTGGTACTAGACGCGCAGCTGACCTGGCGCCAGGTCGCGGTGCTTCGGGCATACGCCAAGTACCTCCGGCAGGCCAACGTCACCTTCAGCCAGGACTACATCGAGGACGTGCTGCGCGCTAATTCACAAATCACCCGGCTGCTGATCACGCTGTTCGAGTCGCGGTTCGAGCCGGCCATGGAGACAGGTGAGGCCGAGCGGAGCGAGGCGATCGCGGAGGAAATCGCCGGCGCCCTGGACGGGGTCGCAAGCCTGGACGAGGACCGGATTCTGCGTTCCTATCTCGGCTTGATCACCGCGACGCTGCGCACGAACTACTACAGCACCGCCGCAGCTGACGTTTCCTACCTGGTCTTCAAGCTGGACGCGCAGCAGGTGCCGCACCTGCCGGCGCCCCGCCCGCAGTTTGAGGTCTTCGTCTACTCGCCCCGGTTCGAGGGCGTGCACCTGCGGTTCGCTCGCGTCGCACGCGGCGGGTTGCGCTGGTCGGACCGCCGCGAGGACTTCCGCACCGAGATCCTCGGCCTGGCCAAGGCGCAGGAGGTCAAGAACTCGGTCATCGTGCCGTCTGGCGCCAAGGGCGGGTTCGTCTGCAAGCAGCTGCCCGATCCCGCCGACCGCGAGGCCTACCAGCAGGAAGTGCTGGCCTGCTACCGGATGTTCATATCCGGGCTGCTGGACGTCACTGACAACCTGGTAGCAGGCGAGGTCGTGCCGCCGGCGCAGGTGGTACGGCACGACGTTGACGACCCGTACCTGGTGGTCGCAGCCGATAAGGGCACCGCAACGTTCTCCGACTACGCGAACGAGATCGCGATGAGCCGCGGGTTCTGGCTCGGCGACGCATTCGCGTCGGGCGGCTCTGAGGGCTACGACCACAAGAAGATGGGCATTACCGCACGCGGCGCGTGGGAGTCGGTGAAGTTCCACTTCCGGACCCGCGGCGTGGACGTGAACTGCGACGACTTCACCGTGGTCGGCATCGGCGACATGTCCGGTGACGTGTTCGGCAACGGCATGCTGCTGTCGCGGCACATCAAGCTTGTCGCTGCCTTTGACCACCGGCACGTGTTCCTCGACCCGGAACCCGATCCGGAGGTGAGCTTCGCCGAACGGAAGCGCCTGTTCCAGCTACCCCGGTCGTCATGGGCCGACTACAACCCGGCGCTGATCTCTACCGGCGGTGGTGTCTGGCCGCGGTCGGCGAAGTCGATCCAGCTGTCACCGCAAGTCCGCGCCGTGCTCGGCATCAGTGACGGTGAGCTCGCGCTGCCGCCGGACGCGCTGATATCGGCGATCCTGAGCGCCCCGGTCGACTTGCTCTGGAACGGCGGCATCGGCACCTACGTCAAGGCGTCCAACCAGGCCAACGCCGACGTCGGCGACCGGTCGAACGATGCGGTGCGGGTGGACGCGGCCGCGCTGCGGGCCAAGGTGGTGGGCGAGGGCGGCAACCTCGGTCTGACCCAGGAGGCCAGGATCGAGTACGCGCTGGCCGGCGGGCTGGTGTGCACCGACTTCATCGACAACACCGCCGGGGTCGACACTTCCGACCACGAGGTCAACATCAAGATCCTGCTGGATCGGGAGGTACTGGCCGGTCACCTGACCCGTGAGGGCCGGAACGAGCTCTTGCAGCAAATGACCGACGAGGTCGCTGACCAGGTGCTGGAACACAACTACCAGCAGAACCGAACTCTGGCTGCGGCCTGGGCGCAGTCGGCGCAGATGCTGCACGTGCACGCCAGGTACATCCGCAAGCTTGAGCGGGACGGGAAGATCCGGCGGCGGCTCGACGTGCTGCCGAACGACCGGGAGATCGCCGAGCGCAGGTCGGCCGGGACCGGGCTGGTCATCCCGGAGTTCTGCGTGCTGATGGCGCACACCAAGATCGACACGACCCAGCAGGTGCTGGCATCCTCGCTGCCGGACGATCCTTACCTGCAGCGCGTGCTGATCGGCTACTTCCCGACCCCGCTGCGGCAGAAGTACTCAGGCGGCATGGGCCAGCACCGGCTGCACCGGGAGATCATCACGACCTCGGTGGTCAACGACATGGTGGACCGCTCCGGCATCACGTTCGCGTTCAGGCTGAACGAGGAGACTGGCGCCTCGGTTCCGGAGATCACCGCCGCCTGGCTGGTCTCTCGTGCGGTCTTCGACATGCCGGGGTTCTGGGCGCAGGTCGAGGCGCTGGACGGCAAGGTCGACACTGGCGCGCAGATCCTGGCCGCGCTAGAGGGCCGGAAGCTCACCGAGCGAGCCGCCCGGTGGCTGCTGAACTTCCGCCGTCCGCCGTTCGACGTCCAGGCCACCATCGATTTCTTCGCGGCCGGAGTGCTGACGGTCGCGGCCGGGCTGCCCAAGCTGCTGGCGGGCCGGGACCTGGCCGGCTTCGGCGAGCGCCGGGAGATCTACGCGGCCCGTGGCGTGCCGGGCGAGCTGGCCGACCGGATTGCCGGGATGGTGCCGGCCTATTCGGCATTCGACATCGTCGACATCGCTCACGGCACCGGCCGGTCAGTCGAGGAGGCCGCCGAGGTCTACTTCGACCTGGCCGACCGGCTGCAGATCGCCCGCTTGCGGGACATGATCACCGCGCTGCCGCGCGATGACCGGTGGAACACCATGGCCCGTGGCGCCATCAGGGACGACCTGTACACCGCGCACGCGGCACTGGCCAGGGATGTGCTCAGCGTCACCGGACCGGGCAGCCCCGAGCAGCGACTAGCCGCCTGGGTGCAGCGCAACGACTCCGCAGTCCGGCGGGCCACCCAGACGCTGACCGAGATCTGGGAGAGCAACGCCTTCACCGTTGCCACCTTGTCGGTCGCTGTGCGTGCCGTGCGCACGCTGGTGACAACGAGCACGCTGCCAACCTGATTGACGGGGCCAACCTGATTGATGGGCCAACCTGAGCGACGGACGGGAATCGCGGGCTGGCTGGCGCGTCAGTCAGCCTCTGGAACGGCTCGCTTCGCAGGCTCGCGTAGGCTGCATGCATGCCAACCGACCCCGCGAGCGAGATCTCAGAGCTGATGTCGACGCTCGCCAGCGTGGAGGCTGTCCTCGACCCCGATGCGATGCGCAAGGAGGCGGACAGCCTTCGCGACCGCTCGGCCGACCCCAGCCTGTGGGAGGACCAGGAGCAGGCGCAGGACGTTACCAGGAGGCTGTCTTACCTCGACGGCGAACTGACCAGGCTCGAGGCGCTGCGCGCCAGGCTGGACGATACCG
This sequence comes from uncultured Actinomycetota bacterium, assembly GCA_963815575.1. Taxonomy (GTDB): domain Bacteria; phylum Actinomycetota; class Actinomycetes; order Streptosporangiales; family Streptosporangiaceae; genus JAJYUU01. Next base: position 258,675 of record CAWFHE010000007.1, on the reverse strand, counting down.
CTGTCATGTTCGAGCTCGCCGAGAGCGAGAATGACGAACCCACGAGGGAAGAGGCGCGGCGGGAGCTCGCGACGCTGCGCAAGGAGATGGACCAGCTTGAGATCAGGACCTTGCTGAACGGCGAATACGACGCCCGCGAGGCTCTGATCAGCATCAACGCCGGAGCCGGGGGAGCAGACGCGGCCGACTGGACCGAAGGCCTGCAGCGGATCTACCTCCGCTGGGCTGAACGCCATGGCTATCCGACGGAGGTCTACGACACCTCATATGCGGAAGAGGCCGGGATCAAGTCCACTACGTTCGCGATCAAGGCGCCGTACGCCTACGGCACCTTGCGCGGCGAGCACGGCACGCACCGGATGGTGCGCATCTCCAAGTACGACAACCAGGGCCGTCGCCAGACCTCGTTTGCCATGGTGGACGTGCTCCCGGTGGTTCAGCAGGTTGATCACATCGACATCCCCGAAGACGAGATGCGGATCGATGTGTTCCGCTCCAGCGGCCCTGGCGGCCAGGGGGTGAACACCACCGACTCGGCGGTCCGGATCACTCACTTGCCGACCGGCATCGTGGTGTCCTGCCAGAACGAGCGCAGCCAGATCCAGAACAAGGCCACCGCGATGGCGGTCCTGCAGTCCAAGCTGCTGGAGCGCAAGCGAGAAGAGCAGGCGGCCAAGCTGAACGAGCTCCGCGGCGACGGCGGACGGAGCTGGGGCACCCAGATCCGCAACTACGTGCTCCACCCATACCAGAACATTAAGGATGTTCGGACGGGCCTGGAGACCGGCAACACGGCCGCGGTGATGGACGGCGAGATCGACGACTTCATCGAAGCCGAGATCCGCTGGCTGCGCACGCAGGGCCTGTAGACCCAAGAAGCCTTAGACCCAAGAAGCCGTGTAAACCCAAGGCACGGGAAAGGGATCGGCCAGATACTTTCGCGCCGGGCGGGCCTGCCCGCCTACGTGCCGGCTAACCCTGCACGGCCTGGTCTAGTGCAGGTGCATAGCGGCCACCGTCAGCAGCGCCAGAACGAGCAGGACAGCGAAAATCAGCTGCATGCTCATGCCGTGGCTGTGGTGGTGGACATGCGCGCGGGCTTCACGGCAGGTCGGACAGCGACCCTCCGCTACCGGCCCAGCACACTGGGCGCAGATCAGGTGCTCGCAGCTCATCCCACTCCTACCGGGCATACCGGTCGTCCGGCCACTTCGACGATGTTGGACGTTCCAAGCCAGTTTCCCCCCTAGACTGGCCCGAGGCCAAACCGGGGCGGGTTATCTCCCGGAATGCCGCAACCCAGTATCCCGTCTACACCGTGCGATGGGCCAGTGATCCACTTCGATAACGTCACCAAGACGTACGCGAATCAGGGCCGACCGGCCCTGGAGAGCGTCAGCCTGGATGTTGAGAAGGGCGAGTTCGTCTTCCTGGTCGGTCCGTCCGGTTCGGGCAAGTCAACGTTCCTTCGGCTGGTCCTGAAGGAAGAGCGGCCGACTTCAGGCCGGATCCACGTCGCGGGCAGGGACCTGGCTCGGCTGACGAACTGGAAGGTGCCGCAGCTGCGACGCCGGATCGGCTGCGTGTTCCAGGACTTCCGGCTGCTGCCCAACAAGAACGTCTACCAGAACATCGCCTTCGCGCTTGAAGTCATCGGCAAGCCGCGCAGGTTCATCAAGAAGGTAGTGCCCGAGGTCATCGACTTGGTGGGCCTGGAGGGCAAGCGGGACCGTATGCCGGATGAACTGTCCGGCGGGGAGCAGCAGCGCGTCGCCATGGCCCGTGCGTTCGTCAACCGGCCGATGATCCTGCTGGCGGACGAGCCAACCGGGAACATCGACCCGGCAACCTCCATCGGCATCATGAAGGTGCTGGACCGGATCAACCGGACTGGCACCACGGTCGTGATGGCCACGCACGACGCCGCGATCGTCGACTCCATGCGTAAGCGGGTCATCGAGCTTGAGTACGGCAAGGTCGTGCGCGACCAGTCACGCGGGGTTTACGGTCAGGCTTACTGACCGCCCCCGAGGACAGTGAGCAAAGGACTCTAAGCGACATGCGTGCCCAGTTTGTCTTCCATGAGGTGTGGATTGGCCTGCGCCGGAATCTAACGATGACCGTCGCCCTGATCGTGGTGGTGGCGATCAGCCTCTCCCTGCTGGGCACCGGCCTGCTCTTCGTCAAGCAGGTCGATAACACCAGGCAATTCTGGCAGAGCCGGGTCCAGCTGTCGGTGTACCTCTGCACCAGTTCCTCGCTCGGCGGCACCTGCGGTAAGAACGGCGCGGTCACCGCGGCGGAGATCAGCGACGATCCGCACCGAACTGCAGGCCACGCACGACATCGTCAAGTCTCCAGTACCTGACCGCAGACGCAGGCTCTCGCGCAGTTCCGCCAGGAGTTCGCCAACGACGAGCCGATCATCAAGTACACCTCGACAGGCCAGATCCCGCCGTCCTTCGAGATCAGGCTCAAGAACACCGAGGCGGACGCCGCGGCAGTGACCTCGGTCATGAACGGCGCGCCGGGGGTATCGGGGGTCATCGACGATGCCTCGATCCTCGACCAGTTTTACAAGTTGCTAGATGGCGCCAGGAACGCGGTCGTCGTGATCGCCATCTTCCTGCTCGTCGCAGCCATCTTGCTGGTGGCTAACACGATCCGGCTGTCGGCCTTCAACCGGCGGCGGGAGACGTCGATCATGCGCCTCGTAGGCGCTTCGAACTTCTATGTCCAGCTGCCGTTCCTGGTGGAGGGCATGATCGCTGGACTGTTCGGCTGGCTAGTGGCGACCGGCCTGCTGATCGTAGCCAAGTCTCTTCTGCTCAGTAGCCTGCACAGCGTGTTCCCGCTCGGCGTGCAGCTCGGCACCGCTGATCTGGTCGAGGTCATCATTGTGGCAATGATCACCGGTCTGCTCATCTGCGGCAGCACCTCGTTCCTGACGCTCAGGCGCTACCTGCGCGTATAACGCTGGGTATAGGCGAGAAGTGGCAGCGGAGCAGGGCAAGAAGATCATTGCCAGCAACCGGCGGGCTCGCCATGAGTACACGATCGAAGACGTGGTCGAGGCCGGGCTGGTGCTGACTGGCACGGAAGTGAAGTCGTTGCGGGCAGGCCGAGCTACCCTTACTGATGGATACGGGCTGATCACTGATAGTGAAGCCTGGCTGCATGGCGTCCACATACCTGAGTACACCCAGGGGACCTGGACGAACCACGAGCCGCGGCGTACCCGTAAGCTGCTGCTGCACCGCAAAGAGATAGACAGGCTGGCTAGCTCGATCAAGGAACGGGGTCTGACACTCGTGCCGCTGTCCTTGTACTTCAAGGATGGGAAAGCCAAGATCGAGCTAGGGCTGGCGCGCGGCAAGCGAACCTACGACAAGCGACACGAGCTCGCCAAGCGGGACGCAGCCCGGGAAGTCGAGCGTGAGCTGCGACGGCGGAGATAGAACCGTGACACCGGACGCCGCACCGCCTCGCAGCCGCACTCCGCGCGGCGGAGCGCATCGTGCGCCGCGGACTGCGCCGCCAGCGCGCGGACCCAGGCTCAGCCAAGGCCCTGGACGCCCCGCGCAAAACAAGGCCGGAAGGCCGGTGAACCAGCCGCCGGGAGCGGCAGGTCCAGGGCGTCGTAGGCGAGCAAGCGTTCGCGGGCGACGATTGCCCGGCTGTCCGCCGCGGTCGTGCTTGCCGCCATCGTTGGCATCGGACTAGCGCATCCCGGCGTGCCGTCTGCTGAGCCGACGGTCACGCAGTTCCTGCTTGCCTGGGAGTCCAGGCATTACCTGCAGGCAGCGGCGCTGACGAACGGCAATCCGAAGATGGTCGCGACGGAGCTCGCCGACGCTTACGAGCGACTTGATGCCGCTGACGTCGATCTGGTCATGCAAGGCGTCAGCCAGCATGGAAAGACGGCAGAGGCTACTTCAGCGTTGCCATCGACCTCAGCGGGAGCGGTCTCACCTGGTCGTACCCGAACAGCTTCAGCCTGATCGACGGCAGCCATGGCTGGCGGGTCCGATGGAGCCCGTCGGTGATCGTGCAGGGCATGACCGACGGTGAGCAACTCGCTGTCGTCAGCAGCTGGGATCCGGCGCCGCCAGCTTCTGGACTCTGCGGGTCAGCCGCTGGCGGTCTCGTCGAAGGTCTACCAGGTGGGCGTGATCCCGGGAGAGTCTGAAGGACGCCGATCGAGACGGCGGCTGACCTTGCGCGCGTCACGGAGATCTCCCAGGACCAGATCGAGGGCCAGATGGACCAGGGGCTGTCGGCAGCGTTCCTGCCACTGCTGACGCTGTCCCCGGCTGAGTACAAGATGATGCAGGCCGAAGGCTGAGTCGAATCCCTGGCCTTCTCGTCATGCAGGCCGGGAGCGGCTGTTCGACAGCATCGCGCCGGACGTGGTTGGCGCGGTCGGCACCGGAGACGGCCAGCGTGCTGCGCGATCAACGGGGAGCAGTACCGGCCCGGGACGACCGTCGGCCTGTCCGGGCTCCAGCATGCGTTCCAGCGGCAGCTGATCGGCACGCCGGACAACCGAAGTCATCCTTCAGCGGTCGGGGCTCGCCGTGGTGCTGCTGCACAGACTGGCCGGGCTCGGAGGGCAAGCCGGTGCAGACCACGCTGAACACGCCGGTGCAGCTCGCCGCAGACCACGCCCTCCCTCGGCAGAACCTCCGCCGCGATCGTGGCGGTCCAGGCCAGGCACCGGCAAGATCCTGGCAGTCGCCAGCCGCACGGCGCGCGGCATGCCAGGCATCAGCCCGCTGGCTAGGGGTTACAAACCTGGCCAGACATTCACGATCATCTCGTCAGCCGCGATCCTGTCAGCAGAGCATCTGTTGCCCGATGAACGGTCCCTTGCCGGCCGGGCAATTCGATGGACGGCCGGAGTTTCCGCAACTGATCCGCCAGTGTCCGGCCTGGGAGCCCTAATCCGTCGTTCCGGACCGACTTCGCGCATGCCTGCTCTACCGCGTTCGTGGGCGGCCTAGCCCAGCGGCTCACGGCCAGTGATCTGACGAAGGCGAGCCAGGAGTTCGGCTTCGGTGGCTGGCAGCTTCCGGGCAGCAGATTCGTCTTTCGCCGGCCAGATTGGTCAGCCTGCGAACTCGGGCGCGCTGGCCGATGACGTGATCGGCGCCGGCGGCGTCCGGGTGAGCCCGCTTGGCATGGCGCTGGCGGCTGCAGTGGTCGACTCTGGCCACTGGCACGCGCCCTCGCTAGTCAGCCGACCTTGCCGATCCGAGCTCGACGGCACGCGCAACAGCCAGCCCGCAGGTGCTAGCCGAGCTCCGATCCCTGATGCGGGCAGCCGCCACTACCGGGTCGAACGCTGTCGCTGACGTTGGCGGGGACGTCTACGGCCAGGTCGGCAGTGCCCCGTATGGCTCCAGGCACCTACTTGCTCAACTGGTTCGTCGGCTACCGGCAGGGTGTGGCATTTGCCGTGGTCGAACTCAGCAAGTCAGCGCCTGTGTCGGCCGCCACGCTCGTTGGCAACTTCCTGCGTGGCATGCATGCAGGCGGCTGAGCCGTAGCTTGCCGGGCCGGGTCTCGCCAGAGCACGTCCTGAACTGCGTGCGCAGCGGCTCTATCGGCCAGAACGTCCGCGAGAGATCCTGACCAGTTCATTAATACTCTTTTGACTACTCCGAGCAACCAATGTGTACCGCAGCGGCGTCTTCCATAGTGACTGGGGTGCCGCTTGGGGGGTTGCGGCCCAGTCGTCGTGATGGGATCCGGGCCTCATCTCGGGGGAGGCCCGGCCATTGGGACCGGCCCCGACCCTGCCGGTCAGGCCCCCGTGGGTGCACTCTTCGGCCACCGCCAGCATCCGCGGGGGCATCTCATCACCTTCCGGTGGATGCCCGATGGGTGCCGCGTTCTGCGGACAGCCTGTCGGGCATTCTTTCTGATACCGGCCGATAGCTGGTAGAACAGCTCATTAAGTCGTTAGACGCGTCTGGTTACGATCGGGTAACCTAGGTCGTTACAACTCAACAGGGGGTGACTGGCTTCGACTTCGGTAGTTGATCCAGGGGAAGCGGGTCGAGGACGGCGGACATAACCTCGTTAACACTGTGTCCGCAAACGAATAAGTGCCAACTCAACGCGCACTCGCCTCGCCCTCGCGGCTTAATAACCGCTAGAGCACTATGAGGCTGTCAGCCCGGGAGTTCCTCCGGCCCGGTGTCTGGCATCAGCTAGGAGGATTTACCGTCTAGCCCGGTCGCGGGACTAGACGGGACAGCTAACAGCGACTGGGCCCGTCGGCAGCTTGCCTGCGTGACTGCCGGGGCCGAGAAACACACAGCAGGCTGCACCCGGAGAAGCCCTGGTGATGTACTGAAGGACGCGGGTTCGATTCCCGCCACCTCCACGAGACTCTGGCGATCTCGGTGCTCGCGCACCGAGGTCGCCTCGTCATTTATCCCTGGGGACGACCCCCGGACCCCGCGAGTGGGCAACCGTGTTCGCTGATTTTGGGTCAGCTGCCCAGGCGGGCGACCCTGGAACCCCTGCATGCCGGACTTCGTCCGGCTATCCCCGCCAACCGCCAGTAGGCGCAACCTTGCTTACTGCCGAGCCTGGCGCTGCCGGAGCGCTGATCGAAGTACCGATCGGGCAACGCCTTCGAGTGCTGACTCGCCTGGCCCGCAACCGTCGGCCGCGAGCACGGCAGAGTCCAGTGGTGCCATACCGCCTGCGGCGACCGCAGTTCGGGCGATCTGAACCATGCTTCTGATCGAGAAACGCAGCGGTCCAGACGGTTCGCAGATCCGAAGTTCGTTTCGCCAGGAAGCGCCTGAGTGCGCGTCAGCCGCCAGAGCGTCGATGCTCGCTGGCTCGAACGCCAATGCGTCGGCTATCGCTTCCGCCCATGACGTCAGGATCGTAAGTTCATCGCCTGTCAGCGTTAGCCGGCGTGGTGGCGCGACGTGTGCATAGGGCGCCTGCTTGCCGGAGCCGGACGCCTGGATCTGGTGGACGCTCACATCGGAGAATGCGCTGCCGTCGTGGCCGGGCCGACGTCCGTCGAAGCTGCGCCTGATGGCTGGACCGACGGTTGCCGACAGCAGGATCGCGTGGGCCCCGGGGTCGAGCGGAACTTCGCGAGGGGGCTGGCCCGGGCTCTTCCAGAGAGCCACCACCCGCGATGGAGTGCGCCCGGGTGGCCGCGAGCGCCGAGTCATGCCATACGAGGTCAGCGTGAGAACGGCCGAGCCGGGGTCGTCTGCGAGAACACTGGCATACCGGGCCCCCCACCGGGAGCTGAGCTGGGGGCCGTCGAGGAGCGGAGTCACCACGATGGTTGGGCCGACGGCGCGGATGACGCTCGCCACTTCATCGGTTTGGGCGAGATCCTCACAGACCAGTGAGGCCAATGTGACCGCACCACCCAGTTCGACGAACTGGACCGAGCGGCGGGGCACCTCCATCGCTTCCCACCAGCGGATGTGCGGGTGCAGCGCTCCAGCCAAGTGGTACTGGCGGATCTGGCCATCGTCGAGTGACCAGCGGTGGTGCTTGCTTTGCCTGATGTGTGCCCACTGACCGCCAACCGACACGCCGATGTGCACCCAGTTGCCCGGGAACCGGCCCGGCTGCGCTGGATGCTCCCGCACTCCCGTGACCAGCGCAGTCACTTCGTGCCGGGCCAGGACCCTTTCCAGGCCCTCGATCTCGCTGTACGCGACCGCGCTCTCGGGCAGGACAACGATGTCGACGGTTCTGGCCTGGTCGCGTGCAGCGGCGAGCGTCCGGTCCGCGAGATCGAGGTCGAGCCGTTCGGACGGGGTGAACTCGAAGAAGCCGAACGGATCGTCGGCAAGCCGCTGCAACGGCCCGGCTACCGGGCGGAAGTCTGATTCCTGTACTCGCAGCGGCCACGGCAACAGGAGGTAGTTGACTTTCCTGGCACGGGCCCGCGTGGTGTGGCCAAGGACCGGCGCTTTGTGCCACCGGGCCTCGACACCCGGCACCTCGACCGCCGCATAGCGTGAAAGGACACGCGCCGAACTCCCGCAGGTAGGTGTACCGGCCTTTGGCAGCACCCGGATCAGGTGCGCAGGGATGCGGGCTAGTGATCCGGTCCTTGCCAGGAGCTCCCGGGCGCGGGCCCGGTACCGCACCCCGCCCGCGCCCACCGCGTCGACGGCGACACCCAGCCCGGCGCACGCCTCGTCTGCGATCGCGTGAAGGGTCAGCACCGCCTCGCATAGCCGCCAGTCCCGGGCTTCAGCGAGGTCGCTCAGCGGAGCCATAGCCAAGGCACGGAGTGCATCCCACTCCTGGGCCAGCAGACTCGGGATGGACCGGTGCCTGTTCTCGGCCCAGGCACACCAGTGCCTGGCCGTGTTTGTCACCGCGTCCGGCCAATCCGGCAGGCTAGCGGGCGGCCAGCACGCGCCGCCCGGTGGCGACAGCGCGAAGCGGTAGGCCTCCGAGCGCTCGAGGATCAACTCGGTGAGCGCCAGCAGATCCGGGGGCCACTCGAGTAGTTCGTCCCCTATCGGGCCGCCCGTCACTACCTGCCAGGCTGAGGCCAGCGTCGGTTGACTGGACGGATTGCTCAAGCCGGGATGAACTCCGGCCCGGGCCGCTGCCGCCGGGGGCGTCAAGACCGCGGGCACGGGCGCTCCTGGTAAGCGAATCCGACGGCTGGAGAGTCGCTGGCGGAAGTGCTCTGGCGTGCTTCGACGGTCAGGCCGAGCACAAGAACGGCGGTGAGAGCGGGGACCAGGTAAACAGGCTCGACGATCGCGCCCATGAATACCAGGCCCATTGCAGCGAGGGCTGTTACCAGCCTGATGGCCCTGGCCGACCCCGTCATCTTCGTGGACGGCAGGAGCATGCTGCCCAGCAAGCAAAGACTCACCCCGCCATAGAGTGCGGCTCGCGGACCCATTGCGATCGTGCTTGCTCCATCGGCGGCAAGGATGGCGATGTGGAGCCCGGCGCTGCCCGCGGCGATGCCCGCCACTATAGGAAGGTTCAGCGCTGTGAAGCGGGCGATCGCCTCCGGACCGTCCAGCGCACTGCGGTCTGCCGCGGTCAGCCAACCCCACCACAGGGCGGCCAGCGTGATCAGCGCCGCTACAAGTACAACGGCCAGCGGCAGGCTCCATGGACGCGCCGCGGCCGCGCTGATGAGGCGGGCCATCGACTCTCCCAGCACGATCAACACGAAGATCTGGAACCGGTCAGCGAGATGCGCGGTGTTCAGCGGAAGCCGACGGCGTTGGGTGAGCATCGCCAGGGCGCCGACAGCGTCGGCGACCAGGGCCGTGCCCCAGAACGCGTAACGTGCGGAACCATCGACCGCGAGGGACGCGAGCCACAGCGCGCCGCCGGCGCCGAACCAGATGAGGTAGCAGCTGTACAGCGGCCTGGTGGCGGGCAGGTGACGCCAGGCTCGGGCGTAGAGCAGCAGTTGCAAGCCGCGCAGGCAGATAAACGCGATGACGAACCCATTCGACTGGCCATCGAGGGCCCTCGGTGCACTTGCGGCCAGGCCGACGCACAGCAAGATCGCGGCCAGGACAGAGACTCGGTGCGCTACGTCCTCGGTTTCGTGCCGGTCGGCGTAGAACGTGAGCTGCACCCACAGCCACCAGATGGGAGTGAACAGAATGATGAAAGCGGCCAGTGTGGCCAGGCCGGGATGCCGCTGAAACGCGCCGGCGAGCTGACCGACGGCCCCGGCGAAGGCGAGGTCGAAGAACAGCTCGAGCCAGCTGGCGCGCCGCTCATCGCGGTGGTGGCCGTCGGCGGTCCGCAGTGCCGGGTGGCCGAGATGCACCGCGTGCCGGTATCCGGGGCTGATTGCGTGACCAGGGCGCATCACCTGATTGCGCACGGAGCCACCTTCGGATGCGGCATCCAGCGCGGCCGACGTGCCACGTTGAATGTCGGTGATGGACACGAGAGGGTTTCCTTTCCTTGACTAGCGGCCGGTCATGTCAATGGCAGCCGCACTAGACGACCGCACGAATAGGTGGCCGTCCCACAATGTGAAGTGATACGCCGGAGTGCCGGCCTGTTGCTTCGCCCGTACGGGCCAACTTCACGCAGCCGATTCAGATGGCCCGATCGGGCCAGTCAAACGAGGCCTGCCCGCACGCCCCAGGCGCGAGGCGTTAGCCCAGGCGGCGCACCTCTGCTAGCTCAGTCTCACGGCCGATGAAGTTCGACAGCTGTGCTGGCACGTTGCTGCGCAGCTTCGGCCTGAAGCAGACGCCGATCAGGGCCTGCCGCAGCAACGGCAGGCCCTGATCGGTTCGGGTGGACTTACTTCTTCAGCGCGGCCGAGATCCCGGTCGTGGGGGTCCCGACGCTGACGGTGACGAGGGTCGCGGACTTCGCGGTCGGCTTGTCCTGCCACCACTGCGTCTGGTAGCCGGAGGCGCCGCAGCCCGAACTGAACTGCACTCGGTACAGGCCAGCCGGCAGGTCGGAGATCGAGTAGCTGCCCGCGCTGCTGGTGACCGAGTAGACCGGCAGGTTCCCGGCTGACGTCGCCGCCACGCAGACGCCCGGTAGCGGGTTGCCACCCTGTCCGGTGACGTTGCCGCTGATGGATCCGTCGTTGACCAGCGTGACTGTCGACAGCGTGGCTGTGCTACCAACGGTCACCGACACCAGAGTCGCGGTAATCTCATTCGCCTCGCCGAGGTACCACTGCGGCGCCAGGCTGGGTTCGCTGAAGCTGCAACCCGGGTCGCCGACGTAAACCCGGTACTGGCCTGGCGGGAGGTTGGTGATGCTGTAGGTGCCGTCAAGGGCGGCGAAGGTGGAGTTGTAGGCGTCACCGTTGGTGGCGAACGCCTCGACGCACGCTCCGGCCGCACCCGCCTCGCTCGGCGGCGCACCGGTCAGCAGCACCTTCCCGCTAATGGTGGCGCCCAGCACCGCACTGGTCTGAACTCCGCTGGTCCGCGCAGGCGCGGTCACGTCCACGAGTTGTGGCAGTACTTCAGCGGCCAGGGCGTTGGAGCCGTCCCCGCACGGCACTACCTCGAGTTCGTAGAGGCCGGAGTTCAGACCATGAATGTCGTACTGCCCGTTCCGGTTGCTGCCAGCTTCACCGAACTCAAGGAACTGGTTGACGTTCTGCGCGAACACGCACATGTTGCGCACCGGCTTGCCGCCGCGCGTGACCCGCCCGGCGATGGAGCCGCCGATGTGCAGCAAACTGTCGATCTGCGGATCAGTGTGGAAGGCACGAATCACCACCGTGGCAGCGCCCGCGGGACTCGGCTTGTTCTTGTACCACTGCGTCTCTAGCGCGCTGTGGAAACAGGTCGGCAGGAACGCTATCTGGTACCCGCCTAGCGGAAGCCCGATCAGCTCGTACTTCCTGCCGAAGATCAACGCCTCGCCAGAGAGCGACTTGGCGGGCCCGCTCACGCCGGTCAGGTACAGGCAGGAGATCTGCACCGGGTAGCCGTTAGCTGCACGAATGACGCCAGAAATGCCGCCTGCGGGCTGCATCACAGCGTCAATACCACCCAGCGTGCCACTGGTCACGGACACCGTGTCGGCGCCGCCGCTGACCTGTGACCTGAAGGCCTCCTCAGTGAGATTCGCATTGTCGCCGCAACCAGGGGCGAAAAACACCTCGTAGCTACCAGGGGCCAGGTCCGGCAACTCGTACCGGCCGCCGCTCACGGTCTGGCCGAAGCCGAACACCGCGCCGGCGGGCGTTGCGACTTCCACGCAAATACCGCTCAGCCTGTGACCAGCGCTGTTCGTGACGGTGCCGCTGATGACCGGCCCGGGCTGCAGTGCAGCGCCGATGCCGCTGACGTTCTGTCCGGCCGCGGTCACACTGATGTTCTGAGGGTCGAGCACGTAGGCGTTGTCGAAGCCCTGAGGAGCATAGCTTCCGGTGTTCCCGCAGCCGCCGCTGAACTGCGCCTGGTAAGTACCAACCGGAAGCTGATCCATGGAGTAGGTGCCGTGGCGGTTCGTCGTCTCGAACCCAATCGGTTCTTGAAAGCCATCCAGAGTGATGAGGATGGCCACGCAGATGCCGCGGATGGGCTGCCCGGTCGCAGCGCTGGTGACCTTGCCGGAGATTATCGCGCCGATCGGCAACGCTCCGCTGATTCCCGGCGTGGTCGCGCCGCCCACCACGTTGATGTTATTCGGGTAATTGATGCCGACGTAATTGCCGTTGTTATTGCAGCCGGGGAAGAATTCCACCGAATAAGACCCGGCAGCCAGGCCGTAGATTTCATAGCTGCCGGTCGCGTTCGTAGCCGCAGTCCCGGTCACCATCAGCCCGTTGTTCTCGAAGGCCAGCACGCACATTCCGGCAAGCGGAGCGGGCGGGTTGGTAGCGGACGTGACGGTGCCGGTGACAATGCCGCCAGGCTGCATGATCTCGTCGATGTTGCCGACGTGTCGCATCCCGTGCACATGGATGTACGGCGCGGAGTGGTAGTTCTGGGTGTCCGGCCAGAGCGTCGGGGCCCAGTCCGACAGACCGCATGACGCGAAGCCGATCTGGTAGGAGCCTGGCGAGACGCTACGGATGTGATAGATCCCGTGGCTGGATACTGCGTTGAAGACGGGCAGGCTGTCCGGCGAATTGGTCAGCGGGTAAACGCAGATGTTGGTGAGCTTCCGCCCGCCCGGGCCGGAGACGGTGCCAGAGATCTCGCCGCCGTCTTTCATGACGACGTTGACTCGTCCGGTGGTGCGGCCAGCTTCGACTTTGACGAAGGTCGGGCGCTTCAGCGGGTTGTAAATGCCCTTGTAGATCTGGAACAGCCAGTTGCCGGTGTTCCCGCAATCCGCGTAGAACGCCAGCAGGTACTTCCCGGCCGCCAGTTTGGACGCGTGGTACGAGCCACCCTTACCGGTAATGGTGAATGCGACCTCCGTCGGACCGGCGATCTCGACGCAGATGCCCGCCAGGCCGTGGCCGTTCGGGCTGGTCACCACGCCGCTGATGCGTCCTGGCCGGCCAGGGTGAGCAGGCTGGCTGGTCCGTGGCAGATACCGGGCGACCAGCGACTTCATCAGATTAGCGGGGCTGGATGGTGGCGTCGCCAGCCGGCCAAACGGGTCGCGGGCGAGCTCGTCGGAGCCATGCTGCGGCACTACCGCGCCGGGCAGATCGCCGATGTTGCTGTTCGCCGGGTACATCGTCACCGGGTTCAGCGCCTGAAGGGGAGCCAGGCTGGAGCCGTAAACGGTCACGATGCGCGACTCAGCTCGCTGCAGGACGTCGCCGTACCACTCGGGCAGGTACTGCCGGGTGGCGCCAGCGCAGCTGCGGTACTCGATCCGGTATTTGCCTGGCCGTAGTCCGCTGATCACGAAGCGGCCGCCGCTGCCAGTAACCGCGGACTTGTCCCCCGCCTGGCTGTACGCGGTGACGCAGATGCCAGGAAGTAGCTGGCCCGCGGCCGTCCTGGCGACGCCGGTCAGTGAGGTCGTCGCGGCTTGCGCTACGTCTTGCCGCCGCCGGTCCGCTTGCAACTGCGCCGCGGACAGTGGCAGGTGAGCTGCCCGGGAGGCGGTCACCGGCCGGCTCGCAGCTGTCTGGCTACTCACGGCCTTGGTTGCTGAACTGCTGCCTGCTGCCTGCGCCGGCGTGGCCAGCGCTGGTGCTGCCAGCAGGGCCGCTGCGGCCCCGGCAGCCAGAGCTGCACTGAAGGCGGCCCGGATAGGGACGTTGATACGCACGCTGTACTCCCCGTAAAAAGTCATGAAATCGCGAAGCTTCACCCGCGAAGTGAGCATAGACCGCACAGCTGCCAATCAGAATGCATGGGGCGAAGTTGCTGACAGATAGTTGTGAACCGGGAGACGGTCCCGCACGAGCCGTTACGTACCGTGCACGCGCGTGCGAGCAGGCAGGCGGGGCGGCCCGCTCGCTTGTCGGCGCGCGCAGCTCGGCTAACCGGAGCGCGGCAGGCGCTACTACGGGCGGAGCGACCGGAACAGCCGCACGGTAGCGTTTTTGCTTATTCAGTCAGCACGCACCGCATCACGGGTTCTTTCACCATTCCGGATTGCCTGAGAAAATGGCCGATAGCTGCGTGCTGTTAGCTTGCTTTCGCGAACAGCATGGCCCTGGTCGTGTCAGCTCAGCCTCAATAATCGGCTACCGTGGCGGGAGCTGAGCTTGGCTGCCGGCCGCAGGTGCCAGGTCGCCTGGATGGTCCGCCTGCTATCGCTGTAGCCGCTGAGCTGCCCCAGCTAGGAGCAGATGCTGAGCTGCTCATCGCTAGACACACCTCATCAGTGGTCTTAAGATTGACTGTATGGTCAGTCAGCGTGACGTTGCCCCCGTTGTCCCCACCGCACGAGTCGTTCGCGCTTCCGCCGCAATCCCGGTCGCTCCGATCGATCAAGCCGGCCTGGCGGATTCGCTCCGTCCGTTCGGTGAGAGCCGCATGCTGCCGAAGGCCGCTTACGTCGACCCGGCAGTCTTCGCCTGGGAACAGAAGCATTTCTTCGACGGCGGCTGGAGCTGCGTGGGGTTCGTGGCCGAACTGGCGAACCCGGGCGACCAGCGAGCGGTGACCGTCGGGCTCGGCAGCGTGCTGCTGAGCCGCGACGATGACGGCGTGCTGCACGCGTTCGCCAACACCTGCAGGCACCGCGGCCACGAGCTGCTGCCATGCGGCGGGGCCGCGCAGCGCCAGTCGATCGTCTGCCCGTATCACTCGTGGACCTACGAGCTCGATGGCGCGCTGAAGACGGCAAAGGGCTTCAAGGGCACGCCGGGTTTCGACGATTCACAATGGGGCCTGGTCGAACTGCCAGTCACCGAATGGCACGGGCTGATCTTCGTTGACGGCTCGGGCAATTCGAACCCGATGGAGGCCGCGCTGGCCGACCTGGACGAGCTGGTCGCGCCTTACGAGCCCGAGCGGCTCGTGATCGCCGGCCACCATTCCTACGACGCGGCCTCGAACTGGAAGATCCTCACCGAGAACTACCACGAGTGTTACCACTGCCCGATGATCCATCCGGAGCTGTGCAAGGTCAGCCCGCCCAAGAGCGGCGAGAACTACCGGCCGGCCGGGCCGTGGGTCGGCGGGTGGATGGACCTGCGCGACGGCATGGACACCATGTCACTGGACGGCGGCAGCCTCGGCGTTCCGCTGCGCGGCCTCGACGCCACCGGCCTGCGCACCGTCATCTACGTGAACATCTTCCCGAACGTGCTGCTGAGCCTGCACCCGGATTACGTCATGACGCACCGGCTCACCCCGCTCGCCGCCGACCGGACGCTCATCGAATGCGCCTGGGCTTTTGCGCCGGAGGCGCTGGACAAGCCGGGCTTTGACCCTGGCTACGCGGTGGAGTTCTGGGACATCACCAACAAGCAGGACTGGGGCGCGTGCGAGTCTGTCCAGCGCGGCCTCACCTCTGAACACGCCGTGCCCGGCCCGCTGTCGCCAGACGAGGACGCGGTCTACCAGTTCGTGACGCAGGTCGCCCGCGGCTACTCCGGCCAGCCGCCCTGGCGCCAGCCGGCCAGCGCTCGGCAGGCCCGGGCCGCAGCCATGAGCTAGCGGGCGGTCGGCAGTCGTCCCGGTTCATTTTCCGGCCGGGAAACGTGGACTTGCGTGGCGCCGTGCGCTGCCGCCACGCGGTTGTGCACCGGCGGGGTTTCATTTTCGAGTTAAGCGGCCATTCAGTTAAGCCTTGACAGAATGATAGGTGATCTGCCTAAAGTCGTATTACTTCCCCCATATAGACTAGGGAGTATAAGTGCGGCATATCCTCCCAGCTGCGCTGGCGGCGGTCAGCGAGCGCGCGCTATGCGGCAGAGCGCCTGGTCTGACGAAGAAGCGCAGCACCTGGCGCATCTGGCAGCAGCGAGGTGCGCACCGTGGCTAGGCACTCGGTCTACCGGCAGGCGGTCTTCTTCAATTGCGGGCATTGCGGCGCTACTCACGACATTGAGGAGATCCGCCGCAGCCTTTACATCTCGTACCGCACCATCGGTGACTATCTAGGGCCTCAGCGGACAGACACCCTCGGGCTCGGAGAGCGGCTAGCCCGCCGCGCCCTGGCCAGGCAGCTCGCCCGGTCTCTATGGGGGGAACTGCAGTCGGCAACTAGACCGCGTCCGGCCGATGTGAGTCGGTCCGGGCGCGGCCGTTTCCCGGTAGTTAATGGTTTGGAATTTCCCGCGGCAACGCCAGAACCAGCGCCAGGGCGACAATCATGAATCCCAGATTGGCCAGCAGCGCCAGTTGAGCGCTGTGGGTGAACGCGTTCGCGACCACGTGCGGGCCCGGCGTGAACTTGAGGCTGCCGAACAGCACGGTGCCGATGATCGCGATGCCGATCGCGGTGCCAAGGCGCTGCGAGGTGCCGAGGATGCCGGCCGCTGTGCCCGCCTCCTGGCGCGGCACGGTGGCGAGCACGAAGTCCTGGTTGGGGGCGATGGTCATGCCGGTGCCGAGGCCTGCGACGAGCAAGGGCCCGACGAGGTCCCAGCCGTTCACGGCTGGCTCGGTCAGGTGGATGACCAGGATGACCAGCGCGAGGCCGATCAGCAGCAGCGAGCAGCCGAGGACCAGCACCGTCCGGCCGAGCCGGGCGGAGAGCTTGTCGCTGTTGGCTGCGGAGATCAGGGTGCCGACCGAGTACGGGGCGATCATCAGGCCGGTAATCAGGGCAGAGTGTGCCAGGCCTTCCTGCCAGAGGATCGACAGCGTGAAGAAGATGCTGCTGAACCCGCCGAAGAACGCGACCGCGAAGATGGCGCCGGCCGAGAACGAGGACTGCCGGAGCAGCCCGGGCTTCAGCAGCGGGTCGGCGCCACGACTGTCCTCGCGCAACTCCCAGACGGCCAGCAGCGCGAAGACCACAACGCAGCAGCCGAAGCAGATCCACGTCCAGGCCGGCCAGCCGTCCTGCTGACCCGAGACCAGCGGGATCAGCAGCAGGAGCAGGCCGCCGGTGAGGAGGCCGAACCCGACCGGGTCGAAGCCGCGCTTGGTCAGCGTCGCGGCGCGGGGGAGCCGCCAGGCAGCCATCGGGATGGCGACGGCGCCGATGAACAAGTTCACCAGGAACACCCAGCGCCAGCCGTCGTGGCTGCCGACTCCGGCGATGATCACTCCGCCAAGCAGCGGACCCATCGCGGTCGAGACGCCGATCACCGCGCCCAGCACGCCGAATGCCTTGGACCTGGCCGGCCCGGTGAACGAATGCTGGATCGTGGCGCTGATCGCCGGGAAGAACAGTCCCGCGCCCAGGCCTTGCACGATGCGGGCGGCGACGAGCTCGCCCTGATTCTGCGAGATGCCACAGCCGACGCTGGCGAGGGTGAAGATGGTCAGGCCGATGAGGAACAGCTTTTTGTGCCCGAACCGGTCGCCTGCCCTTCCGCCGGGCACGAGGGCCAGACCGTAGGCGAGTGCGTAGCCGGAGACAATCCATTCCAGGCTGGCCGAGGAGGCGTTCAGTCCGGTCCGGATGCTTGGCAGCGCGACGTTGACGATGGTCGTGTCCAGCAAGGCCATGAAGGCGCCGACGAGCACGATCGAAACGGCGCGCCAGCCGTGACCAGGCTCGGCGGGCGACGGTGCGGGTTGAGCGCGGGCCAGCGTTGTAGTTTCGGCAGGCCCTGTGGCTGCTGCTGGCGCGGTGTTTTCTGCTGGCGGTGTGGTTTCGGCCGGCGCGGTGGTTTGCGGGGAAGCTGCCTGAGTCGGCTGCCCTGGCGACGCGGAGGCGGGTGTGGTCATTGGTGAGTTCCCTCGGGGTGCGAGTCGGTCAGGTGCTGCGGTCCGCCGATGCCCTCGGCGAAGTCAGCGGCGATCTTCTCCAGGCGGGCGCCAACTTCGGTGTGCCAGCGGATCTCCGCCTCGGTGCGCACGACCAGGTGCTGGATCACTAGCCGCTCGGCCTCGTTGACATACGGGTCGGCGCGCTCGGCGGCATGCCGCTGCGTGGCGAGCTGGACCCGGAGAGCACCGATACGGTTCTCAATGATCTGCGCGAGGTGTTCTTCGGGAATGCTGCGCGACTGAGCCAGTGCCAGGTCGAACGGATCATGGTGGCGGTCGAGCTCACGTAGCGCCGTGTCGTGAATCGCGGCCAGCGAGCGTTGGCCTTCCGGAGTGATCTCGTAGACGGTTCGCTCGGGTCGGTTGCCGACTCTCTCGGTGCGCACCTCGCGAATGAGGTCCTCGTTGGCCAGCCGCTTCAGCGCGCCGTATACCGAGCCCACCTGGATGTCGGACCAGGTCTCGGTGCGGTCGTTCTGAGCCTGCTGCCTGATCTGGTGCCCGTGCAATGGCCCGCTCGCGGCGAGCGTGCCGAGGATGAAGAGGCGAATCGATGACACGTGATTAGTCATACACGAGTAATCAGCTAAGAGCAAGCTGAGCGTCTCCGTGGTTTCGAGCGGCCCTGAGCCTGGCGAGGCAGCGCCCGGCGCAGAACGCTAACAAAAGCTGTAAATCGACCTGCTGAGGCTGCCGCAGCCCCAGCCTGGTCATCCGCGTGATGGCCGGTTCATCGGAATCGGGTAGCCAGGCGATCGCCGACTCGGTCCGCTCATCCACGCCGACCATCCTGCTGCGGTGCGGTCCGGTCCGTCCTGGAGTCGTCCCTGGCATATCTGCGCGGGCTGCAGCGTTGACGACGATTGCTGTGCCATAGCCTGTGGCCAGCCACCCCTTCGAGCGTGAGGACATGGCACGTGAGCCTGCGCGACATTCCCGTGAACACCCTGGCCGGACAGCCGTCGTCACTCGGCGACCTGGACGCCAAGACCTTGCTGATCGTTAACGTCGCCTCCAAGTGCGGTCTGACGCCGCAGTACACCGGCCTTGAGGAACTGCACGAGCGGTTCGCGGACCAGGGATTCGCCGTGGTTGGCTTTCCCTGCAACCAGTTCGGCGGCCAGGAGCCGGGCAGCGCCGAGGAGATAGCGGAGTTCTGCTCGACCACTTACGGCGTCAGCTTCCCGATGTTCGAGAAGATCGATGTCAACGGCCCTGAGCGGCATCCGATCTACACGGAGCTGACGGCTACGGCCGACGCCGATGGTGAGGCTGGCGACATTCAGTGGAACTTCGAGAAGTTCCTTGTCGGCCCGGACGGTGATGTGCTCGCGCGGTTCCGGCCGATGACGACGCCGGACGCGTCTGAACTCGTCGAGGCAATCGAAGCGAACCTTCCGGGCTAACTCGGGCGTCGGCGTTGGCGGCACCGAACCGGCCGCCGCGAACCTGGCCTTTGCGTCGCAGTTCCGCTGAGCGCCCGCTTCGGCT
This sequence comes from uncultured Actinomycetota bacterium, assembly GCA_963815575.1. Lineage (GTDB taxonomy): Bacteria > Actinomycetota > Actinomycetes > Streptosporangiales > Streptosporangiaceae > JAJYUU01. The sequence goes on along the minus strand of CAWFHE010000007.1, from coordinate 239,404 downwards.
CAGGGACGCCTAAACAACGAGCGCGGTTGTTGCCGTTGTCGTCCTGTCTGCGTGTTTCTGCCGCTACGATCCGGCCATGAATCCGCTAAGTGGAGTCCTAGGCGAGTCGTGGCAGCTCTACCGGACATACGCGCGCCATTTGCTCACGATTGCCTTCATCGTCTTCCTGATTGCCGCGGTCGTGTCCGCGGCTCTTGCGCTGGTCGGGGAATCGTCGGCGGCCTCCTCAGCAGCCTCGTAACGATCATTGCTGAGTTCCTCCTGGTAGGCGCGCTGGTCAAGGCCGTGCAGGACGTCCGGGACGGCCGAGTCGACTTGTCCGTCAGGCAGACGTTCGATGCTGCGGTGCCGTTCATCGGGTCGGTGGCCATCGCCGCCATCCTGGCGGGGATTGCCATCACGATCGGTTTCGCCATCTTGATCATTCCCGGGCTGTTCCTGCTGACGATCTGGTGCCTCATTGCGCCGGCCATCGTGCTCGACGGAACGGGACCGTTCGCCTCATTCGGCCGGAGCTGGCAGCTCGTCAAAGGCCACTTCTGGAACGTGTTCGGCAACCTGGTCCTGGTGTATCTGATCCTGTTCGCCGTCAACCTGGTGCTCGGACTCGTATTCAGTGCGCTTCCGTACTTCCTGGCCCATTTCCTGGGCTCGGTGATCGGGGGCACACTGATCGCGCCGTTCGTGGCCGTCGTCATCACACTGATGTACTTCCGGCTGTCGGGCGTTGGCGCCGGAACCGGTTCGGCAAGCGACCCCTACGGTGGCTCAGGTTCCTATGGCAGTTCGGGTTCGTTCGGATCGTCCGGTCCCTTCACCAGCTAGCGCCGACCGGCCGCCGTGCCAGCAGAACTTGATCAGCTTGTCGCACTGATGCCGTTCGCTGCCGGTATGGGAGTCCGCCTCGAGGAGGCGAGCGCCGACCGGGTCGTGGCAACGTTGCCATGGGCTGCTCGCCTGTGCACGGCCAGCGGCATCATGCATGGCGGCGCGCTCATGTCGCTCGCCGACACCGCGGGCGCGCTAGTTGCCTTCATCGGGCTGCCCGACGGAGCCACCACCGCGACGATCACGTCGACCTCGCAGATGTTCCGCCCGGTGACCGGAGGGACAGTGCGAGCCGTCGCCGCGCCACTGCACCGTGGCCGCACGACGGTCACCGTGCAGACGAACCTGCGTGACGACGACAACCGCCTCGTCGCGCAGACGACCCAGATCCAGGCGGTGCGCCTGCCCGGTTAGGTCCCGTCAGTAAACGTCACGATCACGCCGACGTCGCCGTAAGGGAACGGTCCCTTGCCCAGGTGGCCAAGGGTGTTGAAGAACTTCGAGATGCCGACCATGACGCCGTACTTCGCGCGGACCTTGCTCTGCACGGCGTCGAAGTCGGGCCCGGACGTGACAAGCTGCGCAGTGCCATCGACAGGCGCGGTGCCAGTCTTGGCGCGGCCCCGTGCGTCTGACGGCTGCAGGGTAATCCGCGGGCTGTTGCGGAGCCGCTTGTACTTGCCAGATGCGGATGAGGTCCAGAAGCCGACCCGGCCCGTCTCCAGCGGCACGATCCAGGTCGCCGTCGGCACTGGAGTGCCCGACTTGCGGAATGTTGTCGTTGCGACGTACTTCTCATCGCCGATTGCCATGGCACCGATCGTAGAGCGGCCAGCACTCTGGGCTACGGCCGACCACGCTAGAAAGTCAGGCCGCAGTCGGGCTGGCCGCGTGAAGGGTCTTGGCCAGCGCCGCCGGCGGGAGGCCGGCGAGCCGGGTCGTCTCCCTGGTCAGGTGCGCCTGGTCGGAGTAGCCGAGGTCGACGGCAAGGGTGGCAAGGTCAGCCTGCGGTGTGCCTGCGAGCTGCGCGAGCACGTGGCGGAACCGGAGCACTCGCTGCATGGTCTTCGGGCCGTAACCGACCGCGTCGTCAAAACGCCGGCGAAGCTGCCGTTCGCCCAGTGCGAGCTCTGAGCACAGCTCGGCGACCGTCGTCTGACTGTCGGCCAGCAAATCTGTAGCGTGCCGGACCAGAGTGTCGGGCGGACCTGCGCTGACAAGCTGCTGGCACGCGGTAGTTATGGCACCGAGTGCATCCTCTGGCGTCAGCTCGGCTGGCAGGCGGCTGGCCAGCTGCGGCTGGCAATCGGCGACGTCGACACGCTGGTCGCGGAGCTCGGAGAGAGGCACGCCGAGCGCCGGGCCGCCCGCACCGGGCCAGAAGCGCGCACCTAGCAGCACGGTGCCGGCCGGGATCTGCGTGGGCGCCGGGCCGGTGTCAGGACCGGCGATGAAGGCGCCCCGGCCGCTCTGCCAGATCAGATCGGTGCAGCCGTCCGGGAGAACCGAGGCAAGCGCGGGACCCTGCCAGGGCGGAGTCACACTGACCCAGTAACAGGCGACGGAATCACGAAGGCTGACCGGCGGCAACCATTCGCGGTATCCGCCAACCCAGCTCACTCCAGTCCAGCCTCCACCAGCCCAGCTCACATCAGCACGATACGGCCTGCCTCTGACAATTCAAGGTCAGGCCAGCAGGGTCACACCAGAAGGGTCAGGCCAGCGAGCGGGGTCCCCTCTTGATCATCTGGTCAGCGATGATGGAGCGCTGCACCTCGCTGGTTCCCTCCCAGATCCGCTCGACCCGTAGTTCCCGGAAGAGCCGTTCGGCCACATTCTCGCGCATGTAGCCGCGGCCGCCGAAGATCTGCACAGCCCGGTCGGCAACCCGGCCAGCCATCTCGGATGCATACAGCTTGGCCATCGAGCACTGGGCGTGCTGGACTTTGACGTCAGCGCCGGAATCGATGCCGCGGGCGGTCTCGTAGACCATGGACCGCGCCGCGAACAATTCAGTCAGGCAGTCGGCGAGCATCGCCTGGATGGCACCAAGCTGGGCAATTGGCCTGCCCTGTACTGCCCGTTCCCTGGAGAAGTTGGTTATTTCCTCGACGAGCCGTTGCGCGCCGCCGAGGCAGCGGGCCGCGACCATCATCCGCTCGAACCGGAACCACTCGTAAGCGAAGCTCATGCCATCGCCTTCAGCGCCGACCAGGTGACTGGCCGGTACTCGCACGTCGGTGAAGGCGACGATCGGGTGGTGGTGGCTGATCGTGTGGGTGTAGGCCGGGGTGCGGACCACGGTGATGCCCGGGCTCGGGAGGTCGACCATGAGCATGGCGTGCTCGCCGTCGTGTTCACCGCCAACCAGCTTGCCCTGGAAGAACGTGTAGTCGGCAGAGTTGTAGGAGGTGACGTGCCACTTCTCGCCGTTGAGCAGGTAGTCGTCGCCGTCTCGCCGCACGGTCGCGACGATGCCGTCAACGTCTGAGCCGGCGCCTTCCTCGGTGATGGCGTAACACTCTTCACGCTCGCCCCGCACCGTCGGGAGCACGAACTTCTCTAGCTGATATGGCGTGGCGACAGCGGGCAGCCAGGACGGGGGAGTGGCGGCGACCCAAGCCAGCGCGTTGGTAACCCGGCCGACCTGCTCTTGCACCAGCACCTGCTGCAGCGAAGTACAGCCGCCGCCGCCAAGCTCGGCTGGCATGTTGGTCGCAACCAAGCCGAGCTCGATAGCCCTGGCTTTGTGCCCGGCGACGACGTCCTTCGGCAGGTCGCCGCCGGTCAGCTCCGCTTCGACCTCGAACGGGATCAGCTCGTCAGCGAACGCGCGAGCACGGGCCTGAATCTGCAGGTCCTCGTCTGACAATCCGTACATCGCGGCTAGCGCCCTTTCACCCGGGGGCATGAGAGTCAGCTTGACTGAACGTTCAGTCTACTGGTGTCGGCGTCGGTTTCCAATGCCCGGGCGGGCGTCCGCTTCCGCGCGCAGGTAGTTATCTCGTAAATTCTCTGGCCCGAAACGGCACACGATCCTTCGCCGTATCGGGCTGAGCCGGGGGCGACGCCGTTGGCGTAGTGGGTTCGAGCGCCGCGACGTCCGGATGGCCGAGTCCGCAGCGCCGGCGCGCCTCAGTTTGTCGCGCGGGACGGCCGGGTACCAGCCGCATTGATCTACAGCACCGTCGTGCCGGCCGGCATGTGCCCGGCTAGCCCGAATGCACGAACGGCGCCTGTAGGACGTCGGGGGAGGGAACAACTTCATGAAGGCCATGATGGCGATCGCGTGCGTGTGCGCGGCCATGCTCGCGATGATGGGCGTCATGCGCATGCGGAACAACAGCATGCAAGACATGGACAAGCAGCGTCACAGCCGGTGGATGCACCACAGCTAAGCCGGTCTCAGCCGCAAGCACGGCGCTCGCGTTAACACGGGCGGCGCAAGCCGTTCGCATCGACGCGCGCGACGGGGGCGGTGGCTGCCAGGCGCAGCCGCCGCCTCGCGGATGTCACGTCGGCACGCTGGCCCTGACTCCGCCTACCACAGCTTGACTGAACATTCAGTCCATGCCATCATCGGCGGAGGCCGCGCCTTCGTCAGACGGCTCAGTTCAGCGTGGATGGACCGGTGCAGATGCAGGTGAGCGAGACCGCGGATGCGGTGGTCGTAGGCGGCGGAACCGTTGGCGGGTGGTGCGCCTACTTCCTGCGCCGCAGCGGGCTGCAGCGGGTTGTCCTGATCGAGAAACGGACGCTCGGCCAGGGCGCAAGCAGCCGAGCGGCCGGTGTCGTCCGCACTCAGGGCGGTACCCCGTGGGCAGTGCGGCTGGGGGAGTGGTCCCGCAAGTTCTACCTCAGCCAGCACGAGGAACTTGGCATCGATTCCGGGTTCACCAAGCAGGGCTACCTGCTTCCGTGCTTTACCGAAGCCGACGTCGCGGCTGCCCGCGAGCGCATGGCCATGCAGAATGCGCTCGGCTTGTCGGTCCGCTGGCTGGAACCCGGCCAAGTCGATGCGCTGAACCCGACACTGGCACCGGGACGGACCCTGGGCGGCACCTACTGCGCGGAGGACGGCTACCTGACGCCGCCCCGCAATGTGACGGCCTACGCGGTAGCGCTTGCCACCAGCGGCGTGCAGGTACGCGAGCGGACCACGTTTCTCGGCCTGGAGACCAGCGGTGACGCGGTAACCGGCGTCCAGACATCGGCCGGGCCCATCAGCGCGCCGCTCGTCGTGCTCACCGGCGGCCCCGAACTAGCCGAAGTCGCCTCGCTGGGCGGGATCCGCGTGCCGGCCGGAGGCGTCCGGCATCAGGTCGCGGTCACGGAGCCGCACCCGGACCTGGCCCCCGAGCGGGTGCCGATGGTGTTCGACTTGTCCGCGGGCCTGTACTGGCGGCCGGAAGAGGACGGGCTGCTCTTCGGAATGAGCAACCCGAACGAGGCGCCCGGTACCGCTGCCTGCATCGACGAGCCATACCTTGCGCTGATGCGGCAGCGCCTTGCCGAGCTCGTCCCGGTAACGGCGGGCCTCGGCTTGCGCCGCACCTGGGCAGCCACGATCGACTACACCCCTGACCACTTGCCGATCATCGGACCGGCGATCAGCCATGGTGATGTCATCACCGGTGCGACAATCGCCAGCGCGGGCGGTGCGGGGATGATGTGGGGACCCGCGATAGCGCGCGCGACAGCTGACGTCGCACTCGTCGGCACCTCCGACGTGGTGGACGTCTCCGACCTCGGGCTGGACCGCTTCGACGCGGAAGGCAACTCCCGGCTCGGTACCGATCCGATCGCGCTGCCGTTCCCCGAGCACGCGCCACAGGCGCCAGGCAAGCTCACGCTTTCCTGATCCGCGACCCGCGGTAGCCGAACCAGCTCAACAACGTCAGAAAGGAAAGATCGGCATGACCGACGTAACCCCCTATCTCGCCTCGGCCGCCACTGCGGAGCTCGAGGACTGGGGCCTGCTCGAAGAGGCCACCGGCGAGCCCATGCAGACCAGCGGCCTGTACGTCTGGCAGGGCGACGGCCAGGAAATCGGCGTCTGGGAGTGCACCGCAGGCCCGTCCTACTGGAAGCAGGAGGAGCACGAGTTCGTGCACATCCTGTCTGGCCGCATGACCGTGACTCCGGACGGCGGCGAGCCGCTCGAGATCGGTCCTGGCGACACAGCGTTCTTCCCGAACGGATGGGCCGGCACCTGGGACATCCACGAGACGATCCGCAAGGTGTTCGTCATCTTCTAACCCCTGCCACGGTGCCTTATTAAGGAAACGGGCACTTACGCCACACAGCAAGCCAGCAGCCGCGCGCCAGTCTCGCATTAGCGGACAAGGGCGCGCGGCTGCTCGGGTTTCGTCAGCTGCTCTTGCTGAGCGTGGCACTGATTTCGGACGCGGATTCACCGGCGACGACGGTGATGGTCTTTGCCGCCTTCCGGGATGCCACGTCCTGATACCACTGCGTTGCGTACCCGGTAGCCCCGCAGCCTGCGGAGAATCGCACCTTGTACTGGCCGGGGAGCATATCGGACAGGGTGTAGCCGTTCGGTCCGCTGACCGCGACCACAGGCTCCGATCCGTTGACCGGGAACGCTGTAACGCAGGCGCCGCTGAGCGCGGTTGCCGGCGAACCGGTGGATACCGATCCGGTGATCTGCGCCGTCCGGTTGCAAGCGCCGCGTTGACCGACGACTGTGGTCGCGCCGACGGTGACCGAGACCGGCGTCGCGGTTGCCTGCGTGGCCTGGTCGTTGTACCACTGCGGCGCCAGGCCGGGAGCCGCGATCACGCACTGAGGGTCGCCGAAGTAGACCTGATAACTGCCCGCCGCCAGTCCCGTCACCAGTAGCTGCCGTCAATCGCCGGTGAAGCCGACGCCGACGGGCTCAGCCGCAGCCCTTGCTGTAGACCTCGACGCATGCGTTGGACACCGTCGGGCCGGACGAGCCTGCCGTGACCGTACCCGGCGATCGAGCCGCCTGCCAGCATCGTGGCATCGACGCCGCTTGTCACATGCGGCGCCGTCACCCGCACGTGCGCGACGACCGTGACCAGGTTCTGGTTGCCGCAGGGCGAGAACTGGACGGTGTACCGGCCCGAGGCCAGACCGGGAAGGGTGTAGGTGCCGCCTCTGCCGGGCGTGGCGCCGACGACCGTCGTTGTGGACTGGTTGGTGGCAAGGATGCAGATGTTCGGTCAGTGGCTTGCCGGATCCGTTGATTACCCGACCCGATATCGTGCCGCCGCGAGAGAGGCGGCCATCAATACCGGCCGTCGTGCGGCCCGCTCGCACCGTGACGTCGGTCGCGGCCAGCGGCGATACTTTGTCCCGGTACCACTGCTCGATGTAGCCCCGCGGCCGGAAGCACTGGCTGAACGCCACCTGGTACCGGCCAGCGGCAAGCCCTGAGATCTGGAAAGCTCCATGTGAGCTGGTGACGCCCAGGCCCTCAGGCCCCGGTAACTCCGCCGATTCCGAAGACGTTCTCGATACCCGCCGCTGCCGCGCACAGCGGGAACAGCGCCCTTGGTATTGACGGCGGATACGCAGACGTCCGCGAGCGGGTGCCCGGCCTGGTCGGTCACCACGCCGCTGATGCTGCCAGCTGCCTGCAGGACCGCGTTGATCCCGGAAGTCCGGCCAGGCCGGGGCCGACACCAGATCGCTAGCGCCTTCGTCCGGGGCTCCAGGGAAATACTGAGACGCGTAATTCCGCGAGAACCCGCAGCCAAAGCTGATCGAGTACTGGCCCGGCGCGAGATTAGACAGCGTGTAGGTTCCGTGCTTGGTCTCGGTCTGAGAGCCGAAGAACAGGACGAATTCCCCGTCGAACGGAGTCGATGCCAGGACGCAGACCCCGGACAGCGCATTCCCGGCGGCATTGGTCACCTTGCCGGTGATCGTCGCGCCTGGCTGCAGAACCGCGTTGGCAGTGAAAGCCTGGCCGGCCGCCAGCGTGATTGGCGTCGCAGTGTTCTCGGCGGGCTGGCCCGAGTACCAGTACGGTGCGTAACTGCCGGAGTTCCCGCAGCCGCCGAAGAACCCAACCTGGTAGGTCCCAGCTTCGAGCCGATCGAAGGTGTAGGACGTGGAATTGCTCTCAAACCCGATGCCACCGAAGTTATTGCTAATGATTTCGGCGCAGATGCCGGACACCGGTTTGCCGTGGCTGTCGCTGATCGTTCCGGAAATTGTGCCGCCCACCTGGAGCACCGCGTCGACGTTGCTGGTCTGCTTGCCTGCGGTCGTACGCGCGTTCAGCGAGGTCGAGGTGTAGTTGCCGTTGTTCCGGCAGCCAGGGTAGAACTCGAGCTGATATTTGCCGCCGGTGAGCCCGATGGCGCGGTAAGCGCCGTTGCTGTTGGTCGACGTGAATGCGCTGGCGCCGCCCCTGGGGTCAAATGCGGACACGCAGATGCCCTGGAGTGGGCTACCCGAACTGCTGCTCAGCGTTACCGTGCCGCTGATGGTTGCGCCCATCGGCAGCTTCTCGTTAACCGTCAGGTGCTGCCGGAGGCTGAGCTTGACTACGGGGTGCGAGGCAGGCGCGTAGTTTTCGCTACCCGAGCCGCACCCGAGGCTGAAATGCAGCGAGTACTTGCCAGGGGCCAGTGCGTGCAGTTCGAAGCTGCCGTTCGCGCCCGTCTTGGCGCTGTAGCTGGCGCCCGATCGTGGTCTCCGGGAAGAGCCGTAGCCAAGGACGCAGATGCCGTGCAGCCTGGCGCCGGACTTGCCGGTCACGGTGCCGGTGATCTCGCCGCCCAGCTCCAGGTTGCCGCTGATTCCGGCAGTCGTGTGGCGGGCTCTGACCGTGACAATCGTCCCGCCGTTGTCGGACGTGGCGAACGGGTTGTTGTCGCCCTTGTAGACCTGCTGCAGCCAGTTCGCCCGGCTCGGGCAAATCGAGGACTGGGCAAAGACCACGTAATACTTGCCAGGCGCGATGTTGCGTGCCGTGTAGGTGCCGTTCTTCCCGGTCCTGGCGCCGTACAGGCGGCCCTCGCGCTCCACCCGGATGCAGATGCCGCTCAGTGGCTTGCCATTGCCCGTCACGGTGCCGCTGATCTGGCCGGTCTTCGCTGCAGCTGTGGCGCTAAGGTTGCGGCTGTTCGCGGCGAGCACGTGCTGGAATGAGGCCTGCTGGGCTGCGATGGCTGCAGCGATATTGACCGGCTGAAGGGTGATAGCCGGAACGCGCCGCACCTGCCCTGCGCCGACCTGCACGTGTGCTGCCCCGCTCAACGCTGCCGCCCCGCCATACCAGGCGGTCAGATAGCGACCTGCTGCCCCGCAGTCCCGGTACTCCAGCGCGTAGCTGCCGGCCGGCAAGCCGACCAGCGTGAACGTGCCGTCGGGTGCGGCCGTGACGGTCGCGCTGCGCCCCGCGCCGACGGCGGTCACGCACGCGCCGGTGACCGGCCGACCGTCGAACCCGGCGATGCTGCCGGTAATCGCGCCTTGCTGGCTCGCCTTCGCGTGTGCCGCGAGCATGGCAAGCTGCGCCATGCTGGGTCCGCGACCCGCTGAACTGGCAGCGGCGACGGTGCTGCTCGCGTGTGCTGATGTCGTGGCGGGTGCTGTGGTGCTGGTGTGCGCAGCGGTGCTAGCGCTTGCTGCTGTTGCTATGGCTACTGATGCGGTGGCTGCGATGAGGCCTGCCGTGACAAGACGGCTCCCCCGAAGAAGGTTCGTCACACGGCCGAGAATAGACCTTACACAATGGATAAAACTAAGCTATCTCTAACATATGTTGATAGTCGGGAATTAGCCGCAAACGGTCACCAGGAATATTCAGTCCTGTACACGACAAAGCCGCGCGCTGACCCCGCTGACGCGGGACCAGCGCGCGGCCCTGTAGGCTCTCAGCTGCTCTTGCTGAGAGTAGCGCTGATCCCGGACATGTCCTGACCTGCGCCGACGGTCAGAACGGTCGCGATCTTCTGCGACGCCTTGTCACGCCACCACTGGCTCGTGAATCCCACGGCGCCGCACCCTGCCGAGAACCGCACCTTGTACCGGCCAGGGCTCAGGCCGGGCAGGGAATAACCGCTCGATCTGGTTACGGCGACGACGGGCAGCGCGGTGCCCGCCGGCAACTGGATTGCGGTGACGCACGCGCCGGTGAGAGCGGTCGCCGGAGACCCCGTGGAGACAGTGCCGGTGATCTCGCCGTACCCGTTCGGCTGCAGCGCCGCGTCAATCGAACCGGTGGTAGCCCCGACGGTCACCGAGACCGAGTTCGCGGTTGCCTGCGTCGGCTGGTCGTTGTACCACTGCGGCGCGAGGTCAGGGCCGCCGAGGCCGAAGCACGTCGGATCGAAGTAGACCTGGTAGCTGCCCGATGCCAGTCCGGTCGCCGAGTAACTGCCGTCCGCACCAGTGACCCCGAAACCACCTGGGTTGCTGGGGTTGCTGCTGTCGACCTCAACGCAGACATTTGCAACCGGAGCGCCGGATGCCGAGCCCTGCGTGACGACCCCGGCAACGGATCCGCCCCGATGCATCGTCGCGTTCACGCCGGTCGTCGCGTGTGGCGCTGTCACCCGAGCTTGCAGGTCCACCGGCACGTAGTTCTGATTGCCGCATGGGAAGAACTCGACCGTATAACGGCCAGAAGCCAGGCCACGGATCGAGTAGGTGCCGGTCTTGCCTGTGGCTGCTCCGTTGCCGATGGCCGCCACCGCGCTGAAAGCGCCTACGCAGATACCCCGCAGCGGCTTGGCGGACGCATTGACGACCCGGCCTGACATCGTGCCACCGATGACGAGGCGAGCGTCGACGTGCGACGTCGTCTTGGCCGGCCGTACCCTGACCGCGGTCACGGACTGCGGGGCATACCTCTGCGTGCCGGAGGAGCACGGGCTGAACGCTACGTCGTAGTGGCCGGGCGTGAGGCCGGAGAGCTCGTAGCTTCCAGTCGCGCTGGTCGGCGGCTGGCTGAATCCAACTGCGCTGTCGAAGTCCGAGGCGGCCGACCGGGTGTTCGTGGCAGTCACGCAGACGCCCGCGAGCGGATGTCCGGCCGTGTTGGTGACTACCCCGCGGATACTGCCACCGAGCTGCAGGACCGCATTGATCCCTGATGTATGGCCAGGCCCAACCGAGATCAGGTCGGCCGACCCTGCGTCGAGCGCTCTCGGGAACCACTGATCGGCGTACTTGGAGCTCAGCCCGCAACCGAAGTCGATCAGGTACTGGCCCGGTGCCAGGCCGGAGATCGTGTAGGCGCCGTGCTGTGTATAGGCGTCCTGCGTGAATATTGGCCCAAGGCCGGCCTGCGTTTCGGTCGCTGCGTAAACGCAGATTCCGGTCAGCGCGCGGCCGGTGGCGTCGGTGACCTTCCCGCTGATCGCCGCGCCCGGCAGCATCTGCTGGTTGGCCGTCGCGGTCCCGCCCGTGCTCAGCTTGATCGGTGTTGCCAGGCTTTCGTCGGACTGGTTCTGGTACCAGGTCGGCGCGTAGTCGCCGGAGTTGCCGCAGCCGCCGGAGAAGCCGACCTGGTAAGTCCCGGCTGACAGTCCGGTGATGGCATAGGAGCCGTCAGTGCCGGTCGAGTCGGGCAGGTTCGCCGTGTAGCTGTTGTTCCCGTCCAGCTGGAGACAGATACCGAAGACGGGGTTGCCGTGGCTGTCGGTTACAGTTCCGGAGATGGTGCCCCCGATCTGGAGCACAGCATTCACGCCCGTTGTCGGATGGCCGGCTTTCGTGCGTGCGGTCAGGAACGTGGTCGTGTAGTTGCCCTGGTTGCCGCAGCCTGGCGAGAACTGCACCTGGTAGCGGCCGCCGGCCAGCCCGATGACCCGGTACTGGCCAGCGCGGTCAGTGGCGGCGGAGACGAAAAGCGATCCGCTCGCGTTGGACGCGTTCACGCAGATACCGCGGAGTGGCGTCCCGGAACTGCTGCCCAGCCTCACGATGCCGCTGATGGTCGCCCCCGGTGAGAGCGTCGCGTTCACGGTGAACTTCTGGCCGAGGCCGACCTTAATGGCTTTGTGCGTCGCGGGCGCATAGTTGCCGCCGGATGAAAAGCAGCCTGAGCTGGCGAACTGCAGCGGGTACTTTCCGGGAAACAGCGGGCCAAGGTGGTAGGTGCCGTTGGCCGACGTCGCCGTAACGAATCCGTAGAAGCCTCCGGCCACGCTTCCGAACGTCTGCACGCAGATGTTGCGCAGCTTGTGGCCCGACTTGTTAGTGACGGTGCCGGAAATCTCGCCGCCGAGCCGCAGGCTTGCGTTGATGGCCGTGATCTTGTGGCCGGCGCGGACCTTGACCACGGTTCCGCTGCGGTCGAACTCGGCGAACGGCCGGTTGTCGTCGCGGTAGACCTGCGGCAGCCATTTGCTCTGAGCCTGACAGCCCAGGTCAGCGAATTCGACGAAATATCGCCCTGGCGTTATGTGCCGCACCGTGTACGTGCCGTGCTTCCCGGTGACCGCGCCGTAACCTTGGCCGCTGAGGCCAGCTGGCATCACGTCGACGCAGATTCCGCTGAGCGGCTTGCCTTTGCCGGTGACCTTGCCGCCGATCTGTCCGGTCTTCGCCGCCGCCGCTGCGGTCAGCGGGCCGCTGCTGGCGGCCAGCGCGTGCCGGAATGACGCCTGCGCGGCCGCGATGGCAGCCATGGGGTTGGCCGGCCTCGAGCATCATGCCGGGAACGTGCTGTACCTGGCCGACGCCGACCTGCACTCGCCCGGCTGCGCTCTGCGCGGTGGCCCCGCCGGACCAGGTGGTCAGGTAATGGCCGGGTGCTGCGCAGTCCCGGTATTCGAGTGCGTAACTGCCGGCTGCGAGGCCTGACAGACGGAACGTACCGTCGGGCCCGGCCGCGGCGGTCACACTGCCCGCCCGGCCGATGGCGGTCACGCAAGCGTCCTTGACGAGCTGGCCGTCGAACCCGGCAATGCTGCCGGTGATCACTCCCGCGCGGCTCAGCTTCGTGCGCGCGGCCCGCTGAGCCTGCTGCTTAAGCATGGCGAGCTGCGCAAGGCTCGGTGTCCGGCTCGCCGGGCTGCTGACTGCTGCGGCGGTCGCGATGTGCCCCGTGGTTGTGGCGTGGCCTGTGGTGGCGGTACGGGCAGTCGTCCCGGCGGGCGCCGAAGCGCTGGCGTTTGCGACCGTTGCCGTTGCAAGAGTCGCGCTGAGCGCTGTGCAGGCTGCGATGAGGCCAGCTGCGACTAGACGGGTCCCCCGAAGAGTGTTATTCACGGCCTGACAATAGACCCTGATCTAAGGATAAAACTAGCTACTCGAACATATCGCTGCTCCCGCGCATTGCCGAAAAAACGGGCTTGCCCGGCGCCCATATCCGGGCACCGGGCAAGCGGCTGTGCAGTTGATAGCTACTCAGAGCCACTAGGTCTTGCTGAGCGTTGCGCTGACTCCTGACGCGGTCTGGTTGGCGACGACGGTGATGGTCTTAGCCGCCTTCCGGGATGCCATGTCCTGATACCACTGCGTTGCGTACCCGGCAGCTCCGCATCCTGCCGAGAATCGCACCTTGTAGTGGCCCGGCAGCAGGTCCGCCAGGGTGTAGCCGCTCGGGCCGCTGACGGCGACTACTGGCAGCGATCCGCTGGCGGACTGTGCTCCTGACAACGCCGGGAACGCGGTGACGCAGGCTCCGCTCAGCGGGGTGGCCGGCGACCCGGCGGACACAGTGCCGGTGATCTGGCCGTCGGGTTGCAGCGCCGCGTCGATCGACGACGTTGTCGCCCCGACGGTGACGGCAACCGATTTCGCGGTTGCTTGCGTTGACTGGCCGTCGTACCACTGCGGTGCCAGTCCCGGTGCCAGGCCCAGGACCGGGTACAGGCACTGGGGATCGCCGAAGTAGCACCTGGTAGCTGCCTGCGGGCAGTCCCTCGACCCGGTAACTGCCGTCTAGGCCGGTGAAGGCCGCACCGACCGGCTCTGGGCCCGTGCCGTAGACCTCGACGCAAGTATCGGAAACCGGCTGCCCGGACGCTGTGCCCGCCGTGACCGTCCCGGCGATCGATCCGCCGACTTGTAGCGCGGCGTTGACGCCACTCGTCGCATGCGGAGCGGTCACCAGGGCCTGGGTGACCGCCGTTGTCAGGTTGTCATTGCCGCATGTTGAGAACTCGACCGTGTAGCGGCCGGAGGCCAGACCGGTGATCGAATAGGTACCGGCCTTGCCGGTCACACCGAAGCCGACAGGGCCCGCCGAACCGGCGGCGGCGATTACGCAGATGTTGCGCTCAGGCTGGCCGCCGGGGCCGGTTACGTGGCCGGAGATCGACCCGCCCACGACGAGGTGAGCGTCAATCCCGGTCGTGATCTTGAGCGCGCGCACCGTGACGTCGGTCGCAGCCGTCGCCGAGGATTTGTCTCGGTACCACTGCTCGGCGTATTGCGTCGAACCGGAACAAGGGGTGAACGACACGTGGTAGCGGCCCGCCGCGAGACCCTTGATGCTGTAGGACCCGTTCGCCCCGGTGAGAATCGGGAAGCCAACGCCGACGCTGGCGCTAAGGAAACTGGCGCCACCACTGCCGTGGAGTGCGGGGAGCGCACCCTTGGTGTTGACGGCGCTCACGCAAATGCCAGTCAGCGGATTTCCGCCTTGGCCGGTGACCATGCCACTGATGCTGCCTTCCGGCTGCACTACCGCGTTGATCCCGGACGTCTTTCCTGCCGGGGCCGACACCGCGTCTGCGGTCGCGACGTCCGGAGCGTCCGGGAACCACTGACTGGCGTACTTTTGCTGGCCGAACGGGCAGCTGAAGTTGATCAGATACTGACCCGGCGCGAGGTTGGACAGCGTATAGGTGCCATGTCGGGTAACGGCCTGCGATTCGAAGGCCAGGACGCTGAGTTCGGCATAGAACTGCGGCACGGCGTCAACACAGGCCCCGTTGAGCGCGTTCCCGTGGGTGTTGGTGACCTTCCCGGTGATTGTCGCGCCCGGCTGCATAACCACGTCTACAGGGAAATTCTCGCCAGTCGTCAGCGTGACCGGAGTCGCGGTGTTCTGGCTGGGCTGGCCCGAGTACCAGTTCGGCGCGTAACTGCCGGTGTTGCCGCAGCCGCCGGTGAAGCCGACCTGATAGGTCCCCGCGGAGAGTTGATTGATGACGTAGGTACCGCCGTTGTCGAACCCGCCGTAGTCAGCTGCGGCGTTGTTGCTGTCGACTTCGATGCAGATGCCGGATACCGGGTTGCCTCCGGTGTTCTTGATCGTTCCGGAGATCTCGGCACCCACCTGGAGCACGGCGTTGACGTTGCTGGTCTGCTGGCCCGCGGTCGTGTGCGCGGTCACCGTCACCGATGTGTAGTTCCCGGTGTTAATGCAGTCGGGGGAGAACTGGAGTTGGAAGGTGCCGCCGGTGAGCCCGATGGCCCGGTAGCCGCCCTCGCGGTTAGTCGAGGTGAACGCGCTGCTGGACCCGCTGGCGTTGGATACGTAGACACAGATTCCCTTAAGTGGCTGGCCCGAGCTCGTGGTCAGCGTCACTGTGCCGCTGATGCTCGCGCCGGTCGGGAGCACCTGGTTAACCGTGATGTGCTGCGCGAGGCGGAGCGTGACGGTGGGGTGCCTGACGGGTGCGTAGTTTTCGCTGCGCGACCCGCAGCCGATGTTGAAATGCAGCGTGTACCTGCCGGGGAACATGGCGTGGAACTGGTAGGTGCCGTTCGCGGCTGTCTGATTCCCGAAGCCGAAGTTCAGGCCGTGCGGGAACTTCGCCTGAGCCGTGACGCAGATTCCGCGCGCCTTCGCGCCGGACTTGCCGGTCACGGTGCCGGAGATCTCGCCGCCGAGCCGCAGGTTCCCGTTGATTCCGCTGAGCTTGTGACCGGCAGTAACGGTTAGGACCTTCCCGCCGCCGTTGAAGTTGACGGAGATGCTGTTGTTGTTCTTGTAGACCTGCTGGAGCCAGTTCGTGCGGTTCGGGCAGAAGAGGATCGGCGCGAAGGTGACGTTGTAGCGGCCGGGCGAGAGAGCGCGGATCGCGTACGTGCCAATCCTGGATGTCTTCGCGTCGAAGAACTGGCCGCTGCTGACTTCCGACGCCTGGACGCAGATGCCGCTCAGCAGCTTGCCTTTGCCGGTGACCGTGCCGCTAATCTCACCGGTCTTCGCCGCTGCAGTGGCGCTCAGGATGCGATTGTTTGCGGCGAGCCTCCGCTGGAATGAGGCCTGCTCGGCGGCGATGGCTGCCACCAGGTTGACGGGCGTGAGTGTCATAGCGGAAACGCGGCGTAGCTGGCCGGCCGCGACCTGCACGCGCGCGGCGGCGCTCTGCCAGCTCACCCCGCCGGACCAGGTCGTCAGATAGCGCCCGGCTGCTGCGCAGTCGCGGTACTCCAGCGCGTAGCTGCCAGCCGGCAGGCCGGCCAGCTGGAACGTGCCGTCGGGCGCGGCTGAGGTGGTGATGCTGTGCCCGGCGCCGACGGCTGTCACGCAGGCGCCCGCGATCGACTGACCGTCGAACCCGGCTACGCTGCCGGCGATGACGCCCGACCCTGTCAGGCCGGAGTGCGCGGACTTAGCCCGCTCCGCCAGCATGGCCAGCTGGACAGTGCTTAGGCCGCTTCGTGCTCGCCGGTGCTGTGCTGGCTGGTGCTGTGCTGGCCGGTGGTGGGCCGGGCTGGTGGCGTGTGCTGACGTGCTGGCACGTGCAGCGGTGCTGGCGCTAGCCATCGTTGCGGTGGCGACCGTTGCAATGGCGACTGTTGCGCTAATGGCGGTGCAGGCTGCGATGAGGCCGGCCGTGACAAGACGGCTCCCCCGATGAATGTTTGTCACGCGGCCGAGAATAGACCTTGAACTGAGGATAAAACTAGCCAGTCACGAATATTTGAGATCATTCGCTGAATGCGAATAAAACGGACTGTGCTTGCGCCGGAAACAGCCGCTCGTCCGGCCGGCGGTGGCCGGGCTGCTGTCGAGTTCGTCAGCTGCGACGCGCGCCCGGCCCCGTTGCCAGGACCGGGCGCGACTGCCTGCTTCGCTAACCAGTCGGTCAGCTCTTGCTGAGCGTGGCGCTGACTCCTGACGCGGTCTGGTTGGCGCCGACCGTGACAACAGTTGCCTTGCTTCGCGATGGCACGTCCGGATACCACTGCGTTGCGTACCCGGCAGCTCCGCATCCTGCCGAGAATCGCACCTTGTAGTGGCCCGGCAGCAGGTCCGCCAGGGTGTAGCCGCTCGGGCCGCTGACGGCGACTACTGGCAGCGATCCGTTGGCGGACTGTGCTCCTGACAACGCCGGGAACGCGGTGACGCAGGCTCCGCTCAGCGGGGTGGCCGGCGACCCGGCGGACACAGTGCCGGTGATCTGGCCGTCGGGTTGCAGCGCCGCGTCGATCGATCCGGTGGTCACCCGGACGGTAACCGAGACGGGCGTCGAAGCTGCCTGGGTCGCCTTGTTGCCGAACCACTGCGGTGCAAGGCCCGGGGTTATCGAGTCGCACAGTGGGTCGGCGAAGTAGACCTGATAGCTGCCCGTCGGCAGCCCGGTGACCTGGTAACTGCCATCGGGACCGGTGAAGCCGAAGCCGGCCGGCTCAGCCGAGCCCGTGCTGTAGGCCTCCACGCAGGCATTGGACACCGCTGGCCCGGAAGACGAGCCTGCTGTGACAACACCTGCGATAACGCCGCCGGCGTGCATCGCGGCGTCAACCGTGGTAACCCGCGACTGACGCACTGAGCCATGACCGACCACGGTGATGAGATTCCTGCCGCCGCACGGCGCGAACTCCACCGTATAGGCGCCAGCGCCAAGAGCCGGGATGGTGTAGGTGCCGGAGTTGCCGGTAACTGCCCCGCCGCTATCGCCGGCAGAGTCAGCGGCCGTCACGCAAATGCTGCCCAGCGACTTGCCGCTGGCATTTGTCACGTGGCCTGAGATCGTTCCGCCAGGGACCAGTCGGCCGCTGATGCCGGAGGTCGTCTTGCCCGAGCGTATCGTGACCACGGTCGCTGATCCCATCGACGACTCGTCCCGGTACCACTGGGTTGCATACCGCTCCCGGAAGAAGCAGTCGCCGAAGGACACGTGGTAGCGCCCGGCGGCCAAGCCCATCAGCTTGTAAGCGCCATTCGGCGTGGTATCGCCGAATACGCCAGTCGCGAACGGGCCGAGGAGGCCGGGACCGCGGAGCGCGGGAGTAGTGCCCTTGGTGTTCACGGCGACTACGCAGACATTCGAGAGCGGATGGCCGGCGCTGTTCGTCACTTTGCCGGTCATGATGCCGGTATACGGCAGCACCGCGTTGATCCCCGATGTCGTGCCCGGCCCTGCCGAAACCGCTTGGGCAAGTCCGGCCGTCGCGGCGTCGGGGTACCACAGAGCGGGGAATCGTGCGCCGTACCCGCAGCCGAAGTTGATCAGGTAGTTGCCCGGTGCGAGGCCGGACAGTGTGTAACTGCCGTTGTGCGTCCGGGTAAGGGCCCCGAATGGCGCGAAATACTCGCCGAGGGATGCTGTCGCGGTGGCATCCACGCAGATGTTCGACAGCCGGTGCCCGCTGGCGTTAGTGACTCGTCCGGTGATCGTTGCGCCCGGCTGCAGCACCGCGTTGGCGGTGAAGGTGGCGCCGGTAGCTATCGCGATCGGCGTCGCCGTGTCCTCGCTGGGCTGATTGTCGTACCAGTTCGGTGCGAAGCTGGCCGAGTTCCCGCAGCCGCTGAAGAATCCCACCTGATAGGTCCCGGCCGACAGCTGATCGATGGTGTAGGACCCGTCGGCCTTGGTGCGATAGGGCACCAGGGCGGTGTAGTTGCCGGTGCCGGTCAGCTCGATGCACATGTCGGCCACCGGATTGCCATGAGTGTCTGTCACCGTTCCGGAGATGATCCCGCCTACCTGAAGCACGGCATTGACGCCAGTGGTCGGCTCGCCCGCTGTCGTCACCGCGGTCACTGAGGTCGCAACATAGTTGCCGTAGTTCTTGCAACCGGGCCGGAAGTACAGCTGGTAGTCGCCGCCAGACAGCCCGGTCACCCGATAGTCGCCGTTGCTGTTGGTGGACCCCGACCCATAGCCGGACGCAGTACCGCGGACCGGATACGCGTACACGCAGATCCCCTCGATCGGCGAACCCGAACTGCTGCTCAGCGTGACTTCGCCGCTGATGGTGGCGCCGGTGGGGAGTACCTGGTTAACGGTGACATCCTTCCCGAGGCCGACCTTCACGCCGCGGTGTGTCGCTGGCGCGTAGTTGCCGTGCGAGCCGCACCCGAGGCCGAACTGCACCGTGTATCTGCCAGGGAAGAGCGCGTGCAGTTGGTAGCCGCCCGTTGCCGAGGTCTTGGTTCCGCTGAATTGGTATTGGTTATGCCCGACTTTGCCGTCGGCATAGACGCAGATGTCCCGTACCTTAGCGCCCGACTTGTTCGTCACGGTGCCGGTGATCTCGCCGCCCAGGCGAAGCTGCGCGTCGATTCCGGACGTGATGTGCCCGGCCCTGGCGTGGACCGCGGTACCGCCGCCGAACGCTGCGTTCAGGTTGTTGTTGTTCTTGTAGACCTGCTGCAGCCAGTTCGCGTGACTGGAGCACGCGAAGTCCGGGGCGAAGATGACGTGGTAGCTGCCCGGTGCGACGTGGCGGACCGTATAGATGCCGTTCTTTCCGGTCTTCGCGCCGTACTCCTTGCCTCGGTAGACCGGCACTACCTCGATGCAGATGCCGCTGAGCGGTTTGCCCTTGCCGGTGACCGTGCCACTGATCTCGCCGGTCTTCGCCGCCGCCGCTGCGGTGACGCTGCGGCTGTTAGCAGCAAGCGTGCGCTCAAACGACGACTGGTCAGTGGCTATGGCGGCTGCCGGATTCGTGGGCTTGAGGGTCGTAACCGGAACGCTCCGGACCTGGCCGATCCCGACCTGGTAGCGCGCAGCGGAGCTCTGCGAGCCGGCGCCGCCGGACCAGTCGGGCAGGTAGCGGCCGGCTGCGCCGCAGTCCCGGTATTCGAGCGCGTAGCTGCCCGCTGCCAGGCCGGCCAGCCGGAACGAGCCGTCCGGCGCCGCTGCGACGCTCGTGCTGCCGGTCGCGGTGACCGCGGTGACGCACGCGCCCGCGACCGGCTGGCCGTCGATACCGACGATGCTGCCGGTGATCACGCTGGAGTGGCTCGTCTGCGTTCGTGTCGCCCACTTTGCCTGCTGCTCGAGCATGGCGAGCTGGGCCAGGCTGGCCGCACTGCGTGCCGGAGTGCTGGCTGCTGTAGTTGTAGTGGCGTCTGCTGATGTCCTGGCGTGTGCTGAGGTGCGGGCACCTGCAGCGGTGCTGGCGCTAGCCATCGTTGCGGTGGCGACCGTTGCAATGGCGACTGTTGCGCTAATGGCGGTGCAGGCTGCGATGAGGCCGGCCGTGACAAGACGGCTCCCCCGAAGAATGTTTGTCACGCGGCCGAGAATAGACCTTGAACTGCGAATAAAGCTAGCACTTGCGAATATTTGACCTTATTCACTGAATGCGAATAAAACGGACTGCGCGCAGGCAGCCAGCAACGCATCCGGTCCGCCCGCCCCCGCTGCGGTCCGCCCGGAAAGTCCGGATAATGCATCCTTTGGTGCAAGTACTGACATCTCCGGAGATCCGATGCGCCTTCCACTAGCCATCGGCGCGGTTGCAATCGCGCTGCTGCTAGCCGCATGTTCATCCGCAGCCACGCCAGGACCTGCTAAGCAGAGCGTAAAGCCAGTGGCGTCGGTCTCGCCGGTGAGCTCGCCTGTCGTGACTGCGCCTGCCGTGACGGCACTGACCGGCGTGCAGCTCGGTACGGCGCTGGCTCCCGCCTCGTCGTTCCCCGGCTTTACGGCAAACAAGAAGTATGCGTATCGGGGCGGCAGCGGTACCAGTGCGCTGCCGTCGCAGTTCAGCCTCGCGACAATGTCGTGTACCCGTTTCTCGACGCAGCTTCTGTTTGCGACGGAGCTCCTTTAGCCAGGGGCTCAGGTCCGCTTTCAGCCGGTGTCAGTCGTATACCGATGTTGAGTCCGGCGTCACCGTCCGGACGACCTACGTCCTGGCTGATGCGGCACCAGTCGACGGCGGGCAGGCAATCCAGGTCACCGTCACCGCAGCAGCCACCTCTGGCACGGTGGCAGGAGAGGTGCTGTACGTTCTCAGCGGCAATGAGGTTTACGGCGTAGTCCGCGCGGGCGTACTGACCGCGGTCCCGGCCAGTCCCGCAGCCCGGACAGTCATCAAAGGGATGATGAAGCAAGTCCGGAACATGAGCCAGTGACCCGCGGCAATCCGGGACTGGCGGCGATGTCAGAGCCGGCTGACGGTGGCGGCAGGTGGCCGGCTTAGCTGGCCCGCTGGATCTCCTCCGCCGCGGTCAGGTCCGCGGCGGGAGTTCCGCCGCTCAGCACCCGGAGCGCGTCTGGCGCCAGGTAGGCATGGACCGGCGTGCCCTGGGCCAGCGCCGTCTGGCCGCCGTCATTTTGCAGCAGGGCCTGCACGTCGGTGCCTGCCGCAAGCCGGAGGAAGACCTGAGTGGCCGAGCCGAGGTAGACCAGCCGCTCGACCATCGCAGGCACCCGGTTCGGGCCCGGTGAGCCGAACTCCTCGATCCTCACGCGTTCCGGCCTGATGACCGCGTGTGCTTGGTCGGGGGCGTCTAGCCCGCCGTGCTCGGCGATTAGCACGGACTCTCCGAGCCGTATCTCGCAGCGCGAGCCAGGGCCCCGAGACACCACGTTGACCGGCATCAGGTTGGAGACGCCGAGGAAGTCGGCCACGTAGGTGTCGGCCGGTGACTCGTACACTTCGGCAGGCGGGCCGATCTGGACGACCTGGCCATCCCGCATGACCGCCAGCCGGTCCGACATCGTGAGCGCTTCCTCCTGGTCGTGAGTGACGTAGAGGAACGTGATGCCGACCTGCTCTTGCAGTGCCTTCAGCTCGACCTTGAGCGATCGCCTGAGCTTGGCATCCAGCGCCCCGAGCGGCTCATCCAGCAACAGCACCGATGGCTGCAGGACCAGCGCCCTGGCCAGGGCGACTCGCTGCTGCTGACCGCCCGACAGCTGCCCGGGCCGGCGCTTGGCGAACGGCCGCAGATGCACTAGCTCGAGAGCGGAGTAGACCCGCTGCTCGAGGTCCGGCTTCGCGAGGTGCTTGTTCTTGAGCCCGAAGGCGACGTTCTCGAAGACCGTCAGGAACGGGAAGAGCGCGTAGCTCTGGAAGACCGTGTTCACGTTGCGCCGGTGCGGGGGCACGGCGGAGACGTCCACGTCGTCGAGGAGGATCCGGCCCGCACTGGGCTGTTCGAAGCCGGCGATCAGGCGGAGGGTGGTCGTCTTCCCGCAGCCGGAAGGCCCGAGCAGGGAGAAGAACTCGCCGCTGGCGATCTGCAGATTGACATTGTCGACCGCGACCTCTGCGAAGTGCTTGGTCAGCGAGACAAGCTCGATGCGACCACCAGCCACGTTGGCCACCTACCCCTCTTCTGACGCCATCCGGCTCGCCATGGTACGGCCCCGGCCAGGCGTCCAGTCAAAGCCGAGCTGATCGGCAACAAAACGCATACTTAGCTCAAAAGCCCGCACCGAGTCAACTACCGGATCTTCGAGGGCGATCTGGATGGTCATCCCGTCCAGTAGCGCTGACAGGTAGATCGCGAAGCTGACCGCGTCGACCGGACGGAACTCGCCGGCCTCCTGACCCTGGAGTACCAGCGCGCCGATGACCTCGCGCCAGCGCTCATCCGACTTTTGCCGGACGCCGGCCACTTCGGCGTTCCTGGCGGCCTGGGCCCAGAAGTCCAGCCACAGCTGCCATGAGCTGGCTGGCTCCGGGTCCGCCTCGGACAGCACGCTCATCGCGACGAACTCTTCGAGCCGCGCGGCCGCGGACGGCAGGCCGGCCATCCTGCTCTGCCCGACGGCGTACCAGTTGTCCTCGTAGTACCTGATGGCCTCGGTGAGCAGCTGGTCCTTGGTCTTGAAGTAATAGATAACAAGGGCGGGGCTGATACCTGCCCGCTCGGCGACGTCGGCGATCCTGGTGTCGGCGTAACCCCGCTCCGAGATCACCTCCAGCGCGGCGTGCAGCATCTGCTCTCGCCGCTGGTCGGCCGTCCCCGGCATCTCGGTGCCGTTGGCTGCGCGAGTTGTCATCGCGGCAGTTCCTCTCATGACGGCAATAATTCCCGCTCTTAGCGCCGTCTGTCTGCTTCTTCGCGTTGTGCCCGATCTTCACCCGCTGATATTTCGCCAGTCCGGCGCCGCTGACAAGCTCTGCTGGGCTGCTTTGCCGGTCTCTCTTGCCTACAGGCTAGCAGTTTTCTAAACTGAACATTCAGTCAAACATTTTGCAGTGTCAACACTTCGCGGGCAGTTTCGCCAGCCCTTCGCGGGCGCGAGACCGCGACAGTACGGAAGGCTGGCTCATGGCCCAAACATACGACGCCGTTGTAGTAGGCGGAGGGCATAACGGCCTGGTAGCGGCCGCATATCTGGCACGATCCGGGGCAAAGACCGTCGTGCTCGAAGGCCGGCACAAGACCGGCGGCGCGGCCACCACCGAGTCCCCGTGGCCGGAGGCACCCGAGTTCTCAGTCACCAGGCTGTCTTACGTGATGAGCCTGCTGCCGCCGACCATCATCAAGGACCTGGACCTGGCCAGGCACGGCTACAAGATCTACCCGATGGGACCGTATTACCAGGCGTTCCCTGAGGGCGGTTCGATCAAGCTGTACGCCGACGACGCCAAGCGCAACCACGAGTCGGTATCCAAGTGGTCCAAGAAGGACGCAGACGCGATGCCGAAGTGGGACGCCTGGCTAGCGGGCCTCGCGGACGTGCTCGGCCCGCTGCTGCTCACGGTGCCGCCGACGATCGGCTCGCACAAGCCGAAGGACCTGGCAAGCACCCTCAAGCTCGCCTGGCGCCACCGCGGCCTGGACGTCCGGACGATCGCCGACGTTACCCGGCTGATGACCATGAGCATCGCCGACCTGCTCGACGACTGGTTCGAGTCGCCGCAGGTCAAGGGTGCGCTCGCGGTGAACGGCGTGATCGGCACCTGGGCCGGGCCATACGAGCCGGGCACCGCCTACGTGATGGCGCACCATTCCATCGGTGACGTGGGTGACGGTCATCTCGGTAACTGGGGCTTCCAGGAAGGCGGCATGGGCGCGGTCTCCAGCGCTATCGAGTCCGCCGCCCGCGAGCACGGCGCTGAGATCCGGATCAACGCGCCGGTCGCCAGGGTACTGGTCGAAGACGGCAAGGCTGCCGGCGTCGTCCTTGCCAATGGCGACGAGATCCGCGCCAAGGTCGTCGTGTCGACGCTGCACCCGAAGACGGCCTTCCTCGAGCAGGTCGGCCGCGAGCACCTGCCGGCTGACTTCACGACGGACATCGAGCACTGGAAGTCCCGTAGCGGCGTGGTCAAGATCAACCTGGCCCTCGGCGAGCTGCCCGACTTCATCGCCGATCCTGGCACGCAGTTGCAGGAGCATCACACCGGCTCGGTCGAGATGGCGCCGACGATGGAGTACATCGAGCGGGCGTTCCTGGACGCGCGCGAGGGCAAGCCTGCCGTCCGGCCGTTCAGCGACGGCGTGATCCCGACGGCCTTCGACAAGACGCTCTCACCCGAGGGCACGCACATCATGTCGCTGTTCACCCAGTGGGTCCCGGCCGACTGGAACTCCGAGCCGCACACCGATGAACTTGAGGCGTACGCCGACCGGATGATCGACTGCTACAACGAGCTGGCCCCGAACTTCAAGAGCTCGATCCTGCACCGGGACATCGTCGGCCCGTACCAGATGGAGCACGAGTACGGCCTCATCGGCGGCAACATCTTCCATGGCGAGCTATCGCTCGAGCAGCTATTCCACATGCGTCCGGCGCCTGGCTTCGCTGACTACCGCACGCCGGTTGCCGGCCTTTATTACGGCAGCTCAGCCACCCACGCTGGCGGCGGCGTCTGCGGCATACCCGGATGGCAGGCCGCCAAAGCCGCGCTTGCCGACCGCAAGTCCGTCGTCCGGGGCGGATCCGGCAGGGCCCGCCGGCGGTCATGACAGCCCTGCCTGACTGCAAAACCCATCAGGACGGGAACGAGCACGCACCCCGACCGCCGACCGCCACCAGCCCGGTGGTCGGGGACGCTGTCAGGGCGATGCTGGAGGCACGCAGCGTCGCCCTCGTCGGTGCCTCGCCGCGGGCCGCAAGTTTCGGCAGCAGGATGCTGGCAGAGGTCGGCAAGAGCAGCGCGCGGCTCCGCGTCTATCCGGTCAATCCCAAGTACGCAGAGCTAGCCGGCACTCGTTGTTATCCGTCGCTGGCCGACCTGCCTGAGCCGCCTGAGCTTGCCCTCCTCGCGGTTCCGGACGGGGCCCTGGAGCAGCAGCTGACGCTGGCCGCCGAATCCGGCAGCCGCGGCGCGGTCATCTTCGGCAACGCGCATTCCGACCGCGTGCCCGGTTACGACCGGCCGGCCTTGCGGGACCGGCTGGCAGCGATCGCGCGCTCGGCTGGCCTGGCGCTGTGCGGGGCTGGCTGCATGGGCTTCGCCAATGTCAGCTACGGGCTGCGCGCGCTCGGCTATACCGAGCCGGACCAGCTGCCCGCGGGGCCGGTAGCGCTGGTCACTCACTCGGGCTCGGTGTTCTCCGCACTACTGCGGGCCAGGCGGGGTTTCGGCTTCACGCTGGCTGTTTCTTCCGGCCAGGAACTGGTAACGGCCGCACCGGCCTACCTTGAGTACGCGCTGACCGATCCCGGTACCCGAGTGATCGGACTGGTGCTCGAGACGATCCGGGATGGGGCGGCCCTGCGGCAGGTGCTGTCCAGAGCAGCGGAAGCGGACATCCCGGTGGTCTTGCTGACCGCGGGAAGCTCTGCGGGCGGCCGTGCGATGGTTGCGGCCCATTCCGGCGCGCTGGCCGGATCCGACGGCGGCTGGGAAGCGCTCGCCCGGGCATACGGCGTGCACCGGGTGAGCGACCTGGCCGAGTTCACCGACACGCTCGAACTGTTCTCACTCGGCCGCCGCGTGCAAGCCTTGGCGGTGCAAGCTACGGAGGTGCCGCGCGGCGGAATCGCTACTGTGCACGACTCCGGGCTGGAACGAGCTCACGTCGTTGACGTCGCTGAGTCGCTCGGCGTTCCGTTCGCCCAGATCGGACCGGCTACCCGTGAC
Organism: uncultured Actinomycetota bacterium; assembly: GCA_963815575.1. Taxonomy (GTDB): domain Bacteria; phylum Actinomycetota; class Actinomycetes; order Streptosporangiales; family Streptosporangiaceae; genus JAJYUU01. The sequence continues at coordinate 213,433 of CAWFHE010000007.1, read as the reverse complement.
CGGCTCAGCAGCCTGCTCGACCCGGGGCTGGTGCCGGCCAACCCGCTCGATGTCTGGGGCACCGGCGCGGACACCAGGGACTTGTTCGGCGGCTCGCTGCTGGCGCTGGCCGATGACCCGGCGGTCGACGCAGTTGCGCTGGCCGTGGACCTGGTGCACGAGTACGACGGCGATGACTCTTATCCGCTGGCTCTGCTGGACGTCGCGGCTAAGACGGCGAAGCCGCTGGCAGTGCTCAGCAACCTGGCCAGCGCCATCGATCCGGAACTGGCGCGTCAGCTACGCAGGGGCGGCATTCCCGTACTCGAAGGCACCCGGTCGGGCTTGCTCGCGCTTCGCCACTTGCTCGATCACGCACGGAATCACCTCATAGGTGCGGATCTGTTGGGGTCAGCGCCCCACCAGGTCGGCAACCATGACGCGCCGATCGACCGCGACCGCCAGGCTCGCGGCCGCGCCCTACTGGCGAGCGGGCAGGCGACCGGCGCGGCGCTGCTGAGCCTGCTCGGCGATTACGGCATCGCGGTTGCCCGCTCGCTGGCCGCCAGTGACCTCGACGCCGCACTCGCTGCCGCCGAGCAGGTTGGCTACCCGGTCGTGCTCAAGACCGACGAGCCGGCGATCTTGCACAAATCCGATGTCGGCGGTGTGGTGGTCGGGATCGCTGACGCGGCCGAACTCGCTGCCGTATACGCCGACCTGGCTACGCGCCTCGGCCCGCGGGTCCTGGTGTGCCAGACGGTTCCGGCCGGCACCGAGCTCGCGCTCGGCATCGTCACCGACCCGGAACTCGGCCCGCTGATCGTGGTCGGCGCCGGGGGAGTGCTGGTCGAGCTACTGGCTGATCGCGCCGTCGCGCTGCCGCCAGTTGATCCCGGGCAAGCCGCGGACCTTGTCGGCGGATTGCGCGTTGCCAGCCTGCTCGCGGGCGTCCGGGGCGCTCCGCCAGCCGACCTCGATGCCGTTGTCCGCGCCATTTGCGGACTGTCTGAGCTGGCCATCGAGTTTGGCGATCAGCTTGCGGCGCTCGATATCAACCCGCTGATCTGCCGTCCGGCCGGCGCGACAGCCGTCGACGCACTCGCCATTCCGCGTTAGAGGCCCCGGGTCGCAAATCGGTTCAGTCGTTGCATTACCGGCTGGGAGACTGCATGATCGGCCATGGGCCATTACCGGGAGATGGATCTATGAGCAGCGCTCAACGCTGGCGCCTCGCCGGCCTGGGAGTACTCATGAGCGCCGGGTCAGTCTTCATCCTTTTGATCGGGATCAATAACCCTCGCAACGGTCTGCTGGTCGAGATAGCGGGTGCGATTACGACTGTTTTCTTTGTCCCGTTGACGTTGTTCCTGTGCTATGGCGCTATCCGGCTACGGCGCCGCTGATACCGGAGGCAGGCCCGAATGCCACTCTTCCGCCGCAAGGCCGATCCGGCTGCTGCTCGAATGCTGACCTGCCTGGTATTCGCCAAAGCCGGCAGCTGGGAAGTCAGCTGGATGAGCGACAGCACCAGGAAAGAGCCGCCGGAGTTCGAGGCCGCCAGCCTTACTGAAGCAGTGGACCAGGCTGCTGCGGCAGCACAGACGCTATGGTCGACATTGCCGCCGATACCGGGTGCTGAGGTTGATTTCGCGATCTATCCCTGGCGATACGGTCGGAATGGCGCTATCTATGACATCACCGGCGGGCCCGGTGGCTTCACGGCTCGTGACATCCAGGGCAGCGACCGGGAGGTGCGGGCTGCCAGCCTGGAAGGACTCGTCGAAGCGCTGAGCCGCGAGCCAGGCGGAGACGTCGCCATGCTGCGCTGGGTCCGGCCGTTTGCTGAGCTGCCAACACAGGCGCTGGAGTCTTAGCGTGTCGCTGCTTCTCAGCGCTGCTGCCAGCTAACCCGGCCGCCTGCGGGGATCTGGCTGGATGCCAGACTCGGATGCATGGCGCCGCGACTGCGCTGCCTTGTCACCGGCGCTACCGGATATATCGGCGGTCGGCTCGTCCCTGAGTTGCTGGCCTGCGGTTACACAGTCCGGTGCATGGCGCGCGACGCGACGAAGCTCGGAGGTCGCCCCTGGTCCGCGCAGGTACAGGTCGAGGTGGGTGACGCAGCAGACCCGGCTGCGGTTGCGCGCGCCGTCGACGGCGTAGACGTGGCTTATTACCTGATCCACTCGCTAGGCAGCGGGCCATCATTCGAGCAGCGCGACCGCACCGCCGCGCGGATCTTCGCCAAAGCTGCCGCGGCCGGCGGCCTGCGCCGGATCGTCTACCTCGGCGGTATAGCAACGGGCGATCCTGCCAGGTTGTCACCGCACCTGCGCTCCCGCGGTGAAGTCGGGGACATTCTGCTCGGCAGTGGCGTGCCAACAGCGGCGCTGCAAGCCGCCGTGATCATTGGCAGCGGAAGTGCGTCGTTCGAGATGCTTCGTTACCTGACCGAGCGGCTGCCGGTCATGGTCACCCCGAAGTGGGTCAATACCCGGATCCAGCCGATCGCTGTCCGGGATGTGCTGCACTATCTCGTTGGCTGCGCCACGCTCCCCAGCGTCGTGAGCCGGAAGTTCGACATAGGCGGGCAGGACGTGCTCACCTATGCCGAGATGATGTCCCGTTATGCGGCTGACGCTGGTCTGCACCCGCGTGTCTTGATTCCGGTGCCGCTGCTGACGCCGCGACTTTCCTCGCTATGGGTCGGCCTGGTAACACCAGTGCCACCCGGCATCGCCAGGCCGCTGGTCGAGTCTCTCAGGAATGAAGTCGTCTGCGCCGACCACGACATCGCCCGGTATGTTGCCGACCCCAAGGGCGGGCTGCTGCCGATCGATCGCGCCATCGCGCTTGCGTTGCGGCACACCCAGGGAGGCGAGGTCTCGACCCGCTGGTCATCGGCTGGCACGGTCGGGGCGCCCAGCGATCCGCTGCCGACTGATCCGGACTGGGCAGGCGGCTCGCTCTACGTCGACGAGCGCAGCGGGACGGTCCGGTCCTCACAGGCGGCCCTGTGGCACGTGATCGAAGGGATCGGCGGCGAGACCGGCTGGTATTCGTTCCCGGCTGCGTGGGCAGTACGGGGCCTGGTCGACCGGCTAGCCGGCGGGGTCGGCGTGCGGCGCGGACGGCGCGACCAGGCCCGCCTTATCGTCGGCGATGCGCTCGATTTCTGGCGGGTGGAGGCGATCGAGCCGGGGTCGCTGTTGCGGCTGCGCGCGGAGATGAAGCTCCCTGGCCTCGCCTGGCTTGAGCTGATGACCGGCCGTGACGCTCGTGGCCAGACCACCTACACGCAGCGCGCTATCTTCCAGCCACGCGGGCTCGCCGGGCATGCCTACTGGCTTTCGGTCGCGCCATTCCACGGCGTCGTCTTCGGCGGAATGCTTCGCAACATCACCGCGGCGGCAGAGCAGGCAGAGCCCGCCAGCGTCACTCCGTACCGGTGATGGCTGTCAGCGCTTGCTGGCCGTCGACTCGCTGACCCCGGGTCATGATCCGGTAACCGAGGAAGCCGAGGCCGGCCACCAGGAACGAGAGCACCAGCATGACCGTGGCGAGCGCGTTGAGCGCAGGGCCGCCGTTACCGCCGTGCTGCGTCGAGTAGATGATCACTGACATCGGCGTGTTGCTCGCGTTGGATGACAGCAGGTCCACGATCACGAAGTCATCGATGACGCCAGAGAACACCAGGATCGCGCTGGCGAAGATGGCCGGCATGAGCAGCGGCATCATGACCCGGCGCATGGTCTGGAACTGGGTGCAGCCAAGGTCGGCCGAGGCTTCCTCGTACTGTTTGCCGATCGTCACCAGCCTGCCCTGGACGATGATGGCCGGCCAGCTGACGTTCCAGGTCACCAGGCCGAGTACCTCGGCCCAGTTGCCCAGGCCGACCGTCCGCAGGCCAGGCATCTTGGTGAAGACGAAGAACATGGCCACGCCGAAGATCAGCTCAGGCACCACAAACGACAAGATCATGATGAAGTTGAAGCTCGACGGCAGGAATCCGCGCCAGCGGTTGATGCCGAGCGCGAACGCCACCCCGATCGGCACGGCGATGAGGGTCGTGTACGCCGACAGCTTCAGCGTCTCGAACATGGCGCTGTGCAACTGCGGGTTATGCCAGATCGAGTTGACCTTGTCGCCCCAGTACCAGCGCCAGGTCAGGCCCTGATAGGTCGCTTGCGACTTGCCCTTGTTGAAGGAAAACAGCACCGCGATGGCGATCGGCGCGAGCGACCAGATCAGGTAGATCCAGGTGAAACCTTCCAGGATCCACGGATGGCGCCACGGGTTGCGAAAGAACCGAGGCTTAGACCGCTCCGTCTCCCGGACAGTAGCAACTGTCTGCGAGACCACCGTGCTGCTCATGACGCCGCCTGCGATGCCCGGTTGGTTTGCACTACGTAATAGAGCATCGGGATCAGCAGGACCAGCAGGACGATCAGCGACAGGATCGCGCCCTGGCCGGCCGATGGCGTGCTGAGCTGGCCCTCGATCAGGTTCCCGATCATTGAGGTATTCGGTGCTCCGGATAGCAACTGGTTGGTGTAGTAGTCACCGAGCATCGGCAGCAAGGTGATGAGCATGCCGGTCAGGATCGGTTGCCTGGATAGCGGCAGCGTGACCCGGAGGAACGTCATGGCACGGCCAAGGCCGAGATCGCGGCCCGCCTCGATGAGCGACGGATCGATCCGGTCCAGCCCGGCGTAGAGCACCAGGATCAGGTACGGGATATAGCCGTAGACCAGCCCCAGTATCACCGTGTACCAGTGCCCGCCCAGCCAGTCCGGCGAGCCCAGACCGACGAACGACAGCACCTTGTTGATGTAGCCATTGGTCTGCAGCAGGTCGATCCAGGCCAGCATCCGCATCATGTAGCTGATCCAGAACGGTGCGATCAGCAGGACGAGGAACAAGCCCTTGCGCCGGCCGGCGAACCTGGCCACGAAATAGGCGGCAGGGTAGGCGATGACCAGGCTCAGCAGCGACGCGAGAGCTACGTACCAGATAGTCCGCCAGGCGATTTCGCCAACGAACGCGCCTGAGCCAAACAAGTCGCGCCAGACGTTCGTGAAGTTGGCCGAACTCCAGGCGAACGGGTTGTACACCGCAACCGGAGATTCGGTCTGCCGGTCCAGCTTGCCCTCGCCGATCGCCAGCATCGCGTAGAACGGGACGACAAACAGGACGACGAGCCAGATCATGCCCGGGGCGGCGAGCACGAACCAGAACCACTTGTTCGGCTGATACGGCTTGGGTTTGCGGCGCGGGCGCCCGACTGCTCCAGTTCCCGGTGAAAGCGGTGCCGGCGGGGGGCTCGCGGGCGGGCCTGGCGGCGCCTGGGTAGCCACGCTAGATGCCGTTGCTCGCGACGAGCCAGGCCTGCTGCCAGAGGGCGTCTGCGTCGACCGGCAGTTGCAGCTCACCGAGCCCGCGGCGGAAGTCGGACGGCAGGACCGCCGTGGACATCAGGCTTGGCGGCAGGATCTTTTCCTTCACCAGCAACTCCGGTGTGATCGCGTTGAGCGGCTGCATGTAACCGTTCCAGCTGATGTTCTCGACCGCTACCGGCTCGTCCATCAGGTAGTTGACGAACAGATGAGCAAGGACCGGGCTCGACGAAGCGCGCAGCACCGTGTTGGTGTCGTTGGCGATCGGGCCCTTGCCATCCCGCGGGAACCAGTAGCCGACCACGTCGACCGGCACGCCCTTGGGCATGTACTGCGGCGCCGCCGCCATGTCACCTGACCATGCGTGGTGAATCCAGGTCTGGCCGGTCGGGACCTCGCTGTAGTCGTTGTTGTCGATCTGCATGTCGACCTGTGCGGCAAGCTGTAGCAGCGTGTTCCTGGACAGCTCGATCTGGGACTTGCTCATGGTGTTGAGGTTGTAGATGTCGTTCATCATCAGCCCGAGGCTGACGCCCTCGCGGTAGTCGTCCAGGATCGCGATCTTGCCCTTGTACTTGGGCTGGAAAAACATCTCGCGCCAGGCGTTCTTCATCGCGTACGGGTTCTCGTGCACCAGGTCCTTACGCCAGGCGATGCCCGTGGTGTAGATCGTGTAGGGCACCGTGTACTGCCAGCCCCTGTCGTAGTAAGGGTTCTGGAAGTCCGGCCAGGCTTGCGCGATGTTCGGGATGTAGCTGTGGTTGAGCGGCTGGATCAGCTTCGACTCGATCAGGTCGCCCAGCACGTCGATCGTGGCGCCCATGAGCACGTCGAATTTCAGCCCGCTGCGCAGCTTCGACAATGCCTCGTTCATGGTGTTGAACGTGGTGACCTCGACCTTGCAGTTGTACTTCTTCGCGAAGCTGTTCACGCAGGCCTGATTGATATACGCGACCCAGTTGTAGACCTGCAGGGTGGCGCCGGCCTCCGGCTTGAGGCCGTCAGGGATGGCCTTGTTACCGGAGACCGGCCAGGTCACCGGATTATTCGCACGCGGCAGCGGGATGTTGTTCGGTCCGACGAGGTAGCCGGCGCAGGCGTCGAGCAGGGTGGCGCCACCTCCCGCTGCCAGCGCGGCCGCAAGACCGCGCTGGAGCGCCTGGCGGCGGGAGAGTTCCGGCCGTCGGCGGGTGCCGTCCGGCTGCCATCCCTCTCGTGGGTGCATCTACCGCCACCTTCTGCTTGCCCGGCACTAGTTTGAGGTGCGCGGGAGGTGTCACTGCGCGTTTCGTCTGACTCGTTCTGCTGTCGGCTTACCCGCCCAGAATGTCCTGATGTGCTAGCGTGCGCAAGGGGTTCCGGGTAATCCAGGTCACATTTTCCGCTGATTCAGTTGAATTATGGCCGCACGGCTGCTGCAAAGGTCGCGAAGTTGTCGATGAACCTGTCGATATCAGCTTCGTCGTGCTGGACGGACATCAGCCACTGCTCGATCTTGCCCCACGGCGGCAGGAAAACGCCGCCATTGTGCTGGAACAGCCAGTGCGCGTGGCTGAAGGAGTCCCGGACTTCGAGGAAGTCGCGGAAGCTCCGCACCGGCCTGGCCGAGAACACCACGCACCCCTTGGCGCCCACCGACACTACCCTGGCGTTCAGGTTGTTTCGTGCGATCTCCCGGGTCAGGCCGTCGACTGCCCGCAGGCGCAGTTTCTCCAGCCGCTCGTAAGCATCGTCGGTGGCGACCTCGGTCAGCATCGCGCGGCATGCGGCCATGGCCAGCGGGTTGCCGTTGAAGGTGCCGACCATCTCGTAGTCGCCGTTGGCAACATGCGCCATGACCTCGTGGGTCCCGCCGATCGCAGCGACGGCGATGCCGCCGCCGATGGCCTTAGCCAGGCAGACGATGTCGGGGGTAACGCCGGTGACGCCGGTCGCGCCGCCCGGTCCGGCGGTCAGACCGGTCTTGACCTCATCGAAGGTCAGCAGGGCTCCGTGGGCGTGCAGCAGATCCTTGAGCCCGGCCAGGTAGCCGGCCTCTGGCAGGATGATGCCCGCGTTCATCATGATCGGCTCGAGGATCATGCCGGCGATCTGTCCCGGGTGCTCCTGCAGCCGGCGCCGGACAGCTTCCAGGTCGTTGAAACCGACGACAAGAGTGAGATCGGTGATCGCGCTCGGAATTCCGCTGCTGGATGGCACGCTGTTGGGGCTGGCCGCGGGGCCGCGGTCGTCCTCCGCCGAGTCGGGGCAGACGGACACCTGCACCGAGTCGTGGTGGCCGTGGTAGCACCCTTCGACCTTGATGATCAGGTCGCGTCCGGTAATGGCGCGCATCAGGTGCACCGCGTCCATCGTCGCTTCGGTCCCGGAGTTCCCGAAGCGCCACTGCGGCAGGCCGAACCGGCGGGTCAATTCCGTGGCGACAGCAAGGGCAGTCTTGGTCGGCTGGGCGAAATGAGTGCCGCGCCCCACCTGGGCGCGGACCGCCTCCACGATGGCCGGGTGGCCGTGGCCGGCGAGCGAGACGCCATAGCCGCCGTGCAGGTCTACGTATTCGTTGCCGTCGACGTCGTAGAGCTTGGAGCCGCTGCCGTGGCTCAGCCACACCGGCTGCGGGCGGGAGATCTGCCAGCTGGACACGACGCCGCCGGCGAGCGAATCGGTTGCGAGGCCGGCGAGCCGGGCCGATTCGGGCTGCCGCTCGATGAAGATCTGCTCCTGCTCCGCGATGATCTCGGCGAGAGATCGCCGGGCGATCGTGGCGGTGCTGGTCGGATTGGTTAGATGGACCGGACTGGCCTGAGTCGTGGCCATGAGTATCGCGCTCCCAACGCGGTTGACTGAATGTTCAGTCTAAGCCGGGCCTCGCTGGCCTGGCAAGGCTTGACCCCGCGGTAGCGGTGAGCCCTAAGTCCCCATGGCATAGAGGTTTGGCAGGGATTTATCTGCTGTCCGGCACCGCCGCCGCCAGCACCACGGCGGCCAGAAAGGCCACCCCTGCGCTGATTACCAGAGGTGACGGGCCGAAGGGCAGCTACCTCGCGCCATTCGGCAAGCACGTTGCCTTCGGCGCCGACCCGACGACCAGATGTCGGTGGCGTGGCAGGTCGCCGGCCGGTGAACAACCCATTCATCCGGCTCGGGCAGTCGCCATCCGACCTCGGCAACCGGATCAGCGCCGGCTCGGCTGCCGCACTTGGGCGGCCGTGCTGGAGCGTTGTCATTTCGACGTCTAGCGTCGGCATTCCGTTTGAGCGCCCGTCTCCGATTCGATCACTGCGTCACGTAGTCTCAAGCCCGGACGAAAGCTCATCACTGCTGTTATAGAGACTCAAATAGGTAATCCTCGATGGCGGAGCACCAGCACAGCACGAGTCCGGACGCCCACCAGCACCTCGACGCTGCGGCGACTTCGGGCAGCCTGGCGATCCATGCCCGCTCCGCCGGATGGCGCGATGGCCTGCGGATGATCGCCGTGACTACCGAGCGCCTCTGCACTGCTGACAGTCCGGCCGAGGCAACCGGCTATCTGCCGACAGTCCCGGCTGACAGCGCAGAACGCATCCTCGACTAGCGCCGGGCCCGGACACGGGCTGAGTCCCTATGCCATAGAGCTTTTATAGGGATTTACCCTCCGTTTACCGAACAGACGTTTTCGCTTTACCCTCGCGCTCTTAGCTTCCGCCACAAGTAGTCGCCCGGCCTTTGTAAAGCCTGTCGTCTGTGACGTGGCCGCTGGGCGGAGGTGGCCACGGCTGGACGGCCGGGAGGGCGGGGTGGCGTGCTGGCTACCCCGCCTCTCAGCGCGACGCGGTGCGGCGGAGGCGCCTGACGGCAGCGAGCGCGACACGCCAGCCCAGCAGGAAAAGCGCGAGAAACGCGGTGGCCACCGCGATGAACGCGGCAGCCGTGCCCTGCCCGGCAAGCACCCGTATCAGCATGCCAGCCCAGGCCGCACCGATCCAGGCGCCGAGGCCAGCGGGCCTGAGGGCGAGCGGACGCCGCCAGGCCCGGACCGCGGCCAGCCCGATAGCCAGGCCTGCGAGGAAGGGCCAGGCAGTGTGCCAGATGCCCGCCGCGGTGTCCCCGTGACCGTGAGCGTGCCGGCCTATCGCGACGAATACCAGCACGCAGCACGCGTCTGCGGCGGCAGCTACTGCGAGCGGGCCGGCTCTATGTCGCGTCCCTGGCACGACTACAGGCCCAGGCGCCTGGACAGATCTGAGGTCAGCAGGCCGCCTGGGTCTAGCTCGGCTCTCAGCTTGAGGAACTCCGGCAGCCTCGGGTACATCGCCTCGAGCGCCTGACGGCTGACCCTCGAGTCCTTGGCCAGGTAGACCCGGCCGCCCGCGCTCAGCACCGCCTCATCCAGCCGCAGCAGGAGGTTAATCAGCCCCGGTGTCCGCGCCGGAAAATCGAGAGCGAGCGTCCAGCCGGCCAGCGGAAAGGACAAGTAACCGTCATCGCCCGGGCCGAATCGCTTCAGCACAGTCACGAACGACGGTGCGCGGGCCGAGCCGATCTGTTCAAGGACGCGCCGCAGCACCGGCTCCTGGCCGAACGGGACGACGAACTGATACTGCCGGAAACCGCCGGGCCCGTAGATCGTGTTCCAGTTCCTTATGCCGTCGAGCGGATGGAAGAAGGCGCCGATGGTCTGGATCTCGCCGTCCCGGCGCCGCGGGGCCCGGCGATACCAGACCTCGTTTGCTAGCCCCACCGTATACCGGTTCACCAGGCCAGGCGGGCAGGCGGCAGGGGCTCGAAAGAGCGGGGACGGGTGGAAGGCCAGCGGATCCCGGCGCGCTCTGGTCGGGAGGTCGGCGCGCCTGGCGAAGTCGCCGCTGGTCACCACGGACCTGCCCAGGTGCGCGCCGGTTGCCAGGCAATCGAGCCAGGCGACCGTGTAGCTGTAGCGTCCGTCGGCCTCAGTCAGGCATGCCATAGCCTCGTCGAGGTCGCCGGTCCGGACCGTGTCGACCAGCAGCGAGGACGTTTCCACTGGCGTCAGCTGGACACTCGCCCGCAAGACAACCCCGGTCAGGCCCATTCCCCCGGCCGTGGCCCAGAACAATTCCGGGTGCGAACCGGGCATCACCCGGAGTTCCTGGCCGCCCGGCAGCAAGAGGTCGAACCACGGGACATGCCGGGCGAAGCTACCTGCCTTGTGATGGTTCTTGCCGTGGACGTCCGCGGCAATGGCGCCGCCGACAGTGACATGCCGGGTGCCAGGTGAGACCGGCACAAACCAGCCCGCAGGCACGACGGCCCGCATGAGTTGGTCGAGACTGACGCCGGCCTCGCAGGTCACCGTGCCATGAACCGGATCGAGGTCAGAGATGCGGTTCAGCCCGGTCATATCGATAACCACGCCGCCCTCGTTCTGCGCGGCATTGTTATAGCTGCGGCCCAGGCCGCGCGCGACGAAGCCGCGGGCCGGAGGGTCTAGCAGCAGTTGCCGAATCTGGTCGCTGCGAGCGGGCGTAATGACGCGCGCAACGCTAGGGCTGACTCGGCCCCAGCCGGTCAGCTTCGCTTTCCGGGCAGCCGGGGCAGCGGACTCCTCCCTGGGAAGCGCGCGCATGGGGCCACCGTACCCAACCCGGGCGCGCTGGCCGGGAACGAGGCTGCGGACACAGCGCGGTCTGAGCCCAGCGGTTAATGCAGGCCGCAGCTGACGGAACGATCACGCTGCCTGGTTTAGGCTCGGCGTGATGCCGACGCTGCTGATCGTTCACCACACGCCGTCGCCTGCACTGCAGGCGATGTTCGAGGCCGCTGCGGACGGCGCGCGGACCGATGAGATCGAGGGTGTGGAGGTACTGGTCAGGCCTGCGCTGACGGCGAGCGCGGTTGATGTCCTAGCGGCCGACGGCTACTTGCTCGGCACGCCCGCCAACCTCGGCTATATTTCTGGCGCGCTCAAGCACTTCTTCGACGGCATCTATTACCCGTGCCTGGAAGCCACCAAGAACCGGCCGTACGGGCTGTATGTGCACGGCGGGAGCGATACGACCGGGGCCGTCCGCGCGGTGGAGTCGATTTCGACAGGCCTCGGCTGGCGACCGGTCAGGCCCGCGGTAACCGTCACCGGGCCGCCGGCCAAGGCTGACCTGGAGGCGTGCTGGGAACTGGGCGCGCTGGTAGCGGCCGGGGTGTCCGGTTGATCGTCACGGTCAGCCTGAACCCGTCGCTGCATGTCCGCTATGACGCGGAGCGGGTGGAGCTTGGCGGATGGAATCGGGTCAGCCGGGTGCGGCATCATGCTGGCGGCCGCGGTCTGGTGGTGGCGGGCCTGCTTTCCACGTTCGGTCATGAGGTGGTCGCCGCCGGGTTCGCAGGCGGCTCAGCGGGCGAGGCGATCCGGACCGAACTGGCCGCGACCGGAGTGGCGACACAGTTCACCCGGATCAGTGCCGAGTCCCGGCGGGTGCTCCAGGTCACTGACGCATCCGGGGGAGCACAGACTACTTTCGACGAGCCCGCACCGTACATCACTACCGAAGAGCTGGGGCGGCTGGCGGCCGATTACCGGGACCTGCTCGATGGCGCTACTGCCGTCGTACTTTGCGGCAGCCTTCCGGCCGGGCTGCCCGCCGAAATCTACGGCTCGCTGACGAGCTATGCCGTCGAGGCCGACGTGCCGGTCATCCTGGATGCTGCCGGCCCGGCCCTGCGACATGGCATCGCGCGGGGTCCGACCCTGGTCGTCCCTGATCTGGCTGCCGGACAACCGGTGCCTGCACTAGCTGGCCCGGGCTCGGTTGTGCTGTCGGCCGACTGCGGCGGTGTCCGGGTGCTGACGCCAACGGGAGAGTGGCTGGCCCAGGCCAGCCAGCAAGGATCGGGCCTGCAAGGATCGGGCCAGCAAGGATCGGGCCTGCAAGGATCGGGCCAGATCGCATCGCGCGGCGCCGGGATTCGCGCAGGCCTGCCCGCCGGATACCTCGATGCGCTGGTGGCCGGGTTCGTGCCTGGCATCGCGCTGGGCTGGTCTTGGCCGGACATGCTCCGTCACGCGGTGGCGCTCGCCAGCTCGCTGTCGCAGGATGGCGAAACCGACCTCACCGCATACGAGGAACTGCTACCAGGCGTCACGGTGGTTGGTCCGGTGATGTGAGCGGGGCTGAGCGCCACGGCGAACTACACTCAGGCCGCAATGACCGAGCAAGCCAGGGCTGACGTCGCCGCGGCCGGGACCAGTCCGCAGATTCGGAGGCCCGTTCGGCTGGTCCGGCGCCCGGTCATCAGGGTCATCCCCGCGTGCACAGGGCTGGTCCTCGGGCTTCTCGCGCTCGGGCCTGGCCTCGCCCGCGGCTACCTGCTCAGCTACGACATGGTGTTCGTGCCCCGGCCACAGTTCAATGCCGCCGTTCTTGGCACGTCCGGGGAGCTGCCCCGGGCCGTGCCGAGCGACGCTGTGATGGCGGCGCTGTCTTCCGAGTTGCCGACCGACATCGTGCAGAAGCTGCTGCTGCTGGCGATCTTCGTGCTGGCCTGCGCCGGGGCGGCTCGGTTGCTGTCGGCCGAGCGCCTGCCAGCGCAGCTTGCGGCCGGGGTACTGTACGCGTGGAATCCGTTCGTGGCCGAGCGCCTGATTCTTGGCCAGTGGGCCCTCCTGCTTGGTTACGCCGGGCTGCCTTGGGTTCTGGCGGCTTCGGCCGAGCCGAGTCTTCGCGTCGGCAAGCGAGTAGTGCGACTGGCGGTTGCGCTGCTGCCCGCAGCCGTGGGTGGCTTCGCAGCTATGTCGATCTCCGCGCTGGTAGCCCTGCCCGCCGTCGCATTGCAGCGGGGGGCTGTTAAGGCGCGCCTCATGATGGCCGCGACGACCCTGGCGGTGCTGTTTGTACTCAGCCTGCCGTGGCTCATCCCGTCGCTTGCCCACGCGGTCCATACCAGCCCGGCAGGCGTGGCGGCATTCGCGGCCAGGGCGGACACCCCGTTCGGCACAGTCGGCAGCCTGATCGCCTTGGGCGGTGCCTGGAATGCGCAGACCGTTCCGGCCGGCGACGGCGGGGCCGCGTCAGTGTTGTGGCTATGCCTTGCGATCATGGCGCTTGGTGGATACCTGTTCCTGCGCCGGGGCCGCTGGCGAGGGCTAGGGCTAGCAGCGGGGGCCGGGCTCGGGCTGGCATTGCTCGGCACTTTCGGGCCGGGCCAGAGCCTGCTGCGTGCCATGATCACTTTCTGGCCCGGCTTCGCTGTGCTCCGGGACGGACAGCAGTTCGTGGCGCCCCTCGCCCTGGCCGAGGCAACCGGGCTGGGTCTGGTGGTGGCCCGGGTGTTGCGTCTTCACAAGCCAGCTGCACTCGCCGAGGGGAAGGCGATGCTCGCGGCCGGCCTCGTCGCCGCAGCAGTGGCCTTCCTTCCGGGCCTCGCCTGGGGCGCCGCCGGCCGGCTGGCTCCGGTGCAGTACCCGGCCGACTGGCTGGCCGCCCGCAGTCTCATCAACGCAGACAGTCGTCCGGGTTCCGCCCTGCTACTGCCGTGGGAGGCTTACCGGCGCTTCGGCTGGAATCATGAAGAGGCTGTGCTCGACCCCTGGCCGCGGTTGCTGGCCCGCGAGGTGATCTGGAACGACGGAGTTCAGGTTGGATCCCTGTACGTTCCCCCGGAGGACCCGACCGCGATCTCCATCAGCCACGCAGTGACGTCCGGCCTGCCGCTGACACCGCTGCTGCAAGCTCTGGGCGTCCGGTACGTCATCGTGGATGCAGGGTTCGGCACTGGTAACGCGGGTCCGGGTGCCGGCCCGGCCGCCCCGGGTCGCGTCAACACGTTCCCGTTCAGGACGAGGCTGCCGGGTTGCCGTGTCGCATTCTCGGCAGCGGACCTGACGGTGTACCTGGTGCCTCGCTGACTGTCCACGGCTGGCCGGCTGGCTGCGCCGGTTGCGTCACCCGCCAGATTGCCGGCCCGATCCACCGCAAGTGCCCTGTCCTTATTACTTTTTGATGTTACTTTCGCCTGCTAAGGCACTCTTGCCGGGGCTGACGTTACGCTGACCCGAGCGTCTAGAGGAGAGGCACATGAGAGCGTTGCTGATTGCGGTGGCGGTGGGCGCTATTCTGGCGGCTGGTGCGGGCCTGGGCACGGGTGCGTTGCTGGCGGGTGTAGCGAACGGCAAGCCTGCCAACGCTCAGCTTTACAACTACGGCCAGCGCTAGATTTCTTAGCGACGATCGCCTGCCATGACGGATCAGGCCAGTGCTCCCGGCTCGCCGTGGCTACAGATCGTCGTGCCCGCGCGTAACGAGGAAAGCCGGCTGCCCGCCGGGCTCAGCATGCTGTGCGCCAAAGCAGCTACTTTGCCTGACGGCGTGGAGGTTATCGTCGTCGACAGCGCGAGCACCGATCAGACGGCACGGATCGTGCGTGAGTGGCCTGAGGGGCCGGTAGCTGTCCGGTTGGTCAGCTGCGACCGGCCCGGCAAGGGTGCGGCTGTGCGCGCCGGGTTGCTAGCAAGCCAGGCACCCTACGTTGGCTTCTGCGATGCGGACATGGCCGCAGACCTGTCCGCCTTCGATGCGGCGCTAGCCCACCTAGCGGCGGGTCACCAGGTCGTGATCGGGTCGCGGGCGCATGCCGGCTCGGTGGTGGAAGCTCGGCACAGCCCCGTCCGCAAAGCAGGGGCGGCAGTATTCCGCTGCGCCGCGCACCTTGTCGCTGCGGGTCCGCGCGACACTCAGTGTGGCTTCAAGTTCTTCGCCGGGCCGCTCGCCAGGCGAGTAGCTGCGGACCTGGCCGCGACGGGCTTCGCCTTCGATGTTGAGCTCATCGCCCGGTGCCGCCAGCTTGGCGCGGACATGGTCGAGATCCCGGTGAACTGGCGGGACATCCCTGGCTCGACGTTTTCGGTCTGGCGGCACTCACTAACCGCATTCGCGGAGATCGCCAGGATATGGCTGGCGCTGCGGTGGCAGCCGTCCTGGACCAGCGCAGAGAGTGATGTATCCCAGTCGCAGCCCGCTGGCACCGGCTTGGCTACGGGGCCGGCAATCACGGCTGCAGTCGGCTCGGTTAGCCCGCCGTGACCATGCAGAGCCCCGCCGCTCCAGGCAGTCTGACTGGGCTGCGGGTCGCAGTCGTCAACTGGCGTGACCCCTGGCACCCGGAGGCGGGCGGCGCCGAGACCTATTCCTGGGAGATGGCTCAGGGCCTGTCTCGGCGGGGCGCGCACGTTACCTATCTGACGGCGCAGGCGCCGGGTCAGTCGGCTTCCGAGCGCCGGGACAGCGTCGCCATCGCCAGGCTCGGATCACGGTTCACTGTCTATCCCCTGGTACTGCTCTGGTTGCTACGCCATCGCCAGGCATTCGACGCGGTAGTCGATTGCCAGAACGGCATTCCCTTCTTCACGCCATGGGCCCTGCCGCGCCGCGTTCCGGTCATCTGTGTCATGCACCACGTGCACGACGCTCAGTTCGGGGTGCATTTCTCGCCGCCGGTCGCAGCTTTCGGCCGGTTCCTCGAAGGCCCGGTGGCCAAGCTCGCATACCGGCGGCACCAATGCGTCGCAGTCTCGCGATCTACGGCGCTGGCAATGTCGCAGCGGCTTGGCTGGACCGGGCCGGTCAGCATCATCCCGAACGGCCTCAGCCCAGTCCCACCGGATACTGGCGCTCCGGACTCGGTGGCCGCTGAGCGGTCAGCAGACCCCCGCGCCAGCCCGACAATCACCTGGGTCGGCCGGATGGTGGCTCACAAACGGGTGGAGCGCGTCCTCGCCGTGGCGAGCCGGCTCGCCGCGGCCGGCGTGACGATCGACGTGATCGGGCGCGGGCCGTGCAGTGAGCAGCTATCCGCCGAGATCGGCAGGCTTGGCCTGACCGAGAGCGTCCGGCTGCGCGGATACCTGCCCGAGGACGCCAAGCGCGCGGCGGTCGCGTCGTCGCTACTGCACCTCAATACTTCCCAGGGTGAAGGCTGGGGTCTGTGCGTCCTGGAAGCGGCGCAGCTCGGCGTGCCGACGGTTGCCTACGACGTGGACGGCTTGCGGGACGCCGTGCGCGATGGGGAGACTGGCTGGCTCGTCCGGTCTGGCGAGCAGATCGAGGACGTCGTCGAGCGCGCGCTGGACACTCTGAGCAATGCCCACCGCCGAGCCGAGATTGCTGCTGCCTGCCGGGCCTGGGCGGCACAGTTCGACTGGGATCGCAGCGCGGGCCGGCTGGCGGAGCTGATCTGCGCAGCGCTCGGCCGCGGTTCCGCCGAGCTGGAGACTACCCGCCATGAAGATGCCCGTACTCGGGCCTGACCAGGAAAGGCGCGCCCAGTGACTTGGGTCGAGGACCTGACTGCGCCGCCGGCGGAGCATGATTCCAGCGAAGCTGTCGCATGGGCTCGCCGCAACTGGGTGCTACTCGCCGCAACCGCCCTGATAGTCGCGGGGCTGTGGGAGAAGGTCATCGTCCTCAAGCACGGCTACTTCCGCCAGGACGATTTCTACCTCTTCGACTGGGCCCTGCAGAGCAAGTTCGGCTGGCATCTGCTCGGCAGCAGTTACGCTGGCCAGTTCATGCCCGGCGGCCTGGCCCTGGCATGGGGGCTGGCGCACGTTTCCCTGTACAGCTGGACGCTAGCTGCTGCGGTGAACCTGGCGCTGTTCGCCGCTGCCAGCGTCGCGCTGCTGCGGTTGCTCCGAACTCTGTTCGGGACCCGGCCCGCCATCCTCATCCCTCTCCTTGTCTACATGTTCTGCCCGCTGGCCGTCCCGGGGCTGACATCCTGGGCCACGACAATCAACTGGCTGCCCACCCAGCTGGCAATTTTCATGGCGCTTGACGCGCACGTTCGCTACGTTCGCGGCGGGCGTTTCTGGCATGCAGCCGCCGCTGCTGCGTGGTTCGGGTTCGGCCTGCTGTTCGACGAGGCTGACGTCTTCATCCCGGTGCTCCTGCTTGCCGTAACGTCGGCCTTCGTCATGACCGGTGGCTGGGGGCGGGCGACTGTCGCCGCATTGAGGCGGCACTGGCCAGCCTGGGTCCTCTACCTTGTAGTCGACGCCGGGTACATCGTGGTGTTCTGGCGCCAGTGGCATATCTCGGCCCGAGCGCCTGGCAGCCCCGACCAGTTCTCGAACGTACTAACCTTCATGTCCGCATTGGTGCGGGTCAGTTTCGTGCCCTCGGCGCTTGGTGGTCCGTGGCGCTGGTACTCAGTCGGCCCCTATGCCTATGCCGACTGGGTACGCTGGCTCACCCCGGTGTCCTGGTGCATCGCCGGCCTCATCGTGCTGGCCAGCCTCTGGTACCGGCGCAACGCCTGGCGTTGGTGGGCGATCCTGGCAGCATGGGTCCTGCTGACCGCTGTCTTTCCGCTGGCACTCAGGCAGGCCGGACTGTCAAGCCCGGCGCTCCTGGCCGAGGACCTGCACAACCTCGGTGACGCGATGCCGGTGCTAGCGATCTGCCTTGGCCTGGCATTCTTGCCAGTGCAGGGAGAGGAAAGCGCTTATCGCGCCCGCAGCCGGCGACTGCCCCGGCAGGCGGTCATCCTCGTCGTACTGGGCGGCTTCTCGGCAGGCTCGCTCTACTCGGCTGGCTCCTACCTGGCTGACACGAGCAGTGCTCGGGCGTCTTCTTACATAGCCACAGCCCGCGCTGCTCTCACCCAGATTCCGGCAGGCACAGTCATCTGGACTACGCCAGTTCCCCCGTTGGTCCTTCAGTCCCAGTACTACGGCCGGTACGCCGACACGCAGTTCCTGGCGGGCCCGATGGCGCCCGCCAGAGAGCACCTGGGCTGGACCAAAGCGCCGTCCGGTGTAATTCAGCATCTGATGATCTTTGACCTCACCGGCAGGCTCTGGGGAGTGGTGCTCAACGGCTGGACGACGCAGGCTCCGGCCAACCGGCTCGGCTGCTGGTCGGTGACCTCGCGCACGGTCCGGATCCCGCTGGGCCACGCCACGCCGTATCCCTGGTCGTGGGAGCTGAGCATGTGGTACAGCGGCCCGGCAGCCACGATGGCGGTCTGGTTCGGCGGCACCTGGCACGATGTCCGACTCGCGGCCGGCCAGCATGAGCTGTGGGTTCCGGCGCCCGGCACCGGTGGTTCACTGCGGGCGAGGATGCTGACTACCGGCCCTGAGGAATGCATATCCTCAGTCACCATTGGCGCCGAACCTGAGCCATCGGAGCTCAGCAAGCCGGTCCCGGCAGTGCCTGTGCCTGGATGAAGCCTGGTGGGAGCTTTATGGTTGTCCGTCGGCCGGAGTGCCGATCATGATCGAGACGCCGGACAAAGACATAGCTAGCCTGGAGGGCCGGACCGGGCCAGTGACTGGCGTCAGCAGCCTGCCTGGCAGGCCTGCCAGCGGTGACGGCTCCAGTGCGGTTGACGGCCGGCTCAGGCATGTCTTGTGGCTTGTGGTCGGCTGCCTGGTTCTGGCGGCGCTCGCCTTCCTCACCAGGCCTGGCTACATCATCGCCGATACGAAGATCGACATGGCGCTCGACCCGCTGCAGTTCCTGAAGCGGGCACTGCAGCTGTGGGATCCAGCCCAGTTCGGCCAGCTGCAGAATCAGGCTGTCGGCTACTTCGTCCCGATGGGCCCGTTCTTCGTGCTGGGCAAGCTGATGGCGCTCTCGCCTTGGATCGTTCAGCGGCTCTGGCTGACGGTGGTCTTCATTGCCGCCTTCCTCGGTACCGTGCGGCTTGCGTTGCGGCTAGACATCGGTACACCAGGCACCCGGATCGCGGCCGGATTCGCGTACGCGCTCGCGCCTCGCGCCCTGGCCCTGATGGGAGTGAACTCCGGCGAGTTCCTGCCGGCCGCGATGCTGCCGTTGATGCTGATCCCGCTGGTAAGGCTCCTGCGCCACGGGCACGAAATGGACCGGCGCGGCAGGATCCGGGCTGCAGCTCAGTCAGCCGTGGCGGTCGCTCTGTGCAGCGGAATGAATGCGGCCTCGGTCGTCGCGATGCTAACGCTGGCGGTGATCTACGTTCTCACCGGTCAGCGGTCCTGGCCGCGATGGCGGACCCTGGTGTTGTGGGTACCTGCCGTCGCGCTGGCGACGTTGTCGTGGACGATCCCGCTGCTGCTGCTCGGGAAGTACGGCGTGTCGATTCTGCCGTATACCGAAAGTGCTGCAGTGACCACGTCGGTGACGAGCCTGTCCAATGCGCTGCGCGGGACGGAGGACTGGACGACCTATCTGGTCGTGAACGGGAAAGCCTGGTGGCCCGTCGGCTTCATAACCTCGACCGCGGCTCTGCCGACGATACTGACCGGCCTTATCGCCGGGCTCGGACTCGGCGGGCTGGCAACCAAGAGGATGCCAGAGCGCCGTTTCTTGCTCTGGGCGCTATTGGCCGGGATTGCCATCATCCTCAGCGGCTACGTCAGCGGCCTCGGCAACCCGCTGGTGGGGCCGATAGATCACGTCATCAACGGGCCGCTGGCTCCGCTGCGCAACCTCCGCAAGTTCGATCCGCTGATCCGGCTCCCGCTTGCACTAGGCCTGGCTCAGCTACTGGCATCGATCCGGCTGCCGCGGCTGGTGATTGCAGTTCGGCTTGCTGCCGCTGGTGCGCTGGCGATCGTGGCGCTGCCGGCTTTCACCAACGGGCTCACCCAATCGGGTGACTTCCTGAGCTTCCCGCCCTACTGGATCAGCGCCACGAACTGGCTGAATGCGCACGCCAGCAATCAGGCAGTGCTCGCCGTCCCCGGCGCGAGGTTCGGGGAGTACGTCTGGGGCCGCCCTATGGACGACGTGCTGGAAGCCATGTTCACAGGGAACTGGGCCAGCACCCAGCTTTCCTCGATTGGATCCGTGGGCAACACCAGACTGCTCGACGCCATCGATCAGCGTGTGGATGCGGGCCAGGGGTCAGCCGGGCTGACGCAGTTGCTACAGCAGATGAGCGTCAAGTACATCGTGGTCAGGAATGACCTGATCCGGAGTGATCTCTACGGAGCGTGGCCGGCCCGTGTCCACGATGCGCTCTACTCCTCACCCGGTATCGTCAAGGTTGCTCAGTTCGGCACTCTGCCGGTCGGGAACTCGTTCCCTGACGACGCGGCGAGCAGGCTCGATGCGCCATACCCACCGGTCGAGATCTTCCGTGTTGACGGCGCGCAACCGCCAGCTACGGTTGTGCCAGCAGCCGGAACGATCCGGGTCTTCGGTGGTCCCGAAGCGCTACTTGACCTCGGCGACGAGGGTGTCCTGAAGGGGCACCCGGTCCTGCTGAACTCGGACTCACCGGGCCTGGCTGTCAGCCACGACGTCATCACTGACTCGCTGCGGCGCATCTTGCGGAACTTCGGCGAGATACGCATCGATTACACGCAGACGCTGACGGCCAAGGATCCCGGGCAGACGATCGAAGCAGCAGACGACTACCTCGCGCCGGGCTGGCGACCGTATCTGAGCGTCGCCGAGTACCACGGCATCGCCAACGTGACCGCGTCGTCGTCGGCGTCGGACATCGACGCGCTGCCGAACCAGAGTGCGACCGGGCGAATGCCGTTCTCAGCTATCGATGGCGATCTGCGCACGATGTGGGAGTCAGGGAGCCTCGCCGGGCCGCTGCAGCAATGGCTCCAGGTCGATTTCAGCCACGCGATGAACCCCGGCACCATCCAGGTCGCGTTCGCAGATAACGCGCTGGTAGGACCGCCGGTGACCAAGGTCGGCATCGAGACTGCCGCGGGGAGGGTCGCCGATGACGTGACGCCGACCGCGCAACCGCAGTCACTCCGCGTCCCGCCCGGTGCCACCACCTGGCTGCGGGTCACTATTGAGGGCGTGGCGCGTGAGCCCTACGCGCTGGCAGGCTCCCAGGTAGGGATCAGGGAAGTCACGGTGCCGGGAGTTCACCCCAGCCGCACCATCATGGCGCCCGCGGTCAGTGTGCCACCGGGCATGCCGTCATCGGTTCTGCTCGCCAAGGCCGAGCCGCAGCCTAGTGGGTGCATGCTGACCTCGCTGCGCTGGGCGTGCTCGCCGTACCTGGTCAAGCCGACCGAGGAGGAGTACGGCTTCGACGAAGGATTCACGGCGTCGCACAGCTACGCTGCGAAACTCACTGGACTGGCTGTGCTGACTGACCCCCGGCTGATCGTACGGTACGTGTGGTCAGGGACGACTGAGCCGGACGTCACGGCATCGTCCACCTATACCGGTGACCCGGAGGACATGGCCGGCTCGGCATTCGACGGCAACCTTGCTACCGAATGGATCTCCGGAGCCAGCGACAGCCACCCAGCGCTGAAGATCAAATGGCACGGCGTCCGCACAATCAAAGCCATCACCGTCGTCATGCCCCCAGGGGCAGCCACCCCGATACAAGTTCTCGTCACCGGTTCAGACGGCCAGGTGGCAGGCGGCATCGTCGGTACCTCGAAACGAGTAGTTTTCGCGAAGCCGCTGCGGACCAACGAGCTGACCTTGACCTTCACCCCGAATCAACTGCCGCTGGAGATATCGGAAGTACGGATCCCCGGCGTCGAGCCACTTAAGGCTCCGGGTTCGGCCCGGATCAGTCTCAAGTGCGGCCAGGGGCCGGTTATCTCCGTGGACGGCAAACTGGTGGCAACCCGGGCAACCGGTACCTATGCCGGCCTGCTGACCGGCCGCCCGATGTCGTTTGCCGCATGCTCTGACGTAGCCCTGCGGGCCGGTCAGAATGCCGTCGTCGAATCCGGCTCCGATCCCGCCGGGTTCGACGTTCAGAGCGTCCTTCTCGACCAGCCGGGCCGGTCCGGGCTCCATGCCGACACCGTTGTGCACGCCGCTGCGGCTAAGACGATCAGCTGGACGAACTCGCGGAGGATCCTGTTCGTCACCGCACATCAGCGCTCCTACCTGGAGCTTGCGCAGAACTTCAACGCCGGCTGGCAGGCCAGCCTGGCTGGACGAACGCTGCAGCCGGTTCAGCTTGACGGATGGGAACAAGGCTGGCTGCTGGCCGCGGGCTCGCGGGGCCGGGTCACCCTGACCTACAAGCCGGAGCAGACATATCGAACCGCCCTGCTTGGCGGCCTTGCGATGCTGGTGGTGCTGATCGGCATCGCGTTCCTGCCGCTGCGGCGCCGGCGGCGGCTAGCGACCGGGCGGCCGGCGACTGGGCAGCTAGCTCTGCCATCCCAGCCGATCGACGGGCACGGCCGGACCCGGAAGTTCAGCCGGTCCCGGCCGGTTCGCGCTGCCCGTGTCGTCGCCGGCGCGTGTGCGCTGACCTGCTTTGGCCTGTGGATCGGCGGATATCCCGGCGCAGTTCTGCTGCCAGCGGCGACATGGCTGTTCATTGCCGGGACCGGCGGAAGCCGCCAGAATGCCGCGGCCCGCTGGCGGCGCAGTCTGTCCAGCCGATGGCTGGTGACTGTCCTGATGCTCGTGGCCGCGGCTGGCGGAGCCGTTGGCGATGTGCTACGAGACCGCGGGCTCGGTGGCGATGCCGTGACCGCGCTCTGGGACGCAGGCCCTCAGCTACTGTGCCTGCTGATCGTCGCCAAGCTCGCTGCCGAGTTGGTCGGCCTGCGCGACTCCGAGCCCGGCGCTCCGGCCAGTCCGTCCGGCGGCATGAGCAAGGGCTAGGAGCGCCTGCGACCGGCCGGGACCGTGCGCCTCCGGCACGCGAGAGTGGCGCCCGGTACGCCGCCGAGTTGAGCGAGTCCGGTAGAGCAGCAGGGCCGGGCGCTCTAGCGCGTAATAGCTGGCGGAGGCGACGGCCACCGTCCCGGCGCCGCAGATGACAAAGAAACCGAGAACGTCC
Organism: uncultured Actinomycetota bacterium; assembly: GCA_963815575.1. GTDB lineage: Bacteria > Actinomycetota > Actinomycetes > Streptosporangiales > Streptosporangiaceae > JAJYUU01. The sequence continues at coordinate 190,325 of CAWFHE010000007.1, read as the reverse complement.
CACCAGGGATAGAGCACGCCCTGGAACACCGTCCGCGCGTGGATCAGCCGGAACACCGCGTAGATGACAACGAACTGCCACAGGAAGATGCCGTAGGAGATGCGGCCGAGATAGCTCATGACCGGGTTGCTGAGGGCGCGTGACGCCCATGTCGGCCGGTGATCCGGTACGAAGGCTACCGGCGCGAGCAAACCTGCCGCGATCACCGTGTACAGCGCCATCTTGATCTCGACGTCCCAGAGCGTGGGGATCGCGAATGTCTGCGGGCCGGCTAGCGGCGTGCAAGCGAGAACGAAGGCCAGCGCCGCAATCAGCCAGCACGCTTCGGCCGACTCGGTAAATGTGCGGCAGTACCTGGCGGCTGCGCTCTCGGGGTTTCCTTCGGCGCGCGCCCACTCAGACATCACTGCCATCGCCATACCGACCGCATACCAGCACATCAGGCGGGGCAGCGTTTCGCCGAGCCAGAGCTGCAGGCTCGGGTGGTAGGGGAGGACAGCGAAGCCGTAGGACGACACGGCGAGCGCTGCTATCCCGGCCAGCAGGCGCCTCGCCCGCCCGCTGATGTCAGGCCCGGCGCGGCGAGCGAACCAGGCCAGCAGCGCGCCGAGGAGCGGCAGTGCCAGGTAAAAGGAGACCTCGACGACCAGGCTCCACATTTGCTGCAGGCCTGCCGCCCCGGTTCCGTCCCACCATGGGTGCAGGTTGTAGTTCTGAACAAGCAAGAAATACTGAGCCCAGGCCGAGACCGAGTGCACGTGCCCGCGATCGAGAGTGACAAAGGCGACGATGACCACGGCCCAGTAGGCAGGCAGGATCCGGACCGCGCGGCGCCACAGGTACGGCACGGTCGCGGTGCGTGCGCGGTCGTCCAGCGCCGCTCTTGCCCACGGGCGGTACAACAGCACGCCGGATAGCGCGAAAAAGATGGGCACGCCTACGTCGCCTCGGCTCACCACCCAGGACGCCGGGTTGCCGGTGAACTCGAATCCAGTCTGGCCGCCAACGTGAGTAAGCAGCACTGCGAAGGCCGCGACGACTCGGACTCCGTCCAATGCCGGATTGCGGCCGGATGTCCTTGGCAGGCCGACCGTCGGCTCGCCCGCGGACGCGCGGTCCGTTGCGGTCATATGTCCTGGTTAGCACCTGTCTGAGCGATTGGTTGCCAATATGCTACCTCGGTTGCGGCGGGCGCTGAGAGGGGCCAACTCAGGTTAGTCCTCTTCTGCTCTTGTGCCCGGACGGTAACCCGTTATAGGTATGTGTCCTAATTGCGGCTGACAAACCTGGCGACCGGACTATGATCCACCGAAACAGAGTCAGAGCGTCCGCTACACGACCTGCTAGCGCCCCAATTCTGGAGGATGGATGCGCAGGGTTGCCGGGCTCGTGCTAAGTGCACTCGGTGCCTTCTTGATCGTACTGGCGCTGATTACGCGCTTCGTTATCGTCGGCGAGGCGGTGAAGTTCCCGCTGAATGAGAACTCCATATCGACACTCGTTGCGAGCAACGCGACCTACTTCAGCCCATCCAAGCTGAAGGTACTGACCGGCGTCACCCTGAACGACACGGTGACGGTGGAGGGCGACAATGTCGCAGGCGACTCGAGCCGGGCCGTGTGGAACGAGTTCAGCTACGTCTACGACGAAACCAATCGGCTGACGTACGACTACTCCGCTGAACGGCTGGCATTCGACCGCCGCAGCGGCGAACTGATCACCTGCTGCGGTGCCGCTATCGGCACGAACACCAAAGTCCATCTCAGCGGCCTGGGTTTCGTCTGGCCACTCGGCGCCCAACAGCAGACCTACCAGTACTTTGACACCACGCTGCTCAGGCCTGAGCCCATGGTGTACAGCGGAACGGCCGTCGTCGACGGGCTGACGACATACAAATACGTCGAAACCATCCTGGGCGACAAGAGCGGCACCCTGACGCTGCCCGCCTCGCTTGTCCACGTTCCCGGCGCGCTGTCGGTGACGCTGAACGAGTACGACCAGTCCACCACCACCGAGTACGTCGACCCGGCGACCGGCGCCCCGGTAAAGGCAGAGTCCAGCCAGCACCTCTACCTGCAGAACGGCGGTGCCGAGGCGCTCGACCTGCTGAATGCGCATTTCGTCACCAGTCCGAGCACCGTCGCCAACGCCGTCAGCTCCGCTAAGTCCAAGGACGCTGAGATCCAGCTCGTATCGCTCATCCTCCCGCTCGTGTTTGCTCTAGTCGGCCTCATCCTCCTGGTCATGGGCGTCATCTTGACCATTTCGGCAAGGGAGGAGCCCGAGTACGACGACGGGTACGCGGAGGACTACGAGACCGGCGGAGTCACGGCCTGACCGGAAATCAGCACGGCATGGCACCGCCCGATAGCGAACTGGCCAGGCTCTCCCGCGACTGGACCACGCTCGGCCTTGACGATCCGCTCTGGGCGGTGTGCGTCGACTCGGACCGGCGTGGCGGGCGGTGGGATGTCGCCGAGTTCATGGCCAGCGGTCGCGCTGAGGTCGCCGCTGCACTCGACCGGCTAGATCAGCTGGGAATCGGCCCGGTGCGGACCGCGGCGCTTGACTTCGGCTGCGGCGTAGGGCGCCTCACCGCCGCGCTGAGCGATTACTTCGACTCCGTCACCGGAGTCGACATCTCCCCGCCCATGCTGGACAGGGCGCGAAGCATGCTGGCTAGCCGCCGCGGATGCACGGTCCTGCACAACGCCAGCCCGGACCTGCAGGTCTTCCCGGACGCGAGCTTCGACCTGGTGTATTCGAGCCTGGTGCTGCAGCACATGCCGCGCTCACTGGCTCTGGCGTACCTGAGCGAGTTCGTCCGGGTCGTGCGGCCAGGGGGTGCGATAGTGATCGTGGTACCGGAGGCGCACAGGCCGACGCTTGGCGGCGCCGTGTACGCGCTCGCTCCGCGCAGCGTCACCGGATTCGTTCAGCGCAAGATCTTCGGTTACCCGGCACCTATGCAGATGACGACGCTACCTGCGCGGCTCGTGCGCTCCGTGGTCGAGCGGGGAGGCGCGACGCTGGTCGCTTCCGACCCGCGATCGGGCGTTGGCGAGCACTGGCGGATGCAGAGCCACTTCATCAGCAAGCACTCCGGCTCCGCCTGAGGGACCCCGAGCCGTCGCGAGCTACGAGGCAGCAGACTCCACGGACTTCGCTGACGCTGCACGGTCGCGGGCGAGTGCCACGTCCGCGGTCCTCGGCAGGTGGCCGCGCACGCGGTGGTGCCGGGGGGCGCGATGCCGGCCACGAGCCCGGTCGCCAGTGCTGCGAAGGCCGGCGGGCGGCTCCGGCATCGCGGCGGCGCGAATGCCACGGCTCACGGCCAGGCCGAGGCCAGCGCAGGCAAGATCGGATGCCATGGTGACGACCCGAGCCATGACCGCGACGGCGATTGCGGCGCCGGGAATGACCGGCGAGAGCGCCGCAATCAGGATGACCTCGCGAGCCCCGATGCCGCCAGGAACCACGATCAGCAGCAGCCCGGCTGAGAACGCCAGCGCGTACCCGCCGACCGCGAGTACCAGGTACCCGTTGCGGCCCGCCATCTCGGAGATGAGCAGCCAAACCTGGACACCGAGAAGCAGCCAGCCCAGCAGCGTCCAGGCCAGCGCGCGGCCTAGCCCGCGCCACGTTGGCCGGCGCTCAAGGGGTGCTCGCTTCGCGATCGTCAGGGCACGGTCGACCAGTGGCCCGAACACCGGCGGTGACAGGCAGCCGACGATGAGCGGCGCCGCCGCCATCACCCACCAGTACTGCCTGGCCATGCTCGGAGACGCCAGCGGCAGGGCGACGGCTGCTACACCGAGACCAGCGGCGATCGCCAGCGCGATGGAAACGGCGTAGGAAGCGGCGCTGCGTCGCCGCGGCACCCCGAGGTCGTGGCCGAGTTCGACTTGCGCGGCGAACGCCCAGACGGCACCCGGAACATACTTGCCCGGCTGAGCCACGAAGTTGATGCGGGCTGCGGCCCGCAGCGGCAGGGGCGACCCGAGATCGGCGAGAATCGCTCGCCACGCCAGCATCATGCAGGTTGTTCCGGCCATTGCGGCTGCCAATGACGCAGCGACGCCGTACCAGTGCAGCCGTGCCAGCCCAGCGGTTACCTCGGGCCATTGCGTGTACAGCCCGAAACCGCAGAACGTCAGGACCCCGGCAAGCAGACCACCCCGCAGCCATGGGCTGGCCGCGATACGCGTTAGCCGGGTTAGCACGCGCACAGAGTACCTGTTCTGTCACGTTTTCTGCATAGTGCCGATACCTTGCGGGCTCTAGCATGCCAGGGGAGTCCTGTGGTGTTCTATCCCTACAGGCCCACGGCTAGAACGTGTTCTAGTCTTGGCGGCAAGCGCAAACAGGCAATCGGCCGGGAGGTGGCAGTGGGATCGAAGGGATTCTGGCGCCGGGCGGAAGAAGATCCGGGCTGGATCGCGGTGGTCGATCCCGATGGCACGCAGCACAGGGCGGGGGACCTGCTCAGCCGGGCGAATCAGCTGACGCATGCGCTGCAGGCCCGTGGCCTGAAGCCGGGCGACGGCATTGCCTCCATCCTGCCGAACGGCGCGACCGCGGTAGAGGTCTACCTCGCGGCTCTGCAGGCCGGCTGGTATCTCACCCCGATCAACTGGCACTTCACCGCCCCGGAGGCCGCTTACATCGCGACGGACTGCGGCGCGAAGGCGTTCTTCGTTCATGAGGGGTTCGCCAGCCTTGGCACCCAGACCGCTGACCAGGCAGGCATCCCCGCCGACGCCAGGTTCAGCTACGGCGAGATACCGGGCTTTACCAATGTCAGCGAGCTGCGCGCGGGCCACCCGGACACGCTGCCGGAGGACCGGACCGCGGGGACCACGATGCACTACACCTCGGGTACCACAGGTCGCCCGAAGGGCGTGCGACGCGGGCTGACCGGCTTGGATCCCGACGACGCGGTCGTACTCGGCGCCGGTTTGCTGTCGTTCTTCGGCGTCACCGACGGCCAGCCAAACGCGCACCTGCTCACCTCGCCGAACTATCACACCGCCGTCACCGTGTTCGGCGGCGGCGCCCTGCATCTCGGCCACACGCTGGTTTGCATGGACGGGTTCGACGCGGAGAGTGCGCTCGCGCTGACGCAGCGGTACCGGTGCACTAACTCGCACATGGTGCCGACGCAGTTCAAGCGGATGCTGTCGCTGCCTGACGAGACCAGGGCGAAGTACGACCTCTCGTCGATGCGCTGGCTGATCCACGCGGCTGCGCCCTGCCCGATCGGGATCAAGCAGGAGATGCTCGACTGGTGGGGTCCGTGCGTGTGGGAGTACTACGCCGCGACCGAGGGCGGCGGCACGATCGCCTCGCCGCAGGACTGGCTGGCTCACCCCGGCACCGTGGGCACCGCCTGGCCGATCAGCGAGCTGCTGATTGCCGACGAGAACGGGACCGCGCAGCCCACCGGCACGCCGGGCACCGTCTACATGAAGATGGGTCTGGCCGACTTCGAGTACTACGGCGACAAGGCCAAGACCGAGGCGAACCGGCTGCGCGGCTACTTCACCGTCGGCGATATCGGCTACCTCACCGATGACGGGTTCCTGTTCCTCTGCGACCGCAAGTCCGACATGATCATCTCGGGCGGTGCGAACATCTACCCGGCCGAGATCGAGGCCGAGATCATCATGAACCCCAAGGTCGCCGACGTTGCCGTGTTCGGCATCCCGGACGACGAATGGGGCGAGCAGATCAAGGCGGTCGTCCAGCCAGCCGCCGGAGTCGAGCCGGGTGATGAGCTGGCGGCAGAGATCCTGGCCGGGCTCGAAGGCCGCCTCGCCAAGATGAAGTGGCCGAAGTCCATCGACTTCGCGGAGCAGCTCCCCAGGGACCCGAGCGGCAAGCTGCTCAAGCGACGGCTGCGCGATCCGTACTGGGCAGATCAGGCTGCCAAAATCTAATCGGCAAGATGCAGCCGGCGAGATCTAGCCGGCCAGGTCCAGCCAGTGAGGATCTAGCTGCCGAGCCGGGCCGCCACTCGCTTGAGCATGTCGATCAGGCGAGTAGCTGCGACCGGGTCCGGCGGCTGGCCGTAGGTCACGGCGAAGATGTGCCGCCGCGCGCCGGGCAGCGGCGTGCTGGCGATGCCCGGATGCCTGGCCACTCGCAGGCAAAGCTCAGGCAGCGTGGTCACGCCCAGGCCAGCCGCGACGAGCGCTTGCACGGCGAGGTAGTCGTCGGTAGTGAAGGAGATCTTCGGCGTGAATCCGGCTGACTCGCACTGCCGGACCAGGTGACTACGGCAGCGCTCGCAGCCGGCGATCCACCGGCTGTTGGCGTAGGCGGCTAGCTCAGGCACCGGCAGGTCGGGCACCGGTCCCGGTTCGTTAGCGGCTCGCCCGCTCGCTGCGGCTACCAGGTGCACGGCTTCGTCGAGCAGCAGCGTGCCGCGTGTTCCCTCGTCGGCGGGCACCGGCGGGGCTTCGTCAAGATCGGCCTGGTAGTGCTGGAAGACCACAGCCACGTCGACGTAACCGGCGCGAAGCATCCGCAGCGCCTCCGGCGGCTCGGCCTCGGTTAGCACGAACTCCATGCCGGGTGCCTCGGCCGCCAGCATCGCTGCCGCCGCCGGAACCAGGGTGCCGAGTGCCGACGGGAACGCGGCCAGCCGGACCCGGCCTTGCCGCAGGCCGACGTGTGCCGCCAACTCGGTCTCGGCAGCGTCCAGCCGGCCGATGATCTCTTCTGCTCGCTCGGCCAGCAGCCGGCCAGCGTCGGTCAGCCGGATGCCGCGGCCGACCCGTTCCAGCAGCTGGGCGCCGGTCTCGGCCTCGAGCCGGGCAATGTGGTGGCTGACCGACGGCTGGGCGTAGTTCAGTTCTCGTGCCGCCGCCGTGACGGATCCGTTCCTGGCGACCGCGACGAGCACCCGCAGCCGGGTCACGTCCAGCATTCCCTAACTATAGATGGCCTCGATCTAACTGGCGGAGCGGCGGAGCGCCGTCTATTTGAGTGGTTCCCCGGCGAGCCGGCATCCGCGGGCGGGTATGGCTCGCTACGGGGGCGACATGGCTACTTCTGGAGGAAACGGGGATTCCGGGGCTGGCCGCGTAGACCCGCGGCTCATGCGTCGGATAACCGGCGGAGCAGCGATCACCGCTCTCGGCGGCTTGCTGTTCGGCTACGACACCGGAGTGGTGTCCGGTGCGCTGCTGTTCCTGCGGCACGAGTTTGGCGGGCTCTCTAACTTCCAGCTTGAGCTGGTCACCAGCCTGCTGCTGGTCGGCGCGGTGGCCGGGGCACTGATCGCTGGCCGGCTCGCGGGCCGGATCGGCCGCAGGCCCACGATCTTGATCACGGCCACGGTGTTCGTGCTGGGCGTGCTGCTGGCGGCATTCAGCCCGAGCTACCCGGTTTTGCTGATAGCCAGGGTGGTCATCGGCCTCGCGGTCGGCTCGTCTTCCATGGTCGTGCCGCTCTATATCGGCGAGATCGCGCCGCCACGATTTCGAGGTGGCCTGGTCAGCCTTAATCAGCTGGCGATCACGCTGGGCATCCTCTTTTCCTACCTGGTTGATTATGGTCTTGCCTCATCCGGGAACTGGCGGCTGATGTTCGGGCTCGCGGCCGCGCCGGCGGTGCTGTTGTTCGCCGGCATCCTGACTCAGCGGGAGAGTCCGTACTGGCTGATCGAGCGTGGCCGCGACGCCGAGGCTCGGTCCGTACTGGCGAGGCTGCGACCATCCGGCGAGGTCGACGAGGAAGTCACCGAGATCCGTGAGGTCATCGGCCAGGGCCGGGCCGGGCTGCGCGAGCTGCTCAGCCGTGCGGTCAAGCCAGCTTTGCTGGTCGGCGTGGCCATGGCCGTGTTCCAGCAGGTGACCGGCATCAACACGGTGATCTACTACGCGCCATCGCTGCTGCACGACGCCGGCCTCGGCAATTCCTCGGCGCTGCTGGCCAACGTGGGCATCGGCGCCGTGAACGTCCTGATGACGATCGTGGCGATCAGGCTGCTTGACCGCACCGGCCGGCGACCGCTGCTGATCGGGGGCAGTGCCGGGATGGCGGTCGGCATGATCGCGGCCGCGCTGGCGTTCACCGGCGGCACCCACCTGACTGGCGCGCGCGCCAGCCTGGCGATCGGGGCGCTGGTCGTCTACACCGGCTCGTTCGCGATCGGGCTAGGCCCGGTGTTCTGGCTGATGATCTCGGAGATCTACCCGCAGCGAGTGCGCGGCACCGCGATGAGCGTCGCCAGCATGGCGAACTGGGGCGCGAACTTCGTGGTGACGATCTCGTTCCTGACGTTGCTCAGCGCCATCGGCGGGACTGGCGTGTTCGCGCTGTTCGCCTTCCTGACGCTGGTGGCCATCTGGTTCTTCATCCGCAGAGTGCCCGAGACCAAGGGCCGCAGCCTGCAGGCAATCGAGGCAGACCTGCGCCGGTCCGGGCAGCCTGGTCCGCCCGGAGCCCCGCCACCCGGACAGCAGCCATCCGGACAGCAGCCACCCGGAGAAACGCCGCACGGTCCGCTAGGACATGCCGCTTAACCTGCCTGCCGCATTATGGTCATGTGCGTTCGCAGAAGATGATCTGGCGCCCGGCGCCCGGATGGCCGGAAGCGCCGCCGGGCTGGCAGCCGCCGGCGGGGTGGCAACCGCCGCCCGACTGGCCTGCTGCCCCGGCCGACTGGCAGTTCTGGGTGCCGAGCGAACCGCGCCTTGCGGTCCGCTCCGCCGAGCTGACCCGGCGCGACCTGGTGCTGGAAACCAGGATGGTCGTGATCGCGTTCCTGGCTCCGTGGATCATCAGCGCGGTAGTGACGCTGGCGGTGCATGAGATCTCCCATTCCAGCCTGACTCAGCTGCCGACCTACGACCCGCGCCAGCCCGTCGTCAATGTCGTGCTGGGGCTGATCAGCTACCTCCCGGTCGCGGCCGTAGTTCCGCTCGCGTTGCTGCTGCTGGCCCGGACCGGCCAGCGTCCCGCTGACCTGGGCCTGACCCGCGTTCGCGGGTCAGACATCGGTGTCGGGATCGGGCTGGCGGCCGCGGGCCTGGCCTGCGAATTCCTGCTGGGCATCCCGTTCCTGCATCTCAAGCACTCGGCGCTGGTCAACACCGCGGGCCCGCTGCACGTGCCGGTGTATTACCTCATCTTCGGGCTCAGCCAGGCGCTGATTACCTCGGTCGCCGAGGAGACCGCCGTCAGCGGGTACCTGCTGACCAGGCTCGACCAGCTCGGCTGGGCCCCGTGGCCGGCCTTCTGGGTTAGCCTCGCGCTGCGCACCAGCTACCACCTGTACTACGGGCTCGCGGTCGTGCTGACGCTACCGCTCGGGTATTTCCTGACCCGCTCGTTCCAGAAGCACGGCAGGCTCAGCCGGCCGATCCTGGCGCACTTCCTGTATGACTCAGTGATCTTCCTGCTCGCGATCCTGGTGCATTAGCGGACGGCCCGTCAGCAGCGGGTCAGCAGGGTTCCGCGCCGGGCGGCTGGGGTCGCCGGCCAGCGCGCGGCGCCGCCACGCGATGCCGGACAGCGCCTCAAGCACGACCCGGTTGGCCAGGTAGGCGGTGACCTCGGCGTGGTCGAACGGCGGCGCTACCTCGACGATGTCGATGCCGGCCAGCGGAAGCTCCATCGCGATGCGGCGGACCGCGTCGAGCAGCTGGCGGCCAGTCAGGCCGCCAGGCTCTGGGGTGCCAGTCCCCGGAGCCATGCCGGGGTCCACCACATCGACGTCCACCGACAAGAACACGCCGTCGCATTCGTCGACGGCAATCCCGAACGCCTCGGTGAGGCACTCGTCCAGCCCGCGGAACACCACCTCGGCCATCTCGTAACTGCGCATCTGCTGGCCGGCCATCCAGTCCAGCGTCTCTGGTTCGGGCCAGTAGCCGCGAAGGCCGATCTGGAGGAACCGGTCGCCGCGCACCGCGCCGGATTCGATAAGCCGCCGCATCGGCGTGCCGTGGCCGTGGAGGGAGCCGAACTGGGTGTCACCGGTGTCCGCGTGGGCATCGAAGTGGATCATGGAGACCTTGCCCCAGCCAACATGCCTGGCGACGCCGGTCGCGTCCGGCAGTGCGATGGTGTGATCGCCGCCGAGGATGACCGGAATGGCGCCGCCGTCGCACGCCTGGTGGACTGCCTCCTCGAGCCGGCGCAGCGACAATTCGGTGTCGCCAGAGGGCATCTCGATGTCACCGGCATCGGCGACCTTCAGCTCGACCAGCGGGTCGACGCCGAGTGCCAGATGCGGCCTGGAACCGTCGTGCGGCAGGTAGTCGGTGAACCTGATGGCCTGCGGCCCGAAACGGGCGCCCGGCCGGTGTGAGGTCCCGCCATCGAACGGAGCGCCGATGATCATGATGTCGGTACCGGCCCAGGAGGCCCGGTCGGCTAGGTCGGCCCGCGGAACGCCAAGAAACGTGGCATCCGGGCCGTACATGCCCCCAAGTCGCGTCATACCAGGTCACAGTACAGGCAGGTACCGGCAGCGACTGCCGGAAGCCGGTGCAGCCACACGTAAACGGCTGCCCCGCCTCCCGGCAATCCCTGCCGTACCCGGCTGTCTCGTTTACCAGTTAGCTAAGAGCGCGAAGCTAGCCAGCAATGTAGCTGTGAGATCGTGCCAGTGCGAGCTATCGAAATGAGCGGAGTGCGAGCTTGACGCAGTTGGGGATATCGGGAATCGAGGAGCTGACGACGGCGCCTGGGCGACGCCTTGAGCTAGCCGGCCTGCTCAATCTGCGTGATCTTGGTAAGTACCCGACTGCGGATGGCCGCTCGCTGCGGTGGCGAACTCTGCTCAGGTCGGACGCGCTGCACCAGCTGGATGCCGATGGCCTGGCCGTGCTGGCCAGCCTGGATCTGCGCACCGTCCTGGATCTGCGGACGGAGCCCGAGACCCAGTTCGCGCCGAGCATGCTGGACGGGCTGGCCGCTCAAGCGACGCACATCTCGATCCTGAGCGGTGACCTGCAGGCGCTGCCGCTGGAGCTGGACGCCATCTACCGTTACATGGTTGACGAGTGCGCGGATGCGATAGCGGAGGCGATCAAGGTTCTGTGCGCTGCGGGTGCCTTCCCGGCCCTGGTGCACTGCAGCGCCGGCAAGGACCGGACGGGCATCGTGATCGCGCTGGTGCTTGCCGTGCTGGGGGTTCCGGACGAGGTAATTGCCGCCGACTACGGGCTGAGCGCGGTGTACCTCGACCCGGACAGCACCGCGGCCATCGGGCAGCTGCAGGCCAGCACCGGGCTTGGCGACAGCCTGACCCGGCCGCTGCTGACCAGCCCTCCCGCGCTGATACTAGAAGTGCTGGGCCGGGTGCGGGCCGCTGGCGGTTCGGTGGACGGCTACCTGCTCGACCACGGGGTGAGCCAGGCGGATCTGGACCAGCTACGCAGTGCTCTGATTGTCTGAGCGCCCTTTGTTTGGGTGCTGAGCGTTTCGCCGGCCGGGCGGGAGCCCGCGCCGCTAGCGTCAAGCCATGGTGCGTCCTGGAAGATTACCGATGACGATCGACGATCTCGACCGGCGGATCGTGGCTGCGCTTGTCGCTGATGCACGTGCCACGTTCGCGGAGGTCGGCGCGGAGGTCGGGCTCTCAGCCCCGGCCGTCAAGCGCCGGGTCGACCGGCTGCGGGCCTCGGGCGCGATCACCGGCTTTGCCGCCCAGGTCGATCCGGCTGCGCTCGGCTGGACTACCGAGGCGTACGTGGAGCTGTTCTGCCGGGGCCGGACCTCGCCGGCCGAGATCGCGGCGGTGGTTAGCAAGCATCCTGAGGTCATCGACGCGTGCACGGTCACCGGGGAAGCCGACGCCCTGGTGCACATCCGCGCCGCCGACGTCCGGCATTTCGAGCGGGTCGTGGAGCAGATCGGAGCCGAGCCATTCGTGGTCCGGACACGCAGCGTAATCGTGATGTCGAGGCTCGTGCACAGGCCCGACCTGCTGCCGCCCGATCTGCAGGGCCAGGCCGGCTGATTCGCGGCTTTGGGCCGAACTCCGGACGTGTTCCCTGCAGTGTTCGGCTACAGTCGTGGCCATGACGGAGCGTCATAACGAACCAGTGACCAGCGGTAGCCCGATGACCACGGGCGAATTCCGGGCAACGCGCGATATCTCCGCGAGTACCGCGCAGTTCCGCGCGTTCGCTGAGGACGGCTCCGGCGATTGGGAAGCGAGCAGCGCGCCGGCGCGCAGCCCGGCGAAGATCGCCATGCTGATCGCCCTCGTGATCGTCGTGCTGGCGGTCTTCGCGCTCGTCGGCTACGGGATGAAGAGCTAACACCCCGGAATGGCCGGCCTGAGCTGGCCCCCTGTGCGGGTTCCCTGGGTGCGCTAGCCGCCTAGTCCGAGCGCGGCAGTTCCGTGCGGCGTGCTTGTATTGGCAATCATGACCGCAGGGCCGCAACCCGCGGCGAACGCTCAGCCGCCGGTCGGCCGGGCGTCGCCGGACGAAGAGAAGCACCGGCTCACGGCCCTGGAGGGCCTGGCCGCGCTGTCCCTGGACGCATTGTCGTCGGTGGCGTACGGGCCTCAGGCCATCATCATCGTGCTCGCGACGGCCGGCGTGGCCGCGCTGCACTACACCCTGCCGGTGACGCTGGCCATCGTGCTGTTGCTCACCGTCCTGGTGATCTCTTACCGGCAGGTCATCGAGGCCTTCCCGAATGGCGGCGGTGCCTACGCGGTGGCGAAGGCACACCTCGGAGTCAAGGCCAGCCTGATCGCGGCAGCCTCGCTAGTGGTCGACTACGTGCTGAACGCGGCTGTTGGCGTATCGGCCGGCGTCGAGGCCCTTACCTCGGCGTTTCACCCGCTGTACGCAGACCGGGTGTGGCTGTGCCTGGCCGTGCTCGGGGCGATTACCGCCGCGAACCTGTGGGGCGTCGCCGAGTCGGCCCGGCTGTTCATCGCGCCGACGATCCTCTTCGTCGTGGCGATCTTCACGGTCATCATCGCCGGGCTGATCCGCTCGCATCCGCTCCCGTTTCCGGCCGGGTCAGCGTCGACGACCCCGATGACGGTGGGCATCCTGCTGCTGCTCCGGGCATTCGCATCCGGGTGCTCGGCACTCACCGGCGTCGAAGCGATCGCGAACGCGGTGCCGGAATTCCGCGAGCCACGGGCACGCCGGGCCCAGCACACCGAAGTCGGCCTCGGCGTAATCCTTGGCCTGATGCTGATCGGCATCGCTGTGCTTGCCGACAAATTCAAGGCCGAGCCATCGACGACGGTCACTACCCTGGCCCAGCTCACCCAGGGCTCACTCGGGCACAACTTCGTGTTCTACGTGATCCAGCTGCTAACCACGATTTTGCTGGCGCTCGCGGCCAATACGTCCTTCGGCGGGCTGCCGGTCCTAGCCTCGCTGCTGGCGACCGACAACTTCCTGCCGCACCTGTTCTTCCTGCGAGCGCAGCGGCAAGTGCACAGGTACGGCGTCGTCGTGCTCGCGGTTGCGGCTGCCGCACTGCTGGTGGTCGCCAGGGGCAGCACTCAGGCACTCATCCCGCTGTTTGCCATCGGCGTCTTCGTCGGCTTCACGCTGTCCCAAGTCGGCATGGTGCGGCACTGGCGGCTCCAGGCGGGCTCAGGCTGGGGCACCCGGGCGGTCATCAACGGGGTCGGCGCGCTGTTCACTCTCGCGGCGCTGCTCGTTGAGCTGATCAGCAAATTCACCGAGGGCGCCTGGCTAGTCGTGATCGTTGTGCCGGCGCTGGTGCTGATGTTCGGCCGGGTTCACACGGTCTACACGCGGATGGGGCACGCGCTGGAGATCGGTCAGGTGCCGGGCGCACCGGACCGGCGCACCTCGACCGTCGTGGTACCAGTTGCCAGCATGTCCAGGCTGGTCGCGGAAGGCGTCTCTGCTGCACTGTCACTCGGCGACGAGGTGATAGCGGTCACTATCTGCTTCGACGACCCGGTCGATCAGGCGGCCAGTGAGAACCTGCATGCGGAGTGGGACCGATGGGATCCAGGCGTGCCACTGGTGACACTGCACACCAGCCGCCGGTCGCTCGCTGAGCCGCTTGTCGACTACCTGCGCGAGCTGGAACGGACCTACTCGAACGATCAGCTCGTGGTGCTGATCCCGGAAGTCCAGCCAGCCCGGCCCTGGCAGCGGATCCTGCACAACCAGCGGGGCTTCGTGCTCGAGCAGGCGATCCAGCACAGCGGCCTGAACGTAGTCATCTGCCGCCTCAGATACCGGCTATCGGCAGTTGCCGCGAATCAGCCGTCATCAGGGTCCGGCTGGTAGCGGTACCCCATGCCCGGCTCGGTCAGCAGCCACCGCGGCCGGGCCGGATCGGGTTCGAGCTTGCGGCGCAGCTGGGCCATGTAAAGGCGCAGGTTGCCGGTAGCGTCGGCGTAGCCCGGTCCCCAGACCTCGGCGAGCAACTGCTGCTGGCTCAGCAGCTTGCCGGGATTTCGCAGCAGCACCTCAAGCAGATGCCATTCGGTAGGAGTCAGCCGGATATCCCCGTTCCCGGCATGGTTCTGGTCGTCGCTTGTTGTTTCATGCATGACGCGCTTGGCGGCAAGGTCGACGACCAGGTCACCGAGCCTGACCCTGGGCAGGTCGCCGTCTGCGGTCGCCCGCCTGCTGACCGCCCGCATCCGGGCGAGCAGTTCGTCCATCCCGAACGGCTTGGTGACGTAATCATCTGCGCCGGCGTCCAGTGCCTCCACCTTGTCGGTGCTGTCGGTCCGGCCGGACAGCACGATGATCGGCGCGTCCGTCCACCCGCGCAGGCCATGAATGACTTCGACGCCATCCAGGTCGGGCAAGCCGAGGTCCAAGATCACCAGGTCTGGCGGGTGCCGGGCGGCTAGTTCGAGCGCCTCGCCCGCCGAGCCCGCGGTGTGCACGTCGTACTGGCGAACCCGCAGGTTAATCCGCAGCGCACGGACAATCTGCGGCTCGTCGTCGATCACCAGAACGCTCGTCACGGCACAACCCTGCCATGTTCGCCTATCGTCATGCCGCAGCGGCGTCCCTAGGCTGTGCTGGCGTCACGCTCGCTGCCGATGGCGAGCGTCGGTGCCGGCGCCGGAACGGCAGGCAGCGACAGCGTCATCGTCAGGCCGCCGCCAGGCGTTTCCTCGGGCTCCAGGCTGCCGCCCATCGCCTCGGTCAGGCCGCGGGACAGCGCTAGCCCGAGGCCGACCCCGGTGGTGTTGTCAGTGTCACCGAGCCGCTGAAACGGAACGAACACGTCGTCGCGGTTCTCTTGCGGGATGCCGGGGCCCCGGTCGATCACCCGTAGCTCCACCCGGTCGCGCAGGATGCTGCCCGACAGCGTCGGCGGGACGTCAGGCGGCGAGTACCGCAGCGCGTTGGCCGTGAGGTTGGCGATGACCCGCTCCAGGATGCCAGGGTCAACAGCCACTTCCGGCAGGTCATCAGGAATGCTGACGTTGACCGCGCGGGCGGGCGGCCCGAGGTCGTCCAGCGACCGGGCGACGATCTCGGCCAGGTCGGCTGGCCGCGGGAACACCGCGAGCGCTCCGGCTTGCAGCCTGCTCATGTCGAGCAGGTTGTCGACCAGGCGAGCCAGCCGGTCCAGCGACTCATCGGCAGTGGCGAGCAACTCGTCGTGGTCCTCGGCGTCCCACTCGATGTCGCTTGACCGCAGGCTGGTGACCGCGGCCTTCGCCGAAGCCAGCGGCGTGCGCAGGTCATGGCTGACCGCTGCCAGCAGGGCGGTGCGCACCCGGTCCGCCTCGGCGATCGGCCTGGCGGCCTCCGCGGCGGCGGCGAGCCGGCCCTGCTCGAGAGCAGTGGCGGCGTAAGCGGCGAACGCCGCAAGCACCCGGCGGTCGGTGGCCGGCAGCGGCCTGCCACGCAGGGCCAGCACCAGGCCGTCCCCGACCGGCATCTCGACGTCGGCTTCCTCCGGCCTGCTGACCGGCGCCTCGCCGGTGCTTCCGACCACGTTCCACCGGCAGGCGATGCCTGCCTGGTGGGGCTGCTCGGCGCGCAAGCCGGAGAGTTCGAGCAGCGTCACCGAGTCCATCCCGAACGCTTCGCGGACCCGATCCAGCACGGCCGGCAGTGCCCGCTGACCGCGCAGCACGCTGCCCGCGGTGGCGGCTAGCAGTTCAGACTCGGCCCCGGACCTTGCCGATTGCGTGGTGCGCCGGGCCGCCGTATCGACCACCGAGCTCACCGCCAGCCCGACGGCGACGAAGATGACCAGGGCCAGCGCGTTGTTGGCCTGCGCGATCGTCCACTTGTGTACCGGCGGGGTGAAAAAGTAATTCAGCAGGAGCGAGCCGCCTACGGCGGCAAGCACCGCCGGGATGAAGCCGCCGACGAGGGCCACTGCGATCACGCCGGCCAGGAACACCAGCACGTCGCTGGTCAGGTTGATGCTGCCGTGGGCATTGGCTAGCGCCAGAGTCAGCAGCGGCATCAGGGCCACGGCCACTGCGTAGCCAGCGAGCTGACGGCGCAGGTTCAGGCCGCCTGCTGCTTTCGGCAAGCCGCGGCCGCGGCCGGCGTAGGAGTGCGTGACCATGTGCACGTCGATGTCACCGGACTCGCGTACCGTCCGGTTGCTGACTCCGGGGCCGGTGAGCAGCGAGGACAGCCAGCTGCGCCGGCTGACGCCGATGACAAGCTGGGTCGCGTTCTCCGCGCGGGCGAAGGCCAGCAGCGCGTCCGGCACGTTGTCGCCGACCACCTGGTGGTAGCTGCCGCCGAGCGCCTCGACCAGCTGCCGCTGGCCGGCCAGCACCGCCGGATCGGACCTGCCGATCCCGTCCGACTGGGTGACGTGCACGGCGAGCAGGTCACCCCCGGTCGACCGGGCGGCGATCCTGGCGGCGCGCCTGATCAGCGTCTCGCCTTCCGGGCCGCCAGTCAGCGCGACGACCACCCGTTCCCGGGCTTCCCAGGTGTCACGGATGTCATGCGCTTCCCGGTAGCGCTGCAGGCCTTCGTCGACCTTGTCGGCGAGCCAGAGCAGCGCGAGCTCCCGCAGCGCGGACAGGTTGCCGATGCGGAAGTAGTTGGTCAGCGCGGCATCGATCTTCTCTGCTTTGTAGATGTTCCCGTGGGCCATCCGGCGGCGGAGCGCCTCAGGGGTCATGTCGACGAGCTCGACCTGGTCGGCCGCCCGCACGATGGCGTCGGGCACGGTCTCCCGCTGGGGCACGCCGGTGATCTTCTCGACCACGTCGTTGAGTGACTCGAGGTGCTGGATATTGACGTTGGAGATCACGTCGATGCCCGCGTCGAGCATTTCCTGCACGTCCTGCCAGCGCTTGGCGTTGCGGGAGCCAGGGACGTTGGTGTGCGCGAACTCGTCGACCAGGGCTACGTCCGGGTGCCGGGCCAGGACGGCATCGAGATCCATTTCCTCGAAGTGGGTACCCCGGTACGGCATCTGGACTCGCGGGACTACCTCCAGGTCGCCGATCTGCTCGGCGGTGTGCGGCCTGCCGTGCGTCTCGACGAACGCGACGACCACATCGGTGCCGCGCTCCCGGCGGCGATGGCCCTCGTTGAGCATGGCGAACGTCTTGCCGACGCCAGCGGCAGAGCCGAGATAGATCCTCAGCTGGCCCAGGCTTCCTGGTGACCTGGTCGCTCTGACATCCGCCAGCCGATCAGTACTCATGAAGTGCTTCTCCGAGAATTGATTGGGCTCTCCGGGAACGATTGCCCTCGCGGTGAGATGACGTGCCGGCTCAGGGCTGGTAGCGGTAGCCCATGCCAGGCTCAGTCAGGAGATGGCGCGGCCTGGGCGGGTCGTCTTCCAGCTTACGGCGCAGTCTGGCCATGTGAAACCGCAGGTAATGGGTGCTGTTCTCGGCCGCGGGTCCCCACAATTCGGTCAGCAGCCTGCTGGCGGGGACTAGCTGACCCGAGGCCCTGAGCAGGACTTCCAGCATCCGCCACTCGGTCCTGGTCAGGTGCACGAACTCCGGGTCGCCGTCTTCCCTGACCACCGTGTGCGCCGCCAGGTCCACCACGCAACCGCCGATAGTGAACTCTGTCTCGACGCCACGGCTGGAGTCCCGGCGCAGCGCGGCGCGGAGCCGGGCTATCAGCTCTTCCATCGAGAATGGTTTGGTGACGTAGTCGTCGGCGCCGGCGTCCAGCGCCCCGATCTTGTCGCCCGATCCGGCTCGGCCGGAGAGGACGATGACCGGCACCAGCGAGCTGACGCGCAGCTGCCTGATGACCTCGGTGCCGTCCAGGTCAGGCAGCCCCAGGTCGAGGAGCACGGCGTCCGGGGGACGCCGTGCTGCCTCGGCCAGGGCTTCCCGGCCGGCCGTCGAGGTAGTCACCTCGTAGCCGCGTGCGCGCAGGTTGATCTGCAGCGCGCGCAGCAGGGCCGGCTCATCCTCGACGATGAGGACGCGCCCGGTTTCAGGCCGGGTACTTCTCATCGAGTGCTCGGTTCAGCAGCAGAACGTTGACAACCGGCTCGCCGAGGAACCCGAGCGTGCGCCCCGTGGTGTACTGCTTGACCAGAGCCTCGACCTGCGCCGGGCTGATGTGCCTGGCGGCAGCCACCCGGTCCACCTGGATGGCGGCGTTCGCGGGCGAGATGTCGGGGTCCAGGCCGGAGCCCGAGGCGGTGACCGCGTCCGGCGGGATCTTCGAGATCGGCACGTGGTCGAACGCGGAGATCTGCTTCTGACGCTGCTTGATAAGGGCGATCAAGGTCGGGTTGTTCGGTCCCAGGTTCGACGCGCTTGAATACCGCGGGTCGCAACCGTAGTCGTCCTTGGCACCGGACAGGATGGCGGCCGACGGGCGCGGCTGGAAATACTGCGGCAGCGGGTTGCCCTTGGCGTCGGTGAACTCCTGGCACAGCAGGCTGGAGCCGATGACCCGGCCGTGGTAGCTGACCAGTGACCCGTTGGCCTGGTGGTTGAAGGCCGCTTCGGCGACCCCCCACATCACCACCGGGTAGATGATCCCGGTGATGACGGTGAAAATCAGCAGCAAGCGCAGGCCTGCTAGGTGCTGCCGGACGATTGACGGAAGACGGTTCATTTCCAGATCACCGGAATCCTGGGATGTTCATGATGATGAGGTCGATTGCCTTGATCCCGATGAACGGGATGATGAGACCGCCGAACCCGTAGATCCACAGGTTCCTGCGGAGCATCGCGGATGCCGACGACGGCCGGTACCGGACGCCCCGCAGCGCCAGTGGGATCAGCGCGACGATGATCAGCGCGTTGAAGATGATCGCTGAGGTGATCGCCGAGCGCGGGCTGTGCAGGCCCATGATGTTGAGGTAATGGAGGCCGGGGAAGACGCTCACGAACATCGCGGGGATGATCGCGAAGTACTTCGCCACGTCGTTGGCGATCGAGAAGGTGGTCAGTGCGCCGCGGGTGATGAGCAGCTGCTTGCCGATCTCGACGATCTCGATGAGCTTCGTCGGGTTGGAGTCCAGGTCCACCATGTTCCCGGCCTCCTTGGCCGCGGATGTTCCGGTGTTCATGGCCACCCCGACGTCGGCCTGGGCGAGCGCAGGGGCGTCGTTGGTGCCGTCCCCGGTCATCGCGACCAGCTTGCCGCCTTCCTGCTCCTTCTTGATCAGCGCCATCTTGTCTTCTGGCGTCGCCTCGGCGAGGAAGTCGTCGACGCCGGACTCGTCCGCGATGGCCTTGGCGGTGAGCGGATTGTCACCGGTGATCATCACGGTCCGGATGCCCATCTTGCGCATCTCGGCGAACCGCTCGGCGATGCCCTCCTTGACGATGTCCTTGAGGTAGATCACGCCGAGGGCCTTGGCCGGCGTTCCGTCGGCGTGCTCGGCAACCACCAGCGGTGTGCCGCCGACGCCGGAGATGCCGTCCACCATGGCGGCGAGCTCCTCCGGCGGAGTGCCGCCGTTGTCGCGGACCCACTGGGCCACCGACGAGGCCGCGCCCTTGCGGACCTGCCGCCCGCCTGAGAGGTCGATGCCGCTCATCCGGGTCTGGGCGGTGAACTCGACGAACTCCGCGCCCTGAAGCTCGCCTTCAGGCCGCTCGCGCAGCCCGTACTTGTCCTTGGCGAGCACCGCGATCGAGCGACCCTCGGGCGTGTAGTCAGCCATGCTGGATAGCTGCGCCGCATCGGCAAGCTCGCCCGCGGTCACGCCCTGGACCGGCAGGAACTCGGTGGCCTGCCGATTGCCGATGGTGATCGTGCCGGTCTTGTCCAGCAGCAGCGTGTTCACGTCGCCGGCCGCTTCGACCGCGCGGCCGGACATTGCCAGCACGTTGCGCTGGACCAGCCGGTCCATGCCGGCGATACCGATCGCCGACAGCAGCGCGCCGATCGTCGTCGGGATCAGCGCGACCAGCAGCGCGACGAGGATCACCAGTGACTGAGGCGCGCCGGAGTAGAACGCCATCGGCTGCAGCGTGATGACGGCCAGCATGAAGATGATCGTCAGCGACGCCAGCAGGATGTTCAGCGCGATCTCGTTCGGCGTCTTCTGCCGCTTGGCGCCCTCGACCAGTGCGATCATCCGGTCGATGAAGGTCTCGCCTGGCTTGGACGTGATCTTCACGATGATTCGGTCGGACAGCACCTTGGTGCCGCCGGTGACCGCCGACCTGTCGCCGCCAGACTCGCGGATGACCGGGGCCGACTCGCCGGTGATAGCCGACTCGTCCACCGAGGCCACGCCCTCGACCACGTCGCCGTCGCCGGGGATGATCTCACCGGCCTCGACCACCACGTAGTCACCGAGGGTGAGCTGCGTGCCGGGTACAGGCTCTTCCGTGAGGTCGGTCTGACCGGGGCGCCAGCCGGCGAGTCGGCGGGCGACCGTCTCGCGCTTGGTCTTGCGCAATGTCTCGGCCTGGGCCTTGCCACGACCCTCGGCCACCGCCTCGGCCAGGTTGGCGAACACCACAGTGAGCCACAGCCAGACGACGATGGTCCAGTTGAATGCCGCAGCCGGTCCAGGCGTGTTCCGGATGGCCGTGTACAAGGTCAGCAGCGCGCCGACCTCGACCACGAACATGACCGGGTTCCTGATCTGGACCCGCGGATCCAGTTTCCTGACTGCGTCTGGCAGTGACTGCCAGACCATCTTGGGGTCAAGTAGACCCCCGCCGAGGCGGCCTTTCGCCACCTCGGACTTACGGCCGCCTACCGGGGCCTGCGGCTGGGTTGTCATAGCCATCTCAGTGCAGTCCTTCTGCGATCGGGCCCAGCGCGAGCGCGGGGAAGTAGGTTAGGCCGACGAGCACGAGGACCACGGCGATCACCATGCCGACGAACAGCGGCGTCCTGGTGTCGAGCGTGCCCACGCTCTTTGGTACCGGTGTCTGTCTGGCCAGCGATCCGGCCAGGCCGAGCGCGAAGACCTCTGGCGCGAACCTGCCAAGCAGCATGACGATGCCGCCGAGCGTCTGGTACCACATGGACGCCGAGCCCAGGCCAGCGAATGCGGAGCCGTTGTTATTGGCCATCGAGGCGAACGCGTACATCACCTCGGTCAGGCCGTGCGAGCCCGGATTAAAGATCGCGGACTGCCCCTGGTGGGTGCCGATCGACAATCCGGCAGCGGTCAGGATCACTGTCGGCAACACCAGGAAGTACAGCGCGGCGTACTTCATCTCGACCGGCCGGATCTTCTTGCCGATGTACTCCGGCGTCCGGCCGACCATGAGTCCGGCCACGAAGACCGTCACGATGGCCAGGATCAGGATGCCGTACATGCCGGCGCCGATGCCGCCGGGCGCGATCTCGCCGAGCGCGATGTCGAACAGCGCGATGCCGCCGCCGAACGGTGTTAGCGAATCATGGAAGCAGTTGACCGACCCCGTGGACGTCACCGTGGTTGAGGCCGCGAACAACGAGCAGCCGGATGTGCCGAACCTCGTTTCCACGCCTTCGGTTGCGCCGTGCGCGAGGTGCGCGGCGGTCGCTCCGCCGAGGCCGTAGTGCGCCTCGAAGAAGCTGATGCCGCCGACCGCGAGCAGCCAGATGCAGGCCATGACCGCGACCAGCGCGTAGCCCTGCCGGTTGTCCTTGACCATCTTGCCGAAGGCGCGCGGGGTGGCGAACGGGATCAGCAGCAGCAGGAAGATGATGAACCAGTTCGTGAACGGGTTCGGGTTCTCGAACGGGTGCGCGGCGTTGGTATTGAAGTACCCGCCGCCGTTGTTGCCGAGGTCCTTGATGCTCTCCATGGAGCCGACGGGGCCGCCGGGGATCGTCTGGTGCGCCCCAGAGAGCGTCGTGTACGTCTCGTACGGGTGGAAGTTCTGGATGGCGCCGCTAGCGATCAGCACCAGCGCGCCGACAATTGCCAGCGGGATCAGCAGACGGAAACAGGCGCGCGTCACGTCCACCCAGAAGTTGCCGAGCTTGTTGGTCCGCGAGCGGGTGAAACCGCGGATCATCGCGATCGCGACCACCAGGCCCACGGCTGCCGACATGAACTGCTGCACGGTCAGGCCGGTCATCTGGGTCAGGTAGCCCATCGTCGACTCGCCGGCGTAGTTCTGCCAGTTGGTGTTGGTGACGAACGACGCCGCCGTGTTCCACGCGGTGTCCGCCGGCACGGCGGGCATGTGCTCGCTGTACGGCAGGTAATGCTGCAGTCGCTGGAATCCGTACAAGAAGATCACGCTGACCGCGGAGAAGGCCAGGATGCTGCGGACGTAGACGCTCCACTTCTGGTCGGCCTTGGAGTCGATGCCGATCAGCCGGTAGACGAAGCGCTCGACCTTCCAGTCTTTGTCGGCGGTGAAGATATGCGCCATGTAGTTGCCGAGCGGCACGTAGCACGCGGCAAGGGCGGCGATGAGCAGGCCGGCCTGCAGCCAGCCCGCAGCAGCGCTACTCATCAGAACCTCTCAGGGAGCACGAGTGCCACGAATAGGTACACGGTCAGCAAAAAGCCGCCGATAAGGCCGATCCAGTTCTCAGCGCTCAAAGGTCTCAATTCCCTTCAGGATGAGCCAGAGCACGCCGAAGACGACGATGGTCAGGCCGATATAGAACAGGTCCCACATGGAGCCCTCCTAGGCTTCGCACGTTCCGAGCCAGTGAACTGCCTTGAGGAGGGCAAGTAGCCGTTCCAAACACCACCCATGCGGGCCGGGTGCGGTTCCTAACACAATCCATGCGCAGCGGATGGAACTTCGATACCTGGGGTGCTCCTGGACATGACAAAGCGGGGCCGCCAGGTGGCGGCCCCGCTTGGACTGAACTTGCTGTTGTGAAGTTGTTGCTGGCGCGCTCGGGGTCAGGCGGCGAGGTCGCCCAGGCTGCCGAGGTCGGCCAGCATCTCGGCGAACCTGGTCAGGGCAGCGCCGATCCAGGGCAGTTGCAACGGGTCGGCTGCCGACAGCGCCTGCTCGCGCTGCTCGTCGGTGTCACCGTACAACTGGCCGGTGGCCAGCCGTAGCCGCAGGCAGGACGGGCTCTCGCCGAATGCGCTGGCCGGCAGTGTGCCAGCCCCGTATCTGTCGAGCAGAAAGGCGGCGAGGTCAGTGCCAGTTTCGACGCCGAACCTGGACCGAAGCTGGTCCCGCCACGGCGCGAAATCCGGGTAGAGATAGAACGCCGCCTGCGGAGCTGCGACGTGAAGGCCGGCTGCTGCGCACCGCCTTGCGGCCTCCTGGCACACCGCTGCATGCAGCGCCCGGCTGGAGTTCACGTGATCGACCAGCTCTGCTGGCTCGTCCAGGGCCACCGCCGCCGCCTCCTGCATCGGGCCCGCCGGGGCTGACCAGATCTCACTGGCGATGCCCAGCAGCTTGCCGCGCAGCGCCACGCCAGCCGCGCCGTCCGGCATGCGCGCTACTCCGATCCGCCAGCCGCCTGCTGAGAAGCTCTTGCTCAGCGAGGTGGTCACCACCGTTCGGTCCGGTGCGATTTGCGCCGGGCTGAGGAACGGCAGGCTCGGGTCGTGCACGAGATCGCGGTAGATCTCGTCGCTGATGATGAGCAGTCCGTTCCGCTCGGCTACCGCGCAGAGCGCCTGGACGGCATCCGGGCTGGCAAGCCGACCGGTCGGGTTATCTGGCAATGTGACGAGCACAGCGCCGATCGGGCGCTCGCTGTGGCGGCGGCTGCGGACGGCAGCCTCGAGTGCATCCGGATCGCAGACCCCGCCTTCGCTGGCGACCGTGCGGACGAAATGCGGGGTGACGCCGCACAGCGTGGCCTGAGCTGCGTAACTGACCCAGCTTGGCTGCGGCACCGCCACGCCGGTGCGCAGCGCGAGCATCGTCGCGAACAGCAGTGCCTTGCTGCCTGGCCCGGCTACGACGGTCTCGGGGTCTGTCGGCAGCGATCGCCGGGACCAGTACCCGGCTGCGGCCGTGCGCAGCCGATCTGTACCGGCCACCGGGCCGTAGGCGCCGCGCCCGGCTGCCCTGGCCAGTTCGGCGGTCAGCCGCGGATGTACCGGCAGGCCGGACTCGCCGAAAGCGAGTGGCAGTACGGGCTCGCCGCGCACACGGCGGCGTTCGAGTTCCTCGTTAGCGGCGAGTGTTGCGGAGACCGGACTTTGTCCCGACGGGCGGCCGAGAGTTTCGGCGACGACCAGTTTGCCGGAGATGTCCACATCGGGGGATTGCAAAGTCCGGGTCGGGACTCGGTTCGGTCATGGTGGCTGGGCCAGCCCATGGCATAGCGAAAGCTCCTTGCTGCGGGGGCAGGAGAAGACGGGGGCTACTTCTCAGCCGGCGAGGTTACCCGCCGCGACTAGGCTGACCTGCCCATCTGGCGGTAAAGCATTAGTACGGCAGGCCATGTCTGACGCAGAGAATAAGCCAGGCTTATGCTGTTTGCTATGCTCGAAGTGCATCGGCTCCGGCTACTGCTTGAGTTCGCCGAGCGAGGCACGATCGCGGCAGCAGCTGCCGCACTCGGCTATACGCCGTCGGCTGTCTCGCAGCAGCTTGCCGCTCTGGAGCGGGAAACCGGCGCTGCGCTGCTGGACCGGACCGCCAGGACGGCTGAGCTGACCGAAGCAGGCAAGCGGCTAGCGGCGCGCGCGGCCGAGATCCTCGCACTAGTCGAGGCCGCCGAAGCTGACCTTGCTGCGCCGGACCCGGCCGGGCGAGTCGACATCTCCGCTTTTCCGACCGCGGCAGTGGCGTTTGCGCCAGCCCTGACCAGGACGGTTCGCGCACATCCAGGCCTTAGCCTGCTGTTGCGGCAGACTGCGGGCGGTGAAGTGCTCAGGCAGGTCAAAGCGGGCCAGGTGGATGTGGCGATCATCGACGACTGGACTGGCAGGATGGCGGCGGGCCAGGCGGCGCTCCGCTTCTACCACCTGATTACCGACCCGCTCGTGCTTGTAGTCCCGCGCGGGCACTGGGCAAGCGACACGCGCATTCCGGTGTCCCTGCACAAGCTGCGCGAAGAGCCGTGGCTGGCACCTCCGGCGGGCGAGGCGTCTCGCCGCGCGGTTGACCAGGTGCTAGCCACTGCGGGCGGGGTAACCGAAGCACCGTCAGAGTTTGAAGGCCTGGCCACGATCTTGAGCCTGGTGGCACGCGGGATCGGGGTGGCGATCCTGCCTCGGCTGACGCTGGCGGGCGGCGACGCGCGGGTGGCCGTCCGGGAGTTGCCTGGCACCCGCCCGGCGAGGGACTTGTACGCGGCCGCCAGGGCGTCCTCGGTTCGCAGGCCGGCCGTCGCCGTGATCGTCCGGGCACTGACCACAGCGGCTCGCGCGATGCCCGGTGCCCGGACCGAAGCTGAAGCTGGCTAAGCCGAGGTTAGGCTGCCCAGTGGAATCGAGCACAGTGGAATCGAGCACAGTGGAATCGAGCCCAGTGGAATCGAGCACAGTGGAATCGAGCCAGTGGAATCCCGGAAACTCGACCTTTCGCGGCCGGCGGCAGAGCTGACCGCGCAGCTCGTCGACATCGAGTCGGTGAGCGGCGGTGAGCGGGCGCTGGCTGACGCGATCGCCGGCGCGCTGGCGGAATTGCCGCACCTGGCATTGCACCGTGACGGCAACGCAGTCGTGGCGCGAACGGACTTCGGCCTGGCCGAGCGGGTGGTGCTGGCCGGGCATATTGACACGGTTCCGGTACATTCCAACCTTCCGTCGCGCCTGCTGGACGGGCAGCTCTACGGCTGCGGCAGCTGCGACATGAAGTCGGGGGTCGCGGTGCAGCTGCGGCTGGCAGCCCGGCTGACCGCCGCGAAACGGGACATCACGTACGTGTTCTACGACTGCGAGGAAGTCGAGGCTGAGCGAAACGGGCTACTGCGACTCAGCCGGGTTCGGCCCGACCTGCTCTCGGCCGACTTTGCCGTCCTGCTGGAACCCACCGGCGCGGTAGTCGAAGGCGGCTGCCAGGGCACACTGAGAGCCGATGTCATCGCGCGCGGCGAGCGAGCGCACAGCGCGCGATCCTGGCTCGGCAGCAATGCGATTCATGCGGCGGGCGGGATCCTCGATGTGTTGCGAGGATACGCCGCGCGGCAGCCCGTGGTGGATGGGCTCAGCTACCACGAGGGCCTGAACGCGGTGGGCATCCGCGGCGGCGTGGCCGGGAACGTCATTCCGGACGAATGTGTCGTGAGCGTCAATTTCAGGTTCGCGCCCGACCGGTCTGCTGCGCAGGCAGAGGCGTACGTCCGGGAAGTGTTCGACGGCTGGGATGTCGTTGTCACCGACGTGGCCGGCGGAGCGCGGCCGGGTCTCGGTGAGCCAGCCGCAGCCTCCTTCGTGGCAGCAATGGGCGGAGCGCCGCGGGCCAAGCTGGGCTGGACCGACGTGGCACGGTTCGACGCGCTCGGCGTCCCGGCAGTCAACTTCGGTCCCGGCGACCCGCAGCTGGCCCACACCAAGGAGGAGCACGTCCCGGTCGCAGAGATCCAGCGGTGCGAGACGCGGATGCTGACCTGGCTTAGCCAGGGCTAAAGCCTGCCCTATCGGGCCTCGCTTTACCGGGCTCGCTTTACTGGGGCGGCGCAGCGCCCAGTATCAGCGAGCGAGTCACCGACTGGTCCTGTGGAGTTACCCACGTCATCTTGACGGAGGTACCGACGCGCAGGCCTTGCAGGATGGTCATCAGCGAAGCCGGCGATGAAACCGGGTGGCCTGCCACCCTGGTAATGACGTCTCCGGCGCCGAGGCCAGCCGTGCAGGCAGGCGTCTGGCTGAGCGAACCGAGTACCAGCGTGCCGGAACCAACAGGCGCGATCTTGGTAGGCACGCCTGCGCCCTGGTCGTTGAGCACGCAGCCACCGGGTGCCGGGGTGACTTGCCCGAAGTTCCGCTGGGCTGACTGCTCTTGCTGGTAGAGCTGGACGCTGGGGTTTGTCACGGTGCTCTGAGTGCCGCTCGGGCCGCTAGGCACGAGTACGCCGACAAAGGCCGAGCTGCCGATACGCACGCCTGAGCCCGGACGCCCCGCGATGATCTGGTGGGCCAGCGCGATCGCCCGGTTGATCGGGATAGCGAAGCCGACGTCCTGGCCGGAATCGTTCACGCCGGCGATGCTCGCCGCGGTGTCCATACCGATGACCTTGCCGCCGGTACTCACCAGCGGGCCGCCAGAATCGCCGGGGATGATCTGCGCGTTGGTCTGCAGCATGCCGGTGAGCCGCTCGGGTGCCTCGCCGCTGCCGTCGTCGCTGGCCGTGATGGTCTGGTCCACGTTGGTGATAGTGCCGGAAACGTAGCTGATGCGGCCGGTGCCGTTGGCGTTGCCCATACCGACCACGTCGTCGCCGATCTTGACGTTGGAGGAGTCGCCGATCGGGACCGTACGCAGGCCGGATGCTCCGTCCAGTTTGATCACGGCCACGTCAGAGCCCTTGTCGTAACCGAGCCAGGTAGCCGAGTACCGCTGCCCGGTGCTCGCCACTATCGCGGTGAGGCCGGTCGTTCCGTTGATGACGTGATTGTTGGTCAGGACCAGGCCGGACGGGCTGATGATCATGCCAGTGGCGGCGGCAGCCGCGCCGGTAGCGTCGTACTTCAGGTTGCTGGTGATGACTACCAGGCCGGGCGTTACGGCGTGGCTAAGCCGCTGCAACGCGCTCCCCGAGATCACGCCGGAGTTTCCGCTGTCGCCGTTGCTGTTGCCGTTACCGGAGATGCCGCCGCCCGGAAGGAAGCCGTTATTCGGCAGTCCGATGTTGCCTGACCCGGTGCTGCCCGAACTAGCCGCTGGCTGGGAGTTGCCATCGGCGAAGGCGACGACCAGGCCACCAGCGGTGGCCGCAATCGCGGCGACCGCGATGTAGGTGATTGCCGCAGTCAGCGCCCGCCGGCGCGGCGGGCGGGGCGGCTGGCCATAGCCACCGTAACCGCCGGGTCCGCCATAGCCACCTGGCGGCTGGCCGAACCCGCCACCGGGCGGGTAGCCGTAGCCCGGCTGCCCGTACCCGGACTGACCGTAACCGGCCTGCCCGTATCCTGGCTGGCCGGAGCCGCCCTGGCCGTAGCCGCCTTGCCCGTATCCCGGCTCGCCGGAGCCAGGCTGGCCGTATCCCGGCTCGCTGGAGCCAGGCTGGCCGGAGCCCGGCTGATCATTGCTTGCCTGGCCATACCACGGCGCCGGGTAACCGGCCTGCGGGTAGCCGATGGGCTGGGTGAGAGCAGGCAGCGGACCGGTGGCCGCGGGCGCGCTGGATTCGGCTGACTGGCTGGATTCGGCTGGCTGGCCGGGCTGAGTTGGCTGGCCGGAAGGCGCGCCCTGCCCCGAAACTTCGCCGGAATCTGTAGGCTGCGCGAGCCCGCTCGCGTCCTGCTGACTGGACGGATCTGCCGACGCCGTCCAGGATTCCCAGATGCCAGGCTGCTGGCCGCCGCTACTCTGCTCGTCCATCTCCATCACCCTCTGCCCAGTGCCATGCCAGCCTATGTGCGACAGGCCGGGCGGACATCCGTCAGCGAACGCGGTCGCTGCAATCCGTCCCATCCAGTAAGCACCACCCACCTGGACGTTAGCTGAACGAGCACTCAGGATCGCCTATCGCGGCAAGCACTGGAGATGCGCTTTCCATGTGTCAGTCATCAGTCGGTAAGCGGCACGCCGCGGTGAAAATTCCGGTCCTGGCGGGTCAGTACCGGGAGTAATCTCCAGGTCGAGTCCAGGGCATGCGCCTCGAAGTTGCCGAGCCGAGACCGACTCGAAGGCGATATATCTTGTCAGCCGAGACCTAGAGATATATCTTGATCCTGTCAGGCACAAGCCTCATGCAGGAGTTGACAATGTCCGCACCGCCGAGCACCTATCAGACCGACCTGAACCGTCGCGAGGAACTCGCAGTTTCGGGCGCGGCGCTGTCCGAGGCGCCGTGGAAGCTAGCAGGCGCGGCGGGCGTCGCCGTCACCGGCGCTGACATGCTCGCCCACCTTGTGTTCCTCCATCCGGAACTGTTCAGCCCCCTTTCCGATGGTGTGGTCGCGTTCTTTGTCGTGGCCGGAGCCGGAGCGCTGGTCCGCAGCAGGCACAGCCGGGCGCTGCGGTGGGCACGAAGCAGGCCGTGGCGGTTCGCGGTGATGCCCGGAGCCGCCGCCGCGATCGTGATATTCGTGCTGACCATGCTGCACGGCAGCGGTGTGTTCGGCAGTGCCTTCACCGCGCTCTGGCATGGCGCGGTCGCCTACGGTCTGACTGGCGTAGTCGGGTCGGTGGTGCGGCCACGCAGGGAGCAACGAGGCTGAGCCGTCCGATTAGGGCCGGCTGCCCGTCGCAGCTACCGCAATCGCATTAACGCGACCCGTGCTCGCGGACCGGACCGACCGCGAGGCCGCGCCGCTCGCATTCATCGAGTAGCGGCGGGACTGCTTCCAGGCCGAGCTGCCACGCGCCCGGCGGCGCGGTACAGCCAGAGTCGTGCAGCAGCACCGTCACGCCGCCGTCGAGGCCGCTCAGCAACGTGCGAAGGACCGAGGCGGGCGTCGCACCAGGCGCCCACTCCCTGCCCCAGGCGCCCCAGAGCACCGGAGTAAGCCCG
This sequence comes from uncultured Actinomycetota bacterium, assembly GCA_963815575.1. Lineage (GTDB taxonomy): Bacteria > Actinomycetota > Actinomycetes > Streptosporangiales > Streptosporangiaceae > JAJYUU01. The sequence goes on along the minus strand of CAWFHE010000007.1, from coordinate 160,404 downwards.
AGTTCGCGCGCGGTCAGCAGCGCCGGCCCGCTCAGCACTCCGTATGGCGGGCGGAAGAGCCGTGGCATCGTGCCCGTGACATCGGCGATCAGCTCGGTGGCTCGAGTGAGGTCCGAGCGAGTGGCCATCGGAGTCCGGGCTGGCAGGTACCGATGGTCGAAGCCGTGGACGCCTACCTCGTGCCCGGCGCCGGCGATCTCAGCCGCCAGGCCGGGCGCCTTGGTGACCATGCTGCCCAGCATGAAGAAGGTAGCGCGGACGTCACGTTCAGCCAGCACCTTGAGGAATTCCGGAGTGGAGCCGGGATCGGGGCCGTCGTCAAAGGTGAGGGCCACGTGACCGGGATCTCCCTGCCCGGCCAGACGTTTGAAAGCCCGCAGCCGGACCGGTCCGAGCCCGGTGATACCTGGACCGGCTTGCGCGATGGCAATGCCCGCGGCCGCGACGCCCGCAACGGCGGCAACCTGCCGCCATGTCGGCACGCGGCCAGTCGCCGTAGCAGGCAATCTGGGGCCTCCTCTCGATCGGGATGGGTATTGCTTACCTCACATGATGAGCGCGTCACGCAGCCGTTAGGGACCCGGATCCTTTCGCTGCAGGCGCGGCGGCTGGTGTCTATTTCCGCCTTCGGGGTAAAGGTGCAGCCATGCCCGCGACCGCGTCCAGGTCTGCCTTGCTGCTGTCCGGCTCGATCGGCATGGGCCATGACGCGATTGCCGCCGCGTGCGCTTCGTCGCTACGGTCGCAAGGCTGGTCCACGGTCACCATGGATGCCATGAAGATGCTGGGGCGTGGCGGCCGCTCGGCCGGCGAGGCGGCCTTCCGTGCCATGCTCACAGCTCCAGGGCTACTCGATGCCGTTCACTTCTCGGCATTGCGCACCGGGAACAGCCTCGCCAGGGCTGGCGACGCTCTCGCCAGGCGGAAGCTGGTGCCGGTGTTGCGGGACTACCTCGATCAGCATCCGGTGGACCTGCTGCTGTCTGTGTTCGCCACCGGCGCCGCTGCCGGGAGCGCGGTCGCGGCCCGGTACCCGGCAATGCGGCACGTCGTGTTGTGCACCGACGTGGCCCCGCACCGGTTGTGGGTGCATCCCGGCGTGGACATGTACCTGGTGCCCGCGGCAGTAGCCGAGCCTGCGGTGCTGCGGTTCCAGCCGGCTGCCAGGGTCCAGGTAATGCCGGTGCCAGTCCGTCCGGAGTTTTACGGTGCACTCGGGCAGGCGGAGGCCAGGGCTTCGCTGGCTATCCCGGCAGGCGAGCGCTGCGTGCTGCTCATGTCGGGTGCCTGGGGTATCGGGCCGGTCGCGGCGGCGGCGCAAGCGCTCGCCGGGGCCGGAGTTCACGTCCTTGCCGTAGCCGGTCGCAACGAGCGGCTCGCCCGGAAACTTGCTGCGGCAGCCGCACGGCAGCCCAGGATTCGCGCCTTCGGCTTCACCGTCCGGATCCCGGACCTGATGTCAGCTGCTGATCTTGTCATTACCAGTTCCGGCGACACTTGCGCTGAGGCCCGGACCGTGGGCAGGCCATTGCTGCTCCTGGACGTGGTCCAGGGCCACGGGCGGGACAACCTGCAGCACCAGCTCGAACTTGGCGACGCCATGGTGACGTCGGCGGGCGCCGCCGACGTCACCCGGTGCGCGCTCGCCGCACTCGACCGGGCTAAGCCTGCTCCAGCCGGCCCGCTCCGGTCGCAGGCCGACTGGGAGTCCGCTTTCACGGCAGCCCTGGCCGGCTGCGGCCTGTAGGAGCAACGGCCCGCTGCCCGTGCATCCGGCTTGCCCGGCTAACGTGTCTGCTGACGCCGGAGCCCCGAATACTCCGGCCTGCCCGCGGGGGCAGTCCAGCCTCGGCGGCATTATGGCACCCGGCGCTGCGACAGCCCTCGGCGCAGCCCGGAACAAGCGGAGGCACGGCAGTGACACAGGTGACCGGCGCAATCGAGGCTGGTCCGGCAGAGCCAGGCGAGAGCCTCTTGCCCGACCGCAGGAGGTCAGCCCGGCTCGTCGCGCGGAGCCTGTTCCTGCTCACCAAGCCGCGGATCATCGAACTGCTGCTGGTCACGACCCTGCCGACCATGCTGCTCGCACAGCGCGGCGTGCCGTCGCTCCGGCTCATCCTGGTGACGCTGCTGGGCGGCGCGCTGGCGGCCGGCAGCGCGAACACGCTGAACTGCTATATCGACCGCGACATCGACGCGGTCATGAAGCGGACGTCGCGGCGGCCGCTTGTCGCAGCGGTCGCCGGGCACGGCGCTGACAGGCGCGGGTCTCACGGGCACGGAGGCACTGGCAGCGGCACGGCCGTGAAGCCGGGTGAGGCGCTGGTGTCCGGGATCCTCCTCGGCGCGGCAGCCACGCTGCTGCTTGGCTTTGCGGCGAACTGGCTCGCCGCTGTGCTTGCTGATGCGGCGATCTTGTTCTACGTCTTCGTCTACACCATCGGCGCTGAAGCGGCGGACCGCGTCCAACATCGTGATCGGCGGCGCGGCCGGCTGCTTCCCGGTGCTGGTCGGCTGGGCCGCGGTGACTGGCAGAGTGAGCTGGGCGGCGGGCGTGCTGTTCGCGGTGATCTTCTTCTGGACCCCGCCGCACTTCTGGGCGCTGGCGATGAAGTTCCGTGACGATTACGCGGCCGCGAACGTGCCGATGCTCCCGGTGGTCGCGGCCCCGGCGCTAGTGGCCAGGAAGATCCTCCGGTACTCCTACATCATGGTCGCGGCGACTCTGCTGCTGACGCCGTACGCCGGCTGGGTTTACGGGTGCTGTGCCGGCGTGCTCGGCGCCTGGTTCCTGGTCGAGGCGCACCGGCTGCGGAGCCGCATCGAGACGGCCGACGGGCCGGCTCCGATGCGGCTGTTCCACCTGTCGATCGTGTATCTGACGCTGTTGTTCGGGGCAGTCGCTGTGACTGCACTGCTGCCTTGGCACGCTTGGTAGTCATCCGATAACTCAAAGTCAGTGGCTACCGCGCTGAGTCGCAAAACTCGCAATCGGGTGGCGGAAAATTACGAGCCATTGACCTAGCTGCCGGCAGCCCGGGGTAATGCTTGGTCACATGAGTTGGACCAGGAGGGCGTTCCTCGGCCGGGCTGCGGCTGCTGCGGCAGTACCGGCCGCTGTCGTCGCCGCAGTTAAGATCGGCGAATCGGTGCCGCCCGCTAAGACGGGCAACGGTACGTCGGTCACCACCGGCGCGGGCGCACGGTCGCACAGCGTGCCCTGGACGGTCAAGCACGAGAACTCGCTCCCCGGCTACAAGAACTGGCGGATCAAGAATCAGGGCGCCCCGGATGAGATCATGGGCTTCGCCAGCCAGGCAAGCATCCGGCCTGGCGAGCCCGTCCACCTTTACGTCTCGACGACGTCGCGCGAGTTCAGCGTCAAAGCATTCCGGATGGGCTGGTACAACCACGACCTGGCCAGGCTCCTGTGGCAGTCCGGGCCGCTCCGCGGACACCGGCAGGCGCCGGCGAGGTTCCAGGAGCCGACCCGGACGGTGCACACCGACTGGGGTGCGTCCCTGACGGTGCCGACTGACGACTGGCCGGAAGGCTCGTACCTGTTCCGGCTCGATGCTCATTCCGGCGCTCAGCGCTACGTGCCAGTGACGGTCCGATCAGCCAGTACGGCGGGCAAAGTCGTCATCAAGAACGCCGTGCCGACCTGGCAGGCCTACAACACCTGGGGTCACTACGACCTCTACAAGGGCCCGGACGGCGGCTACGACACCAGATCCTACGCGGTCAGCCTGGACCGGCCAGGGGACACTGACGGCGCGTACCTGTTCATGGTCTACGAACGCAAGCTGATCAACCTGGCTGAACGCCTTGGCTTGTCGCTCGCGTACCTGACCAGCATGGACATCGCCAGTAACCCGCACTCGCTGGATGGCGCTGCAGCGCTAGTGTCGCCCGGTCATGACGAGTACTGGTCACCGGAGGAGCGCGCGATCGTGACCGCAGCCAGGGACAAGGGCATGAACATCGCGTTCCTTGGCGCGAACGCGATGTTCCGCCGGACCAGGCTGGAGCGGACTGCGCTCGGCGACAACCGGCTGATCGTCTGCTACAAGACCAGCTACGATCTGGACCCGATGTACGGCAGGCACGACCACCAGGTCACCAGCGACTGGCGCGAGCCGCCGAACCCGGACCCCGAATCGTCGCTGATCGGGACGCTGTACGAGGGTTACCCGGCAATCGCTGACTTCGTCGTGCACTCACCGAAGGCATGGATGTTCAAAGGCACCGGCGCGCGCAAGGGCACCAGATTCAAGGTGCTGGTCGGTATCGAGTACGACCGGGTCACTCCTGGCTACCCGGTCGAGCGGCCGATCGAAGTGCTCTCCCACTCCCCGCTGGTCTGCCATGGCGTGAACAGCTTCGCCGACTCGGCTTACTACACGCATAAGGGCGGCGCCGGGGTGTTCAACTGCGGCACGATGCGCTGGGTCGAATCGTTCGGGCCGCCGACGTATAACTGGGGCCTGACTCCGTCGGCCGGCGACTTCACCCGGCGGGTGACCGCGAACGTGCTGACGGCGTTCGCGGACGGCCCGGCCGCGCACAAGTACCCGGCGCATGACAACCTCGCCGAGATACACGAGCGGGTCGGCGACCCGCTTGCCGGCGGCAGTGTCTCGACCGCCCAGTGATCCGCCAGCCCAGTGATCCGGCAGCCCAGTGATCCGCCAGCCCAGCGATCGGCAGCCCAACGATCCGGCAGCCCAGAGATTGATACCGCGACGCGGTGACACCGGGCGCAGCAATCTAGCCCTATCGTCGCCATGCAGTCCGACTTGCGGATGACGCGCCTGTCAGACCGGGCCGCTATTGTGAGATCAAACGGGGCGGTTTTGAATTAGCGGCGGGTGAGCCAATGCGCAGACTCGGCATCAGGGCGCGGTGGGCAGTCCCAGCGGGCGCCGTTGCTGTCACCGGGATCGTCATCGTGGCCGCGACAGTGGCCAACGCGAACGCGGCGCCATCACTGCCGTCCCGCACACCCGAGCAATTGCTGACCGAGGTAGTTCAGGGTGCCGCGAAGCCGCTAGGCCCGCTGACCGCCACCGTGCAGGAGACCTCCAATCTCGGGCTGCCGACGCTGCCGCTGCCCGGGCAGGGGGGCGGCCCGGGCGGCCTGTCGTCCGGGCCGGCGTCGGTCAGCATCTGGTACCGCGACCCGCAGCATGTGCGGATCGCCGAGCAAGTCCAGGCTGGTGAGACCGACCTGCGCGTCGATGGCCGCACGATCTGGGTGTGGAGCAGCAAGGACCAGACCGCCACCCGCTACGAACTTCCGGCAAACTTCAAAGGCATCAAGGGCCATGGCGGGAACGGGCAATTCGCCCCACCCGGCACCCCGCCGAGCTCGGTTGCCGGGGGCAGCTCCGTTCCTGATTCCCCGCAGGCCGCCGCAGCTCAGCTACTGAAGGCAGTCGGCCCGACGACCGTGGTCAGCGTCCAGCGCAACGTCTACGTGGCTGGTCAGGCGGCTTATCAGTTGTCGCTGGTCCCCCGGAGCGGCAAGTCGCTGGTCGGCAGCGTGCTGATCGCGATCGACGCAAGCCGCCACTTCCCGCTGCGGGTCGAGGTGTTCCCGCGAGGCTCGGCTTCGGTCGCCTACAGCATCGGCTTCACTGCACTGTCGTTCGGCACTCCGGCGGCGTCCAACTTCAGCTTCACTCCGCCGCCTGGCGCGACCGTCAAGCATGTGGCGGTGCCGGCCAACCTCAAGTCCGTCCTTGGTCATGCGGGCCTAGGCGCAGCCGGTCTGGGCCCGGCGGGCCTGGCCGGCAGTCTCCCGCTCGGCTCGACGATCATTGGCAGCACAGTTAAGCCTGCCGGGCTTCCCGAGCCGCTCCTGCACGTCAAGACCCGGGCCGGCAAGCTTGTCGTCGTCAGGAACGCCACCGGCAAACTCGTCATTGGCAAGCTGACCCCGGCCAGGCTCGTCAAGCTCCCGGCAATCCCCGCGAAGGCGCTCAAGCAGATCGAGGCGCAGTTCGCCAAGAGCCTGCCGGCCAGTCTGAGCAAGGCGCAGCGGGCGGCCGCCATCAAGTCCTTTGACCAGAACATCGGCGACCATCTCCTGGGCAGGCGTGTCGTCACCAAGCTCGGGAACAACGGCGGCGGTTTCTTCAAGGCCGGGACGAGCCCGGCATTCAACACCTGGGGCGCCGGGCCGCTGGCGGCCGCTGCACCAGGGAGCACACCGCACGTCATCGGCAAGAGCTGGCTGTCGGTTATTGCCACCCCGCCGAGCTCCCTCGTTGCCGCGGCAGTCCAGCAAGCGCTGCACGCCGGCCCGGGTTCCGGGCAGCCGCGCACCAGCTTCACCTATGGCTCGTCGGCGTCGGCGAACCCGTCAACGGCCTACAGCTCGACGCTCAACGTGAGCCCGCCGGTCGGGCCGGATCTGGCTGCACTTCAGGCGCTGCTGAAGGCGACAATCCCGGTCCACGGCAGCTGGGGGAGCGGACGGCTGCTGAAGACCGCCTTGCTGACCATCCTTGTCACGAGCAAGGGACAGATCCTGGCCGGCGCCGTTACCCCGTCAGTGCTGTATGCGGATGTTGCTGCCGACGCTGGCTGACTCCGCCGCGGGCACTGGGTTCGCGCTAGCGAGCAACGGCCTAACTAAGCGCTTCCGCGGCGGGCAGCTAGCGGTCGACCGGATCGACCTGGCGGTCCCGGCCGGGTCCGTCTACGGCTTCCTCGGGCCCAACGGCTCCGGCAAGACCACGACGATCCGGATGCTGCTCGGCCTGATTCAGCCGACCGCGGGCAGTCATCAGATGCTCGGCGTGCCGATGCCCGACCGCCAAGCCGCGGCACTGCCGCTGGTTGGCTCGCTGGTTGAAGGTCCGGCGTTCTACCCGCAGCTATCCGGCCGGGCCAACCTGGCCCGCCTCGACTCGGCCGACCGGACCGCAGACCGGTCTACCGCGCGCGCCCGTATCGACGCGGCCCTGGACCGGGTCGGCCTGCTTGCGGCCGCCGACAAGCGATACAAGGCTTACTCGCTCGGCATGAAGCAGCGGCTCGGCATCGCGACCAGCCTGTTGCGGCCCCGGCGGCTGGTAATCCTGGACGAGCCGACCAACGGTCTCGACCCGCAAGGCACCAGGGAAGTCAGGGCGCTGATTCGGGAGATTGCTGCCGACGGGACGACCGTGTTCGTGTCGTCGCACCTGCTCGCCGAAGTCGAGCAGGCCTGCACGCATGTCGGCGTGATGCGGGCCGGGCGCCTGGTCTACCAGGGACCGCTGAGCCAGTTGCGCGGTCAGGCCGGGCTGCTGGTGAGGACGCCGAAGCCGGACCTGGCCGCCAGAGTGCTTTTCGAGCTGGGCCTGGCCGGCGTGCGGCAGGACGGCGACAGAGTGACGGCGGAGCTCGGCGCGATGTTGCCGGAGGTCATCTGCGAGCGCCTGGTGCTGGCCGGGGTGCCGGTAGCCGGGCTGGAGACGCCGCGGCGAAGCCTGGAGGACGAGTTCGTCGAGCTGACCGGCGAGGGATTCAATGTCGGCTGACGAGTTGTCTACTGAGGCTGTGTCTGCTGGACCTGGGCCGGCTGAGTCTGTGTCTGCTGGAGCTGTGTCTGCTGGAGCTGGCCGGCGAGGCTGGGCCGGCTGCGGTTGGAGTTCGCCCGCCAGTCGCCGTTCGCGCCCGGGTCTGGCCGGACGAGCGACAGCCAGCCCGCGCTAACCCCGTTCCCGCCTGGTTGAGGTTCTTTATTTCCGAACTGCGCCTGGTTTTCGGCCGGCTGCGCAACCTGGCCCTGCTTGGCGTGCTCGCGATCGTGCCGGTGTTCCTGGGCATCGTGCTCCGGGTGACGATCGCCTCCTCGGGTGGCCCTGGCGGGCCGCCCTTCCTCAATCAACTGGCCGGCAACGGGGTGTTCCTCGCACTCGTGGTCCTTACGCTCACGCTCACGGTGCTAATGCTGCCGTTGAGCATCGGCGTGGTGTCCGCAGATGCGATCGCGGGCGAGGCCGGACATGGCACATTGCGCGGCCTGCTCGTCGTGCCGTCGGGCCGGACCAGGCTCCTGGCCGTGAAGTACGCCGCGATCGTCGTGTTCAGTCTCGCGGCTTGCTTGATGATCACGGTCATATCGCTGGTCATGGGGCTCATCCTGTTCCAGGCCGGCCCGGTCACGCTGCTGTCAGGGACGACCATCTCGTTGTGGGCAGGCGTGCTGCGGGTGCTGGTGGTGGCCTTGTTCGCGGCCGCTGCGATGACGTCGCTCGGTGCGATCGGGCTCGCCGCCTCGACGATGACTCAGCATCCGGTTGGCGCCATTGCCGCCGTTCTGGTGCTCACCCTTGGCAGTGAGATCTGTGACCAGCTTCCGGAGCTGTCGGCGATTCACCCCTACTTGCCGACGCACTACTGGCTGCTCTGGGACGGGCTGTTCCGGTCGCCGGTCGACTGGTCCGGCCTCGAGCACGGGCTGGTGTCGTTCGGGGTGTATGCGGTCATCTTCGGTGCGATCGCCTGGGCGAAGCTGACCTCTGCTGACATCACCAGCTGATCGATTAGTCGGCGAGCCGATTGTCCACAGCCAGCGCGGGCAGTCGATGCCCGGGCCTCGCGGGCGATAGCGTGCAATAGTGCCTGCCGAATTGCCTGAGATCGACGTCCTGCTCAAGACGGCGGTGGCTGCGATCGGTGGCGCTCAGCGGCCGGGACAGGTCGCGATGGCCGAAGCGGTCCACGAGTCGATGGTGTCCAAGCGGCACCTGGCCGTGCAGGCCGGGACGGGTACGGGCAAGTCGCTGGCCTATCTTGTGCCTGCAGTGCGGCACGCGCTCGGCCAGTCCGGCCAGACGGTCGTGATCTCCACCGCCACGATCGCGCTGCAGCGCCAGCTCATCGAACGTGATCTGCCCCGGCTATCGGCTGCGCTGGCGGACCTGGTCGGCAGAGAACCGGTGTTCGCGATTCTCAAAGGCAGGCGGAACTACCTGTGCCTGAACAAGGTGCACGGCAGCGCGCCGGACGAACCCGCGGACTCGCTATTCGACTCGCGGTCGGTGTCAGGAATCGGGCGGCAAGTGACCCGCCTGCACGAGTGGGCTGCGACCACCGAGAGCGGGGACAGAGACGAACTCGTTCCCGGTGTGGACGACCGGGCGTGGCGGCAGGTTTCTGTCAACGCCCGGGAGTGCATCGGCGCCGCGAAATGCCCGTTTGGCAGCCAGTGCTTCGCCGAGCAGGCTCGTGAGTCCGCGGGCGAGGCGGACATCGTGGTGACCAACCATGCGCTGCTTGCCATCGACGCTATCGAGAACAACATCGTGCTGCCCGAGCACGATGTCGTCGTCATCGACGAAGCGCACGATCTGGTCGACCGGGTCACTAGCGTGGCCTCCGGCGAGTTGTCCGCCGCGGCCGTCGACGCCGCGGCCCGCCGCTGTGGCAGGCTCACGGGGGAGGAGCTTTCCGGCCGGTTGCGGGATGGCGCAGGCGGTCTCGAGCTGGCGCTGGCGGACACTGAGGCGGGACGTCTCGATGTGCTGGCTGAGCAGGTCGAGGAAGCGCTCGCCGTGGTGCGGGACGCGGCCATGGCGTGCGCGGCTGACCTGCGCCACCAATCCGGCGGTGACGACGACGCCGAACGCCTGACAGCTACGAGGGTCGCCACCGTGGCGCTGGATGAGGTCGCGGAGAACGCGAGCCGCATCATCGACGCATACGCGGCTGATATCGCTTCCCGGCCCGAGGTCGTCTGGCTAGACCGGCCCGCAGGCGAGGAGTCGTCTCGGCCTGACACGCTGCGAGTCGCGCCGCTGTACGTCGGCGGACTGCTCGCGGAGCGGCTGTTCAAGGCCGGCACCGTGGTCCTGACATCGGCGACGCTCACCCTGGGTGGCTCGTTCGAGCCGCTGGCCAGGCAGTGGGGCCTGCCCGGGGTCGATTCGGCTGGGCTGGATTCGGCTGGGCTGGATTCCGAACGGGGCCGGATTCAACTGGGCTCGACTGGACTGGCCTCGACGTCGGCTCCCCGTTCGACCACCGGCGTAGTGCAATCCTGTACGTCGCGCGGCAGCTGCCCCCGCCAGGCCGCGATGGTCTGTCCGACGCTTACCTGGCCGAGATGCGTGAACTGATTGAGGCGGCAGGCGGCCGGACCCTCGGGCTGTTCTCCTCCATGCGGGCAGCCCGGCAGGCCGCCGATGCGTTGCGCGGCGAGATCGGCGTGCCGCTGCTCTGCCAGGGCGATGACTCGACTGGGCTGCTGGTCAGCAAGTTCGCCGAAGAGGAGGCGAGCTGCCTGTTCGGCACACTGTCACTCTGGCAGGGCGTCGACGTGCCGGGCAGGTCGCTCCAGCTGGTGGTAATCGACCGGATCCCGTTCCCGCGACCCGACGACCCGTTGGCCTCGGCGCGGCAGCGGGCGGTCGCGGCCCGCGGTGGCAACGGCTTCATGGCCGTGGCGGCGGCACAAGCGGCGCTGCTGCTAGCGCAGGGCACCGGGCGGCTGCTGCGGACCGTCGATGATCGCGGCGTGATTGCGATCCTGGACCCCCGGCTGGCGACAGCCAGGTATGCCGGATTCCTGCGGGCCTCGTTGCCTCCGTACTGGAGCACCTACGATCCGCAACTCGTCCGCAGCGCGTTGCGTCGCTTGGCGGCCGAGCCAGCTAAAGCCTGACCGGCGACCGCTGCGCGCACCCGACCGGAGGCCGCGAGCAAGCCGTCGTGATCTCGCCAGCAGTGCCCGTTCCCGGCCTCGATCCTGGGGTTATGAAAACACCGACACAGCTAGGGACTGGCTTCGAAATACGCGCGATCGCCCCCGACGTGCTCGCTAAGCTGCGCATCACGGACGACGCGGGTAACGCTCCCGTCCTGGTGACCGATGCCGACGTTGGCGCGCCGTTGCGCTGCTGCTTGCGGCCAAGTCGGGCCGGGGAGCAGATTGCGCTGGCGTCGTACGCGCCTCTGCGCCGGTGGGCGAATGAGACCGGCGCTGAGCCGGGACCCTATGACGAGGTCGGCCCGGTGTTCATCCACCCGGCGCCGTGCGAAGGGCCAGACGGCACCGGATACCCGAACTGGCTGGCAGCGGGCCGGCGGGTGCTACGGGCCTACCGCGCGGACGGCCGGATCCTCGGCGGGCGGCTGGTGGAAGCCGACGCCACCGGGAGCCCGGTCGAGGCTGAGCTCGCGATAGCGGAGATGTTTGCCGACCCTGCCGTCGCGCTGGTGCACGGCAGAGCCGTCGAGTTCGGGTGCTTCACGTTCGAGGTGCGCAGGGCCAGTGAGGTCAGCTAGCCCGCAGAAGCGGCTTCAGCGGACTGGCACAGACAAAGGCGAGCCGCGCTGCGCCGCCGGCAGGACTGCGCAGCACGGCTCGCCGGCTCGTTACAGGACGTCGTGGCCGGGGTGCGGCTCCTCCGGCAGTGGCGTACGCACTGCCGGGATTGAGCCGAGCCGGCCCGCCTGATAGTCCTCGAACGCCTGGACCAGTTCGGCCCTGGTGTTCATCACGAACGGACCGTACGCCGCGACTGGCTCGCGGATTGGCTCGCCACCGAGAACGAGTATGTCCAGCTTGTCGCTCGGGCCGTCCATCTTGCGCTGCGCCCCGAGCGTGAGCACGTCGCCGGGACCGAACACAGCCAACTGGCCGGTCCTGACCGGGCGCCGCTCGGCGCCGACGGTACCAGATCCGGCCAGTACGTAGCCGAGCGCGTTGAAGTCGGGGCGCCACGGCAGCCGGCACTCAGCGCCCGGCTCGACCGTCACATGCAGCAGCGTGATGGGCGTGTGGGTGACGCCGGGGCCGTGGTGACCGTCTACCGCACCGGCGATGACGCGCACTAGCGCGCCGCCGTCGGCGGAGCTGAGCAGCGCGACCTGCCCCGCGCGAATGTCCTGGTAGCGCGGCGGGGCCATCTTGAGCTGTGATGGCAGGTTGACCCAGAGCTGGAAGCCGTGGAAGAGGCCGCCGCTCAGCACGAGCTCTTCGGGCGGTTCCTCGATGTGCAGGATGCCGCCGCCTGCCGTCATCCACTGCGTGTCGCCGTTGGTGATCAGGCCGCCGCCGCCGTTGGAGTCCTGGTGGCGGAAGGTCCCGTCGATGATGTAGGTCACAGTCTCGAAGCCGCGGTGCGGGTGCCAGGATGTGCCCTTCGGCTCGCCCGGGGCGTAGTCGACCTCGCCCATCTGGTCCATGTGAATGAAGGGGTCGAGCGCGCGCAGGTCAACGCCGGCAAATGCGCGGCGGACCGGAAAGCCCTCACCCTCGAACGCGGACGGGGCTGTCTTGACCGACAGAACGGGCCGGTTCACCGCGGTGGCCTGATCCGGCTCGGTTACGCGCGGCAGCACCAGGATGTCCTCGACTGTCACAGCTGGCATGACTTCCTCCTCGGCGCTACTAGTGTGCCTGGCCAGCCCGCGCCTAGTCTGCGCTGGCCTGCCGCAGGAACAGTAATTGAACGCGCAACATTCCCGGCGATCTAGCGGAGCTGTGATCTGCGTCTCATAATGAAACCGATCGAGGTAGCGTTGCGTCAGATCCTCGTAACACCTCGTGATACCCCGCGATGATGGTTCCGCGGCGTAGCGAAAAGGTAGTTACCTCAAAGCTCCGGCTGGTCAGCCGCCCCTGTTGCCTGGCCAGCCGGTTTCAACCAACTGAACCAACCGAGCGCAGCGTGCCCTGCCTTCCATGCGGAGGACAGGGCACGTTGCGTTGTGCTGCCGTGATCTTCTCGCACCGCGCTCTGGCCCGCGCCGTGTTGTCACAACGGCAGACCCTGCTCCAGATGTGCCAGCGCCCTGTCGATTCGGGCGAACAGGCCGGCAACGTCAGTCAGTCCCTCCGCGGTCCAGGTACTGCCGCCGTAGGAAGTGGTCACGGACATGATGACCCCGATTATCGCGCCAGCCAGATTGCGCACCTCGAAGTCGTCCGGGCTCCGGCCGGTTCGCCGGGCGATAGCCTCCGCAATCTGGTTGATCGTCCGGACGAACTCGTCGATCGCACGTGCCCGCACCTCGGGAACCGTTGCCGTCAGCTCCGCGGTGTCCCTGAGCGTGGCCAGGTCCGCCGGGCTGAGGGACGCCAGCGTGGCGGCCGAAGCGGCACGGAACGCGGCGATCGGGCTCAGCTCGGGTGGCTGGGCATCGAGTGCCTCCGTGGTAATGATGTCGAGGTCGTCCTGCAGGACCACGTCCTCCTTGGTGGGGAAGTAGCGGAAGAATGTGGCCGGCGAGACTTCGGCCGCATCGGCGATCTGCTCGATCGTTGTGGCGGCATAACCCTGCTCGCGGATGAGGCGGAGCGCTTGCTGCCTGATGGCAGCTCGCGTCCTGGCTTTCTTCCGCTCTCGCAGGCCGGCTGGCCTCGCGGGCACGTCGGTCATGCGAGTCATTCTGCCCCGGCCGTATTGAATTCAGCGCCGGCCGGGGCCTGCGCCGCGGCCGGCGCGTCGTCCGAGCGGCCGCTGGACTGGACCGGCTGGCGCGGCAAGAACAACACGGCGAGCACGGCTGCGGCTGCTGCGATCGCGGCGCAGACCCAGAGCATGACGTCGACGCCGTCCGCGTAGGCGGAGTGCACGGCAGCTAGGAGCGGCGCTGAGCCTAGCTTGGCCGCGACGGCTACGCCTGCCCCGACGCTGCTCCTGGCCGCGGCGACGGCCGTCGGCAGCCCGGTGACACTGAGGTGGCTGCGGTAGACCGAGTTGAGCACGGTGCCGAGCACGGCAATGCCGATCGTCGCGCCGACCTGGCGAGCCGCGGTCATCAGCGCGGAACCAGACCCGCTGCGCTCCGGAGCCAGCGCGCTGAGCGCGGCATTCAGCATTGTTGGCATCGCCATACCGAGGCCGAGCCCGGTCACCGCGAACCACCCGGAGGTGAAACCCGTGCCACTGGCGGCAGAGGTGGCCGTGCCGACGGCGAGGGCTACGGCCATGATCGCGAACCCGCCAGTGCCAACCGGCCGCATGCCAAGGAGCGCGGGTCGGTCGGGGCCGCCGTCACGTGACTTGCGGGTGCTCTGCAGCCGCTGCCCGATGCCAAGGCCGACTGCCAGACCACCAATCAGCGGCAGCATCCGGATCCCGCTGGCCATCGAATCCAGGCCCTTGACGTCAAGGAAAAACTGCGGCATTGCGAATGTCAGGCCGAACAATGCGAAGGAGATCATCGTCGCCAGGGTGGTGCCCCAGGTGAATCCGGCCGAGCCGAAGAGACGGAGGTCGACCAGCGGCTGCCCGCCATCCCTGCGCATGACAAGCTGCTCCCACGCCACGAACAGGCCCAGGCCGACCGCGCCAGCCGCCATCGTGGCGATCGCCTGCGTGTCAGACCAGCCGTCCTGTCCGGCCCGGATGACGCCGTAGGTCAGCGCCACCAAGCCTGCGCTGGAGATGAGCACGCCGGTGAAGTCGAGCCGGAAGCGCTCGCTGCCCTGGGACTCTGGCATCAGGATGATCACCGCTGCCAGTGCCAGCACGACGATCGGGACGTTGATCAGGAAGACTGAGCCCCACCAGTAGTGGTCAAGCAGCCAGCCGCCCAGGATCGGGCCGAGCGGATAGCCAAGGAAGGTGGCACCACCGACGACGGCTATCGCCTTCGGGCGCTCTTCCGGCGTGAACATCACGGGCAGCACGGCGAGCGCGAGCGGGAGGATGACCGCGGCCGCGAGCCCTAGCACGGCCCGTGCCGCGATGAGCTCGCCAGTCGACGACGAGTACGCGCAAGCCAGTGAGGCGATGCCGAACACCCCGAGCGCCGCTATCAGTAGCTTCTTGCGGCCGATCCGGTCGCCGAGGAGTCCGGCGGGCAGCAGCGCAGCCGCCAGGACCAGGCTGTACGCGTCGACGAACCACTGCAGGTCCGAAGTAGAGGCGTGGAGGTCGACAGCAAGGGTGGGCAGGGCCAGCGACAGAACGAAGAGGTCGAGGCCGACTACCAGGACACTCATCGCCAGTGCCGCGAGCGCCCACCAGCGGCGCCTCCCGCTGGCGGCGGCGAGCAGGGCATCGCTCACGGGTAGTCCTCCAGACAATCATGCGAGCCTGTTTAATAAGAGAGAGACTATCAAAAGAATCTGTGAGTCACAATCGTGGTGAGACTGTGAGCCCGCGCACGCCGGTCCGGACAGTCCGCATGAATGCCGCTTGCGAGGGCGTCTGCGCTGCATGAGGGTTGTTAGGGGACGGCCGCCGGCCGGATTCCCGCGATTGAGTGGAGGCCGCAGTGAGGCACAAAGGCCATGCGGGGAAGGAGCCGTGAGGTGTACGTGCGGAGAGTGGTGGTCGGCGTCAGCGGATCGGCAGGCAGCTTGCAGGCCCTGCGATTCGCGGCCGAACTGGCCAGGAACGACAACTCGGTACTAGTCCCGGTGCTCGCCTGGACCCCGCCGGGCGGAGAACTCGCTGATCGCCGCAGCCCGTGTCCGCCACTGCGGGCGATGTGGAAGCAGGCTGCGTGGGACCGGTTGTGGCGAGCCATCGACCTGGCCATCGGCGGGCCGCCCGCCGATCTCGGCTTCAGCCCTGCGGTAGTCAGGGGAGAAGCAGGCCCGGTGCTCACCGATGCGGCTAGCCAGTCGGGCGATGTCCTGGTCGTCGGCGGAGGCCGGCGCGGTGCGCTGAGTCGGCTGATGGCCTGCAAGGTCAGCAGATACTGCATGGCGCATGCCTCGTGCCCGATGATTGCGGTGCCGCCGACACGACTGGCGGGCCAGGCGCATGGCATGCATGGCTGGATGCTCAGGCACCGCATCCATCCCGAGGACTGGCACACTGGTGTTGCGACCTAAGGAGTCACAATGCCAGAGCCACAAGGCGAGGAGCTTGCCCGCGTCCGTGCCCGCCGGGAAGAACTGCGCAAGCGGTATCTGCGCCCGCTGGCCGATCGTCCGCAGTCAACCGTCAGCGGAGTGCATCACCTGGCGCTGATCTGCTCGGACGCCGAGGAGACGATCAAGTTCTACCAGGAGTTCCTCGGCTTCCCGCTGGTCGAGCTGGTGGAAAACCGCGACTACGCGGGCTCCAACCACTTCTTCTTCGACATCGGCAATCACAACCTGCTCGGCTTCTTCGACTTCCCTGGCTATGACCACCCGGCCTGGCAGGAGACCATCGGCGGCGTGCAGCACCTGGCGATCTCGGTGTCGGCGAGCCAGTTCGCGGAGGCGAAGAAGCGGCTCGACGCCGCCGGAGTGGACTACCTCGGCCCGGACCGCGGCGCGGACAACAGCATGTACTTCCGTGACCCGAACGGCGTCGGCCTGGAGCTGTACCAGGAAGACCTCGGCAAGTTCGAAGGCGAACTGCTGGTCGAGTAGTTAGCCCTCGGAATGTCCGCTCAGCCGGACCTGTGCTCGTGCTTCTTCACGAAGCTGGCAGCAATGGACAGGTCGCTGCCTTCTTCCGGGATCAGCAGCCAGCACGCGAGGTAGAGCGGAATCCCGCCAAGGAACAGTGGCAGGCTGCCGAAGTACGCGAGCCCGGTGAAGCCGACGATCGTCAGCACGGCGAAGACCACCCGGACGATCGTCACGTCGACGTTGAAATGCCGCCCGATGGCCACTGCGACGCCGGCCACCATCCGCCCGTGTGCCGGACGGCGCAGCGGCGGGCGCTCGTGGCCAGTTTGCGTCGGGTCGGAGCCGGGGCCGTCGTCCGGTCCGGTCTGACTGGAGTAATGCGAGTCCTGGGTATCGCTGTTCATATCAGCTAGCCTGCGCCCTGCGATGCGGTCGGCACATCAGGAAGCACCCCGAGGTAACCCTGATTCAGACCCGGTTCTCGCGGCGGATCACCAGCCGAAGGCCTGACCAGGTGTCGTCGATCGCGCAGACCTTGTTGTCGACCAGCCCTGTCGGCAAGACCACATCCCGGATGACCTGGTCGGTCACATCAGTCGGCACTCTGCTAGTCCGCTTGGGCCAGGCGATCCACAGCCCGCACGCGGGAGCCATCCGGGCGCGAAGCCGCGGCAGCTCCGCTTCGAGCTCGGCTCGCCGGGTCACAAAGGCTACGATCACGTCATAACGGGCATCATCTGCCAGATCTGTGTGCAAGCTAGCGACGTCCGGCAGCTCGCCGAGCGTGTCCTCGAACTGCTCGGGTGCCCCGATCAGCGCAATCTCGTCGCCCTCGCCGATGCCGAGCTTGCGCGCCAGCGGCGTCCCGGAGTAACCGGCCTGGTCAGGCATGTTGTCCCCCCACAGCCGCGCCTTTAGAACGTGAAGCCGCCGGGCTTGCCGTTGCGGTCCGCGATGAGCCCGGCGATGGTCGCGATAGCGATCTCGGCCGGAGTTCGCGAGCCGATGTTCACGCCGATCGGCCGGTGCACCCTGGCGATCTCGCTGGCCGGAACGCCGAGCTCGGTAAGCGCCGCGACGTGCGGGCCCTCGTGCCGGGGGTTGCCCATGATCCCTACCCAGCGCGCTTGTGCTGCCAGCGCGTCGCGTAGCTGAACGCCGAGTTCGGACCGGTGATGATCGGTGACGACGACATCGGCGTTGCCTGGGGCGAGGCCAGCCAGGCTCTCGGCCAGCTCGAACCCGTCGGCGCTGACCGCTTTAGCCCGCTCGGGGTCCGGCTCGACGAGCACGGTCCGGAAGCCGGCGTCGGCGCCGTAGCGCAGCAGGTAACTCGATACCGGGGTGGCGAAGATGGCCGCAAGCACCTTGTCCTCGGCCGGTGCCTGGACCGTCCCGTGCGCTACTTCGCAACTGGCGTCGTGCACGTGCTCATGATCCATGCGTACGAGCTTGCCATTCGGGCAGCCGCTGCGGCAAACGGCGGCGGGGCAACTGGCAGGATTGCCGTCGAGGGCACCGACGACACGCGGATTGGAGCAGCCATGCGGCTGAGCGCGCGCAACAAGATCAACGCAACTGTCACCGGCGTGACCAAAGGTGAGGCGATAGCGAACGTAAAGCTGGATGCGAACGGGGTCCGGCTGGTGGCTTCGATCACGGTCGAAGCCGCGGATGAACTTGGCCTTTCCGAGGGCAAGCAGGTGATCGCGATCGTCAAGGCATCCGACGTGATCCTCGCAGTATCCGACTAGGGATCAGGGGCTGGCCGTCTGCAGGATGCGCCAGCTGGCGCCGTTCCATTCCTCGGACAGCGGAGAGCCGACCGCGCCCAGCCCGCCGTTGCTCCGCGCACCCACCGCGACGCACCGCGTGGCGGTCGGACACGAGACCTGATAGAGAGCCGCGACCGACCCGCCCGCGATGTGCGCGGTCGGTACCGCGGTCCAGCTCGCTCCCGTCCACTGCTGGCTGACAGGCCGGGTGTTGCCAGATCCGACTGCCATGCAGCGAGCCGAGC
Organism: uncultured Actinomycetota bacterium; assembly: GCA_963815575.1. GTDB lineage: Bacteria > Actinomycetota > Actinomycetes > Streptosporangiales > Streptosporangiaceae > JAJYUU01. Next base: position 142,081 of record CAWFHE010000007.1, on the reverse strand, counting down.
CGAAGCACGAGATGCCGAACAGAATCTGATTCGCCGCTGACAGCGACTGTGGCGTCCAGGTCGACCCGGTCCACCGTGCCGCGATCGCAGTATTGATCGCGCCCTGATACTGGCCGACCGCCAGGCAGAACACCCGGCTGCTGCACCAGTCGGCGTAGAACAGGGTGAGGTTCGAGCCAGCCAGGCCGGGGGTGCTGACGAGTTGCCATCTGCTCCCGGTTAGCTTCGCGGCCATCGCTACTTCGCCGGTCAGCGCCGGAGACTCGATCTCGCCGACGGCCATGCAGAAGCGACTGGTGCAGTTCACGCCGGTAAAAGAGGCCGGTCGCCGGACATTGACGTGCGGCAGAACTTTCCAGGAGCGGCCGTTCCACCGCTCCGACAGCGTCACGTCGCGCTTGCGGCCCTCCCCGCCGCCTACCGCGACGCAGTTGTTTACGCCGCCGCACGAGATGCCGTAGAGGTTGCCCGCCGTCACGCCAGCGGGATCGCCGGGCTTGCGTGACCCGCCAGCGACGGCCATTCCACTGCTCGGCGAGTGGCCCGGAGTGGCTTCGCGAGCCGGCTTCGCCGCCGACGGCGGTGCAGTTGGTCGAGGTCGGACAGGCAATGGCGACGAGGAACGCGTCGCTCGCCTTCGGGGCCGGGATCGCCAGGTCCGTCCAGGAACCGCCGCGCCACCGCTCGGCGAACGGAGCCTGGCCATGCGGCCTGGCGCGGCGGCCGACAGCGATACAGAGTTTCGCTCGCGGGCAGGACACCGCGGCGAGCGCGGCCTCGTGTAGCCCCGCGGCGGGCAGGGCAGGCCGAACGGCGGCCCCGGCCGGGGCCAGCGATCCGACTACTCCGGTGGCGAGCACGGCAAGCGCCGCGAGCGCGGCCGCGAGTCGTCTTGCGCGCCGTCCGCCCATGGCCGTGCCGGTCCCGCCCATGGCCGTGCCGGTCTCGTCCATGGCCGTGCCGGTCTCGTCCATGGCCGTGCCCGTCCCGTCCATGGCCGTGCCCGTCCGGTTCATGGCCGCCCCTCCCCGCGCCGGATTGCAATCGCGACAAAAGCGTAGTGAGCGACAGGCCGAAAACGTAGGCCCGGCCGGCAGTTACCTCAGCAATCTCAGCCGAGCAGCTCGCCAACGGCAGCGTCCAGCAAGTCCATCCGCTGCTGCGCCACCTGCCGTGCGCTGGCCAGTGGTCGGCCGGTTACCTGTTCGACGATTTCCAGGTACGCATGGATTGCCGCCTCGGCGTGAGCCGGCCGATCACGACTCGCCCTCCGGGCAGCTCGTAACCGATCATGTCCGCGGACGGCAAGTCCCAGCTTCCCCCCGTGTAATCGGTCGCCCGGATCACTGGCAGGCCAGCCAGTTCGGTCGGCGCGGCCACCCGCAGCCGGGACATCACGTCGAGTGCAGCCGGAGCGGGCACGGCGAGCTGAGCGGTCAGGTGCACGCCGTGCGTCACCTCTAGTGCGTCGTAGGCGTCCCGCAGCGACTCGCCGGCAGACCTGGCGACGGCGGCCAGGCCCAGTACCGTGAGCGCGGCGCCGATGCTGTCGGCGTCCCGCACGACATCGGTGACGGCATAGCCCAGGCTTTCGGAGTAGCCGAACGCGAACCGGACGTCCTCTCGCAAGTCAGCTGCGCGGACCAGCCACTGGAACCCGCTCAGCGTCTGCGCGTGCTGCGCTCCGGCCGCAGCCGCGATCTTCAACAGCAGCGAACCGCAGCCGATAGCGCTGACCACAAGCTGCCCCGACATCACGATGGCCGGATCGGCCGCCATCCTGCCGAGGCAGAACGCACCAAGCAGCGCGCCCAGCTGGTCGGCGGTCAGTTGCCGGTACCCACCCGGCGCGTCCGGGTCCGGCACTGCGACCGCCAGCCGGCGACCGTCGGGGCTGGTCGCCAGGATCAGGTCGCAGGCTGACCGCCGGGCCTGCGCGATCGCCAGGTCTAGCGCGCCGGGCTGCGCCGGGTCCGCGAACGGCGCCGCGACCACATCCGGCGCCGCGTAACCGGCCTGTTCGAACGCTCGCAGCGCGAGCTCCCCGGCCCCGCCGTGCAGTGGCGTACTAGGCGAACCGGAGCCAGGCCGCGCCCCGCGGCGCTAGCCCGGCGGCCGCACAGATCGAATCCAGATACGCCTGCACTCCCTGATCGCCGAGCGAGCCGATCAGCGCGCTGTCGAGCGGCGCTATCGCGATCTCCGGCCCCGGCCCGAGGCTCGCCGCGGCCGCCTCGATGTCGGTATCGGCAGGCGGCATGAGCAGCGCGCCGTCAGCCGCGTACACCCGAAAAGCGCTGTCGTCGCCCGCGCCGTGACCAGCGGTGATCATTACTCCGGCGGCGGCGCCGTAAAACCTCACCACATATGCAAGAAACGGGGCTGGCTGCCCGCCCGGCAACATGTGCACGCGAATGGCGGCCCCGGCGAAAACCCGAGCCGCCTGCGCAGCGAGTTCCTGGCTGCGCTGCGCCGCGTCGCAGCCGATCACGACACCCGCCTCGGCTGCGCCAGGTTCGCGGCTCAGCAGCCACGTTCCTACTGCCGCACTCACGGTGGTCACCGTGGCCCGGTTCAGCCTGCTCGGCCCGGCGCCGTCCTGCTCGTCGGGGGCGGCCGCGATCCAGGCCAGCGCCTGCTCGCGCAATTCGGGCGTCATGCCGGCCTAGGTTACTGGTTGCCGCGGTTACTCCTCGGCGAGGAGGTGGGCGGCGGGGAGGCGGCGCAGGGCCTGTGCGGGCAGCAGCGCGGAGCCGGTGGTGACGAGCAGCCCGGCGGCGACGGCCGCTGCGGCGACCAGGTAGAGGGCGGCGGGCAACTGGCCCGCGAAGGAGGCCGCGACGGCCAGGCCGAGCGCTGCGCCGGCTAGTGATCCGGCCAGGCCGATGATGGCGCCTTCGGTGATGACCAGGCGGCTGAGCGCGGATTCGGGCCAGCCGAAGGCACGGAAGGCGGCGAGTTCGGCGGCGCGCTCGCGGACGTTGAGGAAGACCACGTCGGCGACGGCGAGGACGCCGAGCGCAACGGTGGCGAAAACGGCGACGTAGTCGACGCCGCGGACCTGGACTGCGACGGCGTCGCCGAGAAGTGAACCGACGAGCACGCCGCGGAACGCGAACGTGAGCGCGGCAAGGACGGTCAGAGCGGTAACGCCGACGGCGAGGCTGATCGCGCCGACCAGGGCCCGGCCGGGGGTGCGGAGCACGTTCATCGCTGCGAGCGCGGTGATTCCGCCGGGCTGGCGGGCCCGGCGGACAGCCAGGACCGGCGGCCGAACCGAGGCAACGGGTTCAGCCCTGGCCGCCAGCCAGGCTGGCGCGACCCCGGCGACGATAGCGACGGCTACCGCGATCGGCACGGCCAGCGCCGCCCGCCCCGGTGAGGCGTGCAGGCCCAGTGCTGACGACAGCGGCAGCGCCGCAGCGGCGCCGAGCAGCCCGGCGGTCAGGCCGATCGCTGCGACCTCGCCCAGTACTGCGGTGAACAGCCGGGGTCGGGTCCAGCCCAGGCAGGCCAGCACGCCAAGCTCGCGGCGCCGGCCGCGGATCGCCGCCGACGCGGAGTTAGCGACGAACAGCACGCACACGACCAGGATCAGCACGAACAGCACCAGGCTGTTCTTGTCGATCGCGGACAGGATGGCGACGGCGACGCCCTTCTTCACCCAGTTCTCGGACAGCGCGAGCGGCGGCTGGCCGAACTTCCCGGCGGGCAGGTCGATCGTGGTCGGCGACGGCGACGACCCCGCGACGATGTCCACATCCAGGCCGGTGCGCACCTCGATCTGCTGGGCCACCTCCCGGATCCGCTCCAGGGACACCGGATTGGGCCCGGTGACCCCCGCCACCCGAACCCGCACCACGCTGATCGGATCGTTAACCGGCACATGCGTGCCGTAGTAGCCCGAGTTCTCCAGCGCCGGCAGCGAAGACAGCGTCGTGACGAGGTCGACCGGCTGGCTTACATATCCGCCCAGATTCTGATTCGGCAGCAGATCGCTGCCGTGCAGCGCTCGGTATGTTGCCGGGTTCGCCGGGGCCGCGACGACCGGCTCGTACGCGCCGAGCGGGACCCGCGACAACGGGTCAAAGTCGTTGATCTTCGCCGGGTTGAAGATACCGGCGAGCTGCGGGCTGGCGGGGAAGCCGCTGAAGATCGCGGTAGCCGGGGCGTGCACGGAGACCTTGCGGTACTGGCTGTCGTCGTCGTCCATGCTGGCGACCTGGGCGCCGCCGGAATACCAGGTGGACGGCGGGTTGTGGGTCAGCTGCGGAACGAGCGAGCCGGAGCTTGAATGGCGGTAGGCGGTTGGCCCGACGCTCCAGTAGGCCTCGATGCTGACCGGCTGCCCGGTCGATGGCTGCACCTTTCCGACGTACGTGATGCTTCCGCCGGGCGCGTTGCTGACCGAGCGGCCCCATTTGACTGCGAGCGCGACGAGCAGCTGCTGATAAGCCTGGTGCGCCGTGGTTGTGATCGTGGAAATCACCTGACCTGGCGCGGTGGCGTGCTGAGTTATCCAGGACGCGGTCATCGACGGCGGGGACGCAGGCGCGCTCAGTGCCGCCACCTGCGTGACGGCGGACTCGTCAAGTCCGCTGACCGAGGACGCCAGAACGGGGAAAGAAGCGGTGGTTCCAGCCTCGCGGGTGCTCTCCGGCAGGTAGTGACCTGAGATCACCGCACGGTTCAGCCCGTCCAGCTTCGCCTCGGCCACCGGATCCACCGCCGCGATCAGCACCGGGATGACCCATTCGACCGCGTACCCGGGGTTGCGCGATCCTGGGGGGTACGGCGTGTTAATGCCCAGGGGGCCGTAGCTGTTGACTTTCGACCAGGCGACGCAGTCTGACTGCGCAGCCACGCCGAACGGATTCACGTCACGTGCAAGGTCGACGTCTGTAGGGCAGAGGGTGACGCTCCGGCCATTCGGCAGCCGCTCGGTTTGCAGGTAGCCAGTGATCTGGTTGTCAATGCCGAGCTTTTGCGGAGTGACGTAGACGAAGGACGGCGGCGGAGTAGCGCGGCTGGCGCCTCCCTGCGAGATCCACGTGGTGGTCACCCGGTAGAGCTGCCCGCCTGGCCGGCCAGGTCAGCCGCGGGCAGTGGGAAAGCCAGCTGCGGCACCAGCAGGGAGTAGCCGACCATGGCAATGGGGGCGGCGACCTGGACGCCGGGGATCTGGGCGATCTGGTGGTACTGGGCCATGGTGATGCCGCCGTAAATGCCGGACAGGAAGTTCGGCTGGACAGTGCCGGTCTGCGTCTCGAGCCCCGTCCTGGATCCCCTCGGCCGGACCAGGATGTCGTAGGCCGGCGTGAAGTGCGCGGTGACCGTGCCGACCGTGCGCAGCTGAGCCGTCCGTGATGCCGCTGTCAACACGGTGAAGGCGGTCGTCGCCAGCAGCAGCCCGATCAGTAGCGCGATGGCCCTGGTCGTCCGGAACCGCAGCTGTGACCAGGCCAGCCGTCCCATCGCCGTGCCCTCAGCCGAGCTGGCCGACGCGCCGGATGACGTCCTCGACCGGGTAGCCCTCAGTGAGCGCGATGTCGTCGATGACGGCTCCGTCGCGAAGCCTGATCAAGCGCTCGGCGTGTGCCGCGACCTGGGGATCGTGGGTTCCAAGGATGATCGTCATGATCCGCTGCTCGCGGAGCGTTGCCAATAGCTGAAGGATCTCGGCGGCGTTCGCGGAATCCAGGTTGCCGGTCGGTTCGTCAGCAAGCAGCAAGGCGGGGGTGTTGATCAGGGCCCTGGCGATTGCCACCCGCTGCTGCTCGCCGCCGGACATCTTCGCCGGCAGTGATTGTTCGCGACCGGCCAAGCCGACAGCCGCCAGCAAGTCCTTGCCCCGCTCCCGCTTGTTGAAGGTTGTGCGGTAGGGCAGCAACGGCGCGATTACGTTGTCAAGCGCGGTGAGCGCCGGAAGCAGGTTGTAGCGCTGGAACACGAAACCGACAGTCCGCCGGTAGGCCGCCAGCGCGGCGCCGCGCAACGCCGTGACGTCCGTTCCGGCGGAGAGGATCGTGCCAGAGTCCGGGCGCTCGATAGCACCGATCAGGTGCAGCAAGGTGGACTTGCCGGAGCCGGAAGCGCCAGTCAGCGCCACGAATGCGCCCACGGCGATGTTGAGGCTGACGTCGTCGGCGGCCCGGACTTGCTGGTCGTTGCCGATCCCGTAGCTCTTACTGATGCCGCGAAGCTCGATCGCGGCGTGGCCGCCACCGGGGTCAGTCATGTGATTGCTCCTCGGCGAGAATGTGGGCGGCTGGTACTGCAGCCAGCTTGCGGCTAACCTGGTCGGATACCTAGTGACAATGCAAAACTATGCCAGGTTTTGTTAGCTAGTCACAATGCAAGATGAAATCGTTTTCGTTACGGGATTCCTTGCGACCGGAGACTGACGACACATGCCGCTGCATCACGCGGTTCTCGCACTGCTGGCCGACAAGCCGGCTCACGGTTACGAACTGAAGGGCAGTTTCGAGCAGGCCGTCGGCGACCAGTGGGGCGGCCTGAACATCGGGCACCTGTATCAGATACTCGACCGGCTCAGCCGGGATGGCCTGATCGAGTCGGAGCGGCAGCCGCAGCAGGTTAAGCCCGACCGCGTTGTCCACCACCTCACCTCCGCCGGGCAGGCTGAGCTAGACCGCTGGCTTTCGGAGCCGAGTACGCGCCAGCGTGGCTACCGGGACGACTTTTTCCTCAAGCTGATGGCTGCTGCCCAGTCCGGAGAGCAGCCGACGCTCGACGGCGTGCTGCGGCGCCAGCGCGCGCACCTGCTACGGGAGCTGCGCAGCCTGGCCGAGGCCAGGGCGCAGTCACCATCGGACGTCGTGGCGCTGCTCATCACGGCGGCCGAGCTGCACGTGCGGGCCGACCTCGGGGTTGTCGACGCGGCTGAGCAGACGCTGGCTCAGGCACGTCCGGCTACCGCGACAACGCAGCAGACCGCTGAGGTCACCGAGGCGGCGGCTGGCTGACTGAGGCCAGTCCCGCGCTCGCTACGATTGCCGATCGTGCGATTCGGCATCATCATCCTGCCTGATCAGCGCTGGGCGCAGGCGGCTCACCGCTGGCAGCGCGCGGAAGAGTACGGCTTCGATCACGCCTGGACCTACGACCATCTCGGCTGGCGGTCCCTCGTCGACGGTCCCTGGTTCGACGCGGTGCCGACGCTGACAGCTGCGGCGATGGTCACGTCGCGAATCCCGCTCGGCACGATGGTGGCATCCCCGAACTTCCGGCACCCGGTGAGCTTCGCGCGTCAGCTGACCGCGCTGGACGATGTCAGTGGCGGGCGGATGGTGCTTGGCGTCGGCGCCGGAGCGGGTGGTCAGAGCTTCGATACCAAGGTGCTCGGTCAGCCGGAACTGACAGTGCGCGAGCGGGCCGACAGGTTTGCCGAATTCGTCGAATTGCTCGACCGGTTGCTCACGACCGACCATGTCACGTGGTCCGGCCGTCACTACTCGGCGGTCGACGCGCGCAACTTGCCTGGCTGTGTTCAGCGGCCACGCATCCCGTTCGTCATTGCCGGTAACGGCAAGCGGTCGATCGCGATGGCAGCGCGCCTGGGCGATGGCTGGGTGACGACGGGAGCTCCGGCCTGCGGGCTGGCGGCTTGGTGGCAGTCGGTAGCCGCGGCGGCTCGGCAGCTGGACGCCGCGCTGGCCGGGGTTGGCCGCCCGCCAGCGCGGCTGCCGCGGTATCTGTCCCTGGATGCCTCCGGCACGTTCGCGCTGAGCAGCAAGGATTACTTCGACGACGCGGTCGGCAAGGCCGCCGAACTTGGCTTCACCGACGTCATCACGCATTGGCCGAGGCCCGAAGGCCCGTACGCGGGAGACGAGTCAGTGCTGGAGGCGGTCGCGGCTCGATTCCGCTAGCGGTCTGGGCCTAGCTGATTCACCCGCTCCGGATGAGGTTGGGGTCATGCCGCGCTAGGCAGAATCGATTGTGTGCTGTTTGGTGCGGGTGTGCCGTGACTGATCCCGTAGCTAGCCGAGCCGGAGCCGCCACCTTTGCCCAGCGCTGGCTCGCTCGGCTGGGCTTCCTGCTTGCAGCAATAGCCATCGCGATACCAGCGATCTTCGCTGAGCTGAGGAGCCTGGCGATGCTGGGCATCGGCCTGGCTGCTGCTGCCGTGACCCTCGCTGGGGCGTATCTGGTCTTGTCTCGGCGAGGGATGCTGCGCTGGATTTCACTGGCGGTCGCCGTTGCTGCGCCGATCGCCGTCATCGTCGTTTACGCGTTTGCCGGGCTGCTCTGGGTGGCGCTGGCGTCGGCTGCCGCCTGGCTGCTCGCGGGCGTGACAGCCCGGTCTGCCCTGGCAGGCGATCAGGCTGACTGGCGGATGCCCGAACGTCCCGTGAGCCCGGCGAAGCACCCGTTCCTGATCATGAACCCGAAGTCCGGCGGCGGGAAAGTGGAGAAGTACGGCCTCAAGCGCAAAGCCGAGGACCTAGGCGCCGAGGTCTTTCTTATGAGCGGACCCCAGCAAGTCGACGTCGCCGTAGTGGCTGAACAGGCGGCCGCCCGCGGAGCCGATCTGCTGGGCGTGGCCGGCGGCGACGGCACGCAAGCCCTGGTGGCCGCTGTGGCGGCCCGGCACGACATCCCGTTCATGGTCATCACCGCGGGCACCCGCAATCACTTCGCGCTCGATCTCGGGCTAGACCGGGAGAATCCGGCGGCGTGCCTCGACGCTTTGTCCGACGGCGTCGAGGTGCGGGTAGACCTCGGGATGATCGGCGGCCGGACATTCGTGAACAATGCCTCGTTCGGCGCTTATGCCGAGGTTGTCCAGACTCCCGCCTACCGCGGCGACAAGATCGGCACCACGCTGAACTTGCTCCCGGACTTGCTCCAAGGTCATCGCGGGGCGCGGCTCACTGCGCGAGTCGACGGCACCGAGATCAGCTCGGCGCAAGCGCTGCTGGTGGCCAACAACCCGTACGGCAGCGGGGACATTGCCGGGCTCAGCCGCCGGGTGCGACTCGATCGCGGCGCGCTCGGAGTCATCGGCGTCGAGGTGAGCAACGCGCGGCAGGCAGCCGACTTGCTGCGGGGCAGCAGAGCCCACGGCCTCACCCTGCTGACCGCGGCGAAGGTCGAGGTCACCGCCGACACTCCGCAGGTCCCGGTCGGCATCGATGGCGAGGCCGTGTCGATGTCCGACGCCGGTCGCTGTGCACGATCCGTCCCGCAGCGCTGCGCGTGCGGGTACCGCGCAATCGTCCGGAGGCCGGCCCGCCCAGACCTCCGATGAACTGGGCGCGCCTGCGGCACCTAGCCGTGCGGTTATCCCGGGGCCAAGGGGTGATACAGCTGAAGACCGGCTATCAGCGCGTCGTTGACCAGCAAGACGTGCTGAGCTTCGCGGAGCGGCTGTCGGCGAAAACGATCGTGGCCGACGTTGAACCGCTGGTCGCATTCTGGGACACCAGCCAGGAAACCCTCGACAAAGGCCTGGCAGCCGTCCTGCATCAGCTCGTAGCGATTCCGGGGATACAAGTGGTGTGCTTCGCCACCAACTCCGACCGTCGCCCGTCCGCAGTTCCTTCTGCCGCGGGCGTGCAGGTGATGTACCTGTCTTCTGCCCGCAAGCCGGTCCGGATCGCGCCCTACCAGGACCTGCCCGGGCCGGGGATTGTCATCGGTGACCAGACCGCCACCGACGGCGTCCTTGCCCATCGTCTGGGATACACGTTCCTGCACTACTGCCCGGAGCTGCCTGGCGTTCCGCCCGGACCGCGGCTCTTGCAGCGCAGCGGAGAGCTAGTTGTGCCGTTCCTGTTCAGGCAATCACGGCCCGGCTAACTTCGGATTGAGCCGGACAAGCCGCACTGGGCTCGACTCGTCGAGCTCGGCAACGGCTTCCCGCGACTTGACGAAGTCCGAGAACGAGCGATAGCCGAGTGCCCGCTCGCTGAACGACGGGTCCATGCGCTTCATCTGGCTCTTTACCGCGGAGCTATGCAGCCAGTCCGCGTCATCCTTCTCCTGGCCGAGCCGCAGTGCGCGCTCGAGAAGTCTCGTCGCCAGCTCCTGCGGATCCTCGGCCTGCAGATCGTCGGTCTCCTCGACAGGCGCGGCCGCTTCCCGTCTGCTTCGCCGCGAGCCGCGGGTCGGCGGCGGCCGCAGTGCCCGAACCCGCGAGTTCGGGCTCAGTTTCAGCGCGATGCCTGGCAGCGCGTCGTACGTCACGAGTTCGTCGCAGGCCGCCGCGAGTGCCCTGCTGGTCGATCCTGCGACCCCGACGCCTACGACGTAGCGGCCCAGGCGCCTGCATCGCTGGGCGAGGGCAATGTAGTCGGAGTCCCCGGCCACGATGACGATGTGGGTCAGGTCGGGGAGGCGGAACATATCCTCGACCGCATCGACCGCCAGCCTGATGTCAGCGCCATTCTTGGCGTAGGCGTTGGTTGGAAAGAGCTGCACCAGGTCCACTGCGCGGCTGACTAGCTGCCCGCGATAGCTGGCGTTGACCGGAGCTGACCAGTCCGCGTAGGCGCGGGTCAGCACGAGCGTGCCGAACGACGAGGCGAAATCGATCACCGCGCCGATGTCGACAGTGGCGCGCCGGAGATTTCTCAGCGATGTCCGGATCAGCTCGGAGTCCGCGTCGTCGAACGCGCGTAGCCTTGTCGCGCTGGAACTGAGCCACGGCCGTGCAGCTGGTCGTAGCGCGAGATGACGATGTTGTCGAAGTCGATATAGACGGCGACACGCGCGCCGCCCGGGTCATTCATGACGGCTCAGGCCACGAACAGGGACAGTGTGTCGGCCACGCAGGCCGCCTTCTCCTGGCCTTCGATTCCGATGCGCATCCGCACGCTCGCGAGCGACCCGAGGTGGGTCTGCTTGACTTCGGTCAGCGTCGCCTCGGCGCGGATCGACGAGCCGGTCAGCACGGGGGACGGGAAGCGAACCCGGTCTAGCCCGTAGTTGATGCCCATGGTCAGTTTCTCGATCCGGAAGATCTCCATCGACAGGATCGGCAGCAGTGACACGGTGAGGTAGCCGTGCGCGATCGTGCCGCCGAACGGGCCACTGGCAGCGCGGTCCAGATCAACGTGAATCCACTGGTGGTCACCGGTGGCGTCGGCGAACGCGTTCACCTGCTCCTGGGTGATCTTGTGCCACTCGCTGAAGCCGAGGCTCTCGCCCTTGGCTGCGACGAACTCGTCCAGGCTGGCAAACGTGCGCATGCCGCATACCTCCAAGGCTAAAAGGACAGGGTTACCAGGACGATAGCGCTGCACGTGCCGACAGGACAGTGCCGACCGAACACAGGACAGTGCCCGGCAGAACAAGGCCCGCCGGAACTCCCGCAACCACGGGTCTCCGGCGGACCTGTACTGTAGGCACTCTCCTGCGGGATCAGCCTGCCTTGTACGAAATCAGCTGGTCCACTGCCGCGACGTGCGGCGTACCCGCCTCGTCGAGGATGGCCTCGGTCTTGACCGGCCCGACTCCTGGCGCGAGCCAGGTCCGTACGGTGGTGCTCACGCTGAATCCCTCGATGGTCTCGGCCATCGTCATGTTGACCACGGTCGCGCTGTAAGTGCCGGCCGGAACCGTCACGCTCTGAGTACCGGCGCCCTTCACAGTGACGTGGTCGGCAACACGCTTCGTGACGCCGCCCGCGGTGAACTCGATCTTCAGCGTGGCATGAGAGGTCTGGCCAGAAGCAAGCTCCGATGCCGACGGCCAGAACAGGCTGCCGGAGATGAGCTTGATAGTCGTCCCGGACGAACTCGTGTTGAACTGGCTGAAGGGCAACGAGATGGAGCCATCCGAGTTGATTATGTAGTACGCGGTGTTGTGACTGGTGCTTCCCAGCGATGTGATGGCGGAGGACATCGTCACTTGCTGGCCACCCGATACCGGAGTGACGGCGGTCATCTTGTTGACCGTCCGGCCGTAGGTGGTCTTGTACGTCCAGGTGTCGCCGACGCCGACCGGGAACGGCAAAGTCGACGCGGACGTAACCGACGTGGAGCCCGGCGAGGTGGAGCTCGTCGAGCCGGACGCGGCTGTATTGGAGCTAGCCGGGGTCGTGCTTGACCCGGTGGAGCCGGACGAACCCGAGTTGCTGGATCCGCCGCAGCCGGCCAGAACCAGGCCGGTCACGATGGCGACTGCGGCAACTGCGGACGCTGCAGTGAAATGGCGGCGCGGGCCCGGTGTCGGACCACTGCGTGCGGGACTGTACATGTGCTTCGAAACCTCGATCCGGGACGGGACTGGACTGGAGTGGTGGCCGGCTGCAGCGCGGCGCGGCGGGTCCGGCTGCCCCCTCGACGGCCGGATTCACACGCGCCGGCGCTGGGCCGGCTGCTAAGCGGCGGTTCGGTGCAGCGAGCAGTTGCATTGACTGCAGCCACACCGTTCCGGGACCGGACAGCACAGCGAAGTACTGCGCATCGCTGCCAAGGCGAACGCTGGCAGGAAGGGCAACCTCAGCCATCTGGACGGCGACAGATCCTTCGGACATCCCGATGTGCCACGGATGCGTGCGCAGCGACGTTCCGGCGGCCAGATCGCGCCTGACGACGTCGCCAGAAAGCTCGACCCAGGCGCGGCCGTGGCCGCAGATGCGCCGCAAGATGAACTCGTCGGCTGTTGTTGCAGCTGCTTCTTCTTCCGGGGTGGCTCCCAGCGACTGCCGGAAACCGGTGGCGAGCTCGATCCCCGGCGTACCAGCCAGGAATCCGTTGCGGTGTACGAGGTACTCGTGGCCAGGCGTTACCTCGATTGACACGATGGTGCCGGGCAGCCGCGCAGCGAATGCGACGATGCCGAGCTGATTGGTTGCGGTGTAATCGCTAAGGCCGGCCGACCCGGCGGTCATCCGGATGGAGTCGGTCATCCAGGCGAACTCGCCTGTCTCAGCGATGATGCGCTCGCCAGGCTCGAGTGAGATGGACAGCACTGGCTGCGTTGAGCCGAGCAGCTGATCGTGCACTGGCATCTCCCTGCCCCTGTCGCGGAATGACGAGCCCAGGCACATTTCTAGCCGGGCAGGCAGGTGCGCGAATCCTGGCAATCATGTAATTCGGCAGAAGGGCAAAAACCCCAAATCAATACGATCCGGGAAACGGGGTCGCCTTACCTACGTGCACATACCGCCGCCACTGTTTAACGCGCTATAACACCGGGTCGGCCAGGCCGTTCTCGATAGCGAACCTGGCGGCTTCCACCCGGCCCGCCAGGCCGAGATTGCGGTAGATGGTAGCCAGGTGCCGCTCCACGGTGGCCGCGCTCAAGTACAGCTCGGCGGCAATCTGCTTGTTGCTCAGCCCGGCTGCGAGCAAGCGCAGCACCTCGGCCTGGCGGGCGGTCAGATTGCCCGGCAGCGCCGCGCGCACCGGTGCAGCTGAGGTAGCCCGGGATTGGGCAGCGCCGGTAATCTCCGCGAGCGCTGCGTCGGCTTCGGCTAGGCGCTGGGCGTTTCCGATATCAGTGGCGAGAGCCTGCGCATCGCTCAGCTGACGAAGTGCCTCGTCGTGCTGCCCGGTCTGATGGCAGACGCGGCCAAGGCCGATCATGGCCTCGACGACGTGGTGCGGATGGCCGCCTCCGGAGAACGCCGCGATCGCGGCGCGGTAGTGCCCGGCCGCGATGGCCCAGTTCTTCTGCTGCGCTGCGAGCGCGCCCTGGTTGCACCGGATCGTGCCGATGAGCTGCGGGTTGCCGTCCGCCATCCCGGCGCCCTCGCGCAGCACCCGGTCTGCCGCGTCCCATTCGCCAGTCCTGATGAGAACGTCGGCCAGGTTGGCGAGCCCGATCGCGATTGCCCGTGGCTCGCCGAACTCGCGCTTGATCGCCAGTGCTTGCTCGAACAACTCGCGCGCCCGGCCGGTGTTGCCCGCGTCTAGTTCGAGCAAGGCCATGTTGTTAATGGCGACCGACACCCCGCGCCGGTCACCGAGTTCTTCCCGCAGGCGCATCGCGGCCTGGAAGCCTTCTAGAGCTGCCTCAGTGTTACCGAGATAGCGGTGCGCGGAGCCGAGGACGGTTGCTGCCAGCGTCATCCTGAGCTTCAGGCCGAGCGGCTCGAAGATGGCCATCGCTAGCTCGGCGGTCCTTATCGCCTCCGGGTAGTCGCCATTCTCGGCGGCCAGCACGGCGGCCGAGCACAGCGCGCGTCCGGCAGGTTCGTCGTTGCGGTTCCCGGCCTGTGCCAGGAACGTCGCCAGCCAGTCGCGGCCGACTGCAAGGCGCCCGCTGACTAACCACCAGCGCCACAGCGATGCGCTGATATCCAGGCCGAGATCTAGCTCGGAGTTCTGGTCAGCCCAGTGCAGCGCCAGGTGCAAGTCGGGGACGGCCACCTCGAGGCGCCGTACCCAGCCCTGGGCATCCGGCCCTCCCAGTTCTTCCTCGCTGGCGGCCGCGACGCCCGCCCAGTGGAGTGCGTGCCGTCTGGCGTGCCGCCGGGCCGTCGCCGGTCGCCTCCAGCTGCCCGGCGGCGAACGTCCGGATCGTCTCGAGCATGCCGAACAGGTTCTGCTCGGGGCCGCGGGTAACGACCAGCCAGGACGAGTCGACCAGCAGCCTGGTAGTAGCCACGGCCGTCGAGCGTGTCGATGCCGAGCACGGCCTGGATGTCGTCGAGCCGGAACGAGCCGCCGAACACGCTTAGCATCGCGAGCATTCGCTGCTGGTCGGGATTCAGCAGGTCGTAGCTCACCTGCAGCACGTCGGCGAGACGCCGGCCGCCGTGCTGACCGACTTGCGCTGGCGCAGGAGTCGAGTAGCACCGAGCGCTGTTGCAGGATCTCCCTGATCGACAGCGTGCCGACCCAGCCGGCGATCAGCTCGATAGCGAGAGGCAGCCCGTCGAGGCGGCGGCACAGCTCGGCGATCGCGTGCGGCGCGACGTCAGATGCGCGGAAATCCGGCAGTCGCTCGCTGGCCCTGGCGATAAACAGCTGGACGGCGTCTGAGGCGGCGATGTCGGCAGCGCCGGCCGTTACCGACGGACATTCGAGCGGCGGAACGGTCCAGCAGACTTCGCCGGGAGTGCCGAGCACGACCCGGCTGGTCACGATGACCCTGAGCTCGGGCACGCTGGCCAGTAAGACGCCGGTCAGCTCGGCGACCTGGTCGGCGATTCGCTCGGCGCCGTCGAGTAGCAGTAGGCGTGGCGCTTCGGCGAGCGCACCGCGGATCGACTCGATCAGCGTCAGTGCCCGGCTGGTCATGAACCCGGAGCCGGGAGGCCAGCGTCGAGGTCAGCGTGCGCGGGTAGCGGACCCGCTCTAACGGAACGAAGACGATGTCGGTGTCGGCGAAGTTGCGGCTGAGCAGTTCGGTGGCCAGCCGGGTCTTGCCCGCGCCGCCCGGACCGATGAGCGTGACCAGCCGCGACTGGCGGATCAGCGCTGGTGAGCTCGGCGAGCTCGCGGTCCCGGCCGACGAAGCTGGACCGGGCAACGGGCAACGGGTCAGTTGTGATAGCGGCGCTGACGCTAGTGCTGTCCGCGCTGCCGGGGCCGACCTGGCCGGCCGTGGTTAAGGCGACCTCTGCTTCAAGTTCCGCCAGTGCGGTCAGGGCCCGCGGGGATAGCTGGGTCCGGCCGGACTCCCACCGGTTGACCGTGGCGAAGGACACGCCAAGCCGCCGGGCTAGCTGCTCCTGGCTGAGCCCGAGGCTGCCGCGCAGCAATCGCAACCGCGCCGCAACCGATTCCGCGTCGCGCGGCTCGCTCACTGTCGCAGCCTACGGTTTTTTGCGCGCGACGGAGTGACAGGCAGGCCTAGATGGTGCCAAAAAGCCTGTCACCGGCATCGCCCAGTCCCGGCACGATGTAGCCCTTTTCGTTGAGCCGGGCGTCGAGTGTGCCGGTCACGACCTTGACCCGGACGCCTGTGCCGTCCGGGAACTCAGCGTCCAGCCTGGCCAGCCCCTCGGGTGCTGCTAGCAGGCAGATGGCGGTGACTGTCGCGGCGTTGCGAGAGATCAGCATCTTGATGACGGTCTCCATCGAGCCCCCGGTGGCCAGCATCGGGTCCACGATGAACGTGTCCCGGCCGGTCAGGTTGGCTGGAAGCCGCGTCGCGTAGGTCGATGCGACCAGCGTCTCCTCGTCCCTGACCAGGCCGACGAAGCCGATGTCGGCGCGCGGCAGCAGGCTGGCAAGACCATCCAGCATGCCGATGCCGGCCCGCAGGATCGGTACTAGCAACGGGACCGGCCGAGCGAGCCGCACGCCTTCGGATGGCCCGACTGGGGTGGTCGACCTGGACCGGCTCGACCCGTATGTTCCTCGTCGCCTCGTATCCGAGCAACATGGTCAGCTCGTAAGCGAGCCGCCGGAACGTGGGCGTGTCGGTCCTGTGATCACGCAGCGCGGTGAGCTTGTGAGCGATAAGGGGGTGTTCGGCAACAGTCGTCTGCATGGTCGGTAGTGTGCCAGCAGCAGGGGTCCGGGCTAGCCGTGATTCTGTTCGGCATCCTTCTTGATTGCGTCCGCGGCGAGCAGCTGCCCGGCGGTTGCCGAGGCCTCCGAGGGCGAAAGCCTCTTCGAGGCGGCAAGCAGCGCATGCTGTGCGCCGGATATCGCTTCAGCCGCATCCCGGATCTGCGCGATCGTCCAGTCCCGGCCAGCCATCTTGTATCCGTGGCACACGCTCTGCAACACGCTCGGCGCGCCGGGTCGCCGGTGCCCCAGGCTTCGTGCACCAGCCTGTTGCGGTCGCGGTTGGCTTGCCGGCAGGCCTGCAGCGCTGCGCGGATCGAGTCGCGCTGCTCGGCGGTCAGCTCGTCATGCCGGCGCACCACAGCGTCGCAGTTCTCGATGAGCCAGTGTGTCTCCTGGCTGCCCGCGATCACCGCGGCGTAAGGGCCGCCGACGAGGGTGCAGAAGGCCATCCGCAGGGCGACCTCCATCACCGCCGCCCGCTCGACGACCTGCCCGAGTGCCTCGAAGCGCTCGTCCGTGGTTCAGACCGGCTGCGTCATAGCCCGCAGCCTAGATCCTGGGTCAGCAACCCTGACAAGGATCGGGGTGACTCCGGGGCGGGATCCGGGTCTGCACCTGATGCGTGGTCTCGCCCCCGGCTCCTACGGTGATGCAGACCGCGGCGCCGCAAAGTGCTGTGCCGCAAACTGCCGTGCCGCAAACTGCCAGGAGCCGATCGTGAAGAGAATCGCGCTGGTCGCCGGCGACGGTGCTGGGCCTGTACCTCACCGGCCGCGCTGTTGCCGAGTTCTTTGCTGCTTCACTGGGGCGACCCGGCGAGCTATCGCAACGACTGGGGCGGGCCGAGCCTCGTCGGCGTGCTCGCGGTGCACTGCCTGCCCGGCTTGATATTGCCCGGTTACGTGGCCTGGCGGCTATCTCTCGCAGCCGCAGCGGCGACCAACCATGCCCGCATCAGGCCGTAGTCTCTTCGGCGCCACGGGCCGATGCCGTCTCGGTCAGATGGCTTGCCGCGCGGCGTCCGCTTCGGGCGCCGCATCCGATCAGGCCTACGACGCCGGAGACGACGAGGATCGCGCCCGCTAGCAGAAGGGCTACCTCGAATCCTGTCGAGGAACGATGCGACCGCCCGATCGAGCGTGTGGCCGCCAGCGATCGTTGCGGCCAGGTGGACCTGACCGCCCGCGACCTCGAGTTCCCGCTGTCGCGCCCGGGGGGACTTCCCGCGTGTGATGCCAGTGGGCGAGGATCACGCTGGCGCCGATCGATCCGAGGATGGCCAGTCCGGTCGCGGTGCCGATCTGACGGCAAGCGTTGAACAGGCCCGACCCGATGCCGGATGATCCGGCCGGAACATGCGCCATTGCCGCCGCGGAGACCGCCGGCACCATCAGGCCGAAGCCGACTCCCACCAGGACGTAGCAGCATGGCCGGCCAGGCAAACGGGGTCGCTATCCGCACCTGACTCATGCCAAGCACGCCGACCGCAGCGACGAAACACCCGCCACCTGCCGCAATGGCCACCGGCAGCCTCCGCTGGATCTGCCCTCCAGTCTGGGCAACGGCGAAGTAGGGGAGGCAGAAGAACAGCCAGGACAGCCCGGTCCGTAGCGCCGACCATCCGTCGACGTTCTGGAAGAAGAGGGTGACGTAGTAGATGAACCCGGAGAACGCCAGGTAGGCGAGCAAGTACACGGCACAGGCCCGGTTGAAGCTGGCAGTCCGCAGCAGATTCGCCCGGCACCATCGGGGACGCAACCCGGCGCTCCCGTCGGAAGAAGATCGCGAGGATCGCCGCGCCGGCGACGACGCAGCCGACCACGACGGGCGAACGCCAGGTTGCGTCCGAGGCGTCGACGAACCCGAAGGTCAGCAGTAGCAAGACCGGCAGCACTGAGTATGACGCCGCCGGTGTCGAATGGCCGGGGCACCGGCTCGTGAGACTCGGCTACCGCGAACTTGCAGATGACCAGGGTCGCCATCCCGATCGGTACGTTGACCCAGAAGATCGATGACCACGGGAACACGCTGAGCAGCAAGCCGCCGACGACGCTGCCGCCCGCTACGGCGAGGCCGCTGACTGCGGCCCAGAGCCCGATTGGCCCGGTCCTGGCCTCCGGCGGGTACGCCTCCGCGATCAGTGCAAGCGTCAGGGACGACATGACGGCGCCGCCGATTCCCTGGATCACGCGGAAGCCGATCAGCATTCCCCCTGAAACCGACAATGCGCAACCGATTGACGCGAGCGTGAAGAGGAGGAGTCCGCACATGAAGGTGCGTTTCCTGCCGAAATGATCGCCTAGCGCACCACCGGTGGGGATGAGCGCGGCCAGGGCCAGGGCGTAGGCACTCACGGTCCACTCAAGGCCCGCTGGCGAGAGCCGAAGCTCGCGTTGCAACGACGGCAGCGCGACGCTCACGATCAAGACGTCGAGCACGATCATTATCTGAGCTGTGCAGGCAGTTGCCAGCGTAAGCCGCTGCCGGGGTCTGGTCCCGAGGGCCATGCTCAAGCTTTACCCAGCCGTCCAGGGGTTCCCGATCTGCCGGGCTGCGGACTTAGTCTGCCCTCATGAATCCGCAACGCCGGCCGCTGATGCTGGCGTCAACGGCGGACCGAGATCGCGCGATCGGCGTCCTCAAATCATCTTTCCTGGAGGGCAGGCTCACCAAGGACGAGCTGGAGCAGCGGGTCGGAGAGGTACTGACCGCTCGCTTGTTTCCCGAGGTAATCGCTCTCACCAGCGACTTGCCTGTCGGCCCCTTCGGGAGGCTGCCCGCGCATCCGGCTACGCCAGCGCCGCCGCGAACCAGCCGGCTGGCGGTAGCGGCGGTGGCCTGCGCGGCCGTTGTGCCGTGGACGGCAGGGATCAGTGCTGTCCCCGCGATCGTGCTCGGGCACATGGCTCGACGTCACGTGCGCCGGACCGGTGCACCGGGAGCTCAGGCAGCCACGGTGGCACTGGTGGTCGGGTGGATCACGGTGCTGATCGGCGCGGTCGTGCTCGTCGCCCGGCATTAAGGGTGAGCCCAGTTCGTCCGGGACCTCTCTGATTCTTTGGGCGTGATCGTCGCTCCTGTCTTTCCGTCTAGTGCTTGACACGCGCGCACGTCCGTTATGCCACGGTTTCTTAGCGTGCTTGTTTGGCCGCAGGGGGGCTAGCGAGCCGATCTTGGGCGGGCCCGTCCAGACATGTCCTGATACATGGTGCTACCACCTCGACAGGCTTAGCATGAGCACGTGACAGCCGGGCGCGAGCCGAACGCCCACCTGCATGATGGCGGCACTGCGACGATCGTCCTATGGCGTGAACGGGGCGGCTATCGCGAAATGCTCCGTAGCTACCAGGTCATGGTCGACGGCAAGGTGGCTGCAAAGATAAAGCGTGGCCAGACGGTGACGCTGCCCATCCCGGCGGGCCCGCACGTGATCTTCCTCCAAGTTGACTGGTGCCGGAGTCCAAACGTGGAAGTGGATGCCCTGCCCGCACAGGTCATCGAGATGTCGTGCGCGTCGGCCGGGGGCGCAGTGGACGGTCTTAGCGCTGCTGTCGGGCGGGCCTCCGAGTCGTATATCCGGCTTTCACGTCGCTAGGAATGGGGACGTCCTCGGCGTGCACGGCAGTCAGGTCCAGATGAACGCGGCCACCCTTGGGGACCAGGTCTGGTCACGGTCGGGTGGGCAAAACCGGTCAATGACCGCCGACGTGTAGAATTTGCGCGAGTCGCGGAGACAAAATGGCGAAATCGATTTTGGTCACTATCGTGGGCTTGCTCATGATTTTGACTTCCATCAAGCTCTGGTATTCCCCCTTGTTTCATGCCCGGCTGTGGGCTGAGCAGGTGCACAGGCGGTTCGGCTCGAAATCCCCTGAGAGGGCCAAGACCGCGGCGCGTGGTGTGCTAGCTGGCGCGGTGCTAGCTGGCGCTGTCCTGATCTACGGCGGGCTGTGGCAACTTGCGCATTGAGTGCCGCACAGCCCAGACCGGGGCTACCTGGCAGCCGGGCCGCAAGGTCTGACCCTGGCTCCATGGTCAACTTGCCTAGTGTCGAACAGACGCAAGAGGGCTTATGGGCTGAGCACATGTACCCGTAAACTGGCTGGGAGAAATTCGGTTTAGCTGCTGGCTGAGACTGGAGCCATGATGGCCGCCCTGTACGAGGTCTTGGGGTGGTGCGGCATCGCGGCAGGCACTTGGCTGACCTTCAGAGCCACCCGCACGTTGGCACAGCTCAACCGCCTCGGAAAGCGCGAGAAGGTCGGGCTGGGCCTGCGCCGCGACGCATGGCGCAATGTCTGGTTTTCGCCGTATGCCGCCGTGTGGGGCGTGTTCTGGGTCTCCTACAGGTGGATGCATGACGGTCTAATCTGGCTGCCGGTCGCCTATCTCGCCGTGTTCTTCACATGTGAGTTCGGCTCGTGGTTCTGGCTACGGAACAAAGTCGGCCCGCCTAGCCAATCAGCCGGATAGCCGTAACCGATGACGGTTAGCCTCTCTTATGAGGACCAGGAAAGGGCCAGCACAGGCTTACAGTGAAGAAATGATCTGGTATCTCCTCATAGCATTCACGGGCGCGGCGTGGATCTTGCTTCTAGGAGATGTTGCCTGGAGCATGCTGCGGAAGCCGCCACGCTCGCCTGAGCAGCGGGTGCGCCTCTTCGGCCGGGCATTGCTGCCGTTAACCGGCATGCTTTTGTTCCTAAGTCTCCTTGGACAGCAGACCGGATGGCTGCATGCTGGGGCTGAGACAACGCTGAAGTGGACGACCTTGCCCTTCGTCATCAGCGCCTTGGTCTGGGCCTTCGGCGAGAAGCGGCTGATGGCAGTCCTGGCGGCACGGGCCGCCGCTAAGCAGGGGCAGTCTGAGTAAGCCCCGCAGCCCGCCATCATACCGACAGGGCTACCTGGCAGCCGGGCCGCATGCGCTGAACCCGGCTGACATCGTGAGGCCGTGGCGTCCGGGCGCTGACATCCTCGAACGGCAGGCAACGACTCTGGGCCAGATGGGCGAACCTGCCTAGCTGCGGTGAGTTGGAGGGAAACCTGATGTAGTGCTATCAGGCACTAGCTGCAGCAACAAGCGCGGGCCCGGTTCCTCGACAATCACCGTCGGATCATCTTCGAGGTTGGTGATCCCCAGCGAGCGGAGACGTTCGATCTCCGCCTCGTCGTACGGTGCGACCGCGTACCCGTCGAGCGCTGCTGCCCAGAACCGCGCCAGAGGAGCTGGATGAGAGCAGTCGATGACGATGTCCCGAAGGTGAGCCACGCCGTCATTGTCCCGCTAAAGCAGGTATAGCTCGGAGGTAACGGTGTAAGTCCGCCTGCTGCAGGTCTGCGCCAGCTAATGCCCGCCCTACGCGCACGGCAAAGGCTACAGTCGCGTTCACAGCGTTCCAGGAGGCAGAGGAATGACGTATCTACTCGGCCCGCAAGAAAACCCCGAGATTCTCGAGGCAGAGGTCGCGGACAAGACCAGCTCCTATCAGGCCGAAGCCGAAGAAGCCCGGGCCGCCCGGTTGGCCGGATACAAATCGCCCCTGGGGCGGCTGATCGAGCGCCTGCTCCCGCGCCGCAAGGAGCGCGACGCGTAGCGGCTACCCGCGGCCAGCGTCTACCCAGACCGGGAAGACGTCAGGCGTCCTTGACTTTTTTTTTTTTAAAAAAAATGTCTCAAAAAAAGACGTAGACCTCGCCGGCGGTCTGATATGTTCGGCCGCTTGGTAGCTGCCAGGTCATGTTGCCGGGCTCGGGCTGGTCGAGCCGCCAGCGCGGTGCCTGCTTGGCTTGGTGATGGCGGCGGCAAAGCGGCGCCATGTTGCATTCGCAAGTGGCGCCGCCGCGGTCGTACGGGATGACATGGTCAAGGTCGCAACGGCTAGCGGGCCGACGGCAGCCTGGGAACGAGCAGGTGCGCTGTCGGATCCGGATGAGGTGGGCGAGGCTGGGCGGCGGCCGGTAGCTAGCTGATCGCCGCGCGTGGCTGCAGGGCGCGGTCTCCAGGTGCTGCATCTTGCGCTGAGTCCGGTGGCCCACCGGATGACCAGGTCGCCCGGGCAGCCCGGGTAGGGCCGGGCGGGTGGCGGGCGCAAGCGTGCGCGATGGCTTGGCCGTCGTCGCCGGTGAGGGTGAGGCACCAGCGGGTGGCCGGGCCGATGCGCGCGGCCAGGTCCCGGCAGGTCTCAGCGTCGGCGGCACCGTGGCCGACCAGTTCGCCCGGAGCGTCGGACAAGCCGGCCCACGCGGACAGCGGCATGGTGAGGTTGATGGTGCCGCCCAGGCGGACTCCGTAAGGCCTTGCTGCCGTCGTTGCCGGCACCGTGGTCTCCGGTCGCGCCGCTGTTCCTTGCTGGCGCTGTTCCCGGGCTGTTCCGCGCAGCTGCGCCGTCGCCGTCGCGGTCGCCTCGCGGTCGCGGTCGGCCGCGCTGACGTGACCGTCGACCGGTGTCCGCTGTGGCGGCACCGGTACTGGCGCCGTGGTATCGGCCGCGCGGCGGCAGCAGCGAATCGAAGAACGGCCGGTGAGCCGGGCAGTGAACGCCAGCGCGCGCAATTCGTCGATGCTGCCGGGCACGCCATGGGCAGCGAGCCATCGGGCGTCCGCGGTGAGCTGCGCGTCGGCGTGCACGACATCGGCGGGAGCGAGCTCGCGGCCAGGCCAGCGCGGCGTTACCAGACGGCTCGGCCCAAGCCTGGACGCTGGCGTCCTTCCGGGCAGCCTCGCGACGCCGCTGCGCGGCCTCCGGGTCGTAAGCCGCGATCGCCCGCGCCAGCGCAGCGCGCAACTGCCCGGTGGTCTTGCGTGTCACATCACCGGCGGTCAGCACTGCAGCGGCAATGTCGGCGGCGTCCTCGTCGGGTAGCCCGGCGAGCATGTCGGCGAACAGGCATGCTTTAGCCCAGTCGATCCGCCCAGCGGCCAGCGCTGCGGCTACCTCGGGCAGCGCTGCCAGGGCGAGCGAAACCTCGAGCAGCCGGTTGGCGGCACGGCCGGTAAGCGCGAGCGCGGCGGCTGCCTCGTCGTCGACGTGTGCGGCCAGGCTGGCAGGCTGAGCTCGACGGACTGGTCCTTGCGCCGCTGGATGAGGCTGTTAAGGCAGGCGGCTTGCCCGGCTTGTGCCCAGGCAGTCAAGCCGTTGCCAGCCGCAGAGCAACCCGATCAGCTCCGACTCGCCCAGCTGGCTCCGGCGGGCATCGGCATCCGTGGCGGCTGCCGCCAGCGTCGGACCGGGCCGGGCGGTGTCAGCACAAGCCGCCGGACGCGAAGCCTGGCCCGGCCGGCCCGCTGCCAGAGTCATGGTGCAAGAACCCGGCGGCAAACACCTCGCCAGACCCGTCCCACGGCCCGTACTCGTAGGCAGCACGGATATCGGCAGGCAGGGTCGCCAGCCACGATGCCTGCTCGGCCGCGTCGCTGCCGTAGAACTGATCGGTCAGCCACCATGGCATCTCGCACAAGTCCGGCGGCTCATCGGATGAGAGCGGCAACGCCGCAATCTCCGCCTCAGACAGGTCAAACGGCGCATCCATCTCGGCCAGCTGCCGCTCCAGCAACGCAGCAGCATCGAACGGCGGCAGGACGACAGCCGGGGCGCCCTGCGCGGGCACGGCGGACGGAGGCACGGCGGACGGAGGCACGGCGGACGGAGGCACGGCGGACGGAGGTTCGATCGATGACAGCGCGGTGGCCGGTAACGCCGTCGGCCGCAGACGCAGCAACCGGGGCACAGACCGTGCGGGCCAGGATTCGGGACCACCGGACCTCGCCGGCGGTGGCGTCGGCTGGCTAGGCTGCTGCTCGCTCATGGTTTCGCCACCGCCTCTCTGTCAACTTGGCTACTCGCTCATAGTATCGAGGGCCACTGACAGTTTCTTTGCTCCGGCATCGGCTATGAGAGCTATCTCGGTACTCGAAACTGTGTTCTACTAATGGAATGAACGCAGTCGCCCGCCCGGACTGGTGGTGCTATCCAACGCAGTGCTCGTCAGGTCACCCGTGGGCGCCCGGGCGCGTCACAGTGGGCTGGACGCCCTGCGACTGCCCGAGCGCCAGGGCGCACCACGTGCTCGGTCACCTGTGGGTCCGCTGTCGCACCGACGGCTGCCCGGCGATCTGGTACCAGCCGCGGCACGAGCGCACCGCGTTAGCCCTCCGCCGGCCAGCCCTCGGTCTGCTAGTTCTGAGTCAGGCAATATCGAGTCAGGCGGTATCCAGAACGGCGGCCTCGGCGCCACCCTCCTCGCCGAGGATCGAGCCGATCTGGGCGACCCGGTTGGGCCGAGTCGAGCGCAGCCACAGCAGGACGCCGACGCCGAGCAATAGCCAGACGAGGGCCACGTACGGCGTCCACTTGAGAATGCCGGGCGGGGCGGGGTGGATCGACCCGTACAGCGCTGCTCCGAACACGATCGCGCCGACGACCGGGATGCCGACGTGGACCAACGGGTTCCAGTTCCGGCTGGCACGGGTGTTCCAGAAGTAGACGATGCCGCCGAGGCAGATCATGATGTACACGACGATGACCAGCAGCGTGCCTGTGGTAGCCCAGAAGTAGTAATTGGATAGCGGCTGGCCGAAGGCGCTGTCGGACAGCGGGTAGCCCATCACCAGCGCCATCACGATCGCGAGCACAGTAACGGCGAGCGTTGCGTTGACCGGCGTCTTGAACCGCGGGTGCGTCCGGGCGAAAGCGGCGGGCAGCACACCTTCCCGGCCCATCGCGAAGAGCGTGCGAGAAGCGGCGGTCGCGCATGCGACGCAGACGATGAACGCGGCGCACATTCCGCCGATCTCTGCCAGGGTGCCGAGCCAGGAGCCGACGAACGTGGTCGCGGTGGTCTTGAGCGCGACCGGATCATCGCCCATCTTGACCCCGTTGTTCACGCCGTAGCCGATCGTGATCGAGTAGGTAGTCCACAGGTACAGGACGATCGCGAACAAGGTCGCGACGATGACCGCGATCGGGATGTTACGGCGGGGATGTGCGGTCTCCTCGCCGAAGTCGGCGGCGGTCTCGAAGCCGATGTAGGAGGTGACGCCGAAGATGATGCCGTAGAAGACGCCGTTGAAGCCGCCGGAGTTGGTGTGGCTGAAGCTGAACGCGCTCAGCGCCTGGCCGTGGCTGCCGCCCTTGGCAGTAGTGACCAGGTCGATGATCACGATCACCGCGACCGTGATGATCCCGATGACCAGCTGCACCCGGGTCGTCACCTTGATCCGGATGACCGACAGCACCAGGAAGAGGGCCATTCCGATGACGAAAAACACGATCCACAGCTTCGGACTCAGGCCGAGCAGGTCGGCCGCGAGGTAGCCGACGCCAGACATCGTCATCGGCACGAAGCAGACGAACCCGAAGAAATAAAGCCAGCCGGCCATGAAGCCGGCCTCCTTGCCCAGGCTGCGGCTGGCATAGGTGTAGGCGTATCCGGCCGTGGCCATCCGGCGGGTGAACCCGATGACAACGAAGGCGAGCGCCAGGCAGGCGACGCCACCCAGCAGGAACGCCAGCGGGGTGGAGCCGCCGGCGACGTA
Source organism: uncultured Actinomycetota bacterium (assembly GCA_963815575.1). GTDB lineage: Bacteria > Actinomycetota > Actinomycetes > Streptosporangiales > Streptosporangiaceae > JAJYUU01. The sequence continues at coordinate 116,104 of CAWFHE010000007.1, read as the reverse complement.
AGAAACGCCGCTGACGTTCAGTAGCATCGCCATGCCCGGTGCGATTACCGAAACGGATATCGCGATCGCGTCCCACAGCCGCAGGGATCCGTGCGCGAGTTCGCCGACCTTAGTGGCGCCCAGGTCAGTACTGGTGTTGGCCATGCCTCCGGTCCTCTCTTACTGGGGCCCATGCTCGGGCATGAAGACGGTCTGCTCATCTAGCACGTAGTCGAAGGCCAGCGGGGTACAGTCGCGCTCCGCGAGCCAGTCCATGAACTTGACGTGCACAGGATGCGCCCGGTAGGCGTTCATGGTCGCCACATCCGGGAACTCGGTGTACAGCAGGTAGGAGTAGCCCCGGTTGCGCGCAGAAGTCAGGTCGGTGCCCAGGCGGCATTTCGTCATCAGGCCGATCTCGCCCGGCCAGGAGGCCACCATGTCGCGCATCTGCGCTGCTTCCTCCGCGGACAGCTCGCGCGGAAAGCTGAAAAGCACGATGTGCTGCAAGGTCATCGCCGTCCTCCTTGGCGGTTAGTAGAACTCGAAGTACTCGCGCATCTCCCAGTCGCTGATGTTCTGGCCTTCCGGCGGCGGGTTCGAAGCCACGGCGGCTTCGTAGCGGGCTACCTCTGACCGCTTCATCTGCAGCAGGTAGTCGACCAGGGTGTCGCCGAACGCCTTGCGGAAGAACTCGTCCTGGTCGAGCATGCCGATCGCGTCGGCGAGCGACGCCGGGAGCGGGATGTTGTCGGTTGCGTACGGGTCAGCCTCGACCGGCGGCGGCGGGTCGAGCGCGCGGCGGATGCCGTCGAGCCCGGCGGCGATGTTGGCCGCCATGTACAAGTACGGGTTGGCGGCGGGCTCGCCCATCCGCATCTCTACGTGGCTGTTGCCGTCGCCGGGCGCGCCCTGAACGCGGACCAGCGCGCCGCGGTTCTCCAGCGCCCAGCACACCCGGTCGGGCGCGAAGGAGTACGGCCGGAACCGCTTGTAGCCGTTGACCGTGGGCGTGGCGAACACGCTCATCGGCAGCGAGTGCTCGAGCAGGCCGGCGACGAACTGCCGCCCGGTCGCCGACAGGTAGTCATCGTCGCTGGCGAACTCGTTCCGCCCGTCCTGCCGTGAGATCAGCGACTCGTGCAAGTGCCAGCCTGACGGGAAGAAGTTCGGCAGCGCGGGTGAGCACATGAAGGTCGCCAGCAGCCCGCGGCGCTGGCAGATCTGCTTGACCGCGGAGCGGAACAGCACCACGGCGTCGGCAGCCGCGAGCCCGCCGATCGGGCTGAAGCTGAACTCCATCTGGCCGGGACCCCACTCGTCCTCCATCGAGCGGGGTGGCAGGCCGACAGCCGTAAGGCCATCGCGGATCGCCTCCAGCGTGCTCGCCACGCCGTCCAGCCGCACCTCCGACAGGTACTGGTAGCCGCGCTCGAAGACGCTCACCGGCGGCAGCGGCGGGGTGAACCCGGCGTCCTGCGGTGCGATGTGGTCGGAGTCGAGCTTGACGATGTAGTACTCGACCTCGATCCCGGCCAGGTAATCGAAGCCGGCGTCGCCGAGTTCAGCCAGCAAACGCCGCATCAGCCCGCGGCCGTCCAGCGGCATTGGCTGCCCGTTGGAGAAGAACGTGTCGCACAGCATCCAGCCGGTCCGGTCGGCCCAGGGCAGCACGCGGAACGTGGCCGGATCGGGCACGAGCACGACATCCGGGAAGCCGGTGAACTCCGCGATACCGAACCCGCCGCCCGCGGCGAAAGCCGGCACGAACACCTGGTTGCCAGTGTCAAGGCTGTAGATCGCGCCGGAGAAGTCCAGGCCGTTGGACATCGCGGCGATGGCCACCTCGGGCGACAGCGACTTGGCGCGGGGCATGCCGTGCTGATCCACGACGACCAGCCGGACGGTACGGAGGTCGAGCTGGCGGATCTTGCTGGCGACCTCCTGCGCTGCGGCGGCCTGCTCCGGCGTGTACAGGCCGTTGCGCGCGACGAATCCTGGCTGGCCGACGCCATGCGCGTCAGGCCGGCTGGCGGCCGGGCTGCTGCTTGTCACGTGCCTGTCCTCCGTTGCACTTGTTGTCCGTCTTGCGTCGTAAACCCGGGGTCTTGCGCCGTGACCCCGGATCAGGTCTTCTTGGCGGCACTGCGACGCTGGCTCATCTGCTCCAGCATCGCGGCGGTGAAGTTGTCGGGTTCCACATCACCAAGGGACAGGAATGTCTCGGTCCGCTGCACGCCGTTGATCTGGAAGATCTCCGCGAGCAGCAGGTCACGCAGATGCCCATGATCGCGGACTCGCAACCGGACCAGCAAGTCCAAGCCGCCGGTCACCACGGTCATGTCTTCTGCCTCGGGCAGCGCCTGAATGGCCCTGATGATCTCGCTCAGATCCATCCCAGGGCCGGCCGTCACCGCGATGTAAACGACGACCGGGTAGCCGAGCGCCGCCCAGTCGACGTCGACCCGGTAACCCTTGATGGCGCCGAGACGCTCTAGCCGGGCAATCCGGTCCGCGACCGCAGGAGGCGATACCTCGACCTGCCGGGCCAGCGCGCGCTGCGACTGGCGGGCGTCTTTCGCCAGCGCGTGCAGCAAAGCGATGTCGAGGTCATCCACGTCCACCCTGGGCGAGGCCGCTGAGGTGACTTCGGCCAGCCTCGCCAACGGCGCTGAGACTGTTGCCATATGCCAGCCGACCGTTCGTAAAGCCTAATAGGTTGAGTTATGCTGGGCAACACAGCCGTTGCTTCTGTAAAGCACGCGGTTAGAAATTCTTACATTTGTAAGATCGGCTGTCAAGAGACGGAAAGCGCCAATGACCGCAGCAATGGATCAGAGCCAGGCCAGCCTTCCGGGCCCTGCCTTCAGCGACACAGCTCCCAGCGACACGGGTCTCAGCGACACAGCTCCCAGCGACACGGGTCTCAGCGACACAGCGCGTGACTGGGACACCGCTCTCGCCAGGCGCATGAAGACACTGGGAGGCGGCGAGATCACCGCGATTCTCGCGCTCGCAGGAGCGTCCGACGTGATCACGTTCTCCGGCGGGTTTCCCGATCCGGCGACGTTCGCCAGCGGAGTGCTCGCGGACATCGCGGCGAACCTGATCACGAAGGACCCGGCGGTCGCGCTGCAGTACTCGGCAACTGAAGGCATCGCAGGCGTCCGTGACTACATAACCGGCCGTCTCAGCACGGTCCAGGGCCGCACGCCTGGCGCAGGGGAACTGATGGTCACCAGCGGCGGCATCGACTGCATGGAGCTGGTCGCCAAGAGTTACCTGGATACCGGCGACGCAGTGGTCGTTGAGGCGCCGACTTACCTGGGCGCGATCATGGCGTTCCGCGGCTACGAGGCGGACGTGCGGGGCGTGCCGGTCGACGATGACGGGCTCCGAACCGACGTGCTCGCCGACGAACTGGCTGCGGGCCTGCGTCCGAAGATCCTGTACACGATCCCGGATTTCCAGAACCCGACCGGACTGACGATGAGCGCGCCCCGCCGGACCGAGCTGGTCGCGCTGGCCCGTCACTACGGGTTCCTGATTCTCGAGGACGTCGCGTACCGGGATCTCCACTTCGAGCAGGCGCCGCCGGACAGCCTGTGGTCGATGGCGCCGGACGTGGTGCTGCAAGCCGGGACGTTCTCCAAGATCTTCTGCCCCGGCTTCCGGATGGGCTGGGCCGCCGGGCCAGCCGAGATCGTCAGCCGGCTGGTGGTAGCCAAGCAGAATTCCGATCAGTGCTCAGGTGCTCTCGGCCAGCGGATGCTCGAGGAATACGGCCGCAGCGGGCACATGGAGCGCCAGATCGTCGACTCGCGCGCGTTGTACGCGCGCCGCGCTGCGCTGATGAGCGCGGCGCTGACCGCGCACATGCCAGCGGGCACAACGTGGACGACACCACGGGGCGGCTTCTACATCTGGGTCACCGCGCCAGACGGTGTCGATACTGTGGCGCTGTCAGCAGCGGCGCGGGAACAGAAGGTCGCCTACGTACCGGGACGGCCCTTCTACCCTGGCGACGAGGGCGCGCCGCAGATGCGCCTGTCGTACAGCAGGGCCGCTGACGAACTGATCGACGAGGGCATCCGCCGGATCGGCGATGTCGTCAGAACCGCGTTGGAGGAACGGTGAGCGACGAATCCCTGGGCGACGCCAAGAGTCACTTCACCTTGGAGGCGCAAGGCGAGCCGGAAGGTCCTGGCCGGTACGTCAACGTCGACGCGATCAGCCCGGTCGAGTTCGTGCCCGGTCTCGGGTTCCGGCCGGTGATGGGCCACCGGGTGATGACGAACTTCGTCAGGTTCGAGCCGGGCGCAGAAGCGCCGCGGCACGTGCACGAGGAGGAGCAGATCGTCATCGTGCTCGACGGTGAGTTCACCTTCGACCTGGACGGCGACGTCCGAGTGATGCGCTCGGGGGATGTCGCGATAGTGCCTGCCTGGGTGCCGCACGGTGCGTGGACTACCGACAGCCACTGCCTGGAGATCGACGTGTTCGCCCCGCCGCGGGTGAGCCTGCTCAAGCTCGCGGCCGCGCAAGCCGACCAGGCCGACGAAAGCACTGGAAGCGACGCCTAGATGGACCTCGGGCTGGCCGGCCGCAAGGCGATCGTCACCGGCGGGTCGAAGGGTCTCGGCAAAGCCATCACAGCCGACCTGATGGCCGAGGGCGCATCGGTGGTTATCTGCTCAAGGCATGCCGGAGAGCTGGAAGAGACGGCCGCGGAGCTGACGAAGATCGCAGCCGCCAGTGCTGGAGTCGGCGGAGCTGGCACAGTGCACGCCCTGCCGTGCGATGTGACGGACCCGGACCAGATTGTCAGCTTCATCGAGGACGCGACCGCGGCACTCGGCGGGCTCGACATCCTCGTCAACAACGCTGGCGGCGCAAGGCCGGGCCAGTTCGGCACGCTGACCGATGACGACTGGCATGCCGACATCGAGGTCAAGCTGTTTTCACAGATCCGGTGCACGAGGGCAGCGCTGCCGCTGCTGCGGCAGAGCCCGGCGCCGCGGGTCATCAACATCAACGCCGTATACGCCCGCTACCCCGATCCCGCGTTCCTCGCCTCGTCAGTGAACAGGGCGTCCTGCCTCAGCCTGTCGAAGGCGCTATCGATCGAGCTGGGCCGGGAGGGAATACTGGTCAACAGCGTCAACATCGGCCTGGTCGAGACCCCGCAGTGGCAGAACATCCACCGCCGCCGGGCGCCCGATATGCCGGCCGAGCAATTCTTCGGGCAGCTGGCCGCAGCCGAGGTCCCGCTTGGCCGGTTCGGGCGGCCTGAGGAGGTCGCGGGTCTGGTGGCATTCCTGGCCAGTGACCGGGCTAGCTACATTGCCGGCGCATCCATCGACATCGCCGGCGGAATGGGCAAATTTCTCTAGGAAACGAGGTTGCATGTGCCGGCTGCTTGCCTACTGCTCGGCTGGTGAGGCGTCGCTGGAAGACCTGATCGGCGCCGATGGTCTCCGCGACTTCACCGGACTGTGTGCGCTCCACGGCGACGGCTGGGGGATGGCCTGGTACGAGGGAACCGAGCAGATCATCCGCAAGTCGCCGATCCGCGCAGACAGCGAGCCAGAGTACGACAAGCTGGCCCGTGAACCGCTGTCCGATCTCGGGCTGGTGCACCTGCGCTGGGCAACCCCCGGCCTTGGCGTGAACGAGCAGAACAGCCACCCGTTCCGGTACGGCGAGTACGTCTTCGCGCACAACGGCGCTATCCATCCGCAAGACCGGCTGCCCCAGATGCTGCCGCCGCAGTGGGAGAGCCAGCTAGCAGGGACGACCGACAGCGAGCGGTACTTCCTGCTCATCATGTCGCGACTTGCCAGCCATGGCGGAGACATGGTTGCCGCGATCGCCGACGCGGTCGCCGACATCGACGCCAGGTTCGAGCCGAACAGCCTGAACGCGATCCTGCTGTCCCCTGACAAGCTTTACGCGATCAGCTGGCACCACCGCGACCGCGCGCCGGAAGCCAAGCTGCGTGCGCGCGGTTACGACGACGACGAGATCGCGGCCTACTTCGACCTGGCCTACCACGCGACTGACAGCGCTGTGGTTGTGGCGAGCTCAAACTGGCCGCAGCCCGGCTGGACACCGCTGGCCAATGGTCATGTGCTGGTGACGGAGCGGCGAACGCTCAGGACTCAGGTACTGCCGATTCCCGGCTGAGCTTCAGCGCCCCGACCACCAGGACGATGAGGGCGGGAGCGAAGAACAAGCCCAGATGTAGGATGCCTCCGATGAGTCCGGCGAGCATCACGGCCACGGCGGCCCAGGCAGCAGGCATCCGGACTGATTTGGGTCCGAACGCCGCGAGCGCGGCCAGCGGTACGGGAGCGATCGCGAGCAGCAGCGCCCACCAGCTGACCGGCAGCGGGTCGATGCTTCTTACCAGCGAAGCAATAGTGATGAGCTGCGCGGCCCCGGCCAGCAGCAGCCCGCCACGCCGCCACGGCCAGCTGGGCGGAGTCGATCTGCCCCAGAGGCTCACGGGCGGGGGTTGCGAGACGGCCGTAGCAGTGCTGGCAGTCGCTGAAGGTGAGGTCGAGGCGGTCATGGCGCTCCTAGCGGACGAATCGGACAGTTGTCACATCGCGCCGACCAGGCTTCCCGGCTCACCTGATCGGCAGCATAGACCTCAGCGAGCAGGTACGAAACAGACGTTGTATTCCCGGCTCCGAGCCGGCTAACGAAGCGTGAGTGCCAGTGCCTCGGCCTGGACAGGCGAAGCGCTCGTCAGGTCGAGGTACGGCTCGTCCTCCGGAACGGGCAGCGCCATCGCGCTGGCGCTAGGCGCCGGTCGCGGGCGGCGCGGCTGGCCGGCTGCTGAGGTTCCGCCGCGGCCACGGTAGATCAGCAAACCGTTGACCGGATCCGGGACTGCATCCAGGGCCGCGCGCACGACCGGCAGATCCCGGAACGCTTCCCATTCTTCGGCGGTGTTGAAGCACACCTCGAACGCCACGCCCCAGCGGTCGGCGTGCCATGTCCCGTCCAGTGCGCCGTTGGTCAGCGCCGCCTCGATGAGCTCGGAGTCGTGCGCCTGCTGCCACTGGAAAGCCGAGAACTCTCCGTGCAGGACCTCGATTGACCACCATTCCGCCATTACTGGCATGGTACGTCGGCGCGATTGCAGAACAAAGGCTTTGCACGTAACCGCCGTGCAACCGGTCGCCAGCTAAGTCTTGGCTGAATCGACCGAAGGAGCACGCACGTGTCCGCTGACATCGAGGTTCACGCCGGGCCGGCCGGGAGCCGGTCGCCGCACGGCGGGGGCCGGTCCTTCTTCCTCAGATACCTGGGCCGCGAGTTGGGGCGTCGAGCCCGGCAGGCCACCGTCATCGCGCTGGGCCTGGCACTCGGCATCGGCCTGGTGATTACCGTGTCGGCGGCCGCAGCCGGCGTTAAGAATGCCCAGGCCAGCGTGCTGCACTCGCTCTATGGAGTGGGCACCGACATCACCGTCACGCAGTCCCCGAAGGCAGGCTCGGGGCTTCCGGGCCGTCATCAGTTCTCCCTCGGCATCCAGGGCGGGGGACCGGGCCAGAAGCCCACGGTCTGTGTCAACGGCGTCTGCAAGTCCGGCGCGCAGACGATCGACAACCTCACGTCCATTGGCAGCAACGGCCCGGTCAGCTACTCGGACATCGCCAAGATCGAGAAGCTGGCACATGTCACGGCCGCGGCCGGCGGGCTCAGCCTGACCGACAACCACATCTCGATCAGCTCAACCAGCGCCAGCCCGCCAGCACAGTTTTCGGTGGCGGGCGTCGACCTAGCGCACGACAACCTCGGCCCGCTGAGCAATACCGCGCTGAGCTCAGGCCGTACATTCCGCGCCTCCGACGCCCAGTCAGACGTCGCGATGGTCGATGCCGGCTACGCGAAAGCCAGCGGCCTCAAGGTCGGCTCGGACGTCACGGTCGCGAAGGTTAAGTTCACGGTCATCGGCATCGTCACGCAAGCAGAGGGTTCGAGCCCGCCGGAGGTGTACATCCCGCTGGCTCGCGCCCAGGCGCTGGGGACCCTAGGGCCTGGTGGTTCGAACCTCAAGGGCTACGTCAACACGATCTACGTCACCGCCGCGAGCACCGCGGACATCTCGGCAGTGCAAAAGGAAATCAAGGCGCTGCTGCCGCACGCGACTGTGACCACTGCATCCAGCCTGGCCAGCGAGATCAATGGTTCGCTGGGCAGCGCCGCGAAGCTAGCGGGCGACCTCGGCACGTGGCTGTCCATCCTGGTGCTAATCGCGGCCTTCGCGGTCGCCGGGCTGCTGACGATGTCTGCGGTATCGCGGCGAGCCCGCGAGTTCGGCACGCTGAAGGCCATCGGCTGGCGCAGCAGACGGATCATCGGCCAGGTCACGGGCGAGTCGATGGCGACCGGCCTCATCGGCGGAGTGGCCGGGATCGGTCTCGGCTTCGCCGGCGTGGCGATCGTCGACGCGGTCGCGCCGAAGCTGACCGCGATCATCCCGACGTCCGCCGGCCAGCAGTTCGCCCAGTCCCATACGTCGGTCGGCAGCGTCGGCGGCGGTCCGGTAACGGTCGGGCCAGGCGGCGCGCTGGGGCCGACCACGCAGAGCATCCCGGTGCACTGGTCGGCGTCGGTCACGATCGCGGCGATCGGCCTCGCGGTACTGCTCGCCGTCGCCGGCGGCCTCCTGGCTGGCGGTCTGGGCAGCTGGCGGATCTCCCAGCTGAGGCCTGCGGATGCACTGGCCCGGGTCGACTAAGCGGGGGATCAGGGGTCGTCCCCCTGGCCAACACTGAAAGGAACCCCGATGTACAAGCTCACCAACGTCACCCGGTTGTACCAGAAGGGCCGGGATACTGTTCCCGCCGTACGAGACCTCGACCTGGAGATCCCGGACGGCGACTGGCTGGCCATCCAGGGCCGTACCGGGCACGGCAAGACCACCCTGCTGCAGTTGCTGGGCGGGCTGGACCATCCCACGTCCGGCACCATCGAGCTGGACGGCCAGGACCTCGGCCAGATGCCTGAGAAGCAGGTAACTCGGCTGCGAGCTACCTCTATCGGGTTCGTGTTCCAGACGTTCAACCTCATGCAGACGCTTACTGCTGCCGACAATGTGGAAGCGGCCCTGATCCCGCTCGGCGTCGGCTGGGCGGAACGGCGCCGGCGCACCGCCGAGGCACTGGACAGCGTCAGCTTGTCCGACCGGTCCAGGCACTTGCCGTCTGAGCTGTCGGGCGGGCAGCAGCAGCGGGTGGCGATTGCCCGCGCCCTCGTGAAGGAGCCGAAGGTGCTGCTGGCGGACGAGCCCACCGGGAACCTCGACGAGGACACTCGCGAAGACATCATCGCGCTGCTGGAGAAGCTGTGGCGGGAGCGCGGCCTGACGATGGTGCTCGTCACGCACGAGACGGTCGTAGCGCGGCGAGCCAACCGGATCGCGGTGATGAGCAAGGGCAGGCTCGCGCTGCGCGCGCCTGGAGCGATGACAGGATGAGCGAGCTGCGGCGAGACGACAGTGCCGGCCCGGACTGGCCGGACTGGCCGGACTGGCCTGACGACAGTGACTGGCCGCTGGCTAACCACGTTTCCTCCATGCAGGTCGGAGCGGGAACGAGCGGTTTGGCCGGTGACGCTCGCCGGCGCGGGCGCAGGATCGCGGGACTCGCCGTCACCGCGGTCGTCGCGCTCGGGCTCGGAGCCGGCGCCGTGGCGATCTTCAAGTCCGCGACCGCGAGCCCGGCCCCGCCAGTATCGGGCCCCTCAGCGTCCGCCCCGTCGACATCGGCGCCGGGTGGCAGCGCACTGACGAGCATGATGGTGCTCGGCCCGGTGGTCGACGTCAGCCGGTCCTCGGTCACGGTCGGGGTCCTGGCCGGGCGGTAACGGCGGGGGTGACGAGTGCGACCAGGTTCACTGGCTCGGTGCGCGGGCTGGCCGGCGTCCGGGTGGGTGACAACGTCGTCGCGCAGATCGTCGTGTCGGGCGGCGTGGCGCGACTGGTCAGCCTGCAGGATCCTGCCAGTCAGCCCTAAGCCAGCCTGCGGCGGCCGCTGCTATCCGTTGGCCGAGTGGACGGCTGACGGGGAGGTGCGGCGGTGCGAGTGCTGGTGATCGAGGACGATGCCGAGCTGGCCGACGCGATCGGCGTCGGGCTGCGCCGCGAGCAGATGGCGGTGGACGTAGCGTACGACGGAGTGACCGCGCTGGAGCGCGCGTTGTTTACCGGATACGACGTGATCGTGCTGGACCGGGACCTGCCCGGCCGGCATGGCGACGACATTTGCGCTGAGTTGCTAGCCACGGGCTGCCGCAGCCGGGTGCTGATGCTGACCGCGGCGGCGACGATCGAGGATCGGGTCGACGGGCTGGGTCTCGGCGCGGACGACTACCTGCCCAAGCCGTTCGCGTTCGCTGAACTGGTCGCCCGGATCCGGGCGCTGCTGCGGCGAGCGCAGCCGGCCCTGCCTCCGGTGCTGGCGAGCGGAGACGTGCTGCTCGACCCGGCGCGCCGGATCGCGCTGCGGGCGGGAGAACCGCTCGACCTCGGGCCAAAGGAGTTCGGCGTGCTTGAGCTGCTGCTGGCTGCCGAGGGGCGGGTGGTGTCGGCCGAGGAGTTGCTGGAGCGGGTCTGGGACGAGATGGCCGACCCGTTCAGCTCGGCAGTGAAGGTCACGATGAGCCGGCTGCGCCGCAAGCTCGGCGACCCGCCCGTGATCGAGACGGTGGCGCAGGCCGGCTACCGGATGCCGTCTGATCGTGAGATCGCCTGGGTGCTGGTGTGAAAGGCAGCTTGCGGTGAAGCGTTGGCCTGGCGCGGCGGAGCAGTCTGGCGCGGTGCAGCGGCCTGGCGCGGGCAGCGGCCGGCCCGGCGCGAACCGCCATTCCGTGCGGCTGCGTCTCACCGCTGTCTACGTGGGCCTGTTCGTGCTGTCCGGAGCAGGCCTGCTGACGATCACCGATGTGCTTGTGGTGCACCACGCGTCGCAGCCCGTTGTTCTCAGCCGTCAGCAAGCGGCCGGTGGCCCGGCCGCCCTGCCCGGTGTGACTCTCGGGCGGCCAGCTCCTGCACGAGCGCCGGCGCGACACCGTTGCCCGGCCCGCAGCAACTCGGCCAGTGCGTCACATACTTCCGCGCTCAGATCGCGGCGCAGCGGATCGGCTACATCAACGCAACACTGATCGGCTCGGGCATAGCGCTGGCCGCCATGACGGTGGTGGCGGTCGGCCTCGGGTGGCTGATGTCTGGCCGGGTGCTGCGGCCGTTGCGGACGATCACCTGGGCCGCGAAGAACATCTCGGCAAGCAATCTGCACCAGCGGCTCGCGCTGCCCGGGCCTCGCGATGAGCTCAAGGAGCTCGCCGACACTGTGGACGGGCTGCTCTCCCGGCTGGAGGCGTCGTTCGACGCGCAGCGGCAGTTCGTCGCCAATGCCTCGCATGAGCTGCGAACGCCGCTAGCCCGGCAGCGCACGCTGGTCGAGGTCGCGCTCGCGGAGCCACAGCCGAGCGTGGCGGGGCTGCGCACGGCCTGCGAGCGGGTGCTCGTGGCCGGTGAGCAACAGGAACGCCTGATCGAGTCGCTGCTCACCCTTGCGCGCAGCCAGCGCGGCCTGGACCGGTGGGAGCCGGTCGACCTAGTCGCCATCGCGGCCGACGTGCTGCGCGGCCGGGAGGCCGAAGCGGCTGCGGCGAACGTGCAGGTCAGCTGCAGTGTCGCTGACGCAGGGAGGGCGCCGGGCGGGCGCGATGATCACGGCTGGCGCGACGGCCGTGCTGCTCGGCGACACGCGGCTGGCCGAGCGTCTTGTCGCCAATCTGGTGGACAACGCAGTACGTCATAACCTGCCGGGCGGCTGGATCAGCCTTCGAGTCGGCGCCGAGCGCGGGCAGGCAGTGCTGACCGTGGCAAACTCCGGCCCGGTGGTGCCACCGGGTGAGGTGGCCAGGCTGTTCGCGCCGTTCCAGCGGCTCGGCGGCGGCCGCAGCCCGGCGCTGTCAAGCCGGGACGGTCAAGGACTGGGCCTGTCAATCGTCAGTGCGATCGCTGCCGCCCACGGCGCCGACCTGCAAGCCCGCGCCCGGCCTGACGGCGGCCTGCAGGTCGAGCTCAGGTTCCCGCCGCTGCCCGTGTGCACCCCGGCTCTGTCCGCCCCGGCTGTGTCCGCCCCGGCTCTGTCCGCCCCGGCCACCCGACCCGGCCATGATCACGTAAACAAATGTGCCTGACAGGCCCAAAAGTTTTCGCGATCATGAGTTCGTGAGCCTTTGCATTTAGCTGCCGTCTGGGTACCCGCCGCGATGCAGGACCATGGGGTAGTGCGGCAACGTCTCCGGCTTGCGCACGGCGGCCCGCCACCCGGACGGGTCGGGCTCCAGGCAGGTGAACAGCGGCGAGTCCGGTCCGCCCGGGCCGGCCAGTTGCTCCAGCGCCAGCCGCAGCGCGGCGATAGCGCCAGCTGGGAACCGGGCTTGCCAGCGCTGCTCGATCTGGCCGGTGAGATCCAGGTAAGCCTGCCGGGCCGCGACACCGTCCGGGGTGAGCCTGACAACCTTCCACTTGCGGCCGGCTGGGTCGGGCTCGATGACGGTGAGCTGGCGGGCGCCGGTGAATCCGGTGGCCATCGCGAGGCTCTCGGTCGACACGCCGCCGAGCACCGGCAAGTCGCGGACCCGGGTGCCGCCCTCATCGAGGAGTCGCAGCAGGTCGGCCGAAATGGCCAGCGACAGCTTTGTCTCGTGCTCGAACTCGATGGCGAAGGCGAGCAGAACCCGGGCGAGCAGCCACGGAAGCGGCGGTGCAGGCTGATTGTCGCGAGCTTGGTCCGAGCTGGCGGGCGAGGTCATCGTCGGGGCGGCCGCTAGCCGCCGGCTTGGCCGCCAGATAGCGGTCCGCCTGCGGGGTCCTGTCGATGCTCATCAGACCGAAGCCGAGGATCGGCAGGCAGTCCGGCAGCCATCCGCCTAGTTGATCGGCCATGGCCTGCAGCGTCGCGGTCAGGTTCCCGATCTGGTCGGCCCCGAATCGGTCTCGCCAGCGTTGCTCGATGACGCCGGTGAGCGGCTCCCAGACCTCGCGCGCCCGCATGCCGCGCGCGGTCGCGCGAGCCAGCAGGTCCGCGGTCGGGCGGCTTGGGCCGGCTATCCGCGCGGTCGGGCTCGAGCGTGAGGTAGCCCCATCGGCGCATGCCGTCGAGGTTCGTTCCGCAGCGGGCCAGGCTGGCGATGTCGGCTACCTTGACCGGATCGGTGCCGACGTAGCGCATGCAGTTCAGCCACATCGCCATCGAGACCAGCCAGACATCGCGCCGGGAGCCGCCGTGGCGGGTGGTGTAGTGCTGGATCTGCTGCTCGGCTGCGTTGTCGAACTCGATCGTGAACGCGACGAGGGCCTGCGAGAGCAACGCCGGCAGCGGCAGCCTGGAGGTCACCGCGCTATCACGTAAATTCTGTCGCCGAAGTGGCGCCATATCCTCAGCGTTAGCTGGCTCGCGTACTGGCGTGACGCCCGGGCTGCCTCGCCCCGACGGGCGATCCCGGCCGCGGCGGGCCAGCAGCGGCCCCGATCGGGGCGATCCTGACCAGGCAGTTGTAGGTCACGGCAGCGATGGCGACGTGCATGACCATCAGCACGGCCACTGCGCTCGCGGGCGCCCCGCCATGCAAGATGTACAGGTCAGGCAGCCACAGAACGAGGTGACCGAGATGGCCGACATCAGAAACAGCCAGCGTGGCCGCGAACTGACTCTGGTCACGATCGGCCAGCCGATGCAGGCGATGATGACGCCGATCACCGTGAGCTTGGCGTAGTCGGGGAACTGAAAGTGCACGTAACCCTTGGTCGACGGGAATACTGCCTGGCCAATGACGACCAGCAGACGCGTCGGCCGCGAGCGAGCCGCCGATGGCGGCTACCGAGGCGACCAGCACGCGCAGCCAGCTAGGCTGGCGGTGCCGAGGGGCAAAATCGACATGCACCAGGGACAGTGCGCGAGTGAGCATGGGGCCGAGAATATCCGGGATGCGGCATGACCGGCTAAGTCAGCCAGCTGGTTGACCGTGCCATGGGGTGCTCATTACCCATTCCCGCAACGAAGGAAGGTCGGCTATCAGCACTGCACCCGCGCAAACGAGCGCGACCAGCCGCGCCAGCGGCGACCCGGCCGCCGTAATTCACACCGAGGACCTGACCAAGGTGTACGCCGGCGCGGACTTCGCCGCCGTCGACAAGCTGAACCTGGACGTCCGGACCGGCGAGATCTTCGGCCTGCTCGGACCGAACGGGGCGGGGAAGACGACGACCGCGGGGATGCTCACGACCAGGGTGGTGCCGACCTCCGGCACAGCGCTGCTGGCGGGCATCGACGTGGCCGCCCACCCGGCGCTGGCCAAGCAGCTCAGCGGGATCGTGTCGCAGCAGAACACGCTGGACCGGCAGCTCACCGTCTGGGAGAACCTGTACTTTCACGGGCGGCTGTTCGGCATCGGCGCACGGGAGTCCCGCCGGCTATCCGACGAGCTATTGGAGCAGTTCCAGCTGTCCCGGTGGGCCAAGGCGTCGGTTTACGCCCTGTCCGGCGGCATGGCGCAACGGCTGATGGTGGCGCGCGCGATCTTCCACCGCCCTTCGGTGCTGTTCCTGGACGAGCCGACCGCGGGCCTGGACCCGCAGAGCAGGCTGGCGCTGTGGGATCTGCTCGGGGAATTGCACCGGGCTGGTCAGACCATCCTGCTCACCACGCACTACATGGAGGAGGCCGATCAGCTCTGCGACCGCGTGGCGATCATGGATCACGGCAAGATCCTCGCCCTGGACACTCCGGCCGCACTCAAGCAGAGCATCGGCGCTGACAACGTCGTCACCGTCAAGACGGCCGGTGACGCCGGACGGCTCGCCGAGTTGCTGGCCGCGGATGTCGCCGGCGTCACTCGGACGCCGTCTCGTCGAGGGGGGCCTGGAACTTCACGTCAAGGGCCGGGACCGACTGATACCGCGCATCGTGCTTGCCGCCGAGCGTGGTGGCTATGACCTGGTCGACCTAGCCGTTACCGAGCCCAGCCTGGAGACGGTGTTCATCAACTTGACCGGCAAGGAACTGAGGGACTGATGGCCACGTCCGTAACCCAGCAGCAGGCCCCGCAAGCTCCGGCGATCGGCGGCGGGCCGACCCGCTCGGTTGCCGCCGCTAGCTGGACCGCGCTCGGCGCACTGATGCTGCGAGACCTGGTTGTACTGCGCAAGCATCTCTGGGAGTTCGTGCTGCGGACGATTATTCAGCCGTTCCTGCTGTGTTTCGTGTTCTTGTATGTCTTCCCGAAGATCGGCCAGGGGATCGGCGGCCATGGCGCCATCGAAGAGTCGGCGTTCGCGACCATCCTGGTGCCTGGAGTCGTCGGCATCTCGGTGATGTTCCAGGGTGTTCAATCGATTGCGCTGGCGATGGCGCAGGAGTTCGGGTTCACCAGGGAGATCGAGGACCGGGTCCAGGCGCCGTGTCCGATCTGGCTGGTCGCGGTCGCGAAAGTGCTGTCCGGCGCGGCGCAGGGCGTGCTCTCGGCGATCATCGTGCTGCCGATCGCGTCCGTGGTACACGCGCCCGGCGTCGAAGCCCACCTGACTTTGCACTGGCTGCTGATCCTGACCTTCGTGCCGCTCGCCTGCATCGCGATGGCCGGCCTAGGCCTGGTGCTCGGCACCAGCTTCGAGCCGCGGAACATCGGCCTGATGTTCGGCTTCATCATCCTGCCGATCACGTTCCTCGGCGGCACGTATTACTCCTGGACCAAGCTGGCTCCGGTCACCGTCGGCGGCTGGCACTGGCTGCAGACGATCGTGCTGATCAACCCGCTGATCTACGTCAACGAGGGCATGCGGGCCGCGTTCACCACGGCGCCGCACATGCATCTGTACGTCGTCTACCCAGTGGTCGCGGCGTTCGGCGTTGTCTTCCTGACCATCGGGCTACGCAACTTCCGGCGTCGCGTCCTGTCCTAGCGGCGCGCCTTGCCTTAAACGAGTCCTGGTCGCCAGCCGACTTTGCGACCTGCGGAAGTTCCGTTCACCTGGGTGCTCGCTGTGGTTCGCCGGAGCTTCATCCGGCCCGCGTAGAACGAGTCTCGTCCCTGGTTCATCAGCAATCAGGGAACCCCGTTATCCAGGAAAGAAGGCGCCTTGCTCCCTACAGCTACGCGCACTGCCAAGTTCGCTGCCGCCATCTCGGTGGCGCTCGCGAGCCTGGCACTCGCCGGGCCAGCCTTGGCCACACCTGCCTCCGGTTCTGGCCATGCGCCGACCGGGCACCCATCGTCGTTCCGGGCCAAGGTGGTCATCAACGGAGCGAAGCTCTCGCACACGTTCGTGCCGGCCGGCCCGTCAACCCGGATGACCGAACCGCTGACCAAGCCTGACGACATCACCGTGCTCGGCAACCATATCTTCACTGCGTTCCAGAACGGGGTGGGGCCGCAGGGCCAGCCGAGTACCGCGGACGGCAACACCGACAGCACCGTGGTGGAGTTCACGCCCAGCGGCCGCGTCATCCACCAGTGGGATCTGCACGGCAAATGCGACGGCATCACCGCCGACAGCCAGCTCGGCGTGCTCATCGCCACGGTCAACGAGGATGCCAACTCCAGCATCTACACGATCCGGCCGGGCGCTCCTAAGGGAGCGCAGATCACGCACTACCGCTACAACCGCAACCCGCTGCCGCACAATGGCGGGACCGACGCCATCTCGGTCTACGGTGGCCTAGTCCTGATCAGTGCATCAGCCCCGGGCACCGCCGGCAACCCGGCGCCACAGCCCAATTATCCGGCGGTCTATTCGGTCGCCTTCAACTCGGTCAAGCACGTGGCGCACGTCACGCCGCTGTTCTACGACGAGGCGACGGCGGCTGTCGCCAACGTTGGCCCGATCTGGGCAAGCCTGTCAAGCTTGCACTCACCGACCCGGACTCGAACGAGATCGTGCCAGCTTCGGCCCGCCGGTTCGCAGGCGACTTCATGCTGACCAGCCAGGGCGACAAGGAGCAGATCTTCGTCCTGCGCAAGGGCAAGCTGGGTAGCCACCTTGCGGTACTGAGCTTGTCGCAGTCGGTGGACGACACCGCATGGGCACGCAGCCCGCACGGCAAGCTCTACGTCGCGAACACTGGCGGCGGCACCATTGACGTCATCACTGGCCCGTTCCGACCGGGCACTGTGTTTGTCGCCGTGACGCCGTGCGATGCCGGCAACGCCCCGGCTACCTGCCCGGCGCCCGGCTTCCCGCAGAACTATCTCGGCCAGCTCAACCCGTGGACCGGGCACATCAAGCTGGTGCCTGTCGGCGGACCGGTGTTCGGGCCACAGGGCATGGTGTTCATCGGCCCCGGCTGGAACGTGACCCCCGGCTGAGCAAACGTGTCCCAGTGGCCGGGCGGCCCTCCGGATGCCGGAGAGCCGCCCGGTCCCGTCGGGTCCCTGAATTCTCGCCCGCCATGAGATGCCCGCCCCGATAGACGTTACGTTTTTCACCGCAGACCTCCGGACCGGCCTGGCATCCAGACAGCGGTAGCCGGGGTGAGCGCGATCATCCACTGCGCGACCAGTCCGAAGGGCGACGCCGAGGTAACTCGAAACCTCGTGCAAGCCGCGTCTTCGGCAGGTTCTGCCCATCTGGCGTACGTGTCGATCGTCGGAATCGAGCACATCGCCTCCTGGGGATACCCGAAGACCAAGCTCCAGGCCGAGCAGATCGTGGCCGAGTCCGGCCTGCCATGGACGATCCTGCGAGTCACACAGTTCTACGACTATTGCCTGACCAACGTGCGAGGCTCTGCCGGTCCCCCGGGCGCCAGTGCCAGCGGGCTTCACCGTCCAGCCGGTTGATCCACGTGACCTGGCCGGACGACTTGTCGAGCTGGCTCTGAGTGAGCCCGTCGGGCGCGCGCCGGACATGGCCGGACCACAGGTAAGCAACTGGACGGACCTGCTCCGGGATTACCTGAAGGCCAGCAATCGTCGCCGATTGGTGTTGCCGGTACGGATACCGGGCACCCGGGCACTGCGCAATGGCGCCCTGCTGCCTCCGCCAGGACACACTGCCGGCTCGAAAACCTGGCAGCAGTTCCTCGCCACCGAGCTAGGCCAGTAGGCAACCACCCGACAGGTCCCGGCAAGTACCCCGGCGACGGTTAGCCCGGCGTCGCTGTCAGCTCGCTGCGACCGCGACGCCCACCGAGCGGGCTCGGCGTGCGCCGCGTGCCGGGCCAGTGGAACGCGCACCACAAGCTCGGGCTCGAACAGCAACTCCTCGGGATAGACCGAGACGCTCTCCATCTGGTTGACGAGCAGGGCGACGGCCGCCTTGCCCATCGCCTCGATTGGCTGGCGGACGGTGGTCAGCGGCGGGTCGGTGGAGTTGAGCCAGGCCGAGTCGTCATATCCGACTACCGAGACGTCGCCGGGCACCGACAGCCCTGACCGGCGCACCGCGCGGATCGCACCGAGCGCCAGCACGTCGCTGGCGCAGATGATGCCGGTCACGCCCGCCGAGCATCCGGGTCGTTGCCGCTTGGCCGCCCTCCAGGGAGAACAGCGCGTGCTCCACCGGCGCGACGGCGAAGCCGGCCCGCTCGACGTGCTCGGCGAATGCGCTGAGCTTCCGTCGCGACGGCATGTGATCTTCCGGCCCGACATACCAAGCCGATCCGCTCGTGCCCGAGTGACGCCAGGTGCCGGAACGCCTGCCCGGCCGCGATCGCGTCATCGGTCGAAACGCACGGGAACTCGAGATTGTCGATAGCCGCGTTGATCAGTACGACCGGGATGCCCCGGCTGTGCAACAGGCGGTAGTGATCGTGCGGCGCGGCCAGCTCGGCGAAATGTCCGCCGGCGAACACCACGCCTGACGCGTGCTGGTCGAGCAGCATGTCGACATAGTCCGCCTCGGACAGACCGCCCGCCGTCGTCGGCCGCCCGGGTGCAGAGCACCGGGGTGAACCCGCGCTGTGCGAGCGCGCCGCCGATGACCTCGGCTAGCGCGGGGAAGATCGGGTTCTGCAGTTCGGGCAGGACGAGGCCGATGAGCCGGGCGCGGTCGCCGCGCAGCTGAGTCGGGCGCTCGTAACCGAGCACGTCCAGCGCCGTGAGAACGGCCTCCCTGGTGCTTTCCGACACGCCGGGCTTGCCGTTCAGCACACGGCTGACGGTGGCCTCGCTGACCCCGACCTTCTGGGCGACCTCGGCGAGCCGCCGGGCAGGAGTTCGTGTCATGCCGCAACGATACGACATTCGCGGCAATATTTTGCGTGACCTGGATCACTCACACCAGGCGTCCGTCCGGCTAGACAGCCGTTTGGGCTGTGCTCCAGCAGCTGACAGCCGTCGCGAGTAGCGGATTCCGGTCTGTCATCTAGTGCCATAATCCTAGATCTTCGTGATCAAGTTGTGTCCTTGCAACTTTTCATCGATATCTTGCTCTCAGATGTTCATCTCAGTATGTTCAGTGCAACACAGCACGGCGCCCATGGGCGTGGCGCATGTCGGGCCGATTCGGGATCATTCACCGGATACGGCCGACAAGCCCTCGCCTGCTGCCACCGCGGCCGCGGGCGCGCAAGATCCGCCCACGTTCAGCCCAAGGAAGAAGGATTGATCGATGAGCAGACAGCTTCAGCGGCGGTCTGGCGGCCGGGATTGCTGCCGTCAGTCGCGTGGCGGCGCTAGGGCTCGGGGCCGCGGCCTGCTCGAGCAGCAGCGCCTCACCATGTCGGCTGGCGGCAAAGTGACCGTCAGCATCGACTGCGCGCCGACGCGGCGCAGACCCGGTGCAGCACAAGGAATGGGTTGCGGACGTCGCTACGTTCGAGAAGGCCAACCCGAACATCACGATCCAGAGCGTCTACAACTATCCGTGCAAAATTCCGCGTCCTTCACCGCGAGCTCCGGGCCGGGACCGAGCCGAACATCTTCTACATCGACTTCACGGACCTGCCTCAGGTCCTGACCGCGGGCCAGGCCGCCGACATCACCTCAGTACGTGAACTCCAACACCGTGCCGACGCTAAGGACATCGTGCCGGGCGCGATGCAGGCCGTGACCGCCGGCAAGACTCTCTACGGCCTGCCGACCAACAACTACACCCAGGGCCTGATCTACAACCGCAAGCTGTTCAGGAGGCCGGGCTGAACCCGAACGACCCGCCGACGACCTGGGCACAGGTGGAGACGGACGCCAAGAAGATCGCAGCGCTCGGGCACGGCATCGAGGGCTGGGGCGACTACAGCGCCAGGCAACACGGCGGCTGGCACTTCTCGTCGTACATGGACGCACTTGGCGGCTCGACGGTCAATACCAGCGCCGGCCCGCCGACGGCGGACTTCGACAACGCCAACGGCCTCGCGATCCTGGCGGCTCTGCACACGCTGCGGTTCACCGACAAGGCCATGAGCGCCACGCAGGGCCTTGCCTGGGGCTCGCTGCAGCAGCAGTTCGGCGCCGGCAAGCTCGGGCATGTACATCGCCGCGCCAGATGACATCTACAACCTGATCGTCGCCGTAGACAAGGGCAATATCAACGACTTCGGCATGGGCCCGCTGCCCAGTCTCGACCGGCAAGCCAGCCGCCTCGCTCGGCGGCGGCAACGCCTACGTCTTCGCCAAGTACGACACGCCCGCGCAGATCAAGGCCGGCATCAAGTTCATCGACTTCGAGGACCTGACGCCGGGCCATGGGCTGACGTTCAACTACGCCAGGCAGAAAGCGGACGGGCTGCCGGTCGGCTTCGACGAGCCTTCACTGTTCGGCGGCGCCGCCGGCGCGAAGGTCCACGCACTGCGGGCCAAGTACACGACGATCAACCAGTCGTACTACCCGCCCTACGTCAACGCCAACGAGGCCAGCGACGGCGAGCCGCTCGACGCGCAAGCTGTCTACACGACGCTGGACCCGATGATGCTGGCAGTGCTCACCGAGCCGAACGTCAACATCCAGGCACTGCTGAAGACTTCAGCGACCAACGTCAACACGCTGCTGCGATTCAGCTCGCTAACTGCCCATTGGGTAACCCCCGAAAAGCGTGGGGGCCGGACTTGCGGGGCCCGGCCCTCACGCGCTCACCACCGGTCCTGAGGCGACAGGAGACTCGATGGCAGATGTGGCGACGCTGCGCAAGGCGAATGCCCGGCAAGCGGCCCAGACCCGGGCAGTCGCAGGCCGGTTCGGGCAGCGGGCCAGGCGGAACCTGTCAGGGTACGGCTTCCTCATCGGCGCAGTCCTCTGCTTCACGTTCTTCTCCTGGTACCCGATCGTCCGCGAAGTGATCCTGAGCTTCCAGAAGGCGGTGTACGGGGGCGGCTACACCTGGGCCGGCTGGGTCAACTACGACCGCATCATCCACGACCCGACGTTCTGGCTGGCCTGGCGGAACACGCTGGAATTCACGCTGCTCGCACTTGTCATCGGGTACGCGGTCCCGTTCTGCGTAGCGATCTTGCTGAATGAGTTGCGGAACGCGCGGGGCTACCTGCGGGTGCTGGTCTACCTGCCGGTCATGCTGCCGCCCGCCTCGGCGCTGTTGATGTTCGCCTACTTCTACAACCCGCAGTACGGCCTGTTTGACGACATCTTGCGCACGCTGCACCTGCCGACGTCGCAATGGATCCTCCAGCCGGGCACCGGATTCATCAGCACCGCGATGATCTCGGTTGTGATCGCGTCGACCTGGATGAACATGGGCGGCGCCACGCTGATTTACCTGGCCGCACTGCAGAACATTCCTGGCGAGCTCTATGAGGCGGCCGAACTCGACGGTGCGGGCCTGTTCAAGCGCATCAGGCACATCACTATCCCGCAGACCAGGCTGATCCTGATCATGCTGCTGATGCTGCAGATCGTCGCGACGATGCAGATGTTCGTCGAGTCCTTTGTGCTGACCAACGGCGGCGGCGGCGTCGGGGACAACACCGAGTCCGTGGTGATGCTCATGTACCAGTACGCGTTCCAGCTGAGCGGTTCCAGCAACTACAACGCCGCGTCGGCCCTAGGCGTGATCCTCATGCTGGTGCTCGCCCTCTTCTCGGGCGGGTTCCTGTTGGCCACCAGAGAGCGCCGGGCCTGAGGGAGGGACGAAATGGCAATACTCAGCACCGCCGGGGTCAGGGTTTCTGGTGCGGCCAGGCCAGGTCGGCGCGGCGCCGCCAGCAGACCAGCACGACTAGGACGCTGATCTCCAGCGCGCAACTGAACAAGCGCTCCGGCAAGATCGCGTACCGGGTCGTTCTGACCCTGGTCATCGTCGTCTTCACGCTGGTCTTCATCGGGCCGTTGTACTTCCTTTTCAGCGACGGCCTGAAGTCCACCCAGGAAGCGATCGCCACGCCACCGACGCTCTACCCGCATCACATTTACCCCAGCACTTACGTCCAGGCCTGGGACCGACTGGACATGGCCAGGCTGCTGTGGAACACGCTGTATTACGCGTTCGGAGCGCTGGCCTTCCAGCTTGTCTTCGACGTGACAGCCGCGTACGCGCTGTCGAAGCTGCGGCCCTTCCTCGGGAACGCGATTCTCTTCTTGATGCTGGCCACCTTGATGATCCCGAGCACGGTGCTGGTCATTCCGCACTATGTAACCATCGCCGACCTGCCCATCGTTCACTGGAACCTGATCGGGAGCCCGGAGGCGATCTGGCTGCCGTCGGTTGCCAACGCGTTCAACATCTTCCTGCTCAAGCGGTTCTTTGACTCGATCCCGACCGACTACATCGAGGCCGCCTCGATCGACGGCGCGTCCCGCCTGAAGGTCCTGTGGCGCATCGTGCTGCCGATATCGCGGCCGATCATCGGGGTCGTGTCGATCTTCGCGCTGGTCGCGGTGTGGAAGGACTTCCTCTGGCCGCTCCTGGCCGAGTACGGCTACAGCCCGACCAGGGAGTCGCTGAGCGTCGGAATCTGGCAGGCAGCCTACGGCGCCACGCCGCAGAACCTGATCATCGCCGCGTCGGCCATGGCGGCGATCCCGACCATCGTGTTCTTCCTGATCTTCCAGCGCAACATCATGGCCGGCCTGACCGCCGGAGGCATCAGAGGCTGACCGCCCGCCCCCGGCACCACCCAACTTCTGCCCTCATCGCGAGCCGTCCGGCAGGCAGTACTTTAGCTGCCGGCAGCCGTCCGGTCGGCCGCGCCATGCCCACTAGCGACAGGAAAGCAGGTTCTCGTGCTAGACCTCGGATCGCACGGTCCCGGCCGGCCGATTGCGCCGCGCGGCGAGTGGTGGCGCAGCGCCGCCATCTATCAGCTGTACGTGCGCAGCTTCGCCGACAGCAACGGGGACGGAACCGGCGACCTGGCCGGCGTCCGGGCGCACCTGAGCTACCTGGCCGGGCTTGGCATCGACGCGATCTGGTTCAACCCGTGGTACCCGTCGCCGATGTCGGATGCCGGCTACGACATCTCCGACTACCGCGCCATCGAGCCGGTCTTCGGCACGCTCGCCGACGCCGACTCGCTGATTGCCGAAGCGCACGCCGTCGGCATCAGGATCATCATCGACGTTGTCCCGAACCACGGCTCCGACCAGCATCCGTGGTTCGCCGCGGCGCTCGCGGCGGCGCCGGGATCGGCCGAGCGGGACAGGTTCTGGTTCCGGCCCGGCCGCGGCGCGGCGGCGAACTTCCGCCGAACGGCTGGCAGTCCATTTTCGGCGGTCCTGCCTGGACGCGGATCACCGAGCCGGACGGGTCGCCCGGTGAGTGGTACCTGCACCTGTTCGCTCCGGAGCAGCCAGACTTCAACTGGGCAAATCGGGAGGTGCGGGCGGACTTCGAAGACGTGCTGCGGTTCTGGTTCGACCGGGGCGCGGACGGCATCAGGATCGACTCGGCCGCGCTGCTCACCAAGGACGCGGCACTGCCGGAGGTCCGCCCTGATGAGCCGCCGGGGCCGGCCCACCCGTTCTCCGACCGCGACGACGTACACGAGATCTACCGGTCCTGGCGCGCGGTGGCAGACGAGTACTCCGGCCGGGTGCTGATCGGGGAGATCTGGATCCCTGACGCCGCGAGGCTGGCCCGCTACGTCAGCCCAGGCGAGCTGCACACCGTGTTCAACTTCCCGTACCTGAGCTGCCCGTGGGATGCGGCGCAACTGCGCGAGGTCATCGACAACACGCTCGCGCTGAACGCGCCGGCCGGAGCGCCCGGCCACCTGGGTGCTGTCCAATCACGACGTGGACCGGATTGTGTCGCGGCTCGGCCGTCCGGACACTGCGTTCAGCCTGCAGCGGCGCCCGTACTTCCACAGCCTCCCGGTGGACCTGGACCTCGGCACCCGCAGGGCCAGGGCGGCGGCGTTGCTCACGATGGCGCTGCCCGGCTCGGTCTACGTCTACCAGGGCGAGGAGCTCGGCCTGTGGGAGGTGCAGGACATCCCGGACGAGCGGCGCCAGGATCCGATCTGGCGGCGGACCGGCGGTGCAGATCCCGGCCGCGACGGGGCCCGGGTGCCGCTGCCGTGGTCTGGCCTGGAGCCGCCGTTCGGATTCTCACCGGCAGGCCGCTGACTGCCGAGCCGTGGCTGCCCCAGCCTAAGGAATGGCGCGAGCTAACCGTCGAATCGGAGACTGGCACTCCTGGCTCGATGCTCGAGCTGTACCGGACAGCGCTCGCAATCCGCAGGTCGGAGCCAGCCCTCGGCGACGGACCGATGGCGTGGCTGCCTTCGGCGCCGGGCGTGCTGGCTTTCGACCGCGGTACCAGCGTGCGGTGCATGGTCAACATCTCGGCTGAACCGGCCCGGCTGCCAGAGCACGCCGGGCTGCTGCTGGCGAGCGGACCGCTGGACGGGGAGTTGCTGCCGGCCGCGATCTGCGCTGTCTCGGCTACGCGTCGCTGCCGGTTAGCGGCGCCTGGCGGGAGACCGTGCGGGCGAGTATCCCCAGGGTCGCGCGCAGCGCAGCCTCGGAGATGACCGGAAAGATGCCAGCGTCCCGCCACTGCGGATGGATCTGCGACCAGTCGTAATAGGAGGTCACCAGCGTGCCGTCAGCGGCCGGCTCCAGCCGGTAGCCGTAGACGTGCCCGATCTGCGGCCGGATCTTGCCGAGTATGGTCCAGGCGATCTCGCGGTCAGGCTCGTATACGCGCGATGGTGACGGTCACGTCGTAGCGTCCGAGCTCCGGATAGTCGTTGAGCGACTCGCGGTCCATGTGCACGACGAAGCTGTCGCCGACGGCGCTTACCGGCTCGCCGTCTGCCGACTGGAGCATGCCGGAACTGTCGATCGCGACGTGGCCCTGCGGATCCCGGAGGATCGCGAAGATCGCCGCCGGGGAACTCTCAATGGTCCGCTGAACCTCGATCCGCTCAGCTGTCATGACCAGTATCTTGGCAGTCTTAACCGCGACCTGGCGCTTAATCGTGGCGATCGAGGAAGGCGTTGACCGCGCTGCCGAAGACCTGCGGGTTGCTCGGCAAAGCAGAGATGTGAAGCGTCCTCGATGATCTCTAGCTGCGCGCCGGCAATGCGGTTCGCCATCTCGGTCAGGTGTCCCGGCGTGCATTCGTCGTAACGACCGCCGACGAGCAGCGCGGGAACCGCAATCTCGCCGAGCCGGTCCATGATGTCCCAGGTCTTCAGCGTGCCCGTGACGGTGAACTCGCTCGGGCCGTTCATTGTGTTGTAGACCTGGTAGCCCGGCCTCCGCAAAGGACCGCTCCAGGCCGGCCGGCCAAGGATTCAGCCGGCAGACGTGCGCTCGGTAGAAGCCGAGGATGGCCGCCTGGTACTCCGGGCAAGCGGTGAAGCCGTCCGCCTCGTGCTGCCGGATGACCTGCCGTACCTCGTCGGGCTCGGCTGCCAGCAGCTCGTCGCAGTCGGTGACCCAGCGGATCATGCTGGCCGGGCTGCCGCACAGGATCAGGCTGCGCAGATCCGGCTTGCGGTCGAGGGTGTACTGCATGGCCAGCATGCCGCCCCACGAACTGCCGAACAGGTGTAGCTCGTCCAGCCCGAGCGCGGCGCGGACCTCCGCGAGTTCCTCGACGAACCGGTCCACCGTCCAGAGTGAGATGTCGTCGGGCCGGTCGGAGTTACCGCAGCCCAGCTGGTCGTAGAAGATCACCTGGCGCCGGTCGGCTAGCGCCTCTAGCGGCTCAAGGTAATAATGCGTGAAGCCAGGGCCACCGTGCAGGCAGAGCAGCGGCACGCGGTCGCCCGCGCTCGCACCAGCCGACGCTGCGATACCAGACGCGGCCGCCCGGAACTTCCAGGTAGCCCTCAGTGGCCGTCACTTCGTCATCGGTCATGCTGTCTCTCCGGTGGCGACAGGCTGTGCGCCAGTGCTGATCGGTTCATCGGCGAAGACGCGTTTCATTTCGGGCAGCCGGGACGGATGCCGCGCGTACAAGTAGATCAGTACGGCGACGCCGATGGCGTACCAGATGCCGATCGCCAGTCCGGTTTCGCTGGACGGATAGCTCAGTGGCGCGACGAACTTAAGCACCGAGCCGCCGATGCCCATCGCCGTGAACCACGCGGGCAGGAATGCCAGGATGCCGAGCACGGGGATGACCGCATGCAGCAACCAGTTGAACTCCCCGCGGGCCTTGCGCGCGTAGAACACCAGGCACGACAGGTTGAAGATCATGTAGATGGCGATCATGACACCGGTCAGGATCGTGGCCAGGAAGATGAACGTCACGACCGGGCCGAAGTGGACGCCGAGCGGGATGCCGATTGCCAGCGTGATCGACGAGCTGGACCAGCACTCCGACGGACGGCGACTTCCAGGTCGGGTGCGTTCTGGCCAGCGGGGAGGGCAGCACGCCGATCCGGGACATGGCATACCAGGTCCTGGTCGTCGCCAGCGTGCCGGCGTTGCCGTTGGCGAATGTCGAGTTCGCGATAGCCAGGAAAGCGATGACCCAGCCGACACCCCAGACGTCGCGGGCCAGCTGGATCCACGGACTGCCGCCGCCGAGCGCGCCGAAGGTCACGTACTTGGTGGGGCCGAAGAAGACGTCACCAGCGTAGGTGGTGAGCACGTAGAACAGCCCGATCGCCAGGCACGACGTCACTACCGCGACCTGAATGGTGCGTCTCGGGTTCCGGGCTTCCTCGGCCAGCGGCGCTGATGCCTCGAAACCGATGAACGCCAGGATCGTGTAGATCGAGCCGGCGATGACGCCGGAGAAGCCGTGATAGCCCTTGATCGTCGCGAAGTGCAGGCTGAAGACGTTGCCGGTGTTGCCGGAGCCTGCCTTCACGATCAGCCAGATCGCCAGCGCAAGGAAGACGAGGATTTCCAGGGTGCCGAGCACTGTACCTGTCCTGGCGCTGAGCTTGACGCCGCGGTAGTTGAGGAGCGCGATGACCAGCGCGGCAGCGATCATGAAGATGACCCAGGTCGTGGTGAACGGCCAGTTCGCCTCGGTCTGCAGCACAGATGCCACCAGGTAGCCGAACAGGATCATGGTGATCGGGCCGATCAGCGCCTCGACCAGCGAGTAACCCCAGCCGACCAGGAAGCCGAGCGCCGGATGGATGGCTTCGGCCGGATAGGTATAGATGCTTCCGGCCGATGGCAGGTGCTTGGCCAGCTGGCCGATGGAACTGGCTACGAGCAGGCAGCCGACAAGTGCCAGCAGCACCGATAGCGGCAAGGCGCCGCCGGCGTAGGTAGCGCCTGCCGCGATAGACAGCGCGACCGCGCCCGCTGGCGCCATCGACGTGATCGACTGGAACATGACCTCGCGCAAGCCGATGGCTTCGCGAGCAAGGTTGCCGCTCCTAGCCACGTGTTCGCCTGCCATGCCTGGCTCCTTATCGTCGCGGAGCAGGGCGGGCGGACCGTTGCGGTTACCCTGCCTTATAACGGTGATAAATCGCCGTTCAGGCTTTGGCAAGGGCAGCCGCGCCGCAATGTTTCATGCCTGGGACCGGCTGCTGGTAACGGTTCTTGAGTTGCCGGTAGCCACTGCCGTGGAAGACCAGCGGCATGACTTCGGAGGCGCCGAGATCGTGTACCCGCAGCAGCACGATGTCGTGATCGCCAGCCGGTATCTCCTGCTCGAGCGAGCAGTCGAACCAGGCGCTCGCCTCGCTCAGCAGCACTGCACCGGCCGCGGTCGCGCGCCAGTCCAGTCCTGCGAACCGCTTGCCGTCGCGGGAGCTGAGCTGCCTGCTTGCCTGCTCCTGGTGGTCGCCGAGCACGCTGATGCCGAGGCGCCCGGCACCGCGCAGCGCTGGCCAGGTAGTGGAGGTGTGCGCGACGCAGACCGAGACCAGCGGCGGATCAAGTGACACCGAGACGAACGAGCTAGCCGCCAGCCCGGCCGGCTCGCCGCCGACCACGGCAGCGACTGCGGCGACACCGGTGGGAAACGCCGCGAACACGCGCCTGAGCTGTGCCTGACCGAGCGCAGTGGTCATGCCAGCCCCTTCGTGGTGGCAGCGACCTGCTGCCGCGCGCGTTCCAGCCAGCTATCGAGAGCGTCGCTCGCCTCGAACTCGGAGTCCAGCAAGAACAACCCGGTCGTCGGGCAGGTCGCGCCGATCTCGACCAGCACCGGCTTGAGCAGTAGCTCAGGCGCCAGGGCGTGCTTCCAGTGGCCGCCGAGCATGACCGGCACGGCAGTGCCGGTCATCGAAGCCGGCGCCGAACCGGTCCAGGAACAGTTTCAGCAGGCCGGTGTAAGTCGCCTTGTACGTGGGGCTCGCGACCACGACCAAGTCGGCTGCCTGGACCGCGGCGACGAGGTCGGCTACGCCCGGATCGGACCAGTCGAGTAGCGCCGGCCCGAGGTCGGTGAGGTCGATGCTCAGGTCCGCGGGCCGTCCGGCCAGCCGCTCAGCCACGAGATGCGCTGCCTGATAGGTGCGCGAGCGCGGCTTGGGGTTGCCGACCACGACTGCGACGCTCACGGCCGCCTCCTTCTTCCTCGGTGTTCCCGGTTCAGCGCCGGCGCCACTCCTGCGCCAGCAACTCATAGGACCGCACCCGGTCCGCGTGGTCGTGGGTGATTGTGGTGACGATCAGCTCATCCGCGCCGGTCGCATCGCGAAGCTGCTCAAGCTGGCTGGCCCGATCTACGCCCTGGCAGAGAAGTCTAGTAAATAAATCGGAATACTTGACTTTTATATCACACGTCGGCCAGATTGGGGAGACAGGTCTCCGCAACGAAAGGTGCTTGGACGCATGAGCTCGGTTCTGGACAGCACGGTCAGCACTCCCGTCCTCGGCGGGGACTACCAGCGCATCGAGGTAACGCAGGTCGGCGGCGTGATCGGCGCGATTGTCGGCGGGATCCGGGTCGGCGGGGATGTCGAGCCGGACGCGCTGGCCGAGCTTCGCACGGCGCTCCTACGGCACCGGGTCGTCTTCTTGCGTGATCAGTACCACGCCAGAGACGCCGACCAGCTGGCTTTCGCCCGGCTGCTCGGCGAGGTGACCAAGCCGCACCCGACGGTCACCGGTGACGGAAAGGCGATCCTGCCCATCGACTCCGAGCAGGGCAAGGCCAACAGCTGGCACACCGACGTGACGTTCGTGGATCGGGTCCCGGCCATCAGCGTGCTGCGCGCGATCAAGCTTCCGCCCTACGGTGGCACCACGGTCTGGGCCAACACTGTCGAGGCGTACCGCCGGTTGCACCCGGCGCTGCAGGCGCTGGCCGCCAAGCTGCGCGCAGTGCATTCCAACCGCTACGACTATGCGGCGCAGCGCCCGCAGATCGGCGGTGTGGATGTCAGGGAGGAACGGTACCGCGCCGAGTTCCGGCACCTGGAGTTCGAGACCGAGCACCCGGTGGTACGCATACATCCCGAGACGGGTGAGCCTTCGCTGCTGCTCGGTCACTTCGTCCGGTCGTTCACCGGGCTGAGCACGGCGGACGGGGCGGACCTGTTCGAGCTGCTGCAACGGCACGTGACCAGGCTAGAGAACACGGTGCGCTGGACCTGGCGCCCTGGCGACATCGCGATCTGGGACAACCGGGCCACGCAACATTACGCGGTGGCCGACTACGACGACCTGCCACGGCTGATGCACCGGATCACGATCGCCTGCCCGGTCCCGGTCGGCATTGCCGACGACAGCAGCGTGGCCCGCAAAGGCGACGCCAGCTTCTATTCGTCGCTGGCCGCCTGAGCGCGGGAGTTGCAGCGCTAGCCGGCTCGGGGTCGGCTAGCGCTGCAACCCGTTTGCAAGGCGTGCCAGGCACGATCGTCTCCAGTTCCGAGAGTCAGGAGACGACGATGGCAGGCACCCCGGTAATCGACACCTTCCTGGAAGCGATAGAGAAGGCAGCGATAGGCAGCTGTCAGGCGTGGAGCGCTGACGCAACGCTGGACGCGACCGTGCCCAACTGGCGGATCAAGCTGACCGGGCCGGACGCTATCCGGGCTGAGTACAGCCGCTGGTTCGCCGACCCGGCCCGGTTCGAGGAGATCCGTCGGCATCGCGTCGCCGCGACCGGCTCCGAGGACGCCACCGAGGTGGTCGAATACACCCTCAGCTGGTCCGAGAACGGCGTCCCGCACGCGGCGCACCACCTGCACGTGCTCTCGGTGCGCGATGATCGGATCGTGGCCGACACGGCGTTCTGCGGTGGTCGCTGGCCGGCCTCGCTGCTTGCCGAGATGGAGGCCGCTGATGAGTCCTGACGTCCTTGCGGAAATGCTGGCCGCGGCGACCAAGCGGGAGCCGGTATCGGATGCGCCCGGCAAGTCCGGCGCCACTTTGGAGCGCCTGGAGATCGGCGGTCAGCGGTATGTGCTCAAGCACCTAGCGCTCGCCAGCGACTGGACCATGCGGGCATCGGGCAGTTTGCGCGGCGCGCCGCTAGAGCTATGGGACCGGGGCATCTTGCACAGGCTGCCGGATTGCATCAACCAGCCGATCGTGGCGGCTGCTCCGGAGCGCAGCGCCGGGCACCCGTTGTCCAGCGGTTGCGCCGTCCTCATGCACGACGTCAGCGAGTGGCTCGTGCCGGTCAGCGACGAGCCGATCCCGGTCCGCCAGCACCGGCAGTTCCTGAAGCACATGGCTGCATTGCACGCTGCCTTCTGGGACTGCGGCGCTGAGGTCGACGTAGTGCCGATGATGCACCGTTACCTGGAGTTGTCGCCATGGACGGCAGAGGCAGAGGCGGCCCGCGGATCAGACCATCTGGTACCCCAGCTCATCGGCAAAGGCTGGCCCCTTCTGGCGGAAGTCGCGCCGGCTGCCGCCGCGGTGGTCGAGCCGCTGGCCCGCGATCCCGGACCCCTGGTCCAGGAGTTGCTGACTACGCCGCAGACTTTCGTGCACAGCAACTGGAAACTCGACAACCTGGGCACCGATACCGCTGGGCGGACAGTCCTGCTCGACTGGGAGCAACCGGGCCGCGGTCCGGCGCTCAGTGACCTGGCCTGGTACCTCGCGATCAACTGCCGCCGGCTGCCGGAATCAAAGGAAGCATCGATCAGCGCTTACCGCGCCGCACTGCAGGCCTGCGGCATCGACACCGAGCCCTGGTGGGAACGCCAGCTTGCGCTGAGCTTGCTCGGTGCTCTGGTCCAGTTCGGCTGGGAGAAGGCGCTTGGCGGTTACGACGAGGAGCTCGCCTGGTGGGAGACACAGGCAGTAGCCGCCGCGGCGCTGCTGAGCTGACCAACGAGGTGCGCGCGGCTTACGAGACCGCCGCACAGTCCTGGCCGCATGGCCCGGAGGCGGTCTACACGGCGCTCGCGAGGTCGCTGGTGGAGCAGGCCGCGCCGTACGTGGCCGGGGCACGAGTGCTCGACATCGGGGCCGGCACAGGCGTGGTCGGCCGGGCTGCACTGGCTGCTGGCGCAGCTGAGGTAGTGGCGGCCGATCTTGCCGTCGGGTTGCTGCGGGAGGGCGGGCCAGCGTTGCACCCGGTGGTTGCCGACGCGGCCACGCTGCCGTTTCGCAACGACAGCTTCGGGCTCGTCCTGGCCGGATTCAGCCTGACCCACACTGCGCGCCTGGACGCAGCCCTGTCGCAGGCGCGGCGGGTCGGCCGGGTCCTGGCCGCCAGTACCTTCGCGCCTGGCTGGACGCATCCGGCCAAGTCAGCCGTCGACGCCGTCCTGGCCGGGTTCGGCTACCGGCCGCCACCCTGGTACCTGATGTTCAAGCAGGACACCGAGCCGGGATTCGGGGACGCGCGGCTGTTTCGCCAGCATGCCCGGGCGGCCGGTTATCGTCACTGCCAGTCGGCCACGGTTGCGGTACCCACCGGGCTGTCCGCTCCCGGTGAGCTGGCAGCATGGCGGCTCGGCATGGCGCACGTCGCGCCGTTCGTCAGCGAACTTGACTCCGCTCGCCGAAGTCAGCTCTGGCGAGCGGCCGAAGCCGCGGTCGGAGATGATAACGCGCTGGTAGTCGGCATGCTCGTGCACGTGGCGGTGTCCTAGCGGCTGGCTCACCCGCAGTGGCGAGCCTGCTGCCATCCTGCTAGCCGCGCGCCGGCAGCCCGGCGTAGCTGATCGGCGTAATCCCCGGCGTTTGCCGCGAGCTGGCCGGCCCGATCATGCGCTCGCTCGAGCCAGCCAGCCTGACCGAACGCAGCGCCCATCTCACCCGTCCAGCGCCACGCTTCAATGGCGGCTGACCGGTCCAGCAGGTCGAGGTCTGCCTCGACCCCGGACAGGTCAGCGGGCAGGTCCAGCTGGCGGTCCGCCAGGTGCGTTGTCAGCCTGGCAACGCTGGCGTACCGCGGCACGCCCAGAACGGTCGCGACCGAGGCCAGTTCGCCGGCCACGGTCTTGGCGCGTTCGGCTTCGCCACGCAGCAGGGCCAGCCTGGCGGTGAGAAGCCGGTGCCGGAACTCCAGGCGCCAGCCGAATACCAGGTCGGCCGGCAGCAGCTCCGCAGCCTCGGTGAGCAGCGCGTCCGCGCCATCAGCGTCACTCGCCTCCAGCCGAAGCTCGGCGAGATCTTCGAGCGCGGCGATCGTCACTTCCGTGGTGCCATGATGCCTGCCGACCTCGAGGGCCTCGCGATGCAGGTCCAATGCATGCTGCGTGGCGCCGAGATTGCGCAGCACCCAGCCAGCTGAAGTTAACGGCCCGGCCAGCGAACCGCGGCACCTGCCGCCGTTCCACTTCGGCCGTGTACTGGCCGAATGCCGCCAGGGCCAATGCCGCGTTCCCGGCTAGGGCTTGGGCATGCCCGGTGAACAGCAAGGCGTGCAGGGTCGCGGAGGTGTGCTCCACGCCCAGCTGGCCACGGATGGCTGGCCGCAGCAGCGCGAGGGCTTCGCTAGTCCTGCTCTGGTGCGATCGCAATACGCCGAGCCACGCGGCCGCGGTAACCCGGTCAGCTCCCTCGGCGAGCGCGAGCGCCTCCCCGAACAGCACTTCCGCTTGGGCTAGGTCCCCGGCCGCGTGCCAGGTGCGGCCGCCGACCGCGAGGCAGCGCGCTTTCGTAGCCGCGTCCGGTGCGGCAAGTGCGCCATCTGCCGCGAACTGTGCCGCCTGCGCGAAGTGCCGCCCGAAATAGGATGCCCAGGCTCCGACTTCGAGAGCGGTCGGGTCCGCTGTGGCTGCCTTCCCGACGTCCTCCAGAGCCCCGTCGTAGCGCCCGCGACGGGTGCGGATCCGGGCGCGGGCCAGCCAGGTCTGCGGATCGGGCCGCAGGCTCAGCGCGTCGTCGAGCAAAGCTTCGGCTGCAGCATGGTCGAAGCGCTCCGCGGCGCGCGCGGCAGCGCCCCGGAGCGCGTCGGCCGCGAGTTCGATGTCTCCGCCGAGCCTCGCGTGCTCGGCAACCACCAGCGGGTCACTCGCTGGGCGGCTCGCCATGATCCTGCCTGCCTGGCGGTGCAGCAGCGCGGCCCGGCCGATGGTCGTACTCGCGTTGAGCGCCTCGCGAACCAGTTCATGCCGGAACTTCAGCTCTCCGTCCCGCTCCACAAGGAAGTGCTTCGCGACTGCTTGCTCCGCGTCGGTGAGCATGTCGATGAGCGGCCGGCCGAGCACAGCTGCCAGCAGATCGAGGTCGAGTTCGGATCCGAGTACTGATGCAGTTCTCAGCGTCGCCCCGGCCGCGCCGAGCTCGTCGCACCGCGCTGATACCGACTCGACCAGCGACGCCGGCAGTTCCGCATTCGCTGCCTGTTGCGCTAGCTCAGTCAGGAAGAGCGGATGGCCCTTGGACCGTGCGTACAGTGCGTCGACCCGGGCCGCGCCGACGAGTTCGGTCGCGGCAGACCGGCTCAGCGCGTCTAGGTGGATAACCCCGTCGGCAGGCAGGGCCGCGCCCTCGCCGGGACGGACGGCGGCGACGACCGTGGCAGCCAGACCCGCACGCTGGATGAAGCGGAGGAAGTCTGGCAGCGCGCGGCCAGCCAGATGAGCATCGTCAATGAGCAGGACTAGCGGAGCCCGAGCCGCGAGCCGGGTAAGCAGTCGGGCAAGTGCGCTATACAGAACGGCGGGCCCGAGCATGCTGTCGGCCAGTACCGGCAGGCGGCTGAGGATCGTGCCCAGTGCCAAGTAGCGGGGCCAGTAGCGGCTCGTCAGCGGCGAGCAGGCCGGCAGCAACGTCACGTCCGAGCCGCCGGAGCAGCGCTGCCAGGCCGCTGAGCAGCGAGTCGAGTGGCATCGAGCGGTCGAGTGGCCCGCATGCCGCGACGAGTACGGTGTCTCCCGCCACGGCCCGGCGAGCTGCCCAGGCGCGGAGCAGAGTTGTTTTGCCGATGCCTGCCTCGCCGTCGATGACGACGAGCTCGATCGCGCCTTCGCGTGCCCTTGCTGCGGCTGCGTCGAGCAACGCGAGCTCGTCGTCACGGCCGACTACCATGTCGGTTCCGGCACCATCCGGCGCGCCGCGGCCGCCTGCACTTCGCCCCGCAGTATCGCGGTGTAGAGCGCCGTAGTCTCCGGTGACGGATCAGTGCCCAGGTCCTCAACGAGGCGATTCCTGGTGTCCGCGTAGGCGGCGAGTGCGGCTGCGGCCTGGCCCCCTAGGGCGTAGCCGCGCATCTGAATACGCAACGCGGCCTCGGAATACGGGTCGCGTGCCAGCGCGGCGGTCGACGCATCGCATGCCGCCATCCAGTCGCCTGCTTCGAGCAGGGCAGCGGCCGCCAGCAGCCGCGCGCGCCTGGCGAGCCGGTCGAGTTCCGCCAGTCTGAGCTCCGCCCAGTCGCCGGGAAGCGGCGCCGGGATGCCGCCGCGCAGCAGCGAAAGCGAGATTCTTGCGACCGCGGCCGCACCGATAAGGTTCCCGGCGCCGCGACGCCGCTCGATCTCCTCGCTGAGGTGGGCCAGTTCGGCGGCGTCGAGCCAGTCGTAGTGCAGCAGGTAGCCGCCATCACGGTGCTCTATGCGATCTCGGCCGAGCACGGACCGCAGTCGGCTCAGCAGCACGGCTAGCTGATCCTCGGGCCGAGCTGGCCGGGCATCGCCCCACAAGGCGTCGAGCAGCACATCTGTCGACACGCTACGACCCTGGCCGAGCGCCAGCAGGTGCAGGGCGAGTCGTGCCTTCTTGCTGCCCAGCGCCGCGGGCTCGATGCCGTCGACGCTGAATTCCGAGATCAGCCGCACTGCTAGCGACTTCATGCGGTAATCAAACCGTGCCGCAGCGGATTTACGCCAGATTTGACTGCAAGCCCAGTGCAAGCACGCTGCGTCATGGTGGCGGCGAGGCCCTGAGCGGGCACGTCATCTGAATGGAGCAGGAAGGAAACCGCCATGACCAAGCAAGCCGAGCAGAAGGCATTCGCGGTGCCAGACGAGGTTCGCAAGTTCGAGCGAGGGGAACTAAGACTGCTGCGGATCGGCGATGCCGAGATCGGCCAGCTCGTCCTCGAGCCGGGCTGGCGCTGGTCTGAGCACGTCAAGCCGCTCGCGGGCACCGAGCTGTGCGAGGCGCCGCATTTCCAGTATCACCTCCAGGGCACGCTGCACGTAGTGATGGCCGATGGCCAGCGAGTTCGATGCGCGGCAGGGCGACGTGACCGCCCTCCCGCAAGGGCACGACGCCTGGGTTGTCGGTGACGAGACCGTGATTCTCGTCGACTGGTTCGGCGCCAGCAACTACGCACGCTGAGCGATCCCGACTGAGCTCGACTCTTCATGGCTTTGGTGCGCACAAATAGTTACTAACCGGGCACCCGAGCGCACCAAAGCCATGAAGCGCGGAGGCAAAGCCACGCAGCGCGAGCGCCAAGCCGGAATCGGATCGGCGTGCAGCGGTCCAGTTCTCTACGCGCCGCGGAGCTCAGTCTTCAGGATCTTGCCGGACGGCCCTTTGGGCAGGTCGGACCGGAACCGGATCTCCCGCGGGTACTTGTACGCCGCCAGCCGCTCGCGACAGTAAGAGATGATCTCTTCCGCGCTGAGGCTCGCGCCGCCGTCCAGCACGACCACGGCCACGACCTCCTCGCCGAGCCGCTCGTCGGGCTTGCCGATGACCGCGGCTTCGCGGATTCCGGGGTGGCCGTACAAGACCTCTTCGATCTCGCGCGGGTAGACGTTGTAGCCGCCGCGGATGACCAGGTCCTTGGTCCGGTCGACGATGAAGTAGAAGCCGTCGGAGTCGACGTAGCCCAGGTCGCCAGTGTGCAGCCAGCCACCCTTCAGCGCCGTGGCCGTCGCCTCCGGCCGGTTGCGGTAGCCCGTCATGACGTTGTGCCCGCGGATGAGAATCTCCCCGATCTGGTCGGGCCCCGGCGGCAGCGGCTGATCGCGGGCGTCGCCGACCCGCATCTGCACGCCCCAGATCGGCTTCCCGACCGACAGCGGCTTCCGGTCACCTGGCCGGTTGAACGAGGTAGTGCTTCCGGTCTCGGACAGGCCATAGCCCTCGAGCACCTCGATGCCGTACTTGGCCTCAAAGGTCTTCATGACGTTCTCCGGCAACGACGCGCCACCAGAGACGGCGACTCGCAGTGCGGCCAGGTCACGGCTGCTGACGTCCAGCTGGGCGAGCGCGTGCAGCATCGTCGGCACCCCGGCGATCACCGTGCACTTGTCTGCCTCGATCGCGCCTAGCACAGTGCCGGGGTCGAATCTCGGCACGATCGACAGGCAGCCGCCGTATCGAACGCTCACGTTGATGACCGATGAGAGCCCGAACACGTGGAAGAACGGCAGGACGGCGAGCGTGACGTCAGTCGGCCGGGCGCCGAAGAGCTCACCGGAGACCGTGCAGTTCATGTACAGCAGGAAGTGAGTGAGCTCGGCGCCCTTCGGCCTGCCGGTGGTGCCACTGGTGTAGATCAGCACGGCGGTGTCATCGGCGTCGCCAGGCCGGATCTCTCCGCCCGGCTCAGCCAGCGGCTCGGTAGCCATCAACTCGGTCATCGGCCGGGCGGCATCGTCAGCGGCCGGCGCCCCGGCGAGATACAGCGGCACGCCGGTGAGCTCGCAAGCCTTGGCTGCTTCGGCGTGCAGGCCGGCCATGCCGAGCATGATGCTCGCACCAGAGTCGGTGAGCTGGTGCTCGATCTCGGGTGCCTTGAGCAGCGGGTTCATCGGCAGCACCGTCATCCCGGCCTTGAGCGCGCCGAAATACGCGGTGAGGAAATCCGGCACGTTCGGCAGCTGGATGGCAACTACGTGGCCAGGCGTCAGGCCCGCCAGGGCAAGGCCCGCCGCGAACCGGCCGGACTGCTCGTCCAGCTCTCGGTAGGTCCCGGTCGCTCCGGCCGCGCGGTAAGCAAATGCGCCGGGGGAAGCTGCCGCCGTTTCCCGAAGGATTGTCGCGAGGTTGAAGCTCATTGCGCCACCGAGAAATCGGGCCTTTCCGGCACAGTCAGTGAGACATATAATAAGGATGTATCAGCAGGTTGCCTAGGGCTAGGCCCGGTTCGGCCGAGTCCGCACTACGAGAACGAGCAATGATGCACCCAGTGCGCCTCGCTACAACTCGACAAGCGGCCGGTGAACGGACGTCGGCTGGCGGTCCGTCGCTAGGCCTGCTGCTCACCGAGCCGGCCAGGGGTTTGGCTGGTCTCGCCACGCTCACGCTGGTTGCACCGTGGCTCTCGATCGCACCGCGCGGTGATGGTCACGGAGTTCTCGTGCTCCCGGGCTTGCTGGCTTCCGACGCGAGCACCACGGTCCTTCGCCGCTATCTGCGGTTGCTTGGTTACCAAGTCCGCGGCTGGGCTCTTGGCCGCAACGTCGGGCCGACGACCGCGGTACTCGACGGGCTGCCTGCCGCGCTCTCAGCACTGGCCGCCGAGACTGGCGGTCCAGTCTCGGTGATCGGGTGGAGCCTCGGCGGCATTTATGCCAGGGAACTGGCCCGTCAGCAGGCTCCGCAGGTACGCCAGGTGATCACGCTGGGCAGCCCGTTCGCGCTGACTGACTCGCGGCAGAGCCACGCCGACCGGGCCTACCAGCGCCGGGCAAACATCCACGCCAGTGCGCGGGTGCCAGGACCGGGAGCAGCTGCGGCGGCCGATCTCGGTCCCGTCGACGGCGGTCTACTCGCGGCGGGACGGCATCGTGTCCTGGCAGGCATGCATCGAGCCGGAGTACGACGCTGCACACCAACGTGGAAGTGCGCTGTGCGCACCTCGGCTTCGGCGTCGACCCGGCCACGCTCTGGCTGATCGCGGACCGGCTCGCCGTGCCAGCGAGCGAGCGGCGCGAGTTCCGGCCGCCCGCCGCCTTCGATCGCTCTACCCGGGCCGCGACGCACGTCAGGAGTAGCCAGGATGCAGCAACTCACCGGACTGGATGCCGCGTTCCTCGCGCTCGAGACCGCCAACTCGACCGGGCACGTCGGCGGCGTGTGCGTTCTCGATCCGGCCAGTGCGCCGGCGCCGCTCACCCTGGCCCGGCTGACCGAGGTGCTCGCGGCACGCTTGCCGCTGGTCCCGGTACTGCGCCGCAAGCTGCTGAACGTCCCGCTCGGCTTAGACCAGCCGTACTGGGTCGACGACCCTAACTTCGACATCGAGTACCACATCAGGGAAATCGCGCTGCCCCGGCCGGGCTCAGACGCGCAGCTCACCGAGCAAGTTTCCAGGCTGCACGCTCGCCCGCTGGACCGCAGCAAGCCACTATGGGAGATCTACCTGATCACCGGCCTGGCCCGGAGGCGGGCCGCGGTGTACACGAAGATTCATCACTCCGCGATCGACGGCGCATCCGGAGCGGAGCTACTGACGATTCTGCTGGATCTAACTCCGGACGGCCGCGAGCTTCCCGCCCCGAAGCCGTTCGTGCCCGCCAGGCCGCCCGGCTATGCGGCGCTCGCTGCGCTGGCCGCTGCCCGGCTGGCATGGCGGCCGGTGCAGACCGTGCGCTTCACTAACGAGCTGGTGCGGGTACTGCCGACGCTGGCCCCGACAGTCAGCAACCTGGTCGGCGGCCTGCTCGGGCTGAACCGAGGCGACGGAGAGGTCATCCCGACCAGGCCCGGCAGAGCGCCGGCGACGCCTTTCAACCGGCAGATCACGCCGCACCGGCGGCTTGCGCTGCGCAGCGTCGACCTGGACAGCGTCAAGGCGGTCAAGAACGCGTTTGGCGTGTCCG
Source organism: uncultured Actinomycetota bacterium (assembly GCA_963815575.1). GTDB lineage: Bacteria > Actinomycetota > Actinomycetes > Streptosporangiales > Streptosporangiaceae > JAJYUU01. The sequence goes on along the minus strand of CAWFHE010000007.1, from coordinate 76,641 downwards.
TCAACGACGTGGTGATGGCGATGTGCGCCGGAGCGCTAAGGCGCTGGCTCGCCGACCGCGATGCCCTGCCCGATGTGCCGCTGATCGCGATGATCCCGGTATCGGTCCGCGATCCGTTGAGCAAGGCCGCGATGGGCAATAAGGTCTCGGCGATGCTGGCCGCGCTGCCCACGAATGTCGATGACCCGGCCGAGCGGGTCGCGGTCGTGCATTCCGCGACGAAGATCGCCAAAGCGCAGCAGGCGGCGATCCCGCAGGGTCTGGTCGACCAGGTCAGCGACTTCTCTCCGCCGGCGCTGACCGCGCGGGCTGCGCGAGTGGTGTTCGCCACCGGTGTGCTGCACCGGCTGCCGCCGTTCAACCTGTGCATCTCGAACGTGCCGGGCCCGAACGTGCCGGTATACCTGTGCGGGGCCAAGCTGCTGGCGCACTATCCAGTCTCGGTGATCACTGATGGTCAAGGCCTGAACATCACCCTGGTGGGATACCTGGGCCGGCTGCACTTCGGCCTGGTGTCCTGCCGGGAGCTCGTTCCCGACCTCGACGTGCTTGCCGACTACCTGGTGGCCGAGCTGGGCCTGCTGGTCAAGGCGGCGAAGCAACGGGGCACTGCGGTGCCGGCTGCCGGGCGAGCGGCCAGCTAGGACCCGGTGCCCGTGTCTAGGACGACTGTGCTCGCGATGACTGTCCTGGCCAAGCCGGGGCTGGCAAAAACCCCGGACATCCGCAACGACGTGCAGGCCGTGCTGCCGGCTGGCACGGCTCCGCCGGCCGGCGTGCCGCCGCAGATGTTCGCGGCCGCTGCCCGTGCGTACGTTTCCGGTTGCCGGCTCGACATGCAGTCCCTCGCCAGGCACCTTGGCGTCGGCCGCGCCACGCTGTACCGGCGAGCCGGGAACCGCGAGGACCTGCTTGACGAGGTGATCTGGTGGCGGGCGCGGCGGGTAGTCGCGGTGCAGCTGGCAAAGACGAGTGGCCTGTCCGGCGCGAGCCGGATTGCAGCGGTGGTAGGCGGCGTGCTCCGGGGAGCCGAGACGGACTGGCCGCTGCGCGCTTTCATCGAGTCCGACCCGGACACCGCGTTGCGGATTCTTACCGGCCGGCACAGCCTGACCGCCGCCGGGCTGACCGCTGCCCTGGAGCGGCTCATCGACCTGGAACGCAGCCGGGGCTGCTTTGACGCCGAATTGGACACAAGCACGCTCGCGTACGCCATTATGCGCATCAGTGAAGGCTTCCTTTACGCGGACGTACTCGCGAGCCGGGTACCCGACAGCGCTCGGGCAGTGACCGGCGATCCGCGCGCTGCTTACCGGCCTCGACCGAACGCGCTGACGTCAGGTAACTGGCAGTCAGGAGTCCATTCGGCGAACGTTGACCGAACATCTTATGTTGACACGCTTTATCCCTATGAACCTGTATTTAACTCACGTTTCGCTACTCCAATCGGCAACGGAGATGTCCGGGGCGGTTGGACACGAAAGCGAGGATGCGCGGTGGGATCGGTCAGGTCGTCTTGGGCAGTCGCTGCGAGCCTCGTAGCGGTGGGCAGCGTCGTCGCGGCCGCAGCGCCCGCGAGCGCGCGGCAGGCGACCCAGCCCGGTGCCGGCGTAAGGCACCTGGCCGCGGCCGCTGGCGGCCGCGGCAGCCCGGCTCCGATCCGCGCCGGGTGCGGGCCGCTCCGGCCGTACCCAAGTCAGCCAAAGACCTCGGCAAGCTGGCTGGCGATAACTCGATGCGGCTGATCGTGACCCTCAAGGTGCGGAACCAGGCCGCGCTGACCTCGTTCATCTCCGCGCTATCGGACCGTAAGTCGCCGCTGTTCCATCACTTCCTGCAGCCTGGGCAGTTCGGTGCCAGGTTCGGCGCAACGCCCTCGGAGGTTTCAAGGGTCGATGCCGCGTTGCGCTCGGCAGGGCTGGTGCCCGGCCGGGTCAGCAGCAACCGGCTGTCGATCCCGGTGCATGCCTCCGCCGCGGCGGCCGAGCACGCATTCGGCACCCCGATCGCGGCCTACCGGCTTGCGAACGGACGGCTGGCCTACGCTGAATTCGGCGGCGGTGCGCATCCCGTCCGCCGTCGCGCCGTTCGTGACCGGAGTGCTCGGTTTCAACACCGTGGATGTGCCGAAGAGCCTGGCCGTCCGGCCAGCCGCGTTCGCCCGGCGGCTCCGGCAACGCATGTGCGGCCGCGGCTTGCCGTTCGGCTGTCCGGGCCGGAGCCCTGCGCCGCCGCGTCCGCGGCCGCGCAGGGCTATCGGCAGCTTCACGGCCGATCAACTGGCCAGTTATTACGGCATGTCGCCGCTGTACAGCATGAACGACCTCGGGCAGGGAGTGCACGTGGCGCTCGCCGAGTTCGAGGACAACTCTGCCAGCGACATCTCGGCATACCTTGCTGCTACGGCGCTCGACAGACCGTCAACGACATCTCCGTCGACGGCGGCCCGCCCGGCGGACCGGGATCCGGCGAGGCTGCTCTCGACATCGAGGATGTGGCCGGCCTCGCGCCCGACGCCACCATCGACGTGTACCAGGAGCCGAACGGCGGGGAGACCGACACCTACGACTTGTACAACGGCCATCATCGGTGCGACGCTGACCAGGTGGTGTCGACATCCTGGGGTGATTGCGAACTGGATGAAGACCCCGCGCTCATAACGGACGAGCAGAGCCTGTTCTACCAGGCTATGACGCAGGGCCAGACGGTCCTCGCGGCTGCTGGCGATGACGGGTCAACCGACTGCGGTAATGCAGATCTCGCGGTTGACGACCCTGGCAGCCAGCCATACGTGGTCTCGGTCGGCGGCACGTCCATCCAGACCTCTGGCGAAGCGGTCTGGAACGGCTCAGCTATCAGCGACGGCGCGGGCGGCGGAGGTGTCTCCGCGGCCTGGTGCATGCCTGCCTATCAGGACCAGACCGCCATCCCCGGCTGATCAACACCGACTCCCAGACAAACAGCAGTGCTCCCCCGGCCCGCAATACCTCCGGCAGGTCCCGGATGTCTCCGCTGACGCCGACCCTGAGACCGGCTACACGATCTACTTCGACGGATCCTGGGTGGCGATTCGGCGGCACCAGCGCGGCGGCGCCGCTGTGGGCCGCGGTCGCGGCGCTTGACCGACGCGTCCCCGTTCTGCCGCGACTACAGTCCGGGCCTGCCGGCGTCCAGCCCGCTCGGGCTGTACGCGGTCGTGGCCGCCGATCCGAGCAGTACTTCTACACCGACGGCGAAGCGCTAAACGACGTCAACGCCGGGTGAGAACGACTACACGCCCGATGGCTACACCGGCGGCCTGTACCCGGCGTCGGCGGGCTACGACCTGGCGAGCGGCCTGGGTACGCCGCTAGCCAGTGGTTTTACCCCGCACCGGCTCGGCCAGCACGTTGTATCCCGGCCTGACTGCGCTGATGTGCTCTGTCGTATGGCACCAGGAACCTGACTACGCTTCGATCAGCCGGGTCGGACCAACGTCGGGCCGCTCAAGGGTGGCAATACCGTCACTGTTACCGGCACGGGATTCCTGCCGATCGCCGGCGCGGACGAAGCCGCGGTCGGCCCGAAGATCGTGCCGGTGTCACGTGCACCAGTTCGACCAGGTGCACGATCAAGATGCCCAGAGAAGGTACTGGCACCGTGAACATCCAGATCGCGGTCGAGGACGGCCTTGAAGTTACCACGCTGACGAAGCACGACCGGTACGAATATGCCGCCTGCCGCGCACGTCTCCTCGATCTCGCCGCGCCGCGGCCCAGCCCGCGGTGGTAACAGGGTCACCATCCGCGGCAGTAACTTCGTCGGCATTCTGACCGTGCACTTCGGCCGCCGCGCCGCGCGCATCGTGTCGCATTCCGCGACGAAGCTCGTCGTCGTCGCGCCACGCGGCTCGGGATCGGTGACTGTCACCGTCTTCGCTGGCGGCGGTTCGAGTGCGGCTGATGCGGCGAGCAGGTACCGGTACTACAGGCGGCGGTACTAACGGGTGGCACGGCACGGTCACAGGTCGGCCGCCAGGCCCAGCTCGGCCAGGATCGCTTCGGTGTGCTCGCCGAGCGCCGGAACGTTGCCCATGCGCGGGCTCGCGGCCCGGCACCGTCACCGGCGGCAGCAGCGCGCGGACCGGCTCCGTTCGGGCGTGTCCACCTGCCGCCACCTGTCTCGCGCCGCTAGCTGCGGATGGGCGGCGAACTCGGCCGGCGTCCGCAGCCGCGCGTTCGCGATGCCGGCTGCGTCCAGCCTGGCCTCGACTTCGGCAGCCGTCAGCTGGCCAAGTACGGCTCTCGATGATCTGCGTGAGCTGGTCGTCATTGGCGACGCGGTCAGTATTGGTGGCAAATCTCGGGTCACTGATGAGTTCTGGCTGACCCAGGATCTCCCTGGCACAGCACCGCCCATTCGCGCTCGTTCTGCAGGCCGACGAAGACCTGGCCGTCGGCCGCCGCGTACGGGCCGTACGGCGAGATCGAAGCATGCCGTGCGCCCGTGCGCCGTGGCGGTTCGTCGCCGTACACGCTGTACAGGTAGGGCTGCGTCATCCATTCGCCGAGCGCGTCCAGCATTGCCACCTCGACAGCCGAGCCCGCGCCCGGTTCGCTCCCGCTCGTACAACGCCGTCAGCACGCCGGTGAAGGCATACATCCCGGCGGCGATGTCGGCTACCGAGATCCCGGCTTTAGCGGGCGACTGCAGCGGTACCGGTGACGGACAGCAACCCGGACTTCGCACTGCACCAGCAAGTCGTAGGCCTTCTTCCGGGCATGCGGACCGTCGGCGCCATATCCCGACACCGAGCAGCAGATCAGCCGCGGGTGCCGGGAGCGCAACTCGTCAGCGGCCAGCCCGAGCCGGTCTGCCGCGCCGGGCGCGAGGTTCTGCACGAATACGTCCGCCTTGGCCAGCAAGGCAGCCAGAACCGCCGCTGCCGCGCTCGCTCTTCACGTCCAGCTCGATCGACTCCTTGCCGCGGTTGAGCCAGACGAAGTAGCTCGACTGCCCGAGCACGGTGCGGTCATAGTCTCTGCGCGAAGTCGCCAGCCGCCCGCCCGCTCCACCTTGATCACCCTGGCGCCCAGGTCGGCTAGCTGGCGGGTAGCGAACGGCGCCGCGACCGCCTGCTCGAGCGACACCACCACGATGCCGTCCAGTGGCAGGCCGCACTGCAGCCTGCGTCTCGCGGAGTCGTCCGTCACGGCAGGAACCGGCGGAGCACGTCAGCTGCGTTCTGCCAGGTCCAGGCTGACCAGTCAGTGTCCAGCCCGGTGAGGCAATCTGCCAGCTTGCCAGACAGCTGCGCGGCAGTCGGCGGTCGCGCCGGGCTACCGGGCGGGAACGTTGTGCAGTGTCGTGTACATCCCCGTTCCCGGTATGAATTCGAATTTGCAGCTCGCCGTCGAGCAGCCAGTCACCGCCAGGGACCAGCGTTGTCTCGACCAGGGCAGCCAGCCTGCGCGCCGCGTCGCGGCGGACGGCGTCATCGGTGAAGCTGGCGAAGCCCGGGTACTGGTCGAGCAGCGCAGCGGCCGACGCGTACTCAAGGCTGAACTTGCCCTGCAGCCCGGTGTCGGGCCGGTGGTGGATCAACGGCACGACGGTTGCTTCCGGTGTGCGCAGCTCGATGCGCTGGACGTCCGCAGGGTCGAGTCCGGTCGCGCTAGCCAGCTCAGTCAGGGCGCTGATCGGGCGCTGGAGCGCGTAGCAGCAGGGGTAGATCTTGACGGCGAGCCCGCCCGGCACTGCGGGGCCACTGACATCGATCCCGCTCCTGGCGGGACTGGCGGGCTTGGCGCCGATCAGCGGGAGCCAGGCATCGAGCACGGTCTCATCGGCGCTAGCCCCGTCCGCGGCCAGTGCCGCAGCACGCAAGGCCGGCCTCAACGGCAAAGCCGACTTGAAGCGATTTCGCGTCGGTGCCGAAAGCGCGCTGGAGACCGCCCGCGGCCGGGATCGCGAGCGCGATCGCGATGGCGATCTGGTCGGCGGAAAGGCCGAGAGCTACGCTCGCGCCGGCCGCGGCGGCCGGGGCGCCGGCGGTGCAGGTCGGCATGCCAGCCGGCCGAGTAATGCGGCCAGCCGAGCGCGGTGCCGAGTCGCGCCATGACGCCGGCCGCGGCAAGGTAACCGCGCGCGCCACCGCCAGCCGCCAGCGCTGCCGGCACGCAGACCGCGCTGACGTGAGTCGTTGACGGCATGTGCAAGTCGTCGAAGTCGAGCACGTGCCCCGCGGTGGCCCACCGTCCGGCCTCACTGAGACTGGACGCTACTTTCGTGACCGGGTGCTCACGGGCCGCCAGCGTGACCGCGACAGTATCCAGCAGGGACCGGCCGGCGAGCGCGAGGTCTGCCTCCGTCGGCTCGAGTTCATACGCCCACTGGGCCAGCAGGCGGGCAGTCGATGTCATCGTGGTCGTCTCCGGCGCAAACAGCGGCCGCAACAGCCGCGACCGGTGAGATCACCCTATGTTCTGGCCGGTGACCACGCAGTCCACGACAACCCGGAACTGGTCGGGCCGCAGGACGGCCACAGTGAGAGCGGCCGCATCGCCATCGGCCAGGTCTTGGTACCTGACGGTGATGCCGATGGCCGGGTCACAGGCGGACAGCCGCAGGGCCCCGGCCGCCCACGGCGGCGGCTGCTGCATCTCGATCCGCAGATCGTGCGGTACGAGTGCCCATCCGGGCAGGTCAGCGCTGTCGGCTGAGGTCAGGTCTGCCGGACCATCGGCAGCTGCGGCGGAGTCGGGCGGCATTGGCAAGATGGTGTGGAGTGACCCGGTGCCCGGGCTTGTCAGCGCGGCTACCAGCGGCCCGGTGGTCGGCCCGGCGAGGTAGCTCGTGGTCGCGGCGGCAGGCTCGCCGCCCACAGTCCAGAGCATCTGCAGGATGCACGCTGACTCGCCGGCCGCGATGCCGAGGGCGGACTCGATGTCTGCCTGGACCGGGTGCCACGCCACCGACTGACTCTTGCAGCTCAGCTGCCCGTGCAGCGGTTCGACCCTGGCGGCCAGACCGTGCTTGCCGGCCAGCTCGACCATGTACTCGTCCGGGCTGATGCGGCACGCTTTGCCGTCGGGCAGCAAGCGAACAAGATGTTGCGCCGCAAGCTCGTCCATTGCCGCCGCGACCTGGCTCGCGGTCACGTGATAGCGACGCGCGAGCACGCTTCGCCGGGGCAGCGTCCAGCCGGGCTGATGATGCGCGAGGCTCGCGGCAATCCGGCTAGCCAGAACGCCCGTGTTGTGTTTTTAACATCCGTGCTTGCAACGTCAGCATTGGCCGGCCAGCCCGCCGCCGGGTACCGCTGCCCCATCTACCGCCTCCTGTCCGCCCGCGAAACAGCCCAACCACGGTATGTGGGGGTGCTGTAATCACGCTGCGCGTTACCCGACCTCCAGCTGAGTAAACGGGCAGGCGACGGTAAACGGTTCTACCGCGGCGGTAGCGGTGGCTGCGGCGGCTGCTGCGGCGGCTCGTCCGCCAGCCGGTCCACGGCCCTGGCCAGAGCTTCCAGCGCGGGAACCGCGGCCGCCAGCGCACGCCGCTGCTGGGATGGCAGGGTCGACAGTGCCAGATGCAAAAGATCGGCGTTGATTGCCTGCCAGGCGTGCACCGTAGTTCGGCCGGCCGTCGTTGCAGTCAGCTCGATGGCCCGCCGGTCGCTATCGGCCCCGACCCGGCTTACCATCCCGTGTGCTACCAGGGCGTTGACGATAGTGGTCACGGTATTCGGCCGCATATGCAGCAGCTGGGCGAGCTGGCCTGGCCGGCTGGCCGGGTTCTCCGCGACTGCCGAGAGCAGCTCCAGCTGGGCGACCGCCAGCGGGTTGTCCGGATCAGCGACGCGAGCGCCGCGGCGCAGCGCCCGACGTAGCCTGGCTATGCCGTCGGCGAGTCCGTCCGGCTGCGCGCGGCCGCCAGCCGGCAGTTCGGGCGCTTGCGCGCCGATAACTCGCACGGTGACCTCCTGGTCCGAGATTAGCGATCAGTATAGTAGGGAAACTCTGCGTAGCTAGCGATCCGCGGACTAGTCATTCCGGGTGGTTCCGAGCTAGCTATCAGAGCACTGTCGGTGCCTGCCTGATCGCCGCAATCCCTTTATCCACAGGGGTTTTCGAGCTCTGTGACCGTTTTATTGCCGCGATAGCCCGGCTGGGCCATTTGCACGATTCTGCCAGACATCTGATCTCATTCCTGTCACGATTTCCCAGGTCAGAAGTGCAAGGCCTGGTGAGAGGCAGCTATCCCTACTGCTGAGTAACCGGGCGAGGAACCGGCGTAAGGCAGGTAGTGGATTCAGCCTCGTCCTCCCAGACGAAGAGCAAGCAGGTAAACCGCACCGGACGGCATCGTGCCCCGTCCGCAGTCCGCAGAACCATCAAGATCATCGCAGGGCCGCCCCAGCGGTCGCGCTGGCCGGCGCGTTCGTCGCCTATCAGGGCCAGCCGCAGCCGCAGCCACGGCCGGATCCGGTCGCCAGCACCGTGGCCAGCTATCACCACCAGACGCTCAACACGGCCAGAATCCTGGCAGAGGGTTCCGCACAGCTCATGCTCCCGGTGTCGCCTAGCAGCAGCAGCGCTAAGCCGGTCTCGACGGCCAAGTCGCGGCAGTCAGCGAAGGCAGCGCTCGCGCACCGGTCCGGCCGCACGGCGAAGAAGCCCGCGCCATCGCCATCGGCGAGCGCCACGCCGTCGCCGTCCAGCAGTTCGGTGAATCTCAAGGCGGCGGTTCGGAAGGACATCGCCGACGGCAACTACCTGCTTGCCGTCGCTCAGTACCTGGTCGAGAACGGCTACTCGGACGCAGGAGCGGCCGGCGTTGCCGGGTGCATTGCCGGTGAGTCCGTGGGCAACCCGGAGTCTGTCGGCTCCGGCGGCGGTGGCCTGATCGGCTGGACGCCGATCAGCTCGGCCGCGCCCGACTCGAACATCATCACGGGCAACGTCGCGCAAGACATGATGGCGCAGCTCACCGACCTCCTGTACTACAACTCGACGGAGATCGGCCAGTCCTATGTGACGCAGCTCAACAACATGACTGACCCTGTCTCAGCTGCCGACTTCTTCTCGGCAAACTTCGAGAAGCCGGCCGTCCTGTACTCCGACGTACGGCCCTCGGTGGCGCAGCAGATCTACTCGGAACTGGGCGGCAAGTAACCGCCGGCGCGGCATCGGGTAACCAGCTAGCCGGCGGCCGCCATCGCGGCCGCCGGCTTTGCGCTGGATATGCTCCTTCCTGGGCACCGGTGGACAGGAAGGCGTCAGCGTGCCAGATCCTGAAGGTGCGCGGTTTCCGTTCGGTACCGCCTGGGCGCGAAGCCCGGAAACCCCGCTCCGTCGCTTCCTGCGCACCGAGACCGGGAGCGCAGCGGTCCTGCTGGTCGCTACTCTTGCCGCGCTGACGTGGGCGAATATCGACCCGGCCGGATACGGCGCCACCTGGTCCACCGAGCTAGAGTTCAAGATCGGCTCAGCGAGTCTGGCGGCGAGCCTGCACGAGTGGGTCAACTCGGGGCTAATGGCGTTCTTCTTTCTCGTCGCTGGCCTGGAGGCGCGCCGCGAGTTCGACATGGGCGAATTGCGGGACCGCCGGCGGCTAGCGTTGCCGCTTGTGGTCGGGCTTGGCGGGATGGTAGTGCCGATCGGGATCTATCTCGCCATCAATGCCGGCCGTGCGTCCGCGAGTGGCTGGGGCACCGCGATGTCCACCGACACTGCCTTCGCGCTTGGCATGCTGGCCCTGGTCGGATCCGGGGTGCCGGACCGCGTGCGCACCTATCTGCTGACATTCGCGATCGTCGATGACGTGGCCGGCATCATCGTCATCGCGCTGGCCTACAGCGGCCATATCGACGGAGTGGCACTAGGCGCCGGGCTTCTCATCCTGGCGGTAGTGATCGCGGCCCGGGCACGCGGCCTTCGCAACGGGGCCGTCTACCTGCTGCTCGGGATTGGTGCCTGGATCGCGTTCTTCTCCTCTGGCGTGGACCCGGTGATCGTCGGTCTGGTCATGGGCTTGGTGGCGCTGGCCTACCCGGCGATGCGCGTCGACCTGGAGCAAGCGTCGGAGTCGTTCCGGCTGTTCCGCGAGCAGCCGACGCCCGAACTGGCAAGCCAGGCACGGGAGAGTGTGCGGACCGCGATATCGCCCAATGACCGGTTGCAGCAGCTGTTCCACCCGTGGACCAGCTACCTGATCGTGCCGCTGTTCGCGCTGGCCAATGCCGGGATCCCGATCAGCGCTAGCTTTCTGGCCCGTGCCTACGCTTCTCCGGTCACGCTCGGAATCCTGTTCGGCTACGTGATCGGCAAGCCCGTCGGCACGGTCGCAGCTGCCTGGCTGATCACCAGGGTCAGTCGCGGCCGGATCCAGCCACCGGTCGGCTGGGCCGCTGTCACCGGCGCCGGCACCATCGCGGGCATCGGCTTCATCGTCTCGCTGCTGATCGCATCGCTGGCATTCCGCGGCACGCAGCTAGCCGAGGCGAAAGTCGGCGTGCTCACCGCAGCGGTCGTTTCCTCGGCGCTGACCTGGGTCATCTTCAAGCTCACTGCGCGGCTACCCAAGCGGCTTCGGCTACGCGCCTTGCTCGGCACCGCCGAGACGATCACCGACCTTGCGGTGCCGGTCGAACCCAAGCGAGACCGGGTGCGCGGGCCAGCGAACGCGCCAGTCACGCTCGTCGAGTACGGCGACTTCGAATGCCCTTACTGCGGCCAGGCGGAGAACGTCGTGCGAGAGCTACTGGCTGATTACGGCGACGATCTGCGGTACGTATGGCGGCACTTGCCGCTCACCGACGTGCACCCGTACGCCCAGCTCGCCGCCGAGGCTGCCGAAGCTGCCGCTAAGCAGGGCAAGTTCTGGGAGATGCACGACCAGCTGCTCGATCATCAGGGAGAGCTGACGGCCAGGGACCTGATGCGGTACGCCGCCGGCATCGGCCTGAATACCGAGCAGTTCACCACTGACATGCGCAAGCGCGCAGGGGCAGCAAAGATCGCTTCGGACGTCGATTCCGCGGACCTCAGCGGCGTGTCCGGGACGCCTACGTTCTTCGTCAACGGTAAGCGCCATCATGGCGCGTTCGACATCGAGACGCTGTCGACGGCGGTTCGCGCGGCCCGCGCGCGAGCCTTGATTGCCTCGGCAGGCCCGTCACGGCGCGTCGCCTGAGTATGCGCGCCAACATCCACGAGCAGAGCGGTCGGGAGTCCGCCAGCTAGGCGTGTTGCATCCGCTCGAATGCCAGCCGGACTGCGATGGCTCCTTCGCCCACGGCAGCGGCCACCCGTTTGGTCGAGCCGCTGCGGACGTCGCCTACCGCGAAGACGCCAGGCTGGCTGGTCTCTAGTGCAGAGCGCCGCCACATGGTCTGCGGCAGCGTCGCTCCGATGGGCGCTTCGGCGTCCTGGCCGGTGCACACGAAACCATCCGCGTCAAGCGCGACCAGGCCGCTCAGCCAGTCGGTGGACGGCGAGACTCCGATGAAGACGAACAGCGCCTTCGCGTCGATGACCCGCCGCTCACCGGCCTCGTCGGCGACGACGACGGCTTCCAGCGTCGTGTCCCCGATCAGCTCGCGAACCTGCGTTCCGAGCAGCACAGTGACGTTGGGCAGGCCGGTAACCCGATCCAACAGGTAGCGCGACATGTGCTCGCCCAGGTCGTGTTCAAGGACCACCAGCGTGACCTGCGCAGCGTGCCGGGACAGGAACACTGTCGCCTGACCTGCGGAGTTCCCGCCGCCTAGGACCGCCACTGGATCGTCGCGGCATGCTACGGCTTCCGCCTGTGACGCTGCGTAGAAAACGCTTACTGGCTCGAAATGCTCCAGGCGCGGGACGTCTGGCCGCCGGTAGCTCGCGCCAGAGGCGATCACCATGAACCCGGCAGTCACCGAGCCGCCGTCAGCGAGATGCAACGTCCAGTGACCGGAGTCCAGCTCGGTAGCTACTGCCCGACCGGGCACGACGAACCGTGCGCCGAACTTCCTGGCCTGCAGCTCGCCCGGCTGGCGAGGTCTCCTCCGGAGCCCGGGGTTGCGAAGCACTTGCCGGCCGTACAAGATCACGATCGGGGTGTCCTCCGGCGCCACGTTCACGAGCTTCAGCAGGCCTTCGGCTTCCTTGTCGTCTTCAAGGTCCAGCCATTGCGCAGGCACCCGGTTACGGGCCGCGAACTCCCTCAGGCGGCGAGTGTCTGGCGAGAATCGCGAGCCAACGATCCGCAGCCCGACGCCGAGCCCGATCAGGATCGAGCGGCGGATCAGAAACGCCCGCAACACGACGTCACCGAACACCGGGTCATGCGACACCAGGTCCCGGAGGCGGTCGATGGGAACGACCATTACTCTGCCCGGCTCCATCGCCACCGTGCTGTAGAACGACCCCTCCCCGGTAAGCAGGCCGAGTTCGCCAAGGAAGCGGCCGCGGCCGTGAACGGCGATGATGCGCTCGGCGGGCGTGCCGTACCCTTCGATGCGTTGCTACGTGACCGTCCAGAATGGTACGGAAGTCGCAGTTGCGATCTCCTTCGGTGACGAGGACCTCGCCGCGGCTGACGGCGCGCTCAGACCCGAATCCGGCGATTGCGGCAAGCTGGGCATCGTCCAGCCTCGGATACGCGCCATAGGTGTCTGGCGTCTCCGCCGGAGCTGCGGTCTCAGACGTAGGTCTCGTCGACATAACACCAGCGCCAGTCCTCGCCGGGTTCCAGGGATTGAGCTATCGGGTGCCCGATCGCGTAAGCGTGCCCGCGTGCATGCCTCATTGGCGAGGAGTCGCAGCACCCGACATGGCCGCAGGTCAGGCAGAGGCGCAAGTGCACCCATCCGGTACCGAGGCGCAGGCATTCCTCGCAGCCCGCCGGGGTGCGAGGGTCGACCGGTCGCACCAGCAGCAGGTGCGGATCGCGGACCGTCGTCACCGCCGCCTCCGCTTCTAGCCGGGTAACGCAACATCGCGCGCGATTAGGTCAAGGGTCTCGCTAGCGGTCGGACCGCACATCATCAGGACAGCTAGTTAAGGCCGCCGGCCGCTGGTGCCTAGCCGACTGGGGGATACCAGGCCGCAGACGGCCCGCCATGCTGGCGCCAATGGGCTGCCCTGAGCAAACGTAGCCGGAAGGGGTGCGCGTGAGTTAGGCGGCGGCCCGCGTGCCGAGCGCAGCTGGGCAGCAACCGGGGCAGCCCGCGCAGTGGCACAGCGAGCGCCGGAAACCATCACGGTCGCGCGCTATCGCGCGCAGCCGATTGTGGTGACGATCGCCAGGCTAGCTAGCACTGCCGTGCTGGCCTACCTGCTCGCGCTGTTGCTGCCGCTGGTCACGCCCAGCCCGTACTCGCTCCGCTGACGGCACTGCTGGTGGCGCAGGTCACGCTGTACCACACGGTCTACAGCGCGATCCGGCGCGTAGTTGCCGTCGTAGTCGGCGTCCTAGCTCGCGCTCGGCTTGTCCGCCTGGCTTGGCTTCACCTGGTGGAGCCTCGGGATCACCGTCGCGGTCGCGCTTGCCATCGGCTACGCCCTGCATCTGGGCGATACCGTGCTCGAGGTGCCGATCAGCGCGATGCTCATCTTGTCGGTGACCACGGAACGATCTGCTGCCTTTGGCCGGGTCTTCGAGACGCTGGTGGGCGCTGCCGCCGGGCTGCTGGCAGGCTTTCTGTTCGCCCGGCCGAAAGTGCAGCCTGCCGTCGAGGCCCTAGCGGACCTGTGCGACAAGATGGCCAGCCTGCTCGACGAGATGGCTAACGGCCTCCGGGACGGATCAATCAACGAGCACGCTTCAAACTGGCTGAGGCAGGCCCGGTCGCTGGATGGCGAGATCCACCGGGTCGACGAGGCTCTGCGGCATGCTGAAGAGAGCATCCGGCTCAATCCGCGGAGCGTCCTGTTGCCTGAGGTTGTCACCAACCTGCCCGGCGGCCTGGAAACCCTGGAACACGCGGCGATGACGGTCCGGCTGCTTGCGCGGCTGCTTTCTGACAGCACGCGGGTACCTCGCCGACCAGGGCCCGGCTCACGACGAACAGATACGCCTCAGGCTGGCGACTGTGCTCACCGAGCTGGCCGCAGCAGTTCGGGTCTACGGCCGGCTGGCTTCCGAGCCTGAACCCACTCAGCGCGACGTGTTCGAGGCAGACCTGCAGCGCCATCTCGGTGATGCGGAGGTACGGCAGGACCAGCTCAACGAGCTGCTGAGCACCGATCCCGCTGCCGATCCCGTCGGCTGGCCGCTACGCGGCGAGCTGGTCAGTCACCTGGACCGGCTGCGCACCGAGGTCAAGGTAGGCGTGCGGACTAGCACTCAGTTCCGCAAGCGCAGACGGTCGCAGGGATCCAGCCGGCCGCCGGGTCGGACAAATCGGCTGGCCGGCCGGTCATCGAGGCGCGGGCAGCGGACCGAGTTACCAATTGATTACACTTGGTGATTGCGAGAGAGTCCTGGGTCTCGTCGGGAGGCCGTAACCATGGCCCACAGCGATGGCCTGCAACTGGCGACTCGGGCATGGCGGACATTGCAGGCGCTGCGTAGCGCCTGACCAGGCGTGCTGGCCTGGATCGTCCTGTCAGGACAGCGGGTTAGCCCGCAGGGGACGGTGCACGCTGGCGCCAGCATCGCCAATGCTGAGGCGATCACCGCAATCAAGCGAGGTGCATGCCATGGGCTTCAGCTTTGACTCACAGGCGTATGTACGCGAGCTGGAAGAGCAGCTGAGGCTGATCCTGTTCGGCGGCGGTGGCAGTGGCGGTGGCGGGTCCGGGGCCGAGGCACCCGATGCCGGGGCGCCCGATGCCGGGGCGCCCGATGCCGGGGCGCCCGATGCCGGGGCGCCCGATGCCGGGGCGCCCGATGCCGGGGCGCCCGATGCTGGGTCCCCCGATGCTGGGGCCGCCGTGCTGTTGGTCCGCGGCGCGCTGGCCGAAGGCGATCATTCGAAGGCCGTCTGGCTCGCCAGTTCGACACAGCAGCTGGCCGCCGCCCAGCCGGGCCAGCGCGACCTGACGGCCGCCGCCGCACACGTCCGCGGCCTGGTCGACCGTGACCCGGCTTGCCTGGAACGGGCCGCGAGCACTTACTCCACTCCGCTGGCCCGAGCCAAGGCAACCGAGGATGCCGGACTGGCCTGGGCGGGCCAGGGCCACCAGGACAACGCGGTGGCATGGCTGCGCGGCGCCTATGCGCTGTATGAAGAGCTCGGCACCGCATGCGCGATGGCGCGCGTCAGGGCACAACTGCGCGCGGCCGGAGTACGGCTGCACCACTGGAAGCGCGCAGACAAGCCTGCCTTTGGCTGGCAGAGCCTGACTGAGACCGAGCAGCGGATCGCCGACCTGGTTGCCAACGGCCTCAGCAACCGGCAGGTAGCAGGCCGCCTGTTCCTGAGCACGCACACCGTGGCATTTCATCTCCGGCACATCTACTGGAAGCTGGACGTCAACTCCAGGGTGCAGCTGGCGCGGCTGGCAGCCGAGCAGGCCCAGGTGGAGTCGGCGTTAGCGCGCTAGCCGCGCCGCCAGGGGCGCGCAGTCGAATTCCGCAATACAGTCATCATCACGACGTCCAACATCAGTGTGGAGTACCTGCTGAAGGGCGCCGCGATCGACATTTACTGCGCCGAGCCGGAGCTGGTCGTCAGCCATCCCGGCAGGAGCTGACAACCGGGCGGACTCAGTGTCAGATGAATTGATCAGGTGCCCGCACTGCGGGCGACGCAACCGGGTCCCGGCCGTGGCGAGCGGCACGCCGCACTGCGGGAACTGCCACGAGGCGCTGCCGTGGATAGTCGATGCGGGCGACGATACGTTTGCAGCCATCGCCGAGGCTGCATCGATTCCGGTACTGGTAGACCTCTGGGCGCCGTGGTGCGGCCCGTGCCGCATGGTCAGCCCGGCCCTCGCGCAACTCGCAACTGAGCTGGCCGGCAAGATCAAGCTGGTCAAGGTCAACGTAGACAACTCGCCGACGCTGCAGCAGCGGTTCGGCGTGCAGTCGATTCCGACGTTGTTGCTGCTGCGCGACGGGAAGGTTGCGGCCCGGCAGGTGGGCGCCATCCCCGCGCCGCAACTGCGGTCGTGGGTGGAGCAGGCGTTGCCGACCGCAAGGCGTCCCTGATCGAAGCCGGGCTATCCGGCCGCTGACAGCAGACGGGATCACCGCAACCATGAGAATCGACTGGGACGTGCCGATCCCGATGGATGACGGCATCGCGCTGCGCGCTGACGTGTTCCGGCCGGACGACGCCGGAAGTTACCCGGTGATCATGACTCACGGTCCGTACGGGAAGTGGCTGGCTTTCCAGGATGGTTTCGCCCGGCAGTGGGCGAATCTCGAAGCCGAGCACCCGGATGCGCTCGCAGGGTCATCCGGGCTGCACATGAACTGGGAAACGGTCGACCCGGAGAAGTGGGTCCCGGACGGCTACGTGGTGATCCGGGTCGACTCCCGCGGCGCCGGACGGTCGCCCGGGTACCTTGACATCTTCTCGCCGCGCGAGTCACGCGACTACTACTTGTGCATCGAGTGGGCAGCGGATCAGTCGTGGAGCACCGGGAAGGTTGGACTGCTCGGCGTCTCTTACTACGCGATCAATCAGTGGCAAGTGGCCGCACTGCAGCCGCCGCATCTGGCCGCGATCTGCCCGTGGGAGGGCGGTAGTGACTTCTACCGGGACTTCTGCCGTCATGGCGGCATACTCAATGTCTTCGTCCGGCAGTGGTACCCGCCGCAAGTGGCCGGCGTGCAGCACGGAGTCGGCGAGCGCGGGCCCCGGCACCGCGCTACTGGCGGCCTGGTCGCCGGTCCGCCAACGCTGACCGACTCCGAGTTGGGAGCAAGCCGCGCAGACGCGCCGGCCGAGCTGGTCCAGCGCCCGTTTCTCGATGATTACTACCGCGACAGGACACCGGAGCTGGAAAAGATCACAGTGCCGGTGTTGTCGGCCGCCAACTGGGCTCATCACCTGCACACCAGAGGCAACTTCGAGGGCTATGCCAGGGTCGGGAGCGCTCAGAGATGGCTCGAGGTACACGGACTGCAGCACTGGGTAGAGTTCTACACCGACTATGGCGTGCGCCTGCAGAAGCGTTTCTTCGGGCACTTTCTCCGCGGTGAAGACACCGGCTGGGACCAGCAGCCACCGGTATTGCTGCGGGTCCGGAACGTGGACGGCGGCTTCACTGAGCGTGCCGAAACCAGCTGGCCGCTGCCGCGCACGCAGTGGACGAAGTTCCATCTCGACATCGCCCGTCAGCAACTCGCCGCCCATCCTGATAGCGAACTGCGCAGCGCCTCGTTCGACGCGCTGGGCGAGGGCCTGGAGTTCTGGACACCGCCATTCGACCGCGAAACTGAGATCACCGGGCCGGTGGCAGCTCGCCTCACCGTCGCATCGTCCACTACAGACGCCGACCTCTTCCTGACCTTGCGGGTGACCGATCCGTCTGGCCGGGACGTGACCTTCGTCAGCGGCCAGGATCCGCACGGCTGCGTCGGATTCGGCTGGCTGCGCGCGTCACACCGCAAGACCGACGCTGACCTGAGCCTGACCGGCCGGCCGTGGCATACGCATGACGAGTTCCAGCCGCTCGTCCCCGGCGTTCCGGTCGAGCTGGAGGTAGAGATCTGGCCGACCTCTGTGGTGATTCCGGCGGGCTACCGGCTCGGCGTCAGCGTTCAGGGCCGGGACTTCGAGATGCCGGGAAACGGGCCATGGCCGATTGCCTTCGGCGTCCCGATGCGCGGTCATGGCGTATTCGTCCACGACGAGGCGGCCGACCGGCCACCGGATGTCTTCGGCGGAGTTACTACGTTGCTGTCGGGCGGAGCTAGTCCCGGCTACCTGCTGCTTCCGGTGATTCCCGGCTAGCCCCTCGCTCTTGGCTGCGTCACGTCTCGGACGACGGCAACGCCCTCGGACGGCCGCCGCCGAGGAACGACTCGACGAACTCGGGACTTGCGGCCAGTTCGGCCGGCGTGCCTTCCATCCGCACCTCGCCCCCGCCGAGCACGTAGGTCCGGTCGGAGATAGCGAGGGCGGCCTTGGCGCGCTGCTCCACGATCAGCACCGCAGCGCCGCGTTCGGCCAGTGCGCGGACGTGCTCGTCCAGCAATGCCCCGGCGATCGCCGGCGCCAGGTTCGCCGTGGGCTCGTCGAGCAGGAAGACGCTCGGCTCGAGCATCAGCACCCGGCCCATCGCGAGCATTTTGCGCTCGCCGCCGCTCAGCTTGCCAGCCGAACGCCTGGCCATGGTAGCTAGCCGCGGGAACACGCTCAGCACGTGCTCGACCCGGTCCGCTATGTCCGCTCTGGCCAGCAGGTAGCCGCCCATCTCAAGGTTCTCCATAACCGTCAACGGCGCGAACACGTCGTCCACCTGCGGAACGTAGCCAACGCCTGCGCGGGCCACCTCCTCGGGCGCCAGGTTCGTGATGACCCGGTCACCAAGCAGGACGCGGCCGGCGGATACGCGCACGATGCCGACAAGACTCTTGAGCAACGTGCTCTTTCCCGAGCCATTCGGACCGACGATCGAGGTGACCTGGCCGGGCTGCGCCTGGATGGAGATCGCCCGGATCACCGGATCAGCGTTGTAGCCGGCCGTCACGCTTTCGGCTGTGATGCGCGTGCCGACCACGATGCGGTCAGCCGACAAGGTAGGCCTCCACGACCTCAGCCCGGTCCCGGAGCTGCGCCATGGTTCCCTGCGCCAGCACTGAGCCTTCGGCCATGACAATGACCGGGTCACAGAACTCGTCCATGATGGCCAGTTCGTGCTCGACCATCAGGATCGTCATGCCGTCGCGACATAGCCCGAGTAGCAGATCGCCGATGCGCCGGGCAAGCTCGGGATGCACCCCGGCCATCGGCTCGTCCAGCAGCAGCATCTGCGGATCGGTCATCAGCGCGCGCATGATCTCGACCAGCCTGCGCTGGCCGCCGCTGAGATCACCAGCGTAGGAGTTGGATAGCGATTCCAGGCCGAACTTGTGCAGTATGTCGGCCGCCTTGGCGATCGCCGCCGCCTCATCGTCCCGCCAGTACCGCCGGCCCGCGGCAGCGCCGAAGAACCCGTCACCGCGGTTGCCCGGCGCTGCAGCCAGCAGGTTTTCCAGCACCGTCAGCCGCTTGAACTCGCTGGCTAGCTGGAAGGTCCGGACCAGGCCCAGCCTGGCACGCCGGAATGCCGGAACGTCAGTCAGGTCCTGCCCTTGATAACGGATTGTCCCGCCGGAAACGCGATCAGTGCCTGCCAGCAGCGCGAGAAGCGTCGACTTGCCCGCCCCGTTCGGCCCGATAAGGCCGGTCAGGGTCCCGCGGGAAACTGACAGGGACACGCCGGAAACTGCGTGCACCCCGCCGAACTCGCGGCTGACATCGGTGGCTTGCAAGACAATGTCGGCAGGCGGCGGCGCGATTTGTGCCGCGGGCGGTGGGGTTTGCATGCGAACCACCGGGCTATCCGGTTCGGCCGGCGTCTCGCTGGCAACCGGGAGTGGTGGCGATGACTGAGCCGGCAGGGCGATCAGCCGCCGTCGCTCGGGCAGGATGCCCGCTGGCCTGAACCACAGGAACACTGCTATCAGCAGGCCGATCGCAACCCACTGGAGCGAGGGCAGCAGGTTCGGCGGCAGGCTCGGGTTCGCGTTCGTGATCAGCCGGGTCGATTCCTCGAACCCGACCGGCACGAGCACGGCGCCCAGTACTGCGCCAAGATGGTTGCCACGCCCACCGATGATGACCGCGGCGAACAGCACAATCGTCTCCGCGTATGTCCAGGCCGCGGGCGACCAGACGCTGATGAACGTCACCAGGACGCCGCCGGACAGACCGGCGACTGCGCCGCCGACCACCAGCATCCCGGTGCGCAGCGACAGCAGGTTCTTGCCAAGCGAGTCGGCGACTTTGTCGTTGTCCCGCATGGCTCGCAGCGTGCGGCCGTAGGGGGACTCGGTGATGTGGCGGATGAACCAGAACACGCCGGCCGCAAGAACGACGACGCCGACGGCGAACTCCCACTGGTAACTGTTAGACGTATCGGTCATCACCTGAGACTGCAACGGGGCCGGCACGATGGCCAGGCCGGCGTCGCCGTTGAACAGCGGGACGAAGTTCATCACCAGCAGGTTCAGCAGGACCGCAGTGACCAGCAAGCCGATCGCCGCGAAGTCACCGCGCAGCCGTCGGCCGACGAGGAAGGTGAAGGGCAGCGCCAGGACAGCGCCCGCTACCGCGGCGCCAATCCACGGGAACGGGAACGGCAGATTGAAGCCTCCGATGTAGTGCTGGAATCCGCCGTTGGCAGACTGCGGCGGCAGGGAGAGGATCGCCGCCGCATACGCCCCTGCCGCCTGGAAGATGATGTAGCCGAAGTTGGTCACGCCGCCGAGGCCGAACTGCAGGCTGAGGCCGAGGCAGGCGATGACGTCCACCGCGCCGTACACCACCAGCGTGATGACGTAATACATCTGACTCCCTGCCCGCCCTCACGTCCGCGCGCCGAGCAGGCCGGAAGGCCGGACGGCGAGGGTCGCGAGCAGCGCTACGAAGGCGATCACGTACTTGTAATCGGGCTCGATATAGGCCGCGCTGACCTCGGTGGCGAGTCCGATCAGGAGGGCGCCCACCATCGCGCCGTAAGCATGTCCGGGACCACCCAGGAACACCGCTGCCAGGATGAGGACGACGAACAGATCAGTGCTTGTCGGCCCGAAGCTGCCGACGTCGATGGCGAACACCGTGCCGGCCAGACCGCAGAGGGCGCCGGTCAGCGCCCAGGTGAAGGTAATGACGCGGCCCGTCCGGATGCCGCAGTTGCGGGCGAGCGAGCGATTCGCAGCGGTAGCTCGCATGGCCTTGCCGAGCTTGGTGTAGCGCAGCAGTGCGTGCGCACCAGCCATCACCACGATGCTGATCGCGATGATTGTCAGCTGAACCGTCGTCAGGATGAGGCCGCCAGCCTCGAGCGCGCGTCCCTGGCCCATGCTGTAGCTGACGTTAACTCCGCCGACGACGGCCTCGACTCCGAACTCGATGATGAGGGCCATGCCGAGGGAGACGATCACGATGGTGATCGGCGAGGACCCGCGCCGCTGGAACGGCGCGTAGACGCCAAGATTCAGCGCGACCGACAACGCTGAGCACGCGATCATGGCGATGACCAGGGCGAGCCAGACCGAGACGCCGAGCTGGTTGATCCAGTAAGCCACGAACGCGCCCGCCGTCATGACCGCCGCGAACGCGAGGTTGAGCACGTCGGTTACCGCGAACTGCAGGGTGAATCCCACTGCGGCAATCGCCAGCACGGCCGAGGTAATCAACCCGAAGCCGACCGAGGCCATGAAGATGCTCATGGCCCGCTCACCCGGTCACGCCCGTCGTCCCGGCCGACCGCCTGTGGCACCCAACTGGGTGCCACAGGCGGCGAAGGTGAGTCAGCGCGCATCCGATCATCAAGAAACGGCGCGCAGCTCGGCGGCAGTGATGTTGCCGGATACCTGCACAGCTCCGGCGGGAGTGTAGGTGTCGATCTGGAAGATGCCGGGCGAGTCGTGGTAGGAGTCAAAGCTGGTCGGTCCGCCTGGCCCGATGTAGCGGATTTTCTTTCCGGCCTTGAGCTCCCTGACGCCCTGAGCGAACGAGTTCACCACGACGGCGCCGGGCACCCCGTCACCGATCGTCTCGATGTAGGGCTGCCACTTCGACGTCTCGGTGCTATTGGCAGCGATCATCGCCAGGGCGGCAAGGTTCATCCCGTCATAGAGGTGAACGGCGCCAGGCGCGGTGAAGTACGTACTGAAGTCACCAGTCTGCGCCCCGGAAACCTTGCCCTTGACGGCCAGCAGCGCCTGGGTGAAGGCCTGGTATGCGGGCCCGCTCGTCGCGGTGACCAGATTGTCGGCATGGAAACTGGATGCGAAGTCGGCAGAACCGACCGCCCGCGCCGATGCCTGGAAGAAGGCGGGGGAGATGGCGGCGGAGGTTCCGATGATGGGGATACTCTTGCCGCCGTTGAGCTGCTTGATCTCGGCGAACAACGTGGGGTCGGCCGACCCGAGCGCCTCAGTCATGATCGCGTCGGGATGCGCCGCTACGATCTTCTCGGCCTCGGTGCG
This sequence comes from uncultured Actinomycetota bacterium, assembly GCA_963815575.1. Lineage (GTDB taxonomy): Bacteria > Actinomycetota > Actinomycetes > Streptosporangiales > Streptosporangiaceae > JAJYUU01. The sequence continues at coordinate 54,522 of CAWFHE010000007.1, read as the reverse complement.
GAAGGTCGTGGCGTTGAGATCGAGGGTCTCGTTGGCGACAACGGTCATGCCTGCCTTGGCGATTGCTGCCTGGGCCGGCTGGACGAACGTCTGCGAGCCGATGTCGTTCCCGAAGGCCAGCGCGATCCGTTTGTAGCCGAGGTTCTGAGCGATCACTGTCATCGCGTATGACTCGGCCAGGTCGGGTGGCACAAGCCGGTAGAAGTAGGGGTAATGCACGTGGTCGAACTCGGACTGGCCGGTCATGCAGAACATCACAGTCTTGTGGCTGTTGATAACCGGCACGACGGCTGCTGCCTCATCTGATGTGCAGCCGATGACGAGCGCCAGGTTCTTCGTCCGGCTGAACAAGCTGCCGACTGCCGGAACCGCGTCCGCGGGGTCGCCCCTGGTGTCCGCCGAAGTGCAACTGACGGTGTGACCCAGGATGCCGCCTGCCTTGTTGATCGCATTCGCGGTGCCTTCGCAGGACACCAGGTAGGTAGGACCGAGCGCGGCGTCAGGGCCGCTGAACGGGGCGACGTCAGCGAAAACGAGCGATCCGCCGCTGCCGGACGGGGACGAACTGCCGCAGGCGGCCAGGCCGCCGGCCAAGGCGAGCGCCGCTGCCGCCGCGAGGAGGCGGCTACTGCTACCCGAGGTCGTTCTGCGATTCCCCGCACTTGGTGTTTCTCCCGCGGCGCGCGCCACGGGCTCTGTGGCCTTGAACATTTCTTCGTCGCCTCCACGGCAGGGTCTGTCGATAGGTAAGTCCTGCGCTGAATCCGTTCTGCGCTGGATGGGCTCGCTGCGTGTCGATGTCTTAGATGCCGATAGACGTTGATCCGGGCGGGCGCCAATTCCAGCCGCTCAGGTCGGCGTCCTCGGCGACCACCCGGTTTCTGATCGTGCCGACTCCCTCGACCGCGACCTCGATGACGTCCCCCGGCGTCAGCCATACCGGCGGCTGGCGGGCGAAGCCGACGCCGCCAGGAGTCCCGGTAGCGATCACGTCACCGGGCCGCAGGCGGGTGAAGGACGAGAAGAACTCGATCGCGCTCGGAATGTCGACGATCATCTGGGAGGTACGTGCAGACTGCATGACCTCGCCGTTCAATGTGGTGGTAAGAGCGGCGTCAGAAACGTCGGCCTCGTCCGTCGTGACTAGCTCGGGGCCGATCGGCATGGTGCCCTCGAAGTTCTTGCCTCCGGTCCACTGCGTTGCGGCCCGTTGCCAGTCACGAGCTGAGGCGTCGTTGAGCACTACGTATCCGGCGATCGCGTCGAGTGCTTTGTCCGCCGGGATGTACCTGCCGCCGGCGCCGATCACCAGCCCGAGCTCACCTTCGAAGTCGAAGCGACTGGTCAGGGCTGGCTTGACCAGATCGGCGTAGGGCCCTAGTGCACTGCCCTCGCCGCGCACGAAGGCCTCCGGCCACGTCGGGATCGCACGGCCGCCCTCGATGGCGTGGTCGCGGTAATTCACGCCCAGGCACAAGATCCGCCGCGGCTCCGGCACGGCCGGCCGAAGTCCTTCTCGCTGAATTCGGCGCCGTCACGCTCCGACAGTTCTCGCGCGGCGTCCATATCGCCTGAGTTCAGCAGGCCGCCGAGCGTGGCCAGTGCGGGATTCCCGGTTCCGTCGGCCACGTCCAGGTATCCGGTGCGCCCCCGGACATGCAGGCGCAATCCGCGCGGCGTGACCATCGTCGCGAGCCTCATCGGGTAGCCTCCAGAATCCATTGGCAGGATTGGACGCGATATTGGTTAGACCTAACCGATTGGTTGAGCATAGGTCTGCGATTAAATAGGGTCAAGAGGGGTTACTGCAGCAAACAGGCCCGACAGTTGTCGCGCACAAGACGGCGAGATTGGTAGGATTGGTTATCTCGTGGTCGAGCGAGGCGCGGAGTGGGGATGGACGCAACGACAGCGGTTAACGGCGGGGAGGCCGAGCGGTTCGGCATGACCTCCCACGCCGAACGGGGGCAGCGATTGGCCGAGGTGATACTGCAGCGATCACGAGAGGCGGGCCTGACGGCAGGCGGCCGGCTGCCGACCGAGCGGCAGCTCAGCATCGACCTCGGCGTTACCCGCTCGGCTGTCCGCCATGCCATGGCAATACTCGAGTCGCAAGGCCAGATCTCCCGAGAAGTCGGCCGCGGCACATTCCTGCGCGACGCTCCGGTCCGGGTGGTCGACGAGAACTCCTTGCCGGGACGATCACAATCGCCGCGATCGCTGAATACTTGGACGCTTACCGCCGCGAGCGCGGACTTCGCCCCGGCGGACGTCATGACGATCCGGCGGCTGCTGGAGCCGCCCGCTATGTCACTAGTCGTGTCTTGGGCGACCGCGGCGGACCTGGAGGAGATGCAGCGCTGCCTTGCTGGCGGTGACCGTGCCGAGACCTTCGAGGAGTTCGAGACCTGGGACCTGGCGTTGCACCGGTGCATCATGGCGGCAAGTCACAGCCCGCTGCTTGTCGCGTTGTATCAAGGCATCGAGCGGGCACGTCATGGTCAGGTCTGGGGAGACCTCAAGCGTCGCAGCGCCTCCCCGGAGCACCGCGCCGAATATCAGCAAGATCACGGGGCTATCGTGCAGGCCCTGCGCGCCCGTGATTCCGGCCGCGCGGTAGAGGCGATGCGCGTGCACCTGGCCCGGGTGCAGGAACATCTGAACGTGACCGATCCGGCAGCGGGGGTTAGCTGGGGATGAGTGCAGTGGACCCGCAGGCCGGCCACACAGCCGCCGGCAACCATGACAGCGGCGAGACGCTGACGACGCTGCTTGCCCGCGGAGATGCGGCGAGCCCGGCACTGATCGTTCCCGACGCGGATCTGATCCTGACGTACGCGCAGGCCGCGGCCCGGACCGAGACACTCGCGCGGCGACTTGCTGCGCTGGGTGTCCGGCGCGGTGATCGCGTCGCGATTGCCATGCCTAACGGCCCGGACCTGGTGCTTCTGCTGCTGGCCGTCACCGCGCTCGGTGCTGCCGCTGCGCCGCTGAATCCGGCGTATACCGAGACCGAGTTCGGATTCTTTCTGACTGACATCTCGCCCAGGCTAATGCTGGTCCCTGCCACCGGGATCGCGGCAGCCCGCGCTGCCGCCGCGCTGACCGCGACAACGCTGATCGCTGTCGCCGACAGCGCTGACGGTCCGCCAGACTTGCTGGCCGACGGCCAGGCGGGCCTGGCAGAGCTGTCGTTTGAGGAGGCCGGACCGGACGATGTGGCCATGGTGCTGCACACCAGCGGAACCACCAGTCGGCCCAAGCAGGTCCCACTGCGCCAGCGCAATCTGATGGCCTCAGCCCAGACGATCGCCACCCATTACCGGCTGGGGCCAGCTGATGTCTCGTTCTGCGTGATGCCACTGTTCCACATACATGGTCTGGTGGCATCGACCTTCGCCGCGCTGTCCGGCGGCGGCGCGGTCATAACGCCGAAGCGGTTCACTCCGAACCGGTTCTGGCCTCAGGCGCGCGAGCACGGTGCCACCTGGTTGTCAGCCGGCCCGACCCTCCACCAGATGATTCTCGACAAGGCTGATGAGAGCGGCCCGCCGCCGACGCTGCGGTTCGTGCGGTCCTGCAGTTCGGCGCTGCCGGCCGCCCTCGCGGAGCGCGCCGAGCGCGACTACCGCGCGCCGATGCTGGAGGCCTACGGCATGACCGAGGCCAGTCATCAGATGAGCTCGAACCCGCTGCCGCCGGCCGCCCGGTTGCCGGGGTCGGTAGGCGTGCCTACCGGGACGCAGATCGCCGTTGCCGACCGCAGCGGAGCCTTGCTGCCCGAGGGCAGTCCTGGCGAGGTCGTGATACGCGGCCCTGGAGTCATGTCCGGTTACGTGAACAATCCTGCTGCCACGGCAGAGGTGTTTTTCGGCGACTGGTTCCGCACCGGTGACCAGGGAGTGATGCGGGACGGTTACCTGTTCCTCTCCGGACGGCTCAAAGAGATGATCATCCGGGGTGGTGAGAACATTGCCCCGGCGGAGATCGAGCAGGTCCTCCTGACGCATCCGGCAGTGCGCGACGCTGTCTGCTTCGGCCTGCCCGATGACAAATACGGCGAGCTTGTCGGCGCGGCGGTAACTCTGGCGACGGACGCTGAGGTCAAAGATCTGATCGAGCACTGCCGGCACTATCTCGCCGCATTCAAAGTGCCGACCCGGATCGACGTGCTGTCCGACATACCCCGAACGCCCACCGGGAAGGTGCAGCGACGGCGGGTTGCCGAGTTTGTCGCCGAACGCCGGGCTGCCGGATGAGGTTCGCGGTGCTCGGCGCGGGGGCGATTGGCGCCTACGCCGGCGCTGCGCTGTCACGCGGCGGTGCTGACGTGACGCTCATCGCCAGGGGAGCGCACCTGCAGGCGATGGCCGATCACGGCGTCCGTGTTCTGTCACCGCGCGGCGACTTCACCGCTCATCCTGAGGTGAGCGGCGACATCCAGGCTATTCGGGATGCCGACGTGGTGTTCGTCGCGCTCAAGGCCTACAGCCTGACTGAGATCGCTCCGCGCCTTGGCGCCCTGCTGGCACCAGATGCTGCGGCTATCTGGGCACAGAACGGGATCCCGTGGTGGTATTTCCAGTCGCTGCCAGGTCCTGCAGGATTGACAGGGTTGCAAACCGTGGATCCCGGCGGGGTTATCGCGGCATCGATTGCGCCGCAGCACAACGTCGGCTGCGTCGTGTTCTGCTCGACCGAGATCATCGAGCCGGGAGTCATCCGGCACGTCGAGGGCACGCGCTTCACCCTTGGTGAGCCAGACGGTTCGGACTCGGAGCGGTGCAGGCTGATCTCTGCAGCGTTTGCCGCAGGCGGCCTGCGCGCGCCGGTCGATACCAGGCTGCGGGATCAGATCTGGCTGAAGCTCGTGGGCAACGTCGCGTTTAACCCGATTACCGCCCTGACCGGAGCGACGCTAGGCGAACTAGGCGCACTGCCGGAGATGCGTGACCTGCTAAGCGCGGTCTTCTCCGAATGCTCCGCGGTAGCTGACCGGCTCGGGATCACTTTTCCTGTCTCGCTGGATCGGCGGCTGGAAGCGGGGCTCGCGGTCGGCGATCACAAGACTTCTATGCTGCAGGATCTTGACGCAGGCAAGCAGCTAGAACTGGATTGCATGACCGGGGCGGTCATCGAGCTCGCCGAGCACCTGGATGTCGATGTGCCGCACACTGAGGCTGTCTACGCTTGCGCGAAGCTGCTGGGCAAGCTCCGGGTGGAGCGCAGCGGCCTCGGGTAGGCGGCCGGGAGAGCTAAGTCCTCGTTCCCTCGATGGGTTGATTTGGCTGTAGTTGATTTTCCTGGCGCCGCTCGAGCGCTGCGAGCCGGAGTTCGAGCTGGTCGACACGGTGCCGGAGGATCTCCAGCTGAGCCTCGTCGGCGAGCCGTCGCTCGGCTGTGCGGCGCAAACGCGGCGAGGCCTCCGCGCGGGTCGCGACAACCGCGAGCGGAACGAGCCGCTGCGGCCCGTGCGGTCCGTCGACGAGCCGGGACGGGATCTGACCGGTGCGGTACCAGCTGCGCAATGCGGCGCGCGAGGCGCCGGTCTCCGCCGCCGCTCGCTCCAGCGTGACCCAGTCTGAACCGGCGAGCTGGGCGGCCAGGTCGAGCTCAAGCTCCCAGTCGTCGAGCCGGTCGTCCCAGTCCACGACCGTCGATTTTACCCGCTTGAGACCCCCGACGCTAGACTGACCTTACTAATAGCATGGTATTGACGGGGTTAACAGGCTCAGCGAGCATGGTCTCATGTTTGAGCGATTCACCAACCGCGCCCGGCATGTTGTCGTGCTTGCTCAGGAGGAAGCCCGGCGACTGCAGCACAACTACATCGGCACCGAGCACGTGCTGCTCGGGCTGCTCGGCGAGCCCGGTGGCGTGGCGTGCCAGGCCCTGCAGGGTTTTGGGATCACGCTTGACGGCACCCGCGAAGAGGTCAAGGCCATCATCGGTCTCGGCAAGAACCCGATGAGCGGGCATATCCCGTTCACCCCGCGGGCGAAGAAGACACTTGAGCTCGCGCTGCGGGAGGCACTGCAGCTGCACCACAAGTACATCGGCACCGAGCACATCCTGCTCGGCTTGCTCAGGGAAGGTGACGGCGTCGCCGCCCAGATCCTGCGACAGCACTCGGCCGACCTGACACCGATTCGCATGGCAGTGCTCGACTTGGTGGCCACGCTGCCGACTGAGACCAGCCTGGCCCGAGGACCCCGATGGCTGCGGCGGCGGTCCGGAGGCGATCCTGGCGAAGCGTTTCAGCCGGACGAGGCGCCGGCTGGGGAGCGAGCGGAATTGCGTACCACGCCAGCGGCCGACACGAGCCTGAACGAAGCAGCCCGCCTTGCCGGATCGCAGCCGGTCGGTTCTCATCATCTGCTGCTAGCCGCCCTGGGCGATTCCGACAACGCGGCGGCACGGGCGCTCGCTGCTCTGGGCGTTGACCTGGAGCAGGCACGGCAGGCCCTGAGAACGGCGGACGTTACCGGCACAACCGACGAGCAGCCAGAGGAGGCGGGCCGCCGCCAGATGGTGATCACTGTGACGGACGAGCAGCTGACGATCCAGGCGAGCGATCCGGCGATCGTCCGGGCTGGCCGGGCCGCAGCCGACGCGCTCGGTGATGAGGCCGACCCGCCTGGCACCATTCGCGGTGACCTGCCGGTCAGCGCCAGCCTGACAAACGTCTGGCAAGCGCTGCACGACAGCCTCGAAGCAATCCAGCGACGCGCCGCGACGCCGCCGGACTCGCAGCGAATCCCGGACCAGTCTGCGAACGACGATCCGTCTCAAAAACCCGATCAGACCGGAAACGAGGCCTCCTGACAGGCAGCCTCAGTCCCGCACGGTCAGCTTGTCAACGAGGCGCGCAGGCATGCCGGTCGCTTCGAGCAGGGCGCGAAGCTCTCCCTGCTCAACCCTGCTGACCATGGCTCCGGTTCTGGCGAGCGTCGCGGCGAGTTCGATAATGAGCTCGCCGTATTCGCCGCCGCGCTCCATCGACTTCAGGCCAGCGAGCGTGTCGGCAGCCAACCGGGAAGCGAAGCGGTCAGGAAGCGCACTTGCCCGCCGAGCGATTTCGTGGTCGTCCATCACATGTCCTTTACCGCGTTCTTCACTACACCGGGAGAACCTTCGTCGGGCCAGCCTGTCCAGACGCGGCCGTCGGATTCGACGACGGCGAAGATCCTGACGCCATCCCGCTCGCCGCTGACCTGCCAGCGGTCGTTCCAGTTCTGGCGTTGCGGCGCGTCATCGGGGTTGCGCGCGACCGAGAGGATGGCGTCGACAACGCGGTCATCGCTCCACTCGACAGGGAACTCGGTCTTGCCCGGCCGACCCGCGCCGTGCCGGTGGCCGCCGCCTGTTTCGTCGCCATCGAGGATGTGGGTTCGCCGGTCGGACAGCTGGATATTGTCGGCCCTGGAGTAGCCAGCACTGTAGGAGTCAGCCTGCTCGTAGTCCGCCCGCTCGTTTGCGGCACTGTCGTGGTCAGCATCGCCGTTTGCGGCACTGTCGTGGTCAGCATCGCCGTTTGCGGCACTGTCGTGGTCAGCACTGGCCCGGCCATAATCGGCTGACGAGGGATGCGATCCGGGTAACTCGTTGAGTCGGGCCGACAGGTCGCCACCGGTCTTTCGGTCCAGCATGTCCCGGTCTAACTCCGGGTTTCGGTCGGCGCTGTCGGCACGATCAGCGTTGTCCGGACGGCCCGTGTTGTCACGACGGTCAGGCGGTCCGCTCGCCATGGGCGATCACCTCCACGCCGCACATCCTGCCTCGGCGGGTACGACGCAGCGGTCTCGATCCGCGTGTCTGCCGGCCAGTGTCACGCCTAAGCAAGCTCACGGTTACGCACAGGCGGTCGGTTCGGAACGTTGGGCCGGCGGATTCGTCCGATTTGCGTCGCTCACGGTCAACTTAGCATCCGTTAGTGCTGACGCATACCGGATACGAGGGGAGATAAGGGAGCTTCGACGGGCTCGAACGGATGCAAAGTCGGAGGCGGCAGTCGAGTCGGCGGGCAGTGTGGGCCCGCTCCGCTCGGAATCTGTCAGCGGATGCTCATGCGCACCGCCAGGCCGTCGAGCAGCGCCTGGAGGCCGCGTTCGAACTGGCTGGCCAGGGCGGCTTCTGTCATCGGGGGACCGGCGGGTTCGTCCGACCCCGCGCTCTCCGCGTAGATCGCGCTGAGCTGAGGGAAGTCGCCAGACTGGAGCTGCGCGACGCCGTAGGAGACAGCGGCGGCGACCATGTCCGGGTCGGCCTCGGCCAGCTTGGCCCGGGTAAGAGCTTCGATCGCGTGCAGGGCGTTGCCGGACACGTAGTCGTCGACGATGGCCATCAGCTCGATCCTGGCCCGAGTCGCAAGCCCGGTACCGACAGCTGCTGCGAGAGATTGTTCGAAGTGGCGCATCGCGTTAGGCCCGAACTGAGCCTCGTTCAGCGAGGAAAGCGACCATGGATGGGCCATCAGCACCTGCCTGGTCCGCCGGGCGATAGCAGCCATCGCATCACGCCAGTTGCCGCGCAGGTCATCGTCGGGCACGAGCACGTCAGCGAGGATCGCGTCCTGCATGAGCGCGACGATGTCGGTCTTGTTGCGGACGTAGTAATACAGGGTCATCGTTCCCGCGCCGAGTTCGACGGCGATCCGCTTCATCGTGACAGCGTCGAAGCCCTCCTCGTCGGCGATCCGCAGCGCAGCGCCGGCAATCTGCTCGCGGGTGTAACGCGGCTTGCGACCGGATGGCGCGGGGAGAGCCCAGATCGTTCGATGGTCGTGCTCGGTTGCCATTCGCATAGCGTACGAGTACTCTATTCGTATCACGTACGAATAAGCTCTTGATCGGAAGGATCCCCGATGGGCTTCGCGAAAACTGTCGGCGCGAGCGCGCACGAAGCGACGCACCGGCTGCCAGGAATGCCGGATCACGCCAGGGCTGGCGAACTCAACTCCAGCTCGGCAGCCCGGATCCGGCCGCTGCGTAACCGCCCGCTGCAGAACCCTGGCAGCCATCACGAGCGGCAGGCCCGGGCGTTTGCCGGGTGGCAGGGACGGATCGGCCGTCGATTCAGCCGGGGAGAGTGATGAGCCCGGACAGCGAGCTGTCGATCGACGCCGTTGGTGTGACCAAGCGCTACGGGAAAACCGAGGCCTTGCATGACGTCAGCTTCACCGCCCGGTCGGGCACGGTGACAGCACTGCTCGGGCCGAACGGCGCGGGCAAAACCACGATGGTCCGCATCCTGTCGACGCTGGCGCGGCCGGACGCTGGCACTGCGAGGGTCTGCGGGTACGACGTGGCACGTGATCCCGAGCGCGTCCGCGGCGTCATCGGGCTGACCGGCCAGGCGCTTTCGGTCGACGGCAAGTTGTCCGGCCGGGAGAACCTGGCGATGTTCGGCCGGCTGCACCGCCTGGCCTGGCCGGTCGTGCGTGAACGCTCGGCACGGCTGCTCGAGCTTTTCGACCTCGGCGGCGCGGCAAACCGAGCGGTCAAGACCTACTCCGGCGGAATGCGCCGCAAGCTCGACCTCGCGCTCAGCCTGATCGCCGAGCCCGCAATCCTGTTCCTCGACGAGCCCACTACCGGCCTGGACCCGGCCAGTCGTCACGCCCTATGGGACATCATCCGCGGTCTCGTGCGGCGCGGGACGACAGTGCTGCTGACGACTCAGTACCTGGAAGAGGCGGACGCGCTAGCCGACTCGGTCGTCTTCATCGACGCTGGCCAGCTCGTCGCAACCGGCCCGCCAGCGCAACTCAAGGCCCGGGCCGGGCAGGCGCAGTTTGACGTCATCGCGGGCTCTGCGGCCGACCTAGTCCGCCTCACCGGCGCTCTTGGCGCGCTGGCCGCGGTGACCGACGAAGCGAGCCGAACTGTGCGGGTCACCATCGAGGGCAGCGGCCTCGCCGGCCTCAGGGAACTGAACGCCATTACCGCAGCGGCCGTGCAGGCCGGAGCAAGTATCGAACGCTTCACCTTGCACGAGCCGGACTTGGCCGATGTGTACTTCCAGTTCACCGGCCATGCCCCTGCCGCGGGCGTACCCGTGGACGCGGCGTGACAGCGGGGCTGGCTAGGGTCCGCCATACCGGGGTTGCCTGGGTAGCGAGCGATTACTGGGAAATGACCAAGCGCAGTCTCAGGCACATCCGCAATGACCCCGAGCAGCTTGTGAACGTCACGCTGCAGCCCGTCCTGATAGTCGTGCTGGTGGATGTCCTGTTCGGCGGCGCCATCAAGACCGGCACACGCGGCAGCTACATCGACTTCGTCATGCCGGGGATCTTCGTGGTGGCAGCGGCCTTCGCTGCGGTCACGACGACGATCAGCGTCGCGGCCGACCTGCTGGAAGGCGTGATCGACCGGTTCCGCACCCTGCCCATGGCCAAGTCCAGTCTCATCGCCGGTCACGTCATCGCCGACCTCGCGCGCAGCTTGCTCGGCCTTGCCGTAACGATCGCAGTCGGTTACGCGGTCGGTTTCCGTCCCGCTGCGGGCGCCGCCGGCTGGGCTGCGGCCGTCGCGATATTCCTGCTCGTCACGCTCGCCCTGTCGGTGGTCGCCGCGCTGATCGGGCTGCTCGGCAAGAGCGTGGAAGTCGCCCAGCAGCTCGCCGCGATCGTCATCATCCCGATCTTCTTCAGCAGCGCGTTCGTCCCGGCAGCCTCGATGCCGTCCTGGCTGCGTGTCGTCACCGCCAACCAGCCGGTCACGGAGGCCGTCGACACCCTCCGCGCGGTGCTGGCGAACGAGTCGGCCGGGAGCCATCTCTGGTTCACGCTCCGCGAGTTCGGCGGCATCGTCGTTGCCGCATTCGCGGTTGCCACCTTCTTGTTCAGGCGGACTGCGAACGCCTGAGGCTGCTACGCGCCCTTGACTTTCTCGCGCAGAAGCTTGAGCGCGGCAACGTAGATCTCGGAGAACGTCGGGAACGGCTGGATCGTGTCGCGCAACACCGCGAGCGGGATCCGCGCCCGGATAGCGAGGGTGGCTTGCTGCAACCATTCGCCCGCCTCGGGGCCGAGCGCGTGCGCGCCGGTCAGTCGCTCGCCATCGGACAGCAGAGTGAGAAAGCCGTTCGACTGCGCGTAGGCCCGCGTGTAAGTAGCGGTTTTGGCCACCTCGGACAGTTTGACGGTGGCGGTGAACCCGCCTTCGGAGACACCGACAGCCGCGGCTTGCGGGTCGGTGTAGACAACGTCTGGGATGGCCTCGTAGTTGGCGTCGCGGGCGTCGCCGAGGATGTTGGCGGCCACGACCTCGCCCTGGTATTTGCCGACGTGGGTGAGCAGCCGGATGCCGGTGACGTCGCCGATCGCCCACAACCGCTCGGCAACTTGAAGCCGGGCGTCGACCGGGATCCCGGTCTTTCCGGCTGTCACGCCGACCGTGTCCAGACCTATCCCGTCCACGCGCGGCCGCCGGCCGGTCGCGACTAGCAGGCGATCGCCGTGCCGCTCGCCGCCATTGTCCAGGACCAGGACATAATCCTCGCCGTCCCGCCGTGCTGCGGTTGCGTGCGTGCCCAGCAGCAACTCGATGCCGTCAGCGCGCAGTGCGTCGCCGAGTGCCAGGCCCAGCGGTTCAGGCTCGCGGGCGAGCACATGGCTGGCACCCTCGGTGAGGGAGACCTCGCCGCCCAGGCGCCGCACCGCCTGAGCCATCTCGGCCCCGACCGGTCCGCCGCCGAGGATGAGTAGCCGCCGCGGGATGGCCTTCATTCCGGTGACTTCGCGGTTGGTCCACACTCCGTCAAGTTCCCGCAAGCCCGGCACCGGCGGAATGACAGGATCTGAGCCGGTCGCGAGCACAACATGCCTGGCCGTGTGGCGGGTGCCGTCGACCTCGACGACGCCGGTCCCGGCCAGCTTTCCGGTCCCGCGGAGCAGGTCGATGCCTTTGCCAGCCAGCCAGCGTTCCTGACCGGCATCGGAGTAGTCCGAGACCATGAAGTCGCGCCAGCCAAGCGCCTGGCCGACGTCGACCTGCGCGGTAGCCGCAGCGTCGCGCGCCTGATGCGCAGCCTCGCCAGGGCGCAGCAGGGTCTTGGACGGCATGCAGGCCCAGTAGGAGCACTCGCCCCCGACCAGGTTGCGTTCGACAAGCGCTACCCGCAGGCCGCCGTCGGCTAGTTCGCCGGCGCAGTGCTCGCCTGGTGAGCCGCCGCCGACGACGATGACGTCATAGTCGCTCACGCGCCTGCCTCCGGCAAGAAGAGCCCGGGGTCGCCCGGATCGGCAGCATGATTCCCGGATACCGGCAAATTACGCATGCTGCGCGTGAGCAATGCCCGTTCCCGGCATGAAGGGTTTAGCCTTGCGGCACGAGTTGCTGGCCGCCGTCGATGTCGTAGGTCGCGCCGGTAAGGGCAGTGTGCCGTGTAGCAGGGCCTAGCCGAGGGCACACCTGTCGCCATGAGCCAGCCGGGCGCGCTGACATCGAGGGAGGGGTCGGTTTCGTGGACATGAAGCTCGAGGTTGTGGTGCTGCCGGTCGCGGACGTTGACCGGTCCAAGGACTTCTATACCGGGCTCGGATGGCGGGAGGACGCCGACGTGGCTCCCAGCCCGGATTACCGGGTGGTGCAGCTGACACCGCCGGGCTCGGCCTGCTCGGTCATCTTCGGCACCGGGGTTACCTCGGCCGCGCCAGGTTCGGTTCAGGGGCTGACGCTCGTGGTCGACGACATCGAGGCAGCCAGGACCGAGATGGCTGGCCGCGGCGCTTCGCTGAGCGAGGTGTTCCATGACGCGAGCGGAGTGTTTCACCACTCCGGGACACAGGAGCGCGTTGCCGGGGCGGCTGACAGCCATCAGAGTTACGGCTCGTTCGCCTCGTTCAGCGACCCGGACGGCAACGGCTGGCTAGTGCAGGAAATCACCGCTCGCCTGCCGGGCCGCTGACCACGATGCGCGCGACGTACGAGTCGGCTGCCGAACTGGCCGCAGCGCTGCGGCGGGCAGAGGCTGCGCACGGCCGCCACGAGCAAGAGATCGGGCACGCCGACCCGGACTGGCCGGGCTGGTACGCCCAGTACATGATCGACGAGCAGGCTGGACAGACTGGCTGATCGGGCAGGCTCACCAGATCGCGCCTAGCCGCGGCTCAGTTCTTGCGCTGCAAGTTGTAGTGGATGGTCTGCGCGTGGATCTTGCCGTCGCGGAATACGAACGTGTCGACGCCGTCGGCGCGGGTTGAAGCGGCATCCGCGGCCCACTCGATGAACAGCACGTCGTCGGCGTAGACCTGCTTCTTGATGTCCCACGCCGCATGCGGGAGCTCGGCGAACAGCTGTTTGTAAGCCTGGCGGATGCCGTCCTTGCCGTGTTTCTTGCCGGCAGGCGTGATCACTCCGGCATCATCGGCGAAGTCGGAGACGATCCCGTCAATGTCCTCGGCACCGAACACCGAGCCATGATGGGCGAACACTTCTTGCGGCGTGCGCGTCATCGGCTCTCTCCTTCCGGGATGCAGCTACTTCCGTGCCTGTGTCCTTCCCGTGCCTACGGGCGAACGTCCAGGATGACCTTGCCGCGACGGTGAGAGTGATCCACGGCGGCATAAGCGTCGGCAGCCTGGTCCAGCGGATAGGTCTCGCCGATCACGGGACGGAGCGTCCCGGCGGCGGCGAACTCGCCGAGCCGGATGAGCTCGCCGCGATCAGGCTCGACGATGAAGAACGCGGTCCGGATGTCATGACGGTCAGCCAGCTCCGGGTCGGGCGGCTCGGCGATGCAGATGAGGATGCCGGCCGGGCGCAGCACTGCGGCGGAGCGGCGCATGATGTCGCCGCCCACGGTGTCCACCACCACGTCCATGCCGCTGACCTGGTCCTCGAACCGGCCGGCGGTGTAGTCGAAGACCTCGGTGGCGCCGAGGCTGGCGACGTACTCCGCGTCCGCAGGCGCGCAGGTGGCCGTGACGTCGGCGCCGAGCGCGACCGCTAGCTGAACGGTCATCGAGCCTACGCCGCCGGCCGCGCCCTGCACCAGGACACGCTGGCCGCGGGCCAGATGCGCGGTGCTCACCAGGGCCTGCCACGCGGTCAGGCCGGTGAGCGTGATGGCAGCTGCCTGCCGGTGATTAAGGCTGGCCGGCTTCCCCGCTAGCAGGCTGGCCGGCAGCGCGACATACTCCGCGGCAGCGCCGTCCCGGTTGAACGGGATCAGGCCGTAAACAGCGTCTCCGGTAGTCAGGCCCGACGCTGCCGGAGCGCTCACGATGACGCCCGACATCTCGTGGCTCGGGGTAATCGGGGTCCGGTCGTGGCCTGCCTGATCAGTCCAGGTGGCGTCCCAGTCCAGTTCGCCGCGAGTGATAGCCGCGGCATGTACCGCCACCAGCGCCTCGCCGGGCGCGGCATCCGGGCGCGGCGTGCTCTCGCAGGCCAGCTGGCCCGGGCCGCCGCGGGTGCGGGCGCGGATGGCGAGCATGGCGGTCACTGTCTCTTTCCTTCCCGCGCGCCCCGGCGGGTATTCGGGTTCAGCCGGTGAGGACGCCCGGTCCTGACGGACGGGAGGTACTTGGTACCCGGCTATGGCCGGTTAATTGACGTGTTTGCTGGCTATGTCAGCGCCGCTACCTGGTGCCGGACCGCGCACGGGCTGGTAACCGGCAAACGAGGGCTCCGCGACACCCTCGCCGCCGGTCAGCCCAGGTAGCTGCTGCTGGAGCAAGTGCAACGACGCAGCCGGCAGGACCGCGTTGAGGGCTGACAGATCGCCGCGCGACTGTGGCGCGTCCACCGCGGCGCCGAGGCGGGCCAGCGCGGCCAGCACCGCGCCGAGACGCCCGGCCGGAACCTCCAGCCGGGCGCCCGCCATCGGTTCGCACACCACGGTGCCGGCGCGGGCCAGCGCTTGCATTAGCACTACCGGCGTGAGCTTGCGGAAGTCGGCTACTGACGTCCGCGGCGTGCTGAGGACCTGCTTCGTCGGCCCGTCACCGATGTAATAGCCGCACCGGGTCATCGTGACCCGGCAGTCGGTTACCTCCCAGCCGTGCGGGCCGGTCCGGAGCGCATCACGGACATACGAGGTCATCGCGGTCGAGAAGCTGTCAGCGTTCTTGTAAATGAACAGCGGCAGGGAGCGCGGGTCTACGGCCAGGCCGAAGCGCAGCCCGGAGCCGGGTTCAGCCGGCTCGATGGTCAGCCCGATGGTCGCCGAGTACGGATGATCGTCGGACTGCAGTACTTCGAGCGCGCTGCCGGCGGTGGCTGGCCGCTCGATGTAGATGGTGGTCGTCTCGCGGAAGCTCACCTGCACGCCGTAGTCGGCCGCCAGCGTGGCCTGGATGACCTCTTTTTGCACCTCGCCGTACAGCGAGACAGAGATCTCCCCCCGCTCGTCGTCCTGGCGCAGGTTGATGAGCGGATCCTGCTCGGCGAGCTGCCCTAGCGCGACGCGAAGCCGGCCCCGGTCGGCCGCATTGCTGGCGACAAGGACTGACTCGAGAGTCGGCGGCGGGAATTGCTGGCCGACCTCGCTAGCGTCCGGCTGACCGATCCGGTCGCCTATCTGTATCTCGGCAAGTCCCCGCAGTTGGGCGATCTGCCCGGCGGTGACCGACGGGCGCGCGATGGCTGGCCCGCGATCGATGACTGCCAGCGCGGTGACCTTGCCCTCCCGCTCGGCCCCGCCCGCCCGGTCAGCGCCGAACCGGAGCCGCTCTCGCGCGCGTATCGTGCCGGAGAACATCCTCAGGTAGGCCACCTTGTCCCCGCTAGTGCCGCGCTCGATCTTGAAGATCCGGCCAGCTGGCGGTCCGTCCGGGTCGCCTGCTGCCGATGGCAGCAAATCCGCGACCCCGGAGGTCAGCGCGGCCACGCCTGCACCGGTCATCGCCGAGCCAAAGAACACCGGATGCACCAGCGCGCTGCCGGTCTGGGCGGCAAGCTCGGCGCGCAGCCGCTGGTAGCCGAGTCCCTGCTCATCCGCCAGGTACGCGGCCAGCAGCGCTTCGTCGCGGTCGGCCAGCAATTCGGTCAGCCGCAACCGGAAAGCCTGGTCATCCGGCCCGTACGGGGTCACGGCAGCCTCGCGCGTCCCGGCACCGCCGACCGCGCCCATCGGCACAGCCGCTAGCTCCAGGCGGCTGCCGATCTCCCGCAGTACCCGTTCCGGGTCCGCACCTGCCCGGTCGACCTTATTGACGAACAGCAGCGCCGGTATCTGCAGCCGTTGCAGGGAGCGCATCAGGATCCTGCTCTGCGGCTGCACGCCTTCGATAGCGGAGACCACCAGGACCGCGCCGTCGAGCACACTGAGTACCCGTTCTACCTCGGCGATGAAGTCCGGGTGACCGGGCGTGTCGATCAGGTTGACCGTGACATCGCCGATGCCGAACGAAGCAACGGCGGCCTTGATGGTAATGCCGCGCTGTCGTTCCAGCGCGAGCGAATCGGTCTGCGTCGTCCCGGCGTCGACGCTGCCGAGACTGTCGATGACACCGGCGGCGTACAGCAGCCGCTCGGTGAGCGTTGTCTTACCGGCGTCTACATGCGCCAGGATTCCCAGGTTGAGTGTTGTGCGCGGCACGCGCCATACCCTTCGGCGAGGTCTTCAAGGCCATCACGATGGATATGAACGCCCGGCGCATCTACCCTCCCTGGTCAGCTTCGTGACTGCTGTCTGGTAGTCAACCACACCGGGAACCGGCCGCGCTTCTGAGTTTTTCTAGGCGAGCAGGTCCTGGGCATACCAGTCGTTGACGTCTCGCACGCCCGGCAGGGTGAAGAAATAACCGCCGCCGAACGGCTGGACATAGTCGACCAGAGGCTCGTTGACCAGCCGTTTCTGGATCGTCTCGAACTGACGCTGGATGTCTTGCTGGTAGGCGATGAAGATGTGCCCGGCCTGCAAGTTCCCGTTCTCGTCTATGCCGAGGTCGTAGTTGTAGGAGCGACGTACGAGTCGCTGGTCGGCCGTCGCTTTAGTGCGCGGGTTCGCCAGCCTGATGTGGGAGTTCAGCGGAATGACGTACCCGTGCGGGTCAGCGCCGTAGTTGGGGATGTCGAACTCGCTGGTGCCATCGAGCGGTGCCCCGTTGTCGCGGCGCCTGCCGAACATGTTCTGCTGCTCGTTGACGGACACCCGGTCCCAGAACTCGACGAGCATGCGGATCACCCTGATCACCTGGTAGGCGCCACCTTGTGCCCAGGCAGGCTCGGCGGCGTCGTCAACCCAGACCAGGTTGCTGGCTAGCGGTCCGGTCGGGTTGGCGGTGCCGTCCTTGAACCCCATCAGGTTCCGCGCGGTCCCGGAGGGCCGTGGCGGCGACCCGTAGCCGTCAATCTTCCAGCGCAGTTGCATACCGCTGCGGGTGTGCTTGGTGATGTCGCGAATGGCGTGGTGAACGGTGTCGGGATGGTTGGCGCACAACTGGATTAGCAGGTCACCGTGCAGCCAGGCGGGCTCGAGGAAGTCGTTCGGGAACGATGGCATCGGGGTGAGCTTGAGCGGCATCCGGTTCGCGAGGCCGTAACGGTCGTCGAACAGGCTCGATCCCACGGACATCGTGACGGTCAGCCCGTCTGCCGGGACCGTGGGCCCGAGAACGTCGCTGTCGGAAGGCGGCTGACCGACCCCGAGGTCAGGCGGGGTGCCCCCGGTGGTCAGGAACCAGGCGCGGTTGGTCAGTTCGTACATGAGGAGCGCCAGGTCAGCCTTGCTGGCGGCGGTGCAGTCGAAGGCTGCGACGCACGCGTAATGCTGCTTCTCCGCTGGTCCCGGCGTGAGCACGCCGGACTGGTAGGTGCCGTGGAACGGGTACGAAGCTTGCGTGACCGGGCCAGCGGACTTGGCCGCCGCAGCACCGTCCGCCCGCGCACCGCCGACCAGGACACCGCTGGCCAGCGCGGTCCCGGCTGCGCCCGCAACGGTGCCCTTGATGAACTTGCGTCGGCTGACGGTCACGAAGTTCGCTCCTTAGCGGGTTAAGCGAGGCCGGGAGGGGCTGGCCGGTGGCGACGGCTTTAGTGGGTCGGGGGCACCTCGAGAAGGTCAGGAACGGAGGAGAGCGTCTCCAGGGCGGCGCCGATTGCCGAATCGACTTGCTCGCGCGTGGCGAGGGAGGCGGTGGCGAGCGACTCCCACTGGCCGTCGATCTCGGTCGCGAGCAGCGCCTGCTTGAGGATGGCAAGCTGGCCGGCGGCGATCGCGGGCAGACCGGGCTGGCGGGCATTGAGCAGCGGTGTCAGCTCGCCCAGCACAACGCTGGTGACCTGCAGATCGGCATAGGTCTGCGCGAAGGCCGCGCCACCGCCCTGGTCGTCAATCCCGGACAGGTGGTCGCGTAGCGCGTCCTCAAGGATCTCGTGCGCGCGGATCGGCAAGTTCGCCGGGTTTCCGGCCAGGTCGCTGGAGGTCAGGTTCCGCTGGACGGTCGCGACGTTGCTGGCCAGCGTGGCGGCGACGGGAATCAGGGTGGCTGCGCTCTGGCCGTGCCACAAGCCGTACTCGAGCCGGTGCAGTCCGGTGAACTTCTTGCTGCTGGCTCCGCCAGCGAGGCCGTTTGGCAGCCCGTCGACGGCTAGCCCGAGGGTGCCGAAGCTGTCATAGGAGGCGCCGACGTGCTCCCAGTCCAGCTGGGCGTTGAGCCAGTCTGCCTTCGCCGCGGCGGTGTTGTTACCGTGCAGGTCAGTCTCGATCCGGCTGACCGCTTGCGCCAGTTGCGTGAGCTGCCCGGCGGCGTAGGCCAGGTACTGCTTGTTCGGGCCGGCCAGGTCGGCGAGGGTCACTGGCTTGACGGCGATCGGGCCCGAGGAGACCGGGCTGTTGGCCGAGCGGCTGGTAGCTGCGTTGTTCGCGCCACCGGTCACTTGGACCGGCTGCGATGCCGTCGCCGGGAGCGCGCCCATAAGGCACTTGAAGATGTAGGTTCCGTTGCTCAGCGTGGCGGTGAGCTGTGCGCTTGTCGCCGGGCCGATGGTCTCGATCTCGGCCACGATGTCGCCCGAGGTGTCGTCGAGGCTGATCTCGCCCGGCAGGCCGGACTCGTTGTCGATCGTGAACGTCTGGGTTCCCGCGGCGGCGGAGGTCCAGTTCGGCGCGCATGCCGTCCGGGTCACCGTCACCGTGGTAACTGATGCCGAGCTGGCGACCGGAAGGGCTGCGATCGTCGCGCTAGCGGCGAGCGCCGGGACAACGACGAGTACCCCGGCCACCGCCCACGGCCGGCGCCCGGCCAGCCGCTCCCACCGGCGCGCGATGCCGGCCACTGCACTGTGTGCCACTGCACTGTGTGCCACTGCACCGTTTGCTGCGGTGCTGGCTGCAACGGGGGCGGCATCCGACGCCTTAGAGCGGCCCGCCTTGGCGAACGCCGGGATAACCACGCCGACGTAGGCGATCCAGGCGACTACCTGGAGCACGGTCATCTTCGGCGCAAGGTCGGTGATCCCGGTGATGAGCGAGACCCACCAGGATCCGGGATGGGCGTGCGCGGTCAGGTCGAACGCTATCCAGCGCTGCCCCGGCAGAAGGCCCGCATCCTGCAGTTCGCCGAGCCCGTACGCCTGCACCCCGGCGGCGATCACGATCAGCGCGACGGCGGTCCGGTTGAAGAATGCTCCCACGTTCAGCCTGACGGCCCGCAGGTACAGCAGCCAGCAGAGCGCCACGGCGGCAGCCAGCCCGGCAGCCGCGCCGACCAGCGGTCCGACTGTCTGCCCCGACGCGCGGGTGGTGGTCCAGAAGAAAAGCGTTGTCTCCAGGCCCTCGCGGCCGACCGTCAGGAACGCGGTCACCGTCAGTGCGCCGGCGCCGATCGCTGTCGCGCGTGTCACTTCGCCGCGCAGGTGGGCCGTCATGCCAGCCGCGGTGCGGCGCATCCAGAAGATCATCACTGTGACAAGTGCGACTGCAAGCACGCTCAGCAGTCCGCCGACCGCTTCCTGCGCCTGGCTGGACAGCGCGTCGGTGGAGAAGCTGAGGACAGCGGCGAAACTGCCGGACAGCATGACCGCGGCGAGCACGCCGAGCCATATTGGCGCCGTCGACATCTTCCTGCGCCGGCCAGCGGTGGTCGCCGCGCTGTCTCCCGGCGCCACCTTGCTGACGGCAGCAAGCAGGATGCTGACCACCAGGCCAGCTTCCAGGCCTTCGCGGAGGCCTATAAGCAGATTAGGAATAATGTCCGGCCATGTCACGCATACTAAGGTAAGGCTTACCTAAATGGGCGTCCATCGGTTTGAGTGTGGAAGTCGTCACAGTGAGCAACCGGCTGGCCGTCAGCTAGTAAACCAGGCGCGTCGCAGTACTTTGGACCGCCGGGCGTCAGCTCAACGGTTCCTGAACGAGCACGCAATGGGTGCCGCGATAGATGGTCGGCATGCACTTGTTGCAGTGAACGCACAGTGATCGAGTCCGCGGCTCGTTCTGCATCCTGGCGACCAGATCGGGTTCGCGCAGAAGTGCTCTAGCCATCGCGACGAATCCGAAGCCCTCAGCCATCGCCAGGTCGATTGTCTCCTTGCAAGTGATCCCGCCCAGCAAGATCAGTGGCAGGTCGAGCGCGGCGCGGAATCGCCGGGCGCGGTCCAGCAGGTAGGCCTCCTGGTAGGGGTAACTTCGCAGGAAGCGGCCGCCGGCGAGCCGGATACCGGTCCGCAGCGGCTGATGGAACTGGCCGGCGAACTCGCGGACCGGCGCGTCCCCGGTAAACAAGTACATCGGGTTCAGCAGCGAACTGCCAGCTGTGAGCTCCAGCGCGTCTACGCTGCCGTCGGCTTCCAGCCATTGCGCTACCTGGACGCTTTCGTCCAGCCCGAACCCGCCGGGCACGCCGTCGTCCATGTTCAGCTTGGCAGTGATCGCGAGCTGGCCACCGACCGCGTCCCGGACGGCCCGGGCAATATCGCGAGCTAGGCGTGCTCGATTGGCAAGGTTGCCGCCGAACTCATCGGTCCGCTTGTTCAGCCGCGGGCTCAGGAACGAGCTGACCAGGTAGTTATGGCCGAAGTGAATCTCCACCGCATCGAAACCGGCGGCACGCGCGGTAAGCGCGGCTTCCGCATGGGCACGTGTAATCCGCTGCAGGTCGGCGACTGACGCGGCCTGGGTCGTGCGCATAGTTAGCGGGCTGATCCGGCGGCTTGCCGAGAGTGCGGGCAGCTTGTTGGACGCGGCGTTGGCGACCGGGCCGGCGTGACCTAGCTGGGAGCAGATCGCCGCTCCCTCCGCGTGCACCGCGTCGGTGAGCCTGCGGAGTCCTGGCACCGCCTCAGGACGCATCCAGATTTGGTGCCGGTCGGTACGGCCCTCCGGCGACACGGCGCAGTACGCCACTGTGGTCATGCCGACCCCGCCACGAACAGGTCGCAGGTGGAATGCGATGAGATCATCGGTGACGAGCGCATGCGGGGTCATGCCCTCGAAAGTGGCTGCCTTGATGACGCGGTTACGCAGTACCACCGGACCCAGCCGGGCGGGCGCGAAGGCGTCAGGGACGTTAGCGTTCGGCACGCGTCAAGCCTCGCCGGAGGCACCCCTGAGCGCAATAAGACGGGGTTCGGTACTGGCGCCTGAGTGGGACCGCCACCGCGGTCACCCCGGCATGTAAGGCTCAGCGTGCCCGGCGACGCGCATCCGCAGCCGGTAGATAGAAGTCGTGGCCGCCAGGTAGAGCGTCTTCCAGTTCGAGTCGCCCCAGTTCATGTTGCTGACGATCTCCGGGACCCCGATCACCCCGATCCGCGTGCCGTTCGGCTCGAACACCCAGATCCCGTCCGGGCCGGTGCAGTACACGTTGCCCAGTTCGTCGCACTTCAGCCCGTCCACGACGCCGCCCTCGGGGACGCCGGCCGGGCCAACGAGGCCGGTACCGATGCCGTCGGAGAAGACTGCCCCGCCGGTGACGCTGCCGTCGGCATCGATGTCAAATACCCGGATGTGGGATCGGGGCGTGTCATTGACGTAGAGCTTGTCGTAACCGGGGGAGAAGCACAGGCCATTCGGCTGATCGAAGTCGTCGGCGAGCAGTTCCAGCTGACTGCCGGGTGAGATGCGGTACAGGCCCTGGAAGTCCAGCTCCTGGTCACGCTCCACGCCGTCGACCGGCATCCGGCCGTACACCGGGTCAGTGAAGTAGACCGCGCCGTCGGTTCCTATGACGACGTCGTTGGGGGAGTTCAGCTCCTCCTGGCCCCAGTGACTGGCGAGGACCTCCCGCTGCCCTGAGCGGCGCTCGATGATCACGCTGCTGGTTGAGTGCTCGCACACCACGAGGTCCAGGTCGCGGCTGAGCGTCATCCCGTTGCATTTGTTCGCCGGGCTCATCGTGATCTGGACGCCGCCAGCAGGGTCCCAGCGCCGGCGGATGTCCTGCGGCATGTCGCTGAACAGCAGGTACTGCCCGACCGGATGCCAGATTGGCCCCTCCGTCGTGCTGAAGCCGGTAGCCAGCCGCTCCAACGTGCCGAGTTCTGCCAGATCCCGCACTGTCCTTGTCACGCAGCCCTCCTCTCTGCCGGACCAAACCCGGCTGGCAAAGCCCATCCGACTCATGCCCATCGTAGCTACTGGTTGACCGGTCGCCATCTCGCAAATTAACGTCGGGCACGTGCCCGTTTCCAGCGAAAAGGTCGTCGTGATCGGAGCCGGCGCGGTAGGCACCTACGTTGCGTGGAACCTGCAGCGTGCCGGGCAGGACGTCACCGTTTGCACGCGAAGCGCAGTCGCGAGCCTGAGCGTCCGGAGCGGCGACAGCGCGGCCGACAGCGTTCCGGTCCGGTCCGTTACCGAGCCGTCGACCCTGCAGCGGCAGGACTGGGTGCTGGTCGCGACAAAGGCACAGGACACCGCGTCGATCGGACCGTGGCTGGACGCGGCGGCCGGACCGGGCACCATCATCGTGCTCTTGCAGAACGGCATCGATCACGCCAGCCGTCTCGGTCCGCTCGCCGCGGGCCGGACCGTGCTGCCCGCACTTGTCCACATCAACGTGCAGCCACTGCGGCCAGGTCAGGTCTGGCACCGGACGGGCCGCGAGATTGCGGTACCTGCCGGGCGTGACGGCGAGCGCATGGCCCGGCTTTTCGCCGGTACCGAAATCGCCATCAGGCAAGAAGCCGACTTCGCTGCCGCGGCCTGGCGCAAGCTCGTGCACAACGGCGCCCACAATCCCGTCCTTGCGCTAACGGGCAGGCGCGCGGACGTGTTCGCTGACCCCGACGTTCGCGAGCTTGCCCGGCGGCTGATCAGCGAAGCGGCCACCGTCGCGGCGGCACGCGGCGTCATCCTGACCGAGGAGGACACCGAGAAGATCGTTGCCGCGCTCGGCGACCTGCCACCCGATGCGGGTAACTCGATGCTGTTCGACCGATTGCGCGGGCGAACGCTCGAGTCGGAGTTCATTACCGGCGCAATCGTTCGAGCCGGCCGGGAGGCGGGCGTGCCGACGCCGCTGCACGAAGCGGTCCTGACGCTGCTCCGCGCGATCAGTGCCGGGCAGTATCCGGTGTGATGCGCCGGCGACTCTGCGACACTGGCCTCGCAGCCTGGATCCCCTCGGCTCGCAGCTTGGCCAGGTCCGCAAGCTCGTCCCCGTTCCAGTCGTAGAAGGTGGTTCCGTTCTCGCTGTGGCCCTGCAGGATCGCCGCTAGCGCAGGATCGGAAGCCAGGTGCGGGAAAACCTCGGTGGCAACCAGGGACCAGGTATCGCCGCCGCCGAGATCGACCGTGGCGAACGGGCCTGCCGCCAGCCACCGCGGGGCCAGGCCGTCGCTCACTGCCGCATCGACCGTGGCAATGTCGGCCACGCCCTGCTCGACAAGCCAGAGCGCCTCACGCAGCAGCGCGAGCTGGAGGCGATTCCAGACGAACCCCGGGACGTCGCGATGAGCGACGATTGGCGATTTGCCCATCAGGTCAGCCAGCTCGCGAAGGCTACTGACGGTCATCTCGGCGGTAGCCTGGCCCGCGATGATCTCCACGATCGGCGTGACGTCGGCCGGGTAGAGGAAGTGCAGCCCCGCGAATGACTCCGGCCGCTGCAACCCTCGGGCCAGCTCGGTGATCGAAAGGCCGGACGTGTTCGTCGTCAGCAGCGCGCCGTCAGGCAGCCAGGGTTCGATCATGGCGTAGACCCCCGCCTTGACGGCTAGCTCCTCGGTGACGGTCTCCACCACCAGGCGCGCGGTCGCGAACGTCGCCGCCTCGAGCGGGCGTGCCTGAACTGCCGAGCCAGCCAGGTCGGCAGCCTGGCTGGCTCGCTCCTGCGAACGTCCGGTAATCGCCGTCTGCTCGCCGGCCTGCGCGAGGGCCGCGGCGATGCCTGGCGCCATCCGGCCGGTTCCGACGACTACTGCGGAGAACTCGGTCGCCATCTCACGCGTCCGCTGTCGCAGGACCGGGCTGTGCGCCCGCTAACGGCTTGCCTGATGTCTGCTGGCCTGGCGTCTGCTCGCCTGGTGGCTGGCGCGCGGATGTCTGGCGCCCGGTCGTCTGGCGCTCCGCCTCGAGCGTCCGGGTGAGCTTGGCGCCGGCGGAGTCCAGGTGCGCTGCCATCGCCGCGGCAGCCGCCGTGGCGTCTTGCGCCTCGATGGCTGCCATGATCGGGACGTGTTCCTGATAGGAGGCGGCAGTCGACTCGGCCGCACGGGTGACGCGCTCGATCCATACGTGCATGAGCGAGCGGATGTTCGTCAGGATCCCGGCTAGCACGCTGTTTCGGGCGGCCTCTGCGAGCCGGAGGTGGAACTCCATGTCGGCAGCGATGAAGTCCTCACTGCTACCGGCCTCCTCCATCTGCCGGAGCAGGCGGCGCAAGTCGGCCAGGTCCTGATCGCCGCGCCGCTGCGCGGCCATCGAAGCGAGCGCCACCTCGATGTGCCGGCGCGCCTCGACCAGGTCGATAGCCCGCCGCTCGCCAAGCAGCAGGCCCCATTCGATGACCTTAGGCAGGAACTCAGACTCGGTGGCGCGCAGGAAAGTGCCGTCGCCTTGCCGGACGTCGATGATGCCGAGCAGCGTCAGCGGCTTGAGAGCATCGCGAATTGCCGACCTGCCGACGCCGAATGCTTTTGACAGCTCGCGCTCGGATGGCAGGCGATCGCCGGGGACCAGTACTCCGGAGAGCAAATAGTCCAGCAGCTTCTTCGCTATCTCGGCCGAAATGGGCTCGCGCGCTTGCAAGGTGAGGAATTCGTGTGCCGTCTCGGCTCTACCGATCATTGCTGCATTTCCACTATTCGCATCCCCGTCGCGCTATGCCGGCATCTAAGCAGCAGATCCCGCGCGCGCGCCGTATCCGGTCCCATTACGCGATCCTACAATCGGCCTGTCCGGCTTGGCTGGCACGCGACTGCGACCGCGGTTTGGCCGGGAGATACTGGCGGACCACCGTCTCTCGTACTGCAACCGCAAGGCCGGCCGGCGGCAGGCCGTCGAGCCGGCGCTCGGCTACCTCCGCCTCGGTTATCTCGGCAGATCCCTGACGGCCGATGAATGTGACCTCGTCACCGGGCGCGACATCGCTGATTCCGGTGACGTCGAGGCAGACGTGCTCCAAGGAGAGATTGCCGATGATCGGCACGCGGCGGCCTCGTACCAGCGCTTCACCGCAGTTAAGCAGCGCCAGGCCATCGGCGAATCCGATCGGGACGACGGCAACGACCATGCCCGGACGGACTGGGTAGGGAGCCAGGTCGAGATGCGAGGTCCGGTCCGGCCGCTTGCAAAAGCCGATCCTGGATCGCAACGCAACGAAGGCAGATCGAAGTCCGAGTTCAGCCAGGCTGGGCTCGCCATGCGGCCGGATTACTCCGTATACGTAGCGTCCGACGTCCACCGCGGCCAAACTCATCGCTGAAGTCAGGAACAGAACAGGAGAGCTGGCTGCCATTGTGATGCCGACTGATATACCGTCACGGCTGACATCGTCGAGAACTTCCTGGAAACGGCTAAATTGCCACTGCAGGTAAGGCGACAGGGTCGTACCGCTGGGAACGTGCATATGCGTGTAGGCACCTCTGAGCGACACGCGGCCGGAGCGGGCCGCTGCCCTGATGAGGTCGGCGGCCTGACTGGCCGGCGCGCCCAGCCGCTCCAGGCCCACGTCCACCTCGATGAAGACCTCGACCGGGCGCGAGCCGGGTGCGGTCTGCACCGCGGCCAGCGACTCGGTGTCGCTTACCGTGCAGATCAGTTCGTACTCGGTGACCTGCAGTAGTGCTGCGGCGTCGAGGACCGTGCCGCCGTAGAGCAAGATCGGGCACGAGATTCCGTCAGCCCGTAGCCGCGCGGCGTCGCGAAGATCGACCAGGCCAAGCAAGTCGACGCCGGCGTCGGCGAGGGTGCGAGCCACTGGCAGCAGCCCGAACCCGTAGGCGTTTGCCTTTACTGCGGCGCAGATTCTCGTCCCCGGCGGCAGGACGGCACGCAAGGCTGCGACGTTGTGGGCAATTGCCGCCAGGTCGACCTCGAAAGTGTTCGGTCGGCCTGCTGCACGGTCATCTCCGGCCATCCTCACCGGCCCCCGGACGCTCCGCCGTCGATGATGATCCCGGTGCCCAGAACGAAGGACGACTCATCGGAGGCGAGGAACACTGCTGCGTTCGCCACGTCCGCCGGCTGGCCGAGTTCGTCGGTGAACTGCCTGCCGCGGATGACGTCTAGCGCTTCCTCGCGGCTGCCCTGAGACTCACTGAGCACCTTCTCCAGCAACGGCGTGAAGATCGTTCCTGGCATGAGAGCGTTGACCCGGATCCCCATCCGGCCGTAGTCGACTTGCATGGCCCTCGTCATCGCGAGCAGTGCGCCTTTCGACGCAGCATAGGCGGCCCTGTTAGGCAGGCCCATCGCCGCGATGACCGAGGACATCATGATGATCGTCCCGCGCCCCTGCGCGATCATCCCGGGCACGATCGCCTTGCAGGTCAGATACGCACCTCGGACGTTGACGTCGAACACGCGGTCCCACAGGTCCGGGGGTGTCTCGTGCAGCATCCCGGCAGCGCTGATGCCAGCGTTGGCCACCAGGACATCGATCCGGCCAAACCGGTCCGCGGCGCGCTCGGCCACGCGCTCCATATCCTCGGCGCTGGTCACGTCCGCCGGCACGGCGAAGCTATCGGTGCCGCCGGCGGTCTCGATCTGGCTGATGGTCTCGTCCGCCGCGGCGCCGTTCAGGTCGGCGGCGAGGACAGCTGCGCCCTCCCCGGCGAACCTGATGGCGATCGACCGGCCGATCCCGGACCCGGCTCCCGTTATGACGCAAGCCTTGCCGTCAAGGCGCATGGTGATCATTCCCGCCAGTGTCCTGTCGCGCCTCCAGGCCTGCCTGCCGCAACTGCCAGTCCTCCTTGTACAGGTCGAAGAAGAGCGGCCGCCGCGGATGGCGGGCGATGATGTCACGATCCAGGGTGACGCCGAGCCCTGGCCCGGCTGGCAGCGCAAAGTGGCCGTCCGTCACCCGGGGATTGCCAGGCGCTGCGGCCATGACGTAGTCCTCGGCGAAGTCGTTGAAGTTCTCCTGGATGTAGAAGTTCGGAGTGCAGGCTGCCAGGTGCAGTGCGGCGGCGGTGGATACCGGACCGCCCACGTTGTGCGGGGCCACGAGGATCGAGTAGCTCTCTGCCCACGAGGCGATCTTCTTCGTTTCCGACAGGCCGCCGCACATCGTGATGTCGGGCTGCACGATATCGGCGCCGCGCCGCTCGAACAGCTCGCGGAACTCCGACCGCACGTGGATGCGCTCGCCGGTCGCCACCGGCACGCTGACTCGCCCGGCGACCCAGGCCAGGGCCTTCAGATCGTCAGGCGGAATAGGTTCCTCGATCCAGGCAGGGTCGAACCGGCCAAGGTCGGCTGCCAGCGAGAGCGCGGTTCGCGGAGTGAAGCGGCCGTGCATCTCGATCATTAGCCCGGCCTCGGCGCCGATGGCGTCGCGAACCGCTTCGATCAGGCTGATCGAGAGGCCTCGCTCGGCGGCACTGAGGGTCCCCTGCGCATCGCCGAACGGATCGACCTTGACGGCGTGGTAGCCCCGCTCGATGGCGCGCCGGGCCGCGGCGTGGAATTCGGCTGGTGTCCTGTCCACCTGGTACCAGCCGTTGGCGTAGGCCTTGATCCGGTCGCGCACGGCACCACCGAGCAAGCGATACACCGGCTGACCCAGGGCCTTGCCCATGATGTCCCAGCAGGCAATCTCGATAACCGAAGCGGCTGACATCGCGATCTCGCCAGGACGGGCGTAGTCGGCAGTCGTCATCCGGCGCACCAGCGACTCGATATCGAACGGATCCGAGCCGATGACGTGGCGGGGCACGGCCTCGCGCAGGAATCCCAGCAGCGCATCAGTATGGTTCACCATCCGCACTTCGCCGAGGCCCTCGATGCCGGCATCAGTCTGAACGACGACGAAGGTGAGGTTGCGCCACGCTGTGCCCAGCACCATGGGCTCGACGCTGGTGATCTTCATGACTGCACTGCCGGGTCCATGTGCCGGGTGCTCCTGACATCGGGGACGGCGAGGCCGGCCGCGCCGAGTTCCGACGTCACTGGGCTGAGCCCGGATCTGGCCAGAAGTTCGATACCGAGCCGTGCGCGCCGGACGCGCTCGCGGCTCATCGCGGTCGCGACCGACTCGAGGTGCAGGCCGGACGGGTAGATATCGGGTGCGTTGCGTAGCCCGAACTTCAGGTAGACAGGGGCAGCGACCCTGATGAACTCGGGAATCTCGTGGAGGCGTATCAGCCCGCCGAGGTTGTCGGGCGATTCAACGTAGAGGTCGATCGGAACATCGATAGCGGCCCGGATGGCGGCAAGTTCGGGCAGGCTCACGTCAATGGGCAGATTGATCGTGTTCGCGCCGAGGTCCTGCAGGAGCCGGGCGGCAGCGGGGTTGGCGGCTGGCATTGTCACCGAGATCTTGGCCTGCATGTCCGGTGGGAGGAAACTGTCCTCCCGCATCGCGGAGAATGCCCGAAGTACGCCGATGTCAGAGATGAGCACGCTCCTGAAGCCGAACTCGGCAGCACGGACGATGTCTTCGAGCACCGCCGCGAGCTGTTCCCGCCCGCGGGCGAGCGGCCCGGCGACGGCACCGGCCGGCGACGTGGCCATAACCGAGTTTCCCCAGGCGGAGTTCGGCCTGGCGAACAAGCTCACTTCGACGCCTGACGCTGCCGCGATGCTAGCCATCAGGGACAGTTCGGCGTCGGTCAGCATGAAGACGCCGCTGCCCTGCGAGACGCGGTGCACGCGAACGTCGAAGTCGCGCGCTGCCGCAAGCACTGTATCCAGGCAGGATGGCCCTTCAGTGCTCGGAATCTCAATGCGGTACTCGGCGCCGTCCGGGAAGCGCTTCTGCGACGCCGGCAGATGCGGCTGGCCGGCAGGCAGGCCCCACGACTCCAGGAAACTGGTGACCGTGCGCTCCCGCCGCGTACCTGTGGGCAAGGCCGCCAGACGCGAGGTCGCTGTCATCTGGTCGTGTAGCCTCCGTCCACCATCAGCGCTGAGCCGGTGACAAAACTTGAGTCGTTGCAGGACAGGAAGAGTGCGGCCTTGGCGACCTCCGTCGGAGTCGCGTACCGGCCCACCGGGATGGCGGCCTCTTCCTGCCTGACCAGGTCGTCGTAACTGGCTGGTTGCGTGCTCGCGCGCAGCGATGCCTCTTGCAGCGGCGTATCGGTAGATCCAGGGCACAAGCAGTTGACCCGGATGCTGCGGTTGGCGTAGTCGAGCGCGATTGACCGGCAGAGCATCAGCGCTCCGCCCTTGCTGGCACAGTAGGCAGGCGCACCGGGGTCTCCGACTACCGAGTTGACCGATCCCGTGAACACGATCGTTCCGCCGCCTGCGCGCAGCAGTTCGGGAATCGAGTACTTGGCGGCGAGGAAGAACCCTTTGAGATTGACGCTGATGAGCCTGTCCCACTCCGCCTCGGTCGTGTCGACGACGCTGCGGAATACGCCGATGCCGGCGTTTGCCCAGACCAGGTCCAGGTGACCGAACTGCTCGACGGCAGCCGCCACCGCCGCGCTGACATCCGCGGACTGCGACACGTCGCCGTGCTGAAAGAAGGCGCGGCCGTCCTGCCCGTTGATGTCCGCTACGGTCTTCTGACCGCCGGCCTCGTCCAGGTCCATGGCGACGATCGCTGCGCCCTCGCGGGCGAACAGCTCGGCTCCTGCTCGCCCGATACCGCTGGCTATGCCCGTTATCAAGGCGACCCGCCCGTCGAGCCGTCCGCTGCCGCTCCCTGCTGTCCCGCCGCTGCTCTCCGGACTCAGCTGGGTCACCCTGCTCTAACCTCCAACCGTTGGATGTGCGGTCTCCTCGGTCCGGCCCTCACCGACTGGCTCGCCGAGTGACTCGCCAGCATTCGCCAGCCAAGTCTCATTCCCTCGCGCTCGCATAATCAGCAGGACTGCAATGCCGACTAGCAGCCAGCCTCCCGCGATGTACGGCGCGAGATTCAGCGGATAGGCAGGCATCGGGTGGAACGTCTCGATGCCAACGTAGATGAGCGCCGCCGTGGTGAACAGCGGGATGATCGCGTGCAGGAACACGTTGAACTCGGCGCGCCGCTGGCGCCAGTAGTACGCAGCGACTGCGGCATTGCCCATGATGTAGATGAACACTACGGCCAGCACGACGACGAGGCCGACGATCAGGAAGAACGAGGGCTCAGCACCGAGTGCGAGGCCAGCCCCGACCCCGATGGCGATCGACAGCAGCCACTGCAGGAAGATGGCGTTCGTCGGAGTCCGGTAAGTCGGGTGCACCTTCGTCAGCCACTGCGGCGCCGCGCCGCTGGCGGCCATGCGATACCAGATTCTGGTCGACACGTTGTTGAGGGACTGACTGACCGCGAACGTCGAGGTCAGGAACGCAATCATGACGGCGATCCAGCCGTCGCCCCAGTAGCGGTGAGCCAGCACAAGACCAGGGACCTGTGCCGAGTGCGGCAGGGCCGCGAGATTGCTGGTGCCCCAGCCGACGACCTGGCCCCAGTAGGTAACGACCAGGAATCCGCCCAGGCCCAGGATCGCGATCATGGTGGCGCGCGGGACGTTCTTACGCGGCTCGCGTGTCTCCTCCGCTAGCGGCGCCGCGAACTCCCAGCCGTCCATGCCCTGGAATGAGAACGCGATCGCGAGCGCGAACGCGCTGGCGGTACCGATGTGCGCCGGGTTGAAGCTTGCGAAGTTGAAGCCGCCGCGGCCAGGAGACGCGAGGCCCCAGATCCCGAGGATCCAGACGAGCAGGAGCTCGCACAGGCCCATGACGATCATTACCTTGACCGAGATGGCGATGCCGTATCGTGCCAGGCCGGCGATCAGCGTGGCGCCGACCAGAACGCAGACCCACCAGAGCCAGGGCAGGTGATAGCCGTAATTCGCCTGCAGCTCGCTGGCGACCACGGCGCCGAAAAAGCCCATGATCGGCCCTTGCACGACAGGCATGTAGACGAAGTTCATCCACCCGGTGAGGAAGCCGAAGTGCCCGTTCAGGCTGCGGCTCACGAAGGTGTAATAGCTCCCGGCTGACGGCATGTGCTTGCACAGCTGCACCAGGGTGCTGCCGAGCATGACGACGATGATGACGCCTAAGAGATAGGCAAGCGGCGCCGTCACTCCGGCGATGCCGACGACCTCTTGCGTGAAGAACAGCGCTGCGAAGATCGGCCCCATCCCGGTGATGGCCTGCATCAGCGCGCCCGGCAGGCCGATCGCGTTTTGCTTCAGGTCGGTCGTCACAACGCCCCGACCCTGCCCGCCCTTGCCGGCAACTGCATCGAATGTCTCTGCCACGACCGGTCTCCTCCCGGATGATCGCTTTACGCGGCGACCGCTAGTACGGCTCGACTGCATTGGCGAGCCCGCAGGCAATTATCCCGAGGCTAGAGGAGACTTGTCGACCGGTCAACCACTTGCTCACCGATGTGAATCGCTGATTTCAGGGGCATGAAACCGCAGCGTGATCCTGTCAGTTGACAGTCGCCTCAGTCATATGTAAGTTCTAGCTGACAGGTGAAACCGAGCGCTTGGAGCCTGCGCTGACCAGCGAGAGCGAGCTGCTAGCCGTACTGACGGCCGTGGCCAACCCGCAGCGAATGCGGGTCGTGGCCGAGCTGGCGAACGGCCGGGTGCACGTGAGTGAGCTGGCCCGCAGGCTCGGGATGTCACGGCCACTGCTGTACATGCACCTGGATCGGCTCGAGAAGGCCGGACTGGTGACCGGGCACCTAGAACTGTCTAAGGATGGGAAGGCCATGAAGTACTTCGAGCTGGCGCCCTTCGAGCTCAACCTGACCGCGGCGACAATCACCGAGGCGGTCCGGGCGGGCCAGGCGTCGGGCCAGCCGCCGGCCGATGCAGCCGGGGAGCTGGACGCGCAGGAGAAGGAGAACGACAGATGACCGGCGCCGCCCTGGCAGGAACCACCACTGCTGCGCATGCCGTGCAAGTGATCTTGATCTCCGTAGGCATTCCGCTGGTTGTCTGCGGGTCCATTGCGGTGATCGTCTGGGCCTACTTCCGGCTCCAGTCGCACCGCGCCGACGCGGTCGCGATGGCGCACTATCGCAAGCTCGCCGAGGACGCGGTGGCTAACCAGGAGCAGTTGCGCGCTGAGCTGTCGAAACTGACCGAGAAGGTTGCGGCGGTCGAGCAGCTCATGCGGGACGTCGGATGAGGACGCACGCAGACGGCGCCCCTGAGGGCGTGCCGTCGCGCGGCGACAGCTGGCTCACACTCAGGCACAATCCGGTCGGGCTGATTTTCTCGGCGAGCCTCTGGCTATCGGCCTTGTACCTGCTCGGCTACTTGCTGGTCAGCGGCGTGCTGTTCGTGATCGCATTGACCAGCATCACGGTGGCCCTAGGGCTGAGCGTGACGATCGTGGCTATTCCGCTGCTGATCGGCGCTGCATTCGTCGTCCGGGGCTGTGCGGAGCTGGAGCGAGCCCGCCTCGGCCAGGTGTTCGCCGAGTCAGTGCGCGGCTACTACCGGCCCGCAGGTGGCAGTGGCCTGTGGCGGCAGGCCCGGGCGCGGTGGGGCGAGAGCACTACCTGGCGTGATCTTGCTTATCTGCTCGGTTTGTGGCCGGTGCTGTTCACCCTGGACGCGCTCGCGCTCGCCGCATGGCTGTGCAGCCTCGCCGGGGTGGCCCTGCCGCTCTGGTACTCGCACGCCTCAAACTTTTGCGTCGGCGACTGCACGCAACACGGTCCGCCCGGCGTGCTGATCGGCCATTTCCCGGATGGCGTCAGAGGTCCTGGCAGCCACGGGCTCTACGTCGACTCCCTGCACAATGCGCTGCTCGCTGCCGCCGGGTTCGCGGCGCTGTTCCTGCTGCTGAACTACGTGCTGGTTGCCACCGCGCGGCTGCACGCGCAGATCGCCAGGGCGCTGCTGCGGCGGCCGGCGGACCCGCTGGCGCCCGCAAAGGCAGTGCTCACGGGCCCGGACCCGCTCGGACCGCTAGTGAGCACGGTGTCTTTCGGTCAGGCGCCGTCCGGTCAGGCGCCGTCCGGGCACGGCCTGCCTGACAACCCATTGCTCCGATAGCGAATTGCCCCCGCCCGCGAGTGCCAGCTCGCGGGCGAGGGCCATACCGCGACAATCCGCACGACACCCAGGAGAGGTCACCATGCGCCAATCGCAGAGTTCAGTATTGCCCGAAACGGGCCCTGGTCGCGAAAGCACCCGCCACCAGCGCGGGAGATCTGCCAAACGCCCCCTCGTCGAGCGGATCGCCGGCTGGAGTGCCCGGCACCGCAAGACCGCCGTGTTTGGCTGGCTTGCTCTGGTTGCGATCGTCTTCGTGGCTGGCCAGAGCATCGCCGCTAAGAACGTGCCGCAGTACGACCCTGGCCAGTCGGGCGTGGCCGAGCAGGCACTGGCGCGGCTGCACGATAACGGGCCGCCGCCGGCCGAGGATGTGCTGATCCAGGCCCGTGGCAGCGGCACGTTCGACAGCGATCTGCAGCTGCGGCAGGCTACCCGGGCGGTCGTCAGTGCGCTGAGCAGGCTTCCCGAGCCGACGGCATCGGACATCCGGTCTCCGTTCAGCCCGGACGGCCGTTCGCTGGTGTCGGCTGATGGCCGGTCAGTCCTCGTTTCCTTCAATGTCAGGGGTGTTAACGAGGACGAGGCTGTGGTGCCGGCGATGCACGCCGTCGCGGCAGTTCAGGCCCGGTACCCCGGCCTGCGGATCGCGGAGACCGGCGCTGCCAGTCAAGACCGGATCATCAGCGCCGTCGTGAGCCGGGACTTCAGGAAAGCCGAGTCCACCTCACTGCCGATCACGCTGATCTTGCTGGTTGCGGTGTTCGGCGCGCTCATCGCTGCCGGGATCCCGCTGCTGCTGGCGGGCACGGCGGTAATCTCCGCGATTTCGCTGACCTCGGTCATCGGGCAGTGGCTGCCGACCGGCTCGAGCACCTCGGAGGTTGTGCTGCTCATCGGGATGGCGGTCGGCATCGACTATTCGCTGTTCTACCTGCGCCGCGAGCGGGAGGAGCGCAGCAAGGGCCGCAGCACTGCCGAGGCCCTGCGGATCGCGGCCGGGACCTCGGGGCGGGCCATCGTGGTCTCCGGGCTCACCGTGATGGTCGCGCTGGCTGGGCTCTTCCTCACCGGCTACTCGGTCTTCACCGGGATCGGCCTCGGGACGATCGCCGTGGTCGGCGTCTCCGTTATCGGATCGCTCACGTTCCTGCCCGCGCTGCTGTCGTGGCTGGGCCCATGGGCCGACCGGGGGCGGATACCGTTCCTCGGCAGGCGCCGCACTGCGTCCAGGCCATCGCGGCTGTGGACCGCAGTGGTTCGCCGGGTGGTGCGGCGGCCGGCCGCGTGGGGCGCTGTCGCCGCCGTCGCGCTGCTCGCCCTGGCAGCGCCCGCGCTGGGCATGCGGCTGGGCAGCCCGCCGGACGGCGGTTTCTCCGGCAAGCTGCCGGTGGTACAGACGTACAACCAGATCCAGGCCGCGTTCCCGCAGGCGCCATCGCCGGCCCAGGTGGTCGTGACTGGTCAGGACCTCGGCGGTCGCGCGGTTCGGTCGGCGATCACCGCACTGGAGCGGTCAGCAACGGCAACCGGGCCTATCCGCCCGCCCGTCACAGCATCCGCCATCGCTGGCGGCCGCGCGCTGGTCGTGAACGTGCCGCTCCAGGGCAACGGGACGAACGCAAGCTCGGACGCCGCGCTGCTCGACCTGCGTGACCGCGTGCTGCCCGCCACGTTCGGCAAGGTCAGCCGGATCTCTTACGCCGTCAGCGGTGAGACCGCCAACAGTTACGACGCCATCGCCGACCTGCATTCCCGCACGCCGCTGGTGTTCGCGGTTGTTGCGGCGCTGGCGTTCGTTCTGCTGCTGATCGCATTCAGGTCAATCGCGATACCGCTGGTGTCGATCGGGCTCAACCTGCTGTCGGTCGGCGCGGCGTACGGCCTGATCACGCTGATTTTCCAGGACGGCCGGCTGCAGAATGCGCTCAGCTACACCGGGTTCGGCGCGGTCGTACCGTGGGTGCCGCTGTTCATGTTCGTGTTCCTGTTCGGGATGAGCATGGACTATCACGTGTTCATCCTGAGCCGCATCCGGGAGCTGCGATCGCGGGGCGCCGGGGCGAAGGATGCCGTCATCGGCGGCATAGCGAGCAGCGCCGGAGTGGTCACCAGCGCCGCGGTGATTATGGTGGCGGTGTTCTCGATCCTCGCCACGCTGTCGATCGTCCAGCTCAAGATGCTGGGCGTCGGGCTGGGTGCTGCGGTGCTGATCGACGCGACCGTGGTGCGGGGCGTCCTCGTCCCGGCTGCGCTGGCCATGCTCGGCGAGCGCGCCTGGTACCTGCCGCGGTGGCTGGCCTGGCTGCCGCGCGGCCTAACCGCGGAAGGGGCCGACCCGGCTGCCCCGTCGCCCGCAGACGGCGGCGTGAACGCCAGCAGCCGCGAGGGAATGCTGGAACGCACCTGAGCTCCAGCACAAGATCAGCCGGAATCCGGCGCGGCCCGGTTAACCGCGCCGGATTCCGGCGCATTTATGCGTAGGTCCGGACGACACGGAGGGCGGTGGCGCCGTGCGGGCCGGTGGCTTGCAGGCCCGAGGCAGCCGGGTCGAGGCGCTGAGCAGCCACCCGGCAGAAGGCTCCGGCCGGCCCGCGGATCTCGGACTCGGCCTCGGCCGGTCCGAAGGTCCACGTGGCTACGCCGTCCGGTGATGTCAGCGTGCACCGCACAGCCGCCACGGGCTCGCCCGCCTGCGCGAATGCGTACGGCAGCGTCCGGTGCGCAAGCCATGCGATGTGCTGGAGTCGATTCGTGTCGGGCAAGCCGATGCCGAGTGGCCCGGTGATGTCCAGCGCGTGCGCCCAGTACTCGGCAAGCCGTGTCGTCGCGAGTGTGGCTGGCTTTACCGGCCCGGTCACCCATTGCAACGGCGCTTGCGGGTCTGCGGCCCGCAGCGCGTCCACGGCAGCGGCGCGTGCCTGGCGCCACCGTGCGAAGACTTGCGCTGGCGTGGCGCGCTCCGCGTCCACCATCCGGGCCGCCCAGTCATCGACCGTGCTGTCTGCGTTGCCTGCCATGCGATCCGCACCACTAGCGCTAGCCACGACCCCCTCGTCGGACTGCGCCAGGTGCAGCACCACGTCGGCGACCGACCAGCCGTGCGCATCCGACTCTGCGAGCCACTGCGCCTCGGTCAGCACGTCGAGGATGCCGTCCAGCCGCGTCCCCTCTGCGACAAACTCGTCAACGACGGTAACCGTCACCGCTGTCCTCCCAACTCACGGATCACGCTTGGCCGGCTGGTCCGGGGGCCAGTCAGCGCCCCCGGCGGGAGGCCCTAGGCCACCTCGCACTGCGTAACCAGCTCCGGGTCGCGGGCCGAGCCGACCTGCGGCTCCGGCACGCTGTCCACCCGGTCCTGTTCTGCAGTGAGCCGACGGCCCAGGCTGAAGCCGATGCCGACCGTCGCCATGCAGCCCATGCATAGCAGCCCGATCCACAGTCCGGCCAGCCCTGCGGCGATCATGCCGGTCGAGATTGTCGGCGAGACCACGAAAGCAATTGAATAGGTTCCCGTCGAAAGGGCATTGGCTCGGCCCCGAGTCTGGTCGTCGGCAAGGCTGTTCACCAGCGGGGAAATGGTCGGCGCCATGAAGGTCTCGCCGAACCCGAACAGTGCGGCGAATCCCAGAATGCAGGCGATCCGCGCTGAGTGCGACAGATCGAGACCGGCGAGCCCGAATACCGCCCAGGACACTGCCCAGATCAGCCCGATCATCGCGAGTGCCCGACTCCGTCGCAGCATCCGAACCACGCGCAAGACGAACAGCTGGGCCACAACTATCAGCGCGGTGTTCACGGTCAGCGCTAGGGCCACAATGCGGACCGGCGCATGGGCCTCCACAGTGGCGAAGGCCGGCAATCCGGCGTCCAGCGCCGCATAGCCAGTGAATGCCAGGACGAGCGTCGCGATAATGACGGCGCGCAAGGGCCGGTTGGCCAGCACATCGCGATAGCCCACCTTCGCGGCCTCCGGCGAGTGCTGCGGGCGGACGTCCGGCAGCTTGTTCAGTACCACCATGAACAGCAGGCAGCACACGGCGTTGCCGAGGAACATCGCCTGGAATGTGCCTGGGTGGTGCACCGATGCCACAGCGGCACCGATCCCGCCGCCAATCCCGATCCCCGCGTTGAGGACTGTGAAATTCACCGCGAATGCGCGCTGCTGCTCGTCGGGTCGCGGGGTCAGTGCGGCCAGCAAAGTCATGAACGCCGGGAACCTCGGTGCCATCGACCCGCCGAAGACGATCATCACCGGAATCGCCGTGAGCACGCTGTGCGTCCAGGCGAGGCCGACTGACCCGACCGCCTGGCCGATAAGGGTGGCCGCCAGTACTCTGCGCGCGCCGATGCGGTCCATGAGGGCGCCCGAGAACGGGACAGCAACCAGCCCGATCGCAGCCTGCAGCGCCAGCAGCAGGCCGACGACCGGCAGCCCCATGCCGCGCACCTGATGCAGGTAGATCAGGGTCAGCGGCAAGATCAGACCAGTGCCGAGTGCCGCCACCGCGTCCCCCGCGATCACGATCCTCGCAGGTTGCGGTATCCGGGTCGTCGTCACATCCTCAGCCTCACTGCTCGCCCTGTCCGAAGTCGAACGGTTTATCTGCCGACGACAGGCTAGCTTCCGGCTCTGACGCTCTGGACCAGCCGTCTGGCAGCTGACGTAGCCCTGGCTGTCAGCCTGACGAGCCGTACTGGATCGGGACGGTGATGACCTGCTCTTTAGCCCAGCTGTCTTGCTCGCCGGAAAGTTGCCAGACGGTCAGCGTGGCGCCGCGGGCGGCGAGCGCGTCCATGGCACCACTCGCAGCCGGAACCAGGACGCCAGTGGCCGGCGGGAGGGCGGGCAGCAACTGCCACCGGCCGGCTGCGAGAACGGCGCCTTGGCCACCGGCGGCGACGATGGCAGCTGTCTGGCCTGACCCGAGCGACTCCGCGACTAGCGCGTGGCCGCCGGTGCGGAGTGGTGGCGAGATCGTCCATTTGGTGCTGCCGTCGGCGGACCAGGCAGCAACGAGGCTGGTGTGCTGCCCGCTGCCCGCGGCCAGCAGTGCTGCTATCTGGTCGCCGATCATGCTGACCCGCAGGACGGTGACCGGCTGCTGGGCGAGGGCGCCGGCCAGCGCTGGCCCTGCGGTCTGCCAAGCGCGGCCCGCCCATTCGAAGATGCCGGCACTGCCGCGCCGCGAACACGCGCCAGCCAGCAGGGGCATGCCATCCGCAGTGTAAGCGGCCGCAGTGAGTTCGCTCAGCCCGCATGATCGACCCGCCGCGGTGGCGGCGAGAGCACGAGCGGTGATGACGGTGGTCCAGGTGGTGCGGCCGCGCGCGCTCTGATCCACGTTGCCGGACGACAGCAATGCGAGCAGCCTGCCGGTGCCGGGCTGCACGGCCAGCGAGCCGGGGGTACTGGCCAGTGCGGCGCCCAGCGGGTTGAGGGCTGACCAGGCCTGTCCGAGGTCGCTCGTCTGAGTCAGCGGGGTATAGGTGAGGTCCTGGCTCGGCAGGAAGGCGGTGATCAACGCCTGGCCGGCGCCGCCTGCCAGCACCAGGCCGCCGTTGTCAGCAGTGCCGGGCGGTGTGACGAGTTTCCACTGGCTCTGGCCGGCAGGCCGGACAAATAGCTGCCAGAAGTTGTTGTGCTGTGCCGCGGAACCGCCCATGACTACTGTGGCCCACGTGCCGGCCGCCGTGGTCGTCGCGGTATCCAGCGGCAAGGCGGCTGTCACGGCTGCGCGGGCCGGACGCGGTGGCGTGGCACTGCCGCATCCGGTTGCCACCGCAGCCAGTGCGGCCAGGCACGCTGTGCTCGCGATAGCAAGGCCGAGGCGCGTCATGATTGCCCCAGAAGCTGGCGTGCGGCGTCGGTGAGCTCGGCCGCGAACGACGACCTCGTGGCGGTCGTGCCAGGACCGGGGTTGAAATTCAGCTCGGTGCGTACCCGGCCGTCCCGGTCGATGGCGAAGGCGACCTCGCTGTGGCCGATCATCGCCCCGGCAGGTTCGATGGCGGCGGAAATGCCGTAGGCGTGCCAGACCGACTGCAACGCGCCCAGGCTGCCGGTCAGATAGAGCCAGTTGGGCACGCTGGCGAGGTCCTCCTGCCGGTCGAAGGCTTGGGTATAGCCGATCTGGTAGTTAACCGGGTTGGCGACGATCGCCACCAGCTCGACTTGCCGGTCTGCGGCGCCGAGCAGTTGCCCGGCTTCGCGGAACTCCTGGGCTTCCAGCGGGCAGTCGCTGGTACATACCGGGTCGAGGAAGGTCAGCAGCACGACCTTGCCGCGCAGGCTGCTCAGGGTGACGGCACGGCCGTGCTGGTCCGTGAGGCTGAACGCGGGCGCACGGTAATTCAGCGGTGCGGCGGAACCGTCGATGGCCTCCGCCAAGATCGTGTCGGCGACAGGGTTCGCCTGGGCCGCGGCCATCGGCGCGGCGCCCAGGATGATTAGCCCGATGGCGCCGACGCCGATGACCGATCCGATGCCGGCTGAGGCCAGGGCTCGCGGGCTGGCCGCCGCTCGGAGCCGCTGCCACCGGCTGGAGACCAGCGCGCTGGCGGCATCCGTGTCCGCTGGCGCGGCTGCTGTGACGGGCTCGGGCACACTGGCGAGCGCGAGATAGCCGGCCGTCGCGAGCAACGCAAACGGGATCATGCTGTTTGGATCGGTACCGAGACCGCCGAAGAAGCCGAAGTCCTCGATCAGCACCCAGTCGGCCACGCACAGCACGATGAAGCCGGCCAGCGCTGGCCGGATCAACCGCGGACGGCCGGTAATGAACACCGTGCCGATCACGGCGAGCGCGATGACGGCGAACAAGTTGACAGCGAATCCGTGCGCCTCGTCAAAACTGGTGAAAGCGTCGATCCAGGTAGTCAAGATGCGGGGTTGCGGGGTCGGTGCCATCGATGCAGTCATACTGGCCAGGGAGCCGGGCTGACCCGTTATGGTGCCCTGCCAGAAGCCACGGCCTGGCCAGGCTTGCAGCACGGCCATGCCGAGGAGGAACACGCCCAGCCCTGCCATGGTGATCTGCCCCGGCAGCCGGGAACGCCAAACGCGCTCGGGCAGGGCGATGAGCATCCCGGCCACGCAGTAGATGAGCACCGCGCCGGGCGCGCCGAACAGCCAGGTCAGGCCGGGAGCGAAGATGCCGCCGAAGGACTCGCCGAACGCCCACACGACTAGTCCCCAGCCGACGCTAACCAGGCCGGCCAATCGGGAGAGCGGACCGCGGGCTGCGGCGAGCAGCCACACACCGATGCCGACCTGGATCCACACCGCCGAGGCTCCGGCTTGCAGGGGGTGATAGGACCATGCCGTGCCCGCCCAGTTCACTACGACCTGCACCCAGTGTGGCGAGCTCTGGGCAGTCGGCTGGATCACCTGCGATGGCAGGCCGACTGCCATCTTCGGCTGGGCCTGGAGGACGCCGTCGAACAGCCAGATCACTCCGAACCCGTAGCGAAGCAGCTTGCGCCAGGATGGCTCCGGCATCACGGGCGCCATTGCCGTGGCCGGCGCGGACCCTGGCAACCAGGCCCGAAGGCTGAGCCAGGCGATGCTGACTACGAAAAAGATCAGCAGGGCTATCAGTCCTTGGTGCAGCAGGGCAGCCTTGAACGCGGCCACCACGGTCGGGTCGCTGACGTTCAGGCCGGTGTTCATCCCGGGCATGAGCTGATCTCCTCCGCTGAAGGCGCAGCTGGCTGTAGTACCACCGGTTCTGCTTGTACTGGCCGGTGTCCGGCGCTCCGAGCTGATTGCAGCGCGTGGCCCGTCCGGCCCGGGCGGCTGCCGGTGCCGAACTGGCGCAGCCGCACGCTGCTGGCGACGACGAAGACGGACGACCCGGCCATCGCCGCGCCGGCGATGAGCGGGTTCAAGAACCCGGCAGCCGCCAACGGGATGGCGGCGACGTTATAGCCGAACGCCCAGGCCAGGTTCCGTCTGATCACCGCCAGGGTGGCCCGGGCCAGGCTGATCGCGTCAGGCACCACAGCCAGGTCGTCGCGCAGCAGGATCAGGTCGGCAGCGCTAATCGCGACGTCGGTCCCCGAG
The DNA here is from genome assembly GCA_963815575.1 of uncultured Actinomycetota bacterium. Taxonomy (GTDB): domain Bacteria; phylum Actinomycetota; class Actinomycetes; order Streptosporangiales; family Streptosporangiaceae; genus JAJYUU01. The sequence continues at coordinate 12,927 of CAWFHE010000007.1, read as the reverse complement.
CCGAGAGCGAGGCTCAGATTAGCGGCGGCCAGGGCGGGCCCGTCGTTGATGCCGTCGCCCACCATCGCTACTTGTCGTCCCTGAGCCTGGAGCCTGCGGACTACCGCCGCCTTGTCCGCCGGCAGCGCGCTGGCGATCACCTCGTCGACGCCGGCCGCAGCTCCGATAGCTGCGGCAACCGGCTCAGCATCTCCGGTGAGCAGCACGGTGCGGAGCCCGAGCTGTTGCAGCCCGGCGACCGCCGCTGGCGCCGAGGGCTTGAGCGCGTCCGCGACCGCGACCGCGCCGCGCGCCTGCCCGGCCCAGCCGGCCAGAACTATGGTGCGCCCGTTCGCCGCCCACTCACCGCACTGGCCGGCCAGGGCGTCCGGGACGGCCCAGCCGGCCTCGTGTAGCATCCGCACCTGGCCTGCGAGCACCTCCGTGCCGTCCACGACGCCGCGGACGCCGAGGCCTGGCACGACCGCGAAATCATGAGCCATCGGCAGCTCGCGCAGCTCTGCTCGGGCGTAAGTGCTGATCGCGGCCGCGACCGGGTGCCCGGAGGGGTTCTCGATGGCTCCGAGATGCCGCAGCAGCTCTGCCCGGCTGCACCCTGGCGCGGGCTGCACGGCCACCACCGTCATGGTCCCGGTGGTGATGGTGCCGGTCTTGTCCAGCAGCACGGTGTCCACGCTGCGGGAGGACTCAAGCGCCTGGTAGCCCTTGATGAAGATGCCGAGCTCGGCGCCGCGCCCGCATGCAACGACGAGGGCAGCGGGAGTTGCCAGGCCGAGCGCGCACGGGCAGGCAATGATCAGCACCGCGAGGGCGGCGCTGACCGCGCGCTCAGGGGCGACGCCCGTTGCAAGCCAGCCGATCAGGGTTAGCATCGCGGCGACGAGCACCGCGGGCACGAACACACCGCAGATGCGGTCGGCAAGCCGCTGCGCGGCGGACTTGTCCGCCTGGGCGTGCTCGACTAGCGCGATCAGATGCGCCAGTTGGGTGTCTTCGCCAGTTCGGGTAGCGCGTACTATCAGCCGGCCAGTCACCACCACGGTGCCGGCGCTGACGGTGCTGCCCGCTGTGGCGTCGGCGGGCACGGACTCGCCCGTCATCATGCTGGTATCGATCGCGGACTCGCCGAACTCGACCACACCGTCTGCGGCGATCGACTCGCCCGGCCTGACAACGAACCTGTCACCAGGGCGCAACGCAGCGACGGGTATACGGCGCTCGGCTCCGTCGGGTCCGAGCAGGCACGCTTCTTTCGCGCCAGCGGCAGCAAGGGCTCGCATCGCATCGCCCGCGTCACGGCGGGCACGGGCCTCATACCAGCGGCCGGCCAGCAGGAATGTGGTCACCGACGCGGCGACCTCCAGGTAGATCCCGCCACCGGAGGCATGAAGCAGCAGCTGCAGGGGACTGATCTTGGTCGGCGCCGCGTCCAGGACGAACATCGCGTACGCCGACCAGCCGCACGCTGCGACGATGCCGAGCGATACCAGCGTGTCCATGGAGGTGGTGCGGTGCCGGGCGGTTCGCAGCGCCGCGGCATGGAACGGCCACGCCGCCCACCCGGCGACTGGCACGGCCAGCCCCACCAGCACCCACTGCCATCCCGGGAACCGGAATGACGGGAACAGCGACAGCTGCACTGACAGATCGCTCAGTGGCACGAAGAAGACCAGCGCGACTATCAGGCGACGCCGGAGATAGGCCACCCGGTCGGCGTCTTCGCCCGACGGCGCCGCGCCGGCCTGCTCCGTGCCAGCAGCCGGCAGCGCGTCAGCGGAATACCCGGCCTGTTCGACAGCCTCAACAAGGCGCTGCACCAGAACCGACGCCGGTGCGATCACCGTTGCTTTCTCCGTGGCCAGATTGACCGAAGCCGTGACGCCGGGAAGTTCGGACAGCTTGCGCTGCACCCGCGCCGCGCACGCTGCGCACGTCATCCCGCGGATCGCGAGCTGGATTTCGGTCAGCTCGGGCAGCGATGTCGCGTCGGCAATGTTGTTCACCTGATACTCAGCCCGTCTTTGAGTCCGGCAGCCGGTGCCCGGCGTTTTCCTGGTGCCTGAAGTGCGCACATCGAGCACAGAACAAGCGCCGTGTCTGCGAAACTTACTCGGTCAGGGAATCGCCAGGCGACGCAACCGGTCAATAGCGTGTCACATTTCTGTGCGCAGCTAACCACGCCTGGATTGCAGCGAATACCCTCCCCCGGTAAAACCCAGGAGCGTGCATACTCCCAGGTAGTACCGCAGATACCCGGCTGGGGTTCAGGCGATACCTGCCCCCGGTTTACTCGCACAAGAATGAACGCGGGGTTGCCGCTTACTAGGCACATGTTGGTTGCGGTGATTAAGCGCGACGATTAGCCTTTCCCTATCATGCTCTCAGTTGAGATTCCATTGGCGACCGTATTTCCAAGGGGCCGAAGATGACAGCGCCAGGCTGGCTTGCTGCGGTACTTGCCGCAGTCATGCTGCTGATAGCCGCTGGCAGCGTGGTGCGGCTTGCGCTATGGCGGTTGCGTGGCCGGGCTGCCGAGCCCGAGGCCGACGCCCTGCACGTGCTGATGGGCGTCGCCATGGCGGGCATGCTCGAGCCCGGGCTCAGCCCGTTTCCTTATGTTGCATGGCGGGTCGTATTCGCGGCGGCGGCAGTCTGGTTCGCCTGGCGGGCTATGCGCGCCCGCGGCCCGAAGCGCCTTGTCATTGGTCGGCACCCGGAGCCAGGCAGCTGGCGGTGCGCGCACCCGGCGCCGCACTGCGTAGAGAGCGCGGCCATGGTCTACATGCTCCTGCCGGTCGGTGCCGTAGACCATGGGCCGACGATGGCCATGCCGGGCATGGCTGGCGCGGGGCCGGCCGGGAATCCCGCAGTCGCGCTCGTCCTGGCACTCTTCATGGCCGGCTACATCATCTGGACGGCTGACCGGATGGGCGGTCAGTCTAGGGCGCGGGCCGTCCCGGCTGGTCTCTACCCGTCAGGCGATGCCAAGCCGGGCGGCAGTGAACCGGGCGGCAGTCGGGCCGGGACTTTGTCGCGAACTGCTGGCGCGGCGCTGGCCCCGCGTGCGGCCGCCTGTTCCAAGATCGCGATGAGTATCGCCATGGGCTACATGCTGCTCACCATGCTGTAGCGCGAATGCACGTGGCGTAACGGCTGAAACACCGACGCCTGCGCCTGCTGGTCGATAGGTGTCTGCGACGCCGCGGCCAAGATGCCCCAATCTTTTCGTAGCGACGTGTCCATCGCGGCGACCGCTGATCGTCGGGTTGCTGGACGACCCCGACAGCCGGTTGCCGATGGAGGATGCGATGAATCTGCCCGAAGTCGTCTCTCGTGAGGAGTGGCTGGCCGCGCGCCAGCAGTTGCTGACACGGGAGAAGGAACAGACCAGGCAGCGAGACCTGCTGAATGCGGACCGGCGACGGCTGCCGATGGTTCTCCTGGACAAGCAATACGGGTTCGAAGGACCGCAAGGTGCTGTCGGCCTGCTTGACCTGTTCGAGGACAGCAGCCAACTGATCGTCCAGCACGTTATGTTCGACCCGGCCTGGGATGCTGCCTGCCCGTCCTGCACGGCCAGCATGGACGAGTCCACGCCCGCGCTGCTAGCCCATCTGAAGGCCAGGGGAACTAGCTACGTGCGGGTCGCCCGTGCCCCCTACACCAAGATCGCTGCATACCAGGAAGCGCACGGCTGGACGTTTCCCTGGTACTCGTCATATGGCAGCGACTTCAACTATGACTTCCACGTCACTATTGACCCTGCCGTCGGGCCGGCCGAATACAACTACCGATCTCAGCAGGAGTGGGCCAGCATCGACCCGGACTGGCTCGACGTGGAATCCACCGAGGTGCCGGGCCTTAGTTGCTTCCTCCGCGACGGCGACAACGTGTACCACACCTACTCGACCTACGGGCGGGGCATGGAACTCATCGGCGGCCTTGGCTATCCGCTGCTGGACCTGACCGCTTTCGGCCGCCAGGAGGAGTGGGAAGAACCCAAGGGTCGTGCGGCCGGGCCCCGCGAGGCAGATCCTAGCTTCCGTTCCTGACCAGGAACGCGGAGGTCATGGCAACGCGTCGCGTGGCTGCAGGGGCGCCGCGCGCCGCGTTGAAACAACTCGCCCGCCCTGGGCCGGAACGGTCGCGACTGATAGCTAACCGCCGCCTGGGCCGGCTACATGTACGCCAGCATGCTCGCTGCCCGGCCCGCCACCTTTGTGATCTCACGCCCGTTGCTGGAAGGCCGCCGCGTCTACGACCTCGAGTCCCGCGGCTGGGTACGCCCTGCCCCGCAGACCTGGCACGAGATCTGGCAGCGACTGCCGCGCTTCCGCCAGATCTGGCGGGTGTGCACCGTCATCTGAGGAACCGCAATCCTGGCCGGTGCGGTAATACGCGCGGTCATGGCACTCACGCTGCCGATTGGCCTCGTTCCCGGTCTTAACGGAGCGTTGTGGCCAGTGACCTTCGTGATCCTGCAGGTCATAACCAGCGTGTACTTCCATCGGCCCGGGTTCTGGAAGATACTCCGCGGCGGGGTGCCGGGCGTGTGTTAACTGTCAGCCATCGGGCGATGCACCGTAATGCGTCAGCCGAACTAATACACGGGACGGGTGCGCCGCGCCTGGCTGCCCCAGTGCTCTGGACCTGCACATCTGTGCTGCCTTCGGCGTCTGCGCTGGCTTTCCGGCAGCTGCGCTGGCTTCCGGAATGAGTATTCCGGTTCTGTTAAACTGGCGACCGCAGCGGAACCTGCATTCCGCTTATGGGAGGTCCTTGATGGTAGCCAGCAAGCCTGGTCACCCGCCGGTCACGTTCGCGGTACTCGCTCTGGGAGTCAGCGCCTTCGCGCTGCTGCAGTCACTGGTGATCCCCGTGCTCACCACGATCCAGCACGATCTGCACACGAGCCAGAGCACGGTTACCTGGGTGCTGACCGCCTACTTGCTGTCGGCATCGATCATGACGCCGATCCTGGGCCGGGTCGGTGACATGTTCGGCAAGAAGCGAGTATTCGTCGGCACGTTGCTGGCGCTGGCGGTTGGCTCGCTGATGGCCGCGCTCGCTCCGTCCATCGGGATCATGATCGTGGCCAGGGTGATCCAGGGATTTGGCGGCGGCATGCTCCCGGTCGCGTTCGGGATCATCCGCGACGAGTTCCCGCCCGAGCGTGTGCCAGGCGCGGTCGGTGTCGTCGCCGCACTTGCCGCCGTGGGCGCCGGCCTGGGCATCGTGATCGCCGGTCCGATCGTGTCGGCGCTTGACTACCACTGGCTCTTCTGGCTCCCGCTGATCCTGACTGCCATCACCGCGGTCTGCGCGATCGCGCTCGTCCCCGAGTCCGAAGTCCGCACGCCGGGGCGGATCAGCTGGTTGCCAGCTGTGCTGCTGTCCGGCTGGCTGGTCGCCCTGCTCGTCGCGCTCAGCGAGGCGCCGGACTGGGGCTGGCGATCAGGCACCGAGCTCGGGCTGCTGGCCGCGGCCGTCATCCTCGCAGGCGCATGGGTCACCGCCGAGTTGCGCGCCACAACGCCGCTGATCGATATGAAGATGATGCGCACCACCGCGGTATGGACCAACAACCTGGTCGCACTGCTCATCGGCGTCGGGATGTATGCCACCTTCGCGTTCCTGCCTGAGTTCGTGCAGACCCCTACGGTGGCCGGATACGGATTTGGTGCCAGCGTCACCAGGTCAGGGCTGATACTGCTTCCCTCGGCTGTCGCCATGTTCATCGTCGGGATCTTCGCCGGCCGGCTCGCCGCCAGGCTGGGCGGCAAAACACTGGTCGTCACCGGCTGCCTCATCGGCTGCGGCGCAATGTCGGTTCTGGCCTTCGCCCACCAGCACGTCTGGCAGATCTACCTATCGAACTCGCTGATGGGCATCGGGTTCGGGCTGGCCTTCTCGGCCATGTCGGCCCTGATCGTCGCCGCTGTGCCGCGCTCGCAGACCGGCGTGGCCAGCGGCATGAACGCCAACATCCGGACGATCGGCGGCAGCATAGGCGCAGCGGTGATGGCCAGCATCGTCACCGCCCGGCTCGAGCCGTCGGGTTTCCCGCTGCAGTCCGGCTACACCACCGGATTCGCGGTCATGGCCGGGGGACTGCTGCTAGCGGCAGCGGCCGGCCTGCTGATGCCCTCCGCGCGACCCGCGCGGCAGGCCGCCGGCCAGCCGCAGCACGCAGAGCTGGCGGTGCTCGCCGGAGGTACAGTCGCAGGCGACGAGAGCGAGTAGGCGGGTGACGCGGGAGTGACTGACGGTCCTGGCCTGTCGGCGGCCGTGGCGCCCCGCGGCCTGCGCCGTGATGCCCGCCGCAACTACGAGCGGATCGTGGCGGCAGCCCGCGACGTCTTTGGCGAGTCCGGCGCGGACGCGGCAATGGAGGAGATCGCCGCCCGGGCCGGCGTGGGCGTCGGCACCGTTTACCGGCGGTTCGCCAGCAAAGATGCGCTGATCGACGAGTTGCTCAGGCTCGCGCTCGCGGATCTGCTGACCGACGTACGTCATGCCCTCGCCCGGACTGACGGATTCGGCCTGCACGAGCTCTTGCACGCGTTCGGCCGGTCGTTCGCCGAGCATGCCCGGTACGCCAACCTGCTGCTGCAGCGGCAGCCAGATGCCGCCGCCGAGCAGGAGATCAGGGCCGCGATCATCGAGCTGACGGCCCGGGCCATTGCTACCGGAACCGTCAGCACGAGCATCACCGTCGCCGACGTAACCGCGCTTTCCTCCGGGCTCCGCGGCCTGATTCATGCCGGTGGCGAGGTCAGCTCAAGCACCTGGGCGCGATTCCTTGACCTTCACTTGGTCGGCATGGGGACGCCGGCGACCTGAGTTCCCGGCCAGCACACGGCAGGGCCGCCGACAAAATGCCCGCACTGTTCCTCGATGCGAGTACCCGCCAGGTCATGAAGGCGGCGATCCCATCAGCCCTTGGCATCGCCGGATCGCTTACGCAAGCGGCGGCTGATTGGTGCGCAGCTGATCCTGACAACTGAATACGCCCAGCAGACCGTAACGGCGACCTTCATCACCATCTCGCGCAAGACGGCGGTGATCTTGGCCAAGCTAGCCGCGGCCGCCCGCGAGGCGGTCCGGATGGCTATCGGGGCGCCAATCTAGGCACTCACCTGTCGCAAACAGGGCCCATTTCCCTGGGCTTGCTGCTCCGCATGCAGGGCACCGCGGGTGGGCGCCGATGATGAATCGCGTCCCGTCACCAGCCGGGTCACACGATTCCGCGAATGCTCGCTGGAACGCGGCTCCCGCCGAGCCTGGGCGGCTGGGGCGAGCCCGGCCTCGATGAGTGCGCTGATCTCGCCGAAACCCGATCGGTCAGCGCGTCAACGAAGACCAGCTGACCGGTGCCCGTGCTGCGGGCCGTCATCTCCCCATAACCGCCATGCCCAATGGCCAGATCGGTGAAGATCTTCTCGTACCGGCTGCACGTGTACCGGAACACGCAGAGAGAGGATTCAGCCACATCAGCGATCCTGGCATGGGCAGGCTTCCTTGCGGTCATCCGCACATGCCGCCAGCGGCTCGATGGGCGCGTGGCAGTTTGGCGTCACCAGTCGGTCGTGGATCGCGAGTTCGCCACCGCGCGCGGCAGAGAAGTCTCCCTCGGCCGCTCGGAAGCGGGGTACGGGGGCGTGCACGCATAGCTAGTTCACGGCCAAATAAGGCACCGCATGTTTCCGGGATGGCTCGAAGGAGTTCGAGTCGCCACATGCTGCGGGCCGCCTACCGTCACGGTTGTGCGGGAGGCGATCCATCAAGGGTGCGTGCCACACGAGCGGACACCGTCGTTATGAACTTCCCGTCCGGCGGTCAACCGCCGCCGGGGGGTGACAAGCCGATCGTGCCCAGAAGGACGCAAGCAGCGACCATGCCGACTACCCCGGCGCCGAACAGGATGCGTCGGTCCCTCTTCCCAAGTCTGTCATGCCAAAATCCCCCAAATCCCACCACTACAACTGGCGGGGCGACCATTATCACGCCAAACACAACAACCGCGTGGGGCACAGCGTGGTGGTTTATGAGCTGGACGATCCGAGCGCTGCGGAAACAACGGTCGTCCGCTGCAATGGCCGATTATGCGCACCGGCAAACGTAACTGGGATAGGTGACCCGTCAGCCGAAACCTGATGCGGTGGCTTTGGTGTGCGGCGGCGCGTCAGTTGGCAGATCGCCGGGGGACGCCGCCGGGGATGTGCCGGGCTCAGTGGCAAAGCTGTGCTCAACGAAGGCGGGGCGGGCCGAGGTGTCGACTTGGAGCCGGAAGATGTCCGGGCGGTTGTAGTGGCCGACTGGGTCCATGTGGCGGCGCGCGGCGAGGACGGCTGCCAGGTCGAGGTCGGCGATAAGGGTCTCCTCCTTCTCGCGTACCGGCCCGGCGATGATGCTGCCGTTGGGCGCAATGATCACGGTGTTGCCACCATCCAGCCAGGGACCGTTTTCCTCCAGGTAGCCCGGCGGCACCAGTTGCTCGCGGTGGGGGAAGTCGCCCGGGATCTGGTCGGCGTGCAGCACCGGGTTGACGCCGACCACGAACATCCGGTTCTCGCGGGCCAGGTGCTGCATGGTGGCGATCCAGCCGTCGCCGAGCGCCAGCGTGGGGGCGATCCACAGGTCCACGCCCTGGGCGTACATATGGAACCTGGCCAGCGGCATGTAGTTCTCCCAGCAGATCAGCCCGCCAACCCGGCCGAACGACGTGTCCACCACGCGCAACATCGACCCGTCGCCCATGCCCCATACCGTCCGCTCCGCTCCTGTTGGCATGAGCTTCCGGTGACGACCGGCCAAGGCGCCGTCGGGGGAGAAATACAGCACGGTGTTGTAGATGGTCCCGCCGTGCTGCTCACGTTCATCCACCCCGATGACCAGCCAGACCCCATTGTCGCGTGCGATACTGCCCAGCCGCTCGGCCGCTAGGCCCGGCACCACGACCGCGTTCTCGGCCAGCAGCCGGAACCAGTCCTCGTCACCATCCCAGATCGGCCGCGTGTCGATCCAGATCGGCGTGCCCGGCACGAACACCTCAGGGAAGGCCACCAGCTGCGCGCCCTGCGCCGCCGCCTGGCCCGCCAGGGCGGCAACCCGCTCCAGGGTCGCGGCCCGGTCCATCAGCACATAGCTCGCCTGCACGGCGGCCACTCGAAGCGATGTCATCTCGCTGGCCTCCCGGGCTCGATGCTATTCCTCGTCACTGTGTCAGCACAGCCCTGCGCAGCGACGCAGCGCGAACTAGCTAACCCATATTGGCGGACCAACAAGCTATCGAGACATGACCGGCGACCTGCGGATGAAGGTGGGCTCTTCCCACGGCCACGCTCAGAGGCTTGTTTAAGGTTGCTGCGATCACCCGTGATCGCACGTCCGTATATGCACCGCGTCGCTCATTCACGGCACACGTCCGCGTCCATGACCAATCAGGTCGCCCGCAGCGCTGTCTTCGTCACGCCGTCTGAGTGCAGCGAACAGTGGCGCCCGATGCGGGCACAGGATGCGGCTCAGCCCGCCGATCGCGATCCTTTTACTCTGCGAGCCCGGCGCCGCCGCACGGGAAGGGGGACCGGGCGCGGGCTAGCTAACACCGCGCGGACTTTACGGATCTGCCGAATTGAGCATGTCGGGGGTCAGCGAATGCTTACGCGCGTGCCAGCGCGCTGAGGCGGGAGCTCGACGATGGCCCGCTTGTACCTGGCCGAACGTTGGCCTGGTCCCGTGCGCGGGCCAGATCGCCGACTATTTTCTGCTTGCTCCAGCATGATGTGGGCCGCTGGGTGGCCGCTGGCTGTTTCAGCGTCCGGCCCTGGCCTGGGGCAGCGCCGGGGCCAGCTCCGCTGCGGCGGCCGGTGGGTTGCGCGGGCTGGCAAGGGCCAGTGCGGCGAGCGCGGCGGCCAGGGCCAAGCCGGCCGCGGCGAAGGTGGCGGGTGCGAACCCGTTGCTGAACGCGGCCGGGGATGCGTAGCTGCCAGCGGCGGCGAAGACGGCGGCCAGGATCGCCACGCCGAACGCGCCGCCGAGCTGGCGCATCGTGCTGAACACGCCGGTGGCCTTGCCGATGTCGCCGGGCGGGACCGAACTGACCACTACTTTGGTCAGCGCCGGCAGCGCCAGCGCGATCCCGGTACCGGAGATGATCATCGGCGCGAGGAGCGTGTTGAATCTTCTGTGTAAGGGAGTGGCCTAATGGATCGGTGCGACGGGAGTTGCACCGGTAGAAGGGTTACTCTCCGTGAATGCAAACCAGAAGACGGCAATGATGAAAGCGATCTCGGATGGCCTGGAGGCCGATGACGGCGAGCAGGATCCTGGCGCGGAAGAATGGTCGGCGCCGGCGGCGCGGCTGGCGGAGCTGGTCAGCCCGGAGGCGGTGGACCGGATGCTGGCCGACGCCGATGAGGCCGGGGTCGGCGCCGAGGGGCTGCTGAGCCAGCTGACCAAGACGGTGCTGGAGCGGGCGCTGGGCGCCGAGCTCGATGATCACCTGGGGTATGTGAAAGGCGACCCGGCCGGGAACGGCTCGGGTAATTCCCGCAATGGCAGCTACGGCAAGACGGTTACCACGGCTTCCGGGCCGGTGCGCATCGGCGTCCCCCGCGACCGTAACGGCAGCTTCGAGCCGAAGATCGTGCCGAAAGGGCAACGGCGGCTCGGCCAGGTCGATGACATGATCCTGAGCTTGTACGCCCGCGGCATGACCACCCGCGACATCCAGGCCCACCTGGCCGAGGTCTACGGCGCCGAGGTCAGCCCCGCGCTGATCTCGAACGTGACCAGCGTGGTCGCCGAGGAGATCACCGCCTGGCAGACCCGGCCGCTGGACGCGGTCTACCCGATCCTCTACATCGACGCCCTGACGGTGAAGGTCAGAGACGGCGGCACGGTCGACAACAAGGCCGCTCACCTGGCCATCGGCGTCGACACCGATGGGTACAAGCACGTGCTGGGCATCTGGCTGGCCGCCGCCGAGGGAGCACGTTTCTGGATGGGCGTGCTGACCGAGCTGCGCAACCGCGGCATCAAGGACGTCCTGTTCGTGTGCTGCGACGGGCTCGGCGGGCTGCCCGAGGCCATCGAGGCCACCTGGCCCAAGGCGATCGTGCAGACCTGCGTCATCCACCTCATCCGCGCCTCGATGCGGTACGTCTCCCACGACGACCGCAAGAAGGTCGCCACCGCGCTGCGCCCGATCTACACCGCCGTCAACGAGGCCGCCGCCAAAGACGCGCTCGAGCAGCTGCGCGGAGTGCACGGCAAGCGCTACCCCGGCCTGCTGGCCGCCTGGGACCGGGCCTGGCCGCAGTTCATCCCGTTCCTGGAATTCGACACCGCGATCCGCAAGGTGATCTACACCACCAACGCCATCGAGTCCACCAACTACCAGCTGCGGAAGATCATCAAGAACCGCGGGCACTTCCCCGACGACGACGCCGCGATCAAGCTGCTCTACCTCGGCATCCGCAACATCACCGGCCGCCATATCGACGGCGAGGGCCTCACCCTCCAGCGCGGCGAGCGGGGCACCGGAACCCTGGGCTGGAAACGCGCCCTCAACGCACTGGCCGTCCGCTTCGGCGACCGGCTCCCCGTCTAACCCGCAACTACCCACAGTCACCAGCACTCAGGAAAGAAGTCGCTCCACTTACACAGAAGACTTGACAAGCTCGGCGCGAGCAGGGCCGGGTAGCCCGCCGCGGACACGCCGCACTTGGCGACCAAGGAACCTCGCCCTGGCTGTTCCCCGGCCCTCCCGGGCCCGTCCTGCCGGTGCGCATGTCGGCGATCATCTGCCGGTAGACCACGTCGGAGAGCCGCCGTTTCAGGCAGCGCATGGCTTCCATCGGTGTCTACGGACCGTTGGCAGGGCCGGGTGTGTACTGTCCGGCCGCGGCGCAGTAGCCGTCCCGCGCGCACGACACCGACACGACCCTGGCGCTCTGGCCAGTGTTCAGGGCCGCCAGGCCGGGCACCTCCTCCGCGCTGCCCCAGACGCCGTTCAGCTCGCTCGCCACGAACTCCTGAACCTCGCAGCAGTCGCCGTACGGGTTGGTCTGGTAGGACCCGCCTGCGGCGCAGTCACCCGCCGACCCGCACGACACCGACCTGACCACGGCGCCCCCGCCGGTATTCAGCGCCGCCAGGCCAGGCACCTCCACCGCCGTGCCCCAGACGCCGTTGGCCTGGCTCACCACGAACCCCTGGCCCCCGCTGCCGTCGGCGTAGCTCCCGCCCGCGGCGCACTCGCCCGCCGCCGGGCACGACACCGAGTTCACCTGGGCACTCCCGCTGGTGCTCAGCGCCCCCAGGCCGGGCACCTGCACCGCCGCCCGCCAGCGGCCCCTTACCCCGGTCACCACGAACCCCTGACGATGCCCGCCGCGGTCGGTGTAGTACCCGCCCGCTACGCAGTACCCGCCGGGCGCGCACGACACCGAAGAGACCACGGCGATCGCGCCCTTGTTCAGCGCGGCCGTGCCGGGCACTTGCACCGCCTTGGCCCACCGGCCCTTCCGCTCAGCCACAACGAACGCCCGCGCTTTCGACAGCGGCGGTGACTCGGAGCCCGTCGGGACGCCGTCGTAGTACCCGCCCGCGACGCAGTTGCTCGCCGACCAGCACGACAGCGAGGTGAGGTGGGCGTCTCCGGTCTTGTTCAGCGCTCCGGTGCCGGGCACCTCCACCGCCTTCAGCCAGCGGCCGTTGACCTCGCTGGCCACGAACACCTCTAGGTGTCCGCTGCGGTTGCCGAACGATCCGCCCGCCGCGCAGTCACCCTCCGCAATGCACGACATCGAGCTCACCGGACCGGCGCCGCCCTGCGAGAACGTCTCGATCAGAGCGGCTGTGCCGGGCACCTGCTCCGCCGTTCCCCACCGCCCAGACGCCACGGCGGCCCGGGCAGCAGCT
>CAWFHE010000006.1:0-515858 GCA_963815575.1 uncultured Actinomycetota bacterium | reverse complement strand
GCATCGCTTTACGGCCACGGCCCGGCGCATGGCCCGGCGCGTGACCCGGTGCATGACCCGGCGCGTGACCAGTGTCGAGCCTGAACGAGGCAATACGCGTCTGCATATCTTGCGACTGCTGCTGCAGGGTCTTTGCCGTCGCAGTGTTCTCCTCGACCAAGGCCGAGTTCTGCTGCGTCACATCGTCCATCTGCGCCAGCGCCTTGCTGATCTGCTCGAGGCCGGTCGACTGCTCGGCGCTGGCCGTTGCGATACTCGCAACGATGCCCGCCACCTGCTTGATCGAGGCGACGATCTCGCTGAGCGCGGTGCCGGCGCGGTTGACGAGACCGACGCCCTCCTGCACGCGGTCGAGCTCTTGGCGATCTGCGGACCGGCTCTACCGGGCCTGGCAGCGAACCCTCCGGCAAGGCGTCCGCACCGCCACCGCCCCGTCCATCCCTGGCGCGCTGCGCTCTGCGTTCCCGGACCGGGCGCCGGTCGTGACCGTGCACGACGCGGCCTCGCACACGATGAGCTGGCTCGGATCAGCACTCGGCGTCCCGGCGGTCAGCCTGGGCGTGGACAGCTTCGGCCAGTCCGGTACGGTGGCTGACCTGTACCGCGCACACGACCTGGATGCGGGCTCGATCGTGAATGCGGCCCTGGCGGCACTCTCACTGCGCTGACGGCGACGCGGCCGAAGGCGATCGCCGCGCCACCGTCAGCGCACAAGAACCTGGAGCGAACACCCAAGGTCGCTGCGCATCAGGCCGCATCAGCCCAGGTTGAACTGCATGAGCTCCTCGGTCCGGCCGGGGCGGGCCGGTGGCGGTGGTTGCTGCTGATGAACCCGACGCGCTTGTAGAGCCGCACCGCTGCGTCATTGCCATCCAGAACCCACAGGTACGCGGTGCGTACCCCGGAGTTGCGGAGGCGGTCCAGAACGGCGGTCACCATAGTGCGCGCAACGCCCTTGTTCCGCCAGAGTGGCGCTACCCACAGGTATTCCAGATAGCGCTCATCAGCCGGCGTGCTGGCCTCCCTGGTGCATCCGACAATGCCCGCCAGCTGTTCGTCGTGCATGCTCACGGTCCAGTCACCCCGGCTGAACTCGGCACGCCACTTCAGCTCGTCAAAGACCTTTTCGTTTTCATACATAGCAAGAAAGGAGTTCGGCGATTCGCGCAGCGCCGCCAGCCTCACATCCCGCAGCACCCGCCACTCGTCCTGGACAAGCAGCTTAATATGGGGCATAAAACCTAACTTTGACATGCCCGTTGCGAACCTGGCAAGCGGCGGCCGGGATCGCATGCGCCCCCGGCATCGGCCGTAAACCGTGCGATCGGCGAGTGCGGCCGCCCGTCCTGGTCGCGGCCGCACCGTGCATGCCCGCCTCAGTGCACCAGAAATGCGATTCCCAGGACGATTGCTACGACGGCCGTGAGTAAGACGGACGTTAGCGCTGTCGCCACCCGCAGCAGCTCAGAGAGCAGCGCGGCGAGACTCCGGGCAGCCGCAGCCAACGCGGCCATAACCAGAACGATCACGATGATGACGACCAGGGCGCTCACGCCCGGCACCGGGCCGGCCATCATGGCACTCGCTACGTGGTAAAGGCTGGTGTGTCGGGCCGCGTCCAAGGTGGAAACGGCCGGACCGGGAGTTATCGTGTTCACAGGACTTCCTTCGTGTGTGAGAGCGCGCAGGGGTTCTGACTCGCGGGCATCCTTGTTGGCGCAAGGGTGCCCGCATTAGTTGCGGCCGCCATTCCGCCCGCAGCGGCCGTGGTCGGGACGATCCATTGTTCCCCCTTAACTTCAGTGAAGTTATGACTGGCTCGGCAGTTCTTCAACTCCTCGCTTCTAAGTTTGCTCTAAGCTCTTGGCATTCCTCAACCCTGCAACGCAGCAACCTAGACTGAAGTGCAGCCTCGGGAAAGACCGCGATTCGGGATCGCTCCAAAGCCAGCTACCTGCAGTTTCGGCTCACAGCTATAGTGGTATGAGGTAGCTGCAATGCATACTGAAGTTAAGTTGAACAAAGGCAGGGTTACGTGGACGCGCAGGATCCCCGGCGGCTTCTTGCCCATCGGCTCCGCTTACTGCGCGAGCAGGGACCACACGAGCGCAAGATCACCCAGCCTGAACTGGCGCAAGCCCTTGGCGGGACCAAGCCCCTCAGTGTGCCGCTCATCTCGTCATGGGAGTCCCAGTCCAATCCCCGGATCCCCCCGCTGGTCAGGCTGGACGGATACGCCGTCCTGTTCGCGACCGCGCGTTCGTTCCAGACGGCGCCGCCTCGCCTGCTCCTTCTTGCCGATATGAGCGAAGAGGAACGGATCGCGGTGGCGGAACTCAAGCAGGAGCTGATGCAGTTGCGGAACGATGCGCTGCGAGCGACCCTGTCCGGCATAACACCCGTCCAGGCAAACACCATTGTCGAATCGCTCAATGCCGGACCATGGCGTTTCGCTGACGGCAACACGATCACAATTGTGTGCGCACAGTGGCCGCAGCACATGCTGGACCGGATGCCCTATACCGAGGTGAAGGATCCGGACTACATCGAGCTGCTCACCTACTCCGAACTCGATGCGCTCTTTGAGCTGCATGGCCATCTTCGTGCTGCTAATCCGGCTAATCAGGTACATCTGCGGATCGCTGGTCAGCTGAAGTCGGACGACTACACGTCGCACGTGGTATCGCTGGGCGGAGTCGACTGGAACTCAGCGACGAGCTCGGCACTTCAAAGCCTTCAGCTGCCGGTAAGGCAGGTCGCTGACTGGAGCACTCCCGACGGCCAGTACTTCGAAGTGGAGGTCAACGGTAAGTCGGTCAAACATCGCGCAGTACTCGACATGAGCAGGGCGCCGGGCGCGGCCGGCCAGCCGGGCGACGCGACAGCGGGCAAGGGAATCCTGCGCGAAGACGTGGCGCTGTTCGCCCGGGCGGTCAGCCCGTACAACAGAAAGCGAACTGTTACGATCTGCAGCGGCATGTATGGCCGAGGCACGTATGGCGCTGTCCGTGCACTCACCGACGAACGCTTCCGCGACCGGAACGCTGAGTATCTGCGATCTCGTTTCAGTGGCTGCGAGGCCTACTGCATCCTGACGCGCGTACCTGTGATCGACGGAGCAACTTTGACTCCTGATTGGACGACCGGTGACTACATCCTGTTCGAGTGGTCAGGGTAACTGGGTGTCCCGCGACGAGCCTCTCGATCATCACGGCTCGCACTGCGACTTGCTGTGGTCGGGCGATCACGTTCAAGGCCAGGCGATCGATGCCATTATCGTCCCCACCGTCCGGAATCCGGCTTACCTGAGCGCGGCGGCTGACCTCGCCCTAAGGCTCGATTGCACGCTGGTCACCCTTCACAGCAAACAGTGGACCACCGCAGCCAAGGCGGCACAGCGGCTACCAGAGTCAGTCGACCTGATCGCTGTCGATGTACCCGATCCCGCGCTACTGCGGCTGCCGCACTTCCGGACCTCAGAACTGGCGGCACACAAGGTATTTCCCCGGCAGCCACATCGGCCTCCGACGGATCTCAGCGCCAAGCGCAATCTCGGCCTGATTCTCAGCCGACTGCTCGGCTGGTCCCGCGTCCTGTTCCTCGATGACGACATCACTGAGCTCAACCCGGCTGATGTCCTCCACGCGGGCGGACTGCTTGACATGCACAATGCCGTCGGCTTGCACGTGTGCGGCTTTCACGATCATTCGGTGGTCTGTCATGCCTACCGGGACGCAGGCGGGACGCAGCAGTCGTTCATCGGCGGCGGCGCGCTCGCCGTACAGTTGCAGCGCAGCACTTCGTTCTTCCCCGAGATCTACAACGACGACTGGTTCTTCCTGCTCGACGACGACAAGGGAATCCAGCCAGTAGCGGTAGCCGGCCGCGTCGTTCAGTATCCGTATGACCCGTTCCGCAACCCTGAGCGCGCCCGCGCGGAGGAGTTCGGGGACGTACTCGCCGAGGGCATCTACTGGCTGCTCGACCAGCACCTGTCGATCGCCGACGCGGACGGCGCGCACTGGGCCAGGTTCCTGGTCAAGCGCAGGCATTTCATCGGGCGAGTCCTGGAGATGGTCGAGGGGAGCAATCTCGAGCCTGCCGAGAAGGCGCGGCGCGTTGCCGCGCTGAAGGGATCGCTCGGTCGCCTCGCGCTCATCACGCCCGCGCTATGCGAGAACTACCTTCGCGCATGGCAGGAGGATCGCCGACAGTGGCAGCGGCACCTCGAGGAACTGCCAGCCGTCTCGGAGCGAGTCGCCGCCCTGCAACTGCTGTCGGCCGAGGGCGCTCCACCGCTTACCTGGCGACTGCGCGAGCGGCCCGGCCGCCCGGCCAGGCCATACCTGACAGTGAAAGTGCCCGCCGTCGGACATCCCGCGGCCGGCGTGTTAAGCATGCCTGGCACCTCGTAACCAGACATTCCTGTCAGCCGCCAGCGTTAACTTGGCCGGGTTCGAGTCCGGGCGCAGCGGCCGTCGTCCCGGCCGGGAGCTGGCGGGTGAACGCTAGCGCGAGCAGGCCGACCACAGCGCTGATCGCGAACGCCGTGGCGACTCCGAGCCTGAGGTCGCCGCCGGCAAAGGCCGCCACTGCTGCGCCACCTACTCCGAGCCCCGCGGCGGTGCCGAGCGCATCGGCGAGGTTGAGCGAGGCCGATTCTCTGCCCTCCCTTCCTGGCGGTGCCTGTCGCAGCATCAACAGGAGAATTGGCGAGTAGCCCATGCCCATGCCCAGACCCGCGACCGTCCACGCGCCGATGCCTTCGGCGACTGGTACTCCGCTGCGGAGCATGACCAGTGTTCCGGCGATTCCCAGCAAGATCAGCACGAGGCCGGTCCGGATGAGCCGCCGTCCCTCCCACCGGTCGCTGAGCCTGGCCTGGATCCAGGAACCGCCGGTCCAGGCCACGGTAGCGCCCGTGACGGCGAATCCCGCAACCAGCGAACTGTCGTGGCGTACCGCGGTGATCGCCAGCGTGACGTAGCCATCTGCGCCGAAGAACGCGAATGTCAGCAAGCCGCGACTGAGAATCGTCGCAGGCAGCCCGCGCCTCCCCGTCAGCGTTCCAGGCGGGACAAGCCGCCGCAGCGCGGGCAGGGCGGCAGCAATCCCGCCAGCGATCAGTGCAGCAGCGATTAGATAGCGGCTGGCCAGCATCTCGCTCGAACTGACCGCGATAGTGAGAGCGGCGAGGATCATCGCTGTCCCGGCAGCCGCCCGAACAGCGTCGGTGACCTTGTGCTCAGCCGCTTCAGCCGCTTCAGTCGATTCTGGCGGGCCAAGTCGAGCCAGGGCGGGCACGGCGATCGAGCCCGAGATCCCGACCACTGGCAGCAGCCCCAGGAAAACCCATCGCCAGCCGAACACATGCGCGACCTCTGCGCTAAGGGCCGGCCCGGCCAGGCCGGGCACGACCCAAGCGGTCGACATGACGGCGACCATCCGGGCCCGAAGCGGCGGCGGCAGGCAGCGGCCGATCGATGCATAGGCCACTGAGGGGACCACCCCGGAGCCGAGACCTTGAAGCATCCGTCCTAGGACCAGGACGCCCATCGACGGCGCAAGGCCAGCCACGGCCAGCCCGAGGCTGAACAAGACCAGGCCGGCCGCGAACGGAACAGCCGGGCCGCGCCGGTCGTTCGCCCGCCCGCCTGCCACGACGCCGACCACGCTGGTCAGCATGAAGCCGCCGGATGCCCAGCCGTACAGGCGCACTCCGCCGAGGTCACGGGCCACTACGGGCATCACGGTGATGACCGCGAGTGCCTCGGATGCCACCACGGTAATCGTCAGAATCAGGCCGAAGGTGAGCGCCCGGATCCCCGGCGCCCAGAGTTCCCGCAGCCGGCTCTGACTCATCCGCTGACCTCCTGCCTGAGCGCATCCTGCCCGCAAATGGCTGGCTGCGCGACATTGAGCAGCTTCCACGCTGCGGTCCTTGCAGTGGGCAGCGCGTACGCCATACTTCTGCGGTGAGCGATCGCAATGTGCTCGGCGGAGAGCTGGAGCCATGCAGTAACAACCCGGTTACCGGGTTTTACCGAGACGGATGCTGCAACACAGGCCCCGAAGACCTGGGTAGCCACACGATTTGCGCGGTAGTCACCGCTGAGTTCCTCGAGCATCAGCGCAGCATCGGCAACGACCTGATGACGCCGGTGCCCGCCTACCAGTTCCCGGGGCTCGCGCCCGGCGATCGCTGGTGTGTCACGGCGGTGAACTGGCTACGCGCTCATCTCGATGGCGCTGCGGCACCGGTTGTCCTGGCATCGTCGCATGAGGGGGCGCTGCAGATAGTTCCGCTCGAGACACTCAGGGAACACGCCGTCGACGTCCCGCCGGATCCCGGCGCGCTGGAGCACTGACCCTGCTGCGCGAGGGCGGCGAAGGCTCTAACCAGCAGCTTCTGACCTGCAGCTATCCGTGGACTGCGGCGTCCAGGTACTCGCTGAACGTGGCCGGGATGCCGAGCACGAGAGTGTGCCCGTCATGGCTCAGGCGCAGCCCGCGCCGATCCCAGCTGAGCGTCCAGTGGTGTGTTTCGATCAGGTGCTCAACCGTCGCGATCAAGGCCTCCTGGCGCATGTGCCGGGTGAAGTCGGGGCGGTCAGTAGTGAGCGCGACTTCATAGGCAAGCTGGCCGGCATCCAGCTTCCCGAGCTCCTCGAGCCTGGCATCCACCGCCAGGACAACCGGGGCGAGATAAAGATCAGCAAGATCGCGGGGTGTTTGAGCCATCACAACGCTCCATCCGTGCGCAGCAAACTAGTGCTCACGATCGGCTGGCGGGCTGCGTGGCGTAAGGGCTGAACGTCCTCACTTGCCCTGCAGCGAGCAGTAATGGCGGGCCTGGCAATCCTGGACCGCGCTGGTATACCGGAAGCATGACAGGTGGCGAGATCGCGGCGCAGATGCGGCAGGAGGCAGCTGGGCTTCTGCGGGAACTGGACAACGAGCAGCTCAAGCTCGTGGCACTGGAGTTCGGCGACGATACGGCCCGGCGGTGGATCGAGTACCGGCCGAACCCGCGGCCTGGCGGATCCCTTGCGTTGATGACTCCGGCTGGCCGGAAGGCCGCACACCGGCTGCTGGCTACCGGGCTGACCGAGCACTGTTTCGCCCAGGCGATGGCGATCGTCGGGCTCGAGGAAGTGCTCGATCTGCGGGAGCAGCGCGCCCTGCACCGGCACAGCGGTGGTTATTTCCTGACCGTGTTCGGCGATCCGGCCGCGGACGACGTCTGGTCCTGGCGGTTCGAGGGTCACCACTTGTCCGTGACGATGACCATCGCGGGTGACGAGGTCTCCCCCGCCCCCGTTTTTCTCGGTGCCAATCCGGCCTGCGTGAGTTATGCGGGACGGCCGGTTTCCCGTCCGCTCGGGCCTGAGGAGGACCTCGGGCATGCGTTGCTCGACGCGCTCGGGCCAGCGGGCCGCAGGAAGGCCGTTGTGGCCGACCGGGCACCCGGCGACATCCACTCAGCCACCTCGGCGCGCGCCGAGCACGTCGAGCCGCTGGGTGTTGCCGCCTCCGCGCTCGGGCCGACGGCCAGAGCGCTGCTCGGGCAGATCGTGGCTCTTTATATAGACAGGCTGCCGGAAGCGATGGCAGCGCGGGAGGCGGCGAGGTTCGCCGCCGGCGCGGCGCACTTCGCCTGGGAAGGCCCGCTGACCGGGCACGACTGCTGTTACTACCGGGTCCAGGCCGATGACCTTCTCATCGAGTTCGACAAGACCGATGCCAACCACGCGCATTCGGTGATGCGCCGCCCTGGCGGCGATTTCGGTGCGGACATCCTCGCAGCGCACCATCGCGAGGCGAATCACCACTCCCCTTAGCCTTCTGCACCGCGACAGTGCGTGCCGGACCGGCCACCTGGTGCCCGTTTCCATCCAGAAGATAGGAAACGTCGCGTGGAATGCGATTTGCGATGAATGGCTGCGCTCAGAACACCGCTGGTCCAGCATTTCAGGCTGCCTGTCCAGCCAGTCTGAACATCCTCCACTGGTCATCTCGCGTTGCGCGGTCGCTCGCGACGGCACATCTCGACCAGGCAGCCGCTGACGCGAGACGATGGCGGCCATGGACATCGGCAAGCTGGTTGCGATCGACGTGCACGTGCACGTGGAAAAGGACGCCCAGGGCCGGTACGCGCTGGACGACGAGCTGCGAAGCGCGGCGGCGAAGTACTTCAAGGGCGAGGCGTACCACCCGACGGTCTCGGAGATAGCAGCCGAGTACCGCGCCCTGGAAATGGCGGCGGTCATCTTCACGGTCGACGCCGAGGCCGCAACGGGCCAGGCACCGCTGTCGAGTGAAGAGATCGCCGACGAAGCGGCCAGGCACTCTGATGTGCTGATCCCGTTCGGCTCGGTGGATCCCGCGCGCGGGAAGGCCGCGGTGCTGGGAGCCCGGCGCCTGGTCGAGCACCATGGCGTGCGGGGCTTCAAGTTTCACCCGTCAGTGCAGGCGTTCGAGCCCAGCGACCGGTCGGTCTATCCGCTGTACGCGGAGCTTGAGTCGCTTGGCGTGCCTGCGCTCTTTCACACCGGTCAGACAGGCATCGGCTCCGGGTTGCCGGGCGGACGGGGCATTAAGCTGCGCTACTCCCACCCGATGATGCTCGACGAAGTCGCAGCCGACTTCCCCGACTTGATCATCATCATGGCTCATCCGTCGGTGCCCTGGCAGGACGAGGCCATCGCAGTGGCGCAGCACAAGGCCAACGTCTACATCGACCTGTCGGGCTGGTCCCCGAAGTACTTCCCGCCGCAGCTAGTCCGCGCAGCGAATACGTTCCTGCGGGAGAAGGTGTTGTTCGGGTCCGACTATCCGCTGCTGCGCCCAGACCGCTGGCTGACAGACTTCGCGACCCTCGACATCCGGGACGAGGTCCGGCCATTGATCATGAAGCAGAATGCGGCCCGCATCCTCGGGCTGGGCGAGGAGCATGCCGATGCGTAACGCCGGGCTGGGATCATGGCCGGAAAGACGGCTCCGCATGACGCCGCACCGGGACGCGATCTGGTTCGAGGGCAGGACGATGTCCCATGCCGGTTTCGCAGAGCGAGTCCGCCGTACCGCTGCCGGGCTGGCCAGCCTAGGTGTCCGGCGCGGCGAGCGGGTGGCCTGGTTCAGCGCTAACCATCCCTCGGCGCTGGAGACACTTTTTGCTTGCGGTCAGCTCGGTGCGATCTGGGTTCCCATTAATGCCCGGCTCACCGCGCCAGAGGTGCAGTACATCGTCGAGCATTCCGGAGCAATGGTTGTCGTGCACGGCGCCGACCAGGCGCCGCACGCAACAGACCTGGCGGGCACGGTGCCGGCCGTGCGGTCCTGGGTCGCCGTCGAGCCGCCGCCCGGCAGTGCGGGCTCTTCCCGGTCCATTGGCTACGAGCAGTTGCTGGCAGACAGCGACCCAGAACCACGGGATGAGCCAGTCGGCCTGGACGACCCTTGCCTGATCATGTACACCTCCGGCACGACCGGGCGGCCGAAAGGCGCCGTGCTGACCCACGGCAACATGACCTGGAACGCCACCAACCAGCTACTCGGCTTCGACCTGGCCGCGGACGAGCGAACGCTCGCGCTAGCGCCGCTGTTTCACATCGGCGGCATCAACGGCACCGTTAACTCGACGCTGCTGCGCGGCGGATGCGTGGTCATCGTGCGCCGCTTCGACCCCGCGGCGACGCTCGAGGTGATAGCCGAGCAGCGGATCAACTCGTTCTTCGCCGTTCCCACCATGCTCGCCGCGATGGCAAGTGAGCCTGCCTTCGAGACCGCGGACCTGTCCGAGTTGCGCTGCGTCGCCGCGGCGGGCGCGCCGCTGCCGTTGCCGACGCTGCAGGCCTGGCTGGCAAGGGGCATGACCGTCCAGCAGGCCTACGGCATGACCGAGGCAGCGCCGGGCTGCACGGTGCTCGAGTCCGCCGACTCCGTGCGCAAGGCCGGCTCGGCCGGCAAACCAGTCTTCTTTACCGACCTGCGGGTGATCCGGCCCGACGGCACGGACGCGGCACCCGATGAGGTCGGCGAGGTTATCGTTTCCGGCCCCAACATCATGGCCGGCTACTGGCGGGAGCCCGAACGCACAGCCGAGGTGCTGATCGACGGCTGGTACCACACCGGCGACGCCGGGGCGCTCGACGCCGAGGGGTTTCTCTACATCCGCGACCGTTACAAGGACATGATCATCTCCGGAGGCGAGAACGTCTATCCGGCCGAAGTCGAGTCGGCGCTGCTCGCACTGCCCGGAGTCCGGGAAGCCGCGGTAATCGGGTGCCCCGACCCGCGCTGGGGTGAGGTGGCCCTCGCCGTCCTGGTCGTCTCGCCGGACACCCCGAGAGATCCCGCGGCTATCGCGGCCGCGCTGCGTGAGCGGCTAGCGGGTTTCAAGGTGCCCCGGCATTTCCGTTTCGTCGACACGCTGCCCAAGACCGCCACCGGCAAGATCCGCAAACCCGACCTGCGAACGCAGTTCATGCCGCCCCCGCAGCCCGCTGATCCGCCGCCAGACGATATATAAGCACTGTTATAGTGTTGTTGGATCCGCTCGTCTGCAGCACAGCTCGGGCACGCGGGCCGCCCGTGCGGCAGTATTTCGATCCGGCCTCGTATCGGATTAGCGCAACAGGCCAATACACCCATTCGAATGGAAACGACGCTGGCTAAACACGCAGCGACCAGCCCGGCCGCGGTAGCTCAGCCAACTCCCGCCGATCCTTCCCTGGTCGGCCTCGGCACGCTGCTTCGGCATGTGCTCGACGAGATGGATGACGACATCGGCTCGGTCTTGTCCGATCTCGGCACGCCCGGGTACCGGCCGCGCTTCAGCCCGGTCGTCCGCGCGCTGGTCGCGCTTGGGCCAGTGCCGATCAGCGACCTGGCCCGCGCCATCGGAGTGACGCACTCGGCTGCCAGCCAGACGGTGGCGCAGATGGCCAGCCGCGGCTTCGTCGCGCTCAGGCCCGGCGAGGACGCGCGCCAGCGGGTCGTGCACCTGACCGCGAAAGCACGCGACCTGCTGCCGAAGATCGAGGCAGAGTGGGCGGCGACCGCGTCGGCGGCGGCTGAAATGGATGCTGAACTGCCGTTCTCGCTGGCGGACCTGGTCCCGGCCATTGCCGCGGCGCTGGCACGGCGCTCTTTCCGCCAGCGCATCCTGGACTCGGCCTGGGCCCACGACCACCCCGAGTTTGTCGAGGCGCTGGCCGCCGCGCGGCGGTCGTGATGCGGCGTCCGAGGCTGGCCCTGCCGAAGCTAGCACCGCCGAAACTAGCACCGCCGAAACTGCCGGGCGCGTCCGCGCTGCTCACCGACATCACGCCGCTGCGCGCTTCGCCGCAATTCCGCAGGCTGTTCACCGGCAGCCAGCTGTCAATCATCGGCGGCGCGCTGACGAGTTTCGCGATCCCGTTGCAGGTCTACGACATCACCCGCTCGCCGTTCGCAGTCGGCGCCATCGGCCTGGCCAGGCTGGTCCCTACGCTGCTCATCGGCTTGTTCGGCGGGACGGTGATCGACGCGATGGACCGGCGCAAGCTCGTGCTGATCACCAGCACTTGTCTGGCCGCGGTCTCGGCGATGCTGGCGGCGCAAGCGTTCGCCGGCCTGCGTATCGTCTGGCTCTTGTACGCACTGGTAGTGCTTCAGTCCGGGCTCGGCGCGGTGGACACCCCGGCCCGCCGGACGTTCATACCGAGCCTTCTCGGGCCGGAGCTGGTTAATGCGGGGCTGGCGCTGAACCGGCTCGCCTTCCAGGTCGCGCTCATCCTCGGGCCCGCGCTCGCAGGGCTGATCACCGCCGCGTCCGGCGGACATCTGCAAGCCTGTTATCTGATCGACGCGGTGAGCTTCGGCGGCGCGCTCTACGGGGTGGCCGGTGTGCCGCCGATGCCGCCGCAGGCTGGCGTCGCCCGGCCTGGCTTGCGCGCGGTTGCCGAGGGATTGAAATTCATCCGGCGCAGTCAGGTGCTGGCGGGCACATTCCTCGCGGACCTCAACGCGACCGTGCTGGCGTTGCCAGTTGCCCTCTTCCCGGCGATCAACGCCGAGCGCTTCGGCGGGAACCCGGTGACGCTCGGACTGTTCGTCACAGCGATCGGCATCGGCGGTGCGGCTAGCTCCGGATTGACCGGGCCGCTACGCCGCGCACGCCGGCCGGGACTGGTGATGCTGCTCACCGTGAGCATCTGGGGAGCGGCGTTCGCCGGGTTCGCCCTCGCTCGCAGCTTGTGGCTAACTCTCGCGTTGCTGGCCCTCGCCGGCGCCGCCGACACCTTCACCGTGGTGCTGCGCGGCGCCATCGTGCAGGCGGTGACAACTGATGCGCTGCGCGGCCGGCTGACCTCGGTCGAGTACGTGATCGGCGCGGGCGGCGACTCCCTCGGCAGTCTGGAATCCGGCGCGCTCGGCTCACTGACTTCGCCGGTGATCAGCGCGCTGTCGGGCGGCATCGCCACCGTGCTGCTGTCGGCTGGCATCGGTCTCGCGCTGCCGAAGTTCGCCGCATACCGGGCCGGTGTTCCAAGCCCCGGCCCAGCTGCGGATGAGCAAAGCCCAGGCGGCGGAGAGCCGGCTGGCGGGCGGGACGGCGGCAACCGTGCCGACGGAGAGAGCCGGCCGGTGAGACGACAGCTGTCGCGCAGTAGCCAGCGGCCGTGGCCTGTCGTGGCAGGTGCTCCGTCGGGCTCCTTCCGCGAGCGTGCGCACGTCGGCTACGTGATCACTGGTTCCTGCCAGACCGCGCGCACGTCGGCTACGCGGTCACCGGTTCCTGCCAGACCGCGCGCACGTCGACCGCGACAGCCGGAGCCTGCGCCCGCCCGGCCAGCGCGGCTGCCGCCCGTCGTTGCGGATTGAGGATGTCGTGCCCGATCTCCTTCCGGGCAGCCTCATCGGAGCTCACGACCACGACCTTGGACCCAGCTGCCCGCAGATCGCCTGCCTGTTGCCCGGCCCCGGGAAGCACGCCGCCGCGCTCTCCCAGCGGCGACATGATGACCACGCGCTGATAGCCCGCCGCAAGATCAGCATTCGCGGGCGAACGCATGCCGCCGTCGATGTACTGGCGGCCCGCAATGGTAACGGCCGGCCACACGCCCGGAGCTGCGCAGCTGGCGGCGACTGCATCGACCAGACTGACTCGACTCGCCGCATCGAACACCATGAACTCGCCGCTGTCCGCGTCGACTGCGGTGAGTTTGAGCGGCACGGAAGGCCACTCGTGGGATGGCAGCCTGCTCTCGATCACCTTGCGGCGCTCCGCCGCCGGGACGACCGTGCGCGCTCGCAGCGCCAGCTTTCCCATCCGCATGCGTAGTTGCGTCGGACCCGACGAGGTAATCATGATCCAAACCTGGCGGCGGATCAGTCGCGCGCCGAGACGCGCCGCGATCTCACCAGCTGGCGGCTCAAGCTGCCGTTGATAGAGCGCCTCGGCAGTCAGACCCGACAGCAGTTGTGCGCCAGCGACCGCGCCCCCCGACGTCCCGACGACAAGGTCGGCGGCGGCAAGATCGATTCCCGCTGCCGCCAGCCCGGCAATGAGGCCGATTTCCCAGGCAGCGCCTGTCACTCCCCCGCCGCCGAGCACCAGAGCGCGCTTGTCCATGGCCTTAGTTCTTAGCACGCCCTCGCGTCGCGTTGTTCGGGCTCGGCCGGTAAGCCGTTTCTTCTAATTCCGCCCGCCGCACGTTGGCAGCTTTCCGACGTCATGACAGAGCGGCTAGCAGCTGGCTTGGATCCGCGGCGGTGATCAGGTAGGCATGACCGTATGGTTAACGACGCGGCGCCGCGGAAGAGCAGCCCCGCGAACTCGCGCGGTGCTGGCAGCATGCGGCAGTCGAGGGCGTCGACTTGCTGCGCGCGCAGTACGTCACGCACCGGTACGGCCGGCACGCGCACGAGACTTACACGTTCGGGCTGATCGAGGCCGGCGTCGAGGAATTCGATTACGGGAGCAATGTCTTCCGGGCCGGGGCGGGTGCGGTGGCGTTGCTGGATCCGGATGTCGTGCACACCGGTCAGGCGGCGACGCCGGCGGGCTGGCGCTACCGCGTCCTCTATCCGCAAGTCAGTGTTGTCACTGAAGTGGCAGCCGAGCTGGGCTGGCGCTCTGGCACCCCGCGGTTTCCGCAGACAGTGGTGTACGACGCAGGCAGCGCGGCATTGCTGCGGGCAGCGCACCGAGCCGCTGAGCACGGCGACCAACTGGCTTCATCCACTCTGCTCAGGACAGCGCTTGCCGGTTTGCTGCGTGCGCACGCCACGCCCGGCCCTGCCAACGGCACAACTCTCGTCCGGCGCGCGCCGCAAGCCGTCGGCACGGTGCGCGAGCTGCTGGCCGAACGGATCGCCGATCCCCCGAGCCTGGCCGAACTTGGCGCGCTGACCGGGCTCAGTCAGTTCGCGCTGCTGCGTGCGTTCCGCGACGCTACTGGCCTGCCGCCGCACGCCTACCTGAATCAGCTGCGGGTGCGCAGGGCCCGGCTGCTGCTTGACGACGGACTGCCGCCGGTCGAGGTCGCAGCACAGACCGGATTCGCCGACCAGGCGCACCTGACGCGGCATTTCAAGCGCGTGGTCGGGGTGCCGCCGGCTGCTTATCAGCGCGAGCGGCTGCAGCGCGCAAGCTAGCGCGGCCCGCGACCTAAGCTCCGGTGGCTGTGCCACTGCCTTGTCAGCGCGCGCTGTCGTCTTCCGGGAACACCAGCAACGTCTGTGCCGTGTCGTAGGCAACTGGCGGCTTGCCGGGCTCGGTCACGACGAACACCGTCAAGCCGAGCAGCTCCCCTTGCTCGTCGGGCTGGGGCATGCGGACGATGACCCGGCTGCCTGGTGCGACGACAACTCGCCGTATCTCAGGCGTGCGAGTCACGAAGTGCCCGACGCCTCGCCGCGCCTCGGCCAGGCCGATGTCGCGAAGCAACCGCATCGCCTTCCGGACCGTGTCCCGGCTCAGTTTGTAACGCTCCGACAGCTCAGGCTCGGACGGCAGCGGGGAGCCCGGCGGGAGACGGCGGACGATGATCGCGCCCCGCAGGTAGATCGCGAGCTGAAGGTAGGCGGGGAGCATGCTTCGAGGGTTGATGACGGACACGTCTATGACGTCGCTTATAGCGTCAATAGCCCGCTGATCGTTCACTGCGAAGTGATGTTCATCACCTTGCGACATCTGCGTCTTCCTCCGGCATAGATCGTGAGGATGCGGTCAGGCGGTGCTTGTATGGATAACCGGACAAGCCTACAGGTCGGCTCTATAATGACCTGGCCGACACGACACAGTGATGGACAGCCGGGACTCGACGCCCACAGGAGGGGGGCGGGCGTCAGGCAGAAAGCCCGGCCGGAACGCGGCCGGGCTTTCTGCGTTGCAAGGATGGGCGTGGGCTTTCCGGTCGCCACGCCTGTTCGCGGCCCTGACAGCACCAAGACCTGCCGTGCCGCCCCCCGCGGACGATCTGGCAGATCAAGAACGTACAAGACCGGCCGGCTGAGCCGCACATACCGTGGCGGACGTGCCAGCCCAGCAAAGTGAGTCAGCCGCGCGGCCGACCGCCGACAGTGCGGGGGCTGTGCGCGGCGGCCCGACAGCGGACCGGCCGCCCCGCCCGGTGCGCGATGGGGCCAGCCTAGGCCTGGCCGTCGGGGTATCCGGGCTCGCCTTCGGCGCGGCAGCAGCGAGTTCCGGGCTGACGGTCTGGCAGGCATGCGCGCTCAGTGCCCTGGCGTTCACCGGTGCCTCCCAATTCGCGCTGGCCGGCGTGCTCGCCAGCGGCGGCAGCCTGCTGGCCGGAACCGCAGGCGCGATCCTGCTCGGCAGCCGGAACACGCTCTACGGCCTGCGGCTCGCAGAAGTCCTGCGGCCACAGGGGCTGAAGAGGCTGCCCACTGCCCTGGGCGTTATCGACGAGACCACTGCCGTCACGCTCGCGCAGCCCGACCCAGCATCAGCACGGAAAGCGTTCACCGCGACGTTCTGGTGCTTGTACCTGACCTGGAACCTGGCCACCCTCGGCGGCGCGCTTGGGGCCGGGCGAGTCGGCTCACCACATGCCTTCGGCCTCGATGTGGTGGCACCGGCCGCGTTTCTCGCGCTGATCTGGCCGCGGCTGAAGTCCGGCCGCATCGAACGACTGGTAGCGCTGGGGGCAGCGGCACTGGCCCTCGCCACGACGTCGGTGCTGCCGGTCGGCGTGCCCGTCATCCTGGCGGCAACCGCGGCACTGGCCGGGGCGCTTGCTACCCCGGCAGCAGCCTCATCGCCGGGCGAACCCTCCGGACATCCGAGATGACCGCCACCTGGATGGCCGTGCTGGCGACAGCCACCGGATGTTACGCGCTCAAGCTTGCCGGGCTGACGGTCCCTCAGCGGATACTGGCGGACAAGCGAGTTCGCAGGTTTGCCGAACTTGTCCCGGTCGCGTTGCTCGCGGCGCTGTCCGCCGTGCAGACCGCGACCAACGGCCAGGCGTTCGATCTCGATCCGGCGCGGCTGGCCGGCCTAGGCGCGGCAGTCGTCGCGCTGCTGCTGCGGGCCCCATTTCTGGTCGTGATCGTGGCTGCGGCCGCTACTGCGGCTGCCCTGCGCGCTGCCGGGATCTCCTGACCAACCGCCGGCGGGCTTGCGCGGAGCGTCGTTCGCTCGCGGGGTAGAGTGCGCCGAGTGACAATCGCCGTGGAAATTCTCGACGAAGTGACCGACGAGGTAGTCGAGGCCTTCGTCCGGCTGATGCCCCAGCTGTCCAGCTCGGCTAAGCCGCTGGACGCGGCCGCGATTGCCGCCGTAGCCTCCTCGCCGGCGGTGACCGTGCTGCTCGCACGCAGCGACGGCCAGATAGTCGGGTCGCTGAGCCTGGTGCAGTTCCGGATCCCGACCGGCCTTCGCGCCTGGATAGAGGATGTCGTGGTTGACGAGGCAGCGAGGGGCCGGGGTGTCGGCGCCATCCTCACCCGGGAAGCGCTACGGCTAGCAAAGGAAGCGGGAGTGCGCACAGTCGATCTGTCTACCCGGCCGTCCAGGGTTGCGGCTGGCCGACTGTACGAGCGAGAAGGATTCAAGCAGCGCGACACGCGCATGTACCGGTACGCCTTCGAGTAAGCCGACGGCCACGCTCGCCCGGCAGAGGCAAAGGCTAGCGCCGAGGGCCGGCCTAAAGACCGCCCGCGGCGGGTACTACGAACCGGTGCTCTAGCCTGCGAGCTCGGCAACGGCGGTCACCAGCCGGTCGACCTCGGCGGCGTCGTTGTAGTGCACCAGACCCGCCCGGACAGCGCTCCCCGACTCCCTGATGCCGAGCACGCCGGTGAGCTCCCAGGCGTAGTTGTCCCCGTTCCAGACATTGATCTTGCGGCTGGCGAGGTGCTCGGCCACCTCCTGCGGGGTGTGCCCGTCCACGTTGAAGTAGGCGGTCGCAGTGCGGCTGGCGGCCCGCCCGTAAGTGCGGACACGAGCCATGCTGTCCAGCCCGGCGAGCAGGACCTCGAAGAGCTCCTGCTCATGGCGCTGAACGGCGGCCATCGAGGCGAGCACCCGGTCCCGCAGACTGGCCAGGCCCGCGCCGGCCGAACCCGCTGGTACGTCGGTGTCAGGCAACTCGGCCAGCGAGGCCAGGTGCTCAACTGCGGCAGTGACCCCGGCAAGGCTGGCGAACGCCAGAGTGCCGTACTCGAACCGCTCCGGGACCTCATCCGGCGACGGCTTGAGCTTGTCCGGCCGCAGTTCGGCGAGCAGCTCAGGATCAGCAACGACGATACCGATGTGCGGTCCCGACCACTTGTAGGCGCTCGTCGCGTAGAAGTCAGCACCCAGCGCCCGCACGTCAACAGGAACGTGCGGCGTCGCGTGCACGCCATCCACGTAGCTGTGCGCGCCGGCCGCCTTGGCCAGCGCGGTGATCGCCGGCACGTCGGGCCGGGTGCCGATGATGTTGCTGGCCGCGGTCACCGCAACCAGCCGCGTCCGCTCGGTGATCAGGTCGCGGTACTGCCCGACAGGTAGTTCGCCGGTCGCCGCATCGACATCCGCCCAGCGCACTGTGGCACCCGCACGCTCCGCCGCCTGAACCCATGGCCGCACATTCGCGTCGTGGTCCAGCCGCGACACGACGACCTCGTCGCCGGGCCGCCAGCCTTTTGCCAGTGTCTGCGCGAACCGGTACGTCAGCGTTGTCATGTTCGGGCCGAGGACAACGCCGTCCGGATGGCCGCCGGTCAGCGCGGCGATCGCAGCCCGGCATCCGGCAGTGATCTGGTCAGCCTGGTGACTGGCCGGAAACGCTCCGCCGGAGTTGCTCAGCCCGCCCGTCTGCACGCGGCTGATCGCATCGATCACCGTTGAGGGCACCTGAGTGCCCGCAGCACCGTCCAGGTAGGCGTAACCGTCGGCCAGCGCCGGATAGCACGCCCGCACCGCCGTCACGTTGAGCTTCACCAGTTAATCCCTTCGTCTGCGGCGCAATCGCGCGGGCCATCCGGCCAGCGATGACCGCAACGCACCTGCCTCCGCCTGGCCGGGCACCAGCCGGCCTGAAGCCGCTAGGACAGCATGCCAGGGATCGAAATGGCGAACCGCCCTGGCTCCCAGCGAAGCAGACGGCACCGGCAGGTGCGGCATGCCGGCCCGCCACCCGGTCAGCACCACAGCCGGATCGGCCGGCCGATAGTCGGTACCGAGCGCACTGGCGAGATCCCAGGCGTGCAAGTGCCATTCGGCGCTCGCGGCGCCGGCCATCCCGCCGACACTGACCACGGTGTCGCGGTACTGGTGATGCGGCAGATCCCAGACGGCGGCCAGCCGGTGCGCATAGCTGCGAGCGGACGCGGCAAACGCCGCGATGTGCTCTGCCGGAGGCGCGTCGGCGAGCGCGGCGAGCTCGGCCGCGTTCTGCCGGGCGAGCTTGCGGCCGAGGGTGTCGGGATGGGCGCCAGTGGCCATCAGCCGGGCGTACCGGCTCACCGGAGCGTCGTCCAGGTACTCATGGAAGTCATCGGCAATGCACCGGAGGTGGCCGGCGAGCTCGAACGCGCGCCACTCTGGGCACGGGGTCTGCGCGAACCAGCTGACATCGTCGAACTGTGCGGCGAGCTGGCAGACGGCCACGACCCCCGCGTCAAAAGTGGTTAAGGCCGGAGCGGGCGCTTGTACAGGCGCAGACAGCCCACGGGAATGGGTGCGCTCCACTGGGCCCCCTCCAAGCCGAACTCCGGCACCAACGCATGCCGTCGTCTGGCCAGAGTGCCAGAGTTACCCGCTGTTCGCCACCCTGCACCGTATCAATGCAATCGCTGCGGCCACTAGACGACCTGGCGGCGAGATGGCGTCCGGCCGGCGTCGGAAAACCAAACTTCGGCGCCGCGCCCCGGAGCCGCCGGCCGGAAACTCTGATGACAGGACTACCGTTCGCGAGTTAACCTGCGGATAATGCCCCCCAAGTCCGCAAGTTCGCCTCCGCATGCCCAGGATCAGCTTGCCAGCCCTGTGCAGGCGCCTGTCCGCGTGCAAACTCCCGCCCAGGCACTGTGGCGGATGCGCGAGTACTTGCGGCCGTATTACCTCGTCCTGTTCCTCATGATCAGCGCCGCGATCCTCGCGGTGAGTTCGGAGATCGCGATTCCGCTGATCACGAAGTCGGTCATCGACAACGTGGTAGTGAAGGGCATCAGGTCTGAGCTGATACCGCTGAGCCTCGCGGCCATGGGACTTGGCGCCATCCAGGCTGGCCTTAACTTCTTCCGCCGGTGGACTGTGTCCAGCGCGGTGGTGGGCATGGAGAAGACCATCCGCGATGATCTCTACCACCATCTGCAGCGGCTCGAGCCCGCCTTCCACGACTCCTGGCAGTCAGGCCAGCTGCTCTCCCGCGCCATCAACGACTTGTCGACGATCCGGCGCTTCGCGGGCTTCGGCGTCGTCTTCTTCATTACCAACATCTGGACGTTCCTGCTGATCGTCGCGCTGCTCATCAGGATGAACTGGTGGCTAGGGCTGATCACCGGGCTGGTGTTCCTGCCCGTCATGGTGCTCTGCCTGCGTTTCGAGAAGCGATACCGGGTGTTGGCCCGGCTCGCCCAGGATCAGCAAGGCGACCTGGCGACCTACGTCGAGGAGGCAGCCACCGGCATCCGCGTGCTCAAGTCGCTGGGCCGACGGGACGAGGCCGCGGCGCGCCACTTCGCGCAGGCCAAGCTCGTCTACCGGACTCAGGTCGACAAGGCGCAGCTGCGCGGCACGTTCTGGGCCGGACTCGACATGGTCCCGAATGCCGTGATCGGCCTGCTGTTGCTGCTCGGCACCGTGGCCGTCAGTCGCCATGAGCTGAGCCTCGGCGGCCTTGTCGCGTTCGTCACACTGACCCTGCTGCTGGTGTGGCCAATCGAGGCCATGGGCTTCATCATCGCGACCGGCCAGGAGGCGGCGACAGCAGCGCAGCGGATCTACGAAATCTTCGACACCGAGCCCGCGATCACCGACCCGGCCGCGGCCGGGGGCGGCATCGACGACCGGCCCGGCCTGCACGCTGGACGCTGGCACAGTGGCGGCAGGCGCGCCGTTGCGCCCAAGCGGCCAGGGACGGGGAGGCCGACAGCGCCGGTCAAGACGACAGCGCCCGCCAAGACCACGGCGCCGGCCACGACCATGGCGCCGGCCACGGCGACAGCCGCGACCGCCGGTGCTCGGGCAGCCGGCCTGCTGATCTTCGAGCAAGTGACGTTCAGCTATCCGGAAGCGCGCCAGCCAGTGCTGCGCGGCATCAGCCTGGAGCTTGTGCCGGGCGAGACGGTGGCACTGGTCGGCGCGACCGGCTCGGGCAAGACGACGCTGCTGCAACTGATCCCCCGCCTGGCCGACGTGACCTCCGGCCGGATCACGCTGGACGGGACGGACGTCCGGGACCTTCCGCTGCCGGAACTACGGAGCCGGGTCGCCTGCGCTTTCGAGGATCCGACCTTGTTCTCTGCCAGCGTCCGGGAGAACGTGGCATTCGGCGTGCAGGACGCCTCCGAGGAAGCCATCCGGGCGGCCCTCGACGCGGCACAGGCGGACTTCGTAGCCGACCTGCCCTGGGGGCTCGATACCCGGATCGGCGAGCAGGGCATGGCACTGTCCGGCGGTCAGCGGCAGCGAGTAGCGCTGGCCCGCGCCATCTTGGCGCGGCCACAGGTCCTGCTGCTCGACGACCCGCTGTCCGCGCTGGACGTTCACACCGAGGCAAAGGTGACCGCAGCGCTGGCCGACGTGCTGGAGACCTCGACCGCCCTCGTGGTCGCGCACCGGCCGTCCACAGTCCAGCTCGCCGACCGGGTTGCCCTGCTAGCCGACGGTGTCATCGCGGCTGTCGGAACCCACTCGGAACTGCTGGCTACCGAGCCTCGCTACCGGCACCTGATGAGCGCGGACGATCTCGACAAGCCCGGCGAGCCCGGCGACGACGGCCACGCGTCACCAGGGCTGAAAGCGGGTGCAAGCCGATGAGCGCGACCCCGGTCGAGGCCTGGCGCGGCGTCGCTGCCGAGCAGCAAGAGGACGAGATCAGCGGCAAGCTGAGCACGCTGCTGCGGCGCCGGTCGCGGCGGCTGCTGTCCGGCCTGCTCCGGCCCCACCGGCGGCTCGTCCTGGTTATCTTCCTGCTGATCGTGGCCGCACAACTAGCGGCGCTGGCCGGGCCGTGGCTCGTCGGCGTGGGGATCGACCAGATCCCGCAGCTGACCAGAACGCACAATGCCGGGCCGATGGCCCTGATCATCATTGCCTTCGCCGCGTCGGTGATCGTGCAAGCAGCCGCCACCCGCTCCTACATCGCCGGGATCGGGCGCCTCGGCGGCCGGGTCGTCCTCGAACTGAGGCGCCTGCTATTCGCGCATTTCCAGCGGCTGCCGATCTCGTTCCACGAGTCCTACACCTCCGGCCGGGTGATCTCGCGCCAGGTCTCCGACATGGACTCCATCTCCGACATGTTCGACGAGAGCCTGGCATCCCTGGTGTCGGCGTTGCTGTCACTGCTGCTGGTCGGCGGCGGGATGCTGCTACTCGACTGGCGGCTCGCTCTGCTCGTGATGGCCGGCTTTCCGCCGCTGATCTGGCTATCGATCTGGTTCCGGCGTGAGTCGGCGGTTGCCTACCGGCAGACCCGTACCAGAATCGCGCAGGTCATCGTCCAGTTCGTGGAGACGTTCGGAGGCATCAGGGCAGTCCAGGCCTTCCGCCGCGAGGGCCGCAACGAGGAGATCTTCAACGAGCTGAGTCAGTCGAACGCTGATGTCAACCTCTGGTCGCAGCGGCTGCTGGCCATTTACTTCCCCGGTGTCACGCTGGTCGGCAACCTGGCCATCGGCGCCATCCTGCTCTATGGCGGCGTGCGCGTCATCGACCATCAGATGCAGGTCGGCGTCCTGGTCACGTTCCTGCTCTACCTGCAGCGCTTCTTCGACCCGCTGATCGACCTGTCGCAGTTCTACAGCGCGTTCCAGTCGGCGGGCGCCGCGCTGGAGAAGATCTCGGGAGTCCTGGACGAGCCGCCGAAGGTAGCTGAGCCCGAGCATCCGGTCTCGCTCCCGGGTGACGGCGGAGTAGCGACGAGCGGCCGGCAGGTCCGCTTCGACGACGTAACGTTCGGCTACCGCAATTCGACCGTGCTGCCTGACCTGAACCTGACCATCCCGGCCGGACAGACTGTTGCCCTGGTCGGTGCCACCGGAGCGGGCAAGACCACGATCGCCCGCTTGCTGGCCAGGATGTATGACCCGGTGGAAGGCAGCGTCTTGCTCGACGGCGTGGACGTGCGGTCGCTCGCTGACCGGACGCTGCGGCATGAGGTGGTCCTGATCACCCAGGAGAACTTCCTGTTCACCGGGTCCATCGCGGACAACATCGAGCTTGGCAAGCCGGGCGCGAGCCGCAGCGAGATCGCCGGCGCGGCTTCCGCGATCGGCGCGGACTCGTTCATCTCGGCGCTGCCGAATGGCTACGACTCAGAGGTCGGCAAGAGCGGCAGCCGCCTGTCGGCCGGACAGCGCCAGCTCATCTCATTCGCGCGCGCATTCCTGGCCGCACCTGCCGTGCTGGTACTCGACGAGGCAACGTCGCTGCTCGACATCCCCAGTGAGCGGCTAGTCCAGGAAGCCCTGCTCACAATCCTGGCCGGGCGCACCGCGGTGATCATCGCGCACCGGCTCTCGACGGTGGCGATCGCCGACCGCGTGCTCGTGCTGGATCGCGGCCGGATCATCGAGGACGGCTCACCCGAAGAGCTGCTGTCGACCGCCGGCGAGTACTCCTCGCTTCATGCCAGCTGGCAGGAGAGCCTGGCCTGACCGCAAGCAGTGCCGCGGCGATCCCAGGCACGTTCGCAGTCGGGTGCTTTCGCTAAGCTATGCGGCGTGAAGAAGGGTCGCATCAAGATCAGCGCTGCCGCCGAAGCCGATTACCTCGCCGACGTGGCACTGGCTGCGAACTTTGATCAGCTCCTCGCTCGCGCGCAGGCCGCAGATCAGGAGTTCCGGCAAGCCCAGGCGACCAGCGCCGCCGCGAGCTTGCAGTACTCGCTAGCCCGCGATCTGGACGCCGCGCTGACCGACGTGACCCGCGCGGCGTACGCGGCGCAGCGGGCGGAGATCGGCCCGGCCGGGTACGAGGACCGGATCTACCGCCGTAAGGCCAAGGCGACGTCGGCCGTGCACCGCTGGACAGACGAGGCCGAGCGACTGCTCACGCTTCGGGAAGCGCACCGGCTGACCGGCTTCCCTGCTCGCCCGGAGGCC
Organism: uncultured Actinomycetota bacterium; assembly: GCA_963815575.1. Taxonomy (GTDB): domain Bacteria; phylum Actinomycetota; class Actinomycetes; order Streptosporangiales; family Streptosporangiaceae; genus JAJYUU01. Next base: position 492,092 of record CAWFHE010000006.1, on the reverse strand, counting down.
GCTGCCCTCGGCCTGCAAATCGGTCACGTGCCCGCAAGCGATCACGCCTGACGCGGGCGTTTCCTGCTTAATCTCGCTCCTCGCGCACGCGGAGCTACTTTCTGTAGCCACTTGCGGGTGAGTAAAGCTGACTACCCGAAACCTACAAACTCCGGTGCGAAAAACAGTCACAACAGGCCATGCCGTGATCGAGTGCTGTGCTGGCACAGTAAGGTGTGATCAACAGCACAACACCGAACCCCCCAGGAGGCACAAGAATGTGCCCGCACACGCCACGGTGTCCGGACCCTAACGGGCCGGATCGCGAGGCGGCCCGCACCGTTGTCAGCCACCCCGAGCAGGGCTGGAGCCTGCTCTGTAACGGCATCGTCACTTTCGAGGACACCGGGGAGCTCCTGCCCGGCGGTGCATCCATTCCCCCGCACCGGCCTACGGACCTGACCGCCTTCGCCACGACCACTGACGTGCCGGCAGAGGTACCCGGAACTCAGTCTCGCAGCTCGGCTGCCTGACTCCGCGCGACCGATTACCCGAGTTCGGCACCCTGGGCTCGCAGCGGCTGGCAACGGACCAGCAGCTCATTCCCCATCAGCCAGCCCCGAAGAGCTCGTCTAGCCACGAGCCGACCGCAGCGCCGACTGCAGCAGGGTCCTTGCTGAGGGCATGCGTCTCACCCGGCAGGACTACTAGCCGCGACGCGTCTTTCGCGTCCGGGATTCCGAACGGGTCACGCTCACCATTGACGACCAGCACGTCAGTGCCAGCTGCCAGCAACTCGCTGACCCTGCTCTGATCAGGGCGCCCTGGCGGGTGGAGCGGGAATGCCAGCGCAATCACTCCGCGGGCCTGCGCCTGCTGCGCAGTCCGGCATGCCACCCGGGCGCCATTGCTCCGCCCGCCCTGCACCAGCGGCAGGCCCGGCAATTCCTGCCGCAGCGCTGCGACGACCTCCAGCCAGGCAGCATCCTGCGGACCGGGCGCACCCGGCGCCCGAGCACCCCGGACCCGGTAGGGCTGGAGCACCCGAGCGACCGCGCCGCCGAGGCCGATCGCCGCATCCCTGACGGCCAGCAGGTCCTTGGTGCCCACACCGCCAGCAGCGCCATGCGTCATTACGACGAGAAACGTGGCCGCCTTCGGCTGGTCCAGTTCAACGCGCGCGGGACCGGCGCTGGTGCTGATCTGCATGCTGGCAGGGTAGCTCGCGCGCTACGGAAGGCCGGCGACATCCACCGACTCCACCTGCCGTGAGGCGTCATTGGCGACCAGGACCGCGGTTCCGGCCGGATTGGCCGCCACGTCCCGGGGGAACAGGCCCGCTTTCAAGTACCCCAGCAGCGCCGGCCGGCCGGCTAGTGCAGCGGCGGCATCGACGACGGCCAGGCTGGCGTGCTGGCCGGTCACATTGAACCGGTTCGAGTCCGCGACCAGGATCAGCGAGCCGTCCCGGACGAAGGCGAGTCCCACCGGCGCTTCGCCGACAGCGACGTCAGCGAGCAACGCTGAGCGGGGATCGGTCAGCAAAGCGGCCGCCGAGAATGCCAGCAGCGCGTCGCTTGCTCGGGCGGTGACCCATACGACGCTGCCGTCCGGCGATGTGGCTACCCGGACTGGATTGCAGCCCGCCGGCACCCGGTCTACTACCGACCCGGCCGGATCCGACTCGGCCCGTTCCACGCTGATGACCTCGAGCGTTCCGACGGTCCGGGAGCGCATATTCCGGAGCTCGCTGGTCGAGTACAGCCAGCGGCCGTCCGGTGCGAACGCCAGCCCGACCGGCGCGATCTGCGTCGGGATCGCGCCCACGTACGCACCCGGACCAAAGTCGTGCGCTAGCGCGCGGGTCAGGTTGAACACCGCGATCTCGTCAGCGCTTTCCAGGCTGACGAAGGCGTACCGGCCGTCCGGCGACACCGCGACCTCGATGGCGCCACCCAGCTGCGAGCCAGGAGCCGAGAGCGCGCCGAGAACTGCACCACCCGCACCGGCCTCGGCGGCCGGAACGCTGACCACAGTGGCTCCGAGACTTTCGTTAGCGATCAGCAGCAGGCGGCCATCGGGGCTCAGCGTGATGCCCGCGGTGGGTCCTGCTGGCAGCGCGATAGCGTGCACGAGCACCGGAGCGCGGCCCGCAGCCAGCCGGAATACGCCCAGCGTCGTGCCCAGCGAGGCGAATCCCCAGGTACCGCCGGCAGTCACCGCGACGCCGAAGGGCACGGTCGGCGCTGTTCCGGCCCTCGTCGTAACTGGGTGGAGGGTTGTCATCGCAGTGGCTGAGGCCGCCAGCTCCGGTGCCGCCGCAGCCGTGGTCGTACAGCCCGGCGACGAATGGCTGACGGCGCCGTACCCAGCCGGGCTGGCCGACGTGCCGGCATGCGAGGCGCGGGCTGGCGGGCTAGCGGGCTGGCTCGCGCAGGCCGTGCTCGCGACCGGCACGCCAAGCGTGAGCGCCAGCAGCAGCGCCGCCCGGCCGCGTCCGATCACGGGCACACACGCTATCCCGCATTGCACCGCGTCCAGTCGGTTTCAGTCGACCCGGTCGCACCTGGCCAGGCAAAGCGTCTGACCTGCCTAGCCCGCGAGCATCTTCTTCAGGAACTGACCGGTGTAGCTCTCCTCGACCTTCGCCACGTCCTCCGGCGTCCCGGTCGCGATGACGTTCCCGCCACGTGACCCGCCGTCCGGGCCGAGGTCGACAATCCAGTCCGCGGTCTTGATCACGTCTAGGTTGTGCTCGATCACGATGACGGTGTTGCCCCCATCGACCAGTCGTCCTAGCACCCCGAGCAGCTTGCGGATGTCATCGAAGTGCAAGCCGGTCGTCGGCTCGTCAAGCACGTAAATCGTCCGCCCGGTCGACCTGCGCTGCAATTCCGCGGCCAGCTTGACCCGCTGCGCCTCGCCGCCGGACAGTGTCGGGGCCGGCTGACCGAGCCGCACGTAGCCGAGGCCGACGTCGACGAGAGTCTTGAGGTGCCGGTGGATAGCCGGAACCGGCTCGAAGAACTCAGCGGCCTCCTCGATCGGCATCTGCAGCACATCGGCGATGGTCTTGCCCTTGTAATGCACCTGCAGGGTGTCGGTGTTGTACCGGGCGCCATGACAGACCTCGCACGGCACGTACACGTCCGGCAGGAACTGCATCTCGATCTTGATGGTGCCATCACCCGCGCAGGCCTCGCACCGGCCGCCTTTGACGTTGAAGGAGAACCGGCCCGGCTGGTAGCCGCGCACCTTCGCCTCGGTCGTCTGCGCGAACAGCTTCCGGACGTTGTCGAACACGCCGGTGTAGGTCGCCGGGTTCGACCGCGGTGTCCGGCCGATCGGCCCCTGGTCGACGTGCACGACCTTGTCTAGCTGCTGCATGCCAGTGACCCGGGTGTGCTTTCCAGGGACGATCCTGGTGCCATGCAGTTCCCTGGCCAGGGCGCTGTACAGGATGTCGTTGACGAGCGTCGACTTACCTGACCCCGACACTCCGGTGACCGCGATGAAGCAGCCTAGCGGGAACGCGACGTCGACGCCCTTGAGGTTGTGCGCCGCCGCGCCCTTGACCACAACTTCGCGGCCCTTCGCGGGCCGGCGCCGCTTGGCCGGCACGTCGATCGATTCGCGGCCGGTCAGGTAAGCGCCGGTGATCGACTCCTTGCTGTCCAGGAGCTCCTGCAGCGGACCCGAGACCACGACATTGCCGCCGTGCTCGCCGGCCCGCGGGCCGATGTCCACGACCCAGTCCGCTGCCCGGATGGTGTCCTCGTCGTGCTCCACCACGATCAGGGTGTTGCCGAGATCGCGAAGCCGCAGCAGAGTTTCCAGCAGTCGGTGGTTATCCCGCTGGTGCAGCCCGATAGACGGCTCGTCCAGCACGTACAGGACGCCGACCAGCCCGGAGCCTATCTGGGTCGCCAGCCGGATCCGTTGCGCCTCGCCCCCGGCCAGCGTCGCCGACGCGCGGTCCAGGGTCAGGTAGTCGAGACCGACGTCCAGCAGAAACCCGAGCCTGGCGTTGACTTCCTTGAGGATCCGCCCGGCGATCTGCATGTCCCTGTCGGACAGCTGGAGTGACAGCAGCATCTTGGCCAGTTCGCCGATGGGCAGGGAGCAGTAATCGGCAATCGAACGGTCGTCGACTTTTACCGCCAGCGAGACCGGCTTAAGCCGCGCGCCGTGACACGACGGGCACGGCACCTCGCGCATGAACTCCGCGAACCGCTCGCGGCTGTAGTCGCTGTCCGCCTCAGAGTGCCGCCGCTCGATGTAGGGGATGGCCCCCTCGAAGTTGGTGTAGTACGACCGCTCCCGCCCGTACCGGTTCTTGTACCGGACGTGCACCTGCTGGTCGTATCCGTACAGCAATGCCCGCTGCGCCTTGGCGGGCACCTTCTCCCAGGGAGTGCTGACCTTGAAGCCGAGGGCGTCGCCCAGCGCCTCGATCAGCCGGAGGAAGTAGTCGCTGACCTGACCGGCGCTCCAGGCCGTGATCGCGCCATCGGCCAGGGTCCGGGACGGATCAGAGACGACCAGCTCCGGGTCGACCTCCATCTTGGTACCGAGCCCGGTGCAGTCCGGGCACGCACCCCAGGGTGAGTTGAACGAGAACGACCGGGGCTCCAGCTCGTCGAACGACAAGTCGTCATACATGCACGCCAGGTGCTCGGAGTACATGCGCTCGCGATTCGGGTCGTCGTCAGGCAGGTCCACGAAGTCGAGCACGACGACACCGTTCGCGAGCGACAGTGCGGTCTCGACTGAGTCGGTGAGCCGCCGCCGGGCCGACTCCTTTACTTCGAGGCGGTCGACGACAACTTCGATGGTGTGCTTCTCGTACTTCTTCAGCGCCGGCAGCTCGCCCGACACCGCGGTGTCCAGCCGGATCACGGCGCCGTCGACCCGCGCCCGCGAGTATCCCTTGACCTGGAGGTCACGCAGCATCTCGGTGTACTCGCCCTTACGGCCGCGCACGACCGGCGCCAGTACCTGGAACCTGATCCCTTCGTCCAGCTCGAGCACCCGGTCCACGATCTGCTGTGGCGTCTGCCTGGCGATCGGCCGCCCGCAGACCGGGCAGTGCGGCTTGCCCACCCGGGCGAACAGCAGCCGAAGGTAGTCGTAGACCTCGGTGATGGTGCCGACCGTCGACCGCGGGTTGCGCCCGGCGGCCTTCTGATCGATCGACACCGCCGGCGACAGGCCGTCAATGAAGTCCACGTCCGGCTTGTCCATCTGACCGAGGAACTGCCGTGCGTACGCTGACAGCGATTCCACGTACCGGCGCTGGCCCTCTGCGAAGATCGTGTCGAAGGCCAGGCTTGATTTCCCGGATCCGGACAGCCCGGTGAACACGATCATGGCATCCCGCGGCAGGTCGAGCGAGACATCCTTGAGGTTGTGCTCGCGCGCACCGCGGACGACAAGCCGATCAGCCACTTTGTGCCCAGTCCTCCCGGTGTGAACGGCTAGCTAGAGAGGCGCTACACCGCCAAGTCATGCTATCCGGGGGGTGTGACAAAACTGAGGGCTTAGCTTCGACCGCATGCATTCCCTCGCAGCCCCTACCGGCAGCCCTAGTACAACACCAGATGGCACCGGGTGGATTCCCGTCCCGCCGCACGGCATCGCTACCCTGGTCCGGCGGACGCGAAAGGACTACAAACATGGCAGACACGCCTGCAGCGGGTAATCCGGTTCATCCAGGTACTCCGGTTACGCCCGGTAAGCCCGATGATGCCGGCAACGCATTCCGGCCTGATGCCCGCATAGACCCCGATGACCGCATAGACCCTGGTGACCCGGCTGGCACCGCAGCACGGCTGCGGGTGAGGGTCGCCACCGCAACCACCGTGCTCCGCGCGTCTGCCGAGCGGGTCAGTGACGAGCAAGCTCGCGAGCCCTCGCTGCTGCCTGGCTGGAGCCGCGGACACCTGCTGACCCACATCGCCCGCAACGCCGACAGCCTGCGGAACCTGCTCGTCTGGGCGCGGACCGGAATCGAGACACCGCAGTACCGCGACTTCGACGAGCGGACCGAAGGGATCGAGGGCGGCGCCGGGCGTTCTGCCAGCGAACTGCTAGCGGACCTCGACACTTCGGCTGCGGCACTCGATGCGGAGGCGGCACGCCTGCCCGACGCAGCCTGGGCAGCGAATGTGACTGGCATGCAGGGAAACGAGCACCAGGGCTGGTACACGCTCTGGCGGCGGCTCACTGAGGTGGAGATTCACCACGTCGATCTCGGGGTCGGTTACGGCCCGGCGGACTGGCCGCACGCGTTCGCGACCTACAGCCTAGAGCAGGCAGCCGCTAGCTTCGCCGGTCCGCACTCACCGGCCGTGACGTTGCGAAGCTCCGACGCCCCGGTCGTCGTGCACATCGGGCCTGCCGGGGATGAGCCAGTGACAACGGTGACCGGCCCGGTCCGGATGCTGCTTGCCTGGCTCACCGGCCGCAGTACGGGTGCCGGGCTGACGGCCGAGCCAGCCGGCCCGCTGCCGGTACTGCCGTCGTGGTAGTTATCTGAAGAGCGACGAGATGAGGGAAACCATGAGCTACACCGGAAACGTGGCCGTAGGCGGCGCGGCCGACACCAGGGAACTGCCTGGCGTGACAATCACCAAGGTGGCGGTCGGGCCGATGGACAACAATGCCTACCTGGTCCGTTGCACCCAGACAGGCGAGCTGGCCCTCATCGACGCCGCCAACGACGCTGACACGCTGCTCGGGCTCATCGGCGACCGGCCGCTGGCCACGATCATCACCACGCACCAGCACTGGGATCATCACGCTGCGCTGCGGCAGGTCCAGCAGGCCACCGGAGCCGCTACCGTGGCCCATCCCGACGACGCACCCGGCCTGCCGATCCCGGTTACCCGGCCGGTCCAGCACGGCGACACGGTCAGCGTCGGCAATGCCAGCCTGACCGTTATTCACCTGCGCGGGCACACGCCGGGCAGCATCGCTCTCTGCTACGACGGCAACGGCGAGCTTGCCGACCAGCCGCACCTGTTCACCGGCGACTCGCTGTTTCCCGGCGGCCCCGGCAACACCGACCGCGATCCGGCACGCTTCGGCAGCCTCATGACCGACCTGGAAGAGCGGGTATTCGCCGTCCTGCCCGACGGTACGTGGGTATACCCAGGACACGGCGGCGACACGACGATCGGCACGGAACGGCCGCAGGTTCCACAATGGCGTGAGCGCGGCTGGTAAATCGGCCCGGTTCCGGGGCACGCTTGACTGGTCAGCGCACCGCGGCCGGGACGGCCAGCAGCCCGGAATGGAGGGCTGGAAATGCCCATTCCAAGGTTCGTGCGGCAGTGGAACAAGGTCGGGCTGAACCGCGTGACCAAGCACATCGCACCGTGGATGCCCGGTCTTGGGGTGATCGTCCACAAAGGCCGGCGGTCCGGACGCGTGTACCAGACTCCGGTCAACGTCTTTCCGGCTGACAACGGCTACGTCATCGCGCTGACCTATGGCCCCGACACCGACTGGGTCAAGAACGTGCTGGCCGCCGGAGGCTGCGAGTTGCGCACCAGGGGACATACCGTCCACCTCGGCTCGCCGCACGTGTATCGCGACGAAGGCCGGCCCGACATCCGTCCCGTCGAACGGCAGATACTGCGAGTCATTGGCGTCGACGCCTTCCTGACACTCAAGATGGCCTCGCGGCCAGGCGCTGCGAGCGGCACGGGACCATGGATGACCTCCTGATCCTCGGCAAGGACCGGGAGCCGAGTCCGTGGCCGCGGCGCCTCGCAGTCATCGCGGTTGTGTTAGTACTGGCGGTCCTAGTCATCGGGCACCTGCCAGACTGGCGGGATACGCCGCAACGCCGTCCGGTCGCAACGGCATCCACGGGTCCGGTTCAGCTGGCCGGCCTTGGCTCCGGCGCGGCGGGTTTGCTCAATCACGCCGGCAGCGAATCGCGGCTACTGCAGGGCGGGCACAGTGCAGTAGTCTGCCCGGGACATGACACCGCTGCGCGACGTCGCGATCGTGGGCGCCGGCCTGCTCGGACTGGCAGCCGGCCGTGCCCTCGCGGCACGCGGCCGTGACGTCGTCGTACTGGAACAGGCTGAGGTCGGCCATCCCGGCTCGGGTTCCAAGGGCAGTTGCAGAATCTTCCGGCTGGGCTATCCGGACACGGACTATGTCACCGCCGCCCGCCGAACCCGCGATTGCTGGCATCAACTCGAGGCGGAGTCGGGGCGGCTGATCCTGCGGCCTGCCCCCCAGCTGACGTTCGGCACGGGCTTGCGCGGGGTGCATGAAGCCATGATTGCCGCGGGCGCGCCCAGCCAGTTGCTGCAGGCCGCCGAAGTGGCCGAGCGGTTCCCGGCTATCAGGGTCGGCGGACCAGCGTTACTCGAGCCGGATTCTGCCGTGATCGCCGCCGACGAGGCACTCAAGGCGCTCGCGGCTAAGGTGCCGGAGATCTGGACGGGCGTGCGCGTCATCCGCATGGCTGATGACGGCCGCCAGGTCACCTTGCACACGACCGCGGGCATCATCGCAGCCAGGGCTGCCGTGATCACCGCGGGACCATGGTCGGGCGGACTGCTCGCAAGCGTCAGCGTGCCAGTGCCGGGCAGGGCGACGCTCGAACAGGTGGCTTACCTGCGCGCGTGCGGCCAGGATGAGGCGCCCATTTTTCTCTTTCACAGCGAGCAGGCACCGTACGGCTTGCCGGTGCCGGGATCGCAGCTCTACAAGATCGGGATCCACCAAAGCGGTCCGGCGACCGATCCCGACGCACAGAACCAGGCAGCCGACCAGCGGCTAATGGGCCGGATTGCTGAACTGGCCGGGCGCTATCTGCCCGGTTATGACCCGGAGCCGGTCGCCGATGAGCGTTGTATCTACGACAACAGCCCCGACGAGGACTTCATCATCGACCGGATCGGCAACGTCGTCGTAGGCTGCGGCACGTCGGGCCACGGTTTCAAGTTCGGCCCGCTGCTCGGCGAATGGCTAGCCGACCTTGCGGCCGGGCATGCAGGCCCTGCCCTCAGCCGGTGCGGCTCGCAGGCTGAGCACAAGCTGAGAAACCGCTTCGCGATCGCGCGGTTTCACCGCCTCGGCTAGCGCGGCTCGCCGAAAACAGGCTCAGCTACAAGGGGCTAGGCGCCAGGAACTTAATCTCCAGCACCCGCAGGCCGCCGGCCAGTCGCTTCGGAATCAACTCGGCCCGCTCTCTGGCAGGCTGGCTGCGCAGCAGCCTCTCCATCCCCGCCAGCTCACTGCTAGCGTGCCTGCCGGTACGGCTGGCCCGCACCACGACTTCGGCCATCCGGAATGGCACAGTCCCGCCGGTCTGCGGCCCGGTGTCGCCAAAGTGCACGACGTCAACCTCGTAGCGGATGGCAAGCCGGCGCAGCACGGTGATCAGCCGCGGATCGACGAGGCCGGAACCGAGCTCGGTCCTGATCGCGCCGCGCGCATGCACTTTGCTGTCGGCCAGCAGCTTGCGCCCGGCGGTGCGGCGGGCAGCAAGCGCGCTACTCGCCTCCTGGTGATATGCCGGCGGGCCGCCCGGTACGACGACGCCGATCTGCACCGCCTGCGCGCCGCTGCCGAACGACGCGATGACGGCAGGAACCGCGCTGACGAGCTGCGTGCCGTACTGCGCGCGAACCGTCGCCGTCGAGATCACAAGAGAGCCAGGCCCTGGCAAGCTGATGCCCGGCTTCAGCACAACCTGCCCGCCCGTCGGATAACCCGCCGCGAGTATCGCTGCGCACGTCGCCTGATCGCACCCGATCACTAGGCCCTGACCGACCTGGGCGGCAATCCAGCGCGCGGCCGCCTGGTCATTTGCCGCGGCAGCCGCGACGGCCGCTGCCCTGGCTGCGGCCTGCGCGGGCGTCAGCTTCGGCTTGCCGCTGGCGTGGTGCGAGTTACCGGCGCCAGCTTGCGAGTGCGCCGTGAGCGCGATGGCGATTGCACCGCCGGCGATCACCACGACCGCTGCCAGCACGACGGCAAGCCGGCCAGAGTGCCGGGCGCCAATCGCTTCAGAATCGGCAACGCGCAGTACCTTCCGGCGCAGCCACAACCGCAGAGTAGTTCCGATGACCTTCAGCCACGACGGATTCGGCTGCTGGCGTGATGCGACCGCAACGCCAGCGGGCCGGGCTGGATCCTGCGAGCCGGAGCCTCTTGCCGTGCCGCGAGGTCTGGTTGGACACTGCTTACTCCCAGGCCGCGAACGTCTAAGGCCACATGGCCTATTCGGGATAGTTCAGCACATCTGGCGGCTACTGATCATGCAGTTACTGGCGATTGTTATTGAAGCTTGCCAAATCGGCTACGACGGCCAGGAACGGCTCACCGCTAGCCGCGAGTACGTCGACATTGCGTCATCAATAGCGTCCTTTTCCGTAGGGAACGTGGCGCTTCGGGCCCTGGCCGCCAGGCAAAGCCTGGCGGCCAGGTGCTGATCGTCGAGCACCGCAGTGACGGCGGCGGCAAGTGCGGCCGGATCGCCCGGCGGGATAAGCAGCGCACCTTCGCCATATTGACCTGAACTGCCGACGAGCTCCGGTGTCCCGCCGACCCGGCTGGCGACGATTGCCTTGCCTGCCCGCATGGCCTCCTGCAGGATCAGCGCGCGCGCTTCCCACCGGCTCGGCACCACGACGACGTCGGCAATCGCAAGCAGGGCAGGGACGTCGTTGCGGGGGCCGAGCAGCAACGCGTCAGCTTGAACTCGGCTCGCCCGGGCACGCAGTGCGGCAGCGAGCGGACCGTCGCCCGCGATGACTGTGCGCGGTTGCGGGTCGCGGTCCCGCCACCGTCCTGCCGCCTCGATCAGGACGTCGAAGCCCTTCTGCTCTGCGAGCCGGCCGACGGCGAGCACCACTGGCCTACCGTCCGCGCCGATGTCCGCGCGCGCGCTGGCCACTTCGGCAGCCGATGGCTGCGCAGCCGGCGGCGCAGGCACATCGAACTGCTGAACGCCCGCTCCCCCGACGGCGCGCATCCGCGCTGCCAGATCCGCTGACGCACACAGTACGAGTTGTGCTCGCCGGGCGCAGATCCGCTCAAGCACTCCGTAGACCAAGCGGCCCTGACGCCCGGCCGGCGGCGCGTTGTGGACTGTCACGACCAGCGCAGGGGGCCGGCGCCCCCGGCGGCTCGCCAGCCCCCCGATAGCCAGCCCCCCGATAGCCAGCGCAGCGAAGGCGCCAGCCCGCACACCGTGCGCGTGAACGACGTCGGGACGCCACGACCCGAGCCAGTGCCGCATGCGGGCAACCGCGCCGAGGTCACTCACGGGACGCGGCCGCTCGCTGATGCGCACTTCGAACGCCTCGATCCCTGCATCACCGCCCGCAAGCGCCAGTGTCGGACCTGGCGCCAGCAGGCAGACCGTCATCCCGGCGGAACGGCAGCCGGCCGCCAGCGCGATGACATGCCTGGCGCTGCCTCCGGTGGCCAGGCCGAGTACGAACGCGATGCGCGGCGACCCGGTCACTGGCACCGTCACCGGAGTTCCCCGGCACGGATCCGCATCACCGCCGCCCGGAGTTCACCGCCGTCGAGCAGGAACGCCACGATCGCGAACGCGGCAACCGCGCAGGCAGCCGCGATCAGCGCAACCACCACCTCGGCTGCGGGCCGCGCCGAGGAAAGACCAATCGCCGCGCCAGCACCGGCGGCGCCGCCAGCAACCGCCGCGGCCAGGCCGGAGAAAGCTGCGCGGCCTGTCCCGGCCAGTGCCGCCAGGCCCCGCGCGCGCCGCACGGCCACCAGCAATGCGACACCGCCCGCAGTCAGTCCCGCGGTGTTGCCGAGCGCAAGCATGCCCACCGCCCAGGTGGCAGGCGCCACGTTGACGAGTACGACGTCAGTCGCGATCACCAGAAGCCAGCCAGCTCCCACGCAGCCCGCTGCGGCCCTCGACCGGTGGCCAGCCAGCAGCACCCGGGACAAGCACGCGACGAGCCCGTACCCGGCCAGGCCGGGCGCGAACAGCGCGAAGCCAGCCGCAAGCTGGCCGACCTGCGCGTGGCTGCTCGCCAGGAAGTGCGCCGCCGGGGATGCGACAGCGAGCACGATCGCGCTGCCGAGGAACGACATCAGCAGCGTCGCGCGCACCGATGCGGCAGCAGTCTCGTCGAACTCCGCGCCCTCCCGCACCGATAGGGCCGGGAAGGCACTGACCGCGATGGAGATCGCGAGCACCGCGTAAGCGGCCTCGAACACCTGCCAGCCATACTGATACAGCACGATGGCGGCGCGGGTGCCGTGCCCGTTTGCCAGCAGGATAACCACGACTTGCGAGGCGTCCTCCGCGACCAGCGCGACGATCCCGAACACGGCGAGGCTGCCGATCCGGCGGGCGACTCCGGGCGGGAAGCGGAGCGTCGGGCGAACGCGCAGGCGCAGCCGCCAGGCCGGGACGGCGGCGGTAAGCGCTAGCGCCGCGACGCCGGCGGTTGTTCCGATAGACAGCAGTAGCTCGGCATTCAGCGGCAGGCCGGATAGCCGGTTGGCGTGCGCGCCGCCGAGCGGAACGAAAGCGATGTAGACGCCGATCACGATGAGGCTGGAGAGCACCGGAGCCAGCGCAGGCGCCCCGAACCTGCGATGAGCCTGCAGGATGCCGTACAACACGACGGCGAGACCGTAGAGCAGGATCTGCGGCGCGAACACCGCGAGCATTGGCCTGGTGACGGTGACCAGCGCTGCCCGGACGCAGTGTTGCGTCGGATTCACCGGGTTGAGCAAGCGCGCCAGCGGTCCCGCGGCCACAGCGATGACGACACTGACCGGCGCAAGGATCAGCGTGGTCCAGGTGAGCAACGCCGAGGATGTCTGCCGCACTTGTGCGGTCGCCGCCGGATCCGCCCCGGACCGGGCCGCGGGCCGGGCTAGCACCGGCACCATGATGCTGGTGAGCACGCCGCCGAGCACGATGTCGTAGACGATGTTTGGCAGCGTGTTCGCTGTGATGTAAGCGCTGCCCAGGCAGGTGGCGCCGACCGTCTTGGCGAATACCAGCGTCCGCACCAGGCCGAGCAGCCGGGCTAGCACCGTGAGCGCGCCGATCAGGGCGGCAGCGCGGCCAATGCCGATGCCGGTCGCGCCCGGTTGCCTGTCTTCTGGCTGCTGGCCGTCCTGCGTGAGCGGGGCGGCCGGGCCAGTCACCCTGCCTCGGCCGACGGCACCGTCCCGGCCCGGTGCTTACCCGCGGCCCGGGCGGCATTACGGTTCCCCGCATCGTCGCTGGCAGCATCGTCGCCGCCAGCATCCTCGTTCCCGGCGTCGCGGTCCTTGGCCTGAAGGTTGGCGGCGCTGGCAGTACCGCCTGTCGGGCGGCGGCCGAGCATGTCCAGCCAGCGCAGCGCAGGAGTCCGCTCGATGACCTTGGTGAAGCTGACCACCTCGCTGGCAGCGGTGAGCCCGGCGACCACGCCGAGCGCAGCCAGCCTGGCCGGTCGCGGCAGCGAGGTCGCGGCAGCGGTGCCGAGCATCGCGCCGAGCGCATTCGCCCCGGCATCGCCCAGCATGGCCCGCTCACCGAGATCCTCGGGCAGCAATGCCGCCGCCGCGGCCAGGGGTGCCGCGGTGGCGCCCGTGCCCGCCGGCGCAAGTAGGCCGCCGGCGATGAGCGCGACCTTGACCGCACGGCCGGGGCGCAGGTCGAACAGGTTGAGCAGGTTAGCGCCGCCAGCGATCAGGCCGGCATTGATGACGGTGTCGGCTAGCGCGACCGTCACGCTACGGCGGCCGCAGAACTTGCCAGCCGCGTCCGCGCCATCGGCGCAACCGCCGGCGATTATCGCGGCAGCCAGGCCGATCGCGCCGATTCCGGCCATCTTGACCGCGCCGGTCGTGAGCTCACCGTTGCGCAGTGCGCCTAGATGCCCGCGGAAGCCTTTGTTACTGCCGTTGCCGGCAAGATCGTCGTAACCGCCGAAGGCTGCCGCGCCTGCGCCGGCAATTGCTACCGCGAGCTGGTCGCGGCCGCTGCCGCCGGCTGCGAGCGCGCCGGCGACGCCGCCAATCGCCACGGCAGGACCCTCGAGCAGCGTGACCGGCTCCCCGTGGTGATTGGTGCGTGTCCACTTCGCGGCTCCGCCCGGCGGCCGGTCACGGAGCATCACATAGCACAGCCGGGCCGCGGCTGCCGCGACGGCGGCAGACCGGATGGCTCGCGCACTCACTTATGGCCTCCGGAACTCGCGTGGGTGCTCGGGGTCACCGTCGGCGTGACGGACGGCGTAGGCGCGGGACTGGGCGCAGCGCCCGGTCCGATCCCGTACTGGCCGGGCGCCTTGTCACCGGCAGCCACGAACAGCGCCTGCGCCGTCATGATCTGCCCAATCTCGGTATCGGCATTGTCTACCGTCGACACCTGGCCCGCTATCGTCTCGGCATTGAGCACGCTATTCGGTCCGACTGATTCACTCCCGCCGACCATGACGGCCCCGTCGCCGGCGTTGCGGAGGGCGACCGCGAGAGCGACGAGGACCTGGCTGCCGGCCTGCGGCGGCGCGCCGCCGGGCGCGATCAGGATAGCCAGCGAGGCTGGCCCGGAGATCGTGCCTCCGTTGGCGATGCTCAGGTAGCTAGCCTGGTTCAATTCGTTAAGGATGGTGCTGCTGTCCGCGGACGCAGCCGCGGTGCCGCTCGGGGCCAGCAGGCTCGCGGCGAGCACTTTGGCAGCAGCCTGCTGGCCGGAGACATGGCCCGACGCATCGGCCGGGAGCGTCACGCCGGCCTTGGTCGCAAGGCTCTGGGCCAGTTGTGTCAGCTCGTCCTCGTTGTGGCCGCCGGTGTCCAGGAACAGCGGGTTCAGCGTGATCTCGCCGGTCACCGTCGCGCCGGCCTGCCGCAGCGCCGCCGTCACGCCGCTGACTACCGAACCGTCGGAGTTGGGCGCGGCGACGAGCACTACCTTCCGATCCGTCAGCAGGCCGGCCAGCAGTCGAGGCGCGGCGGCCCCACCGAACGCCTGATCTGCGGCGACTTGGTTTTTCAATACGAGTTGCTCTCTCAGCAGCGTGGCATTTTCGCGGTTTATCGTCTTCTCGGCTTTCTGCAAGCCGACGAGAGCCGGGCCGCTGAGCGCTGTCGCTCCGAGGACGAGGCCAACGGCTAGGGCCAGAAATACCGCGATGATGGAGACCAGGTGATACCTGAAATCAATCACGAGAACAGTCCAGTTATCCAGTACCACAACGGGCGCAGCAGCGTGGCCAGCACCCCCAGCGAGATCTTCCCGACCGGGGTCCACGCCAGCGCAATGATCGGCAGCAGTGCGGCGACCGCGAGAAAGAAGAGCGACTTGGCAGAAATGCGGCTCTGGTAGAGACGACTCACGCCTTTGGCGTCGACCATTTTGTCGCCGACTCGGATCCGGGTAAGCACGGCGCTTGCCATTCCGGCCCGGCCCTTGTCGAGGAACTCTACCAGCCCGAATCGCATGCCTACTGTGACGATGAGGCTCGCGCCAGCCTCTTCGGCAATCAATACCGCGACGTCCTCGCTGGTGCCGGGGGCCGCGCAGATCACTGACCTGACGCCGAGGTCCTGGACCCGTGGCAGGCCGGGCGCGTGCCCGTTGCGGTAAGCGACGACGACGATCTCAGCGCCAGACCTGAGGGCCTTATCTGATACCGAGTCCATGTCGCCGACGATCATGTGCGGCCAGTACCCGGCGTCGATCAGCGCGTTCGCACCGCCGTCCACGGCAATGATGACGGGCTTGAATTCCCTGATGTAGGCGCGCAGCGCCTGCAGGTCCTCGTGGTAGTGATAGCCGCGCGCGACCACCAGTGCGTGCTTGCCGGCCAGCCTGGTACGCAGCTGCGGTATCCGGATGCCCTCGACCAGCAACTCGGGGTCCCGGTCGATGTACTCGAAGGTGTTCGTCACGAAGGCCTTGAGTTGCTCGGCCAGGCCTTCCTTGGCAGCTGCCACGTCCGCGGCCACCGACTCAGCGCTCTGCCGGGTCCCCTTGGCGGCGACTACCTCGCCGACATACAGCGTCTCGTCGTCGAGCCTGACCTTCTGACCCTCCTTAACCTGGTCAAACACGTCCGGGCCGACGTCATCGACGAGCGGGATGCCTGCCTCGATGAGCACCATCGGGCCCTGATTCGGGTACCGCCCCGTGACGCTCGGCGCGACGTTAATCACCGCTGCGACCTGGCACCGGACGAGTGCATCGGCCGCTACCCGGTCCAGGTCTGCGTGATCGATGATGGCGATCTCGCCGGGCCGCAGCCGCTTGGTCAGGTTCTTGGTCCGCCGATCGAGGCGAGCCGTCGCCCACATCCCGGCCTGGTCCTTTGACCTGGCCCGACGTGGCAGCACGTGTCCTACGCCCGGCACCTTCATTGGCTAGACATTTTGCCAGACGTGCGCTAGTGCTAACGTCGGCCGGCAGCCGGACGGCCGCACTGCAGCTAGCTACGCTCCGCAAGCGCAGCCCGCTCGGCGGCAGCGGCAGCGAGCAGTTCGCCCGCATGCGCACGGCCGAACTCGGAGTTCTCAAGGCCAGCCAGCATCCGGGATAGTTCGCGAACCCGGCCCTCGGCGTCCAGCTTGCTGATCCCGCTGTGCACCACAGAGCCGTCGCTGGTCTTCTCGACCACCAGGTGCGTGTCAGCGAAAGCTGCTACCTGCGGCAGGTGAGTTACGACGATGACCTGCGCCATCCTGGCCAGCCGGGCCAGCCGGCGGCCGATCTCGACTGCGGCTTTGCCGCCGACACCCGCATCAACCTCGTCGAACACGAAGGTCGGCACCGGGTCCGCGCCGGCGAACACCACTTCGATGGCGAGCATGATCCGGGACAGCTCACCGCCAGATGCGCCCTTGTGCAGGGGCACGGCAGACGCGCCCAGGTGCGCGGCCAGCCTGATCTCCACTTCGTCGGCCCCGTGCGGCCCGAATCCTGGCGCGGGCGTGACTGCCACCACGACCCGGGCATGCGGCATTGCCAGCGCCGTCAGCTCGCCAGTGACCTCCTCCGCGAACCGCGCGGCGGTCTGCGTCCGGGCGGCGGTGAGCTGGCCTGCCAGGTCCGCCACGGTCGCCGCCAGCTCCGCTTCCTCCTGCTCGAGAGCGCCGATCTTGTCCTCGTCGCTGTCCAGCTCAGCGAGCCGCGCCGCGGCGGACTTGGCCCAGGCAAGCACAGCGGCCAGGTCACCGCCTGGCGTCCCGCCCGCTGTCGGGGTGCCGTAGCTGCGGATCAGCCGGGTGAGTTCCGCCCGGCGCTCCTGCACTATCCCGAGCCGCACCGGGTCGGCTTCCACCGACTCGACATAGGAGGCAAGCTCGGCGGCCACGTCGGCGAGCAGGTACGCGGCCTCGCTGACCCGTCCGGCTAGCGCACCGAGCTGCACATCGTGCTGTGCCGCGCCCTCCAGGGCTGCCCGGACTGTCGCCAGCAGGCCAGTCACGTCCGCCGCGTCGTAGTTGCCGCTGGCCGGGTCACCAACCAGCGCCTCATGCGCGGTCGTCGCCGCCGCGTGCAGCGCATCGGCATTGGCGAGGCGCTCCTCCTCGGCCATCAGCTCGATGTCCTCGCCCTCGGCCGGCTCGATGCGGGCGATCTCGTCGACTCCCCGATGCAGGTCCTCGGCCTCGCGGGCTCGGTCTCTGGCCATCGTGGTCAGTTCTGCCAGCTCTGCCGCGACCTGCTGGTGCCGGTGGTAAGCCCGCTGGTAGTCGGCGAGCAGCTTGGCGAAGTCCGGGCCGCTGAACTGATCGAGCGCCTGCCGCTGGCGGCCGGGCTTCAGCAGCTGCTGCTGGTCGGCTTGCCCGTGCACCGCGACCAGGTCGTCGGCCAGGTAGGTCAGCAGGGAGACCGGTACCGACCGGCCGCCCGCCGTTGCGCGAGACCGGCCCTCCGAGCTCACCGAGCGCACCAGGATCAGCGTGCTGCCATCGTCGTCCAGGTCACCGCCGGAGTCGTTGACCTGCCGGGCTACGTTGCCGCCCGGCTCGACCCGGAGCCTGCCCTCGACCACGGCCCGGTCCGCGCCCGGCCGGACCCGGCTCGGATCGGCACGGCCGCCGAACAACAGGCCAAGTCCAGACACGACCATGGTCTTGCCCGCTCCGGTCTCGCCGGTGACCACGTTGAATCCCGCGGACAGATCGAGCACGGCCTCGTCGATCACCCCGAGACCGGTGATGCGCACTTCCTCAAGCATGGCCGCCTGACTCCTCGTCCGTGGGCCCGGTCCGGTCGCCTGGCAGGCCGCGCCAGCCCGTTACCGGCAGGCCGAACTTCGCCACCAGCCGGTCGGTGAACGGCGCGCCGATCCGGACCTCCGGCCCTGGCCGGGCGCCCGCCTGGCTGGACGGCAGCACCAGCTGCAGCTGGCAACCGGGCCAGCAGTACCGGCAGGCTGCCGCGCCGCACCTCGACACGCGACCCAGGCGGAAGCTCGACCATACGACGCCCATCGCACCACAGAACAGCCCCTGCCGTCCCTGATTGCACGGCCACAAATTGCTCGACGGCGCCAACCGAACCTGGCACAGCCGATCCGGTGACCTGCTGGCCTGCGGAAGCGCCAATGACTTCCGCCGCGAGCACTGACCGCGGCGACACGACCATCGGCCCGGCGAACAGCGCGTGCGCCGAGATCGGCACCATGAGCAACGCTTCCACTTCGGGCCAGACCACCGGCCCGCCCGCCGAGAACGCGTACGCGGTTGAGCCGGTCGGGGTAGCGAACACGACGCCATCACAGCCCCAGCGAGACAACGGCCGCCCGTCGACTTCGATCACCAGGTCCAGCATCCGTTCCCTGGCCGCCTTTTCAACAGTCGCCTCGTTGAGCGCCCAGGTAGCCGCGAGCTGCCCGCCGTTGATCCGGACCGCGACCTCTATCGTCATCCGCTCCTCGACCGAATACTGGTGCGCGGCGACGTTCGCGACGGCCGCTGTCAGGTCCTCAGGCTCGGCTTCGGCAAGGAATCCGACGTGGCCGAGATTGACCCCGAGCAGCGGGACCCTGGCTGGCCTTGCCAGCTCTGCCGCCCGCAGCAGCGTGCCGTCGCCACCGACGACCAGGACCATCTCGGTCCCGTCAGCCGCCGACGGCGAGACCGGGACGACAGCGGCCATTTCGCAGCCGAGCTCCGCGGCCTCCGGCTCCAGCACCCTGACGCCGATGCCGACGGCCGCCAGCTTGGCGATCAGGACCTGAGCTACCCGCCGTGCTGCTGGCCTGCCGGTGTGCGCGACCAGCAGCATCACCCGGCCCGTGGCTGGTCCAGCCAAGGTCGTCATTGCGGCCCTGCCTCGACAGCCTGCGCAAGCGCGGCGTCATCGAGTGGCCCGGCGCCGGACCGGAGCCAGAGGAAATACTCCACGTTGCCGGACGGCCCGGGCAGCGGGCTTGCAGTGACCCCGGCTACGCCCAGTCCGGCACCGGCTGCCGCCCGCGCCACGCTCGCCACTGCGGCCTTGCGCAGTTCAGGGTCACGGACCACGCCACCGCCGACCCGGTCTTTGCCGACCTCGAACTGCGGCTTCACCATCAGCAGGAAATCGGCACCGGGAGCGGCGCACGCAACGAGCGCGGGCAGCACCGCGGTCAGGGAGATGAACGACAGGTCGGCCACGACCAGCTCGGGCGGCGGCGCCACCTGCTCCGGCATCAGGTTGCGGACGTTGACGCGGTCCAGCACCGTGACCCGCTCGTCAGTCTGCAGTGACCAGGCAAGCTGGCCATAGCCGACGTCGGCCGCTACCACCTGCGCCGCGCCAGACCTCAGCAGCACGTCGGTGAACCCTCCGGTGGAGGCCCCGGCATCCAGGCAGCGCTTGCCTTCCACCACCAGGCCCCCGAACGCCGCCAGCGCGCCCGCTAGCTTGTATCCGCCTCGCGACACGTAGTCCGGCCCGTCGCTGGCCCGCTCGACCGTGATCGGTGCGTCTACCGTGACCTGCGACGCGGGCTTGGCCGCCAGCTGGCCAGCCACCGCCACCCGGCCGGCCGTGATCAGGTCCGCCGCCTGATCTCGCGACCTGGCCAGGCCGCGCCGGACAAGTTCGGCATCAAGCCGCAGCCTCCTGCTCATCCCGGTAGTCGTCAGCCGCCAGCCGGGCCAGCGGCACCAGTCCCGGAGTCCAGCTCCCCCAGCACCTCGCTGAGCTGAGCATGGACCTGCTCGAATAGCTCGGCATGATCGCTGACCGGCAGTCCGGGCAGCCGGTCGAGGAGCTTCAGCGCGGCGTCAACCCGCGGCTCCCCGGTGGCGGGCAACTCCGCGCGGGCACCGTCGGCTGAGTCGGCAAGTGCCCGTTTCCCGCCGTTACTATCGCCGTCACGCGCGGTATTCTCGCCGGTCGGGCCGGTCCAGCCCGGCCCCGCCTGGTGTTCCATCTGCTCCGCCATTCCTCAGCGCCCAGCTAGCCCGCTTCCACAGAAACGCTACCGCCCGCCGCGGTCAGGGCGTGGCACCTGGCGAGAGCGATGTGCCCCCGGTCACCCAGCGCAACCGGCATGCCGGAGAATGACCTTGAAAGCGAGGGATGAATGGCGACAGCCGAGGAATGCCGCACAGCGCTAGAAAACCTGACCGGACGCATCGCAAGCATGGACGCCAAAGACCGGGAAGCCCATCTGCTGGACCGCACCCTGAGCTGCTACGTTCCTGACCTCGGCCTGACCTTCGTGACCAGGCTCGGGCCGCACGGTGCCGACCCGGTCAAGGTCGCGGATAACGGCGCGCCGCCGGCCCAGGTGCGGTTCACAGCCGATAGCAACATCGTGGTCGGGATTGCTGGTGACCCCGGCAGCTTCATGCGGGCCTGGCTGTCCGGCAAGCTCAAGGTGCAAGGCAGCGTGTTCGACCTGCTGCACCTGCGCAAGCTGATGTAACAACGGCGAGGCCGCGGCAAGCCTCGCCGGATCTGCCTACGCCGGCACGACGTAGGGGAAGGTTCGCGATCGCTGACCCTTCGCTACCGCCGGCTTCAGCCCCGACGTCACGCCTGTGCCCAGGACCAGCGAGAACATCACCTCCGGCGCGTTGTCAGCCAGCGCCCGGCCGTTACGTGCCGCGAACCCGTAGGTCGCCGGCGTCCCCGCCACGTACCGCAAGACGTCGGGGAACAGCACCCTTGCCACTGTGTGCCCGTAGCCTTGCGGGTCGCCGGACGTGCCGTTCGCTGCTACCACGGCGGTAACGAGGTCAGCGATGTTCTTGCCTTCGGCGTTGAGGTCGGCGGACGGATGCCGGTCGTTGGCCGGGTTAGAAAAATCTGTGTCGTCGGGCCAGAAGATCGGCCACATCATCGGGTGACCTGCGCGGTTGATCTGCCGCCAGCCGCCAGCGTCAGTGGCTAGCTTGGTGGCGCACCAGCTCGCGGTGCGCGCTCCGGCGTGCAGCTGCGGGTGCTGGTGCGAGACTTCCAGCACGATCGACTCGACAGTCGTGCCTGCGAAGCTGTTCTTCGCGTTCTGCGCGCGCCAGCCTGACCAGTTCACCGCCGTGCCGTTCTTGACTGCCGCGTTGACGACAGCCAGTTCGTCGAGGTCGATGTAGAACGGGTCGGTGATGCGCCCGGCCCAGATCCGGGCGTCGTCCTGGCTGGTCGCTTCACCTGTCTGGCCCTCGAGCACCAGCTCGCCGGCCGCGCCGTCCTCGCGTGCCTCGTCACCGGTCAGCGCGCGCAGCTGGAGGGTCTGGCGACCGGTCGCGTCCGGCTCGCCGAAGGACACCCTGAAGGTCAGCGTCTCGAATTCGGCCCCGCCGAAGTGCACTTTGAACTCGTAGCGCGCCTCCGGGTGGAAGCCCGGCTGCACGCCCGGTCCGGTGATTGTCGAGTTGACGTCCATGACGAACACGGTGCTGTGGTCGCCAGGGAAGACGTACAGGTCGTCGATGTAGAGCTGGCCGTTCTGGCGCGCCAGAGGCGTGTCAAGGTGGTGAGACATGCCGCGGATCCTCCCCCGAGGAGATCGATTCTGGTTACGCTGGCGCCGAGGGCTACTTCAGGAAGCCGAGCAGTTCGGCGTTCACCTGCTCGGCGTGTGTCCACAGCAGACCGTGCGGCGCGCCTGGCACCACTACGAACTTGCTGTTCTTGATGCCCTCGTGGGTCTTCACGCCGGTGACAGCGATCGGCAGGACCCGGTCGGCGTCGCCGTGCATGACCAGGGTCGGCACGTCGATCCGAGGCAGGTCCTTGCGGAAGTCGGTGTACCAGGCCGGCACGCAGGCGGCCGTCCCGGTCGGGGAAGCGCTGGCCGCTACGTTCCAGCTGTCGCGGACGACCTCCTCGCTGACTCGCGTGCCGAGGAAGGTGTCCAGGTTGTAGAAGTCGTGCAGGAACTTGGACTGGTAGGCGAGCCGGTCGGCGGCAATGTCGTCGACGATGCCGTCAAAGACGCTTTTGTCTACGCC
The DNA here is from genome assembly GCA_963815575.1 of uncultured Actinomycetota bacterium. GTDB lineage: Bacteria > Actinomycetota > Actinomycetes > Streptosporangiales > Streptosporangiaceae > JAJYUU01. The sequence continues at coordinate 469,706 of CAWFHE010000006.1, read as the reverse complement.
ATCCGGGTTATCCGGAGTCTTGAGCAGGAACGGCGGGACGCCGGAAATGATGGCTGCCTTGGCGATCCGGTCGGAGCCGTAGCGGCCAAGGTAGCGCGCCACTTCCCCGCCACCCATCGACATGCCGGCCAGCACGACGTCGCGCAGGTCGAGGGAGGTGAGCAGATGCTGCAGGTCCTGCGCGAACGTGTCGTAGTCGTAACCCCATGAGGGCTGGCTCGACCTGCCGAACCCGCGCCGGTCATAGGTGATGACCCGGTAGCCGCCAGCCGCTAGCAGCGCGAGGGACTGCTTCTCCCAGGAACGCCCGCTTAGCGGGAAACCGTGGATCAGTACCACCGGCTGGCCTGCGCCAAGATCCTGGTAGTAGATCTGGACCGCCGCCGAGTTCTCCGTTCCGACGTTGACGTATGGCATGGCGCGCCCCTCCTGGTTAGCCCAGTTGGTCCGGGCAGCCCGCGTTCCCCGTCAGCCGAACTCGTGGCCGCACCGGCTCCTCGCTGCGCGGCGAGCCGACTCAGCCGCGATTGCGTCCGCGACACGCGCCACCAGATGCTCCGGCATGTCAAGGACCTGCTCTTGATCGCAGATCTTGGCCGGCTGCGAGCCCCGGCTCCGGCGCCGTCGTAAAGCATGTTTCCCTCCTTCTCGTGGGCTTCAACCGAGCTGAACCAGTAGCTCTAGACTGCCCCTTGACCAGCTAGGGGCACCAGCCTGCTAGCCCCCATGGTTCCGGCCCGCTCGGTTACGGCTACCCGGCAAATTGGCTCGCTGCTGGTTATCGTCTAGGTCATGCCGGAAGGTGACGTGGTCTGGCGGACCGCGCAGCAGTTGCACCGCGCCCTCGCCGGGAGCGAACTGGTCCGCAGTGACTTCCGGGTCCCGAGGTTCGCCACCACCGACCTGACTGGGCGGGCGGTGACTGAGACTGTGTCGCGCGGCAAGCACCTGCTCACCAGGGTCGAAGGCGACATAACGGTGCACACTCACCTCAAGATGGAGGGATCCTGGCGAATCAGTGCCGCCAAGGGCTTTCCGCTAAGCGATCACCGGATCCGGCTGATCCTGGCTAACTCGCACTGGCAGGCCGTCGGCTACCTGCTCGGCATCGTTGAGGTCGTCCGGACCAGCAAGGAAGAACTGGCTGTCGGCCACCTGGGCCCTGACCTGCTCGGGCCCGGGTGGGACGCCGCCGAGGCAGTCAGCAGGCTCAGCGCGGAGCCGGCCCGGACTATCGGTGAAGCTCTCCTCGACCAGCGGAACCTGGCCGGGATCGGCACGATTTACCGGGCCGAGACCCTGTTCCTGCGCGGCGTCAACCCATGGCGGGTTGTCGGCGAGGTACCCGACCTGCCGGGCCTTGTCGAGATGGCGCGACGGTTGCTCGAGGCGAATAAAGCTCGCGCCGAGACCATTACTACCGGAAACGGGGCAAGAGGCAGCCAGCTGTGGGTCTACGGCCGCGCGGGACAGCGGTGCCGGCGGTGCGGAGCGACGATCCAGCGGGGGAGCCTGGGCCCTCAGCTCGAGGAGCGAATTGCGGTGTGGTGCCCGCGCTGCCAGCCGCTTTAAAGTGCTTTGCCGGATTCGTGGCAGTGGCAGCAACCCCAGGCAGGCTCCGCCACGTCACACGCTGCTGGTTTGTGCACCAGGGGCGGACCTTTTGTCCCTTATTGCACCCACCAAATCAGCAGGGTGTTGCGCGGGACCTCAGCAGGGCGTCGCGGGTTACCTCAAACAGGGTGCAACCGGCCCCGGCCGGAGGCCGGGGCCGACTGCTTGGCGTGAAACTAGGCGTCCCGCTTGCGGAACAGGACCACTGCGGCGATGAGCACAACTGCGGCGTATCCGCAGAACACCGCGAAGCCGGTCCACGGCGCGAAATTGGCCGGCTGACCCAAGGTCGGAACCGTGCTCCAGATCTGGGTACCCGCCATTGCCGGGATCCACTTGTCGATGTGGTTCTGCCAGCTGGACGGCAGGAAATTCACCAGGATCGTGACCACGAAGAGCAGCCCGACGACCGTTGTGATGGCGCCAGCCGTGTGCCGGATGAGCAAGCCGAAGCCGAAGGCCAGCAACCCGCACGCGGTCAGGAACAGCGCACCGCCGATAACCGCGCGCAGCACTTGCGGCTGGCTCAGTGACGCGCCGATGTGGTGCGACGACATGATCGCCTGTCCCAGGAAGAACGAGGCGAAGCAGGTAATGAGCCCGGTGACAAAGGCGACGACCGCGAACACCACTGCCTTCGCTGTGATCATCAGCCCGCGCCTGGGCAACGTCGTCAGCGTCGTGCGGATCATGCCGGTGGAGTACTCAGAGGAAATGACCAGCACGCCGAGGACGCCGATGACGAGCTGGCTGATGTAGAGGCCGCCAAGGCTGCGCTGAGTCGCGTCGAACAGCGGGCCGTGCTGGCCGCGCGTGGCGCCGAAACTCGCCAGCGCGCCGAACCCGACCGTCACGATCACTAGCACGAGGAGCGTCCAGTAGGTCGAGCGAACCGAACGGATCTTGGTGAACTCCGAGCGCAGGACTCCGGCGAACGTAGGCGTTCCGGCACGGGCGGATGCTGCATGACCCGCCCCGGCCATCGGTACCTGAGTAGTAGTCATCGCCATGTCAGAGCACCTCTCCCGCCAGGACCTGCTCGCCCGCAACCGCCTCGCCAGCGACCGGCGCCCCTGTGGCCGGCCTCCTCCCGTCCTGCCCGCCCGGCACGCCCGCCCGGAACTGAACGCTCGACGCGGTCAGTTCCATGAACGCCTGCTCCAGCGAGGCGTGCAGCGGTGCGAGTTCGTGCAGCCGCACGGAATTCTCGTATGCCAGGTCTCCGACCTGCGCCGGGTCCAGTCCCGCGATGACGATCGTGCCGTCGCCGTTCTCACGGATCGTGCCGCCAGCCGTAGCCACGAGCTTGGACAGCAGGTCCTGCTGTGGCGTCCGGACGCGCACCGTGAGCTGGGAGTTGGCCGCGATGAACTCGGCAACTGTGCAGTCTGCGATCAGCTTGCCCCGGCCGATCACGAGCAGGTGGTCGGCGGTGTTCTCCATCTCCGACATCAGGTGGCTGGAGACGAACACTGTCCTGCCCTCAGCGGCCAGCGCTTTCATCAGGTTCCGGATCCACAGGATGCCTTCCGGGTCCAGCCCGTTGACCGGCTCGTCGAACATCAGGATCTGCGGGTCGCCGAGTAGCGCCCCGGCGATGCCCAGCCGCTGTCCCATGCCCAGCGAGAAGCCCTTCGCCCGCTTCCGAGCTACGTCGGTCAGGCCGACAAGCCCCAGAACCTCGTCGACTCGTGCCTTGCGCAGGTTGTTCGACTGAGCAAGGCAGAGCAAGTGGTTGTAAGCGCTCCGGCCCCCGTGCATAGCCTTCGCGTCCAGCAGCGCACCGACCTGGTGCATCGGCTGGGCCACTTCAGAGAACGGCCGCCCGTCTATGGTGACCGTGCCGGACGTCGGCCGGTCAAGGCCCAGGATGAGCCGCATCGTCGTTGTCTTCCCAGCCCCGTTCGGGCCGAGGAACCCGGTGATCTTTCCAGGCGCCACGCTGAACGACAGGTTGTCGACAGCAATGGTGTCCCCGTATTGCTTGGTGAGGCCTTGCGCCTCAATCATGACTACAGCCCCTTCCGGCCGACTAAGTCCCGACGCTGCGGCGTCCGGGACCGTTGACTAGTCTCGGCCAAAGACGCGATAGTTCGCGTCCGCCGCTGGGTTGATCTCTGGTCAGCCTGGAGGGTGACAAGAGCCGCGCTGCAGTCAGCGGTCCGCGCAGTTAGCGAGGCGGCTCGATAGCCGTCAGGACTGCTTCGGCCACCCGGCGCTGCGCCTGCTCGTCACCGGGCGGCGGGCCAGCTGACCAGGCGGCGGCACTCAGAGCCCGCAGCCCGTCGAGCCACTCGCCGGAGCCGGACACCGTCAGCCAGCCATCCCCTGTGGCTCTAGCCGCGACCGTCCACCCACCGCAGCTGAATCCCGCGCCGCTGCCGGTGACCTCCGGATGGCTGGCGTTCAGGCCGGACAGGTCAGCGGCCACATAGGACGGGCGCCGCTGGACAGGCGCCAGCAGCAGGTCCGGCGGCCTGCTGACACCGGTCAGCACCAGCATGCTGTCGGTGCCGCCACGGACCGCGCCCTCGATGTCGGTGTCCAGCCGGTCGCCGACCACGAGTGGCCGCTTCGCGCCCACCCGCTCCACCGACTCGGCATGCAGCGGCAGTTCCGGCTTCCCGGCGATGACCGGCTCGTGCCCGGTAGCGTGCACCAGGACCTGGACAAGTGAGCCGTTACCCGGCTGCGGCCCGCGGGGTGTTGGCAGCGTCGCGTCGGCATTGGACGCCACGTACAGCGCGCCTGCATTCAGCGCGATCGCGGCCTCCGCCAGCACTCCGTAGCCGATTCCGGCCCAGTACCCCTGCACGACCGCCAGCGGCTGCTCAGCTGCCGTCGTCACCGGCCGCAGGCCGCGGTCCCGGACGGCCAGCCGCAGGCCGGTCCCGCCGACGACCAGAACGGGCGCGCCAGGCGGCAGCCGGTCAGCCAGGATGTGTGCCGCGGCCTGCGCTGACGTCACGATGTCGGTGGCGGTGGCGGGCACGCCCATGCCGGTCAGCTGCGCGGCGATGGCGTTCGGCGACCGGGAGGCGTTATTCGTAACGTAAGCGAGCTTCATGCCGCGCTTGGCCGCATCAGCAAGCGCATCCGCTGCGCTCGGTATCGGCGTGCCGCCCAGGTAGACGACACCGTCCAGGTCGAGCAGCGCCGCATCGTAATGCTCGCTGAGCGGCCCGGTACAGCCCATCAGGCCGGGAAGGTGCGGGCCGCGATCACCCGCTCCTTCCTCGTTCCCGGTCAATCTTGTCTGCCTTTTTGCAGTTCGTTCCTCGCGCGCAAGGTGGCGCGCACGCTGCGAAGCGCATCCGCGTAGTGCCGCTGATGAGGGGACATGGCCGCGGCGAGCGCGAGGTGCTCGGCGGCGGCACTCAGATCGCCCGTCCTGGCGAGCGCGAGGCCGAGCCCGAACTGGGCATAGTCGTCGCTTGGGCTAGCCTCTACGATCAGCCGGAAGTTCCCGGCGGCCGCGGCGTACTGGCCGGCGTCGAACTGCGCTCTGGCAAGCGCCTCCAGTACGCTCCTGGACCGCGGCTCTGCAGCAGCGGCCCGCTCGAGCAACTGTGCGGCCGCCGCCGGACTGCCCCGGCCGAGCAGGTCCAGGCCGCGCTTGTAGAGCTGATGGGTGTCGGCACCGTTGGCAGCCACCGAGTCGGGAGCATCTTGTGATGAAGCCGGATTCTCTGGGCGGGAATCATGACCGCCCGCCGGTCCTTCAGACATACGTGCCAACCCTTTCGTCCAGCGAGGCGCCGATCGTCAGACACGCCCAGGGCCTCATGCTCGAGCCGTTCCGTGGCGTGCGTTACGCCCAGGACCGGGTGAGCGGGCTTGCCGAGGTCACCTCTCCACCGTACGACGTGATTGCGGCCGATAACGAGAACCAGCTGATGGCCGCCGATCCGCACAATGTGGTCAGGTTGATCCTGCCCCGCCACCCTGCAGGTCAGCCCGGCAGCCCCTACACCGATGCGGCCAGGGACCTGTCCGGCTGGCTGGCCGACGGCATTCTGGCGGCAGACCCCGCGCCCGCACTGTACGTCTACGAGCAGGCAACGCCCGGTGGCAGTGTCATCCAGCGCGGGCTGATCGGCGCCCTCGGGCTCGCGCCCTACGCGGCCCGGATCGTGCAGCCGCACGAGGACGTAGCGCCCGGGCCAGTGGCCGGCCGACGGCAGCTGATGGAAGCGACGCGGGCCAATCTCGAGCCGATTTTTCTGCTCTACCAGGGCGGGAACGGCGGTGCGACCCTCCTGGTCGATTCCGTCGCGGACAGCCGTGAGCCGCTGGCGTCCGCAGTCACGGCAGACGGCCTGCGGCACCAGCTGTGGGCGATCACCGAGCCTGGTGAGCAGGCCGCGATCGCCGACGACCTGGCGCCCCGGACGGCGCTGATCGCCGATGGCCATCACCGCTATGCCGCCTACCTGCAGCTCCAGGAGCAGCTCCGGCAAGCGGGCGCCGGACCGGGACCCTGGGACCGCGGGCTGGCGCTGCTAGTGGACTCGACCGCGTACCCGCCGATGCTCGGCGCGATCCACCGGATGGTGACCGGGCTGGTGCCGGAGACAGCAGCGCGCCTCGCGGCGAGCGCGTTCTGCGTTCGCGAGCTGTCCGGCGGGGCCGGTGACGTGCCGGCCGCGCTGGCCGAGCTTGACCAGGCGTGCTCGCGCGGCATCGCGTTCCTGCTCGCCGGGAACTCGAAGATCTGGCTGCTTACCGACCCCGATCCTCGCCAGCTGCAGGCAGCGGTGCCTGACCACCCTGTCGAACTCTGGCAGCGCGTGCCGGCAGCGGTGCTGCAGGCTCTGCTGTTCGCCCGGATCTGGGCGGTCGAGGACGACGCCCGAAGCGTGCGGGCAATCCACGATGCGGCTGAGGCGATCCGGGCCGCTGACGGCGAGCCAAGCGGGACGGCCGTCATCTGCGGCCCGATGTCGGCATCACAGGTGTACGAGATCGCCGAGCTCGGCCGACGGGTGCCGCGGAAGTCAACCTCGTTCGGCCCCAAGCCACGAACCGGGCTCGTACTCCGGTTGTTTGCCGAGGGCTGAAGCAGTCCCGCCGGACTGCTCATCGCGCGTCCTGTCAGATTGCGCCCGATGTCCCCGGCAGAACGGGACCTAGGCCTCTCACGTTGTTCCTGCCGCCATCAGAGCCTGTAAGTGCAGGAAAAGGTGACGGCTATGTGCAGTTCGATTCCGGCAGATCTGTTAGTCACATCTGCGAGCACGCCTGGGCGACAACACGACAGTCCGATTGCCGAGCAACGCCCGATTGGGCCCTTGGTGGCGCTGAAGGCATTGACTAGATGTTTGGCAAGCACGGGATGGTTGCTCGCGCGGCGCCGGATCCATCTGCCTAAAGGGCAGACTGGAATGAGGCTGCGCTTCGCCGACGGCACGTCGGCGCGAGTATTCCGCGAGACGGTGATCGACTGCGGCGCCACGCAAGATCCTTGCCTGCTCGTCGTCGAGTTCCGGCTGCGTGCGATCCGTGGCTGGGGCCATGCAGCATTCCGCCGGGAGAGCTTGCTGAATACACCTTTGTTCGCAGGCTTCTCTGGCCTGGTCTCAAAGCTGTGGCTGGCCAACGACGAACTCGGCCGATACCGCGGCATCTATGAGTGGGACGGCCCGCAGCGCGCCGAAGCCTACGCCCGCGCCTTGTGGCGAGTGCTCGCGCTGGTGTCGGTGCCGGGCTCAATCCACTACTTCGTGCTGCCCGGGCTGCGCCGCGACGACCTGCTGAGCCGGCTGCAGGGTCGAACTGCACCCGGCTGATAAGGCCGAGACGATAGATCGAGGGGTTAGGAACGATGGATGAAGCTGTAACCCCGGACCGGTCACTGCCGCAGCTGACGCGTGACGCGAAGGTGTTTCCAGGCCGGTATCTGAGCGTCACCAGCTACAAGCGTGACGGAACGGCGGTAGCCACGCCGGTATGGTTCGTCCAGAACGACGGCAGGCTGCTGGTGGAAACCGACGCGGGGTCGGGAAAGGTGAAGCGCATCAGGCACAACCCGGCGGTTCGAGTCGCAGTTTGCACGGCCAGTGGGCGACTTCGTGGCGAGCAGTTCGACGCTGTCGCGGAGCTGCTGCCCGTTTCCGAGGTCAGCACAGTAGAGAAGCTCCTGGGCCGCGAGTACCGGATCGACGTGATGCTCCTCAAGCCGCTGCGGACCATGCAATCCATGCTGCACCTGGGCCTGCCGCGCACGTCGTCGCTCATTCTCGCGATCACGCCCCGATGAGTTGGCCGCTGAGGGCCTGCCTCACACCGTTAGCCGGCATCAATAAGCAGGTCGCTGAGCTTGAACCGGTCGCCGCGGGCGGGCAGCGTTGGCCGCCAGTCGCGGACGCGAGCCAGGTAGGACTCGGGATCGCTGCTGATCAGCCCGATCAGCACTTCGGCGATGATCGTGCCCCCGACGTCTCCAAGGCGGTCTCCGGCATGACGGCTGGCGGCCTCTCGCTGGATATACATCCACAGCGGCGTCTGCCCGGTCCAGCTGTCCCCCGGGAGCCCGAGTTCGTCCTCACTGAGCACCTCAGCGCCAATGAGCCTGGCGACGCTCTCGCCCGACGGCAGGCCCAGACCATGCCCGCGTTGGAGATCCCTCGTCGCGAGTGATGCGTAGACGGACTGGCTGACCTCTCCGGAAATGGCTTCCGGAAGGGAGATCAAGGAGGACACAAGGCGTCCGTCGATGCGTTTGGCGCGCTGTGCCGGCTGATGGCCGGGCATATCGAAAAGTAGCGCCCAGTCCACAGTGCGGTCTCCGACAGGTCCAAAACCCATGAGATCAGGGAAGAACCTCAAGGCTTCTTGGCCGGCCTGCAATAGGTAGGTTTCCCGGATTTGTGAGTGGCCGTATCGGTAGGCCGCGTCGGCAAACTCGACGGGAATGAACGGCGCGCCTTCTGGCCGGTAGTAGCGGGGTCCGCGGGCAAGGATTGCGTCAACAAGATTGCCCCCAACCAGCTGCGGCAGGAACTCGTTGACGATCACCCACTGGTAGTGCCAGGTGAGCTCACGCCGGGCGTCGCCGAAAAGATCAGATGCAACCGCGCCGTTGTCGCGATGCCGGTCGACGAGTCTGTTGTGCGCTCGGATGAACGCAACCTGCATCTGACTCATGAATATGTGCGAGTCGTTGCGAGGATCGCCGATCAGGGCAGTGCCCTCTTGATTGCGCGGAACATCGCCGTCGGACTCAAGCAGCTTCGCCGGATCACTCCGCTGGTACAAGTAAGGGGCCCCAGCGGGTCCCGGTCCGTACAACGGCTCGAGATTTGCCCGGGCACTTCGGAGATTCGCGAGCGAGTCCACTACGGCTTGCGTTGCCAGAGGTGAGCGATCTGCACTGAGGTCGTGAGCCACGTATTGCCCGAAAAAGGGCCAGCCAGCTTCCACGCTGGCATCCTGCATGGCGGCAGAGGCATCTGTGCCAGCACTCGCGTCGGAGAAACCGCCTGATGCTCCGATGCGGCGCGACACTGCCTCGTCCGCAACAAGCCCGGGCAAGTCGAACATCCGGCCGTAACGCCCGACTGCGTCAAAGGGCACATCCAGCCGGTACGGTGCCAGGCATCCTTTGCCGCCCGTTTCAGGCGAATGTGTCGCAGAGCCCGGTGGCGAACGCATCGGAATCGCCTTTCCCCCCGGATGCGGATACGCCGTGCAACGGCCACCATGCCCCCGGCGTGCCGCGATGAACCTGATCAGGCAGACCGGCTGGCCAGGTAATCGGCAATGATTTCGTGCGCCCGGCCCCGACCGAACACCGGGCCGTGGCCGGCCAGCACAGTGTCGAACGGCAGCTCGCGAAGCCTGCGGAGGCTCGCGGCGAAATCAGCCGGGTTCGACCGGGGCAGCTCGTCCAGCAGCGGCTCACCGTCGACGATCACGTCACCAGAAACGAGCGTGCCGGACTCGGCCTCCAGCAGGCAGATGCTGCCGGGCGAGTGCCCCGGTGCATGCAGGATCTCGAAGGACCGGTCACCCAGGTCAACGACGTCGCCGTCGGTCAGCCACCGGGTAATGGCAGCCGGCGGCGTCCGGAACGAGGTCAGATCGAACCCGTCGTACGGCAGCGCGTCGATGAGCAGGTCAGGCACGGGCTCGCCAGCCGCCTCGAACTCGTCGAGCAATGCCAGCGGGTAGCTGCTCGCGGCGAGGGTGACGTAGTCGGACGCTGCCGCGATCACCTCGCCGTCGTCGCGGTGGGCCGCGCGATCGGAGAATTCGGCCAGCCCGCCGAAGTGGTCGAAGTGGGCGTGCGTCGCCACGGCGATGACCGGCCGGTCCAGGTGCCCGGCCAGCTCGTCCGGCAGCCGTCCGACGCCAAGGCCAGAGTCGACCAGCAGGTGCGATTCGCTGCCGCGGATCAGCCAGGCGTTGGATCGTACGTAAGCGTGCACATACGGTTCGGTTATCCGGAACACGTCATCCGCGATCTCGGTGACCTCGAACCACCGCGGCGCGACCGGAAGTTCCCGTGCCCTGCTCTCCTGCACTTCGCTCTCCTGCAACCTCGTGACGCGGCTGACATTATGTCGGCATGGACGACGCCGCGCAAAGCTTCGCATTCTCCGAGATCATCACCGATCTCGGGAACGAGGTCTACCAGATCGACACCCGGATGGCCGGGTACGACGGGATCACGGCGGGCTACCTGATCCGCGGCGACCGGCCGTGCCTGGTCGAGACCGGCACCGCACCGTCGGCTCCAGTCGTCAGGGACGCGCTCGCCGCACTCGGGGTCGGACCGCGCGAACTCGCAACCGTGGTGGTGACGCATATTCACCTGGATCATGCGGGCGGGACCGGCGATATCGCGCAAATGTTCCCGTCAGCGCAGGTGGTTGTGCACGAACTGGGCGCACGGCACCTAGCCGATCCGTCCCGCCTGATGGCCAGCGCGCGCATGGTCTATGGAAGTGAGCTGGACAGCTTGTTCGGCACGCTCGCGCCCACGCCAGCCGAGCGGATCAGGACAGTGGACGGGACCGGCGTCGTTGATCTCGGCGGCGGTCGCCGGCTGGAGAGCCACTACTCCCCCGGCCATGCGCGGCATCATGTCGGGCTGGTCGACTCGCTCACCGGTGACCTGTACACCGGGGACGCGGCGGGCTTGTACATCCCGGAGACCGGTGACATGCGCCCGGCTACTCCGCCACCTGACTTCGACCTGGAGGTGGCGCTGGAGTCGCTGCGGATGTTCGCCGCGTTGCAGCCGACACGGCTGCTGTTCAGTCATTTCGGACCAGTGACGGCAGTGGACGAGGCGCTGGAGAGGTCTGCCGCGGAGATCAACGTCTGGGTCGATGAAACCAGGCGGGCGCGTAAGGCCGGCCTGGACCTGGATCACGCAGTTGCCATGGTGGCTGAGCGGACCCGGCAGCGCTATCGCGGACTGGCCGATGACGCTGACCCGAAGGTCGCGGCGAAGTACGACCGGATCAGCGGAGCTCAGGCCAACGTGACCGGGATCATGCGCTGGCTGAACAAGGCAGAACCGGCCTGCCTGCGGGAATCAGGCAGTCAGTGATCTGCGGGCGGCGCGGCGGGCGAAGTTCTCGGCCTGGTTAAGCGCCTCGGCAAGCTTGCTTGGCTCGGTCACCTTGGTAGCGTCCCGGATCGTGAACAGCGAAACCGTCAGGCTCTTGGTGACACCGACCATGACGTCTCCGGCGGCCCAGGTCCGGTGCATCGCGGAGCGCCAGCGTTCGCTGCGGTCAGCTACATCTTCGGCTAACACCTTGTCGAGCTTCGTCACGTCGTCGCCCCCCTGGACCTCCGGCCCCAGACCTCCGTCTGCGATTGCCGCCAACTCATGCTGCCACCGATTACCCGCTGTGGTCGCGGTAACGCAACGAGCGCAACAGATCCGCGCGGAGACATTATTCGCTGGTAGTGCCATTCCGCCGCGTGACAGCCTGGCAACCGTGCTCAGCCAGGCCGAGATCGACTCGTTCGTAGCCAACGGATTTATCGCAGTTCGCGGTGCGGTGCCTGCCGACGTGCTAGCGGCATGCCAGGACGAGATCTGGTCCGCTCTCGGCGACCGCGGCGTCCTGCGTGATGACCCAGGTACCTGGCGGGCTCCGGTGGTGCGCATCCCGTGCCCCGAGAGCGAGGCGTTCGCCGCCGCAGGCACGCAGCCCGTGCTATGGGAGGCGTTCGACCAGTTGATCGGCGAGGGCCGGTGGTGGCGAAGGCGCGGCGTCGGAGGCACGATCCCGGTGCGGTTCCCCGGTCAGGCCGATCCCGGCGACGCCGGATGGCACATCGAGGCAAGCTTCGACAAGGGCGGCGCCCCTTGGGTCAACTACCGGTCCCGCGGGCGCGGGCTGCTGGCTCTATACCTGTTCAGCGACGTGGATAGCGACAGCGCGCCAACCCAGCTGCGCCCCGGCTCGCACTGGGACGCCGCGCGCGTGCTGCAACCGGCGGGCGCGGAGGGGATGGCGTTCAACCAGGCAGCACCGATGGCCGCAGAAGCCAGCGCGGCCAGGCCAACGGCGCTGGTTACCGGCCGCGCCGGAGATGTCTTCCTGTGCCACCCGTTTCTCGTTCACGCTGCGTCCTGGCCGCACACCGGCCGCAACCCAAGGATCATCGCCCAGCCTGGTGTGGCTTTGCACGACGAGTTCCTGCTTATCCCGCCGCTCAGTCCGGTCGAACTCGCGATTAGCGAGAAGTAAGCATGCGAGTGAGCAGTCAGCAGCGCATCGAGGCAAAGTCATGGCCGACGGCAGGCGTTAATCGTCCTCGTCGTCGGTGTCTTCGTCGAGGTCCTGATCGTCCACGAGCGGATTGGCCCAGTCGTCGGCGTCGGGCCGAACACCAGCGTAGGAACCCGCACCGTCGGGCTCGGTCCCTTCGTCCGCAGCGAGATCGTCGAAGCTGAAGTCGTCCAGCTCCTCGTAGCGCTCGGCGGCGTCGGTCTCATCGTCGGCGTCGGCACGAGCAGCACGACCGAACCAGACGCGAGCCTCATCCTCCCGGTCGGCCTGCAGCAGCGCATCCGCGTAGGCGTAATAAAGCCTTGCGTACTCGGGCCGGATCCGTTCGCTGGTGAGTTCAGGGCCTTGCAGCGCTACCACCGCCGCATCCGGCAAACCTTGATCACGGCGAATGCCGGACTCGACGATGCGCAGCTCGATCTGAGTGTGGTGATCGGCGCGTTGCGCGTCCGGACCAGTCACGATGTCCAGTGCCCGGTCCAGGCGGCCGAGAGCTCGCTCGCAGTCTGCCATCAACGGCAGGTAACTGCTGCGTCCGGTCAGCCGCCGTGCGGCACGGAACTCCGCCAGGGCTGTCGTCCAGTTGCCAGCCTGGTATGCCGCGATCGCACAGGTCTCCCGCACGACACCGACTCTGGCCGCAAGACTGCGGGCCTGCTCGGCGTACTGGTACGCCTGCTGCGGATCATCGGTGACACCGGTCGCAACGAGCAGCCTGGCCACGACGCTGGCTAGATCCCCCGGCAGGGTACGCAATTCGGCGAGCGCATCCGGATCTAGCTGGTCGGGTGTAATGCTGTCCGGAATCGCCAGGCGCAGTTCGTCTGCTCTATGCTCGCCGCGCCTCGCCGAGCCGTCGCCCGCAGAGCCTCTCTGCGCGGCTGGTCCGCGTTCGCCGGGCGGTCTGCGCTGACCCGGTGACCCGGTCCGCCAGCCGTCGGCCTGTCGGCCCCGCTCGGCCGTACGACGGTTGCCGGGGCGGGATTCACTCTGGCCGGCCTTGAAGTCTGTCCTGCGGCTGCCAGTTCCGTCGTAGCTGCGGGCCTGGCCTGTCGCCGGCCTGTCTGTCGCTGCGCTGTCGTTCGCCGCCCTGCCGTTCGCCGGGACGCCACCGACCGCCGGACTCTTGACCGTCGCCGAACCGGCCGTATCCACCCTGCCCTCGGCCACCGGAACTGCTCGAGCTTTCGGCCCGCGGCGGTCTGCCTCGGCTTGCGGCATCGCCCGCCCGGCCACGTGGAGCCTGCCCCTGCGCAGCCGAGCCACGGTCGGCGCCTGGCGACCCGCCAGCGCGAGCAGTGCTGGCGCGCGACGGACTCCGCGCGCCGGAACCTGCACTGGCACCGGCGCGGCTTGCGTCCGACCGGTAGCCGCCAGCGGCACCTGAACCGGCACCGGCGCGGCTTGCATCCGACCGGTAGCCGCCAGCGGTACCTGAACCGGCACCGCGGCTCTGTGAGCCGACCGAGCCGGCACCCCGCGGACCACCCGACCCGGCACCCCGCGGACCACCCGACCCGGCACCCCGCGGACCACCCGACCCGGCGCTGCGAGTCGACCCGGTGCTCCGGGCTGATTCGGCGGTTCGGCCAGACCCAGTACTCCGAGCTGATCCAGTACTCCGGCCAGACCCGGTACTCCCGGCTGATCCAGTACTCCGGCCAGACCCAGTGCTCCAGCTCGACCCCGCACCGCGACCGGTTCCGCCGCTCGCAGCGGCACCAGTCCCGCGGCCAGAGCCAGCAGTGCGTCCAGAGCCAGGAGTGCGTGCCGTGTCTGACCCGCTGCCGCGGGCCGATCCGGAGCTCCGGCTGGATCCAGCACTCCGGCTTGATTCGGGACTCCGCCACGATCCGCCGGCATTGGAGCGGCCGCCACTTGACCGGCCCCCACCAGACCGGGCACCGCCTGACCCAGCGGCGCCTGACCGCGCACCACCAGACCGGGCACCACCTGACGCGCCGGTACCGGACCGGGCACCGCCTGACCGCGCACCGCCTGACCGGGCACCACCTGACGCGCCGGTACCGGACCGGGCACCGCCTGACCGGGCACCGCCTGACGCGCCGGTACCTGACCGGGCACCGCCTGACCGGGCACCACCTGACCGGGCAACGACGGCACACCAGACCGGGCCGCGCCAGACCCGGCGCCTGAGCGGTCAGCCGAAGACCCGCGCGAGTCGCCCGCCATCTGTCATTCCTCCAACATCAGCCAGTCCACACGGTCGCAGGGAAGGGCCAGTGGGCTGAGATACAAACACAGCTGAGTACACGCACAGCTGAGATACACGCACAAACGCGCTAAGGGCCACTACCAGTAAAGGTAACGGCCCTCAGCGGGAAGATGTCCGGCGGCGTCCTACTCTCCCACCCAGTCCCCCGGGCAGTACCATCGGCGCTGAAGGGCTTAACTTCCGGGTTCGGAATGGAGCCGGGTGTTTCCCCTTCGCCATGGCCACCGAAACACTATGGAGATGTCAGGAGCGCGCTTCGGTCCGGATTAATCCGGACCGATGCGCCCGACCGCATCTCGGGAACCGCACAGTGGACGCGAAACAAGATTGTGAGTAGAAGCCAAGCCACTCGGCCTATTAGTACCGGTCAGCTGCACACGTTGCCGTGCTTCCACCTCCGGCCTATCAACCCAGTCGTCTAGCTGGGGGCCTTACCAGGTTAACCCTGAGGGAGTCCTAATCTTGAGGCGAGCTTCCCGCTTAGATGCTTTCAGCGGTTATCCCTTCCAAACGTAGCCAACCAGCCGTGCTCCTGGCGGAACAACTGGCACACCAGAGGTTTGTCCGTCCCGGTCCTCTCGTACTAGGGACAGCCCCTCTCAAGACTCCTACGCGCGCAGCGGATAGGGACCGAACTGTCTCACGACGTTCTAAACCCAGCTCGCGTACCGCTTTAATGGGCGAACAGCCCAACCCTTGGGACCTGCTCCGGCCCCAGGATGCGACGAGCCGACATCGAGGTGCCAAACCATCCCGTCGATATGGACTCTTGGGGAAGATCAGCCTGTTATCCCCGGGGTACCTTTTAGCCGTTTAGCGACGGCGCTTCCACATGCCACCGCCGGATCACTAGTCCCAGCTTTCGCTCCTGTTCGACATGTCTGTCTCACAGTCAAGCACCCTTGTGCACTTACACTCGACACCTGATTGCCAACCAGGCTGAGGGTACCTTTGGGCGCCTCCGTTACCTTTTAGGAGGCAACCGCCCCAGTTAAACTACCCACCAGACACTGTCCCTGATCCGGATGACGGACCAAGGTTAGACATTCAGAACGACCAGAGTGGTATTTCACCGTTGACTCCACAGGAACTAGCGTCCCTGCTTCACAGTCTCCCACCTATCCTACACAAGACGTCCCAAACGCCAATGTCAAGCTGCAGTAAAGGTCCCGGGGTCTTTCCGTCCTGCTGCGCGTAACGAGCATCTTTACTCGTAGTGCAATTTCGCCGGGTCCGTGGTTGAGACAGTGGGAAAGTCGTTACGCCATTCGTGCAGGTCGGAACTTACCCGACAAGGAATTTCGCTACCTTAGGATGGTTATAGTTACCACCGCCGTTTACTGGCGCTTAAGTTCAGAGCTTCGCAGCCGAAGCCACTAACCCCTCCCCTTAACGTTCCAGCACCGGGCAGGCGTCAGTCCGTATACGTCGTCTTGCGACTTTGCACGGACCTGTGTTTTTAGTAAACAGTCGCTTTCCCCTGGTATCTGCGGCCGCCCCCAGCTCAGAGAGCAAATCTCTTCACCGGGCACGGCTCCCCTTCTCCCGAAGTTACGGGGATAATTTGCCTAGTTCCTTAACCACGGTTCACCCGATCGCCTTGGTATTCTCTACCTGACCACCTGAGTCGGTTTAGGGTACGGGCCGCATAAAAGCTCGCCGCGAGGCTTTTCTTGGCAGTATGGGATTACTCACTTCGCCTAACTCGGCTCGGCGTCAGGTCTCAGGCTATGTGAGGTGCGGATTTGCCTACACCTCGCCCTACACCCTTACCCCGGGACGTCCAACACCCGGTAGAGCTACCCTTCTGCGTCACCCCTACGGCTTGCCTACTACCAGTCTGGGTCGTGGTCGCCGCCGACCTCTCCCGAAGGATCCGCCAGCTTTGACGACTTAGCATCGCCAGATTCAGCATGGGCGCTTTTAAGCGGGTACGGGAATATCAACCCGTTGTCCATCGACTACGCCTGTCGGCCTCGCCTTAGGTCCCGACTTACCCTGGGCGGATTAGCCTGCCCCAGGAACCCTTGGTCATTCGGCGGAGGGGTTTCTCACCCCTCTTTCGCTACTCATGCCTGCATTCTCACTCGAGTGGCGTCCACAGCTGGATCACTCCGCTGCTTCTCTCGCCACCCGACGCTCCCCTACCCATCCGCATACCTGGACCCTAAAGGCGCCAGTGGCCACCGTCGAGACAGAAGTGGCCGAAACCACAACGGTCAAGACAGCCATCCACCTTAACCACAAAGGGCCGGGCTATCACGCGAATGTCACAGCTTCGGCGGTGTGCTTGAGCCCCGCTAAATTGTCGGCGCAGAATCACTTGACCAGTGAGCTATTACGCACTCTTTTAAGGGTGGCTGCTTCTAAGCCAACCTCCTGGTTGTCTCTGCAACTCCACATCCTTTCCCACTTAGCACACGCTTAGGGGCCTTAGCTGGTGATCTGGGTTGTTTCCCTCTCGACTACGGAGCTTATCCCTCGCAGTCTCACTGCCGCGCTCTGGCTTACCGGCATTCGGAGTTTGGCTGACTTCAGTAAGCTTGTAGGCCCCCTAGGCCATCCAGTAGCTCTACCTCCGGCAAGGAACGCGCGACGCTGCACCTAGATGCATTTCGGGGAGAACCAGCTATCACGGAGTTTGATTGGCCTTTCACCCCTACCCACAGGTCATCCCCCAGGTTTTCAACCCTGGTGGGTTCGGTCCTCCACGCGGTCTTACCCGCGCTTCAACCTGCCCATGGGTAGATCACTCCGCTTCGGGTCTATAGCATGCGACTCAGACGCCCTATTCAGACTCGCTTTCGCTACGGCTACCCCGCACGGGTTAACCTTGCCACATACCATAACTCGCAGGCTCATTCTTCAAAAGGCACGCGGTCACTTCACTTCAGCCCGAAGGCTGGCACGCTCCCACGGCTTGTAGGCACACGGTTTCAGGTACTATTTCACGACCCCTCACCGGGGCACTTTTCACCTTTCCCTCACGGTACTTGTTCGCTATCGGTCACCAGGGAGTATTTAGGCTTAGGAGGTGGTCCTCCCGGATTCACACGGGATTTCTCGGGCCCCGTGCTACTTGGGATACTGCCCGGAAGTCGCGAAGATTTCGCCTACGGGGGTATCACCCTCTATGCCGACGGTTTCCACCGTCTTCGGCTATCTACGCGATTTCTTACTTCCTGCCGGATCAGCAGTTCCGGCTGGGCAGTCCCGCTACCCCGGTCACGCAACGCCTGCTGGCTTTAACACGTGATCGGTTTGGCCTGTTCCCCTTTCGCTCACCACTACTCAGGGAATCGCGGTTGCTTTCTCTTCCTGTGGGTACTGAGATGTTTCACTTCCCCACGTTTCCTCCACCTGCCCTATGTGTTCAGGCAGGGGCGATGGGCCATTACGCCCAATCAGGTTGCCCCATTCGGAAATCCCCGGGTCAAAGTCTGGTTGCCGACTAACCGGGGCTTATCGCAGGCTCCTACGTCCTTCTTCGGCTCCTGGTGCCAAGGCATTCACCGTGTGCCCTTATTAACTTGGCAACTACAGATGATGCTCGCGTCCACTGTGCAGTTCTCAAGATACGGGCGGTCCCGGCCCCGCGACGCCGTGACGTCGAAGGCAACCGGTCCTGGCCGAGGTCGAGCCTTGGTGCTCGAGACACAAGGTCTGAGACACCGATGCGGCCGTTCCCTCAGGACCCAACAGCGTGCTCGGCCCGCTCGCCCCCCGGACCCGCGTTCCGTGCTCCCCTTGACGCGGGCAGCCGTACTAACCGGGCCGGCAGTGACGCTCGGACCGAATAACCAGTGCTCCACTAATGAGCTGGCCACCTCAGAACGGACGTCTGAGATGTGGCTCTGGACGTTGCCAGCGACTATGACTAAGCACAGCCAGACAACGCCAGTTGCTCCTTAGAAAGGAGGTGATCCAGCCGCACCTTCCGGTACGGCTACCTTGTTACGACTTCGTCCCAATCGCTGGCCCCACCTTCGACGGCTCCCTCCCCTAAGGGTTAGGCCACCGGCTTCGGGTGTTGCCGACTTTCGTGACGTGACGGGCGGTGTGTACAAGGCCCGGGAACGTATTCACCGCGACGTTGCTGATTCGCGATTACTAGCGACTCCGACTTCATGGGGTCGAGTTGCAGACCCCAATCCGAACTGAGACCAGCTTTTTGAGATTCGCTCCACCTTGCGGTCTCGCAGCCCTCTGTACTGGCCATTGTAGCATGTTTGCAGCCCAAGATATAAGGGGCATGAGGACTTGACGTCATCCCCACCTTCCTCCGAGTTGACCCCGGCAGTCTCCTATGAGTCCCCGGCATTACCCGCTGGCAACATAGGACGAGGGTTGCGCTCGTTGCGGGACTTAACCCAACATCTCACGACACGAGCTGACGACAGCCATGCACCACCTGTGCAGGGCCCTTACGGACACCGTATCTCTACGGCTTTTCCCTGCATGTCAAACCTTGGTAAGGTTCTTCGCGTTGCTTCGAATTAAGCAACATGCTCCGCCGCTTGTGCGGGCCCCCGTCAATTCCTTTGAGTTTTAGCCTTGCGGCCGTACTCCCCAGGCGGGGCGCTTAATGCGTTAGCTGCGGCACGGAATCCGTGGAAGGACCCCACACCTAGCGCCCAACGTTTACGGCGTGGACTACCAGGGTATCTAATCCTGTTCGCTCCCCACGCTTTCGCTCCTCAGTGTCAGGTAAGGCCCAGAGAACCGCCTTCGCCACCGGTGTTCCTCCCGATATCTGCGCATTTCACCGCTACACCGGGAATTCCATTCTCCCCTACCTACCTCTAGTCCGCCCGTATCCACTGCAAGTCCAGGGTTAAGCCCTGGATTTTCACAGCGGACGTAGCGGACCACCTACGAGCTCTTTACGCCCAATAATTCCGGACAACGCTTGCGCCCTACGTGTTACCGCGGCTGCTGGCACGTAGTTAGCCGGCGCTTCTTCTGCAGGTACCGTCACTTTCGCTTCGTCCCTGCTGAAAGCGGTTTACAACCCGAAGGCCTTCATCCCGCACGCGGCGTCGCTGCGTCAGGCTTTCGCCCATTGCGCAATATTCCCCACTGCTGCCTCCCGTAGGAGTCTGGGCCGTGTCTCAGTCCCAGTGTGGCCGGTCGCCCTCTCAGGCCGGGCTACCCGTCGTCGCCTTGGTGGGCCGTTACCCCACCAACAAGCTGATAGGCCGCGAGCTCATCCCTAGCCGATAAATCTTTCCACCACGGCCGATGTCGGCCGTAGGTCATATTCGGTATTAATTCCGGTTTCCCGGAGCTATCCCAAAGCTAAGGGCAGATTGCTCACGTGTTACTCACCCGTTCGCCGCTCGAGTACCCCGAAGGGCCTTTCCGCTCGACTTGCATGTGTTAAGCACGCCGCCAGCGTTCGTCCTGAGCCAGGATCAAACTCTCCGTTGAATGTCTATATGCAAAACCGCTAGTGCCCCGAAGGCGCCAGCGGAGTGCAGACTTGAAGAGATGCCTCGGAGGCGTTAGCCGACGAGGCGATCTGGCAATAATCCGTCGGTGGACATCGCCGAGAAATCGGCTTCGTCCGCCATTGACGAGGATGTGCATATGCACTGGCTTTTAGCACGCTGTTGAGTTCTCAAGGAGCGGACGCTCACCGTCAGCGATCTTGCGACCGCCTCCGGGGCAACCCTGCTAACTTACCTGACTACGCCAGAGGCTGTCAAGTCAGCTAGCTGAGATCTATGCTCAAATGCTTTCGGTACGTTCAGCATACCCTCACCTGGACTGCCGATGCCTGATGAACGACATGTAGCCACCGCAGGATGGGGAGGGTGCTGGCCCCGAACCGGAGGCCCTCGTCGGGCCCCTCGCTCTCTTGGGGCGAGACGAAACATTAGGCAGCTAGGGCCCTCAAGTCAAATCGGCCGGTTGCCCGCCTGGTAGCCCCGCCCGCGCCGCCCGCAGCGCCGCAGCCACCCCCGAAGCTGCTGTGACCTGCGGCGATGGCCAGCAAACAGCGGCCACGAGGCAGAACGCCCGCCAGATCAGGTCGCGGCCCGCACCCGCGTCATATCGCCGCGGCTGCGCTGTTGTGAGTAATGACACGTTATTGGCCTTAATCGGCATCCGCCATTGATGATCGTGCTGCCGCTGGCGGCCGATCGCGGGCTGGCCATCTGCCGGCCAGCACAGGCAATAGACCGGGCCGCACAGTCCCCGTTCCCGGCTTGATAAATCTTTGGTCAAGAATCCCGTGCCTGCAGTCGGCCGGGGTCGACGACTCAGCGGCGGCGCACGCGAACAGCCCCGACCGTGCGCTTCCCGCGCCGGAGCACCAGGTACTCGCCGTGCAGAAGATCGGCCTCCGCCGGGACGGCGTCCTGTTCGGCGACCTTCTCGTTGTTGAGATAGGCGCCGCCCTCAGCGATCGCCCGCCGTGCCGCCGACTTGCTCGGCGACGATCCCGGTCGCCGCCATCAGGTCAGCCACTCCAGGCAGCTCGCCATCGCCGTCCGCCGCGCTGACCTCGACATCGGCATGCGGCACCTCAGCTACCGCGGCCGCCAGCGTCGGCGGCATCGAGCACGCGCAGGTCTCCCTGGCCGAACAGCGCCTCACTAGCCGCCTGGACTCGCGCCAGCTCAGCCTCGCCGTGGACCAGGATGGTGAGCTCCTCGGCCAGCAGCCGCTGTGCGCGGCGAGCGGCGGGCCGCTCCGCGATCTCCCGCTCTAGCTCCTCGATCTCCTCGCGTGAGCGGAACGAGAAGACCCGCAGCAAGCCAGGTACCTCGGCGTCGGCCCGGTTCAGCCAGAACTGGTAGAACGCGTACGAGCTCATCAAGTCCTGGCTCAGCCAGACGGCCTCGCCCTCGGTCTTGCCGTACTTGGTTCCGTCCGGCTTGGTGATCAGCGGCGTGGCCATGGCGTGAACCGTGTGCTCGGTAACCCTTCGGATGAGGTCGACGCCGGACACCAGGTTGCCCCACTGGTCGCTGCCGCCCAGCTGGAGCGTGCAGTCGTGCCGGTTGTGCAGCTCGAGGTAGTCGTTGGCCTGCAGGATCTGGTAGCTGAACTCGGTGTAGCTGATCCCGCTCGTTTCCAGCCGGGCACGCACGACTTCGCGGGACAGCATCTGGTTCACCGGGAAGTGCTTGCCGATGTCGCGCAGGAAGTCGATGGCCGACAGCTGGCCGGTCCAGTCCAGGTTGCTGACCACCGTCGCGGCCGTCGGAACCCGAGCTGAAGTCCAGGAACCGGCTTACCTCCGCCGCGGATCCGCTCGACCCACTCGGCGACCAGCTCGCGCGGGTTCAGCACGCGCTCGGCTGACTTGCCGCCGGGGTCGCCGATCAGGCCGGTCGCGCCGCCGACGATCGCGATCGGCCGGTGGCCGGCCTGCTGAAGCCGCCGCATGGTGAGCAACTGGACCAGGTTGCCGATGTGCAGCCCGGGCGCGGTCGGATCGAAGCCGCAGTAAAACGTGACAATCCCGGTATCCAGCGCCTTGCGCAGATGATCCAGGTCGGTCGACAGGGCGATCAGGCCCCGCCAGCTCAGCTCGTCGATGATGTCGCTCACCGCAGAATCGTCCCATCTTCGGCGCCCCGGCCGGTAACCAGTTTCTGTCGGCGCGGCCTCGGCTTCGACGGACGATATACGGAAACGTGGTCGTCGCCGGCCAGCCAGTATCGCCACGGCCGGTCAGCTGCCTTGCTGACGCCAACCCTGGGTCCGGTGCTGATGACGGCTTCCCCAGACGCGGCCGTTGCGCCGACGCGGCCCAGGTTGGCTGCGGCCCTGGCCCGATCCCTAGCGGCGAGCCGGGGCTCGCAGACATCCGCGCCGTCCAGCCCGCGGTCGATGGCGAGCGCCTGGCAGAGCCTGGCCGGGCCGCGGGCCAGGTCCACTGCCCGCAATGGCCGGCCGTTGCCCCGGTTCGCTGTTGGTTGCCTGTCTCGCCGTCCGGCCTGGTCTCCCGGCCGTTCTCCCGCATCCGCCGGCGTGCGGCGATGTCCGCCCCGGCTACTACCTCCCCAGCCCGGAGCAGGACTGCCTCGGCTTGCCCAGGCGGCTGGCAGACCAGGTTGGCGCAGAAGTGCATGCCGTAGGTGAAATAGACGTACACGTAGCCGGGCGGGCCGAACATCACCGCATTTCGCGCGGTCTGCCCGCGGTAGGCGTGCGAGGCCGGGTCGTTAGCGCCCTGGTAGGCCTCAACCTCGACCAGCCGGACCGCTACCAGGCCCGCCGGACTGTCGTGCCAGAGCACGCAGCCGAGCAGGTCGGGCGCCACCTCAGTAGAAGGCCGGTCGAAGAATTCGCGCGGCAGCCGCTCCATCACCGTCCGAGCGTACCGAGTGCTGCTAACTGGGCAGTGCGTCTAACCGGCCAGTGCGTCTAACCCCCAGTGCCTCGCTGACCGCCATCACGCCGGGCTCAGGCCGCGTGATCGCATGAGCCAGTGCGCCGTAACTCGTATCCCGCCCGCGACGAGCTAATTCAGTCCGCGATCCCGGCTAATCGGACATTATGGCAGGGAGGTTCGGCGCTCATGAGGCGAGGATGCGCTCCGGAGGCCGATATTTCATCGCTTTTGTCCACGTATGGGATGGTTTGTCTAGATTCTGACGGCAAAAACCCGTGAAACGTGAGGCGTTAGGCGACGGCGATCCGAGCAAAAGGGGCGAATCGTCGCTAGCCCGGCTAGTCGCTTGAGACTGTCGCAGTCGGCGCGCGGAAGGAGCTAGCCGACTGCGGATAGGGCGTCGGGAATCGAGCCGGGCGCGCGCGGAAGGAGCTAGCCGATCGCGGATAGGGCGTCGGGAGTCGAGCCGGGCGCCGGGACTCCGGCCGGGCGCGCCTGACCCGGCGGGCGGGTGCGGCTCGTGACCGGCACCCAGGGCTGCGTCACCGCCGGAGCCGGGCGGCTAGCTCCTCCGCCCGCTGCTGAATGCCTGCCGGGTCGCCGCGAACCAGACCGCCGCCCACGCCGACCGCGACAGCGCCGGCCTCGAGCCAATCCAGCGCGTTGTCCGCGGTGACGCCGCCAGTCGGCACGAACGGCACCTGCGGCATCGCCGCCGCGATCGAGCGCATGAACTCCACGCCCAGCGAACCAGCCGGAAACAGCTTGACCATGTCGGCTCCGAGTTCCATGGCGAGGCAGATCTCCGTCGGCGTGGCGGCGCCCGGCAATACCGGGAGGCCATAGCGCCCACCCGCCCGCAGCACGTCTTCCACTACCGCAGGCGAGACCAGGAACTGCGCGCCTGCGCTGATCGCCGCGAACGCGCGTGCCCCGTCCAGAACCGTGCCCGCGCCAATGATCGCGTCCGGGCATTCTGCGCGCAACGCGGCAATCGCCGAGGATGCATCCGGCGTGGTGTAAGCAACCTCGACGATCGGCAGGCCGCCCGAGACTAGCGCCTTGCCGATCGAGGTCGCCTCGGCCGCGCTCCTGGCGCGGATGATGCCGACACAGCGCGCGTCGGCGATCGCCGCACACGTCGTCCACCGTGCCATGTGAGCGAGGTCCTCCTCTCAAGCCGCGGGCTCAGGCACCGACCGCGTCCACCGGGTGCAGCAGCGCCTTCACTGGCTCGAGCGCTCCGTTCATGAGGCTGGTAAAGACCTCGGCGCCATCGGCCAGCGGAAAGGCAGACGTCCAGCTCAAGTCCCACTCGTCGAGCAGTTCGATGGCCCGGTCGAAGTGCGCGTCGGTGTAAGCGAACGAGCCGGCCACTCGCTTCTCCGTGCGCACCAGCGCTTGGGCGTCGAACCCGGGCTCCCGGCTGGCCAGGCCGAGCCAGACGGCGACGCCGCCCGGCCGGAGGTGCTCCACCGACTGCGCGTGAGTCCGGGCCGTTCCGGCCGCATCGATGATCATGTCGTACTCGCCGTTCAGCTCAGTACCCGCACGCGACGCACCCAGCTGCGCAGCCACTGCGAGCCTGGCCTGTGACAGATCGGTGACATCGACACTGGCCGCCCCACCCGTGAGGGCGGCGAGCACGCTAAACAGACCGATCGCACCGCAGCCAAGCACCGCGACGCGCATCCCGGGCTCGCCTCCGCCGACTGCCCAGGCGTGCACTGCGCTCGCCGCAGGCTCGGCCATCGCCGCAGCGTCCCAGTCCAATCGACGCCGGCATCGGCCGTAGCGCTGACCGTGGCACGGCCACCCGCTCGGCGAAGGCGCCAGGCCGGGCGATCCCGACGATCGCTCGCTCGCGGCAAAGCTGCCGCCTGCCTTGCCGGCATAGGTCGCAATTGCGGCAAGACACGACCGGGTTCACGATCACTGCGTCGCCTGAATCTGTTACGCCGGCGAATTCGTGACCCATGATCAGGGGCGGAACGCGGAATCCCGGATCGCGGACGCCGTGCAGTTCGCTGCCGCAGATCCCGACGGAACGTACCTGGATCGACGCAGTCGTCCGGGCCGGCCGCAGGCTCCGGCACGTCGAGCAGCCGTCACCTCGCCCGGCGCGGTAAACACTAGCGCCCGCACTGGGCCGCCCGCTTCTCGCCGTTGCCACTAGTACTGCGGCCATCATTCCTGCGCCGACTCCGGCAGCACCGCAATGCAATCGATCTCGACCTTGAACCCGAGCAGGGTCGCGCCGACCGTGGTCCTGGCCGGCAACGGCTGCGGGAACATCTCCGCGTACACGTCGTTCATCTCGGCAAAGTCAGCCATGTCCGCGAGGAACACGCCGCACCGGACCACGTCGGCCAGGCTTGCGCCCGGCCTCCGCGAGTACCGCGGCCAGGTTCTCGATCACGACCCTGGTCTGCTCGCCCGTCGACGTGCCGATCAGTACGCCATCGCGCATCGGCACCTGACCCGCCACGTAGACGAACCGGCCTTCAGCCACGATGCCGGGCGAGTACGCGCCGCCCGGCGTCGTCCCTCTTACGGCCCTCTTGCTCATCTAGCGCCACCTCCGGCTTGAGAATCTGTTCGAATGCCACTGTCACTGCACGGGAACCTTCGACCAGTCGTCGACCACGTCACGCAGATACTTGCCAAGCTCGTGCAGCCGCCGCACCTCAGCACGCGAGCCGAGCAGCGTCATGCTGACCGCCGCGGCGGGCACCTGCCTGCCTAGGAAGATCGGCACGGCCGCGCATCGCACGCCGATCTCATTCTCCTCCATGTCCAGGGCGTAGCCTTGCTCGCGCACCCGCGCAAGTTCGCCGGCGAGCTGGCCAGCAGATTTGACGGTGCGCTTGGTTGGCCGACGCAGCGGTTCCCACTGCGCCGCCCATGCTCGGATGGCCTCGTCGGTGGGAGTAAGTCCAGGCAAGCAGCGCCTTGCCGACACCTGTAGCGTGCGCGGGATTGCGGCCGCCGATGACCGAGGACAGCTTGATGGTGTGCGTCGCCACCTCGATCTTGTCCTGGTAAACGATCTCAGCGCCGTCCAGCACCGCCATATGCGTTGTCTCGTGCAGCTCGCCGCTCAGCCGGACCAGCAGCGGGTGGATAAGCGCGCGCAAGTCGAGCGTGTCGTGAAACCGGAACGCGGTAGCGAGCAGTTCGGTGCCGAGGAAGTACGCGCCGCCGATCTCGGGCTGGGACACGAACTTGCGGAACTTCAGCGCCGCCAGGATCCGGTGCAATGAGCTCTTCGGGATGTCGAGCTTGGCGGCAAGCTCATCGAGCGAGAGGCCAGTTGCCGCACCGCCGATCAAGGCGAGAATGCGAAGCGCGCGGTCGATGCTCGCCACTGGCGATTCGACGTTGTCCTGCACCTGCACCTGTACTCCCCACGCTCACCGCGACGAGCATCGCGCGGGCCGCAAGGCTGCCCGGCGCCGCGTTCCGCCATACGGAATCATAGATCTGATATCAGCGCGGCTCGACATCAGAAGAACGTGTGAATGGCGTCGATGACGTGATGGTCATCGTCCACCACCGGGATCACGCGCCACTTGTCGAAGGTGGTGCACGGGTGCGAGATGCCCATGCAGACCAGATCTCCGGGCGCGAGCGATGAATCCGCCGGGAGCCGCAGATAGGCGTGCTGGTCATCGACCGAACTGACATGCATTCCGGCTGCATCGGCTTGCGGCGCGTCGGCCGGCCAGATCCGCAACGGCACTGGCATGTCCTGGTCAAAGGCGACGTGATGACGGCCCGCGCCGACGATCGCCAGGCCTGGCTCCGGCCTGGACAGCACCGTGGCCCACAGCTCGAAGGCGGGCATGAAGTGAGGTCCGGGGCGATCGGGTCGCGTGCCGGGCGCGATCCGCTCGTAGACACCCTGGTCGAAACTGATGTAGGCACCGCTGCGCAGCACGACCGCTGGCGCCGGGTCGCTGCCGTGCGCCGTCAGCTCCCGGACCACCACGTCGAAGTACGCGCTACCGCCAGCACTGATGCAGATAGCCATCCCGGCAATCCGGCAACCCGGCGATCTGCTCGCCAACCCGGCGCAGGTCCCGGCAAAACTCCGCGACTGCGGCCAGCGTCGCGGCGCTGTCGTCGTGGCCGATCGCGCCCTCATACCCTGCGACGCCCGCGAGCCGGAGCGCGGGTGCCGCAGCTGCGGCCTTCGCCACGATGACAGCGTCGCCGACGCTGCGGCAGCCAGCTCGGCCGCCAGGCCGGCCGAGCTCCACGAGGACCCGCAACCGCTGCCGGAGTCCGCCGGGCCGTGCGCGACACCGCTGGCCCGCAGCGCCTCATCCAGCAACGCGACGCCGGCGAGGCTGTCGACGAAGCAGATAGCACTCGAACTCCGGATCGGCGGCGAGCTCGGCCGCCAGCCAGCCGAGCGCCGCCCGGTCCGTGACCTCGTTTGCGATGAGGATCCGCGGTAGCCCGAAGGACCGGAACAGCTGGACCTGGCTGACGTTCGCCGCGGTGACAGCCCACGCTCCAGCCTGCAGCTGCCGGGCGATGAGCTGCGGCGCCATCGTGGTCTTGCCGTGCGGAGCGAGCTTCACTCCAGCAGCCGCGCAGAAGCTCGCCATCGACGTGATGTTGTTCGCCAGCGCCGACTCCCGCAGCACCATCAGCGGCCAGACGAAGTCGCCACCGAACAGCCACGGCCGGGTCTCCGCCAGGCTTGCCGCGCTAACCGGCGACGACCACGACAGCGAGCCGAAGCCCTTCTCCCTGCTCGTTATCGGCTCGTCCCTGACCGCGCCGACGGCCTCGGCCAGCCTGGCTGGAAGGCCCGGTTCCATCTCCGCGCTCCTTTGCGCCTCGGTTAACCTGCGGGCGGCGTGTCTTCGGCCAGCCCGCTGAGATCGGGGTCGGCGTGATGATGGTGGTGCGGACCGCCTACCTCTGGTATCCCGAGCGTGCGGGTCAGGCCGTCGCCCATCTTCTTGGCCAGATTCGGCGCGAAGATGACCACCGAGGCGCCAGTGACCAGCCACGCCAGTGTTAAGTAGGGGAACACGCCATCTGCCTTCCTCCCAAGTGGGCAGGCCCTAGGTGGCTGGTGTTTTTCGCGTGGCGGTCAGCGTGGTTAGTTGATCATTCCGGGAGAATTGGCGTGGGTGCAGGACTATCTCGCGGGGTGGCAGATGACGCTGGGCCGGACGCCAGGGCAGGCTGACTTGTTCCGCACCACGGCGGCGTACTGTGACGGGCGAGTTGCGCCAGGGTCGATTTACGGGATCTTGCACCGGGAGTGCTTCGCGCTGTTCCCGGATGAGATGTTCGCTGACTTGTTTGATGACGTGGGCCGCCGGTCGGTGCCGCCGATGATCGTGGCGGTGGTGATGGTGTTGCAGCGGATCGAGGGCCTGTCGGATCGTGAGGCGGCGGACCGGTTCAGCTTTGACGCCCGGTGGAAGTATGCGTGCGGCGGCCTGGACTTCGATTACCCGGGGTTCGTGCACACGGTGCTGGTGGACATGCGGGCCCGGCTGGCCCGCTCGGCGCGCCCGGACCGCATCTTCGCGGTGACCTTAGAGGCGGGCCGGCAGGCGGGGTTGCTGGGGCGGCGGCGGGTGCTGGATTCCACCCCGTTGTATGACGCGGTGGCGACGATGGACACCGTCACGCTGGTCCGGTCGGCGATCCGGGGGCTGCTGAAGGCCTGTGCCGGCCAGCTGGCCGTGCAGCTCCGCGGAGCGCTGGCCCGTGACGACGATTACGTGAGCGCGGGCAAGCCGGCGTGCGATTACGACGACCCGGCAGCCCGCGAGGAGCTGGTGGACGCGCTCGCCAAAGACGCCCGGGCGCTGCTGGCTGCCCTGGACGGGAGGGAGCTGGACCCGGCAGCCGGGCAGGCGGCGGAGCTGCTGGCCACGGTGACCGGGCAGGACCTGGAACAAGACGCCGGCGGGGTGTTCCGGATCGCCCGGCGGGTTGCCGCGGACCGGGTCATCTCGGCCGTCGACCCGCAGGCCCGGCACGGGCGGAAGACCGCCGCCCGCGGTTTCGACGGCTACAAAGGGCACATCGCGGTCGACCCGGATTCTGAGATCATCACCGCTACCGCCGTCACGCCGGGCAACAGCGGGGACGCCGAGGCGGCCGTCGGCCTGCTTGCTGACCTGCTGGCCGCCGGTCAGGGCGGCACAACGGGCCAGGACCAGCCGGCGGTCTACGGTGATGCCGCTTACGGTTCGGGTGAGCTCCTGGAAACGGTGGAACAGGCCGGCCTGCACGCCGGCATCAAGGTGCAGCCGCCGCCTGCGCCGAAGGGCCACTTCCCCAAGGACCGCTTCGTCATCGACCTGCACGCCGGGACCGTCAGGTGTCCCGCGGGCATCACCGCGGTCATCCGCGCCCGCAGCGGGCGTCAGGCCGGCGCGGCCAGCTTCGGCGCGGCCTGCCGTACCTGCCCGCTCGCGGCGCAGTGCACGACCGCGCCCTATGGCCGCACGATCACCTTCGGCCCGTACGAGGCACGGCTGGCCGCCGCCCGGATCTGTCAGGCAGACCCGGCCTGGAAAGCCGGCTACCGGGCAACCCGGCCCAAGGTCGAGCGCAAGATCGGCCATCTCATGCGGCGGCGCCACGGCGGGCGACGTGCCCGGGTCCGCGGCCAGGCCAGGGTCGCCGCTGATTTCGCGCTGCTCGCCGCTGCGGTCAACCTCGCCAGGCTCGGCGTGCTCGGCGTGGCATGCGACCGCGGTACCTGGGTTGTGACCAGCTGAGGCTATCGAGCTAACCGGCCAGGTCCCCCTGGAGCCTCGCCGCACGGCAGGGCATCAGCGCCAGCCTGGCCTCTGCAGGGCACCAGCCTGCGCCTCCCAAAACAGCCGCCCAGCCAGCCAAGCAGAGCAGTCCAGGATCAGCAGCGGCCAGGCCGGCCGCACAATGAACCCCTTTAACACCAGCCACCTAGGGGCTGTTTACGGCGCCGCGCCGGCCAGCGCCAGGATTCTCAGAACACTGCGATGGGATTGACTGGCGTTCCGGTGCCTCGACTCAGCACGAGCGGGGCCACCGTGAGCAGGAATTCCCACCGCCTTTCCTCGGTACATGCCTGTGCCAGGTCGTCAAGGTTGAGGCAGTCCATAAGCACGATCCCCATCGCGCACATGGCCAGCACGTGCACCGGACAGTCGACTTGCTCGACCACACTCGGCGCGGTGTCGCTGTCGCCGTCGCAGCCCATGGCAGCGACCTGGCGGTCGCGAACCCAGGTCATTGCTCGCGGGTCAAGTCCGGTCTTTAGCTGCGCTGCGTCCCAGGCGCCACGCTCGCGTCGTCTTCGCTGATGTCCGGTGCGGCAGAGCAAGACGTCGCCGGCACCGACCCGGACGCCCTCCGCCTCCTCGGCGGCGAGCAGGTCTCCGGTAGAAATCACGTCGCCCGGCTCGAGCCAGGCCACCCGCCTGGCGGCGCGGAATGTCGAGCAGGACACCGCGTCCGACGATCCCATTCCTGCAGGTTCTCTGCGCCGAGGGTGCTCGCCCCGGTTGCCGTCACCGAATCCGCCGGCACACCGTTATAGAGCGAACCACGGAACGCAACGTGGCACAGCGCGTCGATGTGACTATGCGCATCGCCGTGACACGCAACGCTGAAGGAGTCACACGCGAAGGCTGTCCCGCCAGCCGGAAACTCCGCTGGGATGTCGGTCATGGTGTGCACGACAGGTCTCGGGTTGTCCGGGCCGACCGCGGTGTCGAGCGGGTGGCCGAGACCAACCGTCCGGCCGGAGCTGACCAGTCCTGCTGCTCTTCGCACCTGGTCGGGCCCGATGTAGTTAAGGGCGCCCTGGACGTCGTCGGCGCCCCAAGCACCCCAGGTGCGCAACTCGCCAAACAGATCGCTGAAGGCTTCGGCTGACATCTGCGCCTGCGCCATTGGCACCGCCAGAATGCCGTTCCGGATGACGGAATAGCTTTCCTCTAATGGGACCGCGCTGGATGGGTTCCTGTCAAGCAGAATTTCGTCGTATCGCAGGCCCGACGTCGCGACGGCCGTCCGCTAGCGATTTGCCTCGAGGTTGTTGGCGCGGCGCTCATCCATCTCGCGCCGGTACGGCAAGCCTTCGATGTCACCGCAGACCTGGACGCTCAGGCCGGCGGCCAGGTTGCCCTCATCGACGCAATCTGGCATGGCCAGTCCGCGCAGCCACGCCGACAAGAAGCCTGCGTCGAACGCATCCCCGGCGCCAATCGGGTCAGCCGGATGGACCTGGAGCGCAGCGCCGTGATAGCTCCCGCCGTCGTGCAGGCCCAGCGCGCCCTCCGCGCCCAGCTTGACGGCGACGGTCGTCACGCCACGCTGGGCCAGCCACTGTGCCGCCGCTGCCGGATCCTCCTGACCGGTCAGCAGCCTTGCCTCCGCATGCCCGAGCAGTACGATCTGCGACCGCTCGATGAGCGGAAGCAAGGTACGCCGCGCTTCGCCATGTCGGGCCAGAGGCGCCGCCGCACGTTCGGGTCGAAGCACACGGTCAAGCCGGCGTCCGCGGCGAGCCTCACTGCGGCCGCCGTCGGCCTCGCGCGCCGACTGGCTCAGCGCCGGTGTGATCCCGGTGACGTGCAGTACCCGGGCCGAGATTAGGTACTTCTCGTCGAGGTCGGACGGGCTTAGCCGGCTGCCGGCCGACCCGGCCCGCGCGTAGACGACGTCGATGCGGCGCTCGGCGTGGGTGTCCCTGACCAGGACGCCGGTTGGCGCAGCATCGTCGACAACTGCTCGGCTCACGTCGACGCCCTCGCCCCGCAGTGTGTCAAGGATGCCGAGCCCGAGGGGGTCATCGCCAACCCGGCCAAACCAGCCAGCCTCGAAGCCGAGCCGGGACAAGCCGATCGCGACGTTCGATTCGGCGCCGGCGATTGACCTGCTGAACCGGTGCGCGGTGCGCAGCGACTCGGCCGGGTCGGTCCGGAACAGCGCCATCGACTCGCCGAACGTCACCACATCAGGCATTGCCAACCCGCCAGTGGTTGCGACGCCGGCTATCGCGCCGGTCGTGATCAAGGTTCCGTCACGCTAACCCTGTCCGGGCGAGTCAGTCAACGATGCACCAGACCGGCCGCGTGACCGGCTAGCCGGCTAACCGGGCAGCGGCCCGTTGATGGCGATCACGCCACGGCCATTCGGCGTCGTGACAATGAAGTAGCCGCTACTGCCGACCGCCCACGGCGCCCGCCATGCCGGCTAACTGCCAGCGGCCCAGGCGGCCTGGTCCTGCACATCCGCGCGCAGCCGGGTGAGCTGCTCGGCCACTCGTGCGGGCGCGGTGCCTCCCCGGCTCGCCCTGGCCGCGATCGCGCCCCGCACCGTGAGCACGTCCCGGACGTCCGGCGTGAGCAGCGGCGAAATCTTCTCCAGGTCCTCGTCGCTGACGGCCGCCAGCTCGCAGTCGTGGACCTGGCACCAGATGACCAGGTGCCCGACGACCTCGTGCGCCTCGCGGAAGGCAGTACCCCGCCGCACCAGCAGCTCGGCCAGGTCAGTCGCGAGAGCGTGGCCAGCCGCCGCGGTGGCCTGCAGCCGCTCGGTGTGGAACCGGAGCGTGCCAATCAGCCCGGCCATCGCCGGCAGCACCGTCAGCAGCGTATCGACCGCGTCGAAGACCGGCTCCTTGTCCTCCTGCAGGTCCCGGTTGTAGGACAGCGGCAGCCCCTTCAGAGTGGCCAGCAACCCGGTGAGGTTGCCGATCAGCCGGCCCGCTTTGCCGCGGGCCAGCTCGGCGACGTCCGGGTTCTTCTTCTGCGGCATGATCGATGAGCCGGTCGCGAACGCGTCGTCGATCTCGACCCAGCCGAACTCGTGTGACGCCCACAGCACGACCTCCTCCCCCAGCCGGGACAGGTGCACGCCGAGCAGCGCAGCGATGAAGCAGAACTCGGCCGCGAAGTCGCGGTCGCTGACCGCGTCCATGGAGTTGTCCGCGGCGCTGGCGAAACCGAGCTCGGCCGCTACCGCGTCCGGGTCGAGCGGCAGTGACGAGCCGGCCAGCGCGCCGGCTCCGAGCGGGCTGACCGCGGCCCGCGCGTCCCAGTCACGCAGCCGGCTGGCGTCCCTGGCGAACGCGTGCACGTGCGCGAGCAACTGGTGCGCCAGCAGGACCGGCTGAGCGTGCTGCAGGTGCGTCATGCCGGGCACCGGGGTGTCCGGGTGCCGCTCGGCCTGCTCGATCAGGGCCAGCTCGAGCTCGGTCAGCCGCGCCGTCACGATCCGCGCGTGGTCGCGCAGGTACAGCCGCAGGTCGGTGGCGACCTGGTCGTTGCGGCTGCGCCCGGCGCGCAGCTTGCCGCCGAGCTGGCCGACCCGCTCCAGCAGGCCCCGTTCGAGCGCCGTGTGCACGTCCTCGTCCGCCGCCGACGGCCGGAACGTGCCGGCCTGGCAAGCGCGGCCTAGATCGTCCAGCGCGGTCAGCATCCGGGCTGCCTCGGTATCGGTGAGGAGGCCCGCCTTGTGCAGCACGCGCGCGTGCGCGGCCGACGCCAGCAAGTCGTAGCGCGCCAGCCGCCAGTCGAACTGAACGCTCACCGACAGCCGGGCCAGCGCTTCCGCCGGGCCGGATTCGAAGCGGCCACCCCACAGCCGCACCGGTCCGCCGGTCGCTGGCTCCGGTTCTGGCGTCCCTGCCTCAGATGTCACGCTCAGTCTCCCGAGTCTCCGATCGTCGTCGCGAGCGGAAGGCTAGCCGGCCAGCTTGCGGTCCCGGTCCGCCGCTATCTTGGCCGGCAGCCCGAACAGCTCGATGAAGCCCTTGGCCAGCTGCTGGTCGAACATGTCGCCCGTATCGTAGGTGGCCAGCGAGTAGTCGTAGAGCGCGGCGGGACTGCGCCGCCCGGTCACCACCGCCCGGCCGCCTTGCAGGGTCAGCCGGATGTCGCCGGTGACGTGCCGCGACGCCTCGGTCATGAAGGCGTCCAGCGCCTGCTTCAGCGGAGAGAACCACAGACCGTCGTAGACCAGCTCGGTCCAGCGCTGCTCGGCCTGCCGCTTGAACCGGGCCAGGTCACGCTCCACGCACACGCTCTCCAGCTCCGAGTGCGCGGCGATCAGCACCATGGCGCCGGGCGCCTCGTAGATCTCCCGGCTCTTGATCCCGACCAGGCGGTCTTCGACCATGTCGATCCGGCCGACCCCGTGCGCCCCGGCGATCCGGTTCAGCTCGGTGATCATCTGCAGCGGCGTCAGCGCCGCTGCCGTTCAGCGCGACCGGCAGCCCGCTGACGAAGCTGATGACGATCTCCTCGGCGGGCAGGCCGGCTGCCGGGTCGCTGGTGTAGCCGTAGACGTCCGCCTGCGGCGCGTTCCAGATGTCCTCCAGGTGACCGGTCTCGCAGCTGCGGCCCCAGACGTTCTGGTCGATCGAGTACGGCGAACGCGAGGTCACGTTGATCGGCAGGCCCTTCTCGGCCGCGAACGCGATGGCCTTGTCCCTGGTCATGCCTGAGTCGCGGACCGGGGCGGTGACCCGCACGTCCGGGGCGAGCGCGGCGAGCCCGGCCTCGAACCTGACCTGGTCGTTCCCTTTGCCGGTGCAGCCGTGCGCGACCAGGCCCGCACCCCTCTCGAGTGCGACCCTGGCCAGGTGCTTGACGATCAGCGGCCGGGAGAGCGCCGACACCAGCGGGTAGCGCTCCATGTAGCGAGCGTTGGCCAGCAAGGCCGGCATGCAGTACTCGGCGGCGAACTCATCGCGCGCGTCTACGACTTCGGCGGCAGCGGCGCCGCACGCGAGCGCGCGCTTCCTGATGGTTTCCAGGTCCTCCCCGCCTTGGCCGACGTCGACCGCGAGCGCGATGACCTCTGCCCCGGTCTGTTCCGCGATCCAGCCGATCGCCACGGACGTGTCCAGCCCGCCGGAGTAGGCGAGGACCACTCTGTCTGTCACCGGAATACCTGCCTGTCTGTTGTCAGAAGTTGTTGCCGTCACCGGCATCTGGTTCACTTTCGGCCCGCTGTTCACTGACGGCTGGTCGCCGAGCTTGCCCGCTCGGCCAGCCGCAGCAGTTCCTGGGCCAGCTCAGCGCCGCCGTCCGGGTCGCGCGCGATGACAAGCACTGTGTCGTCGCCGCCCACCGTGCCGAGGACGGCTGGCCAGCGCGCGTGGTCGATGGCCGAGGCGAGCAACTGGGCCGCCCCGGCCGGAGTTCGCAGCACCACGAGGTTGGCGCTGGCTTCCGCGGACATCAGCAGTTCGGCGGCCAGCCTCGCCAGCCGGGTAGCCGGGTCGGCGGCCGACGGGGCGAACGGACCGCCGGCCAGCACGCTGCCCAGGCCGCGGACAGCCCGCCAGGGCCGGGTTCACCGGGCAGTGCGTACATCAGCGCACCGCCTGACCCGCGCAGCCGCACCGCGCCGAGTTCGTCGAGATCGCGTGACAGCGTTGCCTGGGTGACCCGCACGCCGCGCTCGGTCAGCAGCTCAGCTAGCTGCTCCTGGGAATGCACCGGGACCGACTTCTGGCCGAGGATCGCGGCGATCTGCGCGTGCCTGGCCGCCTTCGTCAGCGGGCTGGTGTTCATCGCGACCCGCCAGGTGGCCAGCCGGATGACCCGGTCAGCAAGAAGCACAGCAGCGCTTTCTGCGCGTGCAGCCGGTTCTCGGCCTGCTCGAAGACCAGGCTGGCTGGCCCGTCGATCACCTCGGCGGCGATCTCCTCGCCGCGGTGCGCCGGCAGGCAGTGCAGCACCCGGCAGTCGGGACTCGCCAGCGCCAGTTTCGCGGCGTCGAGCTGATAGGCGTTCATCGCGCCGGTGCGGGTGCGCTCTTGTCCTTCCTGCCCCATCGACGTCCATACGTCGGTCGCCAGCACGTCGGCGCCCTTGCAGGCGTCCAGCGGGTCGGCGGTGATCGTTACCGAGCCGCCGGTGCGTTCGGCCAGTGCCGCAGCCGCTGCGAGCACGTCCGCGGCTGGCCAGTACGCCTCCGGTGCGCAGATCCGCACATGCAGTCCGGCAGTGGCGCCGCCGAGCAGGTAGGAATGCGCCATGTTGGACGAGCCGTCGCCGAGGAAGGTAAGCGTGAGGCCGCTGAGCTTGCCGTAGGCAGACCGGATTGTCAGCAAGTCCGCGAGTACCTGGCACGGATGGAACCGGTCAGTCAGTGCATTGATCACCGGGACGCTGCTTGCGGCCGCCATCGCCTCCATGTCGGCCTGGCTGAACGTGCGCCACGCGATCGCGGCTACCTGACTGGCTAGAACCCTCGCCATGTCCTGGAGTGACTCGCCACGTCCGGCGTGCGTCCCCTGCGCGTCGATCACTAGCGGGAAGCCGCCGAGTTCGGCCACGCCGACAGCGAACGAGACCCTGGTACGCAGCGACGGCTTGTCGAACAGGACCGCGACCGTGCGCGGACCGGCTAGCGGCTGCCGGCC
Source organism: uncultured Actinomycetota bacterium (assembly GCA_963815575.1). Classification (GTDB taxonomy): domain Bacteria; phylum Actinomycetota; class Actinomycetes; order Streptosporangiales; family Streptosporangiaceae; genus JAJYUU01. The sequence goes on along the minus strand of CAWFHE010000006.1, from coordinate 433,341 downwards.
GAGTCGGTCTGCCTTGAGGTCGGCAGCAAGGCTCAGCACGTCTGCCTGCTCGGCCGGCGACAGGTCGTCGTCCCTGGTGAAATGCCGGACGGCAGCAAACACCGCGCCGCCCGCCGGTCCGGTCATGACGGTTCCTGCCCGGCTAGTACGACGCTGGCCGCATCGAGGACGGCGGGCAGCGCGGCGGTGAACGAAGCGGCTTCCGCTGCCGACAGGATCAGCGGCGGGGCAAGACGCACGGCGTCCGGCTGAACGGCGTTTACCAGGAATCCCTGTCGCTGCGCGGTCGCGGCAACCGCGGTCGCCGCGACACCGGTCAGCGCGATCGCGAGCCAGAGGCCGCTGCCGCGGACGCCGGCCACCAGCGGGTGCCCGATGCCCTCGATGCCAGCGGCCAGTTGCGCGCCCACCGTGGTCACGTGCGCGAGCAAGCCGTCTCGTTCGATGGTGTCCAGCACCGCCAGGGCCGCCGCGCAGGCGACCGGGTTGCCGCCGAACGTGCTGCCGTGATCGCCCTTCTCCAGCACCGAGCCGTACCGGCCGATGCCGATGCAGGCACCGATCGGCAGTCCGCCGCCGAGACCTTTCGCGAGCGTGAGCACGTCCGGGGTGACCCCGTCCCGCTGATGCGCGAACCACTCGCCGGTCCTGCCGATGCCGCTCTGGATCTCGTCCAGCACCAGCAGCGCGCCAGCATGGTTACAGGTCTCGCGTGCGGCCTTCAGGTAGCCGGCCGGAGCGGGCACGACGCCGCCCTCGCCGAGCGCCGGCTCGAGGAATACCGCGGCGCAGTCCGAGCCCACCGCATTCTCAAGCGCGGCCACGTCCCCGTACGGCACGAACCGGACCTCGACCCCGAACGGCTGGAACGGCTCGCGGATGGAGCTCTTTCCGGTCAGGCTCAGCGCGCCCATGGTCCGCCCGTGGAAGCTGTGCTCGGCAGCCACGATTACCGGCCGGCCTGGCCCCTGCGCTTTGCGCACCAGCTTGAGTGCCGCCTCGTTCGCCTCAGTTCCCGAGTTGGCCAGGAACACGCGACCGTCGGTGCCAAGCAGCCCGATCAGCCGCTCAGCCAGTTCCACCTGCCGCTGGTGCAAGAACAGGTTCGAGGTGTGCGCGAGCGTGGCAACCTGCTTGCTGACCGCCTCGACGATGGCCGGATGAGCGTGCCCGAGCGCGCTGACCGCGATGCCGCCGATCAGATCGAGGTAGCTGTTGCCGTCCACGTCGATGACGGTGCAACCGCTGCCGCTGGCCAGTGCCACCGGCGGCATCCCGTAGGTGAGCATCATCACGTGGCCGTACCGGTCTTGCAGTAGCTCAGTTGCTGACATGGCTCACTCCAGGGCTCGAATTCGGGACAACCATGGTTCCGATCCCGGAGTCGGTGAAGATCTCCAGCAGGATCGCGTGCGGTAGCCGGCCGTCTAGCACGTGCGCTTGCGGTACGCCACCGCTCACGGCCGCCAGGCAGGCGGCCATCTTCGGGATCATGCCGTCCGACAGGCCCGGCATCAGCGCCGCGAGTTCGTCGGCGGTTAGCTGGCTGAACGGCCTGGCTTGCGCAGCGCTGGCGGCGTCGGCGCCGGACCAGTTCGGGTACAGCCCGGCCACATCGGTCAGCAGCACCAGCTTCGCGGCGCGAAGCTCGATCGCCAGGGCCGCAGCAGCGGTGTCAGCGTTCACGTTCAGCACGCCGTTTTCCGCGCTCCGCGCGACACTCGAAATGACCGGGATCCGGCCGTCCGCGAGCAGGGCCATGACCGCGCCCGGGTTCACCGACTCGACCTCGCCGACCTCCCCGATGTCGACCAGTTCCCCGTCGACCTCCGCCTGCACCCGGCGGGCCGTCAGCAGGTGCGCGTCCTCGCCGGACATCCCGACAGCGAACGGCCCGTGCTCGTTAATCAGCCCGACGATCTCCCGGTTGACCTGCCCGGTGAGCACCATGCGGACGACATCCATGGTTTCTGGCGTGGTCACGCGAAGCCCGGCCCTGAAGGTCGACTGCAGCCCCAGCCGGTCGAGGTGAGCGTTGATCTGCGGGCCGCCGCCATGCACGACAACGGGAAGCAGCCCGGCGTACCGCAGGAACACCACGTCTTGCGCGAACGAGCGCCGCAGGCCTTCGTCGGTCATCGCATTGCCGCCGTACTTCAGCACGACAGTTGCGCCATGGAAGCGTTCGAGCCACGGCAGCGCTTCGATGAGGGCGGCTGCCTTTGTGACGGCCTCGTTTCCCGCATGAAGGTTTTTCATGTCGAGTACGCCGAATTCTCGTGCACGTACGCGGCGGTGAGATCGGTCGTCTTGATCGCCGCGGCGAGGGAACCGGCCGCCAGGTCGACGGTAATCGTGACCTCCCGCGGCCGCAGGTCCACTGCCGAGCGGTCCTCGCCGGGCGCGCCGGACTTGCACACCCAGACGCCGTTGATCGCGACGCTCAGCTGGTCCGGCTCGAACGCAGCGCGCGTGGTACCGACAGCCGCCAGCACCCGGCCCCAGTTCGGATCCTCACCGTGGATCGCGCACTTGAGCAGGTTGCAGCGGGCGATCGCGCGGCCCACCTCGACCGCGTCGGCCTCGCTGGCGGCGCCGGTCACCTCAATCGTGATGGCCTTGCTCGCACCCTCGGCGTCGGCCTGCATCTGGGTGGCCAGATCCGCGCACGCGGCGGTCAGCAGCGCGGTGAACTCCGCCGCGTCCGGAGTGACGCCGCTCGCACCGCTGGCCAGCAGCAGGACCGTGTCATTGGTCGACATGCAGCCGTCGGTGTCGAGCCGGTCGAAAGTGCTCGCCGTGGCGACGCGCAGCGCGGCGTCGAGACCGGATGGCGGCGTGTCGGCGTCCGTCGTCAGCACGACGAGCATGGTGGCCAGGGCAGGCGCCAGCATGGCAGCGCCCTTCGCCATGCCGCCGATGTGGTAGCCGGTCCCGGCCAGGCTGACGGTCTTCGGCACGGTGTCGGTCGTCCGGATCGCGTCGGCTGCCGCGAGGCCGCCGTCCGCGCTGGCTTGCCCGGTCGCGCTGGTCACCCCGGCCAGCAATCTGGCCAGCGGCAGCCGGTCGCCGATCAGCCCGGTCGAGCAGATCGCGATGTCCGCGGCGCCGGTATCGAGCAGCGCGGCCAGATGCTCGGCCGTGCGATGAGTGTCCTGGAACCCGGCTGGCCCGGTGCACGCGTTCGCGCCGCCCGAGTTCAGCGCGACTGCGCGGACGCGCCCGCCTGCGAGCACCTGCTGGCTCCACTGCACCGGCGCTGCTTTCACGCGGTTGGCGGTGAACACGCCGGCCGCCGCCGCGCTAGGACCGTCGTTGATGACGACGGCCACGTCAGCAAGGCCTGATTCCTTGATCCCGGCTGCGACGCCTGCGGCGCGGAAACCGAGCGGGCTGGTGACGCTCATGGGGCCACTCCGATTGCAGTCAGGCCCGCCGTCTCGGGCAGGCCGAGCATGAGGTTCGCGTCCTGGATCGCCTGCCCGGCGGCGCCCTTGCCGAGATTGTCGATAGCGGCAACGACGACGGCGCGGCCGGCCCGCTCGTCCGCAGCGGCCTGCAGGTGCACGCCGTTGGACCCGGCTACCGACGCGGTGGCGGGCCAGCTGCCGACCGGGAGCAGGGTGATGAACGGCTCGCCCGCGTAAGTTTCGGCGATGGCCTGGCGCAGCTCGCCGCTCGTCAGCGCCGGCGCGGTCAACCTCGCCGTGCAGGTCGCCAGGATGCCGCGAGACATCGGCGCGAGCACCGGGGTGAAGTTCACCCTAACTACGGAAACGGGCTCGACATCAACGTCAGCAGCCCGGCTGCGCGCGGCAGCCTCAGCGAGCGCCTGCTCGATCTCCGGAGTGTGCCGGTGCGCGCCGCCCGCCGCGTAGGCGGACGCCGATCCGATCACCTCGCTGCCGAGCAGGTCGGTCCGAAGCGACCGGCCCGCTCCCGACGTGCCGGATGCCGCGACGACCACGACATCACCAGGGTCGATGAGACCTTCAGCGGCCAGCGGTACCAGCGCGAGTATCGCTGCCGTCGCATAGCAGCCGGGAGCGGCGACGCTTCTGGAGGCCTGGATGGCGCCGCGGGCGCCGGGTAGCTCGGGTAGCCCGGTGACCCAGCGGCCTGCGTGCGGGCTGGTGTAGTGGCGTTCCCACGCGGCCGGCTCGGCCAGCCGGAAGTCCGGGCCGAGGTCCACAATCTTGACGTCACCGGGCACGGCGTTCGCGACCGCCGCGGACTCGCCGGCCGGAAGCGCAAGGAAGATCAGGTCGCAGCCGCCGAACGCAGCCGGATCGTTCGGCTGGAGGGTCAGCTGCGCGATGCCGGGTGCCCCGGCGAGCTGCGGGTGCAGTTCCGCGACCGTCTTGCCGGCGCTCGCCCCTGCCGTCACTGCCGCGACTTCGAGGCCGGGATGTCCGGCCAGCAGCCTCAGCAGTTCCCCTCCTGCGTACCCGCTCGCGCCGGCCACCGCTACCCGCGCGCCCATGCTCCGCCCTCCAGCGTTTTCGTGCAGGCCGGCGACTGTCGCCGCGGGCTCATCTCAGCGGTGCCTGTATCGGCGGTGCTGCCCTGAATCATTATGCAGATATGTGATTGATTATGCAACCGCGGGGAAACCCGCGTCGAGATCTGCGATCCAGGTCCGGCAATAGCTATGCAGGCGGCATGATGGGCGCCGGAAGGGAGATTTGACCCCATGCGCGTCTGGCAGACAGGCGGCGCTAGCCAGCGGCTAGCCGCGTCGCTCAGCCTCGCGGCCGTGGTCGTTGGCGGGGCCCTGGTGCTCGGCGGTTGCGGTGGCGCGAAGTCGAACGCTGCGAGCGTCCAGGACTGCGGCACCAGCCGGACGGCGGCCAATGTGCCAGTGGAGGTCGAGATCTACCGCGGCACGGTGACCTGCCAGACCGCCATGGCGGTGGAAGCAAGCTATGCGACGGCGATCAAAGCCGGCGACGCTCCCGGCAACGGCGGCGGCGGCCCGGTCACCGTCAAGGGCTGGACCTGTCAGGGCTTTGCCACGCCACAGTTGCTGAAGACCGGCGATACCTCGAAGTGCGCCAAGAAGGGCACCGAGATCCTGGAGATCCTGAAGACCTCGTCGAGCTGACGGCACTGGCTCAGACGGACGGCCCGCGCCGTCGATGACGCTTCTATGGACGCCGGATTGGCGGGGGCTTCCCAGGCCCGCCAATCCGGCACCCATGTCAGCTAGTTAGCGCGGTAGCGGACCATCTACTGCGATCAGCCCATCTGCGCCCGACTTTCCGACCTCAACCGCGCCGACGCCCCAGACCGAGTGGGTGCCCGGTACCAGCGCCAGCGCCTCAAGTGCCCACCCGCGCTTGCCGAAGGCCGGGCTGACCTGCGACCAGCGAGTGCCAGAGAAGTGCCAGATCCGGCCCGAAGGGCCAGTGCCTGCCTGGGCAATTGCCCAGACGCCGCCGGACCCGTCCGGCGTCATGGCGGTGAGTTGCCAGTCCGTCTTCGAGGCCTTCATGGGCAGATCCGAGACCGACCAGTTGGTCCCGTTCCAGTCAGCGGCAAGCGGGGTCGTTCCCTTCGCCTTGTTTTTCGCTGAGCCACCCAGCCAGACGTCTCCGTCCGGCTCGGCCACGACACTGGTCAGCTGGTCGCTGGCCGCCAGGGACGGCTGATCAGCCGCGTTCTGCCAGCCGGAAGTGGCTGTCCACTGCAGCACCACAGGCGGGGTGGGGCCGGACGAGATCGGTTCGCCCAGCTCAGTCAGGCCACCCTCGACAGCCCAGATCTCAGCTGATGACGTCGCGCCCACTGCCGTGATGGCACCGCTGCCGGGCACACTCACCCTCGACCACTTGTGGCCGTTGTAGTGCGCGGCATACGGCGCGGAGACTTCCTGCGAGCCGGACAACGAGTCTCGCTCCCCGAATGCCCACGCGTTGGTGCCACTGAACACCTTGACGGCATCGATCTGGACCAGTGCGCCAGAGGTGACGCTGCCGCCGCCGGGCAGCCGCTCGATGGTCCATTTGCCGTCGCTCAGCCGAAGGTAGCTGCCGCCGAGACCGCCGAAGACCCAGAGATTGCTGGCGGATACCACGCCAACCTGGGAGAAGAACGGATCGGTCTTGGCCCACGCTCTGGCGACCTTTGCGGGCAGCTTGACCAGTCGCCAGGTCTTGCCAGTCCAGTGCCTGATAACGACCTGCGGTGGCGAGTTGCCCTTGGTCTTGCCGAGCAGGCCGGTCGCCCAGGCGTCAGCCGGGCCCATCGCCGACACGCTGGTGTAGATATTGGCGCTGCCGCTGACCGCATATGTGGCGTCGATCCGCCAGCCGCTCGTCGCGGCCTGCGCCGGTAGCAGGCTGCCGGCGAGCGCGAGCGCGCTGCCGGCCACCACGACTGCAGCGCCGCGCGAAGCAAGTTTGATCACGGATTCCCCTGTGTATAGATAGTAGTCAGGGGGACAAAATCAGATTTAGCTTGAAATGTCAATGACAGGCGGGCTGTAGGACCGCGGGATCGGCGCCCGGCCAGGCCACCGGAGTTCATGCAGGGCTTGTTCAACTGGTCGCCACACCGCAATCCTCACGATGATCTTGAATGAATGTGACTTGGCTGTTGCTATAGCAACAGCCAAGTCACATCGATCATGGAGGGCGGGTGGTGCAGATCTCGCTAACGGTGAGAATCGGACACCAGAGGCGCCAGGCCGTACGCCAGCCCCGGGGATCAGCCGCCGCGCAGCATCGCTCCGGTCTGCCTGGCCGCCTCGGCCACGGCGGCGTCCCTGACCACGCTGACCTCTTCCGCGGTCAGCGTCCGGTCAGGCGCCCGGAACCTCAATGTGTAGGCAAGCGACTTGCGCCCCTCACCGATCTGGTCGCCGGTGTAGACGTCGAACAGACTCAGCGATTCCAGCTGCACGTCGCCGGATGCGCCCGCGCCCGCCACGAGGGCCCGCTCGACGTCCGCGGCCGGAACAACCTGCGGTACCACCAGTGCCACGTCCTGCACGGCGAGAGGGTAGCTGGATAGCGACGGCGCCTGAACCGGCCCGACCTCAGCCGAGGCAGTCTCGATCACCGACAAGTCAAGCTCCACCGCAGCTGTCCTGGCCGGCAGGCCGAACGCGGTGATCACTCGCGGATGCAGCTCGCCGGCATAGCCGGCCAGCCACTCCTGGCCCTGCTCGCCACGGACGAAGATGGCGGCGCACCGGCCCGGGTGCCAGGGCTCGCGCTGATCTGCCCGGACATCGAACCCGAGCCGGCTGGTGCGCAGCACGAGCCTGGCCGCCTCGATCGCGTCCTGCCAGCCGGCCGGGCGGCCCGGACCCGAGTAGCTGGCCGGCTCGGCATTGCCAGTCATCACAGCGCCGACGTGCAGCGGCTGGTCAGGCAGCGCCGCGGCGAGGCGCGCGATCTCATCATCAGTCGGAGCACGGTCGACCGGCAGGATGGGCGCGATCCGAGGGCCATCCGGCCGCGGCCGGAAGATCATGCCGAACTCGTACAGTGACACGTCGCTGAAGCCGCGCCCGAGGTTCCGGGCGAGCGTGCGGAACAGGCCCGGCAGCAGCGTGGTGCGCATCAGCGGCTCGTCTTCGCTGAGCGGGTTGGCCAGTCGCACCGCTTGCCGGCGCGTGTCGTCGGCGGCTAGCTGCAGCCTGTCGAAATCCGGCACGGACGTGAACGGCGAGCAGATCACCTCGACGTAGCCGTCGTAGGCCAGCGCGCGGCTCACGGTCCGGCGCAGCCGCTGCCGGCCTGTCAGCCCCCGGCCGCCTACCGCGCGGATAGCCCGGACCGGGATGTTCTGGTAGCCCTCGAGCCGGATGACTTCCTCGGCCAGGTCGGCCGGGTCGGTCAGGTCAGGCCGCCAGGATGGCGGCGTGACGAGCAGCGTCAGGCCGGGCCGGTCGTGCCGCCCGTGGTTGTGATGCTCGTGGTTGTGACTACCGTGGTTCAGCTGAGCCTGTCCGCCAGTCGGTTGAGCACTGGCCAGGTGAGCACTGGCCAGGTAGCCGATGGCGAGGCCTGCCTGCCCGCCTTCGAGCCCGCCCGCGTCGGCGTCGCCGTCGCCCGTACCGGTTGCTTCTGCGGCAGCGTCAGGCTGGTCTGGCGCTGAGCCCGGCTCGCGCGCGACCGTGCAGCCGACCTCGCGCAGCCGCTTCTGCACCGTCTCCAGCCCGTACACCAGGCCGGCCACCTGATCCGGGTAATCCGCCGCCATCGAGATCCGGACAGGCTCGATCGGAGCGGCAGCGTACGACATTCCGGGCACGACGGTGCCGCCGCCGAGCGCCGCCAGCATCGTGGTAGCCCTGGCGGACGCGCGGGGTGGCAATTCCGGATCCACGCCGCGTTCGAACCTCGCCGATGCCTCGGAGCCGAGCTTGTGCCGTCTGCTCATCCGGGCGATGCCGCGTGCGGAGAAGTGCGCGGCCTCGATAACCAGATCGTGCGAGGAGTCCGACACCTCGCTCTCGACTCCGCCCATGGTGCCCGCCAGCGAAATCGGGCCCGATTCATCGGCGATCACGATGTCCTCGGGATCCAGTGTCCGGACCACGTGATCGAGGGTCTCCAGCTTCTCCCCCGGCTGAGCGCGCCGGACTCGGATCGGCCCGTGCAGCCGTGACCTGTCGAACGCATGCAGTGGCTGTCCCAGCTCGAGCATCAGGTAATTGGTGACGTCGACAGCCAGGGAGACAGACCGCTGACCCGCCCTAGCCAGCCTGATCTTCATAGCCAGTGGCGTCGGCGTAGCCGGGTCGATGCCGCGCACTTCGCGCAGCACGATCCGGTCGCAGGCAGTGAAGTCCTCGATGCCAGCCGGATAAATCTCCGCTGACGCCGCGGCGACATCCGGCAGCAGTCCCACGTCAGCCGGGTCCGTGAACGGCACCTGGTAAGAGATCGCAAGCTCACGCGCCACGCCGCGAACCGACAACGCGTAACCCTTGTCGGGCGTGACGTTGATATCGAACACCACGTCACGCAGCCCTGCGTAGGCGACGAAGTCGGCACCCAGCGGCGCGTCCGCGGGTAGCACCATGATGCCGGCGTGGTCCTCGCCGATAGCTAGCTCCAGCGCCGAGCAGATCATGCCTTCCGAAACCCGGCCATAGGTCTTGCGCGCGCCGATCTCGAATCCGCCTGGCAGCACCGCACCTGGCAACGCCAGCGCGACCCGGTCGCCGGCTACGAAATTTCGCGCCCCGCAGATGACGTGCCGTTGCTGCCCGTCGGCGGTGGACACCTGGCAGTACCTGATCGGCTTGTTGAAGCCGGTCAGCTCTTCCACGTCGAGTACTTCGGCGACGACGACGCCGGAGATGTCGAGGCCGGCCGGCTCGATGGACTCAACCTCGAGCCCGCACGCGGTCAGCCGCCGGGCCATCTCCGCGACGCCCTCGGCATCGTCAGGCGACAGCCCGATGGCCGCGTACTCCAGCAGCCAGGAGAGCGGTAGCCGCATCACGCCTCCATTCCGAATGCGCGGCTGAACCGCACGTCACCCTCGAGCGTGTCCCGGATGTCGGCCACGCCGTGCCGGACCAGGACGGACCTGTCGATGCCCAGCCCGAATGCGAAGCCGCTGTAGCGGTCAGGATCGATGCCGCACGCGACCAGCACGCGCGGGTTGACCATTCCGCAGCCGGCGATCTCAATCCAGCCCTGCGACCGGCACACCCGGCACGGCTCGCCGCCCGGCCTGGCTGATGCCCCGCGACAGACATGGCATTGCATCGACACGTCGGCCGACGGCTCGGTGAACGGGAAGAAGTCGGGCCGCAACCTGGTCTGCAGTCCCTCGCCGAACATCGCCTCGACGAACGCGTTGATCGCGCCGCGCAGATCCGCCATAGTCAGGCCCTCGTCGACGGCCAGGCACTCGATCTGGTGGAAGACCGGGCTGTGCGTCGCGTCGAGCGCGTCACTGCGGTAGCACTTACCGGGGCTCACCACATACAGCGGAAGCGGCCGCGACAACATCGCGCGGATCTGGACCGGCGAGGTGTGCGTGCGCATCACTATCCCGGATCGCTGGCCCGGCTCGGCCCCGGCGACGAAGATCGTGTCCTGCATCTCCCTCGCCGGGTGGTCCGGCGGGAAGTTCAGCGCGTCGAAGTTGTACCACTCGGCCTCGACCTCAGGGCCCTCGGCGACCTCGTACCCCATGTTGACGAACACGTCGGTGAGGCGCTCGCCTACCGTGGTGACCGGGTGCCGGGCACCGTCAACCGACCTCGGCCGGTCCCAGGGCAAAGTGACGTCGACGGCTTCGTCCACGAGGACGCGGCGGTCCCGCTCGGCTTCGAGTTCGATCTGGCGCTGCGCCAGGGCATTCTTGATCGCGGCCCGGGCAGCGCCGACACGCTTTCCCGCCTCCGCACGTGCGGCCGGCGGCAGCGCTCCGATCTCTGAGTTGGCCAGAGTTAGCGGTGCCCGGTCGCCGGAATGGGCGAGCCGGGCAGTCTTGAGCTCATCGAGATTGGCAGCGTCTGCGATCGCCGCCAGCGCATCAGCCTGCATGCGCTGCAGTTCCTCGGGAGACAGCATGGCCACCTCCACGGGGTCATAAGCCTTATTCGGTGCTGACATCGCTGTGACATCTCCTGCAGTCAGTGGCACTGGGAAAGGCTGTCAGCACGGTGATCCGTGGCAGCTCAGCCCGGTTGCGCATGCCCGGCGCGACCAGAGCCGGTATGCATGCTCCAGCCGCCAGCAGCTATTGTCCGGCTCCGCAGCAGGGAGCCTGGAGAACAGGCAGCCTCAACAGGCCCGCCGGCTAGCCGAACTCAGGCGTCCCGGCGGGCATGGTAAATCGGAACTCAGCCCCGCCCCCGGGTGCCTGCTGCACGATGATCTCCCCGCCGTGCGCCTCCACCAAGCCCTTGACGATGAACAGGCCGAGACCTGCGCCACCGCGGCGCTTGGCGCGCCAGAACCGGGCGAAGACGCGGGGCGCAACCTCAGGCGCGATGCCAGGGCCCTGGTCGCGGACCGCTACGGCCACGCCAGGAGCCCCTGCCACGACCGCTGGCTCCACCACGGTAGTAACGGTACCAGCCCCGTGCCTGACGGCGTTCTCAATAAGGTTCGCCAGGATCTGGTCGACCTTGTCGCGGTCGAGCCAGACTTCGGGCAATCCGGGCGCGACGTCGATCCGGTACCGGTCCGCGGAATCTCCTGCTGCGACCCGGCCGCTGATGATCTTGAGGACGCGGTCAGGGATGTCGACGAGCTCCCGGTGGATCTCGATCCGGCCGGCCTCGATCCTGGAAACGTCCAGTAGCTCGGTGATCAGGCGGGTGACGCGATCGGCATCGGCATTGACCGTCTCAAGCATGACCCTCTTCTGGTCATCGGTGAACCGCGGCCACTTGGCCAGCAAGGTCGCAGTGAAACCCTTGACGCTGGTCAGTGGGGAGCGCAGCTCGTGCGCCACTGTCGACACCAGGTCGGCCCGGCCGCGTTCAAGTCTCGATCGCTGCTCAGCGCTACGCAGCGAGATCACCAGGCGCTGCACCTCACCGGGCTCGCGGGACCAGCCCTCGCGCGGGCCGTGGCCGCGTGGCGTCCGCACGTACCGGACGCTGACTAGCAACTCGGTGGCATCCGGCAGGTACAGCGAGAGTTCCGGGTGCCGCGTCCGCGTCGACAGCCCGCCGTACGGCTGGCACATAGTCCACCAGCAGCGGTCCTCGTTGTCACGCAGCGGCAGCACCTGGCGCACGTCCCGGCCGAGCGCGTTCGCCGGGCTGATCCCGGTCAGCCGCGCTGCCGCACGGTTGAATACGGTGACCTTGCCCTTACGGTCGGCGATCACCAGGCCGTCCGGCAGATCGTCGGCAAGCACCAGGTCACAGCTGAAGTCGTTAGGCTCGCCGACCGGGCCCGCGGTGTCTGGTCCCGTCGCAGACGGCCCGACACCCGCTGGAACGGAACTGGAGGGAGGCAGGCCGTCAGCGCGGGCCATTGCATGGCCTGTCACGATGCCGTCCACTCGCGCGTCGCCTCCGGAAGGCTGAGGAGCCTGGCCCCCGGCAACGAACTTGGCGCGCCGCAGCGACCAGCGCCCTGCCGACCGGCCTGCGCGCGTCAGCCACAGCCACGGCAGCGGACTCGGGGGGGAAATTCCGCTTTCGTAGCGCAGTCGCGTCATCGGCCACCAGCCAGTGACCAGCGCGGTCACTTCATGACGCAACGTGATCAGACTCTAGCGGATTAGCTCTTGAACCCGGCACTGCCGGCTGCGGTGAGTTAGCTCGCAGTAGCGGGCAATTGCCGCCTGGCAGCCCTCTAGCAGCCAGTTCAGCTCAAGCCGCGGGCCAACTGTTCACCCGGTAGATGAATTGCCGCTGCCCGGCAATAGCCTGATTTGCACGTTCTGCACCGTACGTCGGGGCAAGCGCGAGCGCCTCGAGTGACGTGATCAAGGTCCGTGCGGGGGACGCAATTGCCGCGCCGAGGCGTACAGGCAGACCGCGGCGGCGGCGGCCAGGTTCAGGCTCTCGGCCTGTCCGTAGATCGGCACTGCTACCACGCCGTCGGCCAGTGCAAGCAGCTCATCGGGCAGTCCCCAGGCCTCGTTGCCGAACAGCCAGGCCGTCGGCCGGGTCAGGTCTGGTCCGCCGGGAGCGTCGAGGAGGTGACTAGCGCTGCCATCGGCCGCCAGCACCTGCAAGCCCGCCGAACGCAGGCCGTCGATTGCCTCGGCGAGCGGCACGCCGGCCAGCACCGGGAGATGGAAGAGGCTGCCCGCCGAAGAGCGTACGCACTTGCTGTTATACGGGTCGACCGACGCGGCCGTGAAGATCACCCCGTCAGCGCCAGCCGCATCGGACGTGCGCATGACGGTGCCTGCGTTCCCTGGGTCACGGACGTTGGCCAGCACGGTGACCAGCCGCAGGTTTTGCCCTGGCGGGCGGTCGGTGAGGAGGGCGGAGAGCGGCACGTCCACGAACCGGCAGACACCGAGCACGCCCTGCGGCGTGATCGTCTGCGCCAGCTCGGCCATGATCTCGCCGCTCACCTCATGCACCGCGATGCCCCGGCCGGCCGCCTCCGCGGTGAGTTCGGGGTGACGGGCCGCGCCGGGGCTGGTGACAAACAGCTCCGTGACGACGCCGGGCTGACGCAGCGCTTCCCTGACGGCCTGCGGCCCCTCGGCCAGGAACAGCCTGCCGCGCTCGCGGAACGCTCGCTTGCCCAGCTGGCGAGCAGCCTTCACGCGCGGCGAACGCATGCCCAGGCCGCCCGCCTGCGGGTGCACCGCAGGCCTTACTGGCCCGGTCACTGCCACCGCCCCAGTGCGGCTGCCGGGACCGCGGCAGCCGGCTCCTGGCATGAGCGACCGCTCAGGACGAGCGCAGCGGGGCCCAGGCCCATGAGTCGGCCAACTGCTGTCGTTCTAGCCACGGCGGTAGTCCCAGTGCTGTGCCTCCTGCGTCCCGAGTCAGCCTGCTCGAGCGCTATGCCGCCCATGCCAGCCAGTTATCGGCGCGCGAGCAGCGCCGTCGTCATCGGGCTCAGGCCGCTGGCGCGTTGATGTCCGCCGGCAGCGCTGCCTTCGCGACTTCAACGAGGGCAGCAAAGGCCTGCGAGTCGGATACGGCCAGCTCGGCCAGCATCTTGCGGTCGACCTCAACCTCAGCCAGCCGCAGGCCCTGGATGAACCTGTTGTAGGTCATGCCCTCGGCCCGGACAGCGGCGTTGATGCGCTGGATCCACAGTCGCCGGAACGCGCCCTTCCGGTCCTTGCGATCCCGGTAGGCGTAGGTCATTGAGTGGAGCTGCTGCTCCTTCGCCTTGCGGTACAGACGGGACCGCTGGCCCCGGTATCCGCTAGCGCGCTCAAGTACAACCCGGCGCTTCTTGTGGGCATTGACCGCCCGCTTCACGCGTGCCATTTCGTCACACTCTTTCTAGGCGGGCCGGGTCACTTACCCAGCAACTTCTTGATCTTCTTGCCATCGGCTGGCGAGAGCTCGACGTACCCAGCCAGCCGGCGGGTCATCGAGCTCGGCTTCCACTCGTTGTAGTGAGCGCGATTGGCGCGGCGGCGGATGACCTTACCGGTGCCCGTGAGCCGGAACCGCTTGCCAGCACCGGTGTGCGTCTTCATCTTCGGCATCTCGCCGTGTCTCCATTCCCGTGTGCCGTTGGCACTTCGCTCGCGTGCCGTCGGCACGAGTCCGTGCTGGTGGCCCGATCCTGACTGCCGGCGCACACTCCGTCGGTGGCCTGGCACTGCTTACCCGTTCTGGGCAGCATCGGCCGCCCAGCTTGATCTCCGGGCCCGTAACGATCAGGCCCTAGGTATCACCGGGCGGGCTGGCTATCCAGCCCGCCCGGTTCTGCCTGAGGTCTACTTATCCGTCTCGCCCGACTCCTTTGCCGAGGCGGCCTTGTCGGCCGCGACTGAGCGCGGCGATGGCACCGGGCCATCTCCGGTTCGCCGGGCTGGGCCGGGCTTCGGTGCGGCCGACGTGCTGGCAGCCGGCCTGGGCGCGGCCGCCGTTCCGCGGGGTGCCGTCGGCTTCGGCGCCGGGCTGCTTGCCGGGCCAGGTCGCGCCGACGACGCAGGCGTAGCGCGCGGAGCAGACGGCTTAGGTGCCGCTGGCCGCGGCGACGCGGGAGTCGGCCTGGGCGCAGCCGGCTTCGGCGCGGCGGGCCTCGGTGCGGCGGCGGGCCTCGGCGGCGCGTCCGAGGCGCTCGCCTCAGCTTGTGCGGTCCCGGCCTGTGCGGTGGCAGCCGGCTCCGGATCATCCGCCGGAGCAGGCGCGGCGGCGGGTTGCTGGGCTCCCTCGGTTTGCTCTGACGGCCGGACGGCAGCATTGCCCTCAGCAGCGTCCGGCGCGGGCGATGTCTCCGCGCTCGTGCCGATCTGCTCGGTGTCGGCAGACTCGGCGCTGATCGGCTCGGCGCTGATCGGCTCAGTACCAGCCGACTCGGTGTCGGCCAACTCAGAACCGCGGCTGCTCGCCCGGCTCGCGCGGTGATCAGCGCGGTCAGCCCTCGCGGCTGCCATCGCGTCCGTCTTCCGCTTGTGCGGCCCGATCACCATGATCATGTTGCGGCCGTCCTGCTTGGGCGAAGACTCGACGAAGCCAAGCTCCTCGATGTCGCCCGCCAGGCGCTGGAGCAGCTTAAACCCGAGCTCGGGCCTCGACTGCTCACGTCCCCTGAACATGATCGTTACCTTGACTTTGTCGCCCTGCTTGAGGAAGCGCTCGACGTGGCCCTTCTTGGTGCCGTAGTCGTGCGGGTCAATCTTCGGCCGCAGCTTGATCTCTTTGATGACCGTCTGGGCCTGGTTCTTGCGCGACTCCCTGGCCTTCAGCGCGGACTCGTACTTGAACTTGCCGTAGTCCATCAGCTTGGCGACAGGGGGCCGGGCCATGGGCGCAACCTCGACCAAGTCGAGATCTGCCTCCTGGGCCAGCCGGAGCGCGTCATTAATGGCAACGATCCCGACCTGCTCGCCGGCCGGGCCGACAAGCCGCACCTCGGGTACCCTGATGCGCTCGTTGATACGAGGTTCGGTGCTGATGTGACCTCCTTGTGTCACCCGTGCTCCCGTCCAGGGGCCTTCCCTGGGCGGGGCTGCGGGACCTGGGCTTTGGATTATCCGGGCCGCGGCAGCGGACCGGGCCCAGAAAGCCAAAAGGCCCCGCGTGATTGTGCCGCGGGGCCACCAATGCGAGAACCCGCCCCCAGGTCGTGCCTGAGCGACGGCATACCCGCGACGCCCCTACCTGCCGTCAAGCTCGCTATCCGAGATCTCCGGCAGAATGGCGTCCGGCCTGGCCTGCCAGCCCCGTGGCTGGCCGACCGCCAGGCTGCCGACAGGCTGCCCGGCATATACCCGCCAGCGATCAGCTGGCCAGGTGGGAGGCGGCCGAGGTGGTCCTCCGCTTGCACGCCCGGTAGCGCAGGTTGAGCCAGCTAACCAAGAGCTACCTGGCCGCGCCCGCAACCGCCGAGCATTGTCATCGCCACCAAGCCTAGCCCATGGCAGCGACCACTGGAATTCCACCGCAGCTAAGCGTCCGGCGGCTAGCCGATATTCCGGCGGCGGGCCAGCTCGTCAAGTCCAGCCGCGTGCATGGCGCTAACCGGGGCCGACTGGCCCGTCATTAGCTCCACCTGACCGGCCGCCTGATAGACGAGCATGTCAAAGCCTGAGATGACCGTCGAGCCGACGGCTTCGGCGGCAGCTGCGAGCCGCGTAGGCCAGGGGTCGTAGATGACGTCGAAGACACCCTCGGCGGCGAGTGTGCCGGCGCGGAGCTGAGCGGCTACTGGTTCGGCGCCTGCGGCCTGGATCGTGGAGATCAGCAGCTGCCACCGCTGGCCGGCCAGGCCAGGGCCGAACTCGATCAGCGTGACCTGTACGCCGAGCCGGTCAGCCACCGCGAGCAGCGGCTGCGCTCTGGCCACCGACCGAACGGCCACGCTGACTGCCACCGTGCCGGCGTCCCGGAGGGCGGCAAGCGCCGAGCAGGCGGTTGCGCCACTGCCGAGTACAACCACGTTTCCGGCCGTAGTAGCGCCAGCCTGGCGAAGGGCGGTCACGATCCCGCCCACGTCGGTGTTGAAGCCGCGGCGCTGGCCGTCGGCGAAGACCACCGTGTTGGCAGCGCCAACCTCGGCGGCAAGAGGCTCGACCTGGTCCAGCAGAGGCAGGACGGCACGCTTCAGCGGCATCGTCAGCGAGAGGCCTGCCCAGTCCGGCCCGAGTGAGTCGAGCAGCGCTGGCAGGCCCTGCTCGTCGCACTCGATTGCCGTATAGCTCCAGCCCGTCAGGCCCAGCTTGCGGTAAGCGGCGCGGTGCAGGACGGGCGAAAGCGAGTGGGCGATGGGCGAGCCGAGGACGGCCGCCCGGCAGGCTGGCATGGCGCCAGCGACCACCCGCTCAGACTCCGTTCTGCTTGGCCTCGTTCGACCATGTCAGGAACTGCGACGAACTCGAGGTGAACAGGGTCTTGCCTGCCTTGTTCACGGTCACGAAATACAGCCACGTGCGCGCTGTGGCGCCCGGCGTCGGGTGCAGCACGGCCAGGATCGCTGCGGCATCCGGCGAGTCAATCGGGCCAGGTGGCAGGCCAGCATGCTTGAAGGTGTTGTACTGCGATCTCACGTTCAGGTCGCTCTGCGTGAGGTCGTAGATGTACTTGCCGGTGGCGTAGGCGACCGTACTGTCCAGCCCGAGATCCCACGGAGGGACCTGGTTCAGCCGGTTGTCGATGACCCGTGCGACATCGTTGTAGTACTGCGGCGGGACCTCGCCTTCGAGCAGGCTGGCCTCGATGATGACCTGGTCCTCCGTGAACAGGGCAGCCTTCGCCTTGGCTTGCAGGTTCATGCTCGCGACTTCGGTATTGAACTGGGCCACCATCATCTTGAGAATGCTTACCGCCGTGGCGCCCGGCTGGATGTCATAGGTAGCCGGGTACAGGAAGCCTTCGGCGCTGCCACGCGCCCAGGACGGCAGGCCGAGCGCGGAGGGGTTCTGCAGCGCGGCCTGGAACTGGCTCAGCGGGATGCCGGTGCCTTTAGACAGCAGTGCGATGACCTTGCTAGTGCGAAGGCCGTCTGGCACCGCCACCTTCTGCTGAACCCGGGACGACGGATTGACCAGCAGTTTCCAGGCCAGTGCCGCACCCATGTGCTTGTGCAGCCGGAAGTAACCGGGCTCTAGTGACGCGGAGTTGCCCGCGGTCTTGGCAGCGTCGCAGAAGGCCGTCGCCGAGGCGACCACGCCCGCGCTGACCATGGTGCCCTCCATAGCCGGGCTGCAGGCGATCTCGCCCGGCTTGACTTGCACGATGACGGTGCCGGAGCCGGCCGAATTGGTCCAGTCAGCGTGCCGCTTTGAATACCACTTGTAGGCGTAAACCCCGCCACCGGCCACTGCCGCAAGGAAGACGATGACGACGGCCAGGGCCACTATCGGCGCACGGCTGCGGCGCCGTTTGGGCGGGCGGTGCCCGTAGTCGTCATCTCCGGAGCCGAAACCGCGGAAAAATCCGTTATGCCGCGCGCTGTCGGCGTCGATTTCGTCTTCACTGCTGCGGCCGCGGCGACGGCTGCTTACGCCGCTGTCTTTCACCGGCCCCCGCCAGCCGTCGTCGTCATCGTCGGCCCCGCCTTGACCGGGCAGGCCGCGCAACTCGCCGGCCGCCGCAGCCGCGACCCCATGGTCGTCATATCCCCCGTCATCCCCGTAACCCGCCGAAGCGTCATAGCCCGCCGCCCCGCGGCCAGCCCCCGGCTGGCCGTAGGTGTCCTCCGCAGGGTAGCTGTCAATGGCGCGGTAACCGGCGGGTCCGCCGTATTGATCTCGCCCGCCGAACGGATCGTGCCCGCCATAGCCGCCAGGCGCGCCGAAGCTGCCGGAGGTGCCGTAATCAGGCTCGCCGCGTCCAGTCAGGCGCGCAGCGGGGTCCGTGCGCCCGCCGGGATCGGTGCGCCCGCCGGGGTTAGTGCGCCCGCCGGGGTCAGTGCGGCCTCCCGGGTCGGTGTGCCTGCCAGAATCCGAGCGATATGGGTCGGACCCGGTGTACGGGTCGGACCCGCCACCGGCATAGCCGCTGCCCGGATAGCCGGATGCGGGGTAGTCCGCATTGCCATAGCCCCGGTCGCTGGAGCCGCCGGCACCGTAGCTGCCGTCGCTGTACCGACCACTCCCGTATGCCCCGCCCGCGCCGCCGTAGGCACCGGTGCCGTAGTCGCTGCCGCGGGAGTCGCGGCCACCGTAGCCGCGGACGTCGCCGCCCTGGTAACCGTCATCGGGGTGGGCGCCGTAGCCGTCACCGCCCGCCTGGTAGCCGCTGTCCGAATAGCCACTGTCCGGGTAGGCGCTGTTCCGGATAGCCGCTGTTCGGATAGCTGCTTTCCGGGTAGCCACCGCCTGAGTAGCTACCGTCCGGGAGGCCGCTGCCGGAGTAACCGCTACCGGAGTAACCGGTGTAGCCGTTACTGCCTGACCCGCCGCTCCCCGACCCAGCGCCAGGGACGGAATGCCGCCCTGACTCGTAGTACCGGCCGGTCCCGGGGTCGGGCCCGGAGTAGCCATCCGGCGCCGGGTAACCACCAGACTCGCTGTAGCTGCCGGTGCCGGGGTAGCCCGAGCCAGACCCCTGGTAACCGCCCGCCTCCCCGTGCCCGCCAGAGTCGCGCGCGCTCGACGGCCCGCGATAGCCGTTTGCCTGGCCCGGATCGGTGTAGGCGGACGGGTCGGCGTACTGGCCAGGTTCTGCGTAGCTGCCCGGCTCCGTGTACCCGCCCGGTTCCGTGAACCAGCCCGGCTCCGTGTACCCGCCCGAACCCGAACCTGCGTAGCCGCCTGGGCCTGGGTACCCGCCAGAACCCGAACCCGGATATCCGCCCGCGGCCGGGTATCCGCCCGAATCGTAGCCGCCGGGCTGCAAGGAAGACCCGGATGACCCGGATGACCCGGCACCGCTGCCTTGCGTTCCCGGCCACTCCCCGGAACCCCGCGACCCACCCGGCCAAGACTCCTCAGGCGCGGCAGACCGTCGCGACCGGCGCCCCTCGCGCGGGTCGTAGCGCTCGGAATCCTGCGCATCCGGCTGGTCATCCCAGCGCTCGTACCCGTCGCGGCTCATAGAGCCGTCTCTGCTGCGGCTACCAACTGACCGGCCGGCTCGCCCGTGGAGCGCTCAGCGTCCAGCGCGCCCTGAAGCAGGACGGCCGCCGCAGCCTTGTCGACCGCTTGCCTCCTGGCCTTGGCGTCCTGCCCGCCGCGCTGCAGTGCCGCGTGTGCGAGCACAGTGGTGAAGCGCTCGTCGACAAGCCGCACCGGCATCGGCGCCAGCCGCCCGGCCAGCCGCCCGGCGAACGCCCTGCCTTCCGCGGCTGCCTTGCCTTCTGCTCCGTGCAAGCCGACGGCCAGACCGACGATGACCTCCATAGCGTCATTCTCGGCCGCGATGCGAGCTAGTTCAGCCAAATCGCCGCCACCGCGCCGGATAGTGCCTAGCGGCGAGGCCAGCATGCCGCCCGGGTCGGACCGGGCGAGGCCGATTCGTACCGACCCGACGTCGACGCCGAGCCGCACGCCGTGCCTCACATCAGGGCTCTCGGCAGGGGCATTCGCGACGCGGTGGCCAGACGCCGGCCAGCCAGGGTCACTCGAGGCAACCGGCAAGGCATGGCATGTCTCAACCCGGACACGGTCTGGTGGAGGCACGGACTCACCCTACGGCACCTGCGCCCACTATGTCGTTAATAAGTACACGAACTGCTCCAAAGGCCCCAGCGACCGCCTCATCAGCCCGATCACCCAGCGGAGCGCCGCCGCCCTGAGCGACGTCGTCCTTGCCGCCGCCGCGACCGTCCAGCGCGCCAGCTGCCGCGAGCACTAGCGCGCCCGCTCGCAGGCCACTGGCCCGGCCGGCGTCGTTAACGGCCACCACCACAGTCGGCCGTCCGTCGGTGACTCCAATGGCCGCGACCACACCGGGCCGGTCAGCGAGCAGCCGGCCGCGGATGTCCAGCGCGACCTTCCTGATGCCATCGGCCGGAATGCCGTCCGGCGCGCGGTAAGCGACGAACGCCGCACCGTGCAGATCCTCGGCTCCGTCCGCCAGATCGGCGGCGCCGCCGAGCAACTGCGCTGACCTGAGGCGCTCCAGATCCCGCTCGGCTTCCCGGAGCCGCGTCACCACCGACGCGATCCGCTCAGGCAGCTCCTCCCGCCGAGCCTTGAGCTGCTCGGACAGCATGCTGACGAGCGTGCTCTCGCGCGCCAGGTACTTGAACGCGTCGATCCCGACAAGTGCTTCAACCCGGCGGACGCCCGATCCGATGGATGCCTCACCAAGGATCTTGACGAGCCCGAGGTTCCCGGACCGTGCCACATGCGTGCCGCCGCACAGCTCGCGGGAGTAGTCCCCCACTTCGACCACCCGGACCTGGTCGCCGTACTTCTCCCCGAACAGCGCCAGCGCGCCCATCGCGCGCGCCTCGTCGATCGAGGTGTGGAACGCGCGCACTTCGAGGTCGTTGATGAGGACCTGGTTAACCTCTTCCTCGGCAGCGGCCAGCACCGACGGCGGCACCGCGCCGATCGCGGTGAAGTCGAATCGGAACCGCCCTGGCGCGTTCTCCGAACCCGCCTGTGCCGCGGACTCGCCGAGCGAGCCGCGGAAGGCGCGGTGCACTAGGTGAGTAGCCGTGTGCGAGCGGGAAATTGCCCGCCGGCGCTCGACGTCGATCTGCGCAAGAACAGGCGCGCCGACGACGATCTCTCCGGCGATGACAGTGCCGCGATGAACGATCAGCCCGGAAACGGGCGCTTGCACATCAGTCACGTGGATACGTGCACCGTCACCAGCGCCGCTGCCCGCCGTAGTGATGACGCCGTTGTCGGCGAGCTGGCCGCCGCCCTCGGCGTAGAACGGCGTGCGGTCCAGGACTACCTCGACCGCAGCGCCCGCTCCAGCCGACGCTACTGACGCGCCGTCGACGATGAGGCCGACGACGGTCGCCTCACCGACCACCTCGTCGTAGCCGGTGAAGGTAACCAGGCCGGCCCGCTCGAGCATGCTGGCGAACACAGAGATGTCGGCGTTGCCGGTCTTCTTGCCTGCCGCGTCAGCCTTCGCGCGCTGCCGCTGCTCGGTCATCAACCGCCGGAACTCGCCCTCCTCGACGGCCAGGCCCTGCTCGTCGGCCATCTCCAGAGTCAGGTCGATCGGGAAGCCGTAGGTGTCATGCAACTGGAAGGCCTGGTCGCCCCGAATGGTGCTCAGCGCCGCGCCGCCTGGTCTCCTCGACCGCGGCGTCGAAGATGGCACTGCCGGTGCGCAGCGTGGACATGAACGCGGCTTCTTCGGCATCGATGACCGTGTGGATGTTCGGGCGCGTCCCGGATCAGCTCCGGGTACTGCTGCCCGAGCGCGCTGATCGCGACCGAGGACAGCTCATGCAGGAACCGCTCGTCCTGGCCACCCCGGCTGTGACCGCCTGAGCCGCCGCGCTGAGCGCCGGAGAGCAGCCGGAGCTTCTGCACGCTGCGGCGCAGGATCCGGCGCAGCACGTAACCGCGGCCCTCGTTGGACGGGATCACGCCGTCCGCCACCAGCATGACCGCGGTACGGACATGATCGGTGACCACCCGCAGCGCGACATCGGATCGCTCGTCGACGCCATAGCGCTGCTCGGTCAGCTCAGCCGCCCGCTCGAGCACCTTCCACATGGTGTCGATCTCGTAGATGTTGTCCACGCCTTGCAGCAGCGCGGCCATCCGCTCCATCCCCATGCCGGTGTCGATATTGCGCGACGGCAGGTCTCCCACGACGTCGAAGTCCACCTTGGACCGCACCTGGCCGAGCTGATACTGCATGAAGACCAGGTTCCAGACCTCGAGGTAGCGATCCTCGTCGGCTTCTGGCCCGCCCTCCCGGCCGTATTCCGGCCCGCGGTCGTAGTAGATCTCCGAGCACGGGCCGCCAGGGCCAGGTACGCCCATATGCCAGTAGTTGTCGGCGAGGCCGCGCCGCTGGATCCGGTTCTCCGGGATGCCGACGACATCGTGCCAGAGCTTGGCTGCCTCGTCGTCGTCGTGCAGCACCGTCACCCAGAGGCGGCTCTCGGGGAAGCCGAACCCGCCGTCAGATTCCGGCCTGGTGAGCAGCTCCCAGGCGAACGGGATGGCCAGCTCCTTGAAGTAGTCGCCGAAGGAGAAGTTGCCGAGCATCTGGAAGAAAGTGCCGTGCCGGGTGGTCTTGCCGACCTCCTCGATGTCCGGCGTACGCACGCACTTCTGGCAGGTAGTAGCTCGCCGGAACGGCGGCGTCTGCTGGCCGAGGAAGTACGGCTTGAATGGCTGCATGCCGGCATTGACGAGCAGCAGCGTCGGATCGTCGGCCACCAGGCTGGCGGACGGGACGACGGTGTGCCCGCGCTGGGCGAAGTAGCTAAGGAAACGGCGGACAATCTCTGCCGACTCCATCACGGCCATCCTTACCTAGACATGCCCGCGCTGCTTTTATGCGCGGGACTTCGGGCTGATCAGTGCTCGCGACGGCCCGGCTGGCTGTCGCCGGGCCACGCTGCGTCGCGCTGGCTTCCGAGGGTACGGTCCGACTCGCTGCGATGCAGATCCCAATACTCTGCCATGCCGTCGCGTACGTCCCGGACGAACCCCGCGGCCGCCGTGGCACGGGCGGCTGCTGTCGCGATTCTGGCGGCCGGCCCGATCTCCGCCGACCTGGCGACCGCTCGCCAGGTGTCAGGCTGGCCAGGCAGTGCGAGCCCCGGCGGTGCCGCCTGAGGCGGTGCAAGCTGCTGCGGTGCAAGCTGTCGACCAGCCGGCCCGATGCGACCGGCGCGCACTGCGGGAAGCCGCACTGGACGTCGCTGTTGCGTCACGGCGGCCCCGCCGAGCAGGCCCTGACCGGTCAGCGTTCGCGCCAGCCGGGTCGCCTTCCGGTACCCGGTCACGCCCAGTACCGCGCCCGCGAACAGCCAGAATCCGCGGCGGATCATCTGCGGCCCGACCCCGGTAGATCTCGTCTCCGGCGCCCGAGCCGCCTGCCGCGCCGCCACCGGGGATCCGGTGAGCGCAGCCCTGGCCGGCGGTTGGGCCACCGTCGCGGTGCTAGCCAAAGTCGCTGGCCTGCGTCTCAGTCATCGCCGCAACCTGAAGTGACCTGCGGACGGCAACAGCCCGCCGCACCCCGAAGACGAACGCCGAAGCGCCGTGCAGCGGCGCAGTCGCCGCCACGGACAAGCCCTTGGCGCAGGCCGGCCAGCGCGGACACGTGCCCGGTCAGCTCGGCCATGTTGGCGGTCACCTGATCCATGCTCGCGGTGATCGCGTCTGTCCTGACAAGCTGCTCGTTGGTCCGGTCGACAGCCTCCTGGGCCTGCCGGATGAGCAGGTCTGCGCGATCCCGGTACTCGGTGACCATGCCGGTGACCGCGGACATCAGGCGCGCGAACTTCACCAGCACGACGATGCCCGCGCACGCCAGCACGGCGAAGAACACAGCGGCTATCAGCGCTGCCAGCTGACCGGCGTTCATTTCCCCCTGACTCCAATCCGCGCGAGTGACCGCGACTCGGCTCTTCGCCCGACCCTATCGCGCTGGCTGTGGCGTCAGCCGGGCTGTTCGGTACCACCGCCTGCGGGCGCCTCGGCCCGTTCCCCGCCTGATGCCGGCGTTCGGATCCGAATCGCTGCCAGCGCGTGCCTCAGCCCGTGACCGCCCTGATCCTTCGGGCGGGTCCGCATGGCCGTGCAGAATCTCCCTGATCCGCTCAGACCTCTCGGCGTAACGCGCCTCCGCGCCGTGAGTTGATCGGCACGTAATACCGCTTGCCGACCAGGCTGTCCGGCGCGTACTGCTGCTGCACGACGCCGGCCGGGTCGTCGTGCGCGTACTGGTAGCCCTTGCCGTGCCCGAGCCTCGCGGC
Organism: uncultured Actinomycetota bacterium; assembly: GCA_963815575.1. Lineage (GTDB taxonomy): Bacteria > Actinomycetota > Actinomycetes > Streptosporangiales > Streptosporangiaceae > JAJYUU01. The sequence continues at coordinate 408,904 of CAWFHE010000006.1, read as the reverse complement.
ACCGGGGTAGCTCGCGTCCCGCAGATGCTTCGGAACCGGCGCCGGCCAGGCCTTGCTGGATGTCAGCGCCCGCGTCCCAGATGGCCTTGGCCACGGCGTTCGATTTCGGCGCCAGCGCGATATGGATGACGGCCTGCGCAAGGTTGAGCCGCGCTTCGGGCAGGCCGACGAACTCGACGGCCTGCGCGGCTGCCACCGCGGTCTGCAGCGCGGTCGGGTCGGCCATTCCCACGTCCTCGCTGGCATGCACGATCAGCCGCCGTGCGATGAACCTCGGGTCCTCCCCCGCCTCGATCATCCGGGCCAGGTAGTGCAGCGCCGCGTCGGCGTCGCTGCCCCGCATGCTCTTGATGAACGCGCTGATCACGTCGTAGTGCTGATCCCCGGCGCGGTCGTAGCGCACCATGGCCCGGTCGACGGCGCGCTCCAGCAGTTCGAGCGTCACCTCACCGCCGTCGGGCAGGCCGAGCGCGGCGGCTTCCAGGTAGGTGAGCACTCGCCGGGCGTCACCGCCAGCCAGCCGGACAAGCTGGTCTGTGACGCCGTCCGCCAGCTTGATCCGACCTGCTAGCCCGCGCTCGTCAGCCAGCGCCCGGCTGATCACCAACCGGATGTCTTCGTCGTCCAGCGGCCGGAGCGTCAGCAGCAGCGAGCGCGACAGGAGCGGTCCGACGACGGAGAACGACGGATTCTCGGTAGTCGCGCCGATGAAGGACACCCAGCGGTTCTCCACTGCTGGCAGCAGCGCGTCCTGCTGTGCCTTGTTGAACCGGTGCACTTCGTCGATGAACAGCACGGTCTGCTCGCCGGTCATGCCGAGCGTGCCGCGTGCCGTCTCGATCGCCGCGCGGACGTCCTTGACCCCGGCCGACACCGCGGACAGCTCGACGAATCGCCGCTTGGTGACGTTGGCGACCACGTATGCCAGCGTCGTCTTGCCGGTGCCGGGCGGCCCCCACAGCAGCACCGACATCGGCGAGTCGGTGTCGGCGAGCTTGCGCAGCGGGGACCCGTCCCTTGTCAGGTGCGTCTGGCCGATCACCTCGGCGAGGGTGCGCGGCCGCATCCGGACAGCAAGCGGCGCCGTCGCTCGCTCGGCCGCTTCGGCCGAGGAATCGAACAGGCTGCCGGTCGAGCCGTCATTGACGCGGGGCACGAAGCGAATCTACCCGCCACTGCCGTCAATGCGGTGGTGAAGCGGCCTGCACCAAGATCGCCGTCGCAGGCCAGCGAAACCCTTCGGCATCATGGCTTCGCATAGGCTCGGCAAGTCTCGCAATAGCCTGCGACCCAGCCGCCGCCCGAGACCGAGGACAGCACGTGACGTCATTGCCGGGCGCTAGCCGCGCGGGGAGACGGGCCGAAGCTGCTGGCCGTGAGCGACCTGCATGTCGGGTTCGGCGAGAACCGCGCCATTGCTGAGCGCCTTCAGCCGCAGACACGGACTCGGACTGGCTGATCGTGGCCGGTGACGTCGGCGAACGGGCCGAGGACGTCGAACGAGTGCTGGCATTGCTCAGCGAGCGGTTCGCCAAGGTCATCTGGGTACCCGGCAATCACGAGCTGTGGACTCACGGCCGGGACCCGGTCCGGCTGCGCGGCGAAGAGCGCTACCTGGCACTGGTCGCAGCCTGCAAGCGCCTGGGCGTCGTGACACCGGAGGACCCCTACCCGGTCTGGGCGGGAACCGGCGGTCCGGTGCTGATCGTGCCGCTATTCGTGCTGTATGACTACTCGTTCCGCCCGGACGAGGCTGCCTCGGTCGAGGACGGGGTTGCGCTGGCCCGCGCCGCCGGCGTCGTGAGCACCGACGAACGGCTGCTGCATCCCGACCCGTACCCGAGCCGCGAAGCGTGGTGCGCCGACCGGCTTGCCCGGACTCGAGAAACGGCTCGCTGCGCTGCCGCCGGGGATGCCGACGTGTGCTGGTCAACCACTTCCCGCTGGTCCGCGAGCCGACGGCGGTGATGCGATATCCGCAGTTCGCGCAGTGGTGCGGGACCGCGGCGACGGCCGACTGGCCGACGCGGTTCGGTGCAGTCGCGGTGGTCTACGGCCACCTGCACATACCGCGGACGACCTGGCACGACGGCGTCCGGCACGAGGAGGTGTCGCTCGGCTACCCGAGGGAGTGGAAACGGCGCCCGGCGGCACCGATAATCCCGCGGCAGATCCTGCCCTTCGTCCCCCGCACGCCTCCGCCGCCCGGATGACCCGGCTACGGCTCGCCCGTGGCCCTGCCGACGTAGCACCCGCTACTGCTGAACCTCGATCTGCAGCCGCTCGCCGAGGACCGGGCGCGAGCGCTTCGCGTACTGCCTCTGCTGAGAGGTCACCCAGGTACGTGGATTTCTCGGCTGCAGCCGCGCCGACGGTCTGCAGGTAAATGGCGAGCTCACTGACCTGCTGCGGCCGGGTCAGCACGACCTTCTCGATGACGGGAAGCGGAATCAGCCGGGCTCCGCGCCACATCGGCGCGAAGGTCACGCTAGAACCTGCGGCTTCGGCCTGTGTCCGGACTTGCTCGGCGCCACGTCCTGGGCCGGCGTTGCGTCCCCGTGACTGCGCACCACGGCGGAGCCAGCCAAGCATTCCGCTATCCGGCTTCGCCGCATCCCCGTAGACGGGCACCGCGCACAACACGAGACCGTCGTCGAAGACAGCGATCGTGCGGGTGTTCAGAATCGCCCGGCCGCGGTCGACTTCGCGCACCAGGTGATCGAACTGTCCACGGTAAGCCACCACCGGAGCGTAGCCCGCCGACCCGCTGGCCTCAGCCCCATGTGCGCGGGGCTACCGTCGGATCACGGCCGGCCTGACCCGATCCGCTACCAGCTGAGGTTGCTGCAATGAGCCCTGAGATCATCCCGTTCCGGATCGAGATTCCCGAGGCTGACCTTGACGACTTGCGGGAGCGGCTGCGCCGGACCCGCTGGCCGGACGAAGAAACGGTCGACGACTGGTCGCAAGGCATCCCCCTCGGCTACACCAGGGACCTGTGCCAGTACTGGCTCGACAGTACGACTGGCGGGCGTGCGAGGCCAGCCTCAACCAGTTCCCGCAGTTCCGCACCGAGCATCGACGGCCTCGACATTCACTTCCTGCACGTGCGGTCGCCGCAGGCCGACGCGCTCCCGCTGGTGCTGACCCACGGCTGGCCCGGCTCGATTGTCGAGTTCCGCAAGGTCATCGGTCCGCTCACCGACCCGGTTGCGCACGGCGGAGACGCCGCCGACGCGTTCCATGTCGTCTGCCCGTCGCTTGCCCGGCTTCGGTTTCAGCGGCAAGCCGGCCAGCCCCGGCTGGGGCATCGAGCGCATCGCCGACGCCTGGGATGAGCTGATGACGCGCCTTGGCTATGCCCGCTACGGTGCCCAGGGCGGTGACTGGGGCTCCGGCGTGACCGTCCAGCCTCGGGCATCCGCCATCCCGACCATGTCCTCGGCGATCCACCTCAACATGGTCGGCCGCCCGGCCGATCCCGCCACTATGGACGACCTCACCGACCAGGAAAAAGCCGCGCTGGCCGCCATGAAGCACTACCAGGACTGGGATTCCGGCTACTCCAAGCAACAGTCCACCCGCCCGCAGACGCGTCGGCTACGGCCTGGTCGACTCACCGGCCGGCCTGTGCGCCTGGATCGTCGAGAAGTTCTGGTCGTGGACCGACTCCGACGGCGACCCTGCGAACGTGCTGACCAGGGACGAGATGCTCGACAACGTGATGCTGTACTGGCTGCCCGGCACTGGCGCCTCGTCGGCGCGGCTGTACTGGGAGAGCTTCGGCAAGCTGCTGGGCGGCACGTGTCCAGGTGCCGGTGGGGTGCTCCATCTTCCCGAAGGAGATCTTCCGGCCGTCTCGTCGCTGGGCCGAGAAAGCTTACCCGGACCTCCGCTACTGGAACGAGTCTGCCCAAGGGCGGGCACTTCGCTGCGTTCGAGCAGCCGGCCACTTTCGTGGACGAAGTGCGGGCAGCGTTCCGCACCGTCAGGGCCGGATGATCTCCGGCCGGTGTCAACTGACCGCCGCCCTGCCACTTGATGATCATGAATGAAAGTGACTTAGCTGTTCCTATAAGAACAGCTAAGTCACTTTCATTACGCAGCCGGCGCCCGCAAAGACGCCAGATCTGCGGGACTGGCCGGGCGGCGCCTACTCGCCCGATGCGTCAGGCGCGGCCTGCTCGCTGGAGCCACTATGCGGCTCATACCCGGTTCCTCCAGGCGGCTGCCCGCCGGTCCCGTGCGGCCGCTCGGCGGGAATGACATCGATCCCGGCTTCCTTGCGCTGCTGCCGCGTGATCGCCGTCGGCGCGCCGGTCAGCGGGTCGTGACCGGAAGCGGCCTTCGGGAAGGCGATCACTTCCCGGATCGACTCCCGCCCGGTCAGCAGCATCAGCAACCGGTCCCAGCCAAACGCGATGCCCCCGTGCGGCGGCGGCCCGAACCGCAGCGCGTCCAGCAGGAAGCCGAACTGGGACGTCGCCTCCTCGCGCGACAGCCCGATCACGTCGAAGACCTGCTGCTGCACGTCCGAGCGGTGGATCCGGATGGAGCCGCCGCCGATCTCGGTGCCGTTGCAGACGATGTCGTAGGCGTCGGCCAGCGCCCCGCCGGGTTCGGACGCGAACTTCGACGTCCAGTCCGGCAGCGGCGACGTGAACGGGTGGTGCACCGCAGTCCAGCCGCCTTCGCCGTCGTCCTCGAACATCGGCGCGTCGACGACCCAGGTGAACGCCCAGGCGGACGGGTCGATCAGCCCGCACCGGCCGCCGACCTCCAGCCGGGCAGCGCCGAGCAGCGCGCGCGCCTCGTTCGCCGGACCGGCCGCGAAGAACACCGCGTCACCGGCGGATGCCCCCGCCGCCGCGGGCAGCCCAGACCGCTCGGCCTCGGACAGGTGCCTGGCGACCGGCCCGGAATCGGAGACCTGGCCATCCGCGCCGATCAGCACGTAGCCGAGTCCGCGCGCACCACGTGAGCGCGCCCACTCCTGCCAGCCGTCGAGCTCCTTGCGAGTCTGTGCGGCACCGCCCGGCATGACGACCGCGCCGACATGCGGCGCCTGGAACACCCGGAACTCGGTCTGCGCGAAGAAGGCGGTCAGGTCGACCAGCTCGTTCCCGAACCTCAGGTCTGGTTTGTCCGATCCGTACCTGGACATCGCGTCGGCATAGGTCATCTGCGGGATCGGCAGGGCGACCTTGAAACCTGCGATCTCGGCCCACAGCCTGGACACCAGGTCCTCCGCGACCTCGATCACGTCTTCCCTGGTCACGAAGCGACATCTCAAGGTCAATCTGGGTGAACTCGGGCTGCCGGTCGGCCCGGAAGTCCTCGTCCCGGAAGCACCGCACGAGCTGGAAGTAGCGCTCCATCCCGGAGATCATCAGTAGCTGCTTGAACAGCTGCGGCGACTGCGGCAGCGCGTACCAGTGGCCGGGCCGCAGCCGTACCGGGACCAGGAAGTCGCGCGCGCCCTCGGGCGTGGACCGGGTCAGGAACGGGGTCTCCACGTTCACGAACCCGCGCGCGTTCATCACGTCATTGACCAGGTACGCGGCTTTCGACCTGGCTTTCAGCGCGGCTCGCCATGTCTGCCCGGCGGATGTCCAGGTACCGGTACCTGAGCCGGACCTCCTCGTTCAGCTCGCCGCCTTGCCCCGCGCTGCCCTCGATCGGGAACGGCAGCGGATCGGCCTGCGAGAGCACCTCCAGCTCGGTCGCCACCACCTCGACCTCGCCCGTGGCCAGCTCGGGGTTCTCGTTGCCGGCCGGCCGCTGTTGCACGGTCACCGGTCACCAGCACGCAGAACTCGGCCCGCAGGTCATGCGCCACGTCCTCCTGGCGCAGCACGACCTGCACGATCCCGCTGCCGTCGCGCAGGTCGATGAAGACAACGCCGCCGTGGTCGCGCCGCCGCGCTACCCAGCCCGGCCAGCCGTACCTGCTCGCCCGCGTTCGACGCCCGCAGGCTGCCCGCCTCGTGGCTGCGGATCATCGCTAGCCAGCCTCTCTCTCGTCATCCCGGTCAAAATGCAAAGATCTCTACGGCGGGGAACGGGCTCTGTCCTCGCCACTCACCCAGCCTGGCCGGTCACGTGCCAGCCGCGAGCCGCAGCCCGCGCCGGCCGCTAGCAGCCTGGCCGTCACCGTCGACCGCAGCCGCGGCTACCCACGGACCAATCAGGTCGAGCTCACAGCCCGGTGACCGGGCCCCGAGCCGGCGCCAGCCCGGCCAGGAACGGATTATTCGCCCGCTCCGCTCCGATCGTCGTCTGCGGCCCGTGCCCGGACAGCACCACGGTCTCGTCCGGCAGCGGCAGGCAGACCCGTGCCAGGCTAGCCAGGATCGTCTCGTAGTCGCCGCCCGGCAGGTCGGTCCGCCCGATCGACCCGGCGAACAGCAGGTCTCCGCTGAACAGCGTCCCTGGCTCGGCGCATGCCGGCAGCCGGAACGTCACCGACCCCGGCGTGTGCCCGGGCGCGTGGTCGACCACCAGCTCGAACCCGGCCAGCTCCAGCGTCATCCCGTCGGTCAGCTCGAGCACGTCGTCCGGCTCGGTGAAGGTCAGCCCGCCGAACAGCTGCTGGCCGGCCCGAGAGCCAGCCCGCGGCCGGGGTCGGACAGCAGCGCGCGGTCGTCTGGGTGAATGTAGGCCGGAATGCCCTTGGCGCCGCACACCGGCGCCACCGACCAGATGTGGTCAATGTGCCCGTGGGTCGCCAGCACTGCGACCGGCCGGAGCCGGTATCGCTCGATGATCTCGTCGATGCCCTGCTCAGCGTCCTGGCCAGGGTCGATGATCAGGCATTCGGCGCCCGGTGCTGTTGCCAGCAGGTAGCAGTTAGCTGCGAACGAGCCAGCGGGAAACCCGGCGATGAGCACTCCGCCTCCTCCGACTTGGCTAGTACCCGGCAGCCTGCTGCCGCGCAGGCCGGTCCGGGAAGCTCGCGTTGCGTGCCTCAAGGCTACCGAGAATCGCTGGTCAGCCTGCCGCTGGCCAGGCGTTTCGGCCTGTCAGGACACGAGTTGGGAGCGGTTGGGACTCGAAAAGTAACGACGGCATTAAAATTAGCGGCGCAACGGTACGATTCGCGAAGTTTCGCAGCGCGCTGCCCGGGGGCCGGACGGCCTAGCGGGCGGGCCGGTTGCCAGACCAGGCAGACCGCAGGAAACTGCGGATGAGCAGGAGGATCGCACGGGTGGCCACCAAAAGGGAACGCCAGCGCCAGCTTGCCAGGCAGGCTCACGAGCGCCGCATGCAGCGGCGGGCTCGAGCAGGCCAGGCGGGCGCGGCAGTGGTCGGTCAGCATCATCGTGGCCGTCCTGGTTGTCGGTGTAGGCGTCGGCGCAGCGGTGATAACTGGCGCGTTCCACACCGCCAAGTCGAGCGCTGCGGCCAAGTCCACCCCTCCGGCCGCCTCCGCGTCGGTGACCCCCTCGGCGTCGGCCACTCCGTCGCCGACTCCTACCCCGGCCATGGTCGACGGCAAGTGCGTCTACACCAAGAGCGGCACGGCATCCAAGTCAGTCTCGCTGCCGCCTGCGAAGCCCGACACCAAGGCCAGCTACACGGCGAAGTTCACCACCAACCGCGGCACCATTGTGGTCGACCTGGCCAGCAGCGGGGCGCCGTGCACGGTGAACTCATTCGTCTCGCTGGCGGACCAGGCTTACTTCAACAACACCCACTGCCACCGGCTGGTAACGACCGGCATCTACGTGCTGCAGTGCGGCGATCCGACGGGCACTGGCTCGGGCGGCCCCGGCTACGTCTTCAACAGCGAGAACCTCAGCTCGCTCAAGCTGGTAACGATGAGCGGCCAGAAGGAAGCGCTCTACCCGGCCGGCTCGGTGGCGATGGCTAACACCGGACCGCCCGACAGCAATGGCAGCCAGTTCTTCTTCGTCTACAAGAACACATACCTGCCCGCCAGCTACACGCCGTTCGGCACCGTCGCAAGCGGGCTCAACATCATCCAGAAGGTGGCCAAAGCGGGCAGCGACAACTCCAACGGTGCTGGCGACGGGCATCCGAAGGAGAAGGTCCAGATCGACAGCGTGAGGATCACTAAGACCTGATTGGCTTGACTGGTCAGGTACCGAGCAGGAGGTACGCGGTGAGCACCGCAAGCGACCCGTGGGGCCGGGTAGCCGAAGACGGGACTGTCTATGTCCGCACAGCCGAGGGCGAGCGCGAGATCGGCTCGTGGCAGGCAGGTAGTCCGGATGAGGCGCTGGCCTTCTTCAAGCGCAAGTTCGACGCGCTGGAGACCGAGATCAGCCTGCTCGAGCAGCGCATGTCCAGCACCGATCTGTCCGCTGGCCAGGCTAAGGCCACGATCGCCAAGCTGACGGTGTCGGTCACCGATGCTCACGCTATCGGCGACCTGGACGGCCTGAAGTCCCGCCTGGCTGCACTGGCCGGGACCCTCGAGCATCGGCGTGAGGAGCACAAGGCCGCTCGCGAGCAGGCCAGGACCACGGCGCACGAGATCAAGGAACGGATCGTCGCCGAGGCCGAGCGTCTCGCTGCCGAAGCCACCCACTGGAAGGCCAGCGGCGAGCGCATGCGCCAGCTGCTGGAGGAGTGGAAGGCCGCGCCGCGCGGTGACCGGGCTGCCGAGGCCGCGCTGTGGAAGCGGCTGTCCGCGGCCAGGAACGCCTTCGCCAAGCGACGCAAGGCTTATTTCTCGACCCTGGAAGAAGAGCGCGAATCCATCCGCAGCCGCAAGGAGGAGCTGGTCGCCCGCGCCGAGGAGCTCTCCTCCTCGACGGACTGGAGCGCGACGGCCACCGCGTACCGGGAGCTCATGCGCTCCTGGAAGCAGGCAGGCCGGGCCGACCGGACCGCAGAGGACGAGCTGTGGAACCGGTTCAAGACCGCGCAGGACGCGTTCTTCAAGGCGCGCTCGGACGTCCTGGACGCCAAGGACAGGGAACTGCGCGAGCACGTCGTGGTCAAGGAGCAGCTGCTGGCTGAGGCAGAGAAGCTGCTTGCCGGTTACGGACGCGCGCTCAGCCAGGTCGACACTGCGGAGCATCCTGGAGCGCTGGGAGCGGGCCGGCGCTGTGCCGCGCGACTCCCAAGAGCGGCTAGAAGGCGGCCTTCGCAAGATCGAGGAGACGCTGCGCAAGGCAGAGGACTCGCACTGGCGGCGGACCAATCCCGAGGCACTGTCGAGGGCCAGGGGCACTGTGGACCAGATCCGGTCGGCGATCAGCCAGCTTGAGCGGCAGCTCGCCAAGGCCGAAGCGAACGGGGACAAGAAGGCGCAGCAACAGGCCAGGGAAGCTCTGGAGGCGCGGCGGTCCTGGCTGGCCGAGGCCGAGCGTACGCTCGCCGAGTTGTCTAGCTAGTTCTTCTGCGCGCTGGCGTCCGCGCGCTGCTCTGCGGGCTGGCTCGGTACCGGCTGGATTCCGCGCCCTGCTCTGCGGGCTGGCATTAGCTTGCCCGCTGCCGGGCTTATCAGGCCCGAGACGCGCTAGTCACTAGCCTGCGGAGGCCACGTGACGCCCTCTGCCGCAGGCCACGGAACCCAGCCGACCTAAAGGCTGGTGCCGCCTGGCAAGCGCAAACCCGCCCCACAGTCCCAGCAGTCGGCGAGGGACACCCGGAAGCCTGGCGATAGCACTGGCCGGGGCTGGCTCAGGCATCGAGCGGCGGCATCCAGAGTCGCATTGATTTGACCGATATGTCGTGTTACCTGAAGACGTCAGGGCGCTGCCGCGGTCTAGGCCAGGCTAGCTGGCTAAGCTCGTGACGCGGTAGACGTCGTAGACGCCGTCGATCGAGCGAACGGCACGCAGCACGGCGCCGAGGTGCTTGGGGTCGCCCATCTCGAACGTGAACCGGCTGAACGCAACCCGGTCACGAGTCGTGCTGACGGTGGCGGACAGGATGTTCACGTGCTGATCGGACAGGGTCCTGGTCACGTCGGACAGCAAGCCGGTCCGGTCCAGGGCCTCGACCTGGATAGCCACCAGGAACTGCGAGCCTTCGCGCGGCGACCAGCGGACGTTGACCAGCCGCTCAGGTTGCGACTCCAGCAGGTGCCCGAGGTTCAAGCAGTCCGCGCGGTGTACCGAGACACCGTTGCCCCTGGTCACAAAGCCGGTGATCTGGTCGCCGGGAACTGGAGTGCAGCACTTCGATAGCCGCGCCCAGACGTCGTTCGCGCCTTCCACAACGACACCCGAATCGCCGGCTGGCGCCGGCCGATCGGCGCCTGCCGGGTGACCAGCGTGGCCTCGGCCAGGTCCTCCTGCGCGCCCTCGACTCCGCCAGCCGACTTGACCAGTTTGGCGACCACCGACTGTGCGCTGACGTGGCCTTCGCCTACTGCCGCGTACAGCGCGGACAGGTCGGTGTAGTGCAGTTCGGTGGCAATCGCGTTCAGCGAGTCAGCCGTGGCCAGCCGCTGCAACGGCAGGTTCTGCTTGCGCATCATCCGGGCGATCGCGGTCTTGCCGGTCTCGGCAGCGGCCTCCCGTCGCTCCTTGGAGAACCAGTGCCGGATCTTGTTCTTGGCCCGCGCGCTCTTCACGAACCCGAGCCAGTCCTGGCTCGGGCCCGCGTCCGGGGCCTTAGAGGTGAAGATCTCGACGGTGTCGCCGTTGCTCAGGGCGCTTTCAAGCGCGACCAGCCGCCCGTTGACCCGGGCGCCGATGGTGCGGTGGCCCACCTCGGTGTGAATGGCGTAGGCGAAGTCGACGGGAGTCGCGCCTTGCGGCAGCGCTATCACCTCGCCGCGCGGAGTGAAGACGTAGACCTCGGCACCACCCAGGTCGAACCGCAGCGAATCGAGGAACTCGGCAGGATCCTCGGTCTCCCGCTGCCAGTCGACCAGCTGCCGCAGCCAGGCCATGTCAGCGGTGCCGCCGCCGCCGACCATGTCTTCCTTGTACTTCCAGTGCGCGGCGACGCCGTACTCGGCCCGCTTGTGCATGCCCCAGGTCCGGATCTGCAGCTCGACCGGCTTGCCCTCGGGCCCGATCACCGTAGTGTGCAGCGACTGGTACATGTTGAACTTCGGCATCGCGATGTAGTCCTTGAACCGGCCGGGAACCGGATTCCACCGCGCATGCACGGTGCCGAGCACCGCGTAGCAGTCGCGAAGCGAGTCGACGAGGATGCGGATGCCGACCAGGTCGTAAATATCGTCGAAGCCGACATTACGCGCGATCATCTTCTGGTAGACCGAGTAGTAATGCTTGGGGCGCCCGGTGACCTGGGCCTTGATCTTGGCGTCCTTCAGGTCCTCATGGACGTCCTCGATCACTTCCTGAAGGAACATCTCCCGCCGCGGCGCGCGCTCCGACACCAGCCGGGCGATCTCGTCGTATCGCTTGGGATACAGGGTCGCGAACGCGAGGTCCTCGAGCTCCCACTTGACCGTGTTCATGCCGAGGCGGTGCGCCAGCGGCGCGAAGATCTCCAGCACCTCGCGCGACTTCTGCTCTTGCTTAGGCCTCGGCAGGTAGCGGAGCGTGCGCATGTTGTGCAGCCGATCGGCCAGCTTGATGACCAGCACGCGGATGTCACGCGACATGGCGACGACCATCTTGCGGACGGTCTCGGCTTGCGCGGCATCGCCGTACTTCACCTTGTCCAGCTTGGTCACGCCATCGACCAGCGCGGCGACTTCCTCACCGAATTCCTCGCGGAGCTGGCCGATCGTGTACTGGGTGTCCTCCACCGTGTCATGCAGCAGCGCGGCGCAGATCGTGTCGTGCGGCATGCCCAGCTCGGCGAGGATCGTCGCCACTGCCAGCGGGTGGGTGATGTACGGGTCGCCGCTGCGCCGCGACTGGCCCGCGTGCAGCCGGGCCGCTACCTCGTAGGCCCGCTCGATCTTCCGGATGTCGGCCTTCGGGTGGGTCGTCCGCACGGTCCTGATCAGCGGCTCGAGTACGGGGTTGACCCCGCCTCGGCCCGGTGCGCCGAGCCGGGCCAGCCGACGTCGCATCGCGGCCGCGCCGGAACCGCCGTCGGGCTGGGGCTCCGCAGCCGCTCGCGGTTGTCTCCGCGGCCGCAGCCGACCGGCGGGTTACCCGGCCCGCGGCCGCTCGCGCCGCGGACTTCTTGCCGGTGCTGGCGGACCGGCCGACAGCTTTCCAGCCGGTGGGGCGTGCTCAGCCGTGTCCTGCTGATCCGGACCGCGGCTCGTCGTAATCCGCGGCCTGGCCGTCGTCGGCGTCGCGCACCGACGCGCCGTGATCCTCCTCGTGCCGGTGCGGTGTGCCCTGACCTGTGTGGTTCTGCTCTGATCCGGCGGGTCGGCGCCTCGGGCATGCCAGCGGACGATGTCACCCCGCCATCCGCCGTGGGCAGCTCCTGGGTGACATCGCGTCCGGCCGTCCCGGCCGTCGCCACGTCACCGGCCACATGCGCTCCTCAAGTCCGCCGTGTCAACAAGTCTATCGGTGGACGATTCGGGAAGTGCCCGGCTCCGTACGTTGCGTCACACCGGTAGCAACGACCTGACCTCTAGCCCTGGCAATTTCGCCCGGCCGGCCAGAAATTCCAGCTCGAGCAAGACGACGATGCCTGCCACTTCGGCGCCGCTCAGCCGGACGAGCTCGGCGGTCGCCGCGGCAGTGCCGCCTGTCGCCAGCACGTCGTCGACGATGAGGACGCGATCGGATGGGTCAAATGCGTCGGTATGCACCTCGAGCGTGGCCGTTCCGTACTCGAGTTCGTAGGACTGCGCGTAGGTCTCCCCTGGCAGTTTGCCCTGCTTGCGCACCGGCACGAAGCCCGCCCCGAGCGCCAGCGCAACCGGAGCAGCGAGGATGAAGCCGCGCGCCTCGATCCCTGCGACCTTGGTCACGCCCTCGTTCCCGGCCGCGAGCGCTGCGACGACGGCAGCGAAAGCCGCACCGTCGGCCAGCAGCGGGGTGATGTCCTTGAAGACGATGCCCGGCTGCGGGTAGTCGTGCGACGTCACGGATGCACGGCTTCAGCAACTCGGCGACGTCACCGCCGGGCCCGCTGCCCGGCGTCCTGCGGCACTTAGCGCCGCTTCTTCTTGCCGCTGGGTCGCCGCTTCGCCGCAGGCCTGCGGACCGGCTGCTGACGCGCGCCGGGCGGCCGGGCAGCTGGCGGCCCGCGCCTGCCACCAGCAGCCGGCTGAGCCGCAGCCACTGCCTCGTCCTCGGCTATCGCGTCGTCGGGCCGAGGTCGTCGTCGGTCACATCGGTCAGGTCGGTATCGTTGTACCGGGCCGGTGGCGCCCGAGTCGCCGGCTGCCCGCGGACAGGCCGACCGCGGTCGCGCCGCCGTTTCCTGGACCGCCGTTCGCCGTACCGCTCGTAGCTGTGCCGCCTTTGCGGCACCGCCGTTCGCTGCGCCGTCTCCGTTCGCCGCACCGACAGCTGCGCCCGACTTGGCTGCCCGGCGCAGCGCGCTCCGCCGCCCGCGGCGCGCAGCGCCACCTGCTTAGCCAGCTGCTTGTACTGCGGCTCCCGCTCCTTCAGGTCGGCCAGCACCGGCGTGGCGATGCAGATCGAGGAGTAGGTGCCAGACAGCATTCCGACGAACAGCACCAGCGACAGGTCCTTGAGCTCGCCGTTGCCGAGCAGCAATGTGCCGACGACCAGGATCGCCGCAACCGGCAGCAGCGCCGTCAGCGAGGTGTTGATGGACCGGACCAGGGTCTGGTTGAGCGCCAGGTTGGCCGCCTGGCTGTAGGTGCTCTTGCGAGTGCCGAGTATCGGCGCCGTGTTCTCTCTGACCTTGTCGAAAACGACCACGGTGTCGTAGAGCGAGTAACCGAGGATGGTCAGCAGGCCGATGACTGTCGCCGGGCTAACCTGGAAGCCGGTCAGTGCGTAGACGCCGATCGTGATGACGATGTCGTGCGCCAGCGCGACGAAGGCCGAGGCCGCCATCCGCCACTCGAACGCGATCGACAGGTAGATGACGATCACGATCAAGAACGCGATCAGCGCCTCGATCGCCTTCTGGGTGACCTGTGAGCCCCAGCTTGACCCGACCGTCGTGACTGGCACATCGTTGACCGGCAATCTTGAAGTCCTTGGCGATCTTGAGTGCCGATCGCCAGCGCCTTCGCGTTCGGCAGCTGGCCGGACTGGACCTGCCAGAACGCCCTGGTGCCGTCGACCACCTTGCCGTTGAACGGCTTCACCTCAGTGGCACTGGCGTTGACGCCACCGCCGCTGGTGACGATCTGCTCGAGCTTCGCCTGGGTCACCTGCGCTGTCGCCGGAACGGTCCACTGGGAGCCGCCCTTGAATTCCACGCTGTAGTCGAGCCCGCGGAAGATCAGCGCCAGGATGCTGATGAGCAGGATGAAGCCGGAGATCGTGTACCAGAGCTTCTGGCGGTTGACGAAGTCGATGGAGACCTCGCCGCGGTACAGCCGCCCGGTCAGGTTGCCTAGCCGCGACATCACGCCTCCCTGGAGCTGGTCGAGGTCCGCGCCGCGGCGACCGCAGTGCCGGCGCTCGCGGCAGGTCGCCGCCGCCCGCCGCGCCATGGCGCCCGGGAGCCGAGCCTGGCCGGATCAAGGCCGGACATTGGATGCCCCTGGCCGTAGAACTTGGTCCGGGCCAGCAGCGTGATCATCGGCTTGGTGAACAGGAACACCACCAGCACGTCAACGAGCGTCGTCAGGCCGAGCGTGAACGCGAAGCCGCGAACATCGCCCTCAGACAGGATGTACAGCAGCAGGGCGGCCAGGAACGACACGGTGTCCGACACCAGGATCGTTCGCCTGGCCCGGCCCCAGCCGCGTTCCACGGCAGACCGCAGCGATCGTCCCTCGCGTACCTCGTCCCGCAATCGCTCGAAGTACACGATGAACGAGTCGGCGGTGATGCCGATCGCGACGATCAGGCCGGCGATGCCAGCCAGGCTCAGCGTGAAGCCCTCATACCTGCGACAGCAGTATGACCGACAGGTAGGAGACCGCGCCGCGATCGCCAGGCTGAGCACCGAGACGACGCCAAGCCCGCGGTAGTACAAGAACGAGTAGACCACCACGAGCAGCAGGCCGACCATCGCGGCGAACAGGCCAGCTGACAGCTGGTCGGCGCCGAGCGACGCGGACACCGACGAGGTGTACAGGTTCTTGAACGACAGCGGCAGGCTGCCGTACTTCAGCACATCGGCGAGCGTCTGGCCTGGTTCTGGCTGAACCCGTTGCCGCTGCCGCCCTCGATCTGGCCAGAGGTCGAGAACGGGGCGGTCACCTGCGGCGGGGAGCCCTGCAGCTGTCCGTCGAGCACGATCGCCAGGAAGTCAAGCGGAGATGTCGCTGTCCGGTGCTACTGCTGTAGTACTTCGACGACATCTCGAGTCGTGAGCGTGCCGAGTGGCGTGGACGCCGGGCTCTTGACGTCGAACGTGACCACCCAGCCTGTCGTCTGGTCCTGCGGCCTGGACGTTGGTCAGGTCCTTGCCCTGAACGACGGCCGGCGCGAGCGCGTACTTCTCCCAGACATTGCCGGGCGGCCTTGAAGCAGGCGACCGTCTGCACGTTCGGGTTGTCCCACGCGTTCGGGACGCTGTGGTAAATCTGCTGCTTCCAGCCCCTTTGGAGCCGCAGTTGAGCTTGTCGAACAGCTTCACCGTGGTCGGGCTGAGCGCAGCTGGCGTCGCCTGACGCACCGGGGGACGTGGTCGTCGACAGCATGGGCTTGCCGGTGGCAGGCGTGCTGGACCTGCTGCCGGAGTCGAGCTAGCCGAAGTACTGGGGCTAGCGGTCGCTGCTGGCGACTCGAGGCCGAGGTGCTCGGAGACGGCGTCGACGTCGCGCCGAGCTGGCTCGCGCCCACCGCCTGGCCGGAGCCGCCGAGGAGACGCTCGCGCTGAGGAAGCACTGGCGTGAGGAAGCGCTCGACCGACGGCGACGGGCTGGACGACCCTGAGCTCGCCTTCGGCTTACGTGGACGTCGACGGCGTGGGCGTCGGCGTGGCGTCGACAGCTGCCGTCGTGGTGTTCGGCGCGATCAGCAGCACCTGCCGCATCCGCAGCAGCGCCGTCTCCCCGACCAGCGTGGCGACCTTCTGCGCGCCGGCGCCCGGCACGGACACGACGATCTCGTTCGGTCCCTGCTGGACCACCGACGAGCCGGTCAGGCCGGTGGCCTCGACGCGGTTCGTCATGATCTGGATCGCCTTGGTCATCTCGCCCTGGCTGGGCGTGCCGCCATGCGGCGGGACTGCCTTCAGCGTGATGGACGTACCACTGGATAGGTCGAGCCCCAGGCCGACCTTGAAGCTCTTGTGCCAGTCGGCTGGCTTGAAGATGTTGCCGCCGAGCACGCCGGCGAGCATCACGATGAGCAGCACAACCAGGGCGGTCAGGTACCGCCCCGGATAGGAGCTGGGGGTGCTTCGGGGTGCCACGGGTGCCCTTGTCTTTCGCTAGGCCGGGTGCGGCGCGACTAAACAGCGGCGCACGCATGCGGCGAGGCTGACTAGGCTAACTAAATTGTCAGGTCGCTGCGATCGTCGGGCTTGCCCGACGTACCGTCGCCGTTGAAATCCGAGCCGGTCTCGTCACCGCTGGTGTCCGAACCGGTCTCCCCGAAGGTCGGCATCGTCTGAGCGACGCCGTCGGGCTCGTCATCGGGCACGACAGCCGCAATCGCCTGCCGCAGCATCTTGATCCGGATACCCGGCGCGATCTCGACGATGACGTTGCGGTCGTCGTTCTCGACCACGGTGCCGTACACCCCGAACGTCGTGCGGATCCGCGTCCCGGTCATCACCTGGCTCTGAGTGTCCTGCGCCGTGCGCTGACGCCTGCGCTGGGACCGGAACATGAAGATCATCATGACCGCGAAGATCACGATGATGATCAGGAACGAGCTTCGAGCTGCTCGCAGTCGTCTTGGCCGCCTCAGCGGCGGCGAGAATCTGTGTCGTCGTCCCCATGGAGGGGCATCCTTCCGATTAGTTCTGCCCCGGCAGCCAGCATGCTGGCCGGTACCGGATGTCGACCGGATGGCAGCGCCGAAGTGGCGTGTTTTGAACCAACTGCCGCAGTGTAGCGGCGCGCACGCCACGCACCAACAGGCTACGGCCTCTGGCAAGTGATCGTGACCAGCCCGCGACCCGGCGTGACATTCCGCCGTGGTTCGCTGGGACTCCGCTCAGTCGAAAAGCGTCGCCTCGTCGTCGCCGCCGTTATCGTCCTGACCTGCCCATTCGATCACACTGCCAGCCCGGCGCGCCCAGGCGGCCTGCCGCGGCACCGGCAGGCCGAGGTGCTCCCAGGCGGCTGGCGTCGCCACCCGGCCGCGCGGCGTGCGGACGATCAGCCCGGCCCGGACCAGGAACGGCTCGGCGACGACCTCGACGGTCTCCGCCTCCTCGCCGACCGCGACGGCCAGGGTCGACAGGCCAACCGGCCCGCCGCCGAACCTGCTGACCAGCGCGCCGAGCACGGCCAGATCGAGGCGGTCCAGCCCGCTCTCGTCGACCTCGTACAGCTCCAGCGCTGCGCTGGCGCAGTCCCTGGTCACCACCCCGTCGCCACGCACCTCGGCGAAATCGCGCACCCGGCGCAGCAGCCGGTTGGCGATTCGCGGCGTGCCGCGGGACCGGCCCGCGATCTCGTCCGCGCCGTCGTCGCGCAGCGCGACCCCGAGCAGGCCCGCCGAGCGACGCACGATGATGCCCAGTTCGTCCGGTTCGTAGAAGTCGAGATGCGCGGTGAAACCGAACCTGTCCCGCAGCGGGGCGGGCAGCAGTCCGGCCCTGGTCGTTGCGCCGACCAGCGTGAACGGCGCGATGTCCAGCGGAATCGCGGTCGCGCCCGGCCCCTTGCCGATGACGACGTCGACCCGGAAGTCCTCCATGGCCAGGTAGAGCATCTCCTCGGCAGGCCTCGCTACCCGGTGAATCTCGTCGATGAAGACGACTTCGCCCTCGGTCAGGGTGGACAGAATGGCGGCGAGGTCACCGGCTCGCTCGATGGCCGGGCCGCTGGTGATCCGCATCGGCGCGCCCAGCTCGGCCGCGATGATCATGGCAAGCGTCGTCTTGCCCAGGCCAGGCGGGCCGGACAGCAGCACGTGATCGGGCACGCGGCCACGGCGCAGCGCGCCTTCCAGCACGAGTGATAGCTGCTCGCGGACGCGGTTCTGGCCGATCAGCTCGCTGAGCCGCTTCGGCCGGAGTGCTCCCTCCACGACCCGGTCGTCGGCGTCGGCGAGCGCGGACACCACCCGGTCGCGCCTCGGCGAAGCGCGGACACCACCCGGTCGCGCATCGGCGAGCGCACCGCCCGGTCGTCGGCATCGGCACCGCGTGACACCACCCGGTCCGCGTCAGGCCGACTGCCTCGGACCCGGTCATGCCGCCCAGCACGCGCAGCGCGCCCTGAGCGCTATCGCGACGTCGACCGCGCACCGGCCCGCCGCCACCCGGCTCGACTCCGCCTGGCGCTCAGCTCAGGTTCGACCGCGGCGATCGCCTGGTCCGCCTCGCGCGCCTGCCAGCCGAGGCTGACCAGGCCCGCCCTGACCTGATCGCGCCATTGCGGCGGCACGGCGGCGACCCGACCGCGAGCGAGAACCATGCCGCCATCTCGGCGGGCGCGCCCGAGCCGCCCGGCCAGTTCCAGCACGATCCGCTGCGCGCCCTTGCGGCCGATGCCCGGCACCGAGGTCAGCGCCGCCAGGTCCTCGCGCGGCCACGGCGCGCCGCAGCGCGTCCGGAGTCAGCACGCCAGCATGGCCTGGGCCAGCCGGGGGCCGACGCCGCTCGCGGTCTGCAGTAGCTCGAAGGTGTTCCGCTCGTCCTCGCTGGCAAAGCCGTACAAAGTCAGTGAATCTTCCCTGACGACCAGCGAGGTCGCCACCCGCGCCTGCTCGCCGATCCGCAGCCCGGCCAGCGTGCCGGGGGTGCACTGGACCAGCAAGCCGACCCCGCCGACGTCGATCACCGCGCCATCAGGGGCGATGGCGGCCACGGGGCCGGACACGTGCGCGATCATCGGGTACCTCCGGCGGCTCGCAGGGCTGACTCATGCCGGTCGGCCACGGCCGGCGAGCCGCGCGTGGGCGGTGCCGCGCCACAGGTGGCAGATGGCCAGCGCCAGCGCATCCGCGCTGTCGGCCGGCCGGGGCGGGTCGGCCAGCCGCAGCAGCCTGGTCACCATCTCGGTGACCTGCTGCTTGCCTGCCCGGCCGCTACCGGTGACGGCGGCCTTGACCTCGCTCGGGGTATGCAGCGCCACCGGCAGGCCGCGCCGCGCCGCGCACACGATCGCCACCGCCCCGGCCTGCGCAGTGCCCATCACGGTGCGGACATTGTGCTGGCTGAAGACGCGCTCGACCGCGACTGCGTCCGGCTGATGGCGATCCAGCCACTGATCCAGCTCGATCTCCAGGGCCAGCAGCCTCGCGCCGATATCGTCGTCAGCCGGCGTGCGGACCACGTCGGTGCCGATCAGCCGCAGCGACCGCCCCGGCTCGCCCTCGACAACGCCGATGCCGCACCGGGTCAGGCCAGGATCCACGCCGAGCACGCGCATCCGGTCACCGTCCTGCCGCCCATCTGCGAACACTGCGAACACTGCGAACACCTGTTCGGCCAGCACGTTACCGGCTTCAGGGCCTGGCCGGGCGGCGGCACGCTGGACTCGGTCAAAACTGGCAGCGGCGAACGGGACCGGATTGGCGACGGGACCGGCTGGAAGGCCGGCTGTCAGAAATCGTGCAGCATGAACGCCGGACGGCCGCCGAAGGCGCTGTCCAGCGCTTCATCGCTCGCTTCATCGCCGCCATCCGCGAGGCCGGCCCGGCGCAGCGTGCTGAGCGGGAGACCGGCGTAGAGCGCAGCGACGCCGCGAGCGCCGAGGCGCAGCACCGGACCGCCGTCACCGGCTGCATCCAGCGGGCCGACACGCGCGATCTTGCCGCCACCGTCGCCGACTTCCAGGCGCCAGCGTCCGGCATTGGCAGGCAGCACGTCGTCGGCGATCTCAAGCTGAGCTGAGGCCTCGACGGACGCCGGAAAGCCGCGCGCCGCCACCGCCGCCTGGACGTCGATGAGCCGCAGCATCCACTTCCAGGTCTGCCGGACAGCAGCGGACGGCTCCACGGTCAGCCAGCTAATCGGATCGTCGGGCGGAAGGCAGGCGCGCACCTCGTCGGCCATAGTCCCGTGCGTGCTCAGCAGCTGCCAGAATGCCCTGGCCGTCGACGCGGAGGCGGCCGCCAGCACCTCAACCCGGACGCTCTCGTGCACGTGCCCCCAGCGGTAGCTCAGGAAGCCGTCGTCAGCCAGATAGGCGAAGTGATCGTCGTCGTCCAGCCACTCGGCGATGGCGCCAAGGCCAAATGTCGCCGGGCCGCGGTCGCGCAGCGACCCGTACACCTGGCCCAGGGTCTCGGCCACAACGGCAGCATCCGCGGCGGCAGCCCGCCGCAGGCCATCCGGGGCAGCTGAGCTCTCCCCGGCTCGACCGGCCGGAGCCTGGCCTGCCGGAGCCTGGCCGGTCGCAGCCTGATCGGGTGCGAGCAGCCTGGCCAGCGCTTGCATCGGCACAGTCGTCTCGTGCCGGGCGCCAGCGATCTCCCAGCCCAGCGACCGGTACAGCGGCGCAGTCGCCGGGTACAGCGTCGACACCGGATAGCCTCGCGCGACCAGTTCCGGAATCAACCCGTTCATCAGCGCCCGGCCAACGCCGCGGCCGCGGTACTCCGGGGCGACCTTGACGCCGCCCACGCCCGCCATCGGCATGGATTTCCCGTGCCACCACTGCCTCATCTGATGGAAACGGGCACTTCCCACCAGCCGCCTGCCGTCGAAGGCGCCGAGCATCTCACCGGCTTCGATGCACTGCTGCGCGGTCGCCAGCCAGTAATCCCGGCTCGCGGGTGAGATCGGGCCGAACGAACGGCGGCGCAGGTCTATCTCGGCATCCAGGTCGTCGGCTGGCCGCAGCGGCCGGATCTCGATGGCAGTCAGTTCGCCACCAGTGCCCGTTCCGGCAAAATTTCTCGGTTTTGGCTTGTCACCCGATTTTCTCCATGATGTCGTCAGAAACCGAGTAATTCGCGTACACGTCCTGCACGTCGTCGGAGTCCTCGAGTGCCTCGACCAGCCGGAACACCTTTCTGGCGTTGTCCTCGTCCAGGTCGACCTCGACGGACGGGAGGAACGGGCGCTCCGCGGACTCGTAGTCGAGCCCGGCGTTCTGCAGAGCGGTCCTGACGGTCACCAGGTCACCGGGATCGCTGATCACTTCGAACGACTCGCCGAGGTCGGTGACCTCCTCGGCGCCCGCGTCCAGCACCGCGGCCAGCACGTCGTCCTCATCAACGCCGTCGGTCTTCGGCACGATGACGACGCCGCGGCGGCTGAACAGGTAGGAAACCGAACCGGGGTCAGCCATGTTGCCGCCATTGCGGGTGAAGGCGACGCGGACGTCGGATGCGGCCCGGTTCCTGTTGTCGGTCAGGCACTCGACCAGGACAGCCACCCCGCCCGGCCCGTAACCCTCGTAGGTGATCGACTCGTAGGCGGCGCCGCCTGCCTCGAGGCCACCGCCGCGGCGGATGGCGCGATCGATGTTGTCGTTCGGCACCGAGCTCTTCTTGGCCTTCTGCACGGCGTCGTACAGGGTCGGGTTGCCGGCCGGATCGGGACCGCCGCTGCGTGCGGCGACCTCGACGTTCTTGATCAGCTTGGCGAACAGCTTGCCGCGGCGGGCGTCAACCACCGCCTTCTTGTGCTTGGTGGTTGCCCACTTGGAGTGGCCACTCATGCCGCTTCCCTCACCATGTCGACGAACATCTTGTGGATGCGCCAGTCCGGGGTGAGCTCGGGATGGAACGAGGTGGCTAGCGCCCGACCCTGGCGAACCGCGACGATCCTACTCGCGCCTGGCTCGGTGGCGAGAATCTCGACACCCGGTCCGACCTCATCCACCCACGGGGCACGGATGAAGACAGCCCGGTACGGCGGCCCGTCGATGCCCTTGACGTGGAGATCGCGTTCGAACGAGTCCACCTGACGGCCGAAGGCGTTGCGCCGGACGGTCATGTCGATCCCGCCGAGCGTCTGCTGCCCGGAAGCCGGATCGGGCAGCCGGTCGGCGAGCATGATCAGGCCGGCGCAGGAGCCGAAGACCGGCATGCCGTCGCCGATGCGTTTCCGTAGCGGTTCGGCAAGGCCGAAGATGTCGATCAGCTTCCAGATCGTCGTCGACTCACCGCCGGGAATGATCAGGCCCTCGACCCGGTCCAGTTCCTCCGGCCGGCGCACTGCAGACGGCACGGCGCCTGACTCCCTCAGCGCACGCATGTGCTCCGCGACGTCGCCCTGCAGCGCGAGCACGCCTACCTGCGTGCCCGGCGTCTTGCCGTGCCCAGTCGGTCCGGTCAGCTCACTCAGCCCTGTCGGCTTGCTCAGGCCTGGCAGCTTGCTCAGCGCTGTCAGCTTGCTCAGCCCTGTCAGCTCAGTCGGTCCGGTCAGTTCCGTCACCAGCCGCGGCCGGCGTAGCGCTGCTCCGGCGGGAGCGTGTCCAGGTTGATGCCGACCATCGGCTCGCCGAGGCCGCGGGACACCTTGGCGATCACGTCCGGGTCGTCGTAGAAGGTGGTCGCCTTCACGATCGCCGCCGCCCTGTGCGGCCGGGTCACCGGACTTGAAAATGCCCGAGCCCACGAACACGCCGTCGGCCCCGAGTTGCATCATCATCGCGGCGTCGGCCGGCGTGGCGATGCCGCCGGCGGTGAAGAGCACGACCGGCAGCTGGCCCGCCGCCGCGACCTCGGCGACGAGTTCGTACGGCGCCTGGAGCTCCTTGGCCGCGGTGTACAGCTCTTCTGGCGACAGCGTGGACAGGCCGCGGATCTGCGACCGGATCGCGCGCATGTGCCTGGTGGCCTCGATGACGTTGCCGGTGCCCGCCTCGCCCTTCGAGCGGATCATCGCCGCGCCCTCGGTGATGCGGCGCAGCGCCTCGCCGAGGTTGGTGGCACCGCAGACGAACGGAACGGTGAAGTCCCACTTGTTGACGTGGTGCGCCTCGTCGGCAGGCGTCAGGACTTCGGACTCGTCGATGTAGTCGACGCCGATGGCCTGTAGCACCTGGGCTTCGACGAAGTGGCCGATGCGGCATTTGGCCATGACCGGGATGGAGACACCAGCGATGATGCCGTCGATCATGTCCGGGTCGCTCATCCTGGCAACGCCGCCCTGGGCCCGGATGTCAGCCGGGACGCGCTCGAGCGCCATTACCGCGACGGCGCCGGCATCCTCGGCGATCTTGGCTTGCTCTGGCGTGACGACGTCCATGATGACGCCGCCCTTAAGCATGTCGGCCATGCCGCGCTTGACCAGGCTGGTGCCCGTCTGTGCCTGCCCGGCCGGCTGACCGCTCTGCTGACGGCCTGACACTGCCGCGGCCGTCTCGGTACCGCCGGGGCGCTCGGAACTTTCTGCTGCATTCTGGACGGACACGGCAAACCTCGCTTAGCTACTGACGGTTGACACATCGTAGGTGACGCCTGATGGGCTGCCCGCGGCCCGCGCCGCCGCCGGACTGAGCACGCGCATACCGGAGAGCCCGGCTAGCGCTGATAGCACTTCCTGACCTCGCAGAGAAGTGCTTCTGTCGTCACCCACAAACAACGATAGCAATTTTTGCCTCTGCCTTGCCAGCAGGATCAGCGCAGGCCGTGCCTAGCTACCGGTGATCGCGGCCAGGACGATCGCGGCGTACTCCGACGGCGCCTCCTCCCAGACGAAGTGCCCGGCATCGAGAACGACGAGCCGGCTGGCAGGCAGTCGCTCGTAAAGGAACTCCGCGTTAGCGACCGGAACGATGCTGTCGTGGCGGCCCGCGATGATCGTGACCGGGGTTGTGATCTGCGGCAGCAGTTCGGCAAGCACCGGCAACTCCGCGGGATAGCGGCGGACATAACCCATCGACTCCGCGAACCGGTCACCGTCGTAGCTGTCCAGGTAGTCCGCGCGAATCTCGTCAGGCACACCGCCGCCGATCTTGTCCAGCGTCGCGCCAACTGTGGTCCGCGGGTCCATCCTGCGGTACTTGCCGGGGTCGGGATCGAATACCCAGGATGTCAGCCGGTCACCGAGCTGGATCGGAACCGCGGCTCCGCCGCTACCCACGATCACGCTCGCGATCCGCTGTGGATGCGCGGCCGCCGCGAACAGGGCGGCCGACGTTCCGACGTCCGGCCCGACGATGTGCGGCGTGCCAAGGTCAGCCTCGTCGATGAGCCGGGCCAGGAACTCCCCCATCGCCCGCGGAGACAGCAGGTCCGGCCGGCCTTCGGACGCGCCGAAGCCCGGCAGGTCGACCGCGAACAGGCGGGCATGCAGGGATAGCTCGGCCCAGATCGGTGCGAACGCATACACGCTCTCCGGCCAGGGACTGGTGAGCACGACTACCGGCTCAGCCGGGCCGCCGCTGTCGGCGTACCGGATCCTGAGGCCGTCAATGGTCTGGTAGCGAACTTCTTGGGTGATTGCCGTCGGCATGGAGTCACCCGTACCCATGGTGGTCGAACCAGATGCGCTTAGCGGGTCAGGTGCGGCAGATCAGCACCGCGCCCGCCAGTCTCGGCGGCCGGCACGAGTGAGTCATCGATCTCGAAGAATTCCGGATTCGGTGCCGACCCGGCCAGCCGCAGCGCCACCACGAGCCATCGCTGCCGCGCGACCTGGGTAGCGGCTACCGCATCGTTGTAGAACTTGCGAGCCAGGAACACCTGATGAGAAGCGCTCTCCAGCTCACTGAGCAGTTCCTCGGCGCCCTCCCGGCCGGCTAGCAGTGCCCGGAAGTCTGGCTGGCTGAAAACCGCACGCAACGCCCTGGTGAGGTCGCTTTCCGCCAGTTCCCGGCCAGCCTCCGCGGACCGGGCGTCGTGGGCCGCGCCGGCCAGCAGCACGCTGGTCGCCGGGTCGAGCAGGCCAGAGGAGGCCAGCTCCAGCGCGGTCGAGCTGCGCCGCACCAGGGCAGCGTCCAGCGCGAACCGCGCCGCTTCCAGCCGCGCGTGCAGCCGGTCCAGACGGCCGGCCCGCCAGGAGATGTAGACCCCGATCATCGCCACTACGACGACGACGAGGACGCTGATCAGCGGCGTCATCGCGCCACAGCCACCCGTCCGGCGGCCGGCGCGACCGCTTGGTAAACCCGGACCACGTCCCGCGCGACCACGGACCAGTCGAACTCGCGGACCGCGATGGACGCAGCGGCCGCGAGTGTTGCCCGGCGGCCCGGGTCGTCCAGCAGCCGGCCGGCCGCCTCCGCCAGCCCGGCCGCGTTCCCGGTCTCGAACAGCTCGCCAGCCTCACCGCCGCGCAGCACCTGGCGGAATGCCTCGAGGTCACTGGCCACAATCGGAGCGCCCGAGGCCATCGCCTCGACCAGCACGTAGCCGAAGCTCTCGCCGCCTGTGTTCGGCGCGCAGAACACATCGACCGAGTGCAGCATCCGGACGCGGTCAGCGTCGCTGACCTGGCCCAGTAGCACTACCCGGTCCCGGAGCGAGCGCGGCACCTGGTCCAGCACCTCGTCGGCGTCGCCGCGGCCGGCAATCAGCAGGCGAAGGCCGGGCCGCTGCGGCGCCATCATCGCGAAGGCAGCCACCAGAATGTCCAGGCCCTTGCGCGGCTCGTCCATCCGGCCGAGGAACCCGAGCGTGCCGCCGGTGCCGGGGAAGCCGGGCAGCGGCTCCGCCTTCTCGTACCGGCTGACGTGCACGCCGTTGGGTATCAGCACGGCATCGCCGCCGAGGTGCTCGACCAGCGTGTTCCTGGCCGCCTCGGCAACCGCTATCCGGCCGCTAATCTTCTCCAGGGCCGAGGCCAGGATCGGCTGGGCCGCGTGCAGCGCGCGGGATCGCGGCATCGCGGCGTGCAAGGTGGCCACGATCGGGCCGTCGGCGACCCAGCACGCCAGCAGCGACAGGCTCGGCGCGGCCGGCTCGTGCACATGCAAGACGTCGAAGTCGCCCTCTTTCAGCCAGCGGCGGACCCGGCTGGCGGACAGGAAGCCGAACGAGAGCCTGGCGACCGAGCCGTTGTACGGCACTGGCACAGCTCGCCCGGCGGGCACCACGTACGGCGGCAGGACGGCATCGTCATCGGCGGGCGCGATCACCGAGACCTCGTGGCCCATGTCCATCAGCGCCTCGGCCAGGCCGCTGACGTGCTCCCGCACGCCGCCCGGCACCTCCCAGGTATAGGGGCACACCAAGCCGATTCTCATTGCGCGTCCCGACTGGCGAGCTGCCCGTTGCCGGCAGCGCGCTCACGGGCGGCTGCCTGCCGCACCGGATCGAGGTCTGCGATGAACACCGGCTGCAGCATGTGCCAGTCTTGCGGGTGCTCGCGTATCCCGTCCTCGAAGAACCGGGCCACGTCCCGCATCATCGCCGCGATGCGCTCGTTGCGGGTGGGCAGCGAAGGCACCGGTATCTCCTCGCCGACGCGCACGCCCCAGCCGTCGCCGTCGAACCAGAGGATGACCGGCATCAGCGCGGCACCCGTCTGCACGGCCAGCGCGGCGGACCCTGGCTGCATGATGCACTTCTCGCCAAAGAAATCGACCTCGATGCCCGTGCCGGTGACATCCCGGTCCGCGACCAGGACCACGACCTTGCCTGCCCGCAGGCGCTGCGCCAGGATGCCGAAGGGCCTGGCGCCGCCACTGGCGGGCAGCACTTCCATGCCAAGGCCCTCGCGGAAGGCGACGAACTTCTCGTATACCGACTCGGGCTTCAGCCGTTCCATGACGGTTGTGATGGAGCCTGCCCCTTTGGCCATGATCCAAGCGCCGGCCTGATCCCAGTTCCCCATGTGCGGCAGCGCGAACACGATGCCCCGGCCCTCGGCGAGGAACCCGAAGGCCTTGTCGAACGGACCTTCGTCACGCATGCCCGCGACGAGCCGGTCGACCGGCATGACCGGCAGCCGGAACACCTCCAGCCAGTAGCGCGCGTACGAGCGCATGCCCTCACGGGAGACCGCGCGCAGCGTCTTGCCGTCGACGTCCGGGCCGAGCACGCGAACCAGGTTGGCCTCAAGCTGCTGAACCAGCGGTCCCTGTCGCCGCCAGGCCAGGTCCCCGAAGAACTGAAAGACCCGCTGGGCCCAGGACTGAGGCAGCTTGCAGACAACACTCCAGCCCAGGCTGTAGCCGGTCGTTATCAACCGTTCCTTCAGTCCAGGCATGTCCCTAATCCTCTCGGCCCGGATTCCTGCTGGTCACCGGTAGCCGCAATAACGCGCCGGAATCCGGCTGGTCCCCGGCGGCAGCGATCTCAGCTGCTGACCGGCGCGCCGCCAGGACCCGCTGGCCGAAGGTGAACGCACTCACCGCGGCCAGCAGCCAGAGCCCGATGGAAAGGACATACGGTACGCCAAGCCCGGCCAATCCGACGGCAACTAGGCCGATAAGCAACCGTTCGGTCCGTTCTGCGAATCCGACATCGCACCGCAAGCCGAGGCTTTCGGCGCGCGCCTTCGCGTAGGACACTAGCGCGCCAGCCACCAGGCAGAAGATCGACACCGCGGCCAGCAGCTTGCTATGCCCGCCGAGCACGAACCAGGCTGCCAGCCCGGCGAACACCGCGGCGTCCGCGACCCGGTCCATGGTCGAGTCCAGGAATGCGCCGAACTTGCCGGTCGTGCCCTTGATCCGGGCCAGCGTGCCGTCGAGCATATCGGTCAGCACGAAGCCGGTGCAGACCATCACGCCCGCGAACAAGTGGCCGGTTGGAAACAACCACAGCGCGCCGGCCGACATTCCGATCGTGCCGATGATGGTGAGCGCGTTCGGAGTCACCGGCGTCTTGGCCAGGACCTGGCCAACCGGTGTCAGCACGCGGGCGATAGCGGGCCGCAAGACTTTGAGCATGGCGCGTTGATCCTACTGGCGAGCGCGGCTGCGCTGACGCCCGCTCGGTCACCCCCGGTGCGCCCGTGAGCCGAGGTGGGTGCTAATTCAATCTAGTCAAGGTCTTGTTAACACCGACCAGCAGGTAAAGGCTGGGCGTGCGGCAGCGGACTGTAGGGCAACAAGTAGTTACCCCGGGCGCAGCCGGCGCCGGGCCACAGCGAACCGGACAAGAGACAAAGGGCGGGACAGGGTAGGAACCTAACTCAGCGCTCAGGAGGCGATGCGGATGGCGGATAAGTCTCACGCACCGGGAGCCGCCGGCCGGACATCAGCGGCCGGCCAGCCCGAAAGCGTGCGCAACGTGGTGCTGGTCGGCCACTCGGGAGCAGGAAAGACCACGCTAGCCGAGGCCCTGCTGGTCTCGACTGGCACGATCCAGCGAGAGGGCCGGGTCGAGGACGGCAGTACCACCAGCGACTTCGATGAAGTCGAGATCCGGCAGGGGCGCTCGGTCAACCTGACCGTCGTGCCGTTCGTGCACGAGGGCGTCAAGGTGAACCTTCTCGACACGCCCGGCTACGCCGACTTTACCGGCGATCTGCGAGCGGGGCTTCGTGCCGCGGACGCGGCGCTGTTCACCGTCTCGGCCGCCGATGGCATCGACGGCCTGACTCAGATGCTCTGGGACGAGTGCGCTGCCGTCGGTACGCCGCGAGCCGTGGTGATCACCAAGATCGACCACCAGCGCGGCGACTTCGACGAAGCGCTGGCCGCGTGCCGGGCTGCCTTCGGCGAGTCGGTGGCTCCGCTCTATCTGCCGGTCTCCGACGGCCAGGGCAACGTGCAGGGCCTCATCGGCTTGCTATCGCAACGCTTTTACGACTACTCAGGCGGCAAGCGCTCGGACACCGATATCCCCGGCGCTCAGGCGGATCGGGTCGAGGAGGCCCGCGGTTCGCTGATCGAGGCGATCATCCAGGAGAGCGAGGACGAGTCCCTGATGGACTCCTATCTCTCCGGCGCCGAACTAGACGTCAAGGCCCTGATCGAGGACCTGGAGAAGGCCGTGGCGCGCGGCAGCTTCTACCCGGTCCTGGCCTCATCGGCCCCGCATCACATCGGCATGGACGAACTGATCGAGGTCATCACACAGGCGTTCCCGTCGCCGGCTGAGCATCCGATGCCGGCCGTGACGACCGCAGACGGCAAGCCGGTCAACGGGCTTACCTCCGATCCGGATGGCCCGCTGCTCGCTGAGGTGGTCAAGACGACATCGGACCCGTACGTCGGCCGGGTCAGCCTGGTCCGGGTGTTCTCCGGCACGCTGCGGCCGGACGCTGTGGTGCACGTATCCGGCCACGGCCGGGCGGCCAGCGGGCACGCCGACCATGACGAGGACGAGCGAGTGGGCGCGATCACCTCGCCGCTCGGCAAGCAGCAGCGCCCGATGTCGAGCTGCCTGGCGGGCGACATCTGCGCGGTGGCCAAACTGGCAACGGCAGAGACCGGCGACACGCTCTCGGACAAGGAAAAGCCGCTGCTGATGGAGTCCTGGGCGATGCCAGAGCCGCTGCTCCCGGTGGCGATTCAGGCCAAGTCCAAGGCCGACGAGGACAAGATGTCGCAGGCTCTGGCCAGACTGGTGGCAGAGGACCCGACACTGCGCCTGGAGAACAACGCCGAGACTCACCAGCTCGTGCTGTGGTGCATGGGCGAGGCGCACATCGATCTCGCACTGGACCGGTTGTCCACCCGGTACGGCGTGGCAGTCGAGCAGGTAGTTCTGCGCGTGCCGTTGCGCGAGACGGTTGCGGGGAAGGCCCAGGGCCTCGGCCGCAACGTCAAACAGTCGGGCGGTCACGGCGAGTACGGCATCTGCAGCGTCGAGATCGAGCCGCTCGGATCCGGCGGAGGTTTCGAGTTCGTCGACAAGATCGTCGGCGGCGTGGTTCCGCGCCAGTTCATCCCGTCCGTAGAGAAGGGTGTCCGGGCCCAGATGGAACAGGGCGTGATTGCCGGCTACCCGATGGTGGACATCAGGGTCACCCTGTACGACGGGAAGGCGCACTCGGTCGACTCCTCGGACATGGCGTTCCAGAAGGCCGGCCGCGCCGCGCTGAAGGACGCCGCAGCGAAGGCTCAGGTCCAGTTGCTCGAGCCCGTCGACGAGGTATCCGTGCTCGTCGCGGACGAGTACGTGGGCGCGGTCATGTCCGACCTGTCTTCGAGGCGCGGTCGCGTCCTCGGCACCGAGGCAGTGGCGGGCGGGCGCACGCTGGTGAAAGCAGAGATCCCGGAGCTTGAGGTCACAAGGTACGCGATCGACCTGCGCTCAATGTCGCATGGCACTGGCTCGTTCACCCGTAGTTACCTGAGGTACGAGCCGCTGCCGTCGCACCTCGCGGAGAAGGTGGCCGCGGCCCAGCAAACCTGATTTCACCCAGGAAACGGGCACTTGCGGCCGGCCCGAGCCCGCAACTACTCGGACTACGGGCGGGCAACGCCTGTTAGGACTGGCCGGCTTCGACCGGGCACCTGACCGACCACACGAAACGGTCGGCCAGGTCCCGGCTCGCTCCCGCCCTCGGCCGACGGGCGCGCACCGGCCCGCAGCCACGATCTGCCCCCCCGGCCGGCCCGGACGTGCTGTTCCCCCTCGGCGCCGCGACCTCGCAATCACCCATGGCTCGCAAATCGGACAGCAGCAGCGCACTCGCGCCGACATTTCACGGCTGGCGTACGCTCTGGCGCACTTTTCCTGACGGTATGTCCGTACCGGAACCGTGAAATGTGGGCCAGGCTGCCGATGGCGCGGGTGGCGTGAGGTCGAGTTGACCGTTTCGTGTGGTCGGCTCGAGCCTGACGCCGGCCGCGGCCGGTGACTCGTGCCTGACGCCGGCCGCGGCCCGCCACCAACTTGTCTCAGTTGGCCGGGAGCTTCCCTTGGCCAGGCCAGGCGTTTGCGAGCACGACGCGAGTGTCGGCCAGCAGCTGCGGAAGCACTTTCGTGCGGCCGACGACCGGCATGAAGTTAGCGTCCCCGCCCCAGCGCGGCACCACGTGCTGATGCAAGTGCGCGGCGATCCCAGCGCCGGCCACACCGCCCATGTTCATGCCGATGTTGAAGCCTTGCGCCTGGGATGCCCCTCGCAGCGCGGTCATGGAGCGCTTGGTGAAGTCAGCGAGTTCTGCCGTCTCCGGCTCGGTGAGCTCGGTGTAGTCGGCGACGTGGCGGTACGGGACGACCATGAGGTGCCCGCTGTTGTACGGGTACAGGTTCAGCACCGCGTAGACCTCGGTGCCGCGTGCCACGATCAGGCCGTCCGCGTCACTCAGCTTCGGTATCTCGCAGAACGGGCACTCGACCGCGCTGCCGTCGGCCGGCTTGCCTTCGCCCTTGATGTAGGCAAGCCGGTGCGGCATCCACAGCCGCTGAAAGCCGTCGGGCACGATCTGGTATGGCTCGTCCTGGTACTGCTCGTTCGCAGCGCCCTCGCGCCGGGCCGGGACTTCTTCGTAGCCGGCGTCGAGTTCCTCCGGCCCTGGCACGCGGTCGGGCACAGGCGTCAGACCTGGGTCCGGCTGGCTACTGCTCCGGTGATCTCGGCGATAGCGTCGACGACCGGAACGCCGTTCTTCTGCTCGCCGTTCCGGTACCGGAACGAGACTGCCCCTGCAGCCACGTCGTCATCCCCTGCCAGCAGCATGTACGGCACCTTCTGCCGCTGCGCGGTGCGGATCTTCTTCTGCATCCGGTCGTCACTTGAGTCGACTTCGACCCGGATGCCGTGCTCGCGCAGCCGGGTAGCGACAGTCTGCAGGTACTCCACGTGCGCGTCGGAGATCGGGATACCGACGACCTGAACAGGGGCGAGCCAGGGCGGGAACGCGCCGGCGTAGTGCTCTGTCAGGATGCCGAAAAACCGCTCAATCGAGCCGAACAGCGCCCGGTGGATCATGTACGGGCGCTGCCTGGTGCCGTCCGCGGCCTGGTACTCGATCCCGAACCGGCCCGGTTCCTGGAAGTCCACCTGAAGCGTCGACAGCTGCCAGCGGCGGCCGATCGCGTCCTTGACGTGCACGTCGATCTTGGGCGCGTAGAAGGCGCCCTCACCCTCCGCGATCACGTACGGAAGGCCTGACTTGTCCAGCGCGAACTTGAGCGCTTCCTCGGCCTTGTCCCACTCGGCGATCTCGCCGACGAACTTCTCTGGCCGGGTGGACAGCTCGGCCTCGAACTCCGTCAGGCCGTAGTCGCGCAGCAGGCCGACGACGAAGTCGAGCAGGCTGGCCAGCTCACCCTGGAGCTGCTCAGGCGTGCAGAAGATGTGGGAGTCGTCCTGGGTGAAGCCGCGTGCCCTGGTGAGGCCGTGCACGACGCCGGACTTCTCGAACCGGTACACGGTGCCGAACTCGAAGAGCCGGACCGGGAGCTCGCGATACGACCTGCCGCGCGATGCGTAGATCAGGATGTGCATCGGGCAGTTCATCGGCTTGGGGTAGTACTTCGCGCCCTCGAGTTCCATGGGCGGGTACATGCCGTCGGCGTACCACTGCAGGTGGCCCGAGGTCTCGAAGAGCTCGGACTTGGTGATGTGCGGGGTGTAGACGAACTCATAGCCGGCCTGCTCGTGCCGCTTGCGCGAGTAGTCCTCCAGCGTCTTGCGGACGATGCCGCCCTTGGGGTGGAAGACAGGCAGCCCGCTGCCGATCTCGCTCGGGAAGCTGAACAAGTCGAGCTCCGCGCCGAGCTTGCGGTGATCGCGCTTCTCGGCTTCCACAAGGAGAGTCAGGTACTCGTCCTGCGCGTCCCGCGACGGCCACGCGGTGCCGTAGATCCGCTGCAGCTGCGGGTTCTTCTCGCTGCCACGCCAGTAGGCGCCGCCGGTGCGCATCAGCTTGAAGGCCGGGATGTTCCTGGTCGTCGGCAGGTGCGGGCCCCGGCACAGGTCCTTCCAGCGCTGCTCGCCGGTCTTAGCGTCCAGGTTGTCGTAGATGGTGAGCTCGGCGCCGCCGACCTCGACAGCCTCGCCCGCGTCGCCGTGCCCGACCTCGCCCGGCGCGGCGCCGACGCTGCCCTTGAGGCCGATCAGCTCGAGCTTGTAGGGCTCGGCCGCGAGCTCAGCGCGAGCCTCGTCGTCGCTGACAACGCGACGGCTAAAGCGCTGGCCGTCTTTGACGATCTGGCGCATCTTCTGCTCGATCGACTTCAGGTCCTCCGGGGTGAATGCCTCCGGCACGTCGAAGTCGTAATAGAAGCCGTTCTCGATCGGCGGACCGATGCCGAGCCGGGCTTGCGGGAACAGATCCTGGACCGCCTGGGCGAGAACGTGGGCGGTGGAGTGGCGGAGGATGTTGAGACCGTCGCTGGAGTCGATCGTCACCTGCTCGACCTGGTCGCCGTCCGCTAGCCGCCAGGTGAGATCGCGCAGCTCGCCGTTGACCCTGGCAGCGATCGCGGTGGCATCGGCATCGCGGTCGGCCAGCGCCAGGCCGGCCGTAGTGCCTTCTTCCACCACGTGCTCGCTCCCGGCGAGTGTGATGTGAAGCTTGTCGGCAGGCACGGCTGGCTCCTTCGCGTGGCGGTCAGTCGCGGGCAGCGTGGCCGCCCCCGTGTGCTGATGGTACCGACGCCCGCCGTCACGCGCCGGCCGGCCGCCCCGGCGATCGCTGGCCGGCGCCTGTGGGTCAGCGGGCTATCCGGTCGGGCTGGTGGACGGCGTCTGGCTGCCGCGAGCCACGGTGACCAGCGTGCCGTAGTTCATGTACTTCCAGATGAACTTGGCGTTGCTCCACGGCAGCTCGACGCAGCCCAGGCTCTGCGGGAAGCCGTAGGAGCCGCGGCTGAAGTAGTGCACCGCCTCGCCTGACCTGAAATAGGAAACGTAGTAGACCGGGTCGGCGTACTTACTGCCGTCCGGGTTTGTCCCCTTCATGACCTGGTAGTAGTACCTCAGGTAGACCGGGGCCGTCCCGAGCGTTGTCGGCGCAGCCGCAATCCCGGTGTTGGCCAGGGTCTTCATGATGACGCGGCCGTCGTGCCAGACCGTCAGCGTCTCCGGGTTGCCCTCGCGGGCCAGAGCGTAGGTGTAGCCGTGCGTGTTGTCCTGGCCGGCCGCGACTGCCTTGAACAGCTCGCTCCACACGGCCGGGCCGGCGATGCCATCAACCGCAAGGCCCTCGTCAGCCTCGAAGCCCATCACCGCGCCCTTGAGCATCAGGCTGCTGGCATCGCCGTTCTGCCAGAAGGCCTTGAGCTCGCTCGGCCAGCCCGGCTGCCAGCTATAAGAGCCTTGCGGCGCGCTGAAGGCGGCGGCCAGCTGGCCAGCAGTGTCCGAGGCCGCGGGCACCGTCGCCCCTGCCGATGCCGTCCAGGTCAGCGGCAGGTAGCCCAGCTGGGCCAGCAGCTCAGCGAGTCGCGCGGTCTGGTAGCGGCCGGTCTTGAAGTCCAGCTTGACTGACTTGCCAAGCAGCGCACCGCGGGCCGACCGGACGCCGAGCGGCCCGCCGGGAATCGTCACCTTTACATGAGTCAGCTGGTGGAAGCCCCGGCTCGGCACGAACTCGAGCGTGCTCGTGCCGGCGCCTTGCCAGCTGCCGGCCACCCGCGGCTTGATCGTCGGCATCGGGGAATTGGCGGCCAGCGGAGCTGAGAACTGGATCTTGATGTCGGTCATCCCGCTGACGCCAGTTGCCTTGCTTGCCGGAGTCTCCGAGACCAGCTCCAGCGGGCCTGACCGGGACCTGCGACGACGTGCTGGCGCTCGGCTTGC
This sequence comes from uncultured Actinomycetota bacterium, assembly GCA_963815575.1. Taxonomy (GTDB): domain Bacteria; phylum Actinomycetota; class Actinomycetes; order Streptosporangiales; family Streptosporangiaceae; genus JAJYUU01. The sequence goes on along the minus strand of CAWFHE010000006.1, from coordinate 374,269 downwards.
TGCTGCCGCTGTGACTGCTGGCGGTGGTGTGCCTACCGCCCGACGACTGCGCGGACGCGTGCGTGAGGGCGAACCAGACTCCGGCGACCAGCAGGAGGACGATCACGCCACCAATCGCGGCGATCCGACCGCGCAGGTGCGTCAATGCGGACAACAGTGACTCCTCGCTCGCCGTTCTTGCCCGGCGGTCCCGCGGGCGGTGAATAAGGGCTGCCTGAATCCATATCAGGACAACCCTTGCGTTCGACTCTAGATGCCCTCAGGAGTCACTGACGCCGTGACAGGTAAAGAAACGGAAACAGGTTGCGGCTCCGGCCTGCACCTGGGTGCACATGGCACCGCCCGGCACCGCTTCGTTGCAGTGCCGGGCGGAGCTTATCGGGGCGGGCGCGCCGCAGCCTGACGGCTGCCGCCGCCGGCCGGGCCGGGGCCGGTCAGCCCATCACTGTGACAAGGCTTCCGTAGGTCAGATACGGATAAGCCCGCTCGGCCGCGGTGTACGGCAGTTCGACACAGCCGAGGCTCTGCTGGTAGCCGTAGCCGCCGCGAGGGAAGTAGTGGACCGCGTCGCCGCCATTGAAGTAGGAAACGAACGAGACGGGGTCGGCGTAGTGACTGCCGCCCGGGTTAGTTCCCGACATGATCTGGAACCGGTACCTCTGGTAGACCGGGAACGTGCCGTTCACCGTCGGTGACACGGGAATGCCGGTGTTAGTGGGACTGCGCAGCACGACATGACCGTCGTGGTAGATCGTCAGCGTCTCCGGGTCGTGCTGGTCAGCGACCGCGTAGGTGTAGCCATTCTGGTTTCGCTCGCCCGCATGCTGTGCCTTGAACAGCGCGTTCCAGAACCTGGCCGTGAGTTTCCCGTCAACTGTCATGTTGTGCTCAGACTGGAACGCCATGACGGCACCGCGCAGCAGGACGTTAGCGGCGTTCGGGTTCCACATGCTCTGCAGCGTCGACGGATAGCCAGGATTGAAGGTGAAAGTCCCGGACGGCGGCGAGTACGCCTGGCCGGCCGCGTGAGGCTGGCCGGGTCCACGCTCGATTGCGTACTCTGCGCCCTCGTCGCGCCGCTCGACATCGGCGAGAACGTCATCGGCAGGTAGCCCTGCTGGGCGAGCAGCTCAGCTAGCGCCGTCTGCGAGTAACTGCCCGTGGTGAAGCGGACGACCAGTGCACCGGTGAGCACAACGCCGCTGGCCGACCGGACGCCGGAGGTCCCGTCAGGGATGGTGACCGTCACCGTCGTGGACGGACCGAACGGCACCGATGGCGTGAACACCATCGAGTAGCCCTGCGCGCTCCAACTGCCCGGCACGCTCGGCTGCAGCAGCGGATGCGGCGACTTCGCGGCCACCGGATCCGAGAAGCTGATGACGATCGGGGCTGCGCCGTCCACCCCGGTGCTCTGCGTTGCCGGGGAAATCGCCATCACGCGCATGGGGCCGTCAGGAGCGCCGAACGCTGCGGGCTTCGGCTTCCCGCTGTTGTGCTGAAGGCCGGTCACTGCGTACGTCACGCCTGCGGCGACAACGGCGGCTGTTGCCAGACCGAGGCCGATGACGAGGCCGGCCGCCTGCCACTCCTGCGAGCTGGCCTGCTGGGCGGCGGATTCTGGACGGCCGGGGCGCCGGAACCGCCGCCGTTATGCCCGGGACGACCCGCCTCCTCGCCACCTGACCTGCTGCCGCCCTCGGCCCCGCTGCTATCTGGCTGCTTACCGGGCCGCCCTGCTCCCAACACGCCGGAATCCCCCGTCCCATGGCACTGCCCGGTCGGCACAGCCCCCGTGCGACCGATGATTACGTGCCATTCTAGTTACTCAGCGTCACCTGACTACCCACGGTCGGAACTAGAAAAGCCAGCGGACCGGTAAATGATCGGCAACGAGAATGCCAGTTCAGCTGGTGTTTCCTAGGCGTAGCCGGGGCGGTGCGCGGACGTTACCCGGCTCGCGCTGTGGCCCGGAAGGCGACTACTTACAGTAACTAGGCTCGAGGTCCCGCAGTTGGCTGCGAGCCGGGCGAAAGCGGCCGGAGAGCTGCCGCTTATGCCCGGCCGGCCGCGGGGTGCCCAAGCGATTCGGCGGTAAGTGCACGTTTCCCAAGTCCATAGGTCGTTTCTTACAGTGACTGGCCAGGCGAGCTGAGTTCGGCCGCGCGCTTGAGGAGTTGCAGGCGTTCTTCCCAGGTCGCCGCCAGCGTCGTCATCCATGCCGCGGTCTCGGTGAGCGGCTCGGGGCGGGCGGTGAACAGCACTTCTTTGCCCGCCCGGTGGCTAGTCACCAGCCGTGACTCGCGCAGCACTGCCAAGTGCCTGGCCACCGCCTGCCGCGATACCGGAACCTGCACGGCAAGCGTGGTAGCGCTGCAGGCCGGGCGCCTGCCCAGCTCTTCCAGCAGCTGCCGCCGGGTCGGATCGGCTAGCGCGAGCAATACCCGGTCGACGCTCATGACGCCTCGGCGCGCTCCTTGAGCCCGGCCATCTCCTCCTGCCAGCCGCCGGTGTTGTCTTTCCTCGCCTGCTCACGGACGGCACCGGGCGCGTCGATCGCTGCGAAGCCGCTCTCCACGACGGAGACCCGCACCGTGTTCCCGGCCGGTTCCACCCGGAACTCGACCAGCGTCGTGTTGGAAGTCGTGAGCTCTGCTCCCGGTGCGTGGCTAGCCCAGCGGAACGCGGCATAGGTCTTCGGATCGACGCGGACTACCTCGACCGGGAACCGGCCCCACTTCTCGGTCTCGCGCACGGCCTGGTGACCCGGGGTGTGGTCGACGGGGCCGGCGACGGTGGCCGGCACCCACCAGCCCGGCTCACTCACCAGCTCCCATACGCGGTCCAGCGGAGCATTAATCACGATGTTCCGCTCGATGCGATCTTCCATCCCGGCTCCCCTGGTTAGGCTTGCTGTATTCGTGCAATCCTAGCATTGCACGTTTGAAAGCGGACGCGCAATCCTTCGATTGCACGTACTAGGCAGCATTGGATGCTAAGTCGGTCGCGGCTGGTAGCCCCAGTCGCAAGCGCAGGCGCGTCCGGCACTAACGTGCTGGTGATCGACAATCGTGTAGAGGTCTAGAACCCGCACGGACCGGACCGGCGCCAGCAGTCACCGGATACGTGAGGCGGCGGGGAGGCGCACCGATGCCCAAGTACGTATCGACATTCGTCTACTCCAGCGGATCATGGGCGCGAATGCTCAAGTTTCCTGACGACCGCGCGGCAGCGGTAGCCGCCCTGATGAAGTACCTCGGCGGAGCTCTGGAGTCCATCTACTGGGACGTCGAGACCGCGTCGGCGTTCGTGACCGCCGACCTTCCAGACTCGGTGAGCGCGGCAGCGGTGATCACCGCGGCGACCAGGACCGGCGCGTTCAAAGAGGTCCACGTACACGAGGTGCTCACCCAGGACCAGTTCCGCGACATGGTTGCGCTGGCCCGAAGTTCGGAATCGGTCTACCGCCCGCCCGGGCAGGGAGCCGTCGAGCGGGACGAATAACCGCGCCTTGGTTGCTGAGCCCTCGCGCCAGACGGCAATATGTGCGGCGGGGCGGGTCATGGGACCCTGCTGGGTTTTTGATCTTGCCGGCACTGCCGCTGAGCTGCTGATTCCTGGTGGGCGATACTGGGATCGAACCAGTGACCTCCTCGGTGTGAACGAGGCGCTCTCCCGCTGAGCCAATCGCCCTGGCCTGCGGCCGCTACCGTGCCGCAGGGCGATCTTAGAGTAGCGCATGGCCGGGTTCAGTAACGCTGCCCTGATTGCCCGCGCTCTGTCCTCTCCGTGAGCAGCCTCGCGTCCTCTCCGTGAGCAGCCTCGCGTCCTCTCCGTGAGCAGCCTGGCCGGCCCGGCCCGGTCCTGGCGAGCCCCGGCCAGGGCGCCCGACCGTTGAAGCCGGGACGATTGCAGGGTGGTCAGAGCGTTATCTCAATGTGCGCCTGAGCAGAGTCCAGCCGGCCGCTACCGCACCACCCAGATGAAAGCGAAAAATCCCGACATAGTTAATTTGACTTTCCGTTGTTCTCGAATTGTAATCTGCACGGCGCGAAGCGTTCCGTATTTCAGTTGAAGTCCGGTAAATACGGACTATTACTCTGCCGTAGGCTGCTCCGGTGCTGGTAACAGGCCTTCCCAGGGCCTCCTGAGACGAAGGTCACATCTGATCCTTGTTACCCACGGGGATGATCCGGCGTCTAAACCGGTGTTTTATTGCGAGAAGCGTTTGACCAGGTCGCAGCCGGTTTGATGATCGGTGACCGAGGTTACGAGCGACTTCTTTCGCGGAATCAAAGAGCCGCGATAACAATTCCGCGGGACAAGCGATGTCCTAAGTGATGGGCAAGCGCGCACCAATATGGGAAGCCCGGCAATCCGGGACACGACAAGGCAAAGGTCTGACCCCATGATGAACAGCAGTGTGACCGTGTCCGCAGAACTCGGCCTCAGTCTGGTGGTGCCAGACCACGGTTCCGTCCCCTTGGTGGCGAGCCTGTACTACAGCGCGGAAGACCCGTACGCGATCCGCATGGCATTCCATGTCGGCACGGACGAGCCGGTCGAGTGGATCTTTGCCCGTGACCTGCTTGCAGTCGGCCTTGAGGGCCCGGCTGGCGAAGGTGATGTCCAGGTGTGGCCCGCCGATGAGCACGGGCGTGAACTTCTGAACATTGCACTGTCCTCCCCGTTCGGCGAGGCGCACTTCGAGGCGCCGCGCGGTTCGACCGCTGCGTTCCTGGCTCGGACCTACGAGGTCATCGCGCCGGGACACGAGAGTGATCACATCGACGTCGACAGCGAGCTCGACGAGCTCCTCTGGCGCGCATAACGCCACTGGCGCGCGTATCGTCGCCAATCCCGCGTGAATATGGCCATGCCGTGATCGGCATGGCCATTTCACGGATCGGGCGACTCCGCCGCTCGCATGGCAAATACCTCTGCCGCCTTTCTGGTGATAGGACCGGGCACTGCGGCTAGCTTGCGGCCATTAACATGGGCGATCGGCTGCACATCCCTGGTTGTCCCGGTTAGAAAGGCTTCGTCAGCATTTGACAATTCGTCAAGGGGGAGGTCATCCTCTGCCGCACCGACCCACTCGATGACCAGCGCCCTTGTGACACCAGCCAGGCATCCGGACGACAGGGGCGGCGTTATCAGCCTGACCCTTGGCGATGAACACGTTGGTGCCCGTTCCCTCGCACAAGTTGCCGGCAATATTCGCGAAGATTGCCTCGCCACCGCCACGCTCGGCGGCATATGCCAGCGCTCGCACGTTATCCGCGTAGGACGTGGTCTTGAGCCCGGCCAGGGCACCCTCCTCGTTGCGCCGCCAGGGCGCCACAACCACGTCGACAGACGGGGCCGGCGGCTTCTGCTCGGCGATGGCGATGATGGCCGTGACGGGGGAATTGCCTCGTTCCGACCCAAGTGGCGCGATACCCGCCGTGGCCGTGATGCGCATCCGGGCCAGCGACATCCTGGGTGACGCCTCGATGAGGGCGAGGGTGCCTGACCTGATCTGGTCTAGGTCGGGCTCGGGCATGCCGAGCCCGGCGGCGGACCGGCCCAGCCTGGCCAGATGGCGGCTAAGGGCGAACGCTGTGCCGTTGGCGACCTTGACGGTCTCGAAGACCCCGTCACCAACGACCAGGCCGTGGTCGAACACCGAGATCTTGGCTTCGCTGTCGGGGACGATCTCCCCGTTCATCCAGACAACCATGGTCATGACGCTAGCGCAGTGCAGCGTCATGGCAAGGCATTCGCGGGCGCGCGGCGGGCCGGCTTGCTGTGCCGCTCCCGTCCTGCGCGCGGGCAGTATCCGGGTATGCGAGTTTGCCCGTCGGTCAGGATCGGCTACAGTTCTCTACGCGCACTGGTGCGGCTGTCTTACGGGGCGCCGCGGACGCCGGGGCACGCGGACGTGGCTCAGCTGGTAGAGCATCACCTTGCCAAGGTGAGGGTCGCGGGTTCGAATCCCGTCGTCCGCTCGGAGGTGCCGGAAGCCGTCTCGCGTGCCGACGGGCCGCCCGGCTCTTCGGTACCGGCCCGGCTCCCCGGTGGGTCGGCCTGTGGCGGAATGGCCGAGTGGCTTAGGCAAGGGCCTGCAAAGCCCTGTACGCGGGTTCGATTCCCGCTTCCGCCTCGGGGGCGGTTAGCTCAGCGGGAGAGCGCTTCCCTGACACGGAAGAGGTCACTGGTTCAATCCCAGTACCGCCCACCAGATCTACCAGCGAGAACTCCCCACTCGCATCGCGATCCGCGATCTTTGGGGGACAATCCGGGGGACTATGGGCCGTGACTATGGCATGAGTTAAGGTCTTGGACCTTGCTGGTATGTGCGGCCTCGCATCAGGGCTCTCGCAGTCTCCTGTCCAGCGAGACCAAGATTCGGTTGCGAGTGTGATAACTAGGCGGCCTCAAGGCGACTGGTCCCTCCCACGTCGCACTCGTCGGCCTGCGCCTGATTCATTGAGCCCCCCGGGGCTCTGCTCGCTCGCGAAATTCGGTGCCACCGGTAGAAGCGCTCAACCTCTGCTGGACACCGTCGTTGCCAACGACTCAGATGCCGACGATCGCGCGCTGGCCCGCCAAGCTCGCGGAATGTCGAGCGTACGAGCGGACCGATGCAAGCTGACCCTGTCGTCGGTCCTGCCTAGTCATTTCGAGACCACGCCCGAACAGTTGGACAACTGGCAGGAAAACCGATGGACGAGCACGAGATCGCCTGCCGCGCCAACAAAATGCGCGAAGAGTTCGCGACGCGGCTGGACCGCAAGACACCGGAGACACTGCGCGTCATGGATGCGGGAGGCGAACCTGGCGAGCTCTTACTCGAGTTGGCCGCTATGCTCGCTGCGACCGGAAGCCCCGTCAGCGGGGCGGAGCAGAAAGAACTCCACATGCTGCTCGAAGCGATGGGCCTGCCGACCGACGTGGTCGAGCACTTGATGATCGCGGCGCCCGCTAGCGCAGCCGAGTAGAACGCGTTCGCCAAGCGCGTGCTCGCGTATTCCGGCTGTGATCACTGAGCCAGCGGGTGGAGTGCGGTGACTGACGAGAGCGCGTCGTTTGCCGCACAAAGGCCGCAAGCACGTGAACCAGCCCGACCGACAAGCGCAAGATTGGCCGTCAGAGCGCACACGCGGTGAAACTCGGTCGCGCGCCGTCGCCGTTATGGCGGCCACTGTTGCGTAGCCACGCTTCACGTGCCGGTTACCGTGACCGACAGGGCGCCGATGCACGCGCAGTCCCCTGTCATCGTCCTCGGGAGTGTCGTTGGCGCGCTACGCACGATGCTCGCTCCTGATCGTCCGGACAGCATCGGGCAGTGATGGTGCGTGCCGTGGCTAAATCCTCATGATGAACTATTGAACCATCGCCAATGCTCGCAGTACCGTGTGAACTGGGCGAGGCCAACACGGGAGTGAGCCAATGAGGGATACATGAGGTGACGACCCCGTCCGGCTACTGACAGACGAGGAGGTCGCCTCGTTCCGGTCAGACGGCTGGGCCCGGCTCGCTCAGCTGGTCGACGCGTCGGTGGCCGGGAAGATGCTCGCCGCGGCGCGGTCCGTGATCGACAATGGGACAGACTTCGAGGCTTACCAGGATTACAAGCACCCAGCGCGCGACGACGGCATCGAGCCCTTCCGCTCGGTGGCCTACTCGCCAAACATGGCTCGGAACATCCAGCGGCTGACCGGTCGTGACCTGGCCGTAAGGCTCTGGGCCGACACCGTCGCCTGCAAGAACCCAGCTGGCTCCCAGTTCGGCGCCGCAGCGACTCGCTGGCACCAGGACCTGCCGCACTACCCGCAGGACCGCGTCGGTCACATCGCCATCTGGCTGGCACTCGACGAGGTGACGCCGGAGCGGGGCGCCATGCGATTCCTGACAGGGTCACAGCGCGAGGGCCCGCTGGGCAAAGTATTCGGAAACGACGAGCCTGACCTACTCGACCGCTATCCAGAACTCGCGGAACGCTACCCGGTCTCCCACCCCCTGCACCTGCAGCCAGGCGACGGCACTTGCCACCACGGCCTTACGGTGCACGGGGCGCCGGAGAACTCTGCGGGCGTGCCCCGTTGGTCCTTCATATTCACTTACATACCCGATGACGTGCTGTATACCGGCGCTCCCTACCACCTCACCGATGGTGCGGGGCTCAGCGCCAACAATGCCTTTGACAGCAGCTGGTTTCCTATCGTCGGCGTGACGCCATAGACCGGCAGCGAGCCGCCGCGGCTGGTGGCGAGCTGTCGGCGGGATGGTCGCGCTGGAACTGGAGTTGACAACTCATGACCGATGCGCTGCTGTGGGACCCGGCCAACCCCGACCACCAGGCCGATCCGTATTCGCGGTATGACCTGCTACGGCGAACTGCACCGGCATGGCGTAGCCCGCAGGGCTACTGGGTGCTCAGCCGCTATGCCGACATCGCCGTCGCGCTCGCCGATCCGCGTCTCATCTCCAACGACACCTCAGGCGGAGCGAAGGTGGCCCCGCCTGGCCCGGACGTGCTGCCGCCGGTGGGCGAGCGTACCGCCGAGTTCTTCACTCACTGGATGACGTTCAGCTCTACCGAGGCTGATCATCGTCGGCTGCGCAAGCTCTACCTGGCGGGGTTCACCCCCACGTTGATGCGCGCGTTCCGGGGCCGTCTAGCCGATCTGGTCGTCGAGACGCTGGACCCGCTCCGGGACTTGGCCGGCTTCGACTTCATGACCACGTTCGCAGCGCAGCTGCCGGTCGCGGCGATCTGCGAGGTGCTGGGCGTGCCGGCAGAACTGCGATCGGTCATGCACGCGCTGGCGACGCCACTGGCACGCGCGTTCCACGCGGTCCCGCTGAGCAACGCCGAGATGACCGCACTCGACGAGGCGATCGGCGGCTTCCAGACGGCCATCCTCGGGTTCCTGGCCGACGTTCGCGGCAACCCCGGAGAGTCGCTGATCTCTGTTCTGGCCAGCCTCGAGCAGAGCGAGGACACACTCACCGAGGCCGAGCTCGTGGCGGGAATGGCCAACCTGTTTTTCGGCGGCCACCATACGTCGGTGCTGTACCTGGGTAACGGGCTGCTGGCACTGCTCCGGCATCCGGAGCAGGCACACGACCTGCGCGAGGACCCGGCGATAGCGGCCACCGCAGCCGAGGAGTTGCTGCGCTTCGACAGCCCGGCACAGACCGGGGCGGCCCGTTACGCGACGGCCGACATCGAGCTGCACAGCCAGACGATCCGGGCCGGCGATAAGGTGCTGCTGCTAGTCGGTTCGGCCAACCGCGACCCCGACACCTATTCTGATCCCGATCGACTGGACCTGCGCCGTCTCAATCCGCGGCCGCTCACGCTGGGCCGGGGCATACATACCTGCATCGGGGCTCCGCTCGCTCGGATGGAGGGCGAGCTCGCGTTCCCCGCGATCCTGCGGGCGTTCCCCAAGCTGCGGCTGGCCGACGAGCATATTGAGCGCAGCGACCACTCGCTGTTCCGGGGCGTTCGCGCGCTCCGGGTCCGCGCCGACTGAAGAGCCTACTGGCGAGGATGCCGGACAAAGAAGAACGTCGCATGGCCGTCCGGCTCGTAGACCACCTCTCCGCCGGCCTGGATCAGCGCCGCACTCCCGGCCGGCACCGCGATCGCCTCGCCGCCGCGGCGCAAGGTGAGCTGTCCGGACAGGACGCACAGCGCCTCGTCGTAGTCGACGAGGAACGACATGGGCCCGGTCAGCCGGACGAACCCACCGCCCAGTGCGGTCGTAGCGGCGGCGGACAGGCACAGCGCGGCGTCGACCGGCAGCTCGGGCCGCAGGTCCGCATAGTCGGCAGTGGCCGGGTCGAAGGCCCGGAGCGTGACGGCGGCCTCAGCGGCCTGGTGGCAGTCCGACATCAGAACACCGCCAACGGGTTCAGAGGGGAGCCGGTCGAGTTCTTGAGCCGCAGAGGCGCCGCAGTGAACAGGAAGGAGTACTGGCCGAGCTGGGCTGCCGACGCCGCCGCCTCCTCCAGCTCACAGTTGTCAATGATCCACATGCCCATCGCGACCAGGCAGACCAGATGGACCGGAGCCAGCAGGCGCCCTGCGAACCGGCTAGGAGAGGGGTCCGTACCGGTGTCGGTGCCGAGCACGGCGATGTCGCGATCGCGGATCCAGGGCAGGCAGTCAGGCCCGAGTCCGGGCAGGCCAGGACCAGCGCTGTCGTCAGCCTGCAGCCGGCGAGCGCCGTAGCCGGTGCGGACGAGTACGACGTCACCAGGCTGGCAGCGGGTCCGCGCCAGCCGCTCCGCGGCGTCCAGGTCGGCACTGGTCACCTCGGCCGCGCCGGTCAGCCAGTCCACGCCGAGGGCGGCCGGCACGTCGAGGAGGACACCGCGCGAGACGATGCCGGCTCTGGCCTCGTCGACCCCGCCGCGGAGCGCGCCCCGGTCGGTCACGACGGCCTCGGCACTGGTCCCGTTGTAGGTCTGGCGGTCCCAGAACATGTGACCGTGTGCGTCGAGGTGGGTGAGGTAGTGCCCGTGCAGCGGCAGCCCGGCCCAGTCGTAGGCCGTATGCGCATGTCCGGGCCGGGCCGAGTCGCCACTTTGCTGCATGAAGTGGATTGGAGGTACTGCTGCCTCGTGCCGATTGGCCTGGGGCGCGAAGGCTATCTGCCTGCCAAGCGGGACACTGCGACCCGCGCGGACCTCGGCCGCCGCAGCGCGGAGCTTGTCAGGTGTCAACAGGTTCAGTGTTCCGAGCTGGTCGTCAGCGCCCCAGCGGCCCCAGTTGTTAAATGCCGTCAGGCAGCGGAGGACCTCCGCGACCTCGGCATCGGTCGGATCGAGCACGCGCGTCATGTCCCGCCCTTCATCCGGCTGTGAGCAGCATCGCGGTGGCCATCGGGCCACCACCAGCGCACGACACTGCCACCTGTGCATTCGGCACCTGCCGCTGTCCGCACTCGCCGCGCAGCTGGAGGACGGACTCGGCCACTTTGCCGAACCCGTGCAACCGACCGCCGCCGAGCTGACCGCCATCGGTGCAGATCGGCAGCCGCCCTCCAAGGCGGCCGTGCCCCTCGAGTAGCCACGAGCCGGCCTCCCCCATGCCGACGATGCCGAGGCCTTCCAGCCAGCTGATGGCCAGGCTCGAGAAGCCGTCGTACACCTGGGCGACGTCCAGGTCAGCAGGTCGCAGGGAGGTGCCAGCCCACATCTCGTCGGCCGCGTACTTCGCTGCCATGACCGTCATGTCTGGCCACAGCTCGTTGTCCAGCGTGGGGCCTCCGGCGTGCCCGACGCTCTGTATTGCTACCGGCCTGGTCCGCAGATCAGCCGTCCGGTCAGATCGGGCGAGGATGATCGCCACCGCACCGTCCACCGGCATGTCACAGTCCAGGATTCGCAGCGGGCTCGCGATGAGGTCGGACGCCAGGTACTCGTCCATCGTGAGCGGCTGACCATACCAGACCGCTCGGGGGTTGAGCTGGGCGTGCTCCCGGCAGGTCAGGACAAGGGCGCCCCGGTGCTCATCTGTCGTGCCGTACTCGTGGGCATGCCGTGCAGCCCATAGCGCAAACCGCGGCGCGCCAGCCGGGACCCCGTACGGCACGCGATAGGCGGACTCAGCCGGAGCCGGCGAGTTGTTCGTCGCGCCGCTGCCGGCGCCAGGGGCCCAGAACCGCTGCTCCTGCCGCAGGTGCGCCCGGTAGCAGATGATGACCTCGGCAGCTCCAGCGGCGATCGCGTTGACCGCGCCGACTATAGACGCTAGCTGCGCCGGACCGGTGCCGAAGGCTTGCCAGAATCGGGGTTGGGAAAGGCCCAGGGCGCGCTGCATGTACGTAATGGACGGGCCCTCGAAGACGCTCGACACCCGGTCCGGCCATACTGCGATGCCGTCGATGGCAGACCGCGGCAGGCCGGAGTCCTCGATCGCGTTGCGGCACGCCTCGATCGCCAGCGAACCCTCGCTGCGACCGGTGCACCGCGCCACCTGGGAATAGCCAATGCCGGCGATCAGCACACTGCCGTCGAGCCGGGTCATCCTGACACCTGGCTGTCCCGCTCTGGCAATCCATCCGGCTCGAACAAGGCGAGGGTAGCCGACGGCACGTCGCAGTACACGACGTGGACAGGCTGGCCGATCCGTACGTCGCCGACCCGGCAGTTGACGAGCATGGTGACCATGCGTAGCGCGGGCTGCTCGACCAAGTCCACCAGAGCGGCGACGTATGGCGGAGGAAGTCCGGGCGCGAACTCCCGGTTGCAGACGGTGAAGGAGTACACCACGCCGCGGCCGCTGACCGGTTCCGGCCACAGGACAAAGCTGAGGCAGCGCGGGCACGCCGCAAGGGGCGTATGAACCCAGTACCGGCACTCAGCGCAGCGCTGGATCAGGAGCCGATGCTCGCGCAGGCCCTGCCAGAACAAGGCACCATCGATGTCCGGCACCGGGATGGGACCCGTCCAGGCGTCGGGCATGACCAGCTGGGTGTCGGACAATGACGCCAGCGTCGACTTCGGCACTCACGTCTCCCTTCCTGTGATTGCGGCGCGGGACGACCTCCGCTCCGCCCGCGATCCGGCCTGGAACCCTTGCGCCTAGGCGAACTTGCGACAGGGCTCTACACTATTGTCAGAGTTCCTGACATAGTTGTCCAGTAAGTCGACGACACTGACAGCAGGTCGCGCAGCAAGGGAACCGCACACAGATGGTGAGCTTCGACTACCTGTCCGGGCCGGACGCTAGCGTGCAGGCCGTCTTCGCCGCGCACGCGGCGGAAGTGCCGGACAAGACATTTGCCGAGATGGGCGGCACTAGCTACAGCTATGGTCGGGTGGATGCGGACGCCAACCGGATAGCCCACGCCCTGACCGGGCAGCTCGGCGCGACCCCTGGCGACATCGTCGCCGTGTACATGAGCAACTGCCCGGAGTTCTTTCCGGTGATGCTCGGGCTGCAGCGTGCCAGAGCCGTGTACGTCCCTTTCAGCACGCACTACTCAACAGATGAGCTGACCTATCAGATGGCGCACTGTGAGGCGCGCATCGTCATTGTCGACACGGCGCATCACGCGCTGCTGGTCTCGGTCCTGCCTGCCTGCCCGCGGATAGAGCACGTCGTGGTAGTCGACGGGCAGTGCGAGCCGCCGCGCCGGATCACGCAGCACGCCCTCTCCGTGCTGTGCGAGGCTGGCGATGCCGCCCGGCCACCCGGCGCCGGCGACGGCTCGCCCGACGATCTCGCGATGGTCATGTACACGTCGGGCACCACGTCCCGCCCGAAGGGCGTGATGTTCAGCGCGGGCAACCTCTACGCCGCAGCCGACATGTGCGTCACCCACTTCCGGTGGAGCCCGGCCGATCGGTTCCTGCACTTCTTTCCGCTGTTCCACTCCAACGGCGGGCTGTTTGGCGTCTGGCCCGCAGTGCTGGCTCAGGCCACCATCGTCATGGTGGACCGGTTCAGCGCATCCGGCTTCGGGCGACAGCTGCACGAGCTCGACATCAGCCTGGCGTCGGTGAACGCTACCCACGTCAAGATGATCCTTGCTCATCCGCCGACGGAGCATGACCGGGCGCACCGCGCCTGGCGGATGTGTCTCGGGCTCACCCTCGAGCCTGCTGACGTGCTGGCCTTCGAGGACCGCTTCAGCACCCGGCTGTGCCCTACCTACGGCCTCACCGAGAGCATGGGCAACAACGTAATCGGAGACCCGGTGGGGCCGCGGCGGATTGGCTCGGCGGGCCGGATCGTGCGCGGCTACTCGATCCGCGTCACCGACTCCGACGGAACCGAGGCACCCCCAGGCCAGGCCGGCCAGGCACAGGTTTTCAGCCACCAGCGGCACGGCCTGCCGCTCGGCTACCTCCGGAACCCGGAGGCCACTGTCGCGACGTACGGAACTGGCTGGGTGCAGACCGGCGACGTAGTCCGGGTTGATGCGGACGGCTACGTGTGGTTCGTAGAACGGCAGTCCGACATGATCAAGCGGTCCGGCTTCAACGTGGCGCCCGCGGAGGTCGAGCGAGTCATCCGCGACATTGACGGCGTTATCGACGTGGCCGTGGTGCCGACCGCGGATGCCGTGCGCGAGCAGGCCATCGTCGCGTACGTAGTGAAGGCCGAGACCGCTGGCCTCGATGTGGGCGCTGTCATCAGCGCCTGCGCACGGCGGCTGGCTGAATACAAGGTGCCGCAGGTGGTGGAGTTCATTGCGGAGCTGCCGCGGACTTTCCTCGGCAAGATCGATCGCAAGGCGCTGCGGCAGCTGGCCGTCGTGCACGAGGTGCGCACCCAGGCGGAGAACGAGCCTGGCGGCGCGGTGACCCCGGCACCTGAGTGAGCCCCAGATTCGGAGTTATGGCGGATTTCCGCAATCCGCCTGAGGCTCCTCGCGACGACCAAACGGTCTATGCCGAGACCCTCGACACCATCTGCTATGCGGAGGAGCTTGGCTACGACGACGTGTGGCTGTCCGAGCATCACTTCACCGCCGACGGCTACTGCCCGTCGCCACTGGTCGTCTCGGCCGCCATCGCCGCGCGCACCAGCCGGATCTGCATTGGCCAGGCCCTGCTGCTGCTCCCGCTGTACCACCCGCTGCGCGTTGCCGAGGACGGTGCGACCTTAGACATCCTTTCCGGCGGCCGGTTCCGCCTCGGCGTCGGCCTTGGCTACCGCCCGCAGGAGTTCGCCGCGCTGGGCATCGACCGGCGTAGCCGGGTTGGCCGGCTTGAGGAGTCCGTGGCCATCATCGACCAGGCCTGGCGCACAGGCGCCGTGACCTTTCACGGACGGCACTTCGAACTCCAAGACGTCGTGGTGCGGCCGCGCCCGGTGCAGCGGCCGCGCCCGGAGATCTGGATCGGCGGGCTGTCCGAGCCGGCTGTGAGGCGCGCGGCGCGGCTCGGCGACGGGCTGCTGGCAGCCGGCCGGCGGGCCTACCGGTGGTACGCCGACGAGCGGGCGAACGCCGGTCTGCCAGTCGCCCCGCTGCAGATCGCCGGGGCGCACGAATGGTACTTCGTCGATCGTGACCCGCAGCGCCTGCTGGCGAGGGTCGCTCCGAACCTGATGCTGTATCACAACACGGTGGCCGCATTCTTCGGCGCTGCGGGGCAGCCGATGCCCATGGGCCCCGTGCAGCCAGCCAGCCTGGAGGAAATTCTGGCCAGCGGGCATTACGTCTTCTGCACGCCGGAGGACTGCGTCGCCCGGCTGGCCGGCTGACCTGCGCGACGTCCCCGTCAGCCACTTCTACCTGCTCGGCGGGCTGCCGGGGTTGCCGGCCGAGGTGGCACGTGGCTGGCTGCAGTCGTTCGCCCGGCAGGTGGCACCGCGGATCCGGGCCCAGCTGAGCCCCCGCGGCGGGTGAGCGGTCAGCCGTCCGCGCCGATCGCTGCCAGCAGCCTCTGCTCGAACCAGCGCGGCCCCGCCAGCGCGACGGCGTCGGCTCTGGCCCGGCGGAAGTACCGGTGGCATGGGTGCTCCCAGGTGAAGCCGATGCCCCCATGGATCTGCACGTTCTCCTGGCTAGCTTGCAGATATGCCTCGCTGCATGCCAGCGCCGCCATCGCCGCGGCGGCGGGCAGCCGTTCCGGCGACTCCATGGCCGCCCATACGCCGTGGGCCAGGGCAGAGCGAGCCCTGTCGTTGGCCACCACCATGTCCGCGCACCGGTGCTTGATGGCCTGGAACGACCCGATTGGCCTGCCGAACTGGACGCGGAGGCCCGCGTACTCCACTGCCAGCTCCAACGCGCGGTCCGCGCCGCCGACCTGGTCGGCCGCGATGAGGACGGCGGCCTCGTCGATCATCCGGGCGAGCCAGGGCGCGGCCGCTCCAGCAGTTCCGATCAGCACGGCCGCGGTGGCGTCACACGAGACCTCGGCCTGGTCCCTGGTCTCGTCGAGGGTGGGCATCGTGGTGCGCGTGACCGGTCCGGACACCTCGAACAGGCTGGGCCCTGCCGCTGTCAGCGCAACAGCGAGCAGCACGTCAGCGCTTGTGCCGTCGGCGACGTAGCTTGCGCGGCCCGAGAGCGTCCAGCCGCCGTCCGCCTCGGTCGCCCGCAGCGTCAGCACGGCCGGCGAGCCGTCCCTACCGCGATAGGCCACCGCGGCAGTCGACGTTCCGGCGCACATCCCAGGCAGCAGGCGCGCGTTCGCGTCCTCGTCCGCCGCCGCCAGCAGCAAGTTCATCGCGAGCGCGACGGTGCCGACGAACGGCGTGCTGGCCAAGCAGCGGCCCAGCTCCTCGGCCAAGATGGCCGTCTCCGCGAGGCTGGCCCCAGCCCCGCCGAGCGACTCCGGCGCGGCCAGGCCGGCGACGCCCAGCTCGCCGGCCAGCCGCGCCCACAAGCCGGGATCGTAGCGGCCGGGCAGGTCCGCATCGGCACCTATCCGCTCTGGCGGGACCTCGCGCTCGAGCAGGCTGCGGATAGCGTCGCGCAACGCGATGTGCTCGGCGAGTTCGTCAATGATCATGTCCGCTGCCTCGTGACTTCGCCTGGAGCCGGCTGGCTCAGTTCCTCGCGCAGCAGGCGGCGCAGCACCTTGCCGGTGTCGGTGGCAGGCAGGAACGACCGGACATGGATGCGGGCGGGCACCCGGCTGGACCGCAGCCTGGCGCGCACGAACTCCTGCAGCTCCTTTATGTCGATCTCGGCACCGTCGGCCGGGACCACGACCGCCTCCACCGCGCTCGCCCCACTCGGCGTCGGGAATGCCGATGACCGCCGATTCAGCGACGGCGGGGTGCAGGCAGAGCACGTCCTCGATCTCGCCCGGCGAGATGTTCTCTCCGCCCCGCACGATCACGTCGTCGAGCCGCCCGTCGAGGAACAGGTAACCGGCAGCGTCGAGCCAGCCGACGTCGCGGGTTGCGGAACCAGCCATCCTCGGTCAGGACGGCGGAGCCCGTGACGTACTCGCCGGCCACCTGCTCGCCGCGGACCCAGATCTCGCCCTTCTGCCCCGGCGGGCAGCACGGCGCCGTCGGGTCGCGCACCTCCACCTCGATGGCCGGCAGCGGCCGTCCACCGATCCGAGGCGGCGCGCGCACGGCCGGGTCGTGGCTGGCCAACGCCTCCCGGTGCTCGTCGGGGTCGAGCATGGCGATGGTCGAGCTGGTCTCGGTCAGCCCGTAGGCGTTGACAAGGTCGACGTGACGGCATGCAGTCGCAGCGCCCGCTCGACCAGCTCGAGCGGCATCCGGCCACCGCCGTAGGACAGATGGCGCAGGCTGGGCAGCTTCTGGCCGCGCTCGGCCAGCACATCGAGGATGCGGCCCAGCATCGTCGGCACCACCATGGCGTGGGTGACCCGCTCGGCGGCGGCGAGGTCCACCCAGCCCGGCGCGAAGAATTCCGGCAGCTGCATGATGCCGCCGCCTCGCGTAGACGGAAGTGAGGACCGAGTCGACGCCGGCGATGTGATACGGCGGCACGAAATCAGCAGGGCCTCCGCTCCGTCAGCCGCGAAGAACTCGACGGTCGCGATGATATATGCAGCAAGGTGGCGGTGGCGCAAGACCGCGGCCTTCGGCGGCCCGCTGGTGCCACTGGTCATCAGCAGCACCGCGGGCGACTCGGGGTCTGGTGGCGCTGGCAGCCGCCGCAATTCTGGCACTGCCACGGGCACCGGCGCGAGCAGTTCGTCGGCGCCGATGACGTCGACGTCAGCCCTATCAAGGGCGGCGGCGCGCGCGGCCATCGCGGAGTCCACGGCGAGGGTGCATGGTGACAGCTGCGCGAGGATGGTCCTGAGCTGCTGGTCAGCCAGCCTGTAGTTCAGCGGCGCGAACGGCACCCCGGCGGCGCCTGGCGGCGAACAACAGCGCGGGGAACTGCGGGGAGTTCGGCCCGAGATAGGCCAGGCGCACGGCGTTCCGCCGGCTCAGGCCCGCCGCGCCCGCACGGGCGCTCTCCAGCAGCTCACGGTAGGTCAGCCTGCCGGCAGCGCCGCCGAGTGCGGTACGCGCGCCGTCCGCCTCGGCGGCCATCTCCAGCAGCAGGAGCGTGTGCACAGCGAGGAACCGTCAGTCCGAGGCTGGCAGGGGCTTCGGCGACCGAAGGGTCAGCGGCGTCCCGTCCACGGTGAGGGCGCCGCCGCCGGCCCGGACGCACAGCACCTCCAGGCCCGCATCGATGTACTGGTAGCGCTTTCCGATCTGCGTGCCATTGTCGGGGCCGAACGCCGCACGGCCGCCCGCCGGACGGTCCGAGCCGACGGGGATCATCAGCGCGCCGCCGCACTCCAGCCGGGCGTCGCGGTCCCGAACGCGAACTACTACCACCTCGGTGGTGTCAACCGCGCTCATCAGACGGGCGCCGACCGTGAGCATCCTTACCTCCGCATTAGTCAACGTGTCACTCGCCGAGCTGGTCGGCGAACTTGGCCTGGGCCGCTGCGCGCAGGGCCGGCAGGTGGCCAGACGGGAACAGGTCCGGGTTCGGCTCGACGTTGCGCGCCAGCTGACGCGCAACCTGGATCTTGTGCAGTTCGGTGGCCCCGTCCGCGAGCCCCATGTGGAAGCTCTCCAGCACCCAGCGGCCGAACGGCATCTCGTTCGAGACTCCCAACGACCCGTGGATCTGGATCGCCCGTCCGGCCACGTCGGACAGCACCTTCGGCATCGCCGCCTTGACCGCGGAGATGTCGGCGATGACCTTCCGGTAATCGTTGTACTGGTCGATCTTCCAGGCTGTCTGCAGCACGAGCAGCCGGAACTGCTGGAGCTGGATCCACGAGTCGGCGATCATCTCCTGGACTAGCTGCAGGTCCGCCAGCCGCGACCCGCGAGTCCGCCGCGACACGGCCCGCTCCAGCATCATGTCCAGCGCACGGGCGACCAGCCCGACGGTGCGCATCGCATGGTGGATCCGCCCGCCGCCCAGTCTGGTCTGCGCGACCGCGAACCCGTCGCCGCGCGTGCCCAGCAGGTGGTCGTCCGGTATCCGGACCGAGCTATACCGGATATAGGCGTGCGTGCCCTCGGTCTCGGGATGGCCCCACACGCCGACGTTCCTCACGATCTCGATGCCGGGCGTGTCCGCCGGCACGATGAACATCGAGCTGCGCTTATGCGGGTCGGCATCCGGGTCTGTCACCGCCATCAGCACCAGGAAGGAGGCGAAGCGAGCGTGGGAGGAGAACCACTTCTCCCCCGACACCACCCACTCGTCGCCGTCCAGAACCGCGCTGGTGACGAAGCCGGTCGGATCGCTGCCACCGCGCGGCTCGGTCATCGAGTACGCGGACATGATCTCGCCGGCGATGAGCGGCTCAAGATAGCGCCGCTTCAGCTCGGCGCTGCCGTAGTGCGCGAGGATTTCCGCGTTACCGGAGTCCGGCGCCTGGCAGCCGAACACAACAGGCCCCGAGTGGGTGCGGCCGAGGATCTCGTTGAGCAGCGCCAGCTTGACCTGCCCGTACCCGGGACCACCTAGCTCCGGTCCTAGATGACAGCCCCAAAGCTTGTGCTCACGGACCACTTGCTGCAGTGGCCGGATCAGCTTGTTGCGGATCGGATCGGTGACGTCCCAGGCGTGTTCGATGACCTGATCGATGGGCTCGACCTCCGCGCGGACAAACTGCTCGACCCAGTCCAGCTGCCGCTGGAAGTCGGGATCGGTCTCAAAGTCCCAGCTCATCGTCGGTGTGATCCTCTCGCACGTCGTTGTCGCGGCTCAGCGCGTGACGATGGTGCAGGCGCTGACGCCGGGCGAGCCGTATACCTGAGTGAAGCCTGTCTTCGGCCCGCCGGGCACCTGGCGCGAGCCGCCCTGGCCGCGCAGTTGCAGCACGTTCTCATAAACCTGCCGCAGACCGGACGCGCCGATCGGCTCACCGTTGGCCAGGCAGCCTCCGTCGGTGTTGACCGGCATTGCGCCGCCGATGCGGGTGGCGCCGGACAGCGACCAGGTGCTCCTGCTCGCCGTCCTTGCACAGCCCGGTCTCTGCCATGTGCATGATCTCGGCACCCGACTCGGTGTCCTGCACCTGCGCCACATCGATGTCGCGCGGCCCGAGACCGGCGGCCTCGAAGGCGGCGGCAGCGGCCTCGGCTGTCGTGCCTGGCACCGATTGCGGCGACAGGCACGGGCTGAACACCTCGAACGAGCCGTACCGGCGGGTCCGCATGACAGCAGCCTCAATGAACACGGGCGCGGCCGGGTAACGGTGCGCCAAGTCCCCGCGGCGCGAGCACCAGCGCGACGGCGCCCTCACCCGGCGAGCAGAACATGTACTGCGTTAGCGGGTAGTTGACCATCGCCGAGTCCAGGATCGCCTGACGGCTGTGTGGCTCCCGGCGCCAGGCGTTCTGGTTCAGCGCGCCGTTCGCGAACGCCTTCTCTGCCACGGCTGCCAGCGCCTGGGTGCTGATCCCGTGCAGCTCGCGGTAGCGCTGGATCTTCAGTGCGAAGAACTGCGTCGTCAGCATCAGCCCGGTCTCGCCGTACCACTCGCCGATGCCCAGCGAGGCCGGGGCGGTGTTGAATGCTCCGCGCGGGTGCTTGTCGAAGCCGATCACGATGCCGAGGTCATATTGCCCGGACAGGATTGCATTGCGGGCCGCGTTGAGCGCGCCGCCGCCGGTGGCGCAACCATTGGCCACGTTCATGAACGGCACGCCCGTCAGCCCCAGATCAGAGACGAGTGAGTCGGCGTCACCGGCGGAGTAGCTGCCACCGAAGGCGAACTGGATGTCCTGCCAGCGCAGGCCGGCGTCGGCCAGCGCCGCCCGGGCCGCGAGCGCGCCCTGGGCCCGGCCGCTCACGCCCTCGGTGCGCCCGAAGCGGTGGATGCCGATCCCGACGATCGCCACTCTCATGTGTCGCCTCCTCTGGTTTCCGGGCCGAACGCGAAGGTCAGTACCGAGGTGCCGTCCGGGTCGGTGAACGCCGGGATCAGGCGCAGCGCGACCTGGTCGCCGATGTGAATCCGGCCCGGATCGCTCTCGACCAGCCGGGTCTCGACGATGACGGGCCCGAGGTCGACGTATCCGACCCCGTAGGACGCGAACTCGCCGTCTCCCCGGTACGGCGGCTTCGGCTCGAATTGCTGCACGGTGAAGGACCAGATCGTGCCGGTGCCGGGCAGCGCGACCGCTGTCAACGCCACCGAGCCGCACCGCGGGCACGAGTCACCAGCCGGGAACATGGTAGCCGCGCAGTCCGAGCAGGTACTTCCCCGCAGCCGGACGTCCGCGCCGGTGGTGAACAACGCCGGGTCGACCAGCCGGGTGTTAGCGGCCGTGGTCATGACGGGGCCACATGGTGCGAGCTGCCGCCATCGAGCTCGGCGAGTACCTGACCGGTGTCGGCGCCGAGGCGGGCGGGTGACCGGGGCCGGGCCGCGAAAGCGCTGAACCGGTACGGGCTGCCTGGGACCTCAGCCGTGCGCGGCTCATCGGTCGGCAGCTGCATCGGGACGAAGAACTCGCGCTCGCGCAGGTGCTCGTCCCGCAGCACCTCCTCGGGTGCCCGCACGGGCGCGATCGGCAGGCCGCGGCCCTGGCCATCGTGGTAGGCGGTGGCGGAGTCCTGCACCAGGAAGAACGCCTCAATGATCTCCTGCACATGGGCGAACTCGCGCTGCCGGAACTCCAGGTCGAGGTACTTCGCCTCGGTCAGGTCGGCGGCCATGCCACGGTCGTCGAGCCAGTTCACGAGAGCCGTCCATGCTCTGGGGTCAGACAGGATCAGGGCGAAGTACACCCAGACCCCGTCGGAGCACTGGAAGAGGGCCGGCTGGGTCGGCACGGGCTGGGCGTGGCGGCAGTCTGCCGCCGGACGAGCGCGCCCGGGTAGAACCAGTAGGGGTTCGCGAGCTCGCCGTTGACCGCGAAGGCCTCGTGCATCGAGACGTCGACCAGCTGCCCGTGACCGGTCCTCTGCCCGCTCCATGCAGCGCCAGCATCACGCCGCATATGCGCGAAGCTGGCGGCCGTTGTAGCCCTGGTTGCCGCCCGGCCGGATCGGCGGGATGGAGTGGTCGTCGTAGCCGCAGCTGTTGAGCAGGCCGCCTGCGGCGAGCGCGACCAGGTCAGACGACCTGTAGTCCGCCCACGGCCCGGTCAGGCCGAACGGGGTAACCGACAACACGATCAGCCGCGGGCTGGCCTGCATCAGGGCGGCGAAGTCCAGTCCCCGCTCGGCGAGCTCGGCTGGCCGGGCGGTGGAGATCAGCACGTCGGCCGCCTCGATCAGCCGGTCCAGCGGTCAGCCCGCCCGGCCGCGGAGTCGTCGAGCACGACGCTGCGCTTGCCGGAGTTGTAGGTACCAGTAGTTCAGGCTGCGATCTGCGGCGGCTGCGGTATCGCCGTTGGCGAACGGGCCGACGGCCCGCGTCGCCGCCCCGGCGGGCGGCTCGACCTTGATGACCTCGGCGCCCATCTCGGCCAGAAGCTTGCCGACGTGCTCGCCGCCCGGATCGTCGGCCAGTTCGACGACGCGCAGCGGGTGCGACAGCCGGTCGAGTGAGTAACCATCAGATCACCCCTGCCTCGCTGAACTCGGCCAGCCGCCTCGGGCGAAGACCGAGGATCTCGCCGAACACGTAATCGTTGTCCTCCCCGAGCAGCGGCGCGGAGCGCCAGTTCTCCGGCACGGTGCGCGACAACGTCATCGGCGTCCCCTCGAACAGGGCCTCGCCGATCACCGGGTGGTCCAGTTCGAAGAACAGTGCCGCGGCCGGCGATCTGCGGGTCGTGGTCGATGGTGTCCTCGGCTGTTCTGCACCGCTGCCGCGGCGACGCCGGCCGCCTGGAACAGGCGCATGGTCTGGTGCTTGTCCCGCTGGCAGGTCCACTGGGCGACATGGGCGTCGAGCCCGTCCTGGTTGCCGAACCGGGCCGCCTGGGTGGCGAAGCGCGGATCGCAGGCCCAGGCGGGCTCGCCCATGGCCGCGACGAGCCGGTCGCCACTCGGCATCGTCGAACACGGCGATGGCGACCCAGCGGTCCTCACCGACGGCACGGATAGACCCCGTGCGGCGCGGCGTTGGGGTGCTCCAGCCGGTTGCCGGTGGGGTAATCGTCGCCGCGCGTCGAGCGGCCGTTGACCGAAACGTCGAGCAGGATCGGGCCCGAGCAGGCCGATCGCCGGCCTCGACCGCCGAAACGTCGATCTCGGCGCCCTCGCCGGTGTTGTTGCGATGGTAGATCGCGGTCAGCAGGGCGGCCGGGCGTTGAAGAAGGCCGCCTCGTTGTCCATGTAGGACAGCCCCCAGCCGGAGGGCTCGCGCCCCGGCAGGCCGCTGATGTAGGAAATGCCGCAGACCGCCTGCACCACCGGCCCGTAGCTGCGGTAATCCGCATGCGGGCCGGAGTGGCCGAAGCCGCTCATCCGGCGCGTAGATCACCTCGGGGCGGAGCGTTCGCAGGAGCTCGTAGGTGAGCCCCCAGCGCTCCATCACGCCCGGCGCGAAGTTCTCGGTCACCACGCTGGACGCCGCGATCAGCCGATCGGCCAGTTCGCGCCCCTGCGGGCATGCGCATGTTGATGGTCACGCCGAGCTTGTTGCGGCTGTAGTTGTTGAACAGGCCGCCCTTGTTCGGATCGGGGTTCGGCGTCCTCCTCGCCGTAGGTCCGCGCCTCGCCCTTGTAGATCGGCAGCCGGCGCGGCGTGTCGAGTCGCTTGCGGTCCTCGATCCGGATCACCTCGGCGCCGAAGTCGGCCAGCAGGCGCGTCGCGCAGGAGCCGACGCCCATCCAGCAGAAGTCGGCGACCCGGATACCCGACAGGGGGCCGGTGCGCTCACGGGGCACCCGGTCGACCGCCGTTCTGGTCGATTCAAGACTCACGCTGTCAGTCCTTCCTCACTCCGCCAGACGAGCCTGCGGTGCAGCCCGCGATCGCAACTGCGACGCCAGCCGGGCCGCCAGCGGAGAAGTCTCGGTGCCGTGCGGACCAGCTAACGTCGAGGTTATTCATCATGAGGAAAGGACTCAAGGGTTTGATCAGATTTTCTCCCGCTCGATGCCTGACGGCCACTTCTGGCTGACTTCAGACTGGACTGCGCGCGCGCTTATTGCTCATGATGTATTCGTCAGTCGCCGCCGCGGCCGGCGATCGGAAGGGACTGTCATGAAGATCGGCATCAGCTCCTACGACCTGCCGGTCAGGGATTTCATCGCGATGTCCGCCGCGGCCGAGGCTGCCGGCTTCGACGGCGTCTGGCTCGGCGAGCACGTCGTGGCGCCGATCGCATACGACAGCAGCCACCCAACCCAGGCGGCGTCCGCCGACGCGGCAGGCAAGGCCGAGCATGCTGGCAAGCCCATCGTTGACCTATCCGTCGAGCTGCCCGACCCGCTGCTGGCCCTGACCGCGGCGGCCGTGCGCACGCACAGTTTCCGCCTGGCCACCGGCATCTACCTGATTGGCCTGCGCCACCCGCTGCTGACGGCCCGCGCCGGCGTGACCCTGCACGACATCAGTAACGGAAGGTTCAGGCTAGGCATCGGCGCAGGCTGGCTGAAGGAGGAGTTCGCCGCGCTGAACGCGCCGTTCACCGGACGCATCGGCCGGCTCGAGGAGGCCATTGAAGTGCTGCGCGCCGCCTGGTCGGGCGGGCCATTCGAGTACGCGGGCCGGTACTACACCATCGCCGAACTGCAGGTGACCACCCACGCCGTTGACGTTCCCATCATCTTGGGCGGCAACTCCGAGCCGGCGCTGCGGCGTGCCGTACGCCTGGGCGACGGCTGGTTCACCTCCGGCGTGCCCAGTTTCGAGGAGGCAATGCGGCTGCGTGACCAGTTGGACGCCATGTGCACCAGGGCCGGGCGGGCGCGGCCGCTGCATACCACATGGCGGGTCCAGACCGCCGACCCCGAGCTGGTAGAGAAGTACCGGGCCGAGGGCTTCGAGGACCTGCTGGTCATGCAGTACCACGTATGGAACGGTGCCGACATCGACGCTCGGATGCAGGGACTGGCGCGGGCCGGCGCGGTGCTTGGCCTGCGGCCTTCGGCTACGTGAAAGGGTCGGGGATGAACACCGATGCACGCCAGCTCTCGGACTTCCGGGCCAGGGCGCAGCAGTGGCTCAGCGCGCATGCAGAGCTGCGCAGCGAGAGCCTCGACGCACAGTGGGGCTGCGGATCGGACGAGGTGCAGATCTTCCATGACCTGGCCGACGCGGACGAGCGGGCGCTGCTGGACGATCTGCGGGACTGGCAGCGCCTGAAGTTCGACGCGGGCTTCGGAGCCATCAGCTGGCCTGAGCAGTTCGGCGGTCAAGGGCTGGACCCGTCGTTCGAGGACGTGTTCGCCCTCGCGGAGGCGGATTACCGCACCCCGCCGCACCACGAGCTGACCTCAGTGACGGTTCGCCTGATTGCCCCAACGATCCGGCTTCTCGGGACACCACACCTTCAGAAGCGGCTGATTGTTCCTTTCCTGCGTGGCGAGGAGCTGTGCTGCCAGCTGTTCTCCGAGCCGTCCGCCGGATCGGACCTGGCAGGCCTGCGCACCCGCGCGACACGTGAGGGCGATGAGTGGGTGATCAACGGGCAGAAGGTGTGGAGTTCAGGCGCCCGCTTCGCCCAGTGGGGCGAGCTGCTGACCCGAACGGACCCGGACGTGCCCAAGCACGCAGGGATGACCGCCTTCATGCTGCCCATGGATGCCCCCGGTGTCGAGATCCGGCCGCTGCGCCAGATGTCCGGCGGCCGCAGTTTCTGCGAGGTCTTCCTAACCGACGTCCGCCTCCCGGACTCGCTTCGCCTCGGCGACGTCGGCGCCGGCTGGAAGGTAGCGCTCACGACCCTGGGCTTCGAGCGCGGCAACAGCACGAACAACGCCGACGTCGGCGGCAGCTTCGCGCAGGTGCTGGCGCTGACCCGCTGGCTCGGCACGGCCGCCGACCAGCAGACCCAGGCGAGGCTCGCCCAGGTGTACGCCCACGAGTTCCTGGCCACCATCGCCAACCTTCGTGACCAGCAGGCCCGTCGGCAAGGCCGGCCCCTCGGACCGGTCGGCTCGATACGCAAGCTGCAGTGGGTACAGAAGATGATGCTCATCTCGGACGTGGTCTGCGCCGAACTCGGGCCGCGGCTGGCAGCCGATACCGGCGAGTGGGGTACGTTCGCCTGGACCCGGCACGTGCTCGGCGCGCCTGGCTACCGGATCGCCGGCGGATCGGATGAGGTGCAGCGGAACATCATCGCCGAGCGCATGCTCGGGCTCCCGGGCGAGGCCCGCGCAGACCGGGACGTGCCCTGGCGCGACGTCCCGCACTGATGGCTCTACATGCCGTCCGGGGTCACGAGAGCGACTCGCCGCCGTCAATGACGATGTTCGCGCCCGTCACGAACTGAGCCGCTGGGCTGCACAGGTACACCGCGGCAGCGCCGATGTCGGCGGGCGTCGCGGCCCGGCCCATCGGCACGCCTGCGGCAGCCTCGGCGAAGATCACTGGGTTCTTCTCCAGTGCCATCGGCGTGGCCGTGATGCCCGGCGAGACGGCGTTGACCCGGATGTTGTGCTCGGCTAGTTCCAGCGCTGCCACGCGGACCAGCTGGTTGAGTCCGGCCTTAGTCGCCGAGTAGGGCAGCCGTCCCGCCCGCGCACCGGTGGCACGGACGGATGACACGACCAGTATCGAGGAGTTCGCGTCCCGGTCAGTTCTGGTCATCATCCGTGCTGCCCGCTGGCATCCCACGAAGGTCCCGGTCAGGTTGAGCGCGACGATGGAGTCCCACTCGTCCTGCCGCAGGTCAAGGAACGGCGTGATGGTGCCGTAGCCGGCGTTGGCCACGTAGACGTTGAGCTGCGGCAGCTCGGCCTCAAGCCGGTCGAACATCGCGTGGATGGCAGCCGGGTCCGCGGTGTCGACCGACATGGTGGTGATCATCTGGCCATCGCGCGCCTGCGCGCGCAGCTCCCGAGCCGCACCGGCAAGCGCCTCCTCGCCGCGGGCGATGAGGACGACGGATGCCCCGGCACCCGCCAGTGCCTGTGCGATGCCGAACCCGATTCCCTTGCTCGCTCCGGTCACGGCGGCCCACTGGCCGGCCAGCTCGCTCATGTTCCGCTCTGACACCGTTCCTCCAGACCATGCGCCCCGCGTCGAGGCCGCATTCCAGTGCACTCCTAAACCTCAGCGCGTCCCAACCTGAGTGCCTCCAAGCCTCAGTGCGATCCCAATCGCAGCAGCGGATCGGGGAGATGGCGTACGTCGTTCACGGCGAGGACGGTCACGCCGTCGTCAGCGCACTGCAGGGTGGAGACGCTGGTGTGGTCCAGCGCGGCCAGGACGGTGCGCCCGGCGCCGGTCACCTGAGCCAGCACCGCGTTGATCGCGCCACTGTGGGAGACGATCGCGACCGTCGCGCCGCGGTACGCGTTAGCGATGTCCAGTACCGCCCTGGCCGTGCGGGTGCGCAGCGACGCGTCGCCCTCGCCGACCGGCAGGCTGTCCCATCTGCCGGTGCGCTTGAACTCAAGCATCGCCGGGTCGCCACTCGCCGCCCGGCGGCGGAACTCGCCGTCGGCCCAGTCGCCGATGTCCGCCTCGTCCAGGGCGGCGCACTGCTGCACCGGGACGTCATGAGCCGCCGCAACCGGCGCCGCCGTGTCGATAGCCCGGCGCAGCGTCGACGCGTAGACGGCCGCAAGCGTCATTGCCTCCAGCCTCCCGGCCAGCAGGTCAGCCTGCTCACGACCGTCCGGCGCCAGCGGCGGGTCGCCGCCGAAACCCGGCGTGACCAGGTCCTGCCGAGCGTGCCGGATCAGCAGCACGTACGTTGAGGGCAGCCTTGAGCGTCCCAGCTCCAGCCGGCGAGGCTGACTGTCGTCCCGATTCTCACTCATCGACTGCCCGACTCATCTCGGTCCCGGGGCGTACGGATATTCCTCAGGATGATTGTGTGATTTCTACCTGCCGCGCCCGGAGCCTGTCAATGCTCAGCCTTCGCCCTTGCGGGCCGTCCCGGTAGTGGCTAGCGTGAATTGAGCTGAGTTCAGTTTGGTTTCACGACGGGCAGGCCGGCCCAAAGCCAGGGTCTCTGCGCGAGGAAGGAGTGGTGAGGCTTTGTCCGGTTCATCTCCGTTCACTGCGCGCATTGACTCCGACGAGTCGCGTGACGTCGAGGTAGTTGGCGGCAAGGGTGCGAACCTCGGCCGCCTCACGCTGGCCGGTTTCCGGGTGCCGCCGGGCTTCGTGGTAACTGTCGGCGCCTTCGCAGAAGTGGTCGATGAGGCCACCGTCCGCCGCATAGCTGGCCTGCTGACCGGAGTCGACTTCGCCGATCCGGATGCCGTCGAGAAGGCAGCGCAGTCGGTGCGCGACCTCGTCGGGCTGCTGCCGATGCCGACGCCGATAGCCGCGGCGATCACCGCGGCATACGCGGAGCTGGCTGCCACCGGCCAGACCGCCGCGGACGTGACCGGGACCGGGTATGGCATGGGCGAGGTGTACGTGGCGGTGCGCTCATCAGGGACGGCGGAGGACCTGACCGGCAACTCATTCGCCGGGCAGCACGACACCTACCTGGACGTCCGGGGCATCGATGCCGTCCTGGCCGCCGTCCGCGCATGCTGGGCATCGCTGTGGACAGCCAGGGCAGTCGCGTACCGGGCGCAGCACGGCTTCGACCCCGCGACCGTGCGCCTAGCGGTCGTCGTGCAGGCGATGGTGCCGGCCGCCGTCTCCGGCGTCATGTTCACCGCCAACCCGCTTACCACCGCGACCAATGAGATCGTCGTGAACGCGAGCTGGGGCCTCGGCGAGGGCATCGTCTCCGGGATCGTCACGCCGGACCAGTTCGTCCTGGACAAGGCCACACTGACGGTCGTCGAGCACGTCATCGGCGCCAAACAACTCGAGGTGCTCCGAGACCCGGTCGCCCGCCAGGGGACCGTCAGACGTCCGGTCGACGCAGCCCGCCGCGAGCTCGCATGCCTGCCCGACAGCCGGCTGGCCGAGCTTGCCGCGATCGGCCGGGACGTCGAGCAGCACTACGACGGCCTGCCCCAGGACGTGGAATGGGCATACGCCTGCGGCCTCTTCTACGTCATGCAGGCCAGAGACGTGACCGGCGTCGAGTTCAGCTGGGACGCAGACGTGGACGCCTGGCAATGGCTGCCAGACGACCGCTCGCACGTCTGGACCCGCGGTTTCGCTGACGAGTACTGGACCGGCGCGATCACGCCGCTGTTCTACTCGGTCCGGGCGCGCGGCTTCACCCGGTCGTCCGAGCGGAGCTCGGCGCTCTGGGGGTTTCCGGAACTCGCGCGCCGGAGGCGTTACCAGTACTTCAAGGGCGAGGCCTACTACAACGTGCCTGCCCAGGAGGACTATCTGCGGCTCACAATGCCAGCGCAACTGCGCGGCGGCTCACAGCTTGACTACCTGCCGCCGTCGCGACGGCAGCCGGTGCGCAACGCACCGTTCTCGGCAGCAGGCTACCTGCGCATGCACGCCCGCATCCAGGGGCTGGACGCCACCCAGGGCATTCGCGGCTGGATCGCCAAGGTCGAGGAGTACCTGACGGACAAGGTCGCGCAGGGCGACGGGCTCACGGACGAGGAGCTGCGCCAGCTGACGGACACCGCGCTGGAGCGGTATCTCGAAGACCGCCTTGACTTTATTGAGGAACTGCTGTTCGACATGTGGACCGGGTTTCAGGTGCACGGAACCGCGGTCCTGTACGCACTGCGCCGGATGGTGGACAGCGTTTTCCCCGAAGACGGCGCAATGGTCCTCGCGGACCTCATCACCGGCCTGCCCAGCCGAACCGCGACCATGCGCGAGAACCTGGAGCTCTGGGAGCTAGCCGACGTGATCCGGCAGTCGCCTGCGCTGCGGGCCCTATTCGCGCAGGCGGGCGAGGCAGACTTCTTCGCGCTGCTGGCCGGGCATCCCGATGGGTCCGGCGCCAGCGAGATGTACCAGGGGATCCTCGCCCGGCATGGGCATCGCGGCCATGCGGACCGCGACTTCTACTACCCGCGCCGGGCTGAGGATCCCGCCATCGACTACCGATCGCTACAGGCTCTGCTCACGGCGGACGGCAGCGAGCGGCCGGACGCGCAGGAGGAGGAGCGTGTCCGCACCCGCGAGGCCGTCACCGAGGAGGTACTGGCGCGACTGCGCCGCAGGACGCTGGGTGCCGTGCAGGCCCGGGCGTTTGCTACGATGCTCAGTTACGCCCACCGCTTCCTGGTGCTGCGCGACGACCAGCGCCACTACACCGACCGGGTTACGTACTCGAAGAAGCGCGGCTTCCTCGAAGTAGGACGGCGCGTCCTGGAGCGTGGTCAGATCGACAGTCCCCGCGACTTCTACTTCCTGACCAAGGACGAACTCTTCGCGCTCCTGGAGCGGCGCGCGAACCCGCGCCTGACCGCTGCCAAGATCCGCGGACGGGCGCTTCAGTTCGACCGGTTCAATAACAAGGAGGCCGTGCCACCGCCATACATCCAGGCCGGCCAGGAGTGGGTCGATCCGTCCGCGGCGGACGAGGACAGCGAGGCCGTTGGAGTGCTCGCCGGCCTGCCCGACCAGCCGCGGTCAGGTCACCGGGCAGGCCCGGGTCATCCGCGACCTGCGCGACATCGGCCGACTGCGCAAGGGAGACATCCTTGTCACCAACAGCACCGACCCCGGCTGGACGCCCGTGTTCTCCATCATCAACGGACTCGTGCTGGAGACCGGCGGGATGCTGGCTCACGGCTCCTGCCTGTCCCGCGAGTACGGGCTGCCAGCCGCAACGATCAGCGGCGCGTGCGAGCGCATCCCGGACGGCGCGCAGATCACGCTGAATGGCAGCACCGGCCGGGTAACGATGGCAGGTGAGCTGCGCGACGCCCAGTGACCAGGCCGCAGGACCGGCCGCCTGACGTTGCGGCTGGCTACGCCCCGGCCAGAGTCCAGCGCGGCAGCACCGAGTCGTCCGCGAGTCGCTCGAAATCGGCCTGCACAGCCTGGCCGATCGCAATCTGCGGGCGGCCGTCGAGATGGCCGACCAGCCGGACGCCGGGCAGGGCGTCCAGTTCCACGAGGACGAGCGTGTAGGGCACGGGAAACAGCGGGTGCACCTGGTGCGTGACGACCGTGTAGGAGTAAACGGTGCCACGCGGCGTAACCGTCCGCCACTCAGCGTCAAAGCTCCGGCAGGTCCGGCAGTAGGCCCGCGGCATGTGCAGGACCGTCCCGCAGCGCGCGCAATGGAGGATCGCCAGCGTACCGTTGGCCGCGGCAGCGAAGAACCCGCCGGTGTCCAGGTCGTCGACTACGGGCAGGAGGCGCTCGGCCGGCTCGCTCATCACGCGGCTCCCAGGATCATGGCGCTGCCCGGCGGCAGCGGAGTGGCAGTGATCAGGCAGTTCTGCGCACCGGGAATCTGGGACGTGGACTCGCCCCGGATCTGCCGGACGCCTTCCAGGATGCCGTTCATACCGTGGATGTAGCCCTCAGACAGGTGGCCGCCGGCAGTATTGATGGGAAGGACACCGGCCAGGCCGATGGCACCGCTGGCAGCGAACGGCCCGCCTTCGCCTTTCTTGCAGAAGCCCCAGTCCTCCAGCTGCATTAGGACGGTGATCGTAAAGCAGTCGTAGATCTGGGCGACGTCGATCTCGTCCGGTCCGAGCCCAGCCCTGCGGTACAGCGTCTTCGACACCGCCGCACCCGGCAGCTCGGTGATGCAGTCGCGCATCAATACCGGGAACTGGATGCCCGGCTGCGGGCCGGGGATGCTGGCCTGCGCGACCGCCCGGATGAGCACCGGCGACTGACGCAGGTCCTTGGCCCGCTCCGAGGACGTGACGATCACCGCCGCGGCGCCGTCGGTCTCCAGGCAGAAGTCGAACAGCCGAAGCGGCTCGGAGATGAAGCGCGAGGCCAGGTAGTCGTCCATGGTCAGGGTCCGCTCGTGCATCTGCGCGCGGGGGTTGGCATTGGCCCGCTCACGGCAGGTAACGGCTATCGCGCCCAGGTGCTCTGGCTGGGTGCCGTACTCGTGCATGTGCCGCTGCGCCATCGTGGCGAAGATCTGACCAGGGGTCACCATCCCGTACGGGGCGAAGAACTCGTCGTAGCTGCCAGCGCCGCCAACCCGGCCGAGGCCCGCCCGGCCCAGCCCGTACCGGCGGCCGGACCGCCCGTTGAGCTCGCGGAAGACCAGCACGCAGGTCGCCTGGCCGGACAGGATCGCGCCCACCGCCTGGCCGACCATCGCCGGTGGCGCCACCCCGCCGGGGCCTACCTCCGCCCAGTAGCTGAGCTCGGGTATGCCGAGGGAGTCCGCCAGGTCGGTGTGCCAGACAGTGTCCATGTCGCAGCGCACGATGCCGTCGATGTCCGCCGCGGTGAGCCCTGCATCGTCCAGCGCGGCTAGCGCCGCCTGCGTCGCCAGTGTCAGGTCACTGCGCCCGGAGTTCCGCGAGAAGTCAGTCGCGCCGATGCCGACGATCGCGCACTTGTCCCGGTGGCTGAAGCTGCCTGGATCGGTCATGCATCACCTCGCCTGTCGGCCGCGCCCGTACGGACTCATATAACCCGACCCTCACGATAATCATCATGAGGAAAATACTCAAGCGGCCAGGTCAGCCTTCGCGCAGCAGGCGAAGCGTGCGCCGGCCGAGCATTTCCACGTTCTCGTGCAGCAGCGCCATGCGCGGATCGCTGGTCTCGCCGCGCAGGTGCCGGTTATGCAGCTGCTCCCGGACGATTGCCGTCTTCCAGGCCGCAAAGGCCTCGTACCAGCGCAGCCCGCTCACCGGCAGTCCGCTGCGCTCGGCATAACGCGCTGCAATCTGCGCCCGGGAGGGCAGCCCGAGCTTGTCCAGTCCGGCATAGCTCAGCGCCCGGTCAGCTGGCCGGTCCGAGGGATCCGGCCAGTAGTTCATCAATATGCCCAGGTCGATCAGCGGATCGCCGAGGGTGGCCATGTCCCAGTCGAAGACGGCAGCGACGCGGGCCGGGTCACCGGCCGCGAACTGGCAGTTGTCAATCTTGAAGTCGTTGTGCACGATGGACGTCCGGCCGGCCTCTGGCAGCTGCCGGGCCAGCTCGCCCGCCGCCGCCATCATCACGTCGTCTGCGTCTGCAGTTGCCACCCGCTGCCAGCGCGTCGTCCACCCCTCGAGCTGACGGCGCACGAAGCCATCAGGGCGGCCGAGCGCGGACAAACCGATTGCCTGGTAGTCGACCAGGTGCAGGTCGGCCAGTGCGTCCGCCATGGCATAACCGATCTGCAGGGCGGCACCGGGGACCCCGGCCATAGAGGCCGGCAGCTGCGACCAGATGATCTCCCCGACGCGGAACTCCGAGACCAGGAAATCCGCGCCCACCACTGAGTGGTCATCGCAGAACAGCAGCGCCCGGGGCGCGCGGTCATAGGCCTGCCACAGCCGTGACAGCACGCGGAACTCGCGGCGCATGTCGTGCGCGCCCGGCGCCAGAGCCCCGAACGGCGGCCGCCGGAAGACCAAGTCCCGATCGGGGAAACGCAGCAGATATGTCAGGTTGGCGGAACCATTGGGGAACTGCAGGACGCTCATCTCGCCAGCCAGACCCGCCTCCGCCCGCAGGTAACGGGCCAACTGGTCCCAGTCGAGATCCTCCCCCGGCCGGACCGGCCCAGCCTCGCCAACGGGTCGACTCGCCAGGTCGCTCATCTGCGCACCAGTTGCATCCCGCCATCCACACAGAGCAGAGCCCCCGTAGTGAAGCTCGACCGGTCACTGGCGAAGTACAGGGCCGCGCCGGTGATCTCGTTCGGCTGACCCGCGCGCCGCATGGGCATCTTGGCCGCGAACTCGCCGAACGCCGCCATGTCCCAGGCGCGCGAGATATCAGTGAGGAAGGGTCCGGCCATGATCGTGTTGGCCCGTACCGCGGGCCCGTACTCTTGCGCCAGCCCCACGGTGACCACGTGCAGGCCGGACTTAGCGGCACCATAGGGGATCTCGTATCGGGTCGGCCTGATGGCGGCGACGCTGGAAACGTTGATGATGCTGCCGCCGCCGGCCCGCGCCATGTGATCGGCGGCCAGCGCGCCGAGCCGGAATGGCCCGCGCAGGTTGACTCCGATAGTCTTGTCGAAGAGTTCCTCGCTGACCTCATGCAAGTGCTCATACAGCGGGGACATCCCGGCATTGTTGACCAGGATGTCGAGCCTGCCCGCCGACTCGAGCGCCTGGTCAATCAGCGTGGTGCACTCGTCCCAGTGCCCGACGTGGGCGGCGAGCGGAATCACCGGCACGCCGGTCTGCGCCGTCATCTCGGCGGCCGCCCGCTGGCAGCTGTCCAACTTGCGGCTGGCAATGATGACCTGGGCACCGGCCTCCGAGTACGCCAGTGCGATCTCCCTGCCCAGTCCGCGGCTGCCGCCAGTCACCAGGGCAACCTTGCCAGCCAGTTCGCCGTCAGCCGGCCAGTGCTCCGCCATGCTCCATCCTCTCGGCGTCCGCGAGACTACAATTCCCGAAGTGAAGTCAGTTTATGTTCGGGCTGCCGGCCGAGACAAGAACGCGACCAGCGACCACGCCGGATCCCTCAGTTACAGTCGGGCGCTATGAGCACAGCAGCCACGCCGAGCTCCCGCTCGAAGCGGGACGTGATCTTGCGCACCGCAGCGCAGGAGTTCGGCCGCCACGGTTTCGATGCCACCAAGTGGGCCGACATCGCACTGCCGGCCGGAATAGGAACCACTGCCTTGTACCACTACTTCGAGTCCAAGGCGCACTGCCTGTTCACCTTGCTGCTGGAGTCGTGGCAGGTCTGGTACGTGCGCTGGAGCAAGCAGCTGGCGTCTGTCGACGACCCGGAGGCAGCCATCCTGGCGGCAGTGGCCACCTCGTTTGCCCTCACGGAGGCGGAGTCGGTCCAGAACCGGTTGCTGGCCAACGAGCAGGGGAAGCTGTCGACCTACCGCTCTACCGGCCGCGAGGAGAAGGCCCGCCATGAGGCGCTGCGGTGCGCTCGTCAGGTGGAGAGGCTGTGGGTCGACTACCTGGAGCAGGCGATGACGGCCGGAGCCATCCCCCGACAAGACCCCCGCCTGCTGGCACACGCGATCATCGGGCTGCTGCAGAGCGTATGGATGTGGTACCGGCCAGGCGGGCGCTACGCGCTGAGTGACTTGTCGGCCTACTACCAGCGAGCGGTCAGGGCGCTGATCCGTGTCAGCTGAGCCGCAACGCGTAGGCGAGGTAGCCGACCGGAGTCGCGTTCGTCGTACAATTGGCGGCCCAGGTCAACACTCACGCGGCCCACGCCGCGGCGCCCAAGGCGGAGGCTCCGATGGCATCCCGGCCACGTCGCGCTGAGAGCACGACCAGGGGCACGTCACCGGCAGCACCCGCCCAAGGTTCGCCGCCGCACGCCGGGCTGCCGATCCGCTTCACGCTGGTTTCCGGAGACGATAGCGCCTTTCTGGAGCCCGGGCTCATCAACGAGCCGCTGACCAGGGTCTTCAAGACGTCGGAGACAGTAGCGCAGCGAGTTGTAGCCGACATCGTCGCGCAGGGACTTCGGGTGGGCGACCACCTACCCGGAGAGAACGAGATGCTGCAGCAGTACGAAGTTAGCCGGGAGTCGCTGCGCGAGGGCCTGCGGCTGCTCGAGGTGCAGGGCCTCATCACCATCCGGCGCGGCCCCGGTGGCGGCCCGGTGGTTGCAGCCGTCGACCCGCGCCATCTCGCCAGGATCTCGACGCTGTTCTTCCACCTGGCCGGCGCCAACTACGACGAGCTGTTCGATGCATGGCAGACTATCGAGCCCGCCGTCGTGCGCCAGGTAACCGAATCGCGTGACCGGGCAACCAAGAAGGCGGCGCTGGCCCCGTTCCTCCGCGAGTTCGGCGACTCGGTCGAGCAGGAGCGATTCGTCAGCAACGCCAACGGCTTCCACGCCGTGATAGCTCAGTTGTCAGGTAACCGCGTACTCACCCTGATCCTGCAGGCGGTCAGCCACATCGTGGTTGAGCACGTCATGGCCGATCTAGACCCGCTGACGGAACGCACGGAGATCTCGCACTCCCACGAGCTGATCGGGCGCGCGATCATCGACGGCCGGGCGAACCGAGCCGCCACCCTGATGGCCGAGCACATAAGCCATGTCAACGACTTCTACCGGTCCCTGTTCCCGGACCGGGTCAAGGACCTTATCCAGTGGCGGTGACCGGGCAAGGCCCGGCGGACTGACTGGCGACGGGCTACAGACCCATACCCGAGCATCGCATCATGGCCCGAGAACGCCGACGCTCAGCGCAGTGAAGACCGGCTGGGTCCTGCCCGTCTCCGGCCACGCCTGCTGTCCTGCAATCGCGGTGCGGAGCCAGGTTCTGCACAGCCGACCACCAGCCAATACCTAGCGTCTAGGCAAACCTGCGTCAAGGCCTACACTGTTGTCAGAGATCCTGACATAGTTGTCCAGTAAATCGACGACACTGACACACCATCTCGGACCCGCCAGCCGGCACGCCGCCAGGAGACCCATATGCCCCGCGAACGCGACCAGATCCTCCGCGACGCCGCCCGCTACTTCACCCGCGACGGCATCCGCACCGTCGGCCTCCAAGACGTTGCCGACGCGCTGCAGATTTCCAGGTCGAAGCTCTATTACCACTTCACCGAGAAGAGCGACCTCATCGCAGAGATCCTCACCACCACCATGGCCGACTTCACCGCCAAGGTCACCGAGATCCTCGCTTACCCCCTATCCGCAGGGCAGCGCCTCACCATCATCTTCCGCACCGTCCTGCGCATGCAGCTCGACAACCCTGGCGTTCCCCTCGCTCTCGTCCTGCGCGACGGCGGCGCGAGCCTCAAACCGGACCAGCGCCAGGCCATCATCACCGCCCGCGACAACTACGAGGACCTCTTCCGCGAGCTCGTCAGCACCGGCATCGCGACCGGCGAGTTCCGCCCCGTGAACACCAAGATCGCCGTCATCGGCCTGCTCAGCATGCTGGAGGAGTTCGACGCCTGGTATGACCCCGCAGGTGCCCTGGCCACCGATGACATCGCCGACATCTACGCCGACATCTTCCTCACGGCGCTCGCCAACGATCACCCAGCCGGGCCCCACGCCACGATCACGGACGCCGCTGCGGGCGCCAACCCCGCCGACGCCCCCGAGGGCGCCGCGCCCGTCCTTGCCGCGATGCCCACCCCGCCCGGCGAGGGGACCCGCCACTAAATGGGATCTTACGACGCCCCTCAGCGCGGTCCGGCTGGCCCGCGGGCACCCGAACGTGCCACCTTCCTAGCCGTTCAGCCGCGCCCGGCCAGCTATTCCTGTGGCCCGGATTCGCCGTTGACACCCGCTCTTGCCTACTGCACAATCATCATGAGCAATTAGGGAACGGTTCTCCTCAGACTGCCTGGTCTTGCAGGCATCCGCCGCTCGCGCCCAGCTCGGCAAGTTGCGTTGGGAGTGGAATGAACGCACATCTCAGCTCGGCAGTCACCGCTGGTCACGCCGGTGCTCCCGTCCTTGTTGCGGACGGGCTGAGGGTCCGTTACGGCAACGGCGGACTAGGGATCCTGGACGTCTCGTTCCGGGTGCGCCCAGGTCAGATCGTCGGCGTATTCGGCCCGAACGGCGCCGGAAAGACGACTTCCGTCCGGGCCGTCAGCGGGTTCCTGAGGACTGAGGGCGCCCGCGTGATCAAGGGACGGATCACCTTGTTCGGCCACGACGTCACCAATGCGGAGCCGCACCGGCAGGCCCGACTGGGAGTCGCGTTCGTGCCCGAACGCAACAAGGTGTTCGCGAGCCTGAGCGTCGCGGAGAACCTGGCGGCGCTGGGCCGACTCCCCCGCCGGACACGCCGAGCCGAGCTATCTGACTTTGTCTTCACGCTCTTTCCTGTGCTCGCCGACCGCCGGCGCGAGCTGGCCGGCCTGCGAGTGGCGGCCAGCGTCAGATGCTGGCTCTGGGCCGGGCCATCATTAGTGATCCGAAGCTTCTGATCATCGATGAAATGTCCCTCGGCCTGCACCATAGCGTCCAGCCAGCGCTGTTCGAGGCGGTGCGACAGGTGGCAGCGCAGGGAACCGCCGTGCTTCTGGTCGACGAGAGCACGGGCCTCGCCCTGGATGCCGCCGACTACTGCTACATCCTGGCCGCCGGGGAGGTAGCCGATGAGGGCACGCCCGCCAAGTTCCAGGGCAACGAGCTGATCGCCGCCGGCTACGTGGACGCCCGGCCATGACGACCGCTTACGCCACCGGGCTCGACGAGGTCTTTGACCGGCCGCCGGATCCGTCCGTCGCGCTATTGACTCTGCGGGACGTCTCGGTGAGCTTCGGCGGACTGGCGGCGCTGAGCGGCGTCAGCCTGGACGTCGGTCCTCGCGACCTTGTCGCTGTCGTCGGGCCGAACGGGGCGGGCAAGTCCACCACCCTCAATGCCATCTGCCAGCTGGTGAGGTCAAGCGGCGACATCACGCTAAAGGGCCAGCCCATCAACGGAGCGCCCGCCTGGCGCGTGGCGGCTCGCGGTATCGGCAGAAGCTTCCAGGACCCGCCCCTGATCGACCACTACACCGTGCTCGAGAACATCCTGTGCGGCGCTCATCTGCGCCTTGGCTACCGGATGGCGGATCAGATCTTCCGCCGGCGGCACGTCCGTAAGCACGAGACGGTCATGGCCCGCAAGGCCGAGATCCTCCTCGACTTCGTGGACCTTGGCAGGCACCGGCTCGACGAAGCCGGCTCGCTCCCTTACGGGGCGCGCAAGCTGGTGGACATTGCCCGCGCCATGGTGGCGGGCCCGCAGATTCTTCTCCTCGATGAGCCATCGTCAGGTCTCGACCATCACGAGCGCAGCGCCCTGCAGGGGATGCTCTGCACGCTGCGGGACGAGCAGCGGGTGGCAATTCTCGTGGTCGAGCACCATATGGACCTGGTCCGGGCCACCGCTACCCATGTCGCCGCAATGCAGGCAGGTGAAGTACTCATGACAGGAACGCCGGCGGGGGTACTCGACTCCGAACGGTTCCGCGGCGCGGTAGTGGGTCATGCCGGCGGCGGGGATCCGGATGCCGATGGAACCGCCACGCTCGCGGCCCGAGAGGACCGGTAACGATGGGACAGTTCCTCGTTTCGCTGATCGGCGGTGCCGGGCTTGGCGGCACCTACGCTCTCGTCGCGCTGGGCATCGTCCTGGCCTTCCGGGCGACCGGCACCTTCAATTTCGCGCACGGCGAGTTCATGCTGTTCCCGGCATTCCTGATCGGCGCCTGGCAGACCAGCCACTCCGCCTCGCTAGCGGTATCGGTAATCGTCGGCCTGGCCATTGTCGGCGCCATCGGCGCGCTGTTCTACCTGCTGGTGCTGCAGCGCGCCACCGGCCTGCCGGCCTTCATGGGCGTGATCGCGAGCTTCGGACTGGCCGCTGTGCTGGACGGCGTGATGCTGATCATCTTCGGCTCGCCCGAATACGCTATCCACTTCTCGGGTGTGCCCACGGGCGTCGTGCACCTGGCCGGCGCCCGCTTCTCGGCGACGTCGCTCGCGCTGACGGGCTTCACGCTCGTGCTGGCTGCCATTGTCGCCGGATGCCTTCGGTTCACCGCCGTCGGCCGACGCATCAGGGCTGCTGGCCAGGATCCCATCCTGGCCAGCCAGGGCGGAATCAACGTCCGGCGCATCTACATGGGGTCTTGGGCCCTGGCGGCAGTGCTGGCCGGCGTCGCCGGAATCGCCTACGGCTCGACCAATATCGTCGATCCCTCCCTCACCAGCGTCGCCCTGGCAGCCTTTCCCGCCATCCTGATCGGCGGACTGGACAGTATCGAGGGCGCCGTCGTGGGCGGCCTGATAGTCGGCATCTTCCAGGCGTTCGTCGCCACGTACCTGAATAGCGAGCTCATCGATGTCCTGACCTACACCATGATGCTGCTCGTCATGCTCGCCTACCCCCAGGGGCTGTTCGGCACCCGCCGGGTCGTGAGGGTTTAGATCGAGATGCCAGCACCCGACATCAGCACGTCGACGCGCCGCAGCGACAGCGGCGCCAAGAGCTCAGCGGCCCGGTGGCCGCGTCCGCTGCACTACGCCCGGAGCTTCCGGCCCCGCCTGGCCTGGTATGGCGTCGCCGCCATGGCCCTCATCACGGCCTACTTCACCACAGGCAACTCCGCGTTCAGCCTGTTCACCCTCAACGCCTGCCTGCTGGCCGTTTTCGGCGCCGTCGCGCTAAATCTGCTCATGGGCACGGCCGGGCTGGTGTCGATTGGCAACTCGGCGTTCCTCGCCGTCGGAGCGTTCTCGGCGGCATTCGCCGTCCGGTCGGGCATCCCGTTCCCCGGCGATGTTGTCTTCGGGGCAGTCCTGGCGGGCCTCGTCGGAGTCGTAATCGGGCTTCCTGCGGTTCGCCTGCGTGGACTGCACCTGGCCCTGGCGACGCTGGCGGGCTTCTTCATCATCACGTACTTCACCAACGAGTATCAGAGCAAGGCGAGTGGCGGCGGCACTGGCGGGTTCAGTGTGACGCCCCTGTTCACGTCAGCCGGGCTGACCGGGCAGCAGAAGGACTGGGCGTGGTTCCTGTTTGCCCTCGTGGCGATTCTGGTTCTGGGTGCTACCCGGATCGCCCACGAGCGCTCGGGCCGGGCATGGCGGATGATTCGCGATCACGAGACCGTGGCCCACACCCTTGGGATCGCCGTAACCCGCTACAAGATGCTCGCCTTTGCCTTGTCCTCCGCAGTGATCGGGTTCGAAGGCGGCCTGGCGCTGCACTTGTCGGGAGCGGTGACGACCAACGAGTTCACCCTGCAGCTCGCCATCACCTACATCGCCATGGTGCTGATCGGCGGCCTCGACTCGGTCGCCGGGGCCGTCATCGGCGCGGTCCTGGTCACGGCTCTGCCCGCGATCGTGCCGAATCTCGTCACCGGCATCATCGGTGCGCAGAGCGCGACCAGTGACGGATCCGCCATTGCTGAGATCATCTACGGCCTTCTCGTCATGGTCTTCATCATGAGCTCGCCGCAGGGCATCGTCGGGCTCCTACGCGCCCTTGCTCAAGCCCATGTGACGCAACGAGTGATCAGACAGCTCGGGCGTTTGCGCCGGAGACCGTTCGGACGTCCGATTCAATCCGGCGATGAATGCGGCAGGAGCGGATTGGAGAGTCAGTAAGTATTCGCCGCACAATAACTCATCCGAGCTGAAAATATTAACTAATCGGAGGTTCAAGATGCTCAAAGAAAGGCCGATGAGAATTAAGGGTCTCGGCCCCCCGGTAATAGTGGCAATGGCCGCGCTGACCTTCGTCGCCGCAGCGTGTTCCTCAAGCCCGAGTGCCTCGAACACGACTTCCTCGACGTCCAAGTCGCCCGTGACCATTGCCTCAGTGGAAGACCTAACCGGCCCGAACTCAGCCGACGGACTGGGCGCCCAAGCCGGCGTCTTGGCCGCAGCGAAGTACCTGAACGACACGGGCGGGATCAACGGCCACAAAGTCGAGGTTGAATCCTACGATATGGCGTCCGACCCGACCACAGCGGAAGGGGTTATCCTCAAGGCCGAGTCGGCCCAGCCAGATGCCCTCACCGGCGCTCTGGAGAGCGTCGAATCGGTGGCGGCCGGCTCGGCTATCAGCTCCGGGGACATTCCGTGGGTATCGGCCAGCTACCCGGTGCCAGAAACCAATTCACTGCCCTTCTTCTTCCTGGACGCCCCGGCCGGGTCCGGAGTCGCGGCAGGCGTGGTCAACGCCGTGAAGGCGCTGCTGGGCGGTTCGCTGACCGGCAAGAAGATCGCCTTCGAGGGATTGCTCGCACCTGCCGTGAGCGCGAACCTCGCGGCCATTGAGAGCCTCATCAAGCAGGACGGCGGAACAGCCGGTCCCATCATCAGAGATCCCCTGACCTTCACCTCATGGTCGAGCCAGGCATCCACCGTGATGGCAGCCAAGCCGGATGCGGTCATCACGAATCATGACGAGCCCATGACTGCCATCGTAGCCAAGGCCCTCGGCGTGGCCGGATTCAAGGGGCCTATCGTTTCGTGCGAGGGAGCGGCATCAGACGTCATGCTGTCGGCTGCCAACATTCCGAACTTCTATGCCGTTCGCGAGAACGTGGCACCGGTTCCCGGCTCCGCTTCGTATCAGGTCGGCATAGCCGCGGGTCAGACGGCCACGAACATGTCCAGCCAGAACTACGGCAAGGAATTCGCCGACGTTTATGTCATCGGCGCGACGCTGCGAAAGTGCGGCGTGCCCTGCTCGACTACGAAGTTCGACTCGACCCTTATCAGCCTGGGGAACATTGCCATTCCCGATGACATGATGGCCGGGCCGCTGAACTTCAGCAATGGGCAGGTCGGCCTGACCGAAGCTCAGGTATGGAAATGGGACTCAGGTAAAAATCGGTCCGTCTCAGTGGGACCGGTGTACAGCATAACCAGCTGATCGGAATGTGCGGCCCACGGGCCCGGCCGTCAGGGTCCGGGCCCGTAGCCTGCGCGCAGCGTTATGCGATAGGAAAGCGGGCGGGCCTGGATGTCCTGGGCGTGACCCAGGCGGAGATTGCCACCGCCGAGACCCTGCTGAAGGAAATGGAGGGACTGGGCCAGGGCGAGGCCGACCATAACGCGTCGCGTCCGCAGACGGGTGATCTGCCACTCGCAGCCGTCCCACCGCTGGCGGCCGGGATTACGGCGACATTCTCTGGACGCCCTCGCAGGCCGTCACCGGCCGCGCCGAGATCACCAGGTATGCGCGCTGGCTGGCCAGCCGGGTGCCGGCCCGGATCGCGGGGTCAGCGCCGGCGGGTCCTACCGCGACCTGTGGCAGTGGTCGGTGGACGAGCCTGCCGGGTTCTGGGCCTCGATCTGGGATTTCTTCGGCGTGCTCGGCGACCGGGGGTCCTGGCCGGTCCTCGCTGGCCAGATGCCGTCGGCGGAGTGGTTCGGCGGCGCGACGCTGAATTACGCGCGGAACGCGCTGCGCACGGCGGAATCTGATCCGGGCCGGGTTGCGGTCGTCTACAGCGCGGAGACCGGGCGGCGCGGGCAGCTGACGTTCGGCGAGCTGCGCGGCGAGGTGGCGAGGCTCCGGGCGGGCCTGCAGGCGCTCGGGGTGGGCGCGGGCGACCGGGTGGCGGCCTACCTGCCGAACTCGCCGGAGGCGCTGATCGCCATGCTGGCCACGGCCAGCCTGGGCGCGATCTGGACATCGTGCTCGCCCGACTTCGGCGCGCACAGCGTCATCGACCGGTTCGCGCAGATCTCCCCGCGGGTGCTGCTGGCCGTGGAGGGCTACGTCTACGGCGGCAAACGGTTCGACCGGCGCGCCGAGGTGGCGGCGATCGCGGCCGAGCTTCCGGGCCTGGCAGCCGTGATCACCGTGCCCTATGCCGGGGGTGACTTTGCCGGGAAGGAGGCGCCGGCCGCGGGTCTGCCCGTTCCGGCCCTGGCCTGGTCGCAGGTCGGTCCGGGCGGCGAGCCGGGGCTAGCGAACCTGGAGTTCGCCGAGGTGCCGTTCTCCCATCCGCTGTGGGTGCTGTACTCCTCGGGCACGACCGGGCTGCTTAAGCCGATCGTGCACAGCCACGGCGGCATTGTGCTGGAGCACCTGAAGGCGCTGAGCCTGCATCAGGACCTGAGCCCAGCGGACACGTTCTTCTGGTACGCCACGACCGGCTGGATGATGTGGAATTACCTGGCCGGCGGGCTGCTGGCCGGGGCGCGGGTGGTGCTGTACGACGGCAGCGCGGTGTACCCGGACACCGGGGCGCTGTGGCGGCTGGCCGACGAAACCGGCGTGACGTATGCCGGCACCGGCGCGCCCTACCTGCTGGCCTGCATGAAGGAAGGCATGCGGCCCGCGGCCGAGTATGACCTGTCCCGGCTGCGGGGAGTCGGCTCTACCGGGTCGCCGCTGCCGCCCGAGGGCTTCCACTGGGTCTACGACGAGGTTGCCGGAGCGGGGCAGGACCTCATCCTTGGCTCGTTCTCCGGCGGCACCGACCTGTGCACCGGCTTCGTCGGCCCGAACCCGCTCCTGCCGGTCCGGGCCGGGGTCATCTCCGGGCCCTTCCTGGGGGCGAAGGCGGAGGCGTTCGACCCCGCGGGCCGGCCGCTGATCGGCGAGGTCGGCGAGCTGGTGCTAACTCAGCCAATGCCGTCGATGCCGGTCGGGTTCTGGAACGACCCCGGCGGGGTCCGCTACCGCGACAGCTACTTCGCCGAGTATCCGGGCGTCTGGCGGCACGGCGACTGGATCACGATCCTGCACGACGGCGGCTGCATCATCTACGGCCGGTCCGACGCCACCCTGAACCCGCGGCGGCGTCCGGATGGGCACCAGCGAGTTCTACCGGGTGGTCGAACGGCTGCCCGAGATCGCCGACAGCCTCGTCGTGGACACCGGCCAGCTCGGTCAGGACGGCAGGCTGATCCTGTACGTCGTGCTGGCCGAGGGGCACGAGCTGGACGCTGCGCTCACCGGCCAGATCAAGTCCCGGTTGCGGGCCGAGCTGTCGCCGCGGCACGTGCC
This sequence comes from uncultured Actinomycetota bacterium, assembly GCA_963815575.1. Classification (GTDB taxonomy): domain Bacteria; phylum Actinomycetota; class Actinomycetes; order Streptosporangiales; family Streptosporangiaceae; genus JAJYUU01. Next base: position 329,806 of record CAWFHE010000006.1, on the reverse strand, counting down.
CGACCAGGTCATCGCAGTACCCGGCATCCCGCGGACGCTGTCCGGGAAGAAACTCGAGGTACCAGTGCGCAAGATCCTGCTAGGCACCCCGATAGCCGACGCCGCCGATCAGGACGCGCTGGCCAACCCCGAAGTGCTCAGCTACTTCGCCCCCTCTGCTGGCGCAGGGGTAGACGCTGAGGCCAACGGCCAGGGCGGTAGGGAATGACCGGCCCGCTGCCGGGCTCGCGCCGACTGCCGGTCGACGACGATACGGAAATCCTCGCCTCGCTGCCGGATGGCGCCTGGTCAGTGATCACGCGGGGGCCCCAGGCGCTAGCCGACCACATCGAACGAACGACCGCAGCATTGCTCAACTACACACGCAGCCGCCAGGAGGCTGCAGCGGGTTCTTGATCGAAGGAGTCAGAACAACAGCATGGACGTGGCGATTCAGAGGGGAGACGTCCTGCGCGAGGTACGAGGTTGAGCGCTGCTCCGGTCCGCCCGCGACAAGCAGGTTTATCTCGCGCGCGATCGGGAGCTTGGTTGTCAGGTGACCGTCGATGTCTTCGCTCACAACTCGATCATGTCGACCGGGCTGACTGTGAGCGCGCGGGAAACGCGGGTGCTGGGCCAGCTGGGCAACCAACGGAACACCACCACAGTGCTGGACCACTGGGAGGATGCCGGAACGGCGGTGAAGGTCAGCCGCTACCCCTCCGGCGGTAGCCTGCACGAGCGCATCGTGGCTCGGTACAGGCTGGCACCGCTCTGCCGCCGGATCCGGGCGAATCACAAGCGGGTCCACGCGCCATAGGTAGCGAAGCCGGCCGCCGCACACCGCGAAGGAGCAATCCCATGACCGACAGCATGATCACGGTCGCCCTGCTCGTCGGCGATCCCGCTCACGAGGACCTGCAGCTGAACGAGGCCAGCCTGGCAGCCGCCGCGAGAATGATCGAGGTTCGTGGCGCGGTCACCCACGGCCGGTGGGACGCGGGCAGGCGCAGCACGGTCTGGTACTTCGACATCGAGCCCGCCCGCGCTGCGAGTCTCAAGGACGATCTGCAAGACATCTGGGCCGGCAAGCTCGAGTCCGTCATCTGGCGGCCCGTCGGGCCAGCCGAGGTCATCCGTTTCGGCTCAGGGACTCGGCCAGGAAGACGTACAAGAACTGGGCAACTGCCGTCGCGGCTGTCTCCGACAGCCTGGTCAATGCCTGGCGTACTGTGGCCGACCGCGAGCCAAGTCCCCCATCACGGTGTCTGCGGGAGCCCTGCGCCATCCAGGCCAGCCCCGGTCGCTGGCCGACCCGCACGGCCACTGGGCCGCAGAGTCGACATGCAGTGCTGAATTGCCTCCGCGCCGCGGCTCGCGCATGCGTCTTGCTCCCCTGGCTCTCGATCGTCGTGCGCTTTTCGATAATCGGCTCTGACCTGCGTCGGCGCGGCGACGCCTTGCGGACCGCTTGCCTGCAATGCAAGAGGTCACCGAGCGCGACCCGAGGATCTATCGCAGCGGCTTTGACCTGCTCATTTGCACTCCGGCGCGGCGCAGCTGAGGACCGCACATGCGCGCCAAACAAGAAAGCCGCCTCGCGGCGGCTGTTCGCATTTATGGCCTTGAGCAGGAGTCAGGTCTTCACATTTGGCTTTGACCTGCGGGAATGCTCGTGATGGGCGGGCTTGCCCACGTGTTAAGCGGGCTGTGGCCACGGTGTTATGGGCTGGATTGCCCAGGCCGGCTGGCGCGGATCTGGGCTTGCGCTGCCAGCGGGGGTCGGCTTCGAGGGCGGCGGCTCCGAGTTCCTCGAGCCGGGCGAGCAGGTCGCGCAGTCGCCGGTCGTTGTCGATCCAGATCTGGTAGTCGTGGTGCTGGTCGGGGCTGAGCCAGCGGCAGATGGTACGGGCGGCGACCTTGCGGGTCCATTGCCAGTACGGGCCGTGCAGGCGGGGCGGGTCGGCATGGCAAGCGCAGTTGCGGTGGCCGCAGCGGGTGGCCCGCTGGGTGATGGAGCCGGGCAGCACCATGCCGGACCGGGCGATGGCGGCGAGCTCGGCGGCGATCTTCCTGGCCTCGGCCTGGTGGCTGGCGGCGACACGCACCGTCTCAGGGTGGCATAGGTCCGTCGTCCTGGTCATGTCTTACTGTATAGCTACAGTATGACTCAGTGGGTAGCGGTCACGGCGGAGCTGAGCGGCACGGCTGGCTACCTCGCGCGCTGGCGGCCGTCCTCGGTGACGCCGCAGGCCGCGGCCTTCGCCCGGCAGGTCGTGATGCAGGCGGGCCCCGTCGGGCCGGAGCGGGCCAAGAACCTGCTGTGGGCGGCGGGCAGGCTCGCCGATTACGGGATCGGCGCGGGGCTGGACCCGGTGCCCGGCGTGCTGCTGCACCCGTCGGTGATCGAGCGGTTCACCGCGCACGCGCCGGGCCTTTCCGGCGTGAGCAGGCGGACGCTGCGGACGAACCTGCGGTTCATCGGCCGGGCAGTCATTCCTGCGCTGCACCCGGCGGATGCGCCCCTGCCCCGCGAGCGGGCCAGGGCGCCATATACCCCGGCGGAGATCGACGGCTACCTCGCCCTCGCTGGCGCGCAGCCCACCGCGGCACGGCGGATACGCACAGCGGGCCTGGTCTGCCTGGGCGCCGGCGCCGGGCTGATCCGCGCCGACCTGCGCGCCGTGCACGGTGCCGACATCTGCCGCCGGTCCGGCGGCGTGATCGTGACCGTCCGCGGCGCCCGGCCGCGCGCGGTTCCGGTGCTGGCCCGCTACCACCAGCCGCTGCTAGAAGCAGCGGCGTTCGCCGGCGATGGCCTGGTCACCGGCGGCACCAGCCACGGCCGGCGCAACATCACCACCCCGCTGACCTGCTCGCTGGCCGGCGGCACCGGGCTGCCACGGCTGGAGGGCTCCCGGCTGCGCGCCACCTGGCTGGCCGACTGCGCGGAACTGCTCGGGCTCGCCACGTTCCTGCACGCGGCCGGGATCACCTGCTCCCAGCGGCTGGGCGACATCATCGCCACCCTCGACCCAGGCGGCGAAGCCGAGGCGGTGGCACTGCTGGGCGGGCAGCGGTGAGCATCCCGCTGGCCGTGCTCGAGGACATCATCGACGCCTCCCGCGTGGCACCGCGCATCGAGGCGCTGCTCCCGGCCGGCGTGCGGCACCGCCAGCTGCCAGTCCGCACCCTGCTGACCGGGATGATGCTCACCCTGGCAGATCACCGGCCCGCGCACCTGACCCGGGTGCACCAGGCGCTCACCGCGCTGCCCGAAGCTGACCAGATACGGCTCGGGATCCTCGAGGACTGGAAGACCGGCCCGCACCACCTGACCTACCGGCAGGTCGAGCACACCTTCAGCCTCGCCGCTCAGGCCCTCAGCAAAGACGAGCCCGACGGCGCCCCCTCCGATGACCTGGCCGGGATCTGCGATGACCTGCTGGAAGCCAGCATCCCCGCCCGGCACAAGGACGCCTCCGCCGCCTTGTCAGCGGACTGGACCGACACCGAAACCTGGTCCCGGCCGCCGCCCCGCGGAACAACCAGGTGCGCCGACCCCGAGGCGTACTGGGGACACCGCAACTCCAACCTCCCCGGCCCGAAGGGCGAGATGTTCTTCGGGTACTACCTGTCGGCCGCCACTATGGTCCGCGAGGAGAACGGCCCGGACGTGCCCGAGCTCGCCCGGCGGATGACCCTCAGCTCCTGTCAACTCGACCCAGTCCGCGTGTTCGCCAGCGTCCTGCTCGGCATGCCCGCAGCCGGCATCGGCCTCGGCGATGTCCTGGCCGACTCCGGCTACGCCCACCGCGACGCCGCCGCCTGGGCCATCCCGCTCCGCGCCGCCGGCGCGGAGCTCGTGCAGGACCTGCACCCGCACGACCGCGGACCCCGCGGCACCCACCACGGCGCGATCATCGCCAACGGGAACCTGTACTGCCCCGCCACGCCGAAACCGCTGCTGGAACTCGGCCCGCTAGCCCCCGGTGCCGCCACAGAGGAAACTCTCGCGCACGATCAGCGGACCGCCGAGCTAGCCCGGCACAAACTCGGCCCCATCACCGCCGACGACGCCGACGGCTACCACCGCGTCACCTGCCCCGCCGCCGCCGGCAAGATCCGCTGCCCGCACCGCCCCGACTCGATGACACTCAGCCGGGACCGGCCCGAGATCCTGACCCCGCCGCAGAATCCGCCAACCTGCTGCCAGCAGCAGACCATCACCGTCGGACCCGACGTCTGCGCCAAGACAGCGCAAAAACACGACTACCCGTCGGCGGCGCACCGCCGGTCCTACGCCCGGCGCGCCGGCGCCGAACGTACCTTCTCCACCATCAAGGACCCCGCCACCACCAGCATCGCCCGCGGCTGGTGCCGGCTCACCGGCCTGACCCCGCTCGCCCTGTGGATCGCCTGCCTGCTCGCTGTCCGCAACCAGCGCATCCTGCACGCCTACAACGCCCGCCAAGCCGGCAACGCGCGGCGCGCCGCCGCCGGGCAACCGCCCAAGACCCGCAAACGCCGCCGCCAGACCCTCGCCAGCCTCACAGCCCCGCCATAGCCAGCGCGCCCAAGACCCGCGACCGGCCTGATCGACGCCATCTCCCCGCCAGCGACACCGCGATCCGGCACGGGCCCAGCCAGCACGGAACGGTCACCAGCACCGCAGACAGGCGACTCAGAAGATCACCCCCGCCGGAGCGGCATCAGCAACAGAGGAGCCCACCCTGAATGTCAGTGCCAAATGTGAACATGGACACTGACGAAATGTGAAGACCTCGGAGTGGAGCTATGGGGATTCGAACCCCAGACCTCTTGCATGCCATACGAAGCTCGAGCGTTTCCTGGCCTACGGCGGCCGATGGTGGAATGCCTTCCGCGAACCTGACAGCCGGCTCTCCGCGCAGGGTCAGCGGGAAGCTGCCCGGCCTCGCTGAGGTGGCGGCACTGGTCCGCGTCGAGTTCGGTGATCGTGCCAGCTGGCGTGTCGGACAGTTAGTCAGTCAGCTCAGCTTGCTTACCTTGCGCCGGGTGGAGGACTTGCTGGTGGCGAGCCGGTAGGACTGTGTGCCGGTCTCGATGATGTGGGCGTTGAAGGTGACCCGGTCAACGATCGCGGCGCTAATGGTGGTCATGGTTCGAGTTGGGCTGGAGCGACGCGAAGTCCGGCTGCCTGGGCACCGGCGTGCAGGCGCCGGTCCCAGACCGCGACGATCAGGTCGGTGTCCCTGATGGCCAGGGCGCTGGCAAGGTGGACAGCATCGGCGCCTCTGAGCGAGTACAGGCCAGCGAGCTGGCCTGCATGCTGCTCGACGGCGGCGGTGAGTTCAACTGGACGGGTAGCGGCCCAGTAACCGGACCATGTTTGCTCGGCCACCTCGAGGTCCTCGGTGGCGAGGTCATGATTGCGGGCGGCGGCGGCGAGCGCCGCCCGCACTTCGGGATGGGCCAGGCGGCTGGACACTGCGGCGTCGCATCCGTCCCACAACTCAGCCGCCAGATCGCTTCCTGTTTCTTCGGCCAGCAGCTTCACGAAGGCGCTGGCATCGAAGTAGACCAGGGGCACAGGTCAGCGCCGCTGCTCGCTGACGATCTCGGCCAGCGGCCGCCGCGGGCGCGGCCGCGGGTGTCCTGCCGCCCTCGGTCGCTGGGCCGCGACCGGCCGACCGATGACTCCGTCGGTTGTCAGGCGCTCAAGGGTGGCCGTGGTAGTGAGGCCGAGCAGCCTGGCAACAGGCACTCCGCGGTCGGTAATCACCAGTTCGGTCCCGCCGCGAGCTCGTTCAAGCCACTCGCTGAGATGTGCTCGAAGTTCGGTGACTGCTACATCCATCTCTCCAGCGTACACTTGGCGCAGTATCAATCTGTACGAAGGCGCCCGGGTGCTGCACTCGTAGACATGAGACTTGCGCTCGAGCCGACGAGCGCCTCATAGGCTGCCAGTTAAAGTACCCTTTCGCCTAGAACGTTAAAGAGCCAAACCAAGAGCCAGCGCCAACAGTGCGTGCGCGATACAGCGCAACGTCAGGCCGCGAACATCCAAGGTCAGAGCCATATGCAGCGCCCCACGGCGACAGCCAGCTTCTGCCTGGGCTTCCCTGACTGTGAGGATCTGCCTCGCAGCTCCGCGAAAGCTGCTGGGCTGTGGATCGGTGATCGCGGGCGTGACCCTCACTCCTGACTGGCTTCGTGCCCTGTCCGTGACTTGTCCGCTCGTGATTGCCGGCCCCGGCCCGTCGGAGTGCCTGGCCTGATCAGGAGCTTGACCGCCGCCGGTGTGCGCCGGCGGCGTGTCCCGTCACAGTCCTGCCTGCCTCCGTCCGGACCGGAACCGGTTACGTCCCTCCGGGCAAAGGAGCGACGCATGGACAGTCTCTCGCAGGTCGTCGACGTGGTCATCGGCGTCGACACTCACATCGCTACCCACAGCGCCGCAGCAGTCGACACCGGGACCGGCGCCGTGGCCGCCGAGATCACCGTCGAGGCAACCCCCGGCGGCTATGAAGAACTGGTCCGGTTCGCAGACCAGCATCCGGGCCTGCGGGCCTGGGCGATCGAGGGAACCGGCGGCCACGGCGCCGGCCTAGCCCGCCACCTCGCGTGCGGCGACGAGCTTGTCGTCGAACTCGACCGGCCTGACCGGGCCCGGCGCCGCAACGGAGCGAAGTCCGACCCGCTCGATGCCATCCGCGCAGCGCTCTCCCGCACCAGCCTCGGCACGCCGCGGACGACCGGCGAGCGGCAGGCACTGTCGGTGCTGCTGACAGCCCGGCGCTCCGCCGTCGAGGCAGCGACCGTTGCCCAGCAACAAGTCTTCTCCCTCGTCATCGCCGCCCCCGAGCAGCTGCGCTCGAAGCTGCGGGGGCAACGAATGCCCGCGATGACGCGCAGCGCCGCACGGCTGCGCCTGCAGGCCGGCTGGGACCTGGAAACCCGCACCACCGCGACCGTCCTGCGCGACCTCGCCCGCCGTGCACTTGAGCTCTCAGCCGAGGCCGACCGTCGCGAGAAAGAGATCCTGGCGATTGTTCGAGCCTGGCATCCCGAGCTGCTCGAACGCAAAGGCGTCGGCCTGATCGTCGCCGCCACCGTGCTGTGCGCCTGGTCGCACCCCGGACGGGTCCGCTCCGAGGCAGCCTTCGCCATGCTCGGCGGCGCGGCCCCGATCCCCGCGAACTCCGGCCAGGTCACCACGCACTACCGCCTCAACCGCTACGGCGACCGCCAGCTCAACCGCGCCTTCCACACAGTGGTGCTATCCCGGACCCGCTGGGACGAGGACACCCGCGCCTACGTCAGGCGCCGCACAGCTGAGGGCAAGACCCCGAGGCAAATCAAGCGCTGCCTCAAGCGCTACGTGGCCCGCGAACTGTTCCGGCTCCTCGAACAACCGCCAGCCTCGGCTTGACAATCCATAGGAGCGTCACGGAAGAGGTCACTGGTTCAATCCCAGTACCGCCCACCAGATGTACCAGGCAAAACTCCGAACTGGCCGACTCCGCTCCCGAGCGGCCGGGGGACTACCGGCCGTTTTAGCGGCACGGCAGGCTAGCTGTAAGTCGGCCACCTCGAAGCGGCCCTCATTCAGGGTCGGCTCCTTTCAGGCGGAGGCTGCGGCTGGCGCCTGACCAGCAACGAACCCCCAGCGCCTATGCGAAGTCCAGGTAGTGATTTCGCGTCCGCGGCCGGGACAGGGCAGACTGAGGTCATGACCGCCGAGCAGCTGGAGATGATCTCCACCGACCCCCGGGTGATGCACGGCCAGGCCGTCATCGCTGGGACCCGGGTGCCCGTCAGCGTCATCCTCGACTGCCTGGCCGCCGGGATGACCACCGAGGAAATCACCGCTGAATATCCCTCGGTGCCCGCCGCGGGCGTCCGCGCGGCCGCCGCCTACGGCGCCGCCCTGGCCCGCGAGGAACTGCTCCCGCTCCCCCAGAGCCGGTGAAACTCAAGCTCGACGAGAACCTGCCCGCCTCGGCCGCCGCCATCCTTCAAACCGCAGGGCACGACGTCGACACTGTCATCTCCGAAGACCTGAAAGGCGCGCCCGATCCCGACGTCGTTGCCGCCGCGACCGCAGCCGGCCGGATCCTCGTCTCCCTCGACCGCGGGCTGGGTGACATCCGCGCCTACCCGCCCGGCAGCCACGCCGGCATCGTCGTCCTCCGGCTCACCGGCCAATCCCCCGCCGTCGTCGGCGAAGCTGTCACCGATCTGGCCAGCCTCACCGACCCCGCCAGCCTCACCGGAACCGTCGCAGTCCTGCAACGCGGACTACTGCGCATCCGCCACCCCTAACCCATCGGCAAACAACGGAGGAACTGCCGATAGGTTGCGCGCCTCGGCCGCTCCGCCCGCCTCGACCGCCGATGAACCCGGTCACATCAACCCGGCGGACATCAGGATCACGCCCGCACATGCATGCCGAACTGAGAACGTTGCGCCAGTACATGATGATGCGCAGGTCGAATGATCGGTCGCCGTCGGCGATCCCCGCCAGAGGCGTTCGGCCAAGCGTGAATATTGGCGGCTGCTTCAGTGTCAACGGCCTAGTTGCGGTCCCCGGTGGTGGCCAGTTAAAAGTCCCCACCCCTCGGTTGATCATTTCTTGTTCAGGGTGGTTCCTCCTCGTGCTCGGGCCTGGCGCATGCGGAAGGAGTCGCCGGCTGTGACGACGACGTTCGCGTGATGGAGCAGGCGGTCCAGGAGGCTGACCGCGGTGGTGTGCTCGGGCAGGAACCGGCCCCAGGACTCGAACGGCCAGTGGCTGGCCAGGCCGAGGGCCCGGCGTTCGTAGGCCGCTGATACGAACCGGAACAGCAGCTGCGCGCCGGTGTCATCCAGCGGCGCGAACCCGACTTCGTCAACCAGGATCAGGTCGTTGCGGAGCAGGTTCTCGATCACTTTTCCGGCGGAGTTGTCGGCCAGGCCGCGGTAGAGAGTGTCGACCAGGTCCGCGGCGGTGAAGTACCGGACCTTGTGCCCGGCGGCGACGGCGTCGATGCCGAGCGCGACCAGGACGTGGCTTTTGCCCGTGCCGGCCGGCCCGACCAGGCACACGTTCTCCCTGGCGGTGATCCATTCCAGCGAGGCGAGGTAGTCCAGGGTCGGGCCGGGGATGGAGCATGCGGACCGGTCTAGCTCGCCGAGGGTTTTGGTCACCGGGAACGCTGCTGCCTTCATGCGGGTCCGGGCGTTGGAGGCGTCTCGGGCGGTGATCTCGGCGTCGATCAGGGTCCGCAGAAGTTCCTCGGGCGCCCACCGCTGGGTCTTCGCGGTGACCAGCAGCTCGGGGGCGAGCTGCCGGATCGTGGCAAGTTTGAGCCGCCGCAGTCCGGCGGCGATATCGGGGGCCAGCGGCGGCGCCGCGGCGGTCATGTCAGCGCCCCGATCGCGTAGTCGGCCAGCGGCCGGACCGGCACGGCCGGCAGGTCCAGGATCAGCGCGTCACCGGCCGGGACCCGTGGTCCGGGCACTCCGGCCCCCGCGGCCAGGATGGAGCGGACGTCGGCGGGCCGCCACCGGCAGAACGCGACCGCCCGGTCGAGGGCGGCCAGGAACTCCTGGTCGCCGTGCGCCGCGCGCAGCGTGTTCAGCTCGGCCAGGTCAGCGCCGAGCCGGGTGCTGCCCGCCGCGGCTGCGCCGGTGATGAACGCCTCGGCGACCGCGCCCAGAGCACAGAACTCCTTCTCCGCCGGGGTCTTCGGCCGGACCGCCCGGCGCGGCGTGTCCGGCCGCGGGCCGCCGTAGTGCTCGTCGCGGACCGAGGCCTCACCGGGCGCGACGAGAGTGTGCTCAGCCACGACCTGCCCGGTCCCGGACATGATCACCAGAAGTCGGCCGTCGTCAGTCCGCAACCTGACCTCGGCGCCGATCAGGCGCATGGGCACGGAGTAGCGGGCTGATGCGAAACGGACACAGGACAGCCGGTCGACCTTGCGGGTGGTCATCTTGCCGATGCTGGCCCGCAGCGACGGCAGCGGGCCCAGCAGCTCCCGCTCGGTCAGCATCCGCTCTGCGGGGACCGCGCAGATCTCGCTGTGCACGACACCGTTGACCTCGGCGCACCACGCCCGGGCCGCGGCGTTCGCCGCGGTCAGGTCACCGAACGGAGCCTGCGGCACCATCAGATCGGCCTTGGCAAAGCCGACCAGGTTCTCCACGATCCCTTTCGATTCGGGTTATCCGGCTAATCGGCTCTGGTTGTCTGCGCATGCCGGGCGTCTGGGTTATCTGCGCTGGCTGAGTTTCCGGAGGAGTTCTTCGTGCCGGCGGATCTTGTCGGCCAGGGCGTGCAGGGTGAGTTGCTGGGAAGCTAGCTGGGCCGCGAGCCCGGTCAGGGTGGTGGCGTCGCGGGCACGAGCGCGGTGTTCCTCGACGACGGCGCGCAGGGAGGGGTTGCGGTAGAGGGTGACCCTGGGGATCCCAGTGTGACCGGCGACGGTGACGAAGGTGACCGGCTCGCCGCGTGCGGCCAGCTCGATGCAGGCGTGCTCGGTGGCCTGGAGCCGCTGATCGGTCATCCTGCTTGTGCCCGTGCCATGTGCAGGTCGAGGCGCTCGATCAGCCGGCGGTGGCGGTCGGCCTCGGCGACCCAGCCCCGTTTCTCGGCGTCGGCGAGGAGGGCTTCGGCGTCAACGCGCTGGGCCGAGAGCACGGCGAGGTGGCTGGCGTCGGTGCGGAAGCTCGGGCAGTGCTCGCAGATGTTGGCGTATGCGCAGGCGCCCTGGGCTTGCGAGCGGACGCAGTAGCCGCCGGCGAGGCGGGCCTTGATCGCTGGCGCGTCGCGCCAGTTGGTGTGCAGCTCGACCGGGACAGGGGCGGGAAGCACGCCGCCCATGCGCTCTTTGGCCAGGGTCAGCGCCCGCTCGTATTCGGTTCGCACCGTGTCGTCGAAGAGCCGGCCGTAGCGCAGGCTCATCTCGGCAGAGGCATGCCCGAGTAGCGCCATCAGGCTCTGCAGGGAGCAGCCTGCGTTCACCAGCGCGGTGGCGTAAGTGTGCCGGAGGACATGCGGGGTTGCGCCGGTCACGCCGGCGATCGTCGCTGCCCGGGTGAGTTCGGCTCGCAGTGTCTTGGCCGACAGGCGCCCGCCGTGGTGGGTGAGCAGGAAGTCGGCTGGCTTGCCGGTCCGCGGGTGCGGAACCGGCCTGCCCGGCGAGCGCTGCGCGGCGATCCGGTCGATCAGCGTGACGGTCTCCTCGTCCAGAGGCACCATTCTCTCGGTGTCGAGCTTGCCGAGCGGGACTTTCAGCCAGGCGCCCTGGCCGGGGACCTCGTGGACGCAGTCGAGTTCCAGGTCGAGCAGTTCGCCGATGCGCAGGCCGGTCGCCCTGGCCAGCAGCAGCGCGTCGGCGGGCAGGCGCTTGCCCGAATCTTCCAGCGCGCGTGCAAGGCGGCGGTCGGCGTCGGGTGCAAGGTAGCGCGGAAGGGGGCGGGGAAGCTTGGGGATATCGGACCGGAACACCAGCCGCCGCGGCGGCGCTTCGGGCCAGCCCCACTCGGTGATGTCGTTCAGCAGCACGCTGACCGCAAGGACCCGGGCCCGCCGCTCGGACGCGGAGATCGGCTGCCCGCGGCGGGATGAGCGGGCCTCGGCGACGGTGGTGAGGTAGGTCTCGATGTGACGGCGCCGTTCCAGGCCGGCTAGCGAGCCAAGGCCGGGATCGGTGCCGGCCAGGTGGCGGCCGAAGTGGGCGAGCCGGGTCGCGGTTGCGCCTACCGTCTGGCGGGCATGCGTGGCGGTCAGCCGTTCCAGGTAGGCGACAAACGATCCCCGCAGGTTCGCCGGGACATCGGCCATGCGGCGCTCCAGGCTCAGCCGGAAAGCGGTGCGGGGGTTCGCGGGAGCTGCAGGCAGCACGCCCATGTGGAACAGGACCGAGCGGGCGGCGTGCATGGCGCTGGAGTAGTGGCGCCAGCCCACGCCCTCATCCCGTTCGCGCTGCCTGCAGGCCTCGGCCAGCTCGCCGAAGTCTGCCTCGGCCAGCTGGCCGAGCGGCCTGCCGGTCTGGATGAGCAGCCGGGCGATGACCTGCGAGCCGATCGCCAGCCGCGTCCGGTGGGTGAAGCCGAGCTCGGCGGCCGCGGCGAGGAACCGGTCCAGATCAGGCCGCATCGGGCTGCGGGGAATCTCCCGCCAGAGGGCGGGCAGCTTGCGGCGCAGCAGGAAGTCATAGCCGGGATGCAGGCGCCCGTGCAGCATCAAGAACATCACGAACGGCCGGGCCTGCACGTCGCAGCGCAGCCGCAGGCGAAGGGACTCCCCGGCCCAGGCGGACGGGTCCGGCCAGCGGACCAGGAACCGGCGGGCCGCATCAGCCGGCAGCAGGGCCGCCCGCCCGCTGGCCTGCAGGTCGGCCAGGAACGCCTCATAGACCGGCTTGCTATCCGCGGGAACGCTGCCGGGCACGCGCGGCATCGAACTCCCTCCGGACATGGGCAGGAGCGAGGTGGATGTAGGCGGCAGTGGAGTCGACGTGGTCGTGGCCCAGCAGCGCCTGCATCACCGCCAGGTCAACTCCCGCCTCGGCCAGCGCGGTCCCGAACGAGTGCCGCAGCGCGTGCGGATGCCCGGCGGTCACGCCGGACAGCTGCCGGTGATAGCGGAAGACCGTGCGCAACCCGGCCGGGGTGAGCGGCTGCCCGCGATGAGGCCCCTTGGCCACCACGAACAGGCGCAGCGAGGCTGTCTCGGGACGCTCGGCGAGCAAGTACGCCTGCACGATGCCTGCCACCTCGGCGTCGATCGGGACGCGGCGCTCCTTGTCGCCCTTGCCGATGACCCGGATCCAGCGCCGGCCGATGTCAACGTCGCGCACATCCAGGCCGAGTACTTCCGCTGAGCGCAGTCCCGAGTACAGCATCAGCCCGGCGATGGCCCGGTCCCGCCAGGTACGCAGGCTCCCCACCAGTGCCGCGGCCTCGCCGGGGTCCAGGCCACGGGGAAGACGGCGCGGCTCTCGGACCCGCAGCACCGAGCGGGTCTTCGGCCGCGCGAGATGCCCGAGCATGCCCGAGCGCTCACCCCGCGCCGCGGCCCGCCCCTCGCGTCCCCTGGGCACCGGATTCACCCGGCCGGGGTCCCGCATGCAGGCGAAGGCGAACATCGCCGAGATCGCCGCCAGCCTCCGGTTGATCGTCGCCGGCGCATACCCGCTGTTGCGCCCGTCCCGGATCGAGTAAACGTTGCCGCCGGGGCGGCCGGGAACCGCAGCTTCCCGGCAGGCAGCCAGGTAACGCAACAGCACGTCCGTGGTCACGGCGTCGAGCGCGACACCCTCCGCATGCAGCCACCGGCACAACGCCAGCAGATCAAACGCATAGGAGCGCACCGTCCGAGGCGAATAACCCCGGTCAGCCAGGTAACCCAGAAACTCATTCACCAGGCCGAACCCGGCAGCGGACGGCCCGGCCAGCAGCCACCTGCCTCCGCGCTCCCCGACGGCCAGCCCCGCATCGTCTGCCATGGCTCACCTGTATGCCAGGCGTATCACTACGAGTCAACAACCCGCTACTGAACGGCGTTTCCTCTGCTGCCACGCCTCCCCGTTAGCCGGTTAAGGGGGGGTCCGCGGCCTCGCAGAAATCGGGCCGGAACCCGTAATGGCTGGCGAACCGGATGTACTCGGCGGTTGGCACGACCACGTTGGCGACCACGCCGCCTTTCAGGCAGCCCATCCGGTCAGCCAGCACCTTGCCCGGCACCCCGCCCAGCACCTCGAAGCACTCGGCCAGCATCGCCAGCGTCGTCTCCGACCGTTCATCGGCGGCGAACCGCACGAACCGGACCCGCGACCAGGCCAGCACCGCGCAGAACACGTGCAGGCCGCCCTCGCTGCCCCAGTCGATCACCAGATGCTCACCCGGCGACCACACCGCCGGCGGCGGCCACGGTGATGCTCACTCCGCCAGGCCTGCTTGCACTGCGCGACCAGCCGCCGGAAGTTCCGCGCCGACCCCGCATACCCGGCGGCCTGCGCCGGCCGGCAGCAGCCGCTTCGCCGAGATCCGGCCCGCGGTCTTCTCCACCCGCACCGCGACCAGCTCCGCCACACCGTCATAGTTATGGCCCCGCATCGCACGACCGGGCATCGTGACGGCCTCATGCCGGGCGATCACCCGCCGCACGGTCTTGTGCGTCGTGCCGCTGATCGCAGCGGCACCACGGTAAGTGCCCGCCTCGCGGTAGGCCGAAATGATGTCCATCCGTTCCCTCGCAGACTTCAATGGAAGCTCCCCGGGCGGTGCGGTGACTGGCTGACACCGCCACCGTCACCGCCCGGGCCGCAGCCTCCGGGACGACACGACGAACGAGGGATGGGGACTTTTAACTGGCCACCAGCGGGGACCTAGACCTGGCCACACCTGGGGACTTTCTCATGGCCACGGACATTCCAGTGGCCTTGCGGCTGGCGGTGGTGGTCTTGCTGGGCAGAGCAGGACTGGGTGCCGATCTGGAAGATGTGAGCGCGCCAATGAAGTGATGCGTATCCGGGCAGCCAGTGACAGATCTTCCCGTCCTGCAGGCTATCGAGCGGACGGCAGGGCAGATGTTGCGAGATCGGCATGCCCGAGGTCGCCGAGCTCGATCCGTGGCCGCTGCCGGTCCTGGCGGCCAGCCGGCAGGCTGGCCGCGCTCTGGGTGGTGGCCGGCCAGACCGATGAGCCGGTCGCATACCTGATGGCCGGCCTGGTCGACGGCTGCCTGCAGGTCGAGCAGGTCACCGTCCACCCAGACAGTGCCCGCCGCGGGCTGCGCCGGAGCCTGCTGGAACACGCCGCGAGCCAGGCTGCGGCCGATGATCTTCCCGCGCTGACCTTGACTACGTTCGCGCAGGTGCCGTGGAACGGGCCCTACTACGCCCGGCGGGGGTTCCGGGTCCTTGACGATGCTGAGATCACCCTGGGGCTGCGGGCGATCCGCCAGCGGGAAGCCGCGCATGGCATGGACCGGTGGCTACGGGTGTGCATGCGCCGCGACCTCTGAGGCCAGCAGCAGGCGCGCCAAGGGCCCAGTGCCGATCACCGCGCACAGCGTGCCGATGAAGCCGCGCTGACCTGCTGCGCAATTTCGGCGGACCCGCAATACAGGCACAGCGGCCACCTGCGCCACCGCGCCATGAGCGTGCACATTTCCTCGATGAGAAGCTGGCCGCTCACGACCAGCAAGGATAACTACCGGCGTCCAGAACGGCCGGGAGGCGCGCGGCCAGAACAAGGTCTCCGCGCTATCTGCGGTTCGGCAAATCTCGGGTTCGCCGTGTCGGGACGCCGACCATACGGCATAACCATCTATCGTCACCCTGTGTCGATAACACGCGCAGCCGCCGCCGGTCGCGGGATGGCCCCGGATGTGACCTGGTGGGGTTTACGCTCAGCTGGTGGGGTTAGGCAGCGCCGGCGGTGTGCTGATTACCGGGGTGTATGGCTCGGGCAAAAGCTCGGTTGCCGCGGAGATCTCCTACCTGCTCGAGGAGCGCCGTCAGCCGCACGCGCTGCTGGATCTTGACTACCTGGGCTGGGGCGGGAACAACTTTGACGATCACGCGGCCGGGTTTGGCCTGATGCTGCGCAACCTGACAGCAGTGACATCGAACTATCGCGACGCCGGCATCGGCGTCTTCATCGTGGCCTACTTCGTCCGGGTCCTCGATGCGCTGCACGCTGTGCGCGAGGCGACCGGCATATCGCTGCGGGTGGTCCGCCTGTCGGTTCCCTTGCCCGACATCGAACAGCGCCTGGCCGCCAACGTGACCAGCGGCCGACGTGAGGACCTGCGGGAAGCAGCGTCCTCGATCGCAGCCGGCGAGGGCGTCGGAGTCGAGGATGTGACGGTGGTCAACGACCGGCCCATCGGCCTCGTCGCGCAAGAGGTCATGACCTGGCTCGACTGGCGTTAGACCAGCGGAAGCTGGGACCGTCAGCAGCACGCCCGGTCCCTTGGACGGCAGCTGTCGTGATGCGTGATCGTTTGCGGCCCGCACAGGACATAGCGCTGACCGGACCATGGCCAGTCACACCACCCGCTGCGGGCGTGCGCCAAACGCCGACTTTGTGCGGCTGACTACTGCCTCGCTGGCGCCGGTCGAGGTGCGCATAACAAGCGGTGCTGGGTGCTGGCAGCTGGCGAACAGCACAGTCCTGGACCGCCGTACTGACAGTAAGCGAGCCCCTGACACTGCCGAGATGACCGCGCTGTCACTGGCTGCCCATCAGGCAGGGCTCCTTGTCGCAAAGGAACTGGTCCGCCTGGATGCAGCCAACGCATTTCAACCTGATTTTCGTAATTGTCCGGTCAGTCAGTCGCCGGTCTGCTGCCGGACCTCGCAGGACTCCGGTCGGGTAGGGGTTTTCCTCGATTCGAGTCCTGGCCGGGTCTTCGTAGCGTTGCTGGTAACGCCGCCCGCTGGGCGCACCGATGGCCGCCTTCGCGGCGGACGGCCGGAACGGGGGAAAGAAGCATGAATCACGTGGCTCTGAACGCCGGCGCCGCGACCGGGTTGGACGGGAGCTCGGGTGCAGCCAGTCGGCCCACCGATGCCGATCTGCTTTCTCGGCACGTCGGCGGGGACCCCGATGCCTTCGGGTTGCTCTTCGGGCGGCACCGGGATCGGCTCTGGGCGGTGGCGATCAGCAAGCTTGGTGACCCGGAGGAGGCCGCCGACGCGCTCCAGGACGCGATGATCTCGGCGTTCCGCCGGGCAGCCAGCTTCCGCGGCGACTCGGCCGTGACGACCTGGCTGCACCGGATCGTGGTGAACGCCGCGCTCGACCGGCTGCGGCGGAAGTCGGCGCGGCCGACGGCCACCAGCGGCGATGAGGGGCTGCTCGATCGCCTGGCGTCGGGCGGGCCGCTGTCGGATCCGTCTGGTGCCACCGATACGGCCATCGACGTGATGACCGAGCTGCGCAAGCTGGTGCCCGATCAGCAGGCGGCGCTCGTCCTGGTCGACATGCTCGGCTATTCGGTGTCCGACGCGGCCGAGGTGCTCGGCGTGTCCGAGGGCACGGTGAAGAGCAGGTGCGCGCGGGGTCGCGCCCGGCTGCTTCCGAAATTGGCGTATTTGCGGCCTCGGGCGATATCGAGCCAGGATCGACGGACCCGATCCGCTGGGCCCGCACGTGCTACCTGCGCCGTAGGGGTGTGAAGACGCACAATGACCTGACACGCCAGCGCCGGGGACATCGCCAGCCTTGCCATGGGCAACCTGCGGCCGAGGAAGCCCGGGTCGCGTCTCACCTGGCCGTGTGCCTGCCCCTAGGCTGCGTCGCTGCTTCACAGGCATCAGCGTGCTCTCGTGCCACCTCTCTCTGGCCGAGGGCGGGTGCGAAATCGGATCGATTGCTGCCAGCGTGGGGGTGTCACATCTGCTGGCTGCGCGGCCCGGATCGACCCTGCCCGATGCGGCCAGGGCGAGCGCGTCGGAGATCTGCGAACAGACGTTGTCGCGCCCCACCCGCAGTTCCACCCTCGACCTGCTCCTCGGCGGGTATGAGGCAGCGGCCGACGCGAATCCCGGGAGAACTAGGAGCGCCGGGCTGCCGTCCACCGCCGCGCTGCCGAGCGGGGGAGGCGCGGGCCGAGCACCATCAATTCCTGGATGCCCGCCAGGCTGGCGGCGGGGTGGAGATCACGGGGCGGAACGAGGCTCTGGATGAGCCAGGCACTGAGGCGCTTCGGGTCCCACTGCAGCTCGGCGGCCACGGTGGTCCGGAATCGGTCGTTGGTCATGGTTTGTCCTCATTTGGCCGCATGGGCGATGGCAGCCCGATCTCTCCCCGCCTTTAGGAGTGCCCGGCGGTGGGTCGAATCAGGGCAATCACACAGTCGCTCCAAAGTCCGCCAGCCCTGGGCCGGGCTGCGGCGGTCTAGGCTGGATAGGTCCGGCCAGTGTTGTTGCGGTGCCAGCCGCGCGGGCTGGGAACGCTAGCGAACGGGGCAGGTCAGCAGACCGGTCCGACCGCAGCCACTGCCTGATAACTGGTGGAGATGGTAACGATGGCCGACAGCGGCGGCGACCATCCTGTCCCAGATCGGTTTGACCGTCCGGCCCTCTGGCGCTCCGATGCGGCGGAATCTGGCGGGCAGCGGCAGGCTGAGCTGGTTCTGCTTGATCGCCAGGCGGAGAAGGCAGCGATCGACCGGGTGCTGGATTCTGTGCGCGACGGCTTCAGCGGCACCCTCGTGCTGCGCGGCGGCCCGGGAGTCGGGAAGACAGCGCTGCTCGGCTACGCGATCGACTCAGCGCCTGACCTGCAGGTTTGCGGTGCCGCGGGGGTGGAGTCGGAGATCAGCCTGGCTTTCGGGGCGCTGTACCAGCTGCTGGTCCCGTTCCTGCCGCGGATCGCTGAGCTGGCGCCGCCGCGGCAGCACGCGCTGCGGGTGGCGTTCGGCCTGGAGGAAGGCCCGCCGCCGAGCCGGTTCCTGGTCGGGCTCGCCGCGCTCATGGTGCTGTCACCTGCGGCTGAGGACCAGCCGGTGCTGTGCGTGGTCGATGATGCGCAGTGGCTCGATGCCGAGTCTGCGCAGGTGCTCGCGTTCGCGGCCCGCCGTCTTTACGCCGACCGGGTCGGCGTGATCCTTACTATGGGCGAGCCGGCGACATCGCCCGAGCCGGCGACACTGCCCGAGCCGACGACACAGCAGCTGTTCGAGGGACTGCCGGCCGTGGTCGTCGGCGGGCTGCCGGATACCGAAGCCGCCGAGCTGCTGCGCACGTCCGTGGGCGCGCACCTGGACGACCATGTAGTCGGGCGCGTCCTGGCAGACACCCAGCGCAACCCGCTCGCGCTGGTAGAGCTCAGCGCCGAGTTCACCGCTGACCAGCTGGCCGGCCGGGCCGCCCTGCCCGCGCCGATACCGGTCAGCCAGCGGCTCGAGCGGCGGTTCCTGCAGCAGGTCCGCGGTCTGCCGGCCGATACGCAGGCGTTCCTCCTGCTCGCCGCGGCCCAGGTGTCTCGCCAGCGTGACCCCCTGTGGCGCGCGGCCAGCCGGGCGGGCATCGACGCCGACGCCGCAGCGGCGGCCGCCGAAGCAGCCGGCCTGCTTGAGTTTTCCGGCAGCTCGGTCCGGTTCCGCTACCCGCAGATCCGGTCAGCGGTCTATCACGGCGCCACAGATGCTCAGCGCCGGGCGGCGCATCTGGCGCTGGCCGAGGCAACCGACTCAGACTCCGCCGCCTGGCGGAGCGGGCGCGCCTGGCATCGCGCCGCCGCCGCGATCGCCCCGGATGAGGACATCGCCGCCGATCTGGAACAGGCCGCGGACCGCGCGGGCGCCCGCGGCGGCTACGCCGCCCGGGCCGGGCTGCTGCGCCGCGCGGTCGACCTGACGCCCGATGACGGGCGCCGCGCGCAGCGCGAAGTCGCCCTTGCCGAGGCCGAGCTGATCAGCGGCCACCCGGACACCGCCCGCGACCTGGTCACCCGCGCCCTGCCCCGGCTAGCCGACGACCGGCAGCGTGGCCTGGCGAAACGGCTGAACGGCGAGATCCTGTTCGCGCAAGGCGACGCCGCCGCGGCGGCCGATGTCCTGGCAGAGGCCGCCCAGGCGCTCGCAGCTGACGACAGGGCAGCACGGGACGCGATGCTGGAGGCGACCCGGGCAGCCATCTGGGCCGGGCCCGTCCAGAGACGGAAGATCATGTGTGCGGCGCGGTCGCTCCCACCTGTTACCGGATCCCACCCGGCCGTCAGCGGCCTGCTGCTTGAGGGATACCGGGCCAGATTTACGCTCGGGTACAGCCAGGCGGTCGACCCGTTGCGCGCCGCGGTCGCCGCGCTGCGAGCCGACGACCTCGATCCGGCGACCGGGTTGCGGTGGTTCGGGCTCGGTGTCGCCGCAGCAGGAAGCTTGTGGGACGACCAGGGCCTGTTCGACATCTCTGACCGCTGGGTGCACGCGGCGCGCACGCTCGGAGCGCTCACCGAGCTTCCCGTCGCGCTGGCCAACCAGGCGTTTTCCGCCGCCCTGGCCGGCCGCTTCCAGGACGCCGATACGTTCTGTGCTGAGATGCGTGAGCTCATCGCGGTGAGTGGCAGGCCGGGAATGCTCGGCATCGACAGCCGGGGCGAGGGGATCGCGCTCGCCTACCGCGGCCACGTGGCCGCCGCGCACGCCTCCGGCGTCGCTCAGATCCGCGAGTCCGCCGCCAGGGGTCAGAGCCAGATTGCCGACATCGGCCAGTGCATCGTGGCCGTAGCCGATCTGTGCGCCGGGGACTACGACGCCGCGGAGGCTGCCGCGCTGACAGTGGTCGACGACGACCCGGCGATGGTGGCGGAGGCGGCGCTGCCGGAACTGATCGAGGCCGCGGCCCGGGCCGGCCACCGCGAGGTAGCCGGCTCGGCGTTCGCAACCTTGTCCGAGCGGGCCCTGGCCGCGGGCACGCCCTGGGCGCTCGGACTGCGGGCCCGCTGCGCCGCGCTGATTGATGCGGGCGAGCACGCCGAGGAGCACTACCGGGAAGCCGTCAGCCAGCTGCAGCAAAGCCGGGCCATGGTCGATCTCGCGCGGACCCACCTGCTGTTCGGCCAGTGGCTGCGGCGGGCCAAGCGCCGCCGGACGCGCGCCGCGAGCTTCGCACCGCATGGGACATGTTCACCGCGATGGGCGCCGACGGGTTCGCTGAGCAAGCCAGCACCGAGCTGCGCGCGACCGGCGAACGGGCCCGGGCACGCATCCCCGAAACAGCGTTCGACCTCACCCCGCGCGAAGCCGGGGTCGCCGACCTCGCCGCCGCGGGCGCCTCCAACAACGAGATCGCCGCGCAGCTGTTCATCACCCCGAGCACCGTGGAACACCACCTCGCCAGCGTGTTCAGGAAGCTCGGCATCACCTCGCGAACCCAGCTCGCGCGGCTCCGCCCGGTCAGTGCCTGACGTCGCCGGCCGGAGCGTACCCAGCGGCATGCCTGCGCCCTCGCGGCCGCGGCTGCTCCGGGGCATGGTGGCCGGACGAGCATGCAGGACTGGCTGCAGCGAGGCAGCCTGCCCATCCTTCCAGGGGGACAGGACGAGCAGGCGACGCACGTCGATTGCCTGAGCATGACCCATCACGGTCAGGCTCGCAGAGCCGGACTCGTCGGCGAATCCGCGAGCGGCCGTCTTGTCCGGGATGAGTCTCCGCGTGCCAAGTAGAGGTCAATGATTCCCCTGGTCGCCGCGGCGAGCCCGCGGGCGAGCGCCCACCGCATGCCTGTGGTGCCGCATAAACGGCCGATAGTCCGCCGGCGTCTCCCCGCGCCATCTTCCCGGGCATCGGCGGTGCCGCGTACTGTCCTTGCATGGGCCGTCATGCTCGAAGTAAATGGCGTCGTCGCCTTTGCTGCGCCGTTCCGTCATGCCATAAGAGTAGCCCCTCTGGGGGACTATCCGGGGGACAACTGCCAGCGACCGCAGGCGACGCGCGGCGACAGGCAGCGTGCGTTTCCGCAGCTAGAGCCGCCTATTGAGCTGCCCCGTAGCTGGTCCGGCGACTCTCTGACTTCGCTGACACGGAAGAGGTCACTGGTTCAATCCCAGTACCGCCCACCAGTTCAGACGGGTCAGCCCCTACAACGGCCCACCCTGTGGCCCTACAGTCAGTAGGGCCGCGCTTGGTTATGCGCCGATTTCGCTGGCTTCGTCGACAGGCTTCTCGTGGGCATACAAGCGGCAGACGGCCTGGTTCATCGCGCCGAGGATCTCGGCGCGGTCCGAGGCGAACAGGTGCCCGTAGATGTTCTTGGTCGTCTCGATCTTGCTGTGGCCCATCTGGTGAGCGACCTGCATATCCGATGCCCCTGAGGCGATCAGCAGTGAGGCACAGACGTGCCGAAGCTCATGCGCCGTGTCGCCGACAATGCCGTCAGGGTGCGCAGCGGTGTAGCCCTGGGCGAGCTTGAGGTACCTGCGCCACATCGCGTAGCCGAGGTATCCCCCGCGATCACCGTTTATGAGACGAGCGAATAGATTGTCGTCGCTTCGGTCTCGGCCAGCTGCGCCGCGACGTCGCGGGCTAACTCGACGTAGCGCCCTCCACCATCCGCGCCGACGTCGCCCGCGGCCAGATGCCTGAAGCCGACCGGCGCATCGGCCGCGAGCCGGTCCGGCGACCCGACACCATCCGTCAATGGCACAACCAGCGCCCCCGGCGTTCCCGTGCTGACCGATCCGAATAGTGGAGACATCAACGGCCGATCGTGACAGTTTGAGCCGCGCTGCGAGCCTGCCGTTCCTCATTACGGAACTGCAAATGACCGGCGGATAGTCACAATGAGGCTGCAATGGCAACTCGACCGACGACCCGTGTCGGCCTGTGGGCCGGCGTCAGCCGGGGCCGATCTGAACTGCTGCCATGACCGTGACCTGGCAGCACGGGGTGCGCGATGAGCGCAGGTTACCGGTCTGTGGCTGGTAAGCCCACATGTAACCGCGTGGGCCCTGGAAGAACACCCATCCCCCGCGGACCGACCAGGCGACCCTCATCCGCACGAAACTGGCCGAGCGAGGAACAACTAGAGGCCGCGGATGCCTGCCGTTCAGCTGCACTGCGTAGAGGCGGCCGCGATCCCCGTGCGCGGACGGCAGCGCCGCCTCCGCGGCCACCATGGCATTGGCCGGCGAGATCGGCTGCTCGAGATTGAACTCCGGCGGCACCCAGCCGGCCGTACCCGGCGGGGTCCGCAACGACAGAACCCGGCCCGTGATCACGTCATAGATCCGCAGCCAGCGGCAGGCATCGTAGTACCCGGACGTCGAGCTGGCCCGGCCTCTGCATCCGGTGGCGTACTCGACCAGCCGAGCGCTAGCGCCGACGCCATCCGCCCAGCTCGGTGTGAAGGGCAGCGCCCGCGGCACGCCGCCGGGATTCCACAGCTCCACTCCCGGACCATGGACCGAGAGGTTCTGCAACAGCAAGCCTCTGTCGGTGCCGCGGATCAGCTGAGTGTCCGGTGGCAGCGTGACCAGCCGGCCGAGCGGGCCTCCGGTCACCGATGCCAGCCGCACGACATGACGCGAGCTGTGCGGCGATTGCAGGTTGGTAAGCCATACGTGATTAGGTACGGCCGACGGGGCGAAGAACGGGGTCTTCGCCAGCACCCGCGGCCGCCCCCGAAGGTCACCGCGGATGACCATGGTCCCCTCGCCGACGTAGACCAGATAGCGGCCCACCGTGATCAGCAGCGGCTGGAAATCACCGGCGCTGATCGCCGGGCGCCCCGTCGCGGAGAGCCCACCGGTGGTCAGGTTATCCAGGTAGGCCAGCGGTCCGCCGCCCGCGCTGAATCCCGGATAGCCGACCGGCCACAGCAGCACCGCGGTCTCGGTACCAGCCAGGATTAGCGGCACAGACGGAGGAGCCTTGACCGGCCGCGCCAGGTGACTGGCAGATACTCGCGGCAGCCACGGTTTGTGCTGTCGCGACTGGCCGGCCCCGCCTAGCAGGCTGCCCGCAACGGTGGCGACGAGGGCCAGCCCGGCCAGCCCGATAGCAAGATAGCGGCGGCGCTGACGGCGGCGCGCCTCCTTGATCAGCGCCTCGGGATCGCGGCCGGGCGCCGGATCCAGTTCCACTGTCGCCACCGCCACCTCCTCAGAGCAGCTGCTGGATGATGTCCGCCACTTCGTCCGGCCGATACCCATAACGGCGCGCCAGCACGACAAGCTCGCGGGCCTTGGCCATCACCGCGCTTCGCTGCGGAGCGAGCCCAGTAACAGTGACGCCGCGGCCGCGGCGGAACTCGACGATCCCCTCGTCGCGCAGCGCACGCAGCGCCCTGAACACTGTATTGGCGTTGACACCAAGCACTGCCGCCAGATCGCGGGCCGGCGGCATCCGCTCGCCGGAGACAATCTCACCGTCAGCGATGGCCCGCCTGATGGCCGCCGCCACCTGCTCGTACAGCAGCACAGGGCTCAGCGGGTCAATCTGAACTGTGGGCTTAGTGCTACTCACAGTGGCATCATAGCGTAGCGTCAGCGTCGGTGTCGGTGGCGCGTGGAACCTGCCATTCATGCCCGGCGTGCGGACACCATCAAGGCCTCGTCGAATGCTGTCGACCAGGTACAGGAGATCACACCGGACCCAGACGGCGGGCAGAGCCGACTCCGTGGATATGGCCTAGGGCCCCGACCGGTGCGGAGTGCCGAGATCACGGAAGCCGATCCCGTCCGTCGTCCTGAGTCGGCCCGGCTCGCGCCGCGATCGAGCAGACGGGGCCGCCGACGGTCCGGTCCGCAGGCGAAACAGAACGCTCGACATGCGCCGCCCCCGGCGGCAGGCACCATCACCGTACTCGGGCACCGCATAACGCTGGCTCAGCGCGCCGTATCAAGAGCTCTCGGCACCGTTGGCAATCGCGACCACGGCCAAGCAGGGCGCGCGACCAGGCCCCGTATGTATATGCATCGCCAAGGCCGGGCGTGAATGCGCGCGCCTGGCCAATCCGCGCTTTGGACCGTCGCAGATCAGCTGGCAGACGATCGTCGCGCATCACCCGACGGAGGACACGATCACCACATCACCACGCGAACCACTGCCTCGAGAGCGCTGCGCGTCGCTACGCGATGGCCTGCGGCCACTCTCGACTGAACCCGGCCGAGAGTCGCCGGTCCTGACAGCTATCGAGGCAACCGGACGTGTGATAGCAGGGCTCCAGGCCAACTCATCGCGTCGAACCGTCCCGGTTGTGGTGAACGGCCTTCCGTTTGACAGCTCAGTTTGCGAAAGTTGCGCATATGGGACGCGTTGCATCGCTGCCGGGCGCGGGAGCAGGGGGGTGCAACGGCAAGCGGGCTTGCAGCATAAGAGGGGTATGACAGCTGATTCGCGGCCGGATGGCAAGCTGCTGGCCGGCCTGACCGGTCAGCCGGAACTGGTGGGCGTGCTTTACGAGCGCCACGCCCGCGCCGTGTTCCGGTACCTGGCCAGACGCGCCGGGCCGTCAGCGGCCGAGGATCTGCTGTCCGAGGTTTTCATTGCCGCGCTGTCTGCGTCCACGCGGGTAGTCACGCACGACAGCGGCAGTGCCCTGCCGTGGCTGTACGGCATCGCGCTGAACGTGCTGCGCGCCCACTTCCGCCTGCAGCCCCCCGCCACAGGCGTGACCCGGGATCTCGGGATGGACTGGAACGCGGTCGATGACCGGCTCGACGCGCTCGCCGAACGCGCGCGACTGCGCACCGCACTCGACGGGCTCGCCGGCTCCGACCGCGAGCTGCTGCTCCTGGTGGCGTGGGAGGGCCTGTCTCCCGCAGAGGCCGCCGCCGTCCTCGGCATCAGCCCGGTCGCCGCCCGGAGCCGGCTCCACCGGGCCCGCAAACGCGCGATGAAGGCTATCCAGCAGCCCAGCGCCGACCCCGACAGCCCGCGCACCCCCGAACCCGCCAATTTTCGCGCACAGGAGAAGACATCATGAACTCTCTCGACGACTTGCTGACCGCGGCGGGCCAAGTGCCCGACATCTCGCCCGACGGGCTGCGCAACGGGCGGGATGCTCTGGAGGCTGCCCTCAACACGGGCCCTGGGGCTGCGGCGGCCGTGTACGGCCGGAAGCCGGACAGCTGGCGGAGCGGCGTGCGCGCGAAGGCGCTCATCGGCGCTGCAGTGGCGGCTGGCGCAGCGGCTGCCGCCACCGTGATCGCGATGCCGTCGTCCCCGGCGGGCTCGTTCGCCAGGCCCGCAGTGATCGCACCGACGACCCTGACGGCGGCGACCGTGCTGGATCAGGCGGCGCAGGCGGCCGGGTCCCGGGCCGAATGGCCGAATGCCCAGTACTGGTACAGCGAGGACAAGTACATGTGCGGCGGGCAGCTCTACACGGACAAGAGCTGGCTCTGGCGCCACGGTAACGGGGTTGTGGAGAAGACCGGACCCAAGAACAACACGGATTCGGTCTGCAGCTCGGACCTGTTCACGGTGCCGCTCATCGACTCCTACAAGTTCGGCCCGTACACCTGGTCGCAGCTATACACGCTGCCCACCGACCCGGCGACGCTGAAGCCGAAGCTGATCGCTGACTTCGGCCAGGGCGGCGGGCCGACCCTCTTCGAGGACGTCGAGTTCGTGCTGGTCGATACCCCGGCTCCCCCGGCGGTGCGCGCGGCGCTGTTCAAGGTCGACGCCAGCATTCCAGGCGTAAAAGTGGTAGGCCGCTTCACCGACCCGCTCGGCCGGACCGGCATCGCCCTGCGGATCGGCCGCTCGACGATCGTCGTCGATCCGGCCAGCGGCGCGGTCATCGACGACACCGAAGGCGGGTCCACGGTGATGTACGTCACCCAGGGCCCTGCCACCAGTGAGCCCAAGCTGGCCGGGTCTTGCGCGCGGACATGCCCGTCAGCCAGTAACTCAGGTACCGCGCCCAGCGCCCGCCCCAGCAGTGCCCCAGCAGCCGGTGCGTCCGCTTAAACGGCGGCCAAAGCTCTGAATTGCTGGCGGCGCGGGATGTGTCTCGGGCCTAGTGATCTGTGCTTTCGGCGCCTGCCTGCTCAGGCACGGGCGCGGACTGGAGAAGTCACGGCCCGTAAAACCGATCCCGATCACGCGTGCCCGCTACGTGCCCGATCGTATGAGCCCTGCCGGCAACTCGCGGCCGCTCGCGGTCAGACGGTCCAGGGCGCCGCAGGTTACGGTGTCCGAGGGTAGCTCGCCGGAGCGCGACTGAGACTTCCCAAGCTGATAGTGCGTCGGTGGCCCGGCTTCCCGAGCAATCACCTCACTGGCTCGTCCGAGACCAGGGACGAGCGATTGGCGATCAGCCAGCCAAGCTCCTGTCCCAGTGATGCGTCGTCGCCGCGTTCGCGGAAGCTCGACCAGGGCTCGACTCCAGCTGAGCCAAGGACCTGGAGCCTGGAGATCTCCCGCGCGATCAGCCGTTCCAGCGCGTCGAGCGTTGCAGAGGCAGCCACGCCATACGCCTGGCACAGCGTATTGACCCGAGCACGCAGGTCGCAGCCCTCGGCCAGCCCGGCCGCTTGCGTCATGTCCGGGCCACGCAGCGGCACGGCGTAACACGCCAGCTGCGCCACGTCATCCAGCGCTTCGCCGGGCTCGGCGAAGTCCCAGTCGATGAACCCTGCAAGGTTCTCGCCGCGCCACACGGAGTTCCACGGGCCGAGGTCACCGTGGCGAACAATCTGTCCGGGTTGCCAGGTCGCATCAGGAACGATCCAGCGAGCCTCCGCGGGCGGGACAAAGTCGGCGACCACGTCGTGATACTCCCGCAGCCAGCGCGCCAGCTGCCACAAGCCATCGCCTGATACCAGCACCGTTGGCCACGGCCGCATGGCCACCTGTCCGGGCACAAGTGTCAGAACCTCGCGACCCTGCTCGTCGATTCCACGCGGCCGAGGCGCCCCACCGAATCCGGCCCGTTCAAGATGCTCAAGCAGCGCATGCACCGCGGGTGTCCACACCCCGGTCGGCCGCCGAATGGTCTCGCCGATCCGCACGACTGTCGTGACCGCGCCCGTGGCCTGTTCCCCGTCCTCAATCACGACTGACGACCATAGCCGATCCGTCCAGCAGAGAAGTGCAGCAACGACCCCGCATTGCCGCCGCCAGTCCCGACCAACATCCGCCTGTCTTGCAGCGACAACACCGGACGGGCCAGCACTGCCTGTACCTCGGGACGAAGAGGCGTGCCCGTTGAGCGCCCGCCTAGGCCGCGTCGTCGGGTTCGGCCAGTCTGTCCAGGAAGAACTCTCCATAGTCGGTGATCGTGTACTCCTCCTCGTGGCCAGCCATCGTGATCACGTCGTAGCCGCCAGAGATCAGGAGGTGCCGAGCCAGAACCGGCAGGAGACCGTAGATTACGTCGGCCAAGCCGGGATCCTGTTCGATGATCTCTGAGGCGTGCCACTGGCGGAGTACCCGGCCTATGGCCTGCGTCTGGCGGTTAACGGCGCCCTGGGCCGGTGAAGCATCGCGCATGATCCTCAGCACCTTGATATGCGGCTCGTCTAGGTCAGCCAGCACCCGGATGAACAGCATCTCCGGGTCGACCTTCGTGCCGGTGTCGCTTGCAGCCTGGGCGAGTGCGCGGCGCTTGTCACGCATGGCAGTGTCCTGAAGCGATCGTGAGCGTGCGGGCGAGCAGCTCCTGGCGCTCGGGATCGGACACCGCAGCTTCGAGGAATTCCACGAATTCTTCGACCGTCTCGGCGCCGAACGCCTCGGCGGCATCCAGGAGCGTCTCAACGTTATTGTCTAGGCGTCGCCCGCTGATGATGTGCTGCCACCCGGCCAGGGCAAGCACGCCCGCGCCCGCTGCCAACGCGGCAGCTCCGGCGCCCGCGTAGGCTCCCAGCCCGGCAGCCACGGTGATGACGGCCTGGACCGCTACCTCGCGCTTGCCTGGCTCCGGCATGCACCAGATCGTAGCGAGCTAGAGCCCAGCAAAATCCGGGCTGCGGTGGTCCGAGCACGTCGGCATCCGAGATGCTGGCCGAGCCCTAGGGTTGCCCCTACATCTGCCTTAGGCAGCCGGGAACATGCGGGGTACCGGAGGGTAGAGAGCGTAGACCTCCGACCACCCGCCGCAGGTCACAGGACGCCACCCCATATCCGCCCGGCTATGCCGACACCCTGACACGGAAGAGGTCACTGGTTCAATCCCAGTACCGCCCACGGATCTACCAGGCAGAACGTCGAAACTGCCGGACCTTGGCGCAGTCGCTGGGGGACTATCGGTCATTTGAACGGCGCGATGCGTGGGCGCGACGCCTGCCACAAGCGCCAGCCAGTGGTCGTACCGTGGTGGTATAGTTTGCTCATGCCGCGCGGTAACCCGTCTCCGAAGCTTGCTATTACCGTCGACCCGGACGTCCATGCCGAGGTCGTCGAAGCAGCCGCCGCCGAGGGCGTCAGCGTGTCGGCGTGGATGACCGCAGCCGCCCGGCGGGCCCTGCGGGTGCGATCGGGCCTCGCGGCCGTGGCCGAGTGGGAAGCCGACAACGGGCCCCTGACCAGCGAGGAGCTTGACGCCGCGCGGCGCCGCGCCGGCATCACCACCGAGCGCCGGACCGCATGACCCCGGTCGTCTACGACGCGGGCGTCTTGGTCGGCGCCGACCGCAACGTCCGCGCTGTCTGGGCCGACCACAGAATCCGGCTCGAAGCCGGGATCATCCCCGTCGTTCCCGCGCCCGTCGTCGCCCAAGTCAGCCGCTCCCCCGCCCAAGTCCAGCTCCGTCGGCTCCTGCGCGGTTGCGAGATCGTCCCTTTGACCGAGCAGAAAGCCCACGCCGCCGGCGAGCTCATAGGCCGCGCCGCAACCCGCGACGTCGTCGACGCTGTCGTCGCCCAGACAGCCGCCGACCTGCGAGCCGACGTCGTCAGCGGCGACCGCGCCGACATCCACCGCCTCCTCCAAGCGGCAGGCGCCCCCGGTCAGATCATCGATGTATAGCGCCGCTGACCGGCACGAACTGCAATGCTCGCGGCCTGCCTCCAGCAGGATCCGTACGGCTGGCCAGTGGCACTACTACCCGCACAGACCCGCTCACCCATCATTGGATCAGGAGCCGCGACGACGGCGACCTCCGCAACTCCGGGATGCCGGGAGAGCAGATCCTCGATCTCCTTCGCGCGGATACTCTCGACGCCTCCGATGAGGATGTCCTTGAGCCGAGCTGGCGGACCAATTCCGCGGCAAGTACTGCCGGGCGCCGAAATCAGCGGGTACTGAGCGTTCGCCGGACTGGGCGCCATGCGCTTTCCGGACAGCGGAATTGGAGCTATTTCATGCTGCACGCTGCCGGTTCAGGTACTCGTTGTGGACTTCCTGCGGAGTCCTATAGCCGAGTGCCGAATGGAGACGAGTCCGATTATACCGGAGCTCGATATACCGCGCAATGTCCTCACGCGCTTTCCTGATCGTCGGATACACGGTGCGGTGGACCCGCTCGACTTTCACCGCGGCATTGAAAGATTCCGCCAGTGCATTATCGAAACATGACCCGGTGCGGCCCACCGACTGCCGGATACCCAGGCTTCCCTAGGACGGCAGCGAACTCGGCGGACGTATAATTGCTGCCGCGATCGCTGTGAAAGATAGCGCCGTCCGGCAGGTCTACATTGCGGGCTGCCATCTGGATCGCGCTGGTGATCAGCGGCGTCCGGTAATTGTCGTCGACCGCCCAGCCGACCACCTTGCGGGTCGCGCAGTCGATGACCGTAGCGAGAAATGCCCAGCCCTGCCACGTCTCGATATACGTAATATCGCCGACCATCTTCTGCCCGGGGTCTTCAGCGGAGAAGTCGCGGTTCACCAGGTCCGGTATCGGGCCCGCCTGGCCCTGTTTCGTGGTCGACGGCCGCCACGGCCGCGGCTGGCAGGCCACCAGGCCCAGCTCCCGCATGATCTTCCGGACCAGCTCGGGCCGGCCACGGTGCCCTGCCGGGCCAGCTGCCAGGCGATGCGCCGGTACCCGTAGGTGGAATCAGAATCGTCGAATATCCTCTTGATGATCAGCGCGAGTTTCTTCCGCCGTTTCGCGGTCGCGCTTTCCGGGCGGACTTCCAGCCATAGAACCCGGACTTTGATACTTCCAGCCATGCGCACATCTGCGTGACAGCCGGAGCATTCTCGCAGGTGGCGTACTCCGCATCGATGAACTCATACACCTCGGTCACCGATGCTCCGCCGCGAAGTACGCCGCGGCTTTTGAAAGAAAGTCAGCCTTCATCCGGAGTTCCCTGTTCTCGCGTTCCAGTTCCCGCAGCCGGGCCCGCTCCGATAGCTGCAGCGGCGGCTCGTCCTCCGCGTGCTTTTCCCGGTACGCCCGTACCCAGTTCCCCAAAGATGTCTCGCTGATCCCGAGCTCCCGGGCGACATCAGCGATAGCACGAGAGGTCTCGACAACCATCCTTGCTGCTTCCTCGCGGAACTCAGGAGAGAATTTCCTGTACTTCCCTGTCACGTGATTCCGTCCTTTCCGGTGAAGATCCTATAAGGATCCGCAGCGCATGGGCCGCTGCGCGTGACGCGAAGCCGGGGGACCTGATCGATTTCGACGCGACCGCGCGGGAATGGGGGCGTGGGCGAGGAAGTTTGGCACTCCGTTGGCTTCGCTCGCGTCACGTGCGCGGCGCCACGCGCGAGCCCGAGGCTCTACGCGCGGACGCGCGGAACCGATGGGCCAGATCAAGGTGTCAGGCATCCGGCGGGCGTTCACGGGTAGCCACTTCGGCCGGGTGGGCGCCGGCGGGCTGGATAGCCTTGGCGGCGGTCCGCCGCAGCACTGCTTTGCGGATCTCGGCGGCCACGAGATCCGCGGACTTAGCGGAAGGATCGCTGCTGCCTTCAAGAGTGTGCCAGGTCGCTGATGGAACGCCGGCCTGCGCCGCCGTGCACCGGGTAGAACGCCAGGGCTGACGGCCCAGCTTCAGCGGGGGGCCTGCGGCTAATACCAGTACCGCGCCGACCCCGGACCCGGCTCGTAATCCCGGCGTACCGGATTTGGTCTGCGGGGATTTCGGCGGAGGCGTGATCCGGGACCTGCTTCTCGGCAGTCGTCCGCCGGCCTTATTCACGCCGGCCAGTACCACGTCCCACCCGCGGATCTGGCCGTGCCGCCAAACCCCCTGAGCACCGCGCAATGAGCAGTTTGTCCCAGCGCAGCGACCTGGATGCCATCACGCCTGAAGTGTGGTCGAGCCGGCCTGGTCGCCATTGCCGACGAGGCCACCACCAGATTGCTGCGCACGGCGTTCTCCACGATCATCCGCGAGTCCAATGACCAGACCGTCGCTCTGATGAAGACCTCGAGTCAGACAATCGCCGAATCCCATGCTGGCATCCCGGCGTTCGCCGCCCTGATGAGCGTGCTCATCTGGGTTGATCCGGAACCGACGGTCGTGTTCAGGTTCCGTGTCCGAGGAGGCCGGTCAGGATGCGTCTGACGAGTTCGGCGAAGCGGTCAGGGTCGCCCTGGGCTGCTGGTGGCCCGACGAGCAGCTCACCGAGCCGCGGGTACTCGCCCGAGCTAATGCCCTGCTGGAGGCAAGCGGCGTTGCGACGCCGAGCTCGCCGGGCCGCCAGAGAGCTCGGCCTGGACAAACACCGCCGTGATCGCGAACAGCATGCCGAGGGCCTCAAGCTTGGCGATGCTGCTCGCCGGGTGCGGCTCGGTACCTCAAGGAAATGCTGTAGCAGGGCCAGGCCGTTCGGGCCGAGCGCCGGCGCCGCGGCACCAGGTCGGCGAGCCAGGGATGGCGGTGCATGGTCGCCCGTGCCTGCGTCCCGAGTGCGACGAGCCGCCCCGACGGTGATCTCCGGGTCTACAAGTCCGGACTGACAGCGGGGTGTAGAAGATCATCGAAACGCGGTGAGGTCCTGAACCCGAGAGCCAGTGACCCGACGGTGGGCTCTGGTGGACGCCAAGAGGAGCTCAGCGCAGCCGTGCGCGCTTCAGGGACGATTCCCGCCATGATCAGTGCCTTGCGGGATTTGCGCAGCGACGTCGACCGCCGCATATGGATACTTCCGCTGGATCAAGGCGTTCAAGCGGTCCCGGTCCGGGGCGAGCAGGGCCTTGACGCCCTCCGCGCTCACATCTGCGACGATGACGTCGCCAACCTCGTCGTGGACGTCGCCGAATAGGCCGTGCGTCTTCATCTTCTGGGCCTGGTAACGATTGTCGTCGGTCGGGCTGACGTAGTGGACCGACCAGATCTTGTAGCGGTGAACAAGGAACAAGTGGTCCAGCGTCATCAGGCGCTTCTTGCGCAGGGCGATGTCGAACGTGTTCTGGTCTCGAACCGAGAGGATGTTGCGCCCCCGGCGATCCACGATCACGTCGAAGATGATGTTGGCAACCTTTTCCCCGCTTGTCTTGGACAGGCTGAGCTCCAGCAACT
Organism: uncultured Actinomycetota bacterium; assembly: GCA_963815575.1. GTDB lineage: Bacteria > Actinomycetota > Actinomycetes > Streptosporangiales > Streptosporangiaceae > JAJYUU01. The sequence continues at coordinate 296,971 of CAWFHE010000006.1, read as the reverse complement.
CAGAGCCTGCCGTGTTCGGCCGCAGTCCAACGCAGAGCGAATACGGGATCTGGTGGTGCTCTGTCCACATCGCGAGCCATTCCTCGAGCAGCTTGGTCGGCACCTCGGTCTGCACCAGGTGCTGGTGCTGCGTCGAGCCCTCACCCATCGCCTTGGTGGCAGCCGTGCCGCCCGAAGAGGCCATGAGCGCCGCATCCAGACGGGGGCCGCCCACGAGCGTCTGGGGCGTCCGGTAGGGCGACTCGACCAGGCGGAATTTACGCTGCAGCCGGGCCAGGGAGAGCATGCCGTCCTGCTTGAGCGCGGCGGCGAACTCCTCCGCCGCCAGGCCGTCGATCTGATGCCCGCCGTAGGTAATGAAGTTGAAGACGAACCCCAGCTTGCCGAGCTCCTCCGGGAATCGCCTCATTTCCTCCTCGCTCATCCCGGTCGTGTCCCAGTTGAACGACGGTGACAGGTTGTACGCGAGCATCTTGGAGGGGAACTCGCCGTGGATGGCCTCAGCGAAGCGCCGGGCGTCCGCCAGGTCCGCGGTCTTGGTCTCCATCCACAGGAGGTCCGCGAACGGGCCGACAGCCAGCGACCTGGCGACCGCGTACTCGATTCCGTTCTGAATCTGGTAGTAGCCCTCTGCTGTCTTGGAGAGCTCGCAATCCCAGATGATGTCGATGCCCATCGCCCTGGCCCTGGCCCGGGCGGCGTGGAACGACGTCCGGTTCGCGAAGGCCAGCCACTCCTCGGCGCTCACGTCGAAGCGCTCCCCCTCGCTTGCGCGGAACTCGATCACGTCCGCGACCGCCTGGGGATAGCTCTTCAGGTTGGCCTCGGACTGCCACGCCTCCAGGTACTGCGTCTCGACCCGATCCAGCAGTGCCTCGACCACCGACCCGTCGGCCCGCTGGAACGCCTTCGCGCTCTCTTCGAGCACGCGCATCACGCCCGTCCGCTCGAGCCAGGCGCTGGCCTCGTCGTACTCCGCAGCGGAGATCTTGTAGAGCAGATGACCGCGCGCGTCGTCGACGCCCAGCTCGCGGAGCTTTCTCAAGATGGCAAGGTAGCCGACCTTGTACGTCGGCAAGTCAACACTGGTGGCTCCCAGGATGAACGGATGATCGCGCTCGTCCCCGCGCCCCTCCAGGAACGTGGCCGATTCGGCGTCGGTTCGGGCCACGATAATGCCGGGAACCTTCATGACGTCCAGCTGGAAGCGCGCGGCGCTCAGCCGCTTGATCTGCTCGTCCACGCCGACGAGCACCTTACCCCCCTGGTGCCCGCACTTCTTGGCGCCGGGCTTCTGGTCCTCGATGTGGTAGCCCGAGACCCCGACCTCCACGAAGCGACGGACCAGATTCCGGACGTGCGCGTCGCCGCCGTGTCCGGTGTCGGCGTCGGCGATGATGAACGGCCGATAGTCGATCTCGGGAGAGGCAGCACGCTGCGCCTCGCTCAGGCGCGAGCGGGCGAAGCGCTGGTTCCGGTCCGCCATGAGCAGGGCGCGCACAATCGGCGCGGCCTCGTCGGGCACCTGAGAGAGCGGGTAGCTGGCCAGGTCGGGCCCAGGGTCCTCCGTGACGGATCCCTTGGCCGACGTAGCCCAGCCGCCCAGGTAGATGCCCTCGATTCCCATCCGCTTCAGGGCCACTGCCTGACCCGGTGAATACGGGCCGAAGGTGGTGATCTGCTTGCCCTCGGCGAAGAGCTGCCGGAGCCGATCGTAGAACTGCCCGGCCGCCATTCTCGCCACTGTGTAGTCAGTGGGGATGGTGCCCTGTTGCTCCACCACCTGACGCGCAGAATACAAACGGGTGATGCCATCGAATCGAGGGCTGGCAAGCCATCTTGCGGTCTCGCCGACTTCCGAATCGAACGAATTCATGGCTGGCGTCTCGGCGACTTTCGAATCGAATGTATTCATCACTAGCTCCTGCCGCTCCCGCACCGCGGCGCTTCTCGTGGCCTCGAAATCCGGCTTCTCTGTGATGCGGCTGCCGTCCCGGCTCAATGCATCCATATACTGGCCGATCCGCCGCCTCGCCGCGCCAGGCCTCCGTCGCTAAGGCAGATCCCGGCAGGTCGACGATGTACCACGGCACCCTGAAAGCGACGGCGACCCGGACTTCTCGCTCATCAGATCATGCCGTGGGCACAACAGGTAGAGGCAACGGTCCCAGGCCCGCTACGTCGGTCCAAAGACCCGGCGGAGACCACTCATCGCGCAGGTCGCGCAGGCGGCCCGGATCATCGCCGACAGCACGCGGTGCAGACCCGGGAGCAGCAGACTGCGGACCGCGCGCTGGCAGGTTGACGCGCACAGAACCAGAGGATCTGTGCGCACAAGCCCTCGCTGTAGGCCTGACCGCAAAGCCGCTCCGAGTCGGGGATCGGAGCGATCTCATATGCGGCAACGCGATCTGGATGCTCGCTTGCGAGCCGGCTGTTGGCGTCCGGGCCGAGTTCGTCCGGACATGCGGCGCTAGCCGGCGACGCCGAGAAGGGCATCCATTTTTCTCGGCCCCGGTGGTCATGACCGGGCGGAGCTGGTGCCGGTAGACCGTTTCGGTGACCTTGCTGCTGGCGAGGCCGACCAGCCGGGCGATCTCCTCGACGGCGACGTCGCTGTCGGACATGAGGCTGACGAAGGTGTGCCGGAGCTCCCGCGGCGTCCAGTCCGGCCCGCATGCACATTGTGGATGGCCACATTCACATGGGCACGCGGCCAGCCGCAGCTGCTCAGCCCTCGGCCAACTGCCCGCCTTGCTCGACTGTCTTAACACCAAGTCCAGCAGGACGGGCAGCAGCCGTCAGCATTACGGGCTCTATGCGCTTAACGGCTCTCCGAAGCGCGTGAGCCCGGCTGGTTAGATCGGGGTAACCTGCTCGGCCTGCGGGCCCTTGGCGCCCTGGCCAGCAGTGAACTCGACCCGCTGGTTCTCTGCAAGACTGCGGAAACCGTCAGTCTGGATGGCTGAGTGGTGAACGAAGACGTCGGCGGTGCCGTCGTCGGGGGCGATGAAACCGTAGCCCTTGTCAGCGTTAAACCACTTCACAGTGCCCTGAGCCATGTTGCTTTCTCCTGCTTTACGACCTTCGGGATCCACGGACGTGTTCCCGGGCTGCTGCGGCCGCCTGCCTTCTCGAGGCTGGAATCTGTATGCCCCTCGGCGCCCGCCGTCAGAATTTCGCGGGCGCTCTCACACGTGCACGAAACTTCAACTACAACCAAGAGTAGCCAACAACCATTCGCGGCGAGGTTGTTCCCCCGAGCCACACGGGCGTCGCGGGCAACAGGGTCGCGCCGGGAGCTGGCGGCAACCCGCTGGGCGCGCGGCGCGCTTCAGCTCGGCCAGCGCCTTCGGCAGCGTGACGGCCAGCCCGGACGGCTCCCCGGTGACAAAGCACAGCGCCCGCCCGTCATGGGCGGTCACGTTGGTGTCAGCGCGTTCCTTCCCGGCCTGCGCTTATTAATCCAGCCCTCGCCCACCGGCTTGGCCCCGGTGCAGGGCACGAAATGGTCATCGACGTTGTACACCCGGAGGTGCCCGGGTGTGCTCGGGGGGGTCCATGCCGATCAGTGAGCCCGCCCGCATCACAGGGCGCATCGGGGCGGATCAGGAATCTCCGCACTGGCGAGGAGACCCGCCGACGGTCGGAGCTGAACCGGTCAAGCTCGGCGGGGCTTGGGTAGCCTTCGCGTCCGCATGCCTCGACGCTCAGCGACTGCGGGTAATTCCCAGTAAAGAAGCTCGTATCGACATCAGCAGACGTGATGATGCCCGTCGCGCCAAGGCGGACGATGGCCCAGTCATGGCCATCCTCCCTGCGGCGCCGAGTCTCCCAGCCAGCCCCGATCCCTACCTTGATCCGGCCAGCGGGGTGCTGCTCCGGCCAGGATCGGCAGGAGCCAGCGAGGTCCGGGATCCTGTCCTGCTTCGACCCCGAGCGGCAGGCCGTGCTGCTGGTGGCCGGGGACAAGCAGGGAAACTGGAGCGGCTGGTACAAGGCGGCAATCCCGCTAGCCGAAGAGCGATACAACCGCTGGCTTGAGGGCGAGTACGACGAGGAAAGGACATGACCGAGATGGCTAGGGCACGCAACTGGCGCGACGTGCGCGCGGATGCGCTGGAGGACGGGCGCATCACCGAGCAGGGCGTTGCCTCGGCCCGCCGCGGCCAGGAGGAGCAGGCCCGGGCGTACCGGCTGCGTCAGCTGCGGGAGTCACGCATGGCCCGGCATGCAGATGTCGCCGCAGCGATGAACGTATCCCAGTGTCGGGTCAGCCGCATCGAAGGCGGCGACATCGTCCACTCGCAGATGGGAACTCTGAGCGCATACGTGCGCGCGCTCGGCGGAGCGCTCCGCGTGACGGCCGATTTCGGTGACGAGATTCTGATCCTCGACGGCCCGCAGTTCGGCGACGACACCGCCAAGCCGCCGACCCCGCACCGTCGCCGCGCCAGCTAACACAACACGATCTCGCCGGCAGCCGTCTCCCTCCGGGGGTGAGCCCTGCGTCCGCGGCGATGTCAGCCTGGCGCGCCCCCTGACTCGCGTCGCAGGCCGGTGGTCAGTGTTCAAGCGGCTCTGGGCTTGCGGGCATGCGCCGGGCTAGCTGGGCTCGTGAGCTCACGCCGAGCTTTGCGAAGACCTTGCTCAGGTGGTATTCGACAGTGTGCCGGCTGATAAATAGCTCCGCTGCGATCTGGTTGTTTGTCTCGCCCTCGGCGGCCAGGCCGGCAACGCGCGCTTCCTGCGAGGTGAGGTCCAGGGTGGCTGCGGGGGTGCGAGGTCTTGCCCGCTCGCCGGTGGCACGAAGTTCGGCGGCCGCGCGTGCGGCGAATCCCTTTGCGCCCATAGCCTCGAGCATGTCTGACGCGGTGCGAAGCTCCCTGCGAGCGTCGCGCTTGCGCTTGCCCCTGCGCAGCCACTCACCGTACTGCAGGTGTGCGCGAGCGAGCTCGACTGCCGCACGGCCCCGTTCCAGGTGGGCGATCGCCTGCTGGTAGGAGGCCTCCGCGCCGTTGCCGTCGTCGAGCAGGGCCGCGCAGCGGGAACGAATGCCCAGCGCCTCGGACGTGCCGACGGCAAGAGCACGCTCGGACAGGATGTGAAAAGCGGACATAGCCTCGTTGCACTGGCCGCTACGAGCGGCCGACTCGATTAGCTCAGGCAAGATCACTTCCGCGACAAGCGGGATATCGCCTCGGACGACAGCCGCCGCGGCACCGACCGCCGAGTCGTAATCGCCTGCCCACGCGTCGGCCATCGCGGCGATGGCCCTGCCAGCGTCGGCAACCCCGTTCTGGCCGCGCGAGGTTGACTCCCGGATGCGAGCGGCCCCCAGAGCTCTGGCTTCCGCGATCCGTCCGGTATGAACCAGGACCGCGCCCTCGCTCAGGCAGTCGACGCCGACCACCGTGGCGCTCCGGCTGGCCGCAATGATCTCCCGCATTTCTGCCCACCGGTCCGCAGCTTCGGCCAGCCTGCCGACGGAGCAGTCAGCGGTAGCCCGCAGCGCCAGTGCGACAGGCAGTACGGCGAGCGCCGCCTGCGCGCGGGCTGCGCGCAGGAAGCGACTAGTGATGTCGAGCACGCCATCGGCGTCCCACATGCTCGCGGCCGCCATCACGGCCATCTCATACCACCGAAGGTCGGTCACCTGCTCCGGATCCTGCGCCCGCAACGCGCTCAGGGCCGCGCGAAACGGCTCGATCGCAGCGCTGTAACCCGTCGTGAACCTGGCCGCGAATCCTTCCAGCAGCTGATCGCAGACCCTGGCCTCCCGCTGCGCCGGGCGCGGGAGCGCTGCAGCAGCAGCCGATATCTCCCTGGTCTCGGCCGGCCCAGCCCAGATCGCCGCCCTCATCGCGGCCGCCATCGCCTCGCGTGCCGCGGCGTGGTCGGGGACAAGCAGCCGGGCCGCCCCGGCGAGGACATTCGCCGAATCCGCGACGCGGCCCTGGGCGAAGAGGATCTCGCCTCGCAGCTGCTCGCCCACCGCACGCGGTCCGGGGCCTGACAGGTCTGGCAGCGCAGCATCGACGAGATCCTGCGCGATATCGGGGCAGCCGCTCCTGAGCTCGGCGTCAGCAAGCGCGAGCTCGCGGCGGCCTCGCTGGCCGCTATCAGGGGTCAGCTGGACGGAGCGGCGCAGCAGCGCGACCGTGCCCGTATCACCCCCGCAGGCCTGCGCGAGGTTCGCGGCATGCTCAAGCTCCGCGGCCACGTCCTCGTCCGGCCCGGTCGCGGCTGCGCCCCGGTGCCAGGCACGCCAGTGGGGATACCGGTCGGCGTCACATGCCGCGCTCAGCAGCAGTTGCACCCGCCTGCGGTCGCTGTCCGGGGCTCCGTAGTACACAGCTGAGCGGATGAGCGGATAGCGGAACCGCGCCGAGTCCGCCGACAGCTCGATCAGGCCAGCCGCCTCAGCCTCAGCCGCGGCGGTGTCGGCGTCGATACCGCCCTCCCGCGCAGCGCTCCACAACACCTGTCGGCCACCGCCGGCCTCGGACGCCACCAGCAGCAAGAACGCCTGAGTGCTCGGATCCAGGCCGGCTACCTGGCGCCGGAAGCGGTCGGTGAGTCGACGTCCTGGCGGCATCGGCTCCGGAAGCTCGGCGCGGCCGGCCAGCTCCTCGGCGGTAAACTCCGGGCCGACCTGCACCAGGGCCAGCGGGTTACGCTCGGTCTCGGCCAGGATGCAGCCAGCCACCTGGTCGTCTATCGGAGCCCTGGCCACTGACCGCAGCAGCTGGCCGGCTTCTTCGGCCGGCAGCCCGCCGACCGAGACCTCCGGGAGCTGCTCGAACGCGTGCGCTTCCGCAGGCTCCCGCACGGCGATCACCATGCCGACCTGGTCGGCGTAGAGCCGGCGCGCCACGAACGCGAGCACCCTCGCCGACTCCACATCCAGCCACTGTTCATCATCGACCAGGCACAGCACCGGCTGCTCCTCGGCCGCCCGCGCCAGCAGCGTCAGCGCCGCCAGCCCCACCAGGAACCGGTCCGGCGCGGGGCCTGCCTCCATACCGAACGCCACCTGCAAGGCATGACGCTGCGGTTCGGGCAGCTCCCCGAGACCGGGCAGCACCGGCACCAGCAGCTGGTGCAGCGCCGCGAACGCCAGCCCGATCTCGGTCTCGATCCCGGTCACGCTGCACACCCGCATGTCGGACCTCGATCGCGCCGCGTACTCCAGCAGCGCCGTCTTGCCGACCCCGGTACTGCCCCTGATCACCAGGGTCGCACTGAACCCATCCCGAACCGACCGCAGGACGCCATCAATCGCCGCCCGCTCAGCCTGCCGGTCCAGCAAACCTGCACGCGTGCCATCCACCCCCCACTCCCAAGCGTAACCAGCCATAGCCCGTCAGCCCTCTTTGCGGGCCTAAGCATCGGATCTGCCTGGTGGAGCGATCTATTCGAATTCCGGTTCATAACCGCCGCACGGTGCCTGCTTTAGTCCTATTCGCTCCGCCATCCGCGGTGCCGACCACAGTGACCAGCCCTCCGGGGCCCTGGCATCGACGGTGCCGGGTACGAGCCGGTTGAGCACCAGCTGCCAGGATCACTGCTCCGCGCAGGTCACCATCTGAATCTGGGCGTCCGTCGCCGTGCGGGATGCGAACTTGCAGCTCGTTGCCAATACGCCTGACTCCCCCGACGCGCCGGGCGGCATTCTGCGCCTGGTGCGCTTCTGCCCAAGGCTGCTCACCGTGCCGTACAGCATTACGACGCCGCCGTCCGCCGATAGGGTCGCTATCTACCTTGGGGTCGAAGTCCAGCTCCGCGGCCACCCACTCGGTCATCTCGGTGTGCATCGAGGTTACGTCCCTTGCCATCAGGCCTGGAGGTTACCGAGACTCCAGCGGGCTCGAATCTGGGAAACCCCTAGTCCTGGCCCCTGCGCCGAGGTGGTTACGGGTTGTTCGCGCCCCGTTCGCCGCTCGCGCTACTGGCCACGTGAATCGCGGGTCCGGACTAGGGAATTCACTGATTCGAGTCGCGGCGGACCTTCCTAGCCTTTTAGGAGATGAGGCCGGTGGCGCCTCAGGGAAATCAGGCCGCGAGCCAACGTGCGCTGGCCGGACAAGGGGATCACGATGACCGACGGGGACCTGCAGGCAATTGTGACCGCAGAGCTGCTCTGGGAACCGCAGGTTGACAGCGACGACATCGCCGTATTCGCCGAAGGCGGCGTCGTAACGCTCCGCGGCACAGTGAGCAGTCTGACGGAGAAGCATCGAGCGCAGAACGCCGCGCAGCGCGTCCACGGAATTGGCGGTGTCAGCAACAATTTGCTTGTGCGCGACACGGATTGCGGCCGAGGCGCCGGCGCCGTTCTGCGCGCGGTTGCGTGGCAGGCGTTCATGCTCGATGGCCGGATCCCTCAGCAGCGCGGAGGGCTGAGATGGTGACCCGCCAGTCACCCAGCCCCGCACCCAAGCATGCAGTCTCAGCGCGAGGCGGCGAACTATCCGACGCCGACCTGCTCCGCAGGCATCTCCAGGGTGACCCGGACGTGTTCGGTGTTCTGTTCAGTCGGCACAAGCAGGAGCTATGGGCTGTTGCGATCCGGATGCTCGGTGACGCTGGGCGGGCTGCCGACGCTATAAAGGACGCCATGATCCTGGCCTTCTGGAGGGCGCCCCACTTCCGTGACGGGGATGCCGTCACGACGTGGTTCTACCGGATCGTGGTAAACGTCTGCCTCGACCGCATGCGGCGCGCCCCGCCGCGCGCCGACGACGGGCACGTCATAACAGCGATGCGGCATCTGGTCGTCGAGCAGCAGTCGGCCCTGGTGCTGGTCGATATGCTCGGTTTCTCGGTCGCCTATGCCAGTAACATCCTCGGCGTCCCGGCGGGCGCTCTTCTCGACCGCTGCGCCCGCGGCAGAGTGCGGCTTGTTGCAGAGCTCACGCACCTGCAGCAGTCAGGCTTACCAAGGACAGCACATTGCTACGGCGCCACACGCTTCTGCAGACCCCCCGTTGCCAGATTGTGGCCGGGGATTCGCTAAGCCTCTCCTCGGCCCTCATGCAGAGCCGCTGGCGAGTCGCGTCGCCCACCACGAACACCCGGCTGGTGCCCGCGGTGTCCGGGCGCTCGTCATGCAGATAGCCGCCGAGCGCATCGAAGAACCGGTTCGCAGCCGGCGAGCGGGAGGCGGGCGGTGCCTGCGAACGCTGTCAGACGGTAAGAGGTCTGACGCGGTCGAGGGCGCGGTCGGCCCGGTCGGCGTCTAGGCAGGCGCGCTGCAGCCGGGTCGGCCAGCGCCGGAGCGGGTTGGGAGTCAGCCCATCGGACTCCTGTACACACGATCAGACGCAAAACCCACGTCGATTCCTCAATTAGGTCTGGCCTGCGCGCTCACGAGCAGCGCGCCGGCAAGCACTGTCCGGGCGTTACCATCCCTTCGTGCTGTCATTCTCCGCACAGACCCGCGCGGCCAATCTCACCCGAATGGCCGAGGATCGGTTCGACGTACTGGTGATCGGTGGCGGGATCACCGGGGTCGGCATTGCTCTCGACGCCACTGCCCGAGGTTTCTCTGTGGCACTTGCGGAAAAGGACGACTTCGCGTCGGGAACCTCCGGGCGCTCCTCCCGGTTGATCCACGGCGGCATCCGGTACCTTGAGCACCGCGAATTCGCTCTGGTCCACGAGGCTCTGCGTGAGCGCAAGATCCTGCTCCGGCTGGCACCCCATCTGCTCTGGCCGATACCCATGTACATGCTCGCGGACTCCATTCGGAGCCGTGCCCGCGATCGGCTCGGGCTCGCCGCATACGAGCTGCTGGCGGCCGGCCGGAACATCGGCATACATAGGTCTGTGAGCGAGAAGCAGGTCCGAGACGCTGTTCCCGGGTTCGGCGGGTGGTCTCGCGGTTATCGGTACTTCGAATGCCAAAGCGACGATGCCAGGCTGACGATCGAGGTCGCCCGTACCGCGCAGGCCCTGGGTGCTCGGCTGGCGAACCATGTCCGGGTGGAGCGACTCCTCGGCGGGAGCCGGGTGGAGGGCGCGGCCGCCGTGGACGAGCTGACTGGCGAGCGATTCGAGATCCGAGCCAGGGTCACGGTCAATGCCGGCGGCGTTTGGGCCGATGCCATCCGGCGCCTGGCCGGCGCCGGAGGGGAGCGGCTTCTTCCGAGCAAAGGAGTCCATTTGGTGTTCGCCCCGGGAGCGGTCCGGACGAACGTAGCCTTGGTGGTTCCCTCGGTCGCTCGTGACGGGCGGTTTGTGTTCCTTATCCCGTGGGAGGACCGGGTCTATGCCGGGACGACCGATACCCCGTATTCAGGTGATTTGGAGGATCCGGCAGTCGACGACGCCGACCGGAACTACGTCCTGTCGGCTGTAGCCGAGAACTTTCCGGGAGTGACCGAGCACGATGTGGTCGCTTCCTGGGCAGGGCTACGCCCGCTCCTGAGCAACGGCGAAGCCCTCGCAAATGTTAGGACTTACGATCTGTCGCGGAACCATGCGATATTCGAGGACCCGTCCGGCCTTCTCACTATCACCGGGGGGAAGCTGACGACGTACCGGGCCATGGCGGAAGATCTCGTGAATCGGATCGCTGACGCACTTGGGCCCGCCGGGCCGTGCCAGACGCGGCGTATCCCGCTCGGGCTGCACGGTTCGGCAGCCGAGGCGTCACGGCGGGCAGCTGCCGAAGTCAGCCGCCTGGGGCTTGCGCCGCAGGCGGGAGCCCGGCTAGTGCAGCGCTACGGTGACGACTGGCGGGAAATCGTCCGCATGATCAGCCAGGACCGTTCACTTGGTGAGCCGGTTGTGGATCGCCTCCCCGTGCTGAACGTCGAACTGGACCTGGCACGCAGCCGCGAGATGGCAATCACCGACGAGGACGTGCTGGTGCGAAGGACCCGGCTCACAACCCGCGACGCGTCGGTACGGCTGCCATCTGACTGAGTAGCGAGCCTGCTGGACGCGATCACATCTTCACGCGGATCGCCTTGGGAATGACCTCGAATGTGGCCGCAGTCGTCCCCAGTGTCTCGCCGTCCGCCTCGACCCGGAAGGGCAGGTCAGTTTCGATACGCACTCGCTTAGCCCGGAGCTCCACGATGTTGCGGTGGGGAAGGTGGATCCCCTTGTATACCCGCGGCAGCATGGTGAAGGCGTCGGACTTCGGTCCCACCATTACCAGCACGTCAAGCGCGCCGTCGTCCGGCTCGGATTTCGGCGAGATGTGCATGCCACCGCCATAGAAGCAACAATTCGCAACGACCACGTTGTGCGCGCGCCATTCGAACGCCTGGCCGTCGGCGTCAAGCCGCACCGTGGCCGGGCGGAAGCGGGGCAGCGTCAGCCAGAACCCGCAGAGATACCGCTTGGAACCGAGTACCCCTGGCAGCCTGGATGCCTCGGCTACCACCGAGCCGCCCAGGCCGGCCTTCGGCGATGTTTGCGAAGTACCGTGTCATCTCCGTCATCTCCGCCCGGTCGGCAGTGAAGGTCACTTTGCCGACGTCGATGCGGCGCGATGCCGTCCCCTGCAAGGTGACGGGTCGCCTGGACGGCGTCGCCCGGAAGGTTGAATGATCTTGCGAAATCGCATCCGGAGCCCGCGGCTACCACACCGATCACGGCGTTCTCGGTGATGGGCTGGTCGTCCTGGAGCATCCCATTGACCACCTCGTGAACCGTCCCGTCGCCTCCTGCCGCGACTAAGTAGCGCTCGCCGCCTTGAAGCGCACCACGAGCCACCTCAGTGGCATGGCCGGGATGAGTGGTCCGCACGATCCGGTAGTCGAGCCCTTCGTCCCTCAGGACGCTCTCGATCCTGGGAAGCTCCGCTCCCACCTTTCCCCGTCCGGACCGGGGATTGGCGATGAGGACGAGCGGGCCGAAGGGGCTCGTCACGGACGGACCCGGCAGATTGTCACGGCAGGAGAACCTCCGGGTTCATGATCCCCAGGGGGTCGAGGGCAGCTTTGATCCTGGTCAGGACGTCCACTCCGGCCTCGCCAAGCTCCTCCGCCAGGAAGCGGGACTTCAGCCGTCCCACCCCGTGATGATGCGTCAGGGTTCCGCCCACGGTTGCACAGCTTCGCACGGCCTGGTCCCACGCCGCAAGGTAGCGCGTCTCTGCGTCAAGGTCGTCGGCCCCTTTGATTAGGAACGTGAAGTACAGGCAGGAGCCCGATGAATACAGATGGGACAGATGGCATCCGACGGCCTCGGCGTGCGCTAGCAAGGCAGCGCGGACGCGCTCATACAGCTCTGGCAGCGCGGACCATAGCCCCGCGACCTCCATCGTGTCCACCACGACTCCTGCACCGAACGCGCGATCGGATCCCATGATCCGAAAGTACGTCTCGACACTGTCGTTGCGGTGCTCCCACCAGTGATCCCCGTATGAGGAGCCGAGCTCGCCCGATGCCCCCGCCTGCAGCATCACCTCGGAGGCGAGCCCTTTTCGGCCTTCCAGCCCACCAAGGCCGACCGGGAAGCCGAGCAGTCCCACGCACCCACCAGAATGACCGATCGTCCCGAAGCTCAGCCGGGCGTCGGCCTCGTCGTAGCCTCGGATCACGGCAGCCCCTGTCTCCGCGCGCACGGCTTCCCGGAGGCCGTCAGCCAGCGCCGCGAACGACGGGAACCCGAAGGCCAGCCACTCCCAGCCGACAGGCCGGGCTCGGCACGCCAACGTCGCCTCGGTCACGACAGCGAACGTCCCTTCGGATCCCACCATGAGCCGCCGCAGGTCCGGTCCGGTTGCGGAACGCGGGACCGGCTGGCAGCGAAGGATCCCGCCTCGCGGGAGGACCGCAGTCAGCCCCAGCACCACGTCCTCGATAACCCCGAAACCCGTGGACGCCTGCCCGGCAGAAGAGGCGGCGATCCAGCCACCCACCGTGGAAATGGCGATTGACTGCGGGTAATGGCCGACCGTCAGCCCATGCCCGGCAAGAACATCCTCCAATTTATCGCCGCGGACACCAGCCTGGACGTGCACGACCCGCGATAGCAGGTCGACGCCGATGACGCGGTCCATCCGGGACAGGTCGACAACGACCGACCGCCGATTGGCCTCAGCCCCACCACACACGCCAGAGCCGCCGCCCCGGGGGATCACAGCCATTCCCGGTTTCCGAGGCCCAGGCCATCACTGTGACCACGTCCTCAGTGCACGCCGGAAAGACCACCGCGGCTGGCTCGGGGAGCTCATCGCCGCGGGCACGTCGAAGAAGCGCCAGCGCCCAGGAGTCGCTGGCCCGTTCACGGACGATCTCAGCGCCAGTCGCGACCATGCCCTCGGGGAGACGGCTGGCAAGGATGTCCACTGTGTCCACGGCGCGGATAATAGCTGAAGTGGCGTCGCCAGCTGGCACCGCTCGCTGATTGTACAAAGCGGCAGAATGAATGTCCGAGCGCCAAATGAGTCGGCCTTCGCAGGTTGGCTTCGGGGCGGAGGCGTGCGCATCTCTGTCAGTGCGGGCGTGTCCTGGCGCTCGAGCTTCTTCCGGGAACCGCAGCTGGACCTGGGCAGGAAGGGGGCCTTTCGGTGGACGGGCTTCCAGCGGGCACGGTGACCTTCTTGTTCACCGACCTGGAGGGTTCGACGCGCCTGTGGGAAGAGCGTCCGCGGGAGATGAAGGACGCGCTCGCGCGTCACAACACGATCGTGCGAACAGCGGTCGAAGCACATAACGGCATCGTGTTCTCCACGATGGGTGACGGCATGGCCGCGGTGTTCTCGTCCGCCCACGATGCGGTTCATGCCGTGGTGGCTGCGCAAGTTGAGCTGACGGCCGCGGACTGGGGGCCGGTCACCGGACCGCTGGCTGCCCGGATGGGCTTGCACACCGATGAAGGCGTCCTGGGCGGGGAGCATTACCTGAACCAGCCGCTGAATCGCTGCGCACGGCTGATGGCTGCGGCGCATGGCGGGCAGGCGCTGGTATCAGGGGCGACCGAGTGGCTAGTGCGCGATGCCATGCCTGAAGGTTGCGGGATGCTCGACCTGGGGGAACACCACCTGCGAGATCTCACTCGGCCGACGCGCGTCTTTCAGCTGACAGCGCCCGGTCTTCGCCGGCAGTTCCCGCCGCTGCGCTCGCTCGATGCGCCTGCCGGGAACCTGCCGGTCCAGCTCAGCTCGTTCGTCGGCCGGGTGGCCGAGCTCGCCGAACTGGCCGCGGCTGTACGGCGGTCGTCGCTGGTGACGGTGACCGGGGTCGGTGGGGTCGGCAAGACGCGTCTCGCGCTGCAAGCCGCAGCAGAGCTGCTACCGTCCTTCCGCGACGGAGTCTGGCTGTGCGAGCTCCACACGGCCGATGAGGCGGAGATGATGACGCAGGTCGTCATGGCAGCCCTGCGGATGCGCCCCCGGGCCGGCATTTCGCTGGGGAGCAGCATTGTCGAGTTCCTGCGCACCAGAAGCGTGCTCCTGGTGCTCGACAATTGCGAGCACCTGCTGAGCGCGGCGGGTGCCCTCGCAGCGGACGTTCTCCGCAACTGCCGGGAGGTACGAATCCTGGCCACGAGCCGACAGCCGCTCGGCGTGGACGGTGAGCAGGTCTTCGTGCTGACTCCCCTGTCGCTCCCGGCTCCGTCCCCGAGCATCGCAGCCGCGGGCACCAGCGATGCGGTGTCGCTGTTCGTCCAGCGGGCCAGCGCCGTGCGCATCGGCTTCTGCCTCAGCCCCGGCAACGTCGCGGCTGTCGGCGAGATCTGCCGGAGTCTTGACGGGATCCCGCTGGCGATCGAGCTTGCCGCCGCCAGGGTAGCGGCGATGCGTCCGGCGAGATCGCCGGACGGCTGGACGAGCGCTTCCGGCTGCTGACCCGCGGGCGGGCCGATGCTGCCTACCGCCATCAGACTCTGCAGGCAACAGTCGAATGGTCCTATGCACTGCTCAGCGCGACTGAGCGTCGCATCTTCGACTGCCTGGGCATATTCCCCGGAAGCTTCGACGATGCCGCGGCAACGGGCGTCGTCCGGCGCCGAGGGCCTCGAGCGATGGGACATCCTCGACGGCCTCGCGAATCTGGTCAGCAAGTCCATGGTGGCGGAGGAGGACGGACCCGACCAGACAACCCGCTACCGCCTGCTCGAGACGATGCGGGCCTATGCGCGGCAGCGGCTCGCCGCCACCGGCAAGCTCGACATGCTGCAGCTCCGGCACGCGCAACATTACGCAGTGTTCGCCGAAGAGGCCGGACCCGAACTGCTCGGCCCCCTTCAGCTCGACTGGCAGCGGCGCATCCGGGCCGAGCTAGACAATCTACGGGCCGCTGTCACATGGGCACTGACGGGCAGCGACCAGGCACGCCAGCTCGCCTTCAGGATCGTGGCCGCCCTGGCGTTCTCAGCCGTTTCCCGCCGCGACGACGTGGGAATGTGGGCCGAGAGCGCCCTCGCCCAAGCCGACATGTGCCCGCCCGGAATGAGGGCAACCGTGATCGCCGCGGCGGCATGGAGCGCGTACTTCGCCGGCGACCTCCCTCTCGCCCAGCGGCGGGCCGAGGAAGCCCTGCGCCAGCCGCCATCAGATGATCCGAACAGTCGCGGGATGCCACGAGCCTTGCTATCCCAGATATACGCGAGAACCGGGCATCCAGAACGCGGGGCCAACATCGCCAGAAAGGGCCGCGAGGAGTTCGCTCAACAAGGCACCGGAGTGTATATCGGATACCTCCTGGCCATGGAAGCGACCGCCTGGATCACAGCCGGCGACTTCACCGCGGCGCGGCAGCCCGCCATCCGAGCGGTCGAGATAGCGCGAATGTCCCGAAACCCGGCGCTCTCAGCGCTCGCCTGCTACGCGGCCGCGCACGCGGTACGGCTCGAGGAACCACAGACGGCCCTGCAGTTCATCGAAGACAGCCTCGCCCTGACTCGTGCCGGTGCTGCCGACAGTATTCTCGGCTTCGCCCTGTCCCTGGCCGCCGCCATACGTACCCGCAACGGTGACCTGCGCGGAGCACTGACCGTGCTCCACGAAGCGACGGCGCAGCAACACGACGATGGGAACCGGCTAGGACTCGGGGTCACCCTTGAACGTGCTGCTGTCGTATTCTCCCGGCTCGGTGAAGCCAAAGCCGCAGCAGTGCTCGCCGGAGCCGTCCTTGCGCATTTCGCGGTTACCACCGCCAACGTTCCCGAGGAAGAGCGGACCGAGACCGACCAGGCCTACGCCCTTGCACGCAGCGCGCTCGCCGAGGACGCCTACAATGCCGCCCTCGCGCTAGGCGCATCGATGAACGACGACGAGGTCGCCGAGTACGCGCTGGCCGAGCTCCGGCGCCTCCTCGATCGTCCTGTGGCCCGGTGACCGCCGGCTCCTTTTCCGAAGCTTCAGTTTTCGCTCATCGTCCCGCGACTTCGGCCACGCCCATGGAGGTGGTGTATGAGATGACCACCTCGAGATCTATTTTATTTAAGCACCAATAGCCTCAATTGTCACGCTGGTCTCATCAGTTTTGTCTGGCTTCCCGTTTCGCTGGCAGGCGGCGAGTATTTCCGGGCCCATATAGCGGCGGGCCTCGGTCCATTCGTCGTTCTGCTCGGCCAGCACCGCGCCGACGAGGCGGATGATGGCGTCGCGGCCGGGGAAGATGCCGACCACGTCGGTCCGCCTGCGTACCTCTTTATTCAGGCGCTCCTGAGGGTTGTTGCTCCACACCTGGCGCCAGACCTCGCGGGGGAAGGCAGTGAAAGCCAGGATGTCGTCGCGGGCGTCGTCCAGGTGCGCGGCAGCGTGCGGGAACTTGGCCTCCAGCGCGGAGACGACCTGGTGATGCTGGGCGCGGACGGAGGCGGCATCGGGCTGCTCGAAGATGGTGCGGACCAGGGTGGACACCCATGGCTGGGCGGACTTGGGCACCCGGGTGAGCAGGTTGCGGTGGTAGTGAGTCCGGCAGCGCTGCCAGGCCGCGCCGGGCAGCACGCTGGCGATCGCATCGCGCAGGCCCTGATGGCAGTCGGAGGTGACCAGCTGCACGCCGGACAGGCCGCGGGCGACCAGGCCGCGCAGGAACGCCAGCCACCGGCGCCGTCCTCGGAGGAGGCGACGTCGATGCCGAGGATCTCCCGCTTGCCGTCGGCGTTGACGCCGGTGGCGATCAGGGCGTGCACGTTGACCGTGCGGCCGCCCTCGCGGACTTTCTGGGTGAGCGCGTCGATCCACATGAAGGTGTACGGCCCGCCGTCCAGCCTGCGGCTGCGGAAGCCCTCCACCATCTCATCCAGCTCGGCGGCCATCACCGACACCTGCGACTTGGACAGGCTGGTCACCCCGAGCGAGGCCGCGAGCTTCTCCACCCGCCGGGTCGACACGCCCAGCAGGTAACTGGTCGCCACCACCGACGCCAGCGCCCGCTCCGCGCGCCGCCGGTGGATCAGGAACTCCGGGAAATACGAGCCCTCCCGCAGCCTCGGGATGGCCAGCTCGACCGTCCCGGCCCGGGTATCCCAGTCCCGCCGCCGGTAACCGTTGCGGGAGTTCACCCGGTCGGGGGTCACCTTCCCCGTCACCGGCGTTGCACCGCGTCTCGATGTCGGCATCCATCATCCGCTGCGCGAACCCCTTGATCATCTCCCGGAGCAGATCCGGGCTCGCCGATGCCAGCGTCTCCTCGAAACGCGCGCCCGGAACCGGCACAATGTCACTGACGGCCACCTTGTTCTCCTTCGTCTCTGACTAAGCACTTCGAAGGATCACGAGGTGGCCGTCTCAGGTCACGCCGACACGCCCACGACCGGCAGATCAGTCACAGCCGCATCAGCTACCCCATACACCACTCCCGTGGACGTGAACGCGACTTCATCCCTACACGGCACGATCACCGCCTACCGAGCGATTCAGAGTTGACCAGGCCCGCTACCGCTACCACAGCGGCAGCGAAGTCGCCGATCGCCACAAGGATCGTGCTTAAGCCCACCCGGTTTCGCTAATCGTCCGAACACGTCATTGGCTCAATTCGCCGCGCCGCCACGCAGGGCCCGAGCCTTACGGGCATGCGGCCCAGAACCTGACGATATGAATGCCGCCATCACAGTCGGCCGACCGTCGTGGCGGGCGTAAACTTCGGCGTTTGGCGTCCGCCGCACGACGCCTCGTCTGCCACCGACGGGAACGGTAAATGCTGCTAGCCATTCTGCTAGCCATCAACCACCCGGGTCAGGCCACGACCGGCGCCATCCGACCAATCTTGCTCCAGGCAGCGGCTACATCGGCCGCCGTCGGGAGCCAGCCAGCGCCCGGCTGATTGTCCCTGAGACGGAAGAGGTCACTGGTTCGATCCCAGTACCACCCACCAGTTCAAAGGCATGATTTCGAATGCACACTCGTTGAGTTAGCTAACCAGTAAGAGCCAATGAAGAGCCATTGGTGTGCACTTCCAGGCTAGCTAGCTCATCGTTTGCGCAGGTCACCGCCATACTGCCGAAACGCACAGCTGCTTGATATCTTCCGTTGGCGGGAAGCGGCACCGCTCCTGCATGCCGCTGCAACAGCGGCATACGGGCTGCCGTGGTACCGCCGCCTTCAGGCCTGCGGCGACCACGCGAACTCCTAGCCTGATCCAGCAGGCCACGCCTCGACCTTGGCTTGCGTAGACCTACCTGAACCGCCCCGCACTAGGTCCCTCCTGGCGCAGCGGCAAACCGCGGCATCTTGCAGCTGCTGCCGCCCACTCCCGACGTCAGCCGACTAGTCCTGCGGCCACTCAGGTGGCAGAACGCATTGGCGCCGACTCACTCAAGTAGCCGATGAGCGGATACGGGCGGCCCGCGGCGTGTTACGACCTGCAGCCTCTACGGTCCGGCCTGCGCCGAGTTGAAGTCGATCAGGCCGGTCTCGTACTAACCTGCAGCCGGCGGGGCGGCGCCGATGGTCACGGGCACTTTGGCTTCGCCAGGCGCACCTATGGGCCCTATCCGGCGCCTGTGTGCGCGTCTATTGTGTGGCTAGTAAGCGCTTGGGGCCGTTTCTGCCTGGATCACGGGGGACAGCGTGCCAGCGGACCAGCCGAGCGACGTCGATCCAGGCGGCGCTGCCGATCCGGCCATGACCGCGCCCGAGCCCGCCAGAGCGACTAGGCCCACGGCAACTGCTGGCACCTCGCCCGAGGCATCCGCCACGCCTAGGACGCGCAGGCGTGCCGGGATTTTCCTCACTATGGCGGTCGTGTCGTTACTATTCGCGGCGCTGACCTGGTACCTGTCAACACCGGGGCGGGAGAGCCCGAAACTAGCCGGCAGCGCACCCCAGCGGATCGGCGTGTATGTCAGCCAGCAGGGCGTGCTCGTGCACACGTCGGCCTACCTCTTCTGGAACGCGCGCCATCCCGGCCTGGCCACGGAAAATCTGTACGTCGCGGTCAGCGACGGCATCTCAGCGGAGAAGATCCTGCTGACCTCGAGTGCCAGGCCCGAGCGGCCGATATCGCCGGTCCGACGCACTCGGGTATTCGCCGGGCCGCGGCTCGCGCGAGCCACACCGGCGTGGCAGTGGGTCACGACAGTCGGCGCGCTCACGCGACACGCTACCCAGTACGGCGCTCTAGTCGCGACGTTCACGCTTTCCGATGTGGCGGAGACGAGCCGCGGAAGCACCTTCGTCCACCTTCCGGCGTTAGCCCCGAACGATTCTCCGTTCCCCTCTATCCCGGCCGAGGTTCTGGAGGACCTACGCGGCGGAGTTCAGGACCTGATCGACTACCCGGTGGCGCGCCCGAGCGGGTCCGGCCTGAAGGCTGGCTACATCGGTTACGCGAGCTCCAGCGACCAAACCGCCTTTTATGACGCCCAGAACCTGACGACAACCGAGTCGATTGACGGGCTGCAAAGTGATCTGCAGAAGTCGGCCATCGATAGCGACCTGCCCGGCGACGGGACGTTAGAAGGCGCGGACTTCGTCTGGCAGGAGGACGGGCCGGTCGAGGGCTACCTGACTGCGACCGAACTCAGCGCGACCGCGAACCAGGACCGCTGGCAGTTCGCCGCTGGCATTGCCGTCGGCATTTGCGTCAGCTCAGCCGTCGCCTTCGCGCAGGACCCTCAGGCCGGAGCGCTGCTGTCGGCCTTGCGACCCAGACGGCGCCGTCGCCGCAGCCCGGTTCCCCCTCGCATCGACGTTCTACAATAGAGAGCGTGAGCTCTCGAACCTTAGTGACCGGGTCCGTGTACTCCAGCTGACGCTGCAGCGAGCAGCAGCTCCGTCGAGTTTGCCCGTGCCGAGTTCGACGCAGTGCGCGAGCTGCTGGAGGACCAGCAGAGCTCGGCGGTGGTCGGACGTGGCACTAGCAATGTGGCGGGCTCGGAAACGCGACACCAGCCCGAAACGGTGCCGCGGCTGCATACACCGCCAGTGACGCTACCTGCCGGGACCAGCGACGGCCGCCCGGCCCCGGGGAATGCAACTCCGCACCCTTCCTGCCGCACCGACGGACTCACCCCCGGCATCAGACAGACAAGCCACACCCGCCGGCTGCATCTCGCATCCGCCGGTCCCATGCAGGACAAGCCACTCGGGGGACGACCAACCGCACACGCCCCAGATCACGGAGCGGACTTTGCGGATCTGCCGATGTGCGTGCGGGGTGCTTGAGGGTCGAACGGCGATGAGCTTCGCTATGGTGGCCAGTCTGTCGTTCCGTGTACCCGACTACCGACTTTCGAGGAGAGCGTCATGACGGCTGCGGACGGGAGGCATGCGTGAGGCTTCTTCTCACGTCCGGGGGTGTCACGAACACGAGCATCCGTGATGCGCTGGTCGGCTTGCTGGGCAAGCCGATCGCAGGCTCCAGCGCCCTGTGTGTTCCGACCGCGGAGTGGGGCCACCCCGCGTGCACGCCAGCCTCTGCCTGGCGCTTCATTGCCGGCCAGTCGCCGTCACCCATGTGCGACCTGGGCTGGAAGTCCGTCGGCGTGCTGGAGCTCACCGCGCTGTCTAGCATCGGCGAGGAGCGCTGGGTCCCCTGGGTCCGGGAGGCTGACGTCCTTTTGGTGGACGGCGGCGATGCGACGTACCTGTGCCACTGGATGCGGCAGTCCGGGCTGGCCGACCTCCTGCCGTCGCTGCCCGACACGGTTTGGGTGGGGGTGAGCGCCGGAAGCATGGTGATGACGCCCCGGATCGGTGAGGACTTCGTGAACTGGAGGCCGCCTGCTGGGGGCGACAGCACCCTGGGGGTCGTCGACTTCTCGATCTTCCCGCACCTGGCTCAGGACGGCATGCCGGGGAACTCGATGGCCGAGGCGGACAGATGGGTGGCAGAGATCGCGGGTCCGGCGTACGCCATCGACGACCAGACGGCCATCAAGGTGACCGACGGCACCGTCGAGGTGGTCTCCGAGGGGCACTGGAAGCCGTTCCCCTCATAGCCGCGGCCAACAGCGATCGGCGAGGCGAAGCGCCCGCTCATCAGCGTAAGGCGGTTTGCGTCAAGCTGTTGGGGTCGGTGCCTCGTCCGTCGTCTGTCCCTGCATAGCCGTAATGGGGTTGGTCCCGGCAGCGTGTAATCGGGTTGATGGGACGACGGGCGGGGCTGCCCATGATGACCGTCGAGGTAACCGAGGTTCCTCTATGCCGCGTGGGGCTCGCCCCGACCCTGCTTGATGCGCCGCCTGGTGTCAGGCGGCGATGGGCGTCACGGTCGGGGTCCTGGTTCCGTGGGTGGCGATGACTGGGTCCCAGCGCTGGCCGGTGGTGATAACGGCGTGCAGCTGGCGCAAGATTGCCGCCGCGATCACGGCCTGGGCCTGGGTCGCGGTGAGCCTGTTCTGCTCACGGCCGGTGAGGTGGGCGAACCGGGCAGCGTAAACCGGGTTGGCGCGCTGTGCGCCCCAGACGGCCCGCCAGGCCGCCAGCCGCAGGCCGGGCCGGCCCTGGCCGGTGAGTTTCGTGCGGCCGATGAACGTCCCGGACAGTTTCTCCCGCGGTGCCAGGCCGGCGTGCTTGACCAGCGCCCGGCCGGTGGCGAACCGGCGCGGGTCGCCGGTCTCGGCCAGAATCGCGGCCGCCCCGACCGGCGACAGCCCGGTGATCGAGGTGACCAGCTCGGTGAGCTGGAGGTCATCGAGGATCTGGGTCATCCGGGTCTCGGTGCCGGCCAGGCGGCGGTGGGTCTGGCGCCAGTCGTCCATCAAGAACGCGACTCGTTCCAGCGCGCCCGGGCGGTGGGCGATCACGCCGGCCGGATCGGCCAGCGCGGCGAACAGCAGGCGCACGATCCTCATGCACGGTTTCTGCCGGCCACGGCGGATGACTTCCCTGCGCACGGCCGCCTCGACCCAGGCCAGCCCGAGCCGGCGGGTCCGGGCCAGGTCACCGCCATCGCGGTTCAGGATCACCCACATCGCCGTCGGCCAGGTCGCCCACCGGAACGGCTGCCGGGCAGCATCCAGCGATGCCGGCCACGCGCATTCGAGCAGCGCGCGCATCTGCTGGACCTGGCTGCAGTCCTCATCGAGCAGCTGCGTCCGGCGGGCGCCCAGGTGCCGCAGCCGGCCCCACGTCTCATCGACGGGCTCGGGGACATAGCAGCGCAGCTGCGCGGCTAGCCGGGCGATCAGCACGGCGTCCTTCTCGTCGGTCTTGTCGGAAGTCAGGTCCTCGCTGCGGCGCGCCCGCGAGGTCAGCATCGGCTGCACGCACACCAACGGCATGCCCCGCACGCCGGCCAGCTGCCCCAGCACCCGCCACCGGTGACCGGTGGGCTCGCACGCCACCGTGACGCCGGCGAACCCGCGGGCCCGCGCCTGCCCGGCCGCCCAGTCCAGCGCTTCGCCCAGATCCCAAGCCCGGCACCGCAATGTCTTGCGGGCCAGCACTTTCGAGTCATGGTCAGTGACCACGACCATCTGCTTGGCATCAGCCAGATCGATCCCCGCGATCGCGTTCGTCACCGGAACCAGGGCACGTAACCGCTCCAGCCGAGCATTGCGATTACGGTCACCGCGGGACACGCCACTACCGTTACCCATGAACGTCCTCCTGCTGCGCGGGACACCAAGCCCGAAGCGCATCAGGGGGACGTTCCTACGTCACGAACCGACACGCAAAACGTCTTTCTATGCCGCTCTCCGGAGCGATCGGGCGTCCGCTGGCCTTTCCCGGCCTGCGGAACTGCGCGCTGGTCGACGTTGTCGCGCAGCCGTCCGAACTCACCGTCACTCTCTGCACCCGTGCTGCCCCTGGGGGCTCGTTTACGGCCGGGGCGGACGGAGTACAACTGTGTTGGGTGTCGGTTATTCGGGCATCGCGGTCACGCTGAGGAAGAGGAAGCGACATGACACAGCAGCCAGGCAGGCCCGCAGTGTTCGTGCATGGCCTGTGGCTGCATGCCCGCTCGTGGGACCCGTGGCTGGAGCTGTTCCAGGACGCGGGCTACGCGGCGACTGCACCGGGCTGGCCCGGTGACGCGGACACGGTCGAAGCGGCCCGCCGGGACCCGGGCAAAGTCGCAGACAAGGGCATCGACGATGTAGTCGACCACTACGCCCGGATCATCCGCGGCCTTGCCGCCCTGCCGGTGGTCATCGGCCACTCCTTCGGCGGCCTGATCGCGCAGCGGCTGCTCGGCCAGGACCTGGCCGCTGCCGCGGTCGCGATCGACCCCGCGCCCATCAAGGGCGTGCTCAACCTGCCAGTGTCCGCGCTGCGAGTCGCATCGATCGCGCTGCGCAAGCCGGCCAACCGTAACCTTGCGATATCGCTCACCGCGGAACAGTTCCGGTACGGCTTCGGTAACGCCCTGCCCGGGTCCGAATCAGCTGAGCTGTTCGACCGCTGGACGGTGCCCTCGCCGGGCAAGCCACTGTTCGAAGCCGGACTGGCGAACTTCACCCCGCGGTCGCCGGCGAAGGTGAATACCGGAAACAAGACCCGCGGGCCGTTGCTGATCACAGCCGGAGGCAAGGATCACACAGTTCCGGCCGCCATCTCGACATCGACCCGCAGGCTCTACCACAAGTCACCGGCGGTCACTGACTTCATCGAGTTTCCCGATCGCGGGCACTCGCTGACCATCGACCACGGCTGGCGCGAGGTCGCCCAGGCCACGCTGGACTGGCTCGGGCAGCGGCCGCTCTGATCGGCGCCACCCGAGTAGTCGGTGGATGCACGGCGCGTAGCTTGACGCTACAGTTCCCCTACGCCATTTCTTACGGTCGGCGGCGCGGTTCCTTACCGTCTATGGAGCGCCGGACCGCGCTGATCGCGCCGAGCTCGAGTGAGGGGTCAACGGCTGCACCACGGCAATTGATCTCTGCTCACCGCGCCCGCGCATCCCTTTTCACAGCCGGATACCTATCCACAGCCGGCGGGATCTCAGTCACGAGGTTCAGGTTAGGTCTCGAGGTATGGCACGGAACTCTGAGAACGGTGCTCGTGCCGCCGATGGAGTGCTCGGTGCGCAGCTCTCGGGGCCGCGCAGATCGCCGAATCCGGCGTCGGTTGAGGCACAGACCCCTGATGTTGGTCCCGAGCGCGGATCGGCAGTTATGGGCGGCGGTCGGCGCTGACGATCAGCTTTGGGTAGTGCGGGTATACCGCCGGACGGGGATCTCAGTCGATCGGCTCGCGATGCACCCACTCGATGAGGTTGCCGGACGCGAGCGCCCGCACGCGCGCGGCGTACCGGGCGAGGTCGGCGTCGTCGAGGAGGTCGCGCCACTGGCCGCTCGTGCCGCGGCTGAAGAACGCGGCGGGATCGATCCAGTGCTCCGGACCGCCGCCGGGGACGGTCGTGCCGGCCCTGCTGCGCATCGACTCGAACGTCGCCGCCTGGACCAGGCGGGGCCATCGGTGCTCGTCGACGTCGATGCCGAGGCGCGCGGCCATCTGCCGCATCTGCCCCTCCAGGTCGGCCTTTAGGTCGTCGTAGTGCAAATACACGACGTCGAGATCGTCGGCGGCGTCCCGGAACGTCTGCAGGTGCTCTACAGTGCGCCGCAGCGACGACCCGACCTGCGTCGACGGCGTCTCGTCGTCGACCCACTGCCAGAAGCGGTCCCGCTCGCCGTCGGGGCGCGGCCGCGGTGGCCGCAATGGTCCGAGCTCGATACCGTCGATCGCGGCCGCCCGTTCGCGTTGGTTGAGGAACGCGCCGATGTCGGTGTTGTCGATATGGTGGTCCATCGACAGCCCCGCGTCGCGCGGGTCCCGCCCGACGCAGATGTACGTGACCGTCGGATCGTTGGGTATCCCGTCGAGCGGCGTGTGGGTCTTGATGAACCGGCGGTGCGTCTGGGCTTCCAGGTCCGCGAACACGTCTGTGCGGGCGCGAGTCACCATGTCGATCCACGGCGAGAGCGTGTCCAACGGGAGCGGGAGTTCCGGTTCCTGCAGTATGAGCAGGGCGCAGATCATCTGCGTCCACGTCGTCCCGCACTTTGGCGGGGTGCTGATGATGATGTCGCCGGGGCGGAGCTCGAAGCCGTCCCAGCGGTTGCTGTCGTACATACTCGCCTCGTAGCGGCGCACGGCCGTCATCCTTGCAGCGGATCCGATCCCGTGAGGCCCAGATGATTCACCGCACGACATCCTGCCGACGGCTCAAGACTGAGGTTCCGAAAGGCGTCGCGCAACAGTACGTAGCGCAGCACCCGCCCATAATGTCCGATCTCGAACACTCCGCGAGGGCATCATGAAGGCCAGAGGATGAGCGCCGAACGGCGGTTCACGCGCGGTGTGGTAGTCACGGACGGTGCCGCTGATCCGCCTGGCCCAGGTGGGCCAGGCGGATGGTCAGCTTCGTGTTTTCTTGCCGGGCTGCTCCGGCGACGTAGGCAGCGACGATATAGGTCGCGTGCCGGTCGAGGTTCTTGCGTGCCCGCTCTGGTGGAGTCAGATATTGGAACTCTCGGAATGGGTCCGGCTTCGACCGTGGCCAACGCGGTCGAGAGTCTTGCTTGTGTGTCGTTGTCTGCGACTGTAATCGGCGGCGTATGCGGTCCAGTCGCCAGCGGAGGCGTGTTGCCAGGCGACGGCGACCTTTATGTGGATGCCGAGCAGTCGGGCGAGAAGGGCGGCGGGTAGTTCGGTGGCGAGTCCGAACAGAGCGGTGGAGCGGGCTTGTGCGGGGCGCAGTCCGAGTTGTCGTAGACGCTCGGCGAGCTGGTAGGAGCTGATCGGTTGGCCGGGTCGCCCGCCGGGGAACAGCCAGGGCGAGGTTCCTTGGTCGCCAAGTGCGGCGTGTCCGCGGCGGGTGGCCGCCAGCTCGCGGACTAGACCGGCGAGCGGTTCGGGAAGCAGGACCGGCTCGCGGCCGAACCGGAGCCGCACCTGGTGGTGGGTGGTGTCGAGCTGATCGAGGGTGAGGCGGCTGATCGCGGCGGGGGTCTGGGCGTAGAGCAGGAGGAGAAGGCCGGCGACCCGGTCGGCGGCCTTGACGGTGTGATCGTGCAGCAGCCAGCGGGCCTGCTCCCAGCGGGCCTCGGTATCGATGGCTCGTACTGGGCCCTGCCATCTGGTGGCGGCGAATTCCAGGCTGGTCAGCTTGTTCCGGTTGGCCCAGCGCACAAAGTGTCCGGCTGCGCGACGGTGGCTGGCCGCGTAGCTGGTCAGCCACGCGTCGAGGTCGCCCTGTCGGGCATCGGCAAGGGTGCGGTCACGCGCGGTGAGGCCATCGAGCAGTGCGATGGCCGCTCTGACGCCCCGCTGGACGGTGACCGCCTGGCTGTGCGTAGCGCGAGAGCCGTCATTGCGCGAGCGCAGTCGACGCAGCAAATGCCATACCGCGTAGCGGTGGAGCAACTGTCGCTGCTGTGGGTCGGCGCGGTCCTCGACGGTGCGGGCGATCCAGCGTTCTAGTCGTATCAGGTGTTCGTCACGGGGCGGCAATGTCTTAGTGGCGACCAGGATGGCGCGCAGGTGCTCGAGCGGTTTACTGGCCGGCAAGTCGTCGAGGGCCGCGTGATTCAATGCTCGCTGACCGGTGCCGAGCTCCTGCAGCACATCGGCGGTCGCCGCCTGTCCAGCCACTCCAGCACGGTGCTCGGCCGGGTCGGCGTTGATCAGGTTGTCGAGCAGACCCCGCAGTTCGTCACGAACATCGCCGGTGTCTGGGGCGAGCAGAGCTCGCAGCCGCTGCCGTAGGTTGCACCGACTGCACGATTGCGTGCTGAGCTGCCGTTGTTCTCCGCACGTTGGGCAGCAACGCCAGAAGGATGGGTCGGGGCGGAGGCAGGTCGCGCAGAGCGGCCGCGCCAGGGTACCGCCGCGGATCGGCTTGATCAGGCTGCAACCTGCGCACCGTGCCCACCGTTTCTGGCAGGCCTTGCACCACGGCCGGCTGGTCGCCCGGGAGATCTCACAGGGCGCAGACCGGCCGCAGATCGAACAGGTCACCATTCGCTATTCGCCGACCTGGGTGATGCGCGCTCGCCGGGGTCGCAGCGTCCCGATCCCGGCGCTGCCTCCGGTAGCCGCCTGCGACGCGCGGGAACCGCCGCCGGCGGCGACCGGTTCGATCAGCTCGCTCATCGAGCAGTCCAGGATGTCCATCAAGGCCATGAGCATCTTCAGGCTCAGCCTCTCGGGGCGCTCGGCCACGAGACGGTAGACCTGGCTGGAAGATAGCTGGATCCCGCGCCGGGACAGCGGATCAATCAGATCGGTAGTGGCAAACATGCCGCGGTCGGCCATCACACGCCGCAGATGCCAGCAGTAGTCAAGCTTGCGAGCCATCGGAACGCCTTCCCTCACTCCCCGGCGCGGTTAACGCGGGCCCGATTGCCCTGCGCAGCGCGGTATTCATGAAATCGCCGCTGACATGCGTGTAGATCGCGGTCGAGGTGTCACAGCGGTGCCCGACCTGCTCTTGGATGAACCGGCGATCTGCGCCGTCCTCGGTCAGGTGCGTGACATAGGAATGCCGCAGCGAATGCGGCGATAGCACCCTCGGCAGTTTCAGAGCGTCGCGGTAGGCGACGAAACGAGCGTTGATCTCCGCTGGCTTGATCCGGCCGCCACGCTCGGTCACCCACAACGCCGGATGCTCCGCCGCGCCGAACCGAGGCCGGATGTGCTCGACGTAATCGGCGATCGCCTCCACCGCCCAGCCCATCACCGAGGCCACGTTGCGCCGGCGCGGCGGCTGACCGCGCACCGCTTTGCCATAGCGCACGTGCAGCATCCCGAACCGTCCGAACTCTGCCGCCGCCGGGTTGCGGCCCCAATCGGTCAGATCCAGCCGCGCTGTCTCGGTGCGCCGCAATCCCCAGCCGTAGATCACCTTAAACAGGGTGGCGTCGCGGTAAGCGGCCAGCGCTCCCTTGTGTCTGGCCCGCACCGCCCGTTCCACCTGATCGTCGGCGTAGTCCAAGAACCGTTGCAGCTCCTGTCGTGACAGCGGCCGCGCTTCCGGAGTGCCCTCGTACTCGTTCAGGTGCGCGATCGTGTTCCACTCGTGGCAGATCGGTACCGGGAACTCACCGAACGCGTCCCCGCATGCGACCGCCCACCCGTAGCGGGCATCAGTCAGATACTCGCTGAACATGCGCAGCTCGGTCTGGTAGCCGCGGATCGTGGCCGGCGCCAAATGATGTTCCGACGTCAGCGTCAGGGTCCACTCGTCCACATGACCAGGACTCCAGCGCCACGGAAACTCATTGGTAAACGCCAGGAACCGGCGCACCAGCCGCTCGCGCGCGTCAGTCGTCTTGGCGCGCAACCCGCGCGCGGTCTGCTGCGCCTGCCAGCCATGCAGCATCGCCTCGAACATCGCGTCCTCCGGGCGCAGATGCCGCACGCCGGCAACGAGTTCAGTGCTGGCCGCGCCCGCCAAACCCACTCGTCGCACCATGCCCCCATTCGCAAGTAACGGGCATATCTTGCATCAGATGGGATCGTCCGGGTCGTTCCGACACGCCTGAACACTTACGGATGTGGGCGAATCAACGCGTGCGTCAGGCCGTCAACCGCCGGAAAGACGCATTCGGCTCGCCCGCCTGATGCAATTCCCGAGAGTTGTCGTAGCGCATCGTGGTGCGCGGGTCGGCGTGCCGGGCGGCGATCTGCACGTCCCTCAGGTCGACGCCGGCGTCGAGCGCGGCGGTGATGAAGGCGTGCCGCAGGGTGTGCGGCCCAACGGGCTTGGCGATGCGCGCTTTGCGGGCAGCGCGGCGGACGATCCGAGCGGCGCCGTGGCGGTCCAGCCGACGGCCATCCGCTGCCAGGAAGATCGGCCCGTCCGTGCGCTCGCTGATAGCCAGGTCAATCGCCCTAGCCGTGCGCGGAGCGAGCGGGATCGTAACGACCCTGCCGCCCTTGCGGGTAATGACCAGGGTCCGGTGCCCGCGCTCGACACCCAGGGCTTGGATGTCGGCGCCGGTGGCCTCCGACACTCGCAGCCCGTTGAGGGCCAGCAGCGAGATCAGTGCATGCTCGACCGGTTGGCCGAGCCCAGCAGCGACGAGCAGGGCGCCGAGCTCGTTACGGTCCAGCCCGGTGGCGTGGGACTCATAGTCCAGCCTCGGCCGGCGCACATGCGCGGCGGGTGAGTGATCCAGAAGTTCTTCTTCGACGGCGTACTTATAGAACCCGGCGACCGTGGACAGACGGCGGGTGATGGTGGCGCGGGCGCGGCCGCGGGCTTCCAGGTCGCGGGCAAAGCACTCGATGTCGGCGCGTAGGGCGGCGAACAGCAGCAGCCGGTGCTGCTGGCACCAGGACGCGTACTGGCGCAGATCCAGCTCGTAGGCCTGCCTGGTCAGACCGCTGTACCCTGCCAGGAATCCGGCTAAGGCCAGACGCTCGGTGTTCGTGAAGACAGGTGTGACCGGGACGAGTGCGGCGGACGGGGTCGTGGTGGCCATGGGGCACCTCCGGGGGCTTCGGGCTGAGGCCCCAGGTACTGGGCCAGCTGAGACCCCAGCAACTCAACGAGAGCCTCACGGTAAATCGCCGGTGGTAGTTACACCAGGTCACAGCCGCTGCTACCGTGACGGCCCGCCGCCCGCGCCCGAGCGCCGATTTAGTGCGTTCCAGGCGCGGCACTGCCCGCACGGCCGACCAGATGCAGATCCGCCGGTTCTGCGTGCGCTAGCACACGATCGTCATCGTCGGCATGAGCGCGCACTCCCCAGACAGGGCGATCGCGAATAGCTTGCGACCTTTCTCGCTGATCAGGTCGCGCGCTTCTTCGATGGGCTGGAACTGGTGGAGCCGGGACTGGTCAACGTGTCCGAGCGGCGGCCGGACGGCGCCGGGCCGGCACCGATGGGCCGACGCCCATCTGGGTCTGCGTCGCCCGTAAGCCGTGACGCCACCCCGGCCGGAAAGTGATTCCCGCTTAGTTCCAGGCGTCCGCGTGCCAGCCCGGGTGACGGTGATTGGGCTTAGCTAGTATTCAGAAAGCTGAGCAACAGACGAAGGAAACGGGCGCAGCGAGGCCGGGCGCTGTCGTTCCAATGCGATCTAGACGACTCAAACAACAGCGTCTGTGCGCACGTCGACTTTGGCCGACTATTCGTGTGCAGTTGGCTAGGCGGCTACAGAACACGCCGCCGGGCGGCAGGGCAAAACGCCAAGACTCAATCCGAATGGGACCGAGGGTTACCGGAAGTCAGAGCAACCGGCCTCGGTCAGGGGGACCAGGGAAAGAGGTACACGAGTTGAAGTCCGTCATGCCAATGAACCGCGCAGCCGGGCGCCTTCTTGCCGCTATTGCGGCGCTGGCGCTGCTAGCGGCGGTCGCAGCGATGCTGCCCGCGGCCGCCAGCGCCTGGCCGCCTCCTCCCCGCTCGGGGTGGGTGGCTACCTGGGCGGCCAGCCCGATGGCAGGTACCGCGCTGGGGTCTCCGAAGGCACACGCCGGTTTCCGCGACCAGACGGTGCGCAATGTCATCTACGCCAGCGTGGGCGGGAACGAGCTTCGGGTGCAGGTGAGCAACACGTTCGGAACCAAGCCCTTGACAGTCGGCGCCGTCAGCGTAGGCGTGGTCCTGGTCGGAGCGCGACTCGTTCCGGGAACAGCCCACACCGTGACCTTCGGAGGAAAGGCCTCGGTGACGATCCCCGCCGGCGCGCAGGCGCTGAGCGACCCGCTGGCCATGAGGGTCGCGCCTTTGGAGGAACTGGCTGTCAGCCTGTATTTGCCGACGGCGACCGGTCCGGCCACCTATCACATGGACGCCCAGCAGACCGGGTACGTGGCATCAGGTGATCACGCCGGCGACACGGCCGATACCGCCTATACGACCAACGATTCCTCCTGGTACTTCCTCGACGGCCTGGACGTACACAACCCGGCCGCGCCCGGCACGATCGTCGCCTTCGGCGACTCGATCACCGACGGCTCACAATCCCTTAACGCTAACGCCCGCTGGCCGAACTACCTGGCCCGCCGCCTTCACGCTGTCTTCGGCAACCGAGCGCCGGCCGTGGTGGACGAGGGCATTAGCGGCAACCGCGTCCTCAGCAACTCGGCCTGCTACGGGGAGAGCGCCCAAGCGCGCTTTGAGCGAGACGCGTTGTCGCAGCCTGGGGTGAAAGACGTGATCTTGCTCGAGGGGGTTAACGACATCGGCTTCAGCGGCGCGACGGACAGCGGGTGCTTCACACCCAACAACGCCGCCGTGACGGCAGCCCAGATTGAGGCCGGCTACCGGAACTTGATCCACATGGCCCACGCCCGCGGAGCCAAGATTTTTCTCGGCACGCTCACGCCGTTCATGGGCTCCCACGCCATCTACGGGGGCAATTTCGGGACCGCTCACGGTGAGAGCCTGCGGGAGGCGGTCAACACCTGGATCCGGACCAGTCACGCCTGCGACGGCGTCATCGACTTCGCCAAAGTAATCCAGAGTCCCTATGACCCGCTGTACTTCAACCCGGCTTACAACAGCTACGACGCATCCCTCAACAACTACGACAACCTGCATCCCAACGTCGTCGGTTACGAGGCAATGGCGCATGCCATCAACCTGGCGCTGCTGAGATAGCGACGGTAGGGCCTGCGCTGGGTGGTCGTTGTCTCTTCGGCTACCTCGCGGCGGGCTTCCAGAGGAGCGCGCCGCCGGGGAGGGCCTGATGGGACGCTAGCCGGTATGAATCAGGTGATCGCCTGGGCAGGCTTTCGCGGAGCCTGGCCGCTCGTGGCCGGGCCGCTGTATCAGGGCGCGCTCGAACTGCTCGAGGAAGACATCGACCGGGAAGGGATCGAGGCATCCATCGCGCGCATCCGACGGCCGGACCCGCCTTCCCCGTGGTGGTGGCTATTGCCGCCGGTCATGTACCTGATCCGCCGCGACCGCAACAACGCGTTCCGCCAGGCTGCCCTGGCCCAGCTCACCCAGGCCCAGCGGGATCAGTCCACCAGCTTCATCAACAAGGCCATCGGCTGGTACACCGTGGCCCTCGGCGCCGCGGATGCCATGGCCGCCGCGCGGATCACCGGATCGGCCCGCGCCGGCCGCCTCCGTCTCTCCTTTCACGTCTCCACCAGCGACCAAGACGCCGACCTCGCTGCCGACGTCTTGCGGCTGCACGTCACTTCCCGCCACCCAGCCACGCTGTGACGGCCGCTCTTATCTAGGGCCAGATCGCGGGCCTTGCAGGACTGCGGTCGGGTAGGGGTTTTCCTCGATTCGAGTCCTGGCCGGGTCTTCGTAGCCTGCTGGTAACGCCGGCCGGTTGGGCGCACCGATAGCCGCAATCGCGGCAGACGGCCGGAACGGGGGTAAGCAGCATGAATCACGTGGCTGTGCACGCCGGCGTCGCGACCGGGCTGGACGGGAGCTCGGGTCCGGCCGCCGGCCCACCGATGCCGATCTGCTTTCTCGGCACGTCGGCGGGGACCCCGATGCCTTCGGGTTGCTCTTCGGGCGGCACCGGGATCGGCTCTGGGCGGTGGCGATCAGGACGCTTGGCGACCCGGAGGAGGCCGCCGACGCGTTGCAGGACGCGATGATCTCGGCGTTTCGCCGGGCAGCTAGCTTCCGCGGCCACTCGGCCGTGACGACCTGGCTGCACCGGATCGTGGTGAACGCCGCGCTCGACCGACTGCGGCGGAAGTCGGCGCGGCCGACCGCCACCAGCGGCGATGAGGGGGTGCTCGATGGCCTGGCGTCGGGCGGGCCGCTGCCGGATCCGTCTGATGCCACCGATACGGCCATCGACGTGATGACCGAGCTGCGCAAGCTGGTGCCCGACCAGCAAGCGGCGCTCGTTCTGGTCGACATGCTCAGCTATTCGGTGACCGACGCCGCTGAGCTGCTCGGCGTGTCCGAGGGCACGGTGAAGAGCAGGTGCGCGCGGGGCCGCGCCAGGCTGCTCCCGAAATTGGCGCACGTGCGGTCTCCGGCGATCCCCAGCCAGGATCGATTCGCTGGCCCGCACGTCCTAGCTGCGCAGCAGGGGGGTGAAGACGCACAATGACCTGGCACGCCAGCGCCGGGGACATCGCCAGCCTTGCCATGGGCAACCTGCGGCCGAGGAAGCCAGGGTCGCGTCTCACCTGGCCGGCTGCCCCCAGTGCTATGCCATCAGCGGGCAGCTGAACATCATCTCCAGCCACCGCCCTATCATTGCCCGCGCGGCGTCGTTCCATATCGGGCACTCTCGTGCGTGGGTCCTAGCGGCAAGTCCAGCCTGTCTGGTCAGACCGGGCACGTGAGGCTTGATGGAGAACTTACGTCCTTAAGCCGGAGCCGCCCGGGTGCAGTACCAGCAGCCTGCACATGTGCGCGCCCGTCCGTCCATGCAGTTTGCACAAAATCGGCTGCGTCGCTGCTTCACAGGCATCAGCGTGCTCGCGTGTCACCTATGGCCGAGGGCGAGGTGCGGAATCGGACCCTGCCCGATGCGGCCAGGGCGAGCGCGGTGGAGATGTGCGAACGGACGTTGTCGCGCCTCACCTCGACCTGCTCCTCGGTATGAGGCAGCGGCCGACGCGAATCTCGGGAGAACTGGGAGCGCCCGGCTGCCGTCCACGGCCGCGCTGCCGAGCAGGAGGCGCACGCCCAGGCCGAGCGGGCGGCGCTGGCCGAGCACCATCAACTCCTGAATGCGAGCCAGGGGCTGGCAGCGGGTGGAGATCGCGGGGCGGAACGAGGCTCTGGATGAGCCAGGCCCTGGGGCGCTTCGGGTCGCCCTGCAGCTCGGCGGCCACGGTGGTAAGGAATCGGTCGTTGGTCATGGTTTGACCCATCGTCTGGCTGCAGTGCCCTGGGCGGATAGCAGCAGCCCGGTGTCTCCAGACACTATGAGTGCCGGCGCTGTGGCGAATCAGGGGGAACCCATGGTCGGCTCCACGGTCGGCCAGCCTCGCGGCCGGATGTTGCGGTATACGGCTGGATAGGTCCGGCCAGTGTTTGTGGTGCCGGCCGCGCGGGCTGGGAACGCTAGCGAGCGGGGCAGGTCAGCAGACCGGTCCGATCGCAGCCACTGCCCGATAACTGGTGGAGATGGTAACGATGGCCGACAGCGGCGGCGACCGTCCTGTCCCCGGCCCGTTTGACCATCCGGCCCTCCGGCGCTACGAGCCGGCGGGATCTGGCGGGCGGCGGCAGGTTGAGCTGGTTTTGCTTGATCGCCAGGCAGAGAAGGCAGCGATCGACCGGGTGCTGGGTTGTGTGCGCGGCGGCTTCAGCGGCACGGTGGTGCTGCGCGGCGGGCCGGGGGTCGGGAAGACGGCGCTGCTCGGCTGCGCGATTGACTCGGCGCCTGACCTGCAGGTTTGCGGTGTCGCGGGGGTGGAGGCGGAGATCGGCCTGGCTTTCGGGGCGCTGTACCAGCTGCTGGTCCCGTTCCTGCCGCGGATCGCGGATCTGGGGCCCCCGCAGCGGCACGCGCTGCGGGTGGCGTTCGGCCTGGAGGAAGGCCCGCCGCCGAGCCGGTTCCTGGTCGGGCTCGCCACGCTCATGGTGCTGTCACATGCGGCTGAGGACCAGCCGGTACTGTGCCTGGTCGACGACACGCAGTGGCTCGATGCCGAATCAGCGCAGGCGCTCGCGTTCGCCGCCCGCCGTCTGTACGCCGACCGGGTCGGCATGATCGTGACTATGGGCGAGCCGGCGACACTGCCCGAGCCGGCGACACAGCAGATGTTCGAGGGGCTGCCGGCCGTGGTCGTCGGCGGGCTGCCGGCTGCCGAAGCCGCCGAGCTGCTGCGCAGGGTGGCGGGCGCGCACCTGGACGAGCAGGTGGTCCGGCGGATCCTGGCGGATACCCAGCGCAACCCGCTCGCGCTGGCGGAGCTCGGCGCCCAGTTCACCGCCGACCAGCTGGCCGGCCGTGCTTCCCTGCCCGAGCCGATACCGCTCAGCCAGCGGCTCGAGCAGCGGTTCCTGCGGCAGGTCCGTGATCTGCCGGCGGATACGCAGGCATTCCTGCTGCTCGTCGGAGCTGACATTTCAGGCGACCGCGTCGGGCTGTGGCGAGCGGCCAGCCTGGCAGGTATCGACGCCGACGCCGCGGAGGCGGTAGCGGAGGCGGTCGGCCTGGTTGAGCTGTCCGGCAGCTCGGTCCGGTTCAGGCACCCGCTGATCCGGTCAGCGATCTATCACGGCGCAACGGATGCTCAGCGCCGGGCGGCGCATCTGGCGCTGGCCGAGGCAAGCGACTCCGGCTCCGCCGCCGGGAGAAGCCGGCGGGCGTGGCATCGGGCCGCGGCCGCGATCGCCCCGGATGAGGGCATCGCCGCCGGGCTGGAAAAGGCCGCGGAACGCGAGAGTGCCCGCGGCGGCTACGCCGCCAGGGCCGCGCTGCTGCGCCGCGCGGTTGAGCTGACGCCTGGCGACGGGCGCCGTGCGCGGCGCGAAGTCGCCCGTGCCGAGGCCGAGCTGATCAGCGGCCACCCGGACACCGCGCGTGACCTGGTCACCGGCGCCCTGCCCCGGCTGGCGGACGACCGCCAGCGTGGCCTGGCCAAGCGGCTGAACGGCGCGATCCTGTTCGCCACTGGCGACGCCGCCGCGGCAGCCGATGCCCTGGCAGAGGCGTCCCAGGCGCTGGCACCCGACGACAGGGCAGCACGGGACACGATTCTCGAAGCGATTCGGGCAGCGATGTGGGCCGGACCCGCCCAGACACGGAACATCACCAGGGCAGCGCGGCCGTTCCCCGGCCTCACTGGATCTGAGCCCACCATCAGCGACCTGCTCCTCGAGGGATGGCAGGCCAGGTTTGCGGCCGGGTACAGCCAGGCCGTCGCGCCGCTCCGCGCCGCCGTCGCCGCGCTGCGAGCCGACGACCTCGATCCGGTCACCGGATTGGAATGGTTTGAGATGGGAGTCGCCGCCGCCGGGAGCCTGTGGGACGACCAGGGCGTCATCGACCTCACCGGCCGCTGGGTGCACGCCGCGCGCACGCTCGGAGCGCTGACCGAGCTTCCCCTCGCGATGGCGTGGCAGGCGTTTTCCGCCACTGTGGCCGGCCGCTTCCAGGACGCCGATACGCGCTCGGCCGAATTGCGGGAGCTCGTCGCGGTGAGCCCCAGGCCAGGGAAGGTCGGCATCGACAGCCGTAGTGAAGGCCTTCTGCTCGCATACCGCGGCCAGTTGGCCGCCGCGCGCGCCTCCGGTATCGCCCAGATCCGCGATTGCACCGCACGGGGCCAGCGCAAGCTTGCCGAATTCGGCCAGTACATCGTGGCCGTGGCCGATATGTGCGCCGGGGACTGCGACGCCGCGGCAGCTGCCGCGCTAACGGTGATCGAGGACGATACGCCGTGCACGGCCGAATGGGCGCTGCCGGAACTGATCGAGGCCGCGACCCGGGCCGACCACCGCGACGTGGCCGGCTCGGCGTTCGCAACCTTGTCCGAGCGGGCTCTGGCCGCGGGCACGCCCTGGGCGCTCGGACTGCGGGCCCGCTGCGCCGCGCTGATTGATGCGGGCGAGCACGCCGAGGAGCACTACCGGGAAGCCGTCAGCCAGCTGCAGCAAAGCCGGGCCA
This sequence comes from uncultured Actinomycetota bacterium, assembly GCA_963815575.1. Lineage (GTDB taxonomy): Bacteria > Actinomycetota > Actinomycetes > Streptosporangiales > Streptosporangiaceae > JAJYUU01. The sequence continues at coordinate 260,097 of CAWFHE010000006.1, read as the reverse complement.
CGGTCGACCTGGCGCGCACCCACCTGCTGTTCGGCCAGTGGCTGCGCCGGGCCAGGCGCCGCCGGGACGCGCGCCGCGAGCTTCGCACCGCATGGGACATGTTCACCGCGATGGGCGCTGACGGGTTCGCTGAGCAAGCCAGCACCGAGCTGCGCGCGACCGGCGAGCGGGCACGGGCACGCACCCCGGAAACGGCTTTTGACCTGACCCCGCGCGAAGCCGGGGTCGCCGACCTCGCCGCCGCGGGCGCCTCGAACAACGAGATCGCCGCGCAGCTGTTCATCACCCCGAGCACCGTGGAACACCACCTCGGCAGCGTGTTCAGGAAGCTCGGCATCACCTCGCGAACCCAGCTCGCGCGGCTCCGCCCGGTCAGTGCCTGACGTCGCCGGCCGGTGCGTACCCAGCGGCATGCCTGCGCCCTTGCGTCGCGGCTGTTCCGCGGGCCGGTGGCCGGACGAGCGTGCAGGACTGCGTTCAGCGAGGCGGCCTGCCCATGCCCGCCTCCGTGGCCGTTCTCGTCATCCTCGCCTGGGCATTCATCCCGGCCGTTGCCGGCGCATGGCGCACGAGAACCCAAGACGCGTGAAGCCGGGCGGCCCCCTCGCGGTAACAAGAGACCGCCATCCCCCGGGTCGGCTACCGGCTCAGTTACGAGCCGTGCCCACATATCGGCTTGAGGCCATAGCATCTGCGCCTGGGCCTCCGTGTCGCATCAGTCGCCCGACGATGGGGGCTCGCCGCACAACGGCCTCACCAGATGAACGGGACCAACCGCTTGTAGGTGGGCGGGTAGTCACGGCAGCCGTCTCCGAGGTTCTGCAGCAGGGCCCGCTCCTCCAACCGGATCCGGAAGACCAGACCGCACGCCACGGCGATGATCAGGCTAAATGACAGACAACCAGTTTCCGGTAAACAGGCCCATCCCCCTCACCGCGAGCAACCCGGGATAACCCGGATGCCGGATCACCCGGTGAGGTCCCTCGGTGATCACAGACTGATCCCCGAACGTCTGGACGGTGAAGGTGAAGTAACGGCCCAGCGTAGAAAGCTCGAGAAGCGCAGGCCGAGACCGCCCCACATCAGGCCGAGCCCGATCTTGGCGGCATCCTCGACCGGGCCGACTTCACACCCGCCGCGTTGCGCGCCGCAAGACCAGCAACGGCGCTACCTGACACCGGCTACTTCTGGGCGGCCCGGCCGGGCGCCTTCAGCTCGGTGATCCTGCGCCGTGGCAGCCGCACAGAACACCCGGATCTGGAGCATCGTCCCGGCCAAACTGCGATCTGCCGAGAGCGTGCAGATCGGCGGCTCGGCGCGCGGTTATCAACAGCTGTCCGCGCCGTTCTTTCCGCTCGGGCGGCGGCAAGCAGCCACCAGCCGGGTCGTATGTTTATGCATTGCCGACGCCGTGCTTGAGTGCGCGCATCTGTAGCCGCTTCCCGCGCTCTGGATGGGTGATTCGCCTCATGCGGCGGCCTCTTGCTGACACGCTTTCTGGCAGACTGCCGCCCGTCGTCACAAGGTCAGGCGATTGCGCGCCCGACATGGAGGAGCTCAGCAGATGACATCCGCACTTGAATCGATCAGCAGCCTGCTGCACCAGGCAGGCGAGACCCATCATCGGGTGTTCCAAATCGTTGACGGAGCCGATGATGACTGGGCGAGCTGGTATGCGGACTGGCTGGTGAACCTGTCCCAGCTACCAGATGTGCTGGGGCGCACGCCGGTCCGCAGCGAGCTGACCTACCTGCTCGTCAGCCTCGACAAGCAGTACACCGGTGCGCACCCGGCCGAGCCCTGGGAGGATTACTACGCCGAGCGGATCATTGACCATTTTCGGCCCTGAAAGCTAAGCCAGCTGGAGAACGCCCGTGCGCTCCTGCCGCGATGCGAGTCTGGCGCAGCTCGGCCTTCCGTTGCTACGGCATGGGTCCCCCGGCCGCCACTCCGAGGTTGCCGCCGCGCCCGACATAGTCCGCACATCAGCGTTTCGTCTGCGCTTATCAGTTGGCGGTTCGGCGTGAACGCAGCCACTGCTCATGCTGCCGGTCTTGATCCTCGACCGTGCCAAGATGGCTTACCGTGGCCGACCCAAGCGTCCTGACCTGCTCGGGCCGACCAGTTTGGCCTTCGACCAGGAGGTATACGACACGACCTTCGCCCATGTCGCATTGCATCCCCGATGCCCACGCATCCCGGCGCGCGCCATTAACGCCCAAGCGGATATCCAACGGGTCCAAGACGCGGCGCAGCGCCCGCAGCGCCTTGAACAGGTCCGGTCTCTCGGCTGCCCACATCTTGCCGTCCGGGCTCGTGATCGTGAGCAGCCAGTCCCGGCCGCGAGGGCTCGGCGTCAGCGGCCATCGCTGTTCGCCAGCGCTGGACCGCACCAGGACAATATGGTTCTCAGCCACGATCCAGATCGTATGTGGCCAGCTCTGGGGGAACGGCGTTCGTTTCATGCTCAAGCCGCGCCGCGCGTCATGACATCGCAGCTATACGACCGCGAGAATGCGCTTATGAACGACGGCATTACAGAGGCTGAACTCGTCCAGATTGAACAGCAGGCCGCGCAAGCTTTCGCCGTCGCGCCGACGCCCTGGCTCGCGCTGCTTGAGACACGTCACGGAATCGGCGGCGAGAGCTTCATCAGCCTCGGCGACGACCAGGCTGCAGACCATGAGATGTACATCAGGTTGTACACGGGGGCAGACGAGATCGCATCGCCTGACGTCGGTCTTGATGCAGTCGTCGACTTCATTGCTCAGGCCGCAGACGTCATCCCGCGACTTACCGCCGAGATACGACGGCTCCGCAGCCTCCAGGCGTAGTGTGCATCGCGCCGACCCTGGACCCGGCGGCCGCTCGCAAGGGCATAGCAGCAATCCGGAAGACGCGGACACGCCAGGCCGGACCTTTTGCGGTTCTGAGATACGCCCAGCCATGCAGGCCCAGCTGCAGGAGGCCAACTCTGGCAGCAACGGCGTCAGCCGATCGCTTGGCCGAGCTTGCCGAGCGCCTTGCGCTTCTCGTCCGCTCAGGCGTGCGCATAGATCGCATCGTGACCGCGATGTCCGAATGACGGACGATCTCGCGGAGCACATGAAGTGAAGGTGTCCGTCGACCTTGTAAGAGGTGACTCGGCTGCCTGCGCCTGCCGGTCGGACCAAGGTCAGCTCACTTGCTATATGACGACTAGCTACTTATTGTTGTCGCGTGCGTGAGCCAAGAACCCAGATGCGGAAGCCGACGTACTTCGTCCTGGCGTCCCTGCTCGATGGGCCACTGCATGGTTACGCCGTCATCAAGTGCACCGCGGAACTGTCGGGAGGCCGGGTCCGGCTGGCTACCGGGACGCTGTACGCGGCGCTGGACCGCCTCACCGCTGATGGCTACGTGGAACTGGTCCGCGAGGAGATCGTCAATGGCAGGGCACGCCGCTCCTACGGGCTAACGACGTCTGGTGCTGGTGCGCTGCGGGCCGAGGCGACGCGGATGGCGGAGGCGGCTCGCCTGGTGACCGCCCGGGGCCGCCACCTCAAGGCGGGCGGCTGTGCCCGGAAGGCGAGACCAGCGTGACCCGGCTGGAGCGACACTGCCGCTGGCTGCTGCGCGCCTATCCCGCCTGGTACCGACGCAAGCGGGCCGAGGAAATGCTTGGCACCCTGCTGGAGGCCAGCCCGCCTGGCAGGAGATGGCCTTCCTTCCGCGATGCGCGGGCGTTGGTCATCGGCGGGATACGCGTCCGCGGCGTGGTCTGGTGGCTGTCGATTCTGTGGGCGGGTATAGGAACTGCCGGAGCGGGCTACTCCTTTTTCATAACCACGAAGCCGTACACGGACTCCGACTTCTGGATTCCTCAATGGAATACAGAGCCCCAGGTGATCCTCATCGCTGCATGGTTGGCGGTGCTGGCATGGCTGGTACTGCCTATTCTAGTGCTGATCGCCGGGTTCGTTCGCCTCCGCAGCGGGCGGCAAGACAGTTGGCTCCGGGCGGCCGCGTGGGCCGGTGCGTGGGCAGCGGGCTTCGAGCTCATGCACCTGGCCTATGTCTGGTCAGAATACCCAGCGCGCTATTTGACCCAGGCATGCGGTCAGGGCGGGTGCTCTCTGAATGATTACGGCCCTGCTGTCGTGAGCTGGGGAGAGCTGGCAATCTGTGCCGCGTGGCTGGCGCTGGGAGCCGCGATGGCCCGGATGCTGGCCGGGCCAGCCCGCGGCTGGGATGTGCCCGATACCAGCAGGAAAGCCAGCCCCTGGCCGCCCAGCGCCGGTGATTTGCAACCATAAGGCTCGTGCCCGATCCGTGCCCGATGTGATGGTGTCGGGCGGGAAGTGGCGGTCAATCACGGATACAACGTGCGGCCGCTGACCTGCGATCGGGCCGGCAGCCTCGCGGCGGCTGTTCTCGTCGGCGGCGGCGCAGACCTCCATGGTGACCGCGATGCGAGAGTGCCCGAGGCTCTCCATCGCATCTCGCGGCGGGACTCCCAGGGTCTTGAGCAGCGTCGCGGATGTGTGCCGCAGGTCTGCAGCGGAATCGGCCGCATGCCCGCACTCCCCCTGATGCGGTCGAAGGACCGTCCGAGGTTCCGGGGCTCAACGGGATTGCCGGTACTGGTCGTGAATACCAGCGCATGCTTGCTCCAGGCCGTCATCGGGGCACCCATTGGCCGCAGGCTTTCCTGATAGATCAAGGCATCACGGGCGATGCCGAGCAGTGGCAGCTCGCGCCGGGAATCGTGCCCGGTCCGGGCCCGATTGGACGGCCAGCAAGAAGTACTCACGGTTACTCACCGGGCCAGAGGCCCGCTAGCGCATGTCTTCCTGACTAACCGCTGCGGTCCGATGTCATACACATGTAGGTCGCTATCTCCGGCGAGATTTGCCATGCTCGCGAAGCATGCGAGGTCTGGATCTGCCACCGCCTGCCGGGCGCGAGGCCAGATAGTCATGTTCACGCCGCCAACTCTTGACGATGTCGCTGCACTGAGCCGCGCCATGGGCGTCGGGCTCGAACCGCGCGAGGTTGAGCTCGTCCGGGACTTTATAGCTGCCGCGCTGCCCGAGGTCGCCATTCCCGCGGGCGTTCTCGGCGATGTACCGCAGCTGCCGCGCACCGACGTCCCGCGTACTGATGTCCGGGCCGCCCTGCCGTCCGAGGACCCCTATAACGTGTTCATCACCCGCTGCCATGCCGAGGGCCCGCAGGGCGGAATTCTGTCCGGGACGCGGGTCGGGCTGAAAGATCACATCAGCGTCGCGGGAGTCCCGCTGACGTTCGGGTGCCGGTTCCTCGAGGGTTACGTGCCGAGCTTCGACGCGACCGTCGTAACCCGGCTTCTCCGCGCGGGCGCGACGATCGTGGGCAAGCTCAACATGGAGGCGTTTTCGTGCGGGGCCGGCCTTCAGCGGATACCGGGACTACGGCCGCGTGCTCAATCCCTGGGATGAGTCCCGCTCAGCCGGCGGGTCCTCGTCCGGCTCGGGCGCTGCGGTTGCCGCCCGGCTTCTCGACGTTGCCTTTGGCGGAGATCAGGGCGGATCTGTGCGGCTGCCAGCCAGCTGGTGCGGCGTCGCGGGCCTGAAGCCAACGCACGGCCTGATCCCGCATACGGGCGCGTTCGGCATGGAGTTCTTGCATGATCATCTGGGTGTGATGGCGCTTAGTGTTGCCGATGTCGCTCGCGTCACCGAGGTAGTGGCCGGCTCCGACGGGTACGACAGCCGCCAGGATCCTGACCGCTCGCCGCCGCAGCTCACTAGTGGCCTGACAATCCCACTCGAAGGTCTGCGGATCGGAGTTCTAGCCGAAGGCTTTTCGGCGGCGACGCAGCCGGGCGTTCGGGACGGGGTGCTCGGCGCCGCTGACGTCTTGCGGTCGCGCGGAGCTGCTGTCAGTGACGTGAGCGTTCCGTTGCACACCAGTGCCGCGGCGGTCGCCATTCCGCTGCTCATCACCGCTGCGGGCCTTTGGTACGACATGGGCCTCACTGCTCCGGGTAGCGGATTTGTGCCGGCCGAGCTGGTCGAGGCCGTGCTGGCGGCGCGACGCCGGGGGGCGAAGTTGCCGGTTTACGTGGCCGCCGAGGCGATGCTCGGGCGCTACGTGATCGAGCAGGATGCTGGCCTTCTCGCCTGCCAGTCCGCCAATCTCCGCAGCCTGCTGGTCAGGGCATACGAAGCGGCGTTCGAGGACGTCGACCTGCTCATCATGCCTACCGTGCCGGTCACTGCTCCGCCGTATGAGGAATCGGACTCACGTGAGCGCGACATCGAGCTGTCGCTCACTGGTGGTGGCCTCGGTGACTCGCTCAACTCGCTGATCGAGAACCTCTGGCCCTTCAACTTCGTGGGCCTTCCGGCGCTGACGATCCCGTGTGCGCTATCGGCCGGGCTTCCGGTCGGGCTTCAGATCGTCGGGCGCCGACACGAGGACGACGTGGTGCTGCGGGCGGGGTATGCCTTCGAGGGCGCTGTGGACTGGGATGAGCTCACCACGCCGCCCGGCATTCAGAAGCCGGATGCAGGATGAATGCTGCCGACGGTACAGCCCGAGTCCTCCTGGTCGGGGACGTGCTCGTCGACCGCGACGACCCTCAGGATGCCTTCACCCACATTCGCGGTGTGCTGACGGCCGGCGATGTCCTGTTCGGCAACTGCGAGGGTGTGTATTCGGCGACAGCTTCACTGCCACCCCACGTCGGTGCCGCGGTCATCGTCGACCCGTCCAATATGGCAGGCGTAGCTTCCGCCGGGTTCTCGGTGATGAGCTGCGCGAACAACCACATTGTTGACGGCGGGCACGCTGCGATGCTGGAGACTGCTCGCCATCTGCGCAACGCCGGAATCGCGGCTGCGGGCATCGGCGCTAACCTCGCGGAAGCGCGTGCGCCGGCCATCGTCGAGGCTCGCGGACTGCGGATCGCGGTACTGGCAGCCGCGTCGGTCTTCCCGTACGGGTATGAGGCCCGAGATGACTGGCCTGGCCTGGCCCCAGTTCGCGGCTACAACCTCTACGAGGACGCTGATCCCTATAACTGGGTACCTGGGGCGCTGCCGAACGTCCGGACGTTTACCGACGAGCAGGACCTCGCTGCACTCGAGACGAGCATCGCTGCCGCCCGCCGTAACGCGGACGTTGTGCTGGTCAGTTTCCACTGGGGCGACTGGACCCGGCCGGCGTACCTGACCGATCACGAGCTTCGCGTGGCGCACCGGTCTATCGACTTCGGCGCCGACATTGTTGCCGGCCACCATCACCACCTACTCCGGGGCATCGAGTGGTACCGCGGCCGTCCGATCTTCTACGGCCTCGGTCATCTGATCTTCGACCTGCAGCGGACCTTCGAGCGGCTGCCCGCGCATCTAGTCGGCGAGGTGCCCGCCGGGCAGCCGGACAACTACTACGGCCTCGCGGTCCGTCCCGGCTGGCCACAGCTGCCAATGCATCCCGACTCACGCATGACGATGGTTGCCTGGGCCGATATCACCGCCGGCGGCGTCAGCGAGATTGGTGTCATCCCGTGCGTCATCAACTCCCATGGCCAGGCGCTGCCGCTGTCCGCGGCCAGCGAGGAAGGCCAGCGCGTTCTGAAGTACCTGGCCTGGACATGTACCGACCAGGGCCTGCGGGTCTCCATCGAGCCGTCTAGCGACCGCGAGGTCGACGGCGTGCGCGGCGCGATCGTCAGCCCGGCCTGAGCGGCAGGCGGCCCCACGCCGCGCAGTCGTTCCCCGATGCGTGCAGGTAGCTCGAGGGCGGGTTGCCGCGGCATGGCGAAGCACGTCGCGGAGCGAATCCGATGCCGCGACGGAGTATCTGCGACAGCGGTAGCAAGCCTCGGCGGGGCTATGCCACCTCTGTAGCATGTGCCCGTCACGTAACGGGGCTTACCATTTCTTCACGCAACTAGCCGCAAGGTGCGGCGACAAGGAGTCCGATCGGAACATAAGCCGGCTGCTGTCGATGCGGCGAGCGTTCAACTGAGGGGACTGGGTCCGATATGACATCCAATGAAACGCCGTCATGGCTTTCAGCCCCGCTGGGCCGCCGCGAGGCGTTGAAGCGACTGGGCATCGGCGGCGCGGCACTCGCGGTCCCGGGCCTGCTCGCCGCCTGCGGCAACTCGGGCTCCACGTCGCCAAGTACGGGGACGAGCAGCAAAGCATCGAGCAAGTCCATCAGCAGCCTGGCCTGGGCGCTTCCAACGTCCACCATTGTCGGCTTGGATATCGCCACAGCCTTCGAGGGCAACACCCAGTGCGTGCAGGTCGTTGGCCTCGAGGGCCTGCTGACGCCGTCCAACTCCCTGGGCCTGCAGCCACTCCTGGCCACGAGCTGGTCCTACGACGAGCCGGCACTCAAGTACGTGTTCCAGATCAGGCAGGGCGTGAAGTTCTGGGACGGCACGCCAATGACACCCGAGGACGTGGCGTTCTCGCTCGGGCGGCATATAGATCCGAAAGTCGGATCCCAGATTGGCGGCTACTTCGTCAACGTCGCTGCTTATACCGTGACCGGAGCGAATGAAGTAACCGCGCACCTCAAGCGGCCTGACCCGCTGGTCGCCAACGCGCTGCCCTTTGCGCCTATTCTCTCTAAAGCTTTCGTCGAGAGCGCCGGAAAGGCTCTCGGCACCCCTGGTGCAACCGTGAATATCATGGGGACCGGGCCGTACAAGGTCACCGCGTTTCCGAATAGCACAAGCGCCACCGTCGAGCGGAACGACCTTTACTGGGGACCGCGTCCGGTGGTGGACAAGTGCTCGTTCACGTGCATCGCCGACCCCCAGACTCTGTTGCTGGCAATCCAATCCGGCCAGGCCAGCGGTTGTTTCGGCGTGCCCGTGCAGGACACCACCCAGTGGCAGCAGGTCAGCACCATCCGGACCTACTCGGCGCCCGGCATGGCGGTGTCGTTCCTCTCGTTCGACATGAGCGAATCGCCGTACAACGACATTCACGTGCGCAAGGCCTTTGCCTACGCGGCCGATAGGGCTGGCTACGTCAAGGCCTTCCTTGATGGCAACGGACAGCCCGCTGTGACTATGGTCCCGCCACAGCAATGGGGGGCGGTCCTGCCTCAGTCGCAGGTCCAGAAGCTGTATGCGGAGCTTCCGTCGTACCCGTACAACCTGGCCATGGCCCGCAGCGAGCTGGCACAGTCATCGGTCCCGCACGGATTCACCACGAACAATGTTCTGGTGCCGTCCAACTTCCCGGCTACCGTCAAGACGCTGGAGAGCCTCAGCACCACCGTCAAGGCGCTGGGCATCAATATGCCGGTGCAGCAGGTCACCTCGAACGACTGGCTAGCCAACCTGTACGCGCATAAGAACCTTGGAATCGTCAACGTGCTGTACACGCCTGACTATGCTGATCCGGCCGACTATCTCAACCTGTCCTACCCGAGTGCATTCGCAGTGAAGAATAACTTCAATCTGGCGAACTTCAAGGATCCGACGGTCGACAAACTGATACAGGAAGCCGGCGCCGCGACGACGAGCGCTCAGCGCGGGGCCGACATCTACCAGATCCTCAAGATATCCCAGGAGCAGCTACCGTATCTGGGCCTGTTCTGGCAGAACGACGTCATGGCCATCCAGAATAAGTACGTCTACGAGAACTTCACCGGCCTGTACTACAACCAGAACTGGCTAACGCACATCTACTCCGCCACATAGCAGCGCAGGCTTGCCGGTGTCGGAGGGTATCTAGCCGACGGTGTCTTCGGAGCCGCCGCTAGGCCCGAGGCCGATGGCAATGAAGCCCGCGCTGCCGCGCACGGCGATGCCGGAGAAGCCCTGGCCGGTCTGCACGACGACAGGCGCGCCCGCCGTCCCGTCGGTCAGGCTCACCAGCACGTCGGCATAGGCCGGACCGAATACTTCCCCGCCGGCGGCTTCGCAGTCACCGCCGGCGCACTCGATCGCGTTGCCGTTCCACCCGCCGGCCACGAACTGCGGGTCCGCGGGCACGCCGTCATTCACTGTCACGAGCACGTCGGCCCCTGCTGCGTAGCACCTCGTCGCGCTGACGCAGGAGATGCTGCTGAGCGCATAACCGCTGTCAGTGTTCACGGTGCCTGGCCTGGTCATGATCAGGCCGGTGCTCACCGACCCCACCATGGCGGAACCGACCGCTTCGCAGTCACCATGCCAGCAGGACAGGCCTGTCAGCGACACCTGCGTGCCGCCGGTGACCGGGAGCCCGGATACGTGCAGTCGGGTGCCGTTCCAGGTGCCGATCTCGATCTGCGCCGGGCGGAAGCGATTGTCGGTCCCGGCGACCTGGCATGAGGTCATGCTGGCGCACGAGATCAGGCCCAGACTCGTCCCGGCCGGCACCGGCAGGGTCCGCTCTGCGGCGGGCCGTTCCCCGGCGCCGATCTTCACCAGGAACGCCCCGGCGCCGCGGCCGGGACGGCCGATCGCCCAGCACCCCGACCTCGACGGGCAGCTCACCGAGGAGATGACTGACGAGCCGCCCAGCAGATCCGTGTATTTCTGCGCGCCGCCGGCCAGGGTCACTACCACGCCGTGCGAATTACGCGAGCCGACTGCCACGCAACGCGACGCGGTCAGGCACGACACCGCTGTCTCCTGGCCGGGCAGACTGTGATCGGTCACCGACAGCACCGGCTGGTAGCTGATGATCACCTCGCCGTTCCCGCCCGGCGGCGGGCTGGCCGGATCGTCATAGACCGACGCGCCGGTCGCTGAACCGGTATAGCTGGAACCACCGCCGCCCCCGCCGGCACTGCCCGAGTCGTCGCCGTCGGAGTCCCACGCGCCGCCGCCGCCGCCCCCGCCGCCGTAATAGCCGCCGCCGCCGCCCCCGCCGTCGCCGCCGTTCTCACTGTTACCGCCGGCCCCGCCGCTGCCCTCGCTGCCAGCGGCACCATTGCCAGAGGTTGTTCCGCCGCATCCGTCGCCTGAGCCGTTGCCCGCGCCGCCGGCCCCGCCCATCGCGGCCGCGCCGGCCCCCCGCCGCCGGCGGGGACCAACGTGTCGTCGCACACGCCAACATCGGATGCGCCAGTTCCGCCTGGAGAGCCAGCATTTCCGCCAGGGCCGCCCGCAACGTAACAGCTGCCAGGGCCAGTGCACTCGCCAACAAAGCCGTCGAATCCGCCGCCGCCGCCCCCGCCAGCCACCAGCAGCCGGTGGGCGAGCGTATAGGCACCGTCGCGGATGTCGGAGGCACCACCGCCGCTGTTAGAGCCGCCGCCCCCGCCGCCGAACCCGCCGTCTGCCTGGCCCACGTTCACCTGCAGCACCGAGCCCGGCGTGACCGGCAGCGTGCCGGTCACCTCCGCGCCGCTCCCGGCGGAGCCGCTGTCGCTATCAGTGCCACCCGCGCCGCCGTACAGGATGAACGTCGCCTGGGTGACCCCGGCCGGCACGCTCCAGTACTGCGCGCCACCGGTGTAGCTGCAGGTGACCGTCGCGGTCGCGCCGCTGACCACCGGGGCCGCGCAGGCCGACGTAACTTTCGCCGCCACCTGAACAAAACCGGCCGCCCCCTGAGCAGCGCCCGGCATCAGCAGCGCTCCGATGCCTGCAGCCAGCAGGCAAGCAGTCCCCGCTCTGGCCAGCAACTGGCAGGTTGACCCGCGAACGGTCATCTTCATCGTCACTCCCACGCCCTCCGTCAGTGCCGCCGTTCACGATCTGATTGCCGCTGTCTGGCCGCTCGTTCGCCTGAGCGTGCGCCCGGCCGCCGGGTTAGGCAGGCCCGGTGACGAACCCGAGCTGGCGCTTGTCGATGTCGGAGTAGGTCCCGACTGCAGTGCAGTGGCCTGCCGACGGGCATGACAAGGCGTAGGCGCGATTATTCGGCGAGCGATGCCTGACCAGGACCATCACACCGGGTACCGGCGTGAGCCCGGTCCAGCTACCGTTGACCTCGCTCGCCACGAACGGCTCGCCGCGCCCGTTGTTGAGGGCGTATCCTCCGCCCACGGCGCAGTTACCCGCCGAGCCGCACGACAGGGACATGACCGCCACCGCTGTGATCCCGGGGCCGAAGAGATTCTGAGGCGTGCCCCAGACGCCGTCGGCCTCGTTCACCACAAACGTCGAGCCGGCGGCGGTGCAGTTGCCGGCCGATTGGCACGACAGATACTCCACCGGATACGATCCGGGCCAGGTCATCGTCGCGCCCCAGGTACCGTTCCGCAAGCTGGCCACATACGCCCCAGCCTGGTTCCAGCCGCCGACAGCGCAGTAGCCATCCCGCGCGCACGACACTGAAGTTACCCAGCCACCATCGGGCGGTTGGGTCCCTGTCCCCCAGACGCCGTGTACCTCGCTGACCGACAGTGAATAGAATTGCCTCGGCGCTCCCGCAGTCGCGACGCAGTTGACCGCCGACCAGCAGGACAGCGACCGCACCGCTGCCAGGCCAGGAAGTCGCTGCGCAACCTGCCAGATGCCCTTCACCTGGCGGGCCACGAACGCCCCGCTCGCATCCTGCCCCGCGGCCTCGCACTGGCGCGCGAACGGGCACGACACCGCGTTGGTACTGGCGTTCCCGACCGCCGCCTTCGTACCAGGCACCTGCAGTGCCTTCTGCCACCGGCCGTTCTTAAAGGTCGCCACGAAAGAATGAGTGCGGTTGTACCGGCCGGTGAAGTACCCGCCAGCCACGCAGTACCCACCCGCCGCGCAGGACACCGCGGTTACCCGCCCGCGAGTGCCCAGCGCCGCCGGGCCGGGCATTACCTCCGCCCTGCTCCACCGGCCGTTCCGCTCCGTCACCACAAACGGAAACGTGGCTGCCTCCGACCCGCTGAAGGAGCCGCCCGCAGCGCAGTTGTTCACCGACCAGCACGCGACCGAAGTGAAAAGGACATTCGGGTTCACGCCGTGGATCGCCGGGATGCCCCGCAGCGCCTGCGCCCTGCCCCAGCTCAACGCCGGCGTCCCGGCCGCACCCTCCGCCCGCGCCGCCCCGGCAGAACAAAACAATCCGGCACACGCCACCGCGACCGCCACGACTACCAGCGCACCGCGCTGCACCGGCCACCGGCACGTCAGGCGGCCCCACCAGCTCCCGGTCAGCACCCGACCCGACATCGTCACCGCCGCTCCCAGGCCCAGAACTCAGATCCCTGCCGCGCACTCCGCGCGCCCGGCCAGCACCAAAGGCTGCCACTCCCGCGCACCAGACACCAGGGGAAACCTCCCCGGGCAGCAAAGCGCCGGCGTCGGTTAGCCTTGATGCCTACGGCGATTGGTAACGCTGTGCGAGCTCGGGGCTTTGGGCTTTGAAGGCAGCAAGGTCGGCATCGAAGACGGCTTGTAGCAGGCCGAGGTGTTCGACGCCTGGCGCGCAGACGATCTCCCCGAGCTCGAGGCCGCGGAGGCTAGCGGTGACGACATCCTCCGCCGACATGCGCGGGAAGGCGCTCAGGTCCACGCCCTGACGCGAGTGAAACTCGGTGGCGACCACGCCCGGGCAGACGACCTGAACCTTGATGCCGTCTGCCGCCAGCTCGGCGTGAAGCTGCTGGGTCCAGGCGACCGAGTGAGCGAGCGTTCCGGTATAGACGGCCCGGCGGGGCATTTGCTCCGGGCGCCGGCCCGCTGAAGGCGATCATGCCGGCGACGTTGATGATCGTGCCTTCGCCGCGCTCGAGCATGCCGGGAACGGCTGCCCGGGTGAGCATCGTGGGCGCGAGTTCCTTGACGCGGATGAGCTCAGCCGCCTTGTCTGCGGGGAGCTCTGCGAACGGCATGTAGTGTGCCACGCCGGCATTGTTGACAAGGATCGTCAGCGGCCGGGTCCCGCACACTTCGGCGACAGTGTCGATGCCGTCGTCGGTGGCGAGATCTGCCACGAGCAGTTCGACCGTGACGCCGGCGAGTGACGCTCTAAGCTCGTCGAGCCTCTCCTTGCGGCGGCCGACGGCGATCAGGTCAAAGCCGCGAGATGCGAGTTCCTCGGCGTAGGCTTTGCCGATCCCGGAGGAAGCACCGGTGACAACTGCAAGGCCAGGCATCGGGGGTCCTTTCTCCAGGTGGTCCGAGATGGGAGCGAAACGGGGTTACGAGCCGCTGGCAGCTGCAGCCATGCTGGCGGTGAACCGCCAACTGCGTGTGGCCCAGCGCGTCCCCGAGGCGGCCTCGCCACGCGTCACGGCCTCCTGAGGGCGTCGAGGTGCGACTGCAGCTCGGCGTTGATGCGGCCGAGCAGCTCGCGGACATTGTCGTCGTCCTGCTCTGACAACGCCACCCGCAGGTGCTCGGCAAGTCGGTCCAGCTGCTCGGTCACCACCCGGCGGACCTCCCCGTCGCTCGCCTGACCGTGCCACAGGTCAGGACGCTGCCGGCCTGCCACGCTCGGCATATAGTCCAGCGCTGAGATGCCACGAGCAGTGTCTGCCGCCATCAGCAGTTCGGCCCATGTCCGTGCGTCGCTGAACAGCTGGTCGAGCTCGGCGTGCAGCTCGTGGGTTTCCGGCACCTTACGATGCGCCTGCCGCAGCGCCATTACTACATCGATCACCTCACTGAGCACCTCGTTGAGAGCGGCCATGGGGTCGTGCGGAGATGCCGACGTCATGGGCGGCGCACCGCCTCTGCGATGCAGCGCTGCCGACGCGCCGCCGCTCTAGCCTGGAGCGCCGGCGAGGCGGGCGAAACGGGGAAAGTCATGGTTCACTCCGATAATCGCAAGTGGGCGACTGGCTACCGCCCGGAAGCCGAGCCTGATGACGAACGACCGTTACTGAAAGGTCGAATGACATAGTCTGCACTGCCGCCCGGATTGAGGCTGCGCAGGGTCCCAGCCGACGACGCGAGAACGCATCCTGCACGACGCAATGAAGGAGGCCCAGTGACCGAAGCCAGCCGCGCCGCCCCGGCGGCAGCCGCTCCGCCTGGCACAGCCTGGACGGCGACCGCACAGTCAGCTGGCGCCAGCGGCGCAGGGAGTCCCGGGTGAACCTCATAGCAGGCGAACTGACCGGCCTAGTCGCGGTGGTGACCGGAGGCGGATCGGGAATCGGCCTGGCGACTGCCCGCCTGCTCGCCGAGCGGGGCGCACGCGTCGCAGTACTCGACCTGACGCCAGGTGAGGAGTTCCTCGGCCTGCGTGCCGACGTTACTGACGACGAGTCCGTTCGGTCAGCTATCGGGACAGCGGCGGGCCGGCTAGGCGGCATCGACATCGTGGTCAATAACGCGGGCATCGGAGCCGTCGGCACCGTGGCCGACAATCCTGACCAGCAGTGGCGCGACGTGTTTGAGGTGAACGTCCTGGGCATCGTGCGGGTCAGCCGGGCTGCGCTGCCTTATCTCCGCCAGTCGGCGAGCGCCGCGATCGTCAACACCTGCTCGATTGCTGCCACCGCAGGCCTGCCGCAGCGCGCCCTCTATTCGGCCACTAAGGGCGCGGTGCTGTCGCTGACGCTCGCGATGGCGGCAGACCACCTCGCCGAGGGCATCAGGGTCAACTGCGTGAATCCGGGTACCGCCGACACGCCGTGGATCGGCCGGCTGCTCGATCAGGCCCGCGACCCGGCGGCCGAGCGCGCCGCGCTGGCGGCCCGCCAGCCGATGGGCCGGATGGTAAGCGCCGCGGAGGTCGCGGCAGGCATCGTCTACCTGGCAAGTCCTGCAGCAGCGTCCGTCACCGGCACCGCGCTGGCGATCGACGGCGGGATGGCCGGGCTTCGCCTCCGGACCGGTTCGTGATCGCCGCGCCGCTCGGCACGCGGCAGCTGGGCACTTCGGCGGTCCGCGCCACCGAGCTCTCGTTCGGCGGCGCGGCGATCGGCAACCTGTTCGCGGAGGTAAGCGACGACGCCGCGGCCGATGCGGTAGCCGCGGCGTGGAGCGGCGGGATCCGGACATTTGACACTGCGCCGCACTACGGGCTGGGCTTGTCGGAGCGGCGGCTCGGCGCCGCGCTGAGGCATTACCCGAGGGATCAGTACGTCATCTCCACCAAGGTCGGCCGCCTGCTGGAACAGACTTCCCCGCCGTACGGCCAGGACACCGAAGGGTACGCCGTGCCAGCGACCTGCCGGCGGGTGCGGGACTACAGCGCCGACGGCGTGCGGCGCAGCCTGGAGGCAAGCCTGGACCGGCTAGGCGTGGACCGCATCGACGTAGCGCTTATCCATGATCCCGATGACCACGGCGAGCAGGCGCTCCGCGAGGCCTACCCGGCACTGGAACGGCTGCGCGCGGAAGGCTGCGTCCGGGCCATCGGTGCCGGCATGAACCAGGCCGAGATGCTGACCAGATTCGTCACCGACACAGATGTCGATGTCGTCCTGGTCGCCGGCCGTTACACGCTGCTTGATCGGTCGGCCAGCCGGGAGCTGTTGCCCGCGGCGCGTGGCCGGGGAGTGTCCGTCCTCGCTGCCGGCGTGTTCAATTCAGGTCTGCTCGCGGCGCCGGCCGCGAATGCGCACTACGACTATCTGCCGGCTTCCAGCAACCTCGTCGCTCGCGCCAGGCGGCTGGAGGCGATCTGCGCACAGTTCGGCGTCCCGCTGCGGGCAGCAGCGGCCCGGTTCCCCTTGCGCGACGCCGCCGTGGCAAGCGTCCTCATCGGAGCCCGCAGCGCCGGAGAGATCACAGATGCGGTCTCGCTCTGGCAGTCGGAGATCCCTGCCGCCCTGTGGGACGCGCTCGGGACGGAACTATGAACATTATCGACGCCCATCACCATGTCTGGGACCTGACTGTCCGCGACCAGGACTGGATTCGCGGACCTGAAATGAACTCCCTTCGCCGCAGCTTCTCGATGGCCGATCTGCGGCCCGAGGCGGAACGGGCTGGAGTGACCGCCTCGGTGCTCGTACAGACGGTGACAGTCAGGGACGAGACGCCTGAGATGCTCGCGCTATCAGTCTCCGATCCGCTTGTTTCCGCGGTGGTGGGCTGGACAGACCTCACCGCCGAGTCGATAGCCGACGATCTGGCAGCCCTGGCGTCCGGGCCTGGCGGGCGCTATCTGTCCGGCATCCGGCACCAGGTCCAGTCCGAGCCCGATCCGGGCTGGCTCCGCCGGCCTGACGTGCTCAGCGGATTGCGCGCCGTCGCTGCGGCCGGCCTGTGCTACGACCTGGTAATCCGGCCTCATCAGCTTCCGGCAGCGAGTTCCGCTGCCGCCGCCGTGCCCGAGCTGTTCTTCATCCTGGATCACGCCGGCAAGCCGCCGATCGCCGACGGCGAGCTGGAGCCCTGGGCCGGCTCGCTCCGAGAGTTTGCAGCGCACCCGAACACTGCGTGCAAGCTGTCGGGTCTCGTCACTGAAGCGGCACGCGGCGCGCCTCCGGCGGCATTCCGGTCCTTCGCCGACGTCATACTGAGCACGTTCGGGCCCGGGCGCGTCATGTTCGGCTCCGACTGGCCGGTCTGCCTGCTCGCCAGCGACTACGCGAGCGTGGTTGCGCTCACGCAGACGCTGGTGGCAGACCTGTCAGAGGCAGAGCGAGCAGCTGTCTTCGCCGGGACCGCAGCGCGGGTGTACGGAATCTAGCCGCCGTTGCCCCGAGGATCGGCTGCCGTTTTACGTAATCCAGGCACGTACCGGGCTTGCTACCACTGGCACCAAGCCCTGACCATTTAGATGTCGTCCATGGCCACAGCGACCATGGCTACAGCGACGGAGGCAAGTCGGTGAGTCGTGTTCTGCTGGTCGGTGAATCCTGGTTCCATTACTCGATCGAGGTGAAGGGGTTCGACTCTTATACTCACGGCGGCTACGAAGTCGGCACAGAGTGGATCTCACGTGCGCTGACAGACGGTGGCCACGAATTCGTTCACCTGCCCGCGCATCTCGTCGCGACCGATTGGCCGGCCGACCTTGACGCGTTCGATCTCCTTCTGCTGAGCGACGTCGGCACCAACACATTCCTGCTTTCGCCGGCAACGTTCGTACGCGGAGAGCCGCGCACGAATCCGCTCGCGAGCATCGCTGAGTGGGTCCGGGCAGGCGGCGCGCTCGGCATGATCGGCGGCTATCTGTCGTTCGGGGGCTTCGGAGGGCGTGCCCACTTCGCGGCCACGCCGATAGAAGATGTCCTGCCGGTCGTCATCTCTCCCCACGACGACAGAGTCGAGTTGCCGGAGGGTGTCGACCCAGTTATCGTCGCCGACGATCATGACGCTCTCGGCGGAGCGCGAACACTCGGCCCGATTCTGGGCTACAACCGGCTGACGGCCCGGCCGGGCGCCGAGGTGATCGCGACCTGCGGCGCAGATCCGCTGCTAACGCTGTGGTCCGTCGGCGCCGGCCGGGCGTTCGCGTACGCGAGCGATTGCGGGCCGCACTGGGCACCTCCGGTATACCTGGCCTCACCCGATTACGGTCGCCTGTGGAACGGCATAGTGACCTGGGCGACGTCGCGCGAGTCCAGATAGCGCTCGGGTCATGGGTCGAATCGTCGTAGTCGGGAGCTACAACGCGTCGCTCAGCGTTTTCAGCGAAGCGCTGCCGTCCCGCGGCCAGACTGTGCTCGGCTCCAGGCTCGACATCGGTCCGGGCGGCAAAGGCAATAATCAGGCTATCGGCGCGCACCGGTTAGGCGCCGATACCGCGTTCGTGGTAAAGCTCGGCCGGGACAACTTTGGCGCGGCCGCGCGCGCGGTCCTTGAGGCGGAGGGCCTGCCGGCCCGATGGATCCGCGAAAGCGAGACGGCCGCCACCGGCGTCGCGCTGATCATGGTCGACGCCACGGGCGACAATCTCATCTCGGTCGCTCCCGGCGCGAACTCCGATCTCAGCTCCGAAGAGGTCAGCAGTCTCGATGGGCTGTTCGACGGCGCGAGCCACCTACTCTGCCAGCTCGAATGCCCCCTTGACCTGTTTGTCGGAGTCGCGGCGCAGGCGAAGGCACGCGGACTGACGACAATCCTCAATCCAGCGCCAGCTCAGCGGCTGCCCACCGACGCCTGCCGCCTGATAGACGTGCTGACACCGAACGAGACCGAGCTTGCCGAACTGGCCGGACGAGAGATTCTCACTGAGAGCGACGTCGTCAACGCGGCGCGAGAACTCATCGGCCACGGCGTGCGCGAGGTCGTCGTGACCCTGGGCGCGCGGGGTGCCATCTGGGTCGGTCCAGGGCCCGCGCGCTTGTTCGACGCTTACCCGATTGCCGCCATCGATACGACCGGCGCAGGTGATGCATTCAATGCAGGTCTGGCAGCGGCGCTCGCCACCGGAAAAGACATGCAGGACGCCATCGACCTGGGTATGCGAGCCGGAGCCTTTTGTGCCAGCCACCCGGGAGTCATCGGAGGGCTGGCCACGGCAGAGCAACTCGATCTGGAAATACCGGCCAGGGCACGGCCGGTTATTCAGCGATAACCTTGACCGATCGCGGAAGATCGGCGGACTTCAAGCTCGGGTTCGAAGATGACCTGGCGGTGCCGATGTGTATCGGTTTCCGTCGTTTCCTCGAGCAGCAGCTGAGCTGCGGTGCGGCCGAGCTGATGCCTAGGCTGGCGGACGGACGACAGCGGCACGGCGGCCGCTGCGGCGAACTCGATGTCGTCGTAACCAACGATGGCCATATCTTCCGGCACTCGGAGCCCGAGCCTGGTCATAGCCTGCAACAAGCCCAGCGCAGTGAGGTCGTTCGCGCAAAACGCCGCGGTGGGCCGCTCCCGTGCCGGGAGCGCTGCAATCATCTCTCCAGCCTGCCTTCCAGCCGCGACATTCGGCGCGGCTGTCTGGAAGATCTGCAGCTGATCTGCGCTGCGGCCAGCCCGTTCAAGGGCCCGGGTGGCGCCGTCGCGACGGTCACTCACCTGCCGGAGCGTCAGCGGTCCGCCGATGTACGCGATGCGCTCGTGCCCGGCTTCCAGCAGGTGAGACATAGCGAGGTCACCGCCAAGCACGTCATCGACAGCAACCGAGCACTGGCCGCCTGACGGGGAGCGGGCGTCGACGAGGATTACCGGGATTCCGCGTTGCTGCAGTCCGGCCAGCTGCTCGTCGACCTCGCCGACAGGCGTTATCAGTACGCCCTGAACCCGGTGCTCGGCCAGGAACTCAAGGTAGCGATCCTGCTTGGATGGCAATTCGTCGCTGCTGCACAGAATGACAGCCAGGCCGGAAGCGCTGGCTTCATCTTCGACACCGCGCGCAACGTCAGTGAAGAACGGGTTCGCTACGTCGAGGACGACGAGCCCGATGGTGCGGCTGCGACCAGCCCGAAGCTGGCGCGCTGACTCGTTCCGGACGAAGCCGAGAGCCTTGATTGCCGCGTTGACCTTGCGCCGGGTGGGCTGTGCGACTATGTCAGGCCGGTTCAGCACATTGGAGACCGTGCCGACCGAAACACCGGCCCGCGCGGCTACTTCCTTGATGCTGACCCCCGCGTTCACAGTCTGCGTCCCCTCTGCTTCGACCGTCAGTCTCGGATCCTATTTCGAAAAGGTGTCAAACCGGATCCAGCCTGGCCTGGGCGGCTTCCCATGGCCCGCTGTTCCCATCTGGCTGGAAACGGGCTATGCGGTGGCTAGTGCTTACGATCGCGCGCAGTTCCGACAGGTCAGCCGGCAGCACGCCCAGTGCGCGTCCCTGGAGCAGAGCGTTGCCGAGCGCGGTGGCCTCGGCTGGCCCGGCTAGCACGGGAAGGTTACAAGCGTCAGCTGTCAGCTGGCACAGCAGCTTGTTGCGACTGCCCCCGCCGACAATGTGGACGGTATCGGCGTGCCGGCCGGAGAGCTGCTGCACCTGCGCGATCGCGCGCCGGTGCGCCAGTGCCAGGCTGTCCAGGATGCAGCGGACGGTCTCCCCCGGACTGCTCGGCGCTGGCTGGCCGGTTCTCCTGCAGTCCGCCGCTATCCGCCCTGGCATATCACCCGCTGCCAGGAACCTCTCGCTGCCGGGATCGACCACCGCCGCGAGCGGCTGCACAGCCGCGGCCTCGTCCAGCAGCGCGCCCAGGTCGGGACGCAAGCCCGCCTCAAACCAACGGCGCATTGACTCTTGCAGTAGCCACAGGCCAGCCACGTTTCTTAAATAACGGATCGTCCCGTCGACCCCGGCCTCGTTGCTGAAGTTGGCTAGCCTGCTGTCCTCGCTCAGCACCGGCTCAGCCAGCTCCATGCCCACGAGCGACCACGTGCCGCAGGAGATAAACACGAAGTGCGGGTTTGCCGCCGGGACCGAAACCAAGGCCGATGCGGTGTCGTGTGAGGCCACTGCGATCAACGGCGGGGCGGGCGTAAGTCCTGCTTGCTCGGCGACGGATGGCAGCAGCATGCCGATGGGCTCGCCGGGAGCGCGAAGCGGCGGGAAGATGTGCCGCGGGATGCCGAGCCTGCGGGCAACAGATCCCGCCCAGGTCCGGGTGTGCACGTCAAGCAGCTGCGTAGTGGACGCGTTGGTAATTTCGGCGCCGACCTCGCCGGTAAGCCAGTAACCAACCAGGTCGGGGATCATCAGCAACGTGCTGGCCGCAGCCAGCTGGGGACTGGCTGCTGCGGCGACGAGCTGGCACGTCGTGTTTATCGGCAGCTGCTGGATGCCGGTGACCTGGTAAAGCTCGGCCTCGGGAACCTTCTCCCGCACGATGTCCGTGACCCCGCGGGTCCGGGCGTCGCGGTAATGGACAGGGTTTCCGAGCAGCATGCCGGCCTGGTCGATCAAGCCGTAGTCAACGCCCCACGAGTCGACTCCGATGGCGGCGAGCTCGGCTCGGCGGCCCGCAGCGAGCAAGCCGGCCAGCACGCCCCGGTAGAGCCGAAGTATGTCCCAGTGCAGCGTTCCGCCCGCGAGCACGGGGACGTTGGCAAAGCGATGTACCTCACGCAGCCGGGTCCGGGCACCCTTGCCGCCCCGGGCCGAGATGTCAACCATGACAACCCTGCCGGACGAAGCACCGAGATCAACGGCCGTGACCGTGGTCAGCTCGGCGGCAGTCATCGGGATAGACCGTCAGCGCAGGAAAGCTGCCGCGACCCCGCCGTCGACGGGGATCAGCAGTCCCGTGGTCAGGGCGAGGTCGCCAGACACGAGTGCTGCCACGGCAGCCGCAACGTGCTCGGGCAGGACCTCGCGCTTGAGCAGTGTCCGGCTCGCATAGAAGGCACCAAGCTCCTCCTCCGGTATCCCGTAGACGGCAGCACGCTCCGCGCCCCAGCCGGCCGCGAAAATCCCTGAGCCGCGGACGACGGCATCGGGGTTAATGCCATTGACCCGGATGCCGTACTGGCCGAGCTCGGCGGCAAGCAACCGGACCTGGTGTGCCTGGTCGGCCTTGGCAGCTCCGTAGGCGATATTGGCCGGACCCGCGAATACCGCGTTCTTGCTGCAGACGTAAATGATGTCGCCTGCCATGCCCTGGGCTTTCATCATGCCAGCGGCCTCGCGGGACACCAGGAATGAGCCCCTGGCCATGACGTCGTGCTGGCGGTCCCAGTCGCTTGCAGTTGTCTCGAGCAGCGGGCGCGATACCGACAGGCCGGCATTGTTGACGACTAGGTCGACGCCGCCGAACGCGAGAGCAGCGGACTGGAACGCGGCGATGACGCTGTCCTCGTCGGTGACGTCAGCGATGACGCTCACCGCGTGATCGGCTGAGCCAATCTCCGCCGTCACGGTGTCGGCGGCGGAGCGGTCGACGTCGGATACCACGACGCAGGCGCCTTCGGCGACCAGCCGATTGGCAGTTGCCCGGCCGATCCCGGACCCCGCGCCTGTCACAAGAGCGACGCGCGCCGCCAGCGGGCGTGCCGGTGGCAGGCGGCGCAGCTTGGCTTCTTCCAGTTCCCAGTACTCGATCCGGAACTTCTCCGCCTCGCTGATCGGAGCGTACGACGACACCGCTTCCGCGCCACGCATGACGTTGATCGCGTTGAGATAAAACTCGCCCGCGACCCGGGCGGTCTGCTTGTCCCGGCCGGAGCTGAACATGCCGATCCCTGGCACAAGCACAATCGCAGGATCGGCGCCGCGCATCGCCGGGGAGCCGGGCGTCGCGTGTTGCTCGTAGTAATCCCGGTAGCTCGCCCGGTAGGCGACGTGCAACTCGCGCAGCCGGCCCGTCATCGCGTCAACCGATGCAGACGGCGGCATGTCGAGAAGCATCGGCCGGATCTTGGTACGGAGGAAATGATCGGGGCACGAGGTACCTAGCGCCACAAGCTGCGGGTGCTTTCTGCGGGACAGGAAGTCCAGGACGATCTCGTCGTCGCAGAAGTGCCCCACCTGCGCCCGGTCGGTTGAGGCCAGGCCGCGAATCACCGGTGCTAGCTGCGCCGCGACGGAGCGGCGCTCAGCGCGTGCGGCCGGGCAATACTCGGAGACCAGCGAACCGAACGGATCGGGCCGACCGTTCTGCGCCAGGAACTCCGCAGCCCTGCCGATGATCTCCAGGGACCGCTGCTCGCACTCCTGGCTGGTTCGGCCCCAGGCCGTGATCCCGTGGCCACCGAGTATCGCGCCGATGAGCTGCGGGTTGCTCTGGTGGATCGCGGCGATGTCCAGGCCAAGCTGAAAACCTGGCCGCCGCCACGGCACCCAGGCAACGCGGCCGCCGAAACACTCGCGGGTTAGCCTTTCGCCGTCGGCTGCGGCCGCGAGCGCGATACCGGAGTCGGGATGCAGATGGTCGACGTGGCGCGCATCGACCAGAGCATGCATCGCGGTGTCGATGGACGGAGCCGCGCCGCCTTTGCCATGCAGGCAGTAATCGAACGCGGCGACCATCTCATCCTCGCGGTCGATGCCGGGATAGACATCGGCCAGGGCGCGGAGCCGGTCGAGCCGGAGCACGGCAAGGCCGCTTTCAGTCAGCGTGCCGAGATCGCCGCCGGAGCCTTTGACCCAGAGCAGTTCGACCGGCGAACCGGTGACTGGATCGGTAGCGGTCCCCGTCGCCGAAGTGTTGCCGCCGGCGTAGTTGGTGTTGCGGGGATCTGCCCCGATCCGGTTGCTGCGCTCGATCAGCTCGCGCACTGGGTTCGGGGGTGCGGGCGCCTCCTGCGACTCGCGCGCTGGCATCAGCCGCTGGCCCAGCTTGCCTGCGTGCCGCCGATCCGGTTGGCCACGATCTTCTCCTGGTAGCCGCTGCGGTGGTAGGCGGAGACGGGATCCGGATCCAAGCCCATCTCCGTGCGGAGCTCGGCGAGCAGCGGGCGAACGTCGGAGCTGTAGGCATCCATCAGAACTGCGTTGGCGCCGAGCACGTCGCCGTCGCGCTGGGCAGCCGCAAGCGCGGCGGTGTCGATGAGCAGTGCCTTGGCGGCGGCCTCCTGCACGTTCATAACCGACCGGATCTGCGCCGGGATCTTGGGCTCGATGTTGTGGCACTGATCGAGCATGAACGCGACGCCCGCACGGGGACTTAGCGCGTCCGCACTGACGACCTCATGCATGATGCGGAACAGCTGGAAGGGATCGGCCGCGCCGACCATCAGGTCGTCGTCGGCGTAGAAGCGGCTGTTGAAGTCGAACCCGCCAAGGCGGCCGGCCCGCAGCAGGACTGCGACGATGAACTCTATGTTCGTACCCGGCGCGTGGTGGCCGGTGTCGACGACCACTACCGCCTTCGGCCCGAGCGCAAGGCAATGCAGTAGCGATGTCCCCCAGTCCGGCACGTCGGTGGTGTAGAACGACGGCTCGAACAGCTTGTACTCCAGCAGCATCCGCTGCGCCGGCCCGAGCCGCTCATACACCTCACGCAGCGCCTCGGCCAGGCGGTCCTGCCGGGACCGGATGCTGTCCTGGCCCGGGTAGTTGGTGCCATCGGCAAACCACAGCTTGAGGTCGGCCGATCCGGTGGCGTCCATGATGTCGACGCACTCGAGCAGATGATCCGCTGCCTTGCGCCGGACTCGCGGGTCGGGGTTGGCCACGCTGCCCAGGCGGTAGTCATCGTCCTGGAACACGTTGGCGTTGACAGCGCCAATCCGGATCCCGGCATCTTCAGCGAACGCGGCTAGTGCTGCGTAGTCGTCGACGCGGTCCCACGGGATGTGCACCGCCATGCTCGGCGCGACACCGGTGAATTTGTGTACCTGAGCGGCATCCTCGATCTTTTCCTCCGGCGTGCGAGGGATGCCCGGCTGCGTAAAGACCTTAAACCGAGTCCCCGAATTACCGAATGCCCAGGACGGAGTCTCGATCTGCTGTGCGCGGAGCGCGTCCTTCACCGCAGTCAGGTCAGGCACCGCTATCACCTCCGGTGGCATTCCGATTCGCGCATGTGTCTGGTTCCTAACTCAGCCAGTGCTGCGGCGCGACGGCGAGCGACTCCAGCTCTGCCCATAGCTCGTCGGGTATTTCCTCGGCCAGCAACTCGGCGGTCGCGTCGAGACGCGACGGACTGGAAATACCGATGACTGTCGAAGCGACGCGCGGATCGCGGACAGAAAACTGCAGCGCCGCGGCAGCCAGCGGCACTTGTCTCGCGTCGCAGGCGCGCTGCATCGCGCTGACGGCTGCTGCAACGGGCTCACTCGCGGTCTCGTAACAGTACCGCGGCTGAGTCCGCGGACCTTGCGCCAGGATGCCGCCGCCGTACGGCGCCGCGTTGACGAATGCGACGCCCCGCTGATATGCGTCGTCGATCAACGGCTCACAGCTGCGATCGACCAGGGTGAACCGGTTGTGGCACAGTACGACTTCGAACGCGTCCGTCGCAATGAAGTCCCGCAGCATTGCAACCTGGCCCGCTGCCACTCCAATGTGCGCAAAAACTCCTTCGTCCCTGAAGCGCAGCATGGCCGCAACCGGGCCGCCCGGTGCCATCGCCTCGGCGAACGTGAGATGGTCCTCAGGGTCGTGCAGATACATCAGCTGGACGCGGTCCATCCCGAGCCGCCCGAGGCTTTCCTCCGTCGAGCGCTTCACCCGCTCGGCGGAGAAGTCACCGGTGTCGGCATCGGCGTCGAGCTTGGTGGCCAGCACGAACCCGGTCGGAAGCCCGCCAGCTGCCGTCAGCACGCTGCCGATGTAACGTTCAGCGGCGCCGGCCCCGTAGTTGTTTGATGTGTCAGCGAAGTTGACCGGGCTGTGCAGCACCGCGGCGATGGTGGCCTCCGCGCGCTGCTGGTCAACCTCGTAGCCGTAGTGGTCCGGCATGCTCGCCAACGGGCTCGTGCCGACGCAGACCGGGGATACCCTCAGGCCGGTCCGGCCGAGGATCCTGCGGTCAGCCAGTCCTAGGGCCACCGGCCGGGCCCCAGATCGAGTGCCGAATCATGAGCCGTCATGCCCGGACAACCAACTGATCTATGTCGCTCGCCGCTGCCGCCAGGCACTGCTCGAGCGTTCCTGCGCCCTGATACGCGTCTCGCAGTGCCCTGGTCCATCGCCTGGCTACCTCGATGTAGTTGATGGCTGGCGTAACCAGCACCTCGCCGAGGTTGCCGACGAGTTCCATGGCCACGTCGGAAAACTCATGCCACTGACCGGCGCGTGCGGCGAATTCTGGATCGGACCAGGTGCTCTGCCGGGTCGGGTTCATGTTGCCCTCCAGCGCTGCCCGGGTCAGGAACTCCGGGCTGCTCGCCCACGTCATGAACTCCCACGCCGCCTCGGGCACCTGCGACCGGCCGTTCATGACCATCGACCACATCCACATGTTCGCGCGCCGGATGCCACCCGGGCCGGCCGGCGGCAACGCGTACCGCACCTTCCCCACCACATTCGAGAGCCCCGGATTCTCGAAGTACGCAACATAGTGATCGGAGTCGACAAGCAGCCCGTACTTGCCGTTGGCGAAATCGATCGCCAGCTCATACCAGGCCTGACTGGTCCAGTCGGGGGGCCCGGCCACATGGATGGCCTCCGACAGCGTTCGTGCGACCTCCACTGCCGCGTCGGACGCGACAGCGCATGAGCCGTCAGGGTCGAAGTCGCGGCCGCCGCAGGACCAGAGCTGTGTCGCGAAGCCCGTGTAGACGGTGTGCCAGGCCGGAGCTCCGCGCTGGCCGAATCCCCTGGCGCCCGGGACGCGTTCGACCACCGCTGCGGCGGCGGCGAAGAATTCCTGCCACGTCTGCGGTACTTCCACCTCGGCGCTGGCAAGTAGCTCCGGCATATAGGCCAGGTTGTAGGACTCCCAGTTGACGGGGATCATTAGCAGCGAGCCGGTTCCGAGACCATCACCGAAGCGACCGGTCCACCTGCTTCCGCGGATCAGGCGCTCGAAGAAGTCGGCCAGGTCGAAGCTCCCGGTCGCCCGCCCGGCGAATTCGTCGAGCGGGCGCACGAAACCCAGGCCCAGCTGTTCCCACACCAGCACTGGCCCGGACATGTAAACATCCGCCGGGCTAGCGGCGCCGAGATAGTCCCCGAGCTTGTTGGCGTAGTAGAAATCGTTGTCGAGCAGGCGGACCGTCAGCTTGTGGCCAGAGGCCTGCTCGAATTCAGCCGCGCGCGCTGCGACATTGGCGCAGAACACGTCGTTGTCGCAGCCCAGGAACCGGACCTCAGCCATGTGCCTGTTGCACCCCTTCGCCGGCAGGCTCCTCCTCTGGCCCGCTTACGCCCGCGGCCCGCCGGCGCTGGAGCTCATCCAGGAACGGGGAGTCCTTCACCAAGCGCACGATGAGGAAGGCGACGACGAAGCACAGCGCGATGATTCCGAGAGCCACTCCGGTGACAACCCCGGTCTCGGTCGTCATCCCGTAGATGCAAAGGATCAGCATCAGGAGGCCGCCGGCTAGCGGCAGGATGCCGCCCACGAACAGTGCCCGCCCGCCCTTGCTGAGCTGGCTGCGGAAGAACCACACGCTGCTGATGGCGACCAGGAAGTAGATGAACAGGTAGAGCTCGCCGCCGGAGCTGATGATGTCCGTGATGACCCTGAAGAAGGACGAGCTCGCCAGGTAAGGAATCAGGAAGATCGGCGGAATCAGCCCGAGGACGGTCAGAGCCGCCCACGGCGTGCCGTGCGTCGTACTGATCCTACTGAGGAAACGCGGCAGCAGGCGGTCACGTGCGAACGAGTAGAGGATGCGGCTCGACTCGGTCATCTGAAGCTGGGTAGTGCCAATGACCGCGATGAGCACGGCCAGCGGCAGAATCCGGCCCGCCAGGCCGGGGGCGAGCAGGCTGCCTGCGTAGGCCAGCACGTCGCCGCCATGAGCAAGGAGCGCCTTCTGGCTAGAGACGCCCTGGAAGACCATGATGAGGCCGGTGAACCAGACGAGCAGGAACGCGACCGAGCCGATCATGGCGCGGCCCGGGTTCTGCCGGGGCTTGGTCGACTCCTCTCCGACCACGGAGACAGCCTCCCAGCCGGCGTAGAGGACCGCGCAGGTGACGCCTGCATTGGCCAGCCCGTGAATGCCGCCGATATTGCTGGCGAAGGAGAAGTCATGAATCGACGGGAGGCTGGCCCCGCCGGCGCCGCTGGCCTCGTGGATCAGGGCCAGAATCACGAACGAGATCACCGAGGCGTACTCGATCACTATCAGCCCGGTCTGCACCCACACCGATGGACGCAGGCCGCGGATCGATAGCCAGAGCAGCACTGCCATGATGGCGGCCGCGATGAGCCAGGTGACTGCCTTCGGGAAGGTCGAGCTGGGGGACACAACGAACAGCAGGTACGCGCCGGCCAGAGTAATGTTCCCGATGTTGAAGAGCGTGGCCCCCAGCGCCTGCAGCAGCCCGGTCCCGATCCCGGCCACCGGCGTGGTCGCCTCGCCTACCCACACGTACGGCGCGCCGGCGCTGGGCCGCCAGCGATTCATGGCGGAGTAGCCGAGGGTGACGCATAGCATCAGCGCGCCGACGATCACGACGACTAACGGAGATGCCAGGCCGGTCAGCGTGAGCAGCAGCGCAAGCGTGAATGCCACAGCGCTTGACGGGGCCACATTGGCTATCGCGACGATGATGTCGCCGCCGAGCCCGATGGCGTTGGCCCGAAGTCCTTGTTGCGAGCCAGGCTGGTCAGTGGTCACGCTTCCTCCTCCTCAGGCAGAAACGTTGCGTTGTCTGCGATCACGGTTTGCCGGGCTGACGGTCATCGACGGGACAGGAAAGCGGAGAGCGTCGCGGGCGAGGCGATTAGTCCCGGCCGTCGGACATCAAGTAACGCGATGCGTGCCATGCGAGGACCTCCGCGGAGGATCCGATCAGCCAGCGTGGATCGTTCATGAAACGATTCACTATGAATGTAGGGATGGCGGCCGAACGCAGTCAACCCTTCGCGGACACGGCGCGCCGCCGATCTGCCTCGCTAGATCGGCGCGACGCCATCACGCACGCAGCGAGGAGCGGACCCGTCACTGCGATGTCATGCGGGCACGGCCTGCGGACCCCGGATCAGCCGTCCGGGCAGCTCACCGGTGTCGATGCCGTCGGCATAGGTCTCCACTCCGCGCACGAACGTGTGCCGGTAGCCGTCTGCCCGCTGCAGCAGCCGCCGGCCGCCGCCGGGGAGGTCGTGGTGCACCTCAGGGCGGCGCAGTCGCAGGCCATCGAGGTCGATCACGTTGAGGTCGGCGCGGTAGCCAGCCGCCAGCACGCCGCGGTCGGCAAGGCCCACGGCCGCCGCGGTATCGCGGCACTGCCGCTGGATCAGGAATTCCATCCCCACCGTGCCGCGAGCGCGGTCCCGCGTCCAGTGCTGGAGCAGCGTGGTCGGGAACGAGCCGTCACAGATCGAGCCAACGTGCGCGCCGCCGTCGGATAGCCCCGGAATCGACCATGGGTCCTCGAGCATCTCGCGCACTGGCTCGAGCGTGCCGTCCACGAAGTTCGCCGTCATCACGTAGAGCAGCCCGCCACCGCCGTCGGCCAGCAGCAGATCGTAGGCGAGGTCGGCGGCGTCGCGGCCATCACGCTCCGCGCGCGCGGCCACCGAGTCGCGCGGGTCCGGCTCGTACTGCGGCGGGTCAGTCAGCTCGTACATCAGGTGGAACTTGTCGATCAGCCGCCCGCCAATCAGTGCTGTCCTCTTCTCTTTGGTCTGCGCGGCCAGCACCGCCGCTCTGACCTCCGGCTGCGACAGCCTGACAGCCTGCTCCGCGAGCGGCAGGTGCGCCATCTCCTGCCACACCGGGTTGGTCATGAACGGGTGCAGCGTGAGCTCCAGGCCCATGACCAGACCGACACCACGCGCCGCGACCTGCGCCCTGATCGCCAGACCTGCGGCGTTCGCCTCAGCGATGCGCTTCAGCACGGTGCGGTAACCAGTCGGGTCGAAGTGGGTCTGCAGAACGGACACCGACAACGGCCGACCGGAAGCGCGCACCATCGAGGTCATGATGTCAACATCCACGTCGATGTCGAGGAAGTCAGTCACCAACTGCAAGACGCCACGGCCGGTACCGCCGACCGCAGCGGCGATCCTTACGAGCTCGTCGATACCAGCGTCGTAGGACGGCGTCAGCTCGCCGTCCACGCTCCTGTGATTGAGCGTACGAGAGGTTGAGAAGCCCAGGGCCCCGGCTTCGACCGCGCCAGCGGCCAGCGCCGCCATCTGCGAGACCTCCCCGTCCGTCGCCGCGGCGCCAGCAACAGCTCGCGCTCCCATCACATGGACGCGCAGCGCGGCATGCGGCACCTGGGTGCCGATATCGAGATCGAACTGCCGGGCGGCCAGGACCGTCGAGGTATTCCTCGTAGGACTCCCAGGTCCATGGCAGCCCTTCGTGCAGAGCAGTGCCCGGGATGTCTTCGATGCCTTCCATCAAGTCGATCAGCCGCTGATGGTGCGCCGGGACGACGGGCGCGAAACCGACACCGCAGTTTCCGGCGACCACAGAGGTGACGCCATGCCACGCCGACGGCTGGAGCCGGGAGTCCCACGTGGCCTGCCCGTCATAATGGGTGTGGATGTCGACGAAGCCCGGCGCGACCACGGCCCCGTCGGCATCAATCTCGCGACTGCCGCGGCCGTCGACCCGGCCGACCTCTGTGATCCGGCCGTCGGAGACGGCCACGTCAGCGGTGCGGCGCGGGACGCCGGTCCCGTCGACCACGGTGCCGCCCCGAATCACCAGATCGTGCTCAGCCATGGCTATCTCCCTTCGTGCCCGCACATCAGGGAAGCACGGCTCTGCTTCAAGGTCCAGCCCCCTTCGCATCGCTTGATGCGCCTGAGCTGCCAAGTTATATTGCCGTCAAACCACTTCGGTGCAATCGAAGGGACACGTATATGGCAAGTCAGTGGGGCACCAACAGCATTGCTTCGGGCCAATCGGCAGGCTGGTATTTCGTGCGTAACAAGGAGGAAGGATTCCTCCCGGTACTGCAGGTGATGCCGCTAAGCCCGTCGTTTAACAGCGGGGAGTGGGCTCTGACCAGCGGGGGCTACCCCTACGTCAACCAGCTGGGCATCAGCACGATCTGGAGTCAGCTCAGCGACGACCTCCAGAACCTCATCTACCACATGGTCGTCCAGAACAACAGTTCCAACACCATCGAATACGCCTTCTTGGAGTCCGACCTCTAAGCAGGACCGGGTCAGCAAAGACCAGAACAAAGGAGCAGGGAAAAGATGAGAGCGTCACTACTGTACGACGGCGAAGGCCATATCCTGGCCATCTCCAAAGCGACAGACCTCACGGCATCCGGTAGCAAGTTCACGCAGGCGGGCATGGTCGCAGCTGCCGGGCAGAGCCTGGTCGAGCTGGAGCTCTCGACCGAGGACTCGGAGCGCCCTCTTCGCGAGCTGCATGAGACCTATCGGGTCGACCCCGCCACCAAGACCCTCGTCCGGCGCTGAGCGGAGGACCCGCGATGGCCAGCCAGTGGGGCAGCAACAGCATCGCTCCGGGTCAGTCGGTCGGTTGGTTCTTCTCCCGTGCCAACCGGACCGAGTTCCTACCGGTACTGCAGGTGATGCCGCTGAGTCCGTCGTTCACAACCGGGGAATGGGCGCTGACCAGCGGCGGCTACCCCTACGTCAACCAGCTAGGCATCAGCACCACCTGGAGCGAGCTGAGCGACGACCTCCAGAGTCTCGTGTACCACCTGGTCGTCCAGAACAACAGTCCAAACACCATTGAGTACGCCTTCCTCGAAGCCGACGTGTCGGCCGGAGAGAACCCGGTGCACCCCCCAACTGGGGGCCTCGGCAGTCAGAACAACTACTTCCTGTGCAACTGCTCGAACATCCTGGACCTCACCGCCACCATCGACGTCACCGAGGACATCAAAGGCAGCGATGGGTTCTCATTCCAGCTCAACTGCTACTCCCCCAGCGGTGTCGACGGGATCCAGCAGTACGTCATCACCATGGACCCGCATGGCACCCTCTACGCCGCGGTCGACAACTGGACCTACTACTCCGGCCACGTGCACCAGCTCATCAACTACTTCCCGTCGATCGGGTCACTGGCCGGCGCGACGCTCCCGGCCGGCTACACCCTCACCATCTCGCTACACAACGACGACAAGGGCAACATCACCGGAGCCTCGTACAACGTCAACGACGAGAACGGCCACAGCATCGCCAGCAAAACCATAAAGCTGCTCCAGCTGGACCTGTATCACAGCACCAATCCGGTCACCAACACCGACCTGTCTCCAATCGTCGCCGTGACAATGGACTTCGTCGACTGGGCCAACGGGAATGCCACCGTGCTGTCCTCCGGCGCAGGAGTATTCGCGTTCAACGCGTCCACCCCGATGACGGTCAGCAACGCCGAGCCGCACTGTGTCGAGCTAGACGGCGGCACGCTCGAGACATCCAACAGCATCTACAGCCAGATGCCGGCTGGCCCCAGCCAGTCGATGACCCAGTCATTCGTCACCGCGGCCGAGCGGGCACCCCAGCTCCGCCGCCGCGCCACAGTCATGCACAAGCTCACCCCCGCCGACGCTGACCGCTAGCCCTCGGCTCGGCTGAGACTGCTGCCGCACGCTGGCCGCTGGCCGCGTTCGGGCACCAAAAACTGCGCGGCGATCCCGTGCCGCCCGCGATGCGACCACGTTTCCTTCCTGGAGAGGAAACGGGCTGCCAGCCAATGGCAGAAGCCTTCGCCTCGCGGTGCGCTGAGGGTGAAGCCCTTGGCGGTCTCGGCCGGGACGTGGGAAGGCAGGGCGAGCGCCTAGCCCACCCGGAACTGGCACCACTCTGCAGATCACACTGCCCCTCGACGATCCCGGTGGGCCCACTGGCTGAGGGACCCGGCACAGCTGTGGCGCTTCCATCGGGCGTAACCTCGGAAGCAGAGCAGGTAGCAGCTGACGCTTTTGCGGCCGGCGGCGGGCTGCGGGCCGGTACATCACGGGGGTGGTTTTCGTGACTACGGCTGTACAGGATAAGGGCGCGGCTATCGTCACTGGCGCCAGCCGGGGTATCGGCGCCGCGATCGCCGAGCGGCTTGCTGGTGATGGTTACGGAGTGGTCGTGAACTACGCGGCCGACGCGGACGGGGCGGAGTCGGTCGTATCGGCCATCACCGGCACGGGCGGCCGAGCACAAGGCAGTGCGCGCTGACGTCGCCTCCGAGGACGATGTCGAGGCGATGTTCAGCCGGGCGCAGGACCAGATGGGGCCGCTCACCGCGCTGGTCAACAACGCCGGTTACATCGGCGAGCAGGCGCACATCGACGAACAGCATGAGGATGCGCTTAACCGGCTGATGCGCGTGAACGTCGTAGGCTCGATGCTGTGCGCCAAGCACGCGGTACGAGCCATGTCGACCGCGCATGGCGGTCACGGCGGATCGATCGTGACGATCGCTTCGCTCGCAGCCCAAGCTCCGCCGGGAGACTGGGGCCTGGTCCCGTATGAGGCGACCAAGGGCGCTCTCGTTACGCTTGCGCGAGGGCTATCCAACGAGGTCGCATCCGAGGGCATCCGGTCCAACAGCGTCTCGCCCGGAATAATCGAGACAGAAATGTCGACCTCGACGCCGGAGATTCGGGACGTCTTCGGACAGCAGAACCCGCTGGGCAGAATCGGTCAGCCCGACGAGATCGCTGCGACCGTGTCATGGTTGATCTCGCCTGAAGCGTCGTATGTCACTGGCACCGATATCGCCGTCACCGGAGGGCTGTGAGGCACGCACTCGCACCTGCGGTATATCAAGGCGCAGCGCCGCGGCCGTGCGCGGCCGACGCCGCCCAGTCAACGCCGGGTGCGTTCGGGCCACCGATTGGTGAACTGAGGAGCGCGTTTCTGCGCGAAAGCCCGAGGGCCCTCGATGACGTCGTCGCACAGCATCAGTCGCTGCTGGACCGCGCGGTAGTAATCCATCGATTCGCGAATAGCCAGGTTCCGCCAAAAGTAGGCCACCTGCTTAGACGCCTGCACGGCGACCTGGGAGTTCCTCGCGATCATTTCGGCTACTCGCATGGCTTCATCCATCAGCGCGCCGGGTGGTACGACGGCCTGGGCGAGACCCAGCCTAAGCGCGTCCGCCGCGCTGATCCGATCCGCCGTCATGAGCATGTACAAAGCATCGCCGATCGGCATGTAACGGGCTAGCAGGTTCACAGCAATGCCGGCCATGATGCCGCGCTTGACCTCGAAGACCCCGAACCAGGCGGTGTCTGCGACGATGCGGATGTCGCAATTCAGCGAGAGTTCCAGACCACCAGCGACAGCAAGACCGTTCACTGCCGCGATGGTGGGTTTCTTACTGCTCCCTACTCCCCAGAGATCGACGCTCACCGCTCCGGCCGGGCGCGACGATGAACTCCTCTCGATCCGGGACGCGAGCTCGGTCAGATCAGCGCCAGAGGAAAAAGCTCTGTCCCCCGCGCCGGTGATCACAGCCACGTACTGATCGGGATCGACCTCGAATTCGCCGAAGGCTGCCGTGAACTCGCGGCCCATCGAGCGGGTCATCGCGTTGAGCTTGTCCGGGCGGTTCAAGGTGAAGACCGTGACGTGGCCCCGGCGCTCCACCAGCAGGTCAGGCATCGCAATTGCCTCCTTCAGCCAGCCAGTATCTCCTCTTCTTGCACCAGATACACTATATACTTCTGATCTATACGCGAAATGGTCGTAGCGTCAGCTGACGATCCGGCGAGCACCCGGAGGCACAGGGCGATGCGAGTGGCGGTCGTGGGAACGGGATTCGCCCGTCAGGTTCATCTGCCGGCCTACGCGATGGTCGACGACATCGAACTTGCCGCCATCTGCGACAACCGGCCAGGCCGGGCACGGCAGGTAGCCGAGGAGTTTGGCGCCGATCGGTGGTGTGAAAACTTCACTGACGTCCTGGCGATGGCCGACGTCGATATCGTGGACATCTGCACGCCGCCCAAGCTGCACGCGCCTATGGCCCTTAGCGCGCTTTCGGCAGGAAAGGCCGTCATCTGCGAGAAGCCCATGTCCAGCGAGCTTGCCGCGGCGACCAGGATGGCGGAAGCCGCTGCCGAATCGGGTCTTGCCGCGGCGATTCATTTCCAGTCGAGGTACATCACCCGCTACCGGTATCTCCGGGAACTCGTCGCCAGCGGTTACCTGGGCGACCTACGGCTCGTCCTGGTGACGGCGTTCGGAGACTACGCCCTGGATCCGAACCTTGAGCCGCACTACGCGACCTGGGCCTCCATGGCATCCGAAGGAGGCGGGTTCCTGTCCAGTGCCATGGCCCACGGTCTCGACCTGACCCAGTACATTTTCGGCCGGGTCGAGGCCGCAGCGGTCATGAAGCAGAATGCCCTACCGCGCAAGCCGATGCTGGCCTGGGACTTCATTCATGACGACCCGCTGAGCGAGTCCTCCCCCACTACGGGCATGGCCGAGGTGACGGGCGATGACACGGCTGTGATGCACGGTCGACTAGCCGGGGGCGGCGTGGTCGTGGCCGCCGGGTCGTGGGCAGTCAGGAATGGCGGTGGCACGCGGATAGAGGCCTACGGGTCCGACGGAACCCTCACCGTGGATAGTTCGGGGCAGATTGCGGCCGCCCGCGGAACTGGTCCGCTCGAGTCCGTGCCGGTGCCCGGCGCCTGGTCCGGGCAGCCGAGCGGCCGCCAGGACGTGCCGAGCCTGTTCGCCGCGCTGGCCCGCGACTTCGCGGCCGCGCTGCGGGGCCAGGAGCCCCCGGCAGGCGGGTGGCCGTTCGCCACCTTTGATGACGGCCTGGCCGTTCAGCGGGTCATCGCGGCCGCTCAGGACTTCTGAGCGCGTCGGTTGCGACTTGACAGGTAGATCTCCCGGGCGACGTCGAACTTGTCGCCACCAGGCGGCCCCGCATGCACTACCTGACCCTGGTCGAGAATCAGCAGTCGCTCCGCGTGCTCCAGCACGTCGTTCACGAGCTGCTCAACCAGGATGATCGCCGTCCCCTGCGCCTTCAGCTGGTCGATGACCTCCAGCACAAGAGCGAACATGCCCGGTGACAGCCCAGCCGAAGGCTCATCCATGAGCAGAACGCGCGGCTCGGTCATCAGCGCCTGCGCGATGGCGAGTAGCTGCTGCTGCCCCCCGCTGAGCTGATGCGCGCGGACATTCCGGTTCTGCGCGAGCAGGGGGAACCGCTCGAGGGTACTGTCCACTCGCTGCCTGCGATCGGCCCGGCTTAGCCGCAGCGGGTACGTAGCCAGTTCCAGGTTCTCGGTGACCGTACGCCGGCGGAAGACCTGCCTGCCTTCCGGCACGCAGCTCATGCCCAGGGTGATTCTGCGTACGACGGGCCATGAGGTCACGTCCTTGCCGTCAAGAATCACCGCACCGGAACGCGCCTTCAGCATGCCAGCGATGGCGAGCAAGGTGGTCGACTTGCCGACCCCGTTGCGGCCGATGATCGCGACCAGCTCGCCGGCGGAGACCTGCACCGAGACGTCGCGGACGGCAATCAGGTCGCCGTATCCGGCCGAGATCGACCGGACGTCGAGCAGCGGCCCGGGGTCCGGTTCCTGCGCCGCGGAGCGATCGGCAAGGCTGCTGGTCATGACGCCGTTTCCTCAGTAGTCCGATCGGCGTGACGCTTTCCGAGGTAGCTCTCAGCGACGTCTGGGTCATCGCGGATCACGTCGGGCGGCCCGGAGGCGATGACCGAGCCCATGTGAAGGACGTGAATGACGTCGGCGACCTCCAGCACCAGCGGCAGGTTGTGCTCGACCAGCACGGCAGTCATGCCGAGCGAGCGGATGTTGCGGAGAGCAGCGGCGAGGACGGCGATGTCACCCTCGTCCAGCCCGGACGCCGCTTCGTCGAGCAGGATGACACCGGAGTTCCTGGCGAGCGCACGCCCGACCTCGAGCAGCCGCCGGTGGCCCAGCGACAGATTGACCGCCGGCTCGTTGGCAAGATCGCCAATCCCGAGTTGCCGGAGGACGGCCAGTGAGGCGAGTCTGTCCTCGCGGCCGAGGCGGCGCGCCTTCGGCGTCATCAGCACCGCCTGGCCTACCGATAGGTAGTCAGCCTGGTACCTGGCTGCCGCAATGACCTCCCAGGCCAGCAGGCCGCGCGGGATGATGGGCGTCTGGAATGTCCTGCTCACGCCCGCCCTGGCATTCTGATGGGCAGCTCCGTGCAGGCGTGTCTCGCCGAGCAGGACCTCGCCAGAATCGGCGGGATAGACACCTGCGATGACGTTGAGCAGCGTGGTCTTGCCGCTGCCGTTCGGCCCGATGAGACCTGTGATCTGGCCCGGCTCGGCCGTCAGGCTGACGTCCGAGAGGGCATGGACGGCGCCGAACGACTTCGAGACATCGCGAACTATGACAGGCCGCCCGCGCCGTGTCTCGACGTCCGCGAGATTAGCTAGCGGGGCATCCGCCGCGCCGGCCAGTGTCTCAGGACGGAGAACTTCAGGCGGACTCATCCCCGCCGATGTCAGCAGCCGGCGGCCGAGCCGGGCGAGCCCGCCGGCGATCAGAACACCGCCGACCAGCAAGACGGCTCCGTACACCAGAGTCGAGTAGGTCACGAATGCACTCGTCTGGAAGTTGACATACTCCAGGATGGCTCCGCCCACCAAAGCGCCATAAATGCTATCAGCGCCGCCGATCACCGACCCGGCAATCACCCCGATGGCGAGGCTAAAGGTCAGGATGCTGGGCGAGACGAAGCGCTCCGCCATGACATAGACGGTCCCGCCGATGGCCGCGGGTATGGCTCCGGCGACGTACGCAGTCAGCTTCAGTCGGTAGACGGACGACCCCATGGCAGCTGCTAGATCAGGACTTTCCCGCAGCATCTTGAGGGCTATGCCGTGGCGCGACAGCACGAAGTTACGGAAGAGCGTGACCCAGAGGCCGAGCACGAGGATCGCGGCCACGAAAACGCCGGTAGGCCCGAGGGACAGATTAAAAATCTTGGGCTCAGGGATCCCGAACATCCCGATGGAACCGCCGATGGCCGGGATCAGCTGGGTCAGGTCTGGGATAATGATGATGAAAAAGAACGAGGTCATCGCGAGCGCCCAGCCGCCGATGCGCAAGCCGGGCAGTCCGGTGATAAATCCGGCGAGGGCTCCCGCCGCGGCCGAGGCGAGCACGCACAGGATGATGTCGTTGACGCCGTTGCTCATCAGCCAGGCAGTCAGGTAGGCGCCGACGGCGAATACCCCGACCTGGCCGAGCGCGAGTTCGCCGGCGTAGCCGAAGCTCAGATTGACGCCGCAGACGACGAGCGCGTACGAGGCCATGAGGACGACTTCAAGCAGCCAGAACTGACTGAGGCCAAGCCAGGGCAGGATGAGGACAAGCACGAGCAGCACGAGCGGCACGACGGGCCCGAATCGCTGCAACTCGCCACCGACGTGACGGCGCGCGCGCCCGGCGAAGCCGGACAGCTCAGACGGTGCGGACACGCTGGCCCCCGAACATCCCGTTAGGCAGGATGAGCAATGTTCCGAGCAGCAAGCCCAGAACGATGAGGTCCGTGTAGTTGACGCCGATGTAGCGGGCAGTGAGGTTCTCAACCAGGCCGACGATCAGGCCGCCGACGGTGCCGCCCAGGAGGCTGCCGGAGCCGCCTAGGACAAAAGCGACGAACGCGATAAGGACGAGGGTGTTCCCCAGTTCCGGGTAGACGTAGGTCTCGGGTCCGATGAAGGAACCGGCAATACCCGCTAGCGCCCCGGCCAGGACGAAGGCACCGTAGCTCTTCGCCCGAACATTGATACCGCGAAGCTCGGCAGCCTTCCGGTTCTCGGCGACCGCCAGGCTTGCTCGCCCGCGCAGCGTGTACCGGTACCAGAGTTCCAGCCCCGCGGTCATGACGATCGCGAGGCCGATCAGGATGAACTGATCGAAGTCGATCC
The DNA here is from genome assembly GCA_963815575.1 of uncultured Actinomycetota bacterium. Lineage (GTDB taxonomy): Bacteria > Actinomycetota > Actinomycetes > Streptosporangiales > Streptosporangiaceae > JAJYUU01. The sequence continues at coordinate 220,973 of CAWFHE010000006.1, read as the reverse complement.
GCCCGCCGAAGACGGTGAAGATCCGGCTGCTGATCGGTGAGGTGGAACTCCGGACGAGCTCGGTCCAGATGATCGAGAGAGTCCCGACAATCACGGTTGCCGCGCCGACGGTCGTCAGCAACTGGGCATGCTCCAGAGCCCTCGGCAGGAGAACGATGCGGGCCTCGAGGCCTCCGGCCGCCGCGCACACGGCGGCGGCCAGGAGTACCCCGAGAAGAGGCGGCCACTTCAACTCATCCGTGGCCCAGTAGGAGATGTAGGCGCCGAGCGCGAGGATCGCTCCCTGCGCGAAGTTGAACACTCCGACCGAGGTGTAGACGACGTTGTAGCTAATCGCCAGGAGAGCATAGATCGCCCCTGACGACAGGGCCGCCCAGATCAGCGTCATTGAGCTAAGCGCCGCCGACCTAGCTCTGCCCGAACGGCAAGTCCAAGCCGTCCTTGGTATACGGGCTGGCCAGGGTGGTCTGGCTGAGGTTAGGTGTCGGCGTGTGCTGGGTCGCGCTGTAGTTGTAGGAACCGAGCACGAACAGAGGGTTGGTCGGGTCCTTGAGGTTCTGCATTGCCTGCGTCATCGCTTCCGTGGTGAAGGACTTGGCCTGAGTCGCGGCGGCCGACGCGACCATGACGCTGTCCCAGCCGCACCCGTACAGCGTGAACGGAACCTCGAAGGTGCCGCTCTTCGGCAGCACAGCGTTGTACAGCGCATTGACCGCTGCGCTCTGTTCGCTGAGTGGCTTGTAGATAGCGCTGGGCTGAGCCAGGACACTGACGCCCTTCAGCGCAGCGGCGCTGGCCATTGAGGGCAGCGGGTTGGCCGAGAATGACGAGTCACCGACGACCGGGATGTTCCAGCCGATCTGGGCACGGGCCTTGAGAATATAGCCCGCTGGCGCTCCGAATCCGCTTGCTATCAGCACGTTCGGATGCTCCGCGCGCAGAGCCTCAAGCTGCGGTGTCATGTTGATGGTGGTAACGGGGTCGTACGTCTGAACGACGACCTTGTAGCCTTCCTTCTCCAGAGACGGCCGTTCGCTCTGCAGCAGGCTTGTCCCGTTCACGTCGTTGCCGATGATGATGCCGACTGTTTTGGCGTTCGGGTAGTGCGATTTCGTCCCGGCGGCGACTTCGGCGCCAAAGGCTGCTGTCGAGTCGGCAATTGTGAACGCATACGGATGAGTGGACGGATCGATCGTCTGATCCGAGACATCCGTCTGCAGCGAGAAGATCTTGTCCTGGGTCAGAATCGGCATCATAGCCAGGGCTTCGTTGCTCGTCGTGCCCGCGTAAACCATGTCGGGCTTGGTGCTGCCGGACAGTGCTTGCTGCAGCAGGCTGGCCGCGGTCGTCGGGTCAAGGTTGTCGTTCTCGACGGTGATCTTGACCTGGTGACCGTCGAACCCTCCGTGTGCATTCGCGTACTTTGCCGCAGCCTGCATCCCTTGCAGTTCCGACTGCGTTACGGCTGCCAGCGCGCCACTCGAGGCCACGATAGCGAGGATGGTGAACGGCGCTTTATTGGAACTCGTCGTGCTGGCAGCGCCCGAGCTGCCAGGACTGCTGGAGGAACACGCGGCGAGGCCGAGGCCTATCAGGGCTACGGCGCTCGCCGCCGCCACCGTCGAATGTCTCATTTGTGACCCTCTCCTTTGTAACTTGATTATGTCGACATACGCCCCGTATCCGGCAGATCTAGATGCTGACGGCCGACTCCACCGCGTCGACAGCATCGGCGAGCTCCCGGGCCCAGCAATCGGCAGCGTTGCGGGCACTGCCGAGCGTCGGGGCCGCAGTGATGGCGATCGGGTCGCGGCCGACGAACGTCCAGGCGGGTCCGAGCAGCCGGCGCCGATGCCAGACAGGGTGGTCGACCGCCGGCAGGTAGATCCGGTCCAGAAGTCCGCCGTCGGCCACCAGATCCGCAGCTGTCAGGACCACCGACGCCAGCACGCCAGCCTGCGCCAGGCGCTTCGCGAGATCACCCGCCGGGTGGTGGTGCACTTCCACCGCGAGGGCGGTGTCGATCCCGTCCTGATCAGCCGCCCGCCCAGCGGCCGTCAGCCAGCTGGCGACCGCCAGCGATTGCGGGTTCCCGAGCTCCTCGGTGAGCGCCGCCCACTCGGCATCGGTACGTACCGAGATCGCCATCGCGTGGCCGTCTGCGCTCGGGTAGACGCCATGCGGCGCGTACGGGGACTGGCGGAGGGAACCCGGCCGGTACCCGCTGTCGAGACCGAGGTCGGCTGCCGCGACGAAGTCGCTCAGCCGCGCCGCCACCAGCTCGGACATGGCGATGTCAGCGCTCGCGCCGGCCGCGCGGTCTGGGCTCACCGCCCACGCGGCAACCAGCGTCGCCAGCGCGAACCCGGTCATGAGGTCGGCCCAGGCCATTTCGACATGGACCGGCTGGCCTGCACTGCCGCGGGTCAGATCCTGCAGGCCTGATGACGTGTGGAGGTTATAGGCATATGCCCGGTAGTGAGACCAGGGCCCGGTGTGACCGTACCCGGAGGAGCTGATCGCGAGCAGTCCCGGATGATCGCCGGCTGCCTGGACCGAGTCGATCCGGTAGCGGCGGGCCCGGCTGGGCCCGTAGTTCTCGATGAGCACGTCGGCACGGCCAAGCAAGGTGTCCACGACCTCGGGCTGGGAAAGGTCGACGTCCAGGCTCTGCTTGGAGTGATTCATGAGCGCGAAGTAGGCGGAGTGCTCCTCATCAGCCTGACCGTCGATGTAAGGCCCGCGGGTCCGGTACATGTCCGGGCGCCGAGGCTCCTCGAGCTTGACGACGTCGGCACCGCAGGCGCCCAGGAGCGCTCCCGCCAGTGGGACCGCAAGCACATGACCGGCTTCCAGAACCCTCAGACCTCGGATCGTCGACTGGCCGGGAACGCCGTCATCCGGCGCGGCGCTTGACAGCCGGTAGGGGGCACCAACGACCTGGGCCACCTGCTCGCCAACGTTGACTGACCGCAGCGCGCCACGACTCGCGAACTGCGGTGAGGCCAGCAGGTCGGCGGGAGTGCGCAGCGCTCCGGCCGGCACGCCCTCCTGCTGCAGCCGGGTCTCGAGATCGATTTTGTCCCAGGACTGCAGCGCCTCGGTGAGCAGTGCGTTGCACTCCGCCGCCCGGTCGAGCCGGTCCTCGAAACGGTCGAAGTCGGCCGTCCACGGCGGGTTGCCGAGCGCTCTGGCGAGAGCCGTCCACTGATGCTGCTCCATCGCCATGATGCAGATTGCGCCATCCCGGCACTCATACAACCCGGAAGGCGCGCCATAGCGCTGGGAGCCCCCGACACCCTGGGCGTTCAGCAGCGGCTCGGCGCACTGCAGGACCGGACCAGCAGTCAGGGCCGCGGTCTGAGCTGACACATCGGCATGCTGAGGCTGGCCGGTCGCCGCCCGCTCGCTCAGCGCATGCAGGGCCGCCAGCGCCGTCGCGGCACCTGCGGTGAGCAAGGCCTGCATCCCGGGGAGCCGTACGGGGCGTCCGGTCTCCGGATCGGTCACGGCACTCAGTACTCCGCCTGCGGCGGCGACGGTCAGGTCCGATCCGTACCAGTCGGCGCTTGAGCCCGCCAGGCCGAACGCGCTCACCGTCACCCAGACGGCAGGATTGTGCGCGACCACGAAACTCAGGTAGTCAGTTGAGCCGCCTGGAAGCTCAGCCGCGGCCTGGTGAACTCGATCGCAGATGACGATGTCCGCGGCTGCGATCAGCTCGGCCAGTTCGTCCCCGCCGGCCGCAGGAATCACGTACTTGCGCGAATCCAGCACGGCCGACAGCAATGAAACCCCGCTGCCCCGCGGATGCAGAGAGCGGAGCACAGAGCCGGCGGCCACCTTGGTAGTGACGTCGGCGCCTAGCGTAGCCAGAACATCTGCGGCCGCAGCGCCGGCGATGCCGTCGCCCAGCTCCAGCACCGTCAGTCCGGCCAGCGGGCCCGGAGCAAGCTCCGGTACGCCGGTCATCTGAGGCAACCTGTGGTCATGTCATCGCGCCAGCGGACAGCGACGCCACCGCACCAGCGGGCGACAGGCGGGTCCTTCTTCTGAGGCTTGGCGCGAAGCCCATGCTCCTTCGATGCCATGTGGTCACCCACCCGCATATATCAGAGCGATCTTTTCTTTCTTATCGACAAGTGAAGTGCGCAGGTCCGCAGATGTCAAGCTTGTTACAAAAGAGTTGCCAGAAGCGGCTCAGCGCTTCCTCCTTGCGTCCCGCGTAGCGGCACGGAGAGTCTTGCCCGCCGCCGACAGCACATGGCAGGCTGGCCTCGGCAGAGCATTGACATGATTAATCAGATTGTTGGAGCGACGTGTCTGATCTAGTGCCGGAAGCCGGTGAAGGCCAGCCAGACAGTCCGCTGTCGAGCGTGCGGGTTCTCGACTTGTCGAGAATCGTTGCGGCCCCGTTCGCCACCATGGCGCTGGGCGAACTGGGAGCAGATGTCCTGAAGGTCGAGCGAAGCGGAGCCGGGGACGATAGCCGCGGCTGGGGGCCGCCGTTCGTCAACGGCGAGTCGGCGTACTACCTGGCTGTGAACCGGAACAAGCGATCGCTATGCCTCGATCTGTCGCTCAGCGCCGATCAGGACGTTGTCAGGCGCCTGGCGACCGAGTGGGCGGATGTTGTGGTCGAGAACTACCGAGCGGGATCGCTCGAACGGTGGAATCTCAGCCTGGAGTCACTCCGTGCGGCGAATCCGCGGCTGGTGACCGCCACGCTGACCGGCTACCCGCCGGGCGATCCCCGGCCCGGCTACGACTTCATCGCCCAGGCCGATACCGGCGTCATGTCACTGATTGGCGAACCGGACGGAGCTCCGCACAAGGTCGGCTATCCGGTGTCCGACATATCCGCCGGACTGTTCCTGCTCAGCGGGCTCCTCGCGGCGCTCTTCCATCGTGAGCGGACCGGCCGTGGTCAGCATCTCCACGTGTCCATCTGGGAGTCACAGGTCGCGGTCCAGGTCAACGTCAATCAGAGCTACCTGACGACGAAGGAGCGACCCAGACGCCTGGGCAATGCTCATCCGCAGGTTGCGCCGTACGAGATGATCCGCGTCGCGGACGGCTTCATCGCCGTCGCGGTTGCCAACGAGCGCCAGTTCGGCCACCTCGTCGCAGCGATCGACCTGGGCGCGCTGACCACAGATCCACGCTTCAGCGACAACGCCAGCCGCGTTTCCAACCGCACCGAGCTGATCGCCCTTATCGAGTCGGCGACGATTCAGCTGAGCTCGCAGGACGCACTCCGACTTCTCCGCCGTCATGACATTGCCTGTGCGGAGGTCCGGACGATCGACGAGGTGCTGACGTCCGAAGAAGCTCGCAGGGCTGGCACCATCGTGCCGCTCGAGCATCCGACGATCGGGGAGGTCCCGATGGTCCGGCTGCCGTGGCGGTTCTCAGAAGCTGTGTCAGGTCCGCGTACTCCCCCGCCGCTGCTCGGGGAGCACAACAACGTAGTCAGCGAGATCCTGGCGGACGATCGGGCCGCGGATCAGATACCCATACCCTGAAGCAGCCGCTCCCGGTGATAGTCGGGAGCACCCAGGAACAGCTCGGAGCTCTTTGCTCGCTTGAAGTACAAGTGGGCCGGATGTTCCCAGGTAAAGCCGATCCCGCCGTGGATCTGGATGTTCTCGGCTGCTGCGTGGACATAGGCCTCCGAGCAATATGCCTTCGCCACGCTCGCGAGGACGGGCAGCTCAGCGTCGTCCTCCGCGGCTGCCCAGCCCGCGTAGTACGCGGCCGACTTTGCCGCCTCTATTTCGAGCAGCATGTTCGCGCACTTGTGCTTGATGGCCTGGAAGGACCCGATCGGACGCCCGAACTGCTCACGAATCTTGGCGTAGCCGACAGCGATCTCGAGCACCCGCTGCGCCCCGCCCACCTGCTCAGCTGCCAGGGCGACAGCGGTCAGGTCGAGCATCCTCGCCACAGCCGAGTCGGCCTGTCCTGCCGCGCCGATTAGCGTGGCCGGAGTGCCGGCGAAAGTCATGCGCGCGAGCTTGCGAGTCTTGTCCATGGTGGAGGAGCGCTCGATAGCCAGGCCAGGGGCGCCGCTATTCACGGCAAAGACTGACGTCCCTGCCTCAGCTCGGGCAACCACCAGGACCACATTGGCGATATGACCGTCGACGACATAAAGTTTCTCCCCCGAGAGGCTCCACCCTGATTCGTCGCGGGCAGCCGTCATCGCCAGGTCGGCCGGATTCCACGAGCCCGCCTCCTCAGCTAGCGCGACAGTCGCCACGCAGCTGCCGTCAGCGATCCGCGGCAGGAGGTCCTTGCAGACCGCCTCGTCGTTCAAAGCCAGCAGCAGTGTGGTGGCCATGGCGACGGTTGAGAAGAAGGGCGCGCAGAGCAAACTGCGTCCCATCTCCTCGAAGACGACGATCAGTTCCAGGAAGCTGAATCCCGACCCGCCGTACGCCTCGGGAACGATCAGGCCTAGCAAACCGAGCTGCCCGGCCATCTGCAGCCAGGCATCGGGACTGTAACCCTCGGCAGTCTCCATGAGTCGCCGCACCTCGGACTCCGGCGAGGTGTCGGCGAGGAACTTGCGTACAGTCGAGCGCAGTGCTTCCTGTTCGTCGCTGAAGGCGAAGTTCACGTTGCTTCCTTAAGTCGCGATGAGTACGGGGGTCCGCGGGACGCACCCGCGTGCGGGCGCGAGCGCATCGGTCAGGACGAGAGCGCTTCATCCGCCGGGGCCGGCATGCCGGGGTCCCAGGGCAGTCCGAGGACGCGCTCGGCGATGAGGTTCCGCTGTACCTCGGCGGTGCCGGCGCCGATGGTCGAGCCACGAGTCCGCAGGAATCCCCAGGCCCAACGGCCGCGCTGTGCCGCGAACGGATCTCTGCCGTCAAGCAAGGCATTCGGGCCGAGCATGTCAACTGCGAACTCGTGCAACTTCTGCTCGAAGAGGCTGTGCATCAGCCGGGTGACCGAGGATTCGGGGCCGGGGTCGTCTCCCCGAAGCACCGCGGACAGGATGCGCAGGTTGTTCAGGTGCAGCAAGCGCATCGAGATCTCCAGGCGCGCTAGCTCCTGCCTGATGAGCGGGTCATGAGACCGGCCCCGCTCCACCGTCAGCTCGGTAAGCTCATCCAGGATCCGCCGGTAGCGCATGTCGGTTGAGGTGTTGGCCGTCGAGCGTTCGTATCCGAGCGCGGTTCTGGCTACCCGCCAGCCTTCGTTCTCGGCGCCGACGACGTTGGCAGCAGGCACCCTGACGTCGTCGAAGAAGACCTCGGAAAACCGGACGTCGCCCGCCATGTCCTTCAGCGGCCTGATGTTAATGCCTGGCGTGCTCATATCGATCAGCAGATAGCTGATGCCGTGCTGACGGGCGGCCTCGGTACCCGTTCGCACGAGCGCCGCCATCATGTCCGACGTCCAGCTGTGCGAGGTCCAGACCTTCTGCCCGTTGATGACGTACTGTTCGCCGTCGCGGACGGCGCGGGTTCGCAGCGAAGGCAGGTCTGATCCGGCTCCGGGCTCGGAATATCCGAGGCACCATTCCTCGTCGCCGGTGACCATCGGCGGGAGGTAACGCTCACGCTGCTCAGCATTGCCGTAGCGCAAGATCGTGGGCCCGACGATGCGCAGACCGGCGGGGCCAGGAGGAGCTTTGGCGCGGGTCATCTCCTCGTGATAGGCAATCTGCTCCGCCAGGCTGAGTTCCATGCCACCCCAGGCCTTCGGCCAGGCCGGACCCGTATATCCCTGCTCTGCCAGAAGATGGCGCCAGCCTCGCAGCCAGGCGCGTCTGGCGTCCTCTTCCTTCGGAGGCTTGCCCGGGTGGTGATTTTCCAGGAACGCGCGCAGCAGCAGCCTGAGTGCTTCGGCGTCGTCGTCAAGAGAGAAGTCCATCGGTGCCTCCCGCTACCGGTGTCGCTTTTATGCGCCGTCGGGTGGGGTGATGACCCACTGGGGTTCGCGCTTTTCGACGAAGGCCCGGGGGCCCTCGAGGTTGTCGGGGTGGGACTGGTGGGCCTTCAGTACGTCATAACCGTGCTGCAGGGCGTCGGTCATCGGGAGGTCGAGGGCGTCCCAGATGACCCGCTTGGACAGCTCATAGGTTGTCGGCGAGACCTTCGCCGCCACGGCCGCCAGCTCCTTAGCCCGGGGCAGCAGCTGGTCAGGAGCAACGACCTCGCTCACCAGCGAGATCCGCAGCGCGTCCTCAGCCGACAGCCGGCCTTCCCGGCCCAGCGTGATCATCCGCAGCGCGTTCCCGACTCCGATCCGCGGCAGCAGCCCGATCGGCTCGAGCGCCGCGACCTGGCCGATCATGGTGTGCGTGTCGAAGAAACTGGCATTCGTCGAGGCGATCACGATGTCGGCGTCCACCACGAAATGCAGCCCGCCCGCCACGCACATCCCGTTGACCGCGACAATCGTCGGCACCCAGACGCCGTTGTTCAGCGGAGTCATCCCGATGCTGCCCTTCAGCGGAGCGTCGGGATTCTCCCGCTTACGGTGCCCGCCGCGCTCGACGTTCTGCCGCAAGTCCATGCCGACGCAGAACGCGCGCGTCCCCGCCCCGGTAATGATGATCGCCCGGATCGAGGGATCCTTCCTGACCGACTGCCACGTCTCCGGCAGTGCCCGGTGAATCTCGTCGCTGAGCGAGTTCAGGCTCGACTCCCTGTTCAGCGTCACCGTCACAACCGGCCCGTCACGCTCCACCAGCAGCTCGTCACTCATGCGTCCCTGCCTTCCCGATCTCCGACTGCAGTGCCTGCGCCTCAGGCGTCCTCAAGCTCAGCCGTCACGACCGACTCAGCCTGGCCCGCCTCGCCGGGCGCGCCGTTCGCGGCGATAGCCGCCACCGCGCGGGCACGCCGGCCAAGAATGCGCATCCGGAACGTCTGCACCACCTCAGTGCGCTGGTTCACGACCGTCACCGCGAAAGTGGCGATGCCCGTGTCCTCATCGCGCAGCTGCACGTCCTCCACCGCAATCTGCGCCGTGATCGTGTCACCGATGAAGACCGGCCGCGGAAACCGCATGTCGTCGACCGCATACATGGCGATCGTGTACCGCGCGTCCCAGACGACAAGCCCGGGAATGATCGAGAAGACCAGGCTGCCCTGCACGAGCCGGCGACCATACGGCGACTTGGCGGCGACCTCCTCATTGGAGTGAATCTCCAGCCAGTTCCCCGTGAGGTAACAGAACGAGACCACATCCGTCTCGGTCACGGTCCGGCCCCTGGCCGGCACCGTCTCTCCCACGGACAGCTCGTCGACAGGCTTGAGCAGCATGACACCTCATCCGGCCGCACCCAGAACAGCCGCAAACCAGGCCTCTGGGAGAATCATAAGTAACCGATTGATCTGATGTCTACATCATGACAGGGGCCCAATCCACTGGCAACCCCGCCAGACCAGCCACCGCAGCAGGAAGCGGCCAAAGCCGCCCAGGCTCGAGAGTTGCCAGCGAAGTCAGCTGGTGGCCGGTGAGGGCGTCAGCAACTCGCCGGCGTGGCGATCTTCTGTGATGAAGTCGTCGAGATTGGGCTCGCGAGCAAAGTGCCAGAAGTCGACGTTCCGCCAAGGGCTATTCACCACCACGCGACCCCTGCTGTTGCGGTAGTACGTCGACATGCCAGGGTGCGTCCACACCATGTTCGCGTGGGCCGCGTCGACCCGGTCGTTATAAGCCGCACAGACATCCGGCTTGCACTCAATGCTGCCGATGCCCGCACGGAACATCTCCTGAAGCGTCGCGCGGATGTAGCGGGCCTGAACCTCAAGCGTCATCAGCAGGCTGCCGCCGTGGCCGCTCTGCAGGTTGGGGCCGTACATGCAATAGAAGTTGGGCATGTCGGGCACGACCGTCCCGAGGTAGGCCCTGGCGTCATCGTCTTCCCACATCTCGCGGATGGATCGACCGGAACGCCCGATGAGCTGCATCGGGGCAAGGAACCGGACGACGTCGAAGCCAGTGGCGAGGACGAGCACGTCGACGTCGTATTCCTGACCGTCGCCAGCGACGACGCTGCCAGTGCGGATCTCGGCCGCGCCCGTCGGGTTGACCGTCACGTCGTGGCGGGCAACGGTGCGGAACCAGCCGTTGTCCATCAGCATCCTCTTGCCGAAGGGCGGATAGGCCGGGAGCACATGCGGCGCCAGCTCCTGCTTGCGGTCTCCGAGCTCGTCGAAGATGTACTCAGTGAAGTACACGCGGTGGTAGTCGTTCTGCTGGTTGAGCGACCGCTCCGGGTGAGCCCACTGGGGATCGCGCTGCAGGGCCCGGTGGTTCTTGTCGTTGAAGTTCCAGAACAGCCGGAGCCGGTACCACAGACGATAAAGCCGCACCTCCCGCAGCAGCCAGCGCAGCCCCTCCGGCACTGGCTGGTGGAACTTCTCGAACGGCGCCGCCCACTGCGTCGAGCGAGTGAACACGTAGACATGCTCGGTCTCATCGACGATCGCCGGCACGAGCTGCATGGCACTCGCGCCGTTGCCGATCACGGCGACGCGCTTGCCGGCCAGTTCCAAGCCCTCCGGCCACCGGGCAGTATGGGCCCTAGGGCCCGAGAACGAGTCCAGGCCGGGCAGGTCGGGCACGACCGGGCGGCCGAACGCGCCGACGGCGCTCACCAGCGCATCGGCGCGCATCGTCTCGATATCGCCGCCGGGCGTGCGCACCTCGACATCCCATGCTTGCGCGGACACGTCGTAGCGGGCGCCCAGCACCTCCGTGCGCAACCGGATGCGCGGCCGGATGCCAAGGTCGGTCGCCATGGACTCGAAGTAGTCATGGAGCGTGTCTCGCATCGAGAAGTACGCCGGCCAGTCGTACTGGTCGTAGAACGAGAAGCAGTACAGGTGGCTTGGGGTGTCGACACCGCAGCCGGGGTAGCGGTTCTGCCACCAGGTGCCGCCGATGGCGGCGGCCTTCTCCACGACCGTGTAGCCGATACCGTGCTTGCCGAGCTCAACCGCCATGGCTAGGCCCGATGCCCCCGCGCCGACGATGAGGACGTGGTACCCGTCCGGCGGGACGGCCGTCTCGCGCGCAGGCTCGCTGGTCTCGTGCTCTGGCATCAGGCCGAGCACCTGGCGCAGCATGGGGCCGTACTCGCCGGGGATTTCCTCCCCCATCGATACCGACAGCATCTTGACGAGCAGAGCCTCGGAAGGCTCGGCGATTTTGACAGGAGTGCCAGCGAGGTACGCCCGAATGGCGCTGAGTGCAGCCGCACGGATCTCTGCCTGGACGGCCGACGGGAGGCCACCGTCGTCGTGATCACTCAGACCGCGGCCCCTGCTCGGCCGGTAGGGTTCCTCAAGCCATCCCTGATTCCCGGTGAGCTGCACGAGCAACGGGATCAGGCACGGAATGTTGGCTACAGCTACGGCAGCACGGAGCCGCTCGGTATCGGGGTCACGAGCCAGGTCCATTGGCGTCTCCCTGAACGGCAGCAGAACGGCCGTCGCTGATTTCTGCTGCGGTCCGCGACATCTCGGCCGCAAGACGGCCCAGTCCGATGCGGTCAGGTTTCATATTCGGCGTCAGCGGGATCTGATCGACAATAAGCCAGCGGCGCGGGACCTTGTAGGCGGCCAGCTGCCCGCGAGCGGCAGCAATGACTTGCGCGAGAGCCTCGGCCTCGGCTAGGTCGCGAACTTCGTCAGGTTTCCAGACGAGCGCCGCGGCCGGGATGTCGCCAAGACGCTCATCCGGCAGCCTGACGACGAGGGCGTCGCGCACGAGCGGCGACTGTCGCAGCGCGTCCTCGACTTCGGCCGGCTGGACGTTGAAGCCGCCGACGATAAGCATGTCCTTGACCCGGCCGGTGATGTACAGAATGCCGTGCTCGTCGATCCGGCCAAGGTCGCCGGTGTGATACCAGCCGTCCGCGTCGAGGGACAACGGCGTGATTCCGGCCTCGGGCATCGAGATGTTGCCTGGCTTCCCGAGGATTTCGCCTTCCTCACCAGCGGCGGCGTCATCCCCGGCCGGGGTGACGATACGCCAGATACTGTCCGGCGAGATCCGCCCGACCGATCCGGGGCCGCGGCGGCCTGCCACGGCGTCCTCAAGACTCTCCCGGGCGGTGACCCCGCCCTCGGTCGACCCGTAGGCCTGCAGAACCGGGACTCCGTATCTGCGCTCGAAGGCGTCCCGGGTGGCCGGCGCTAGCGGCGCTGTGCCAGTGTTCACGTATTGCAGCGAGCCCAGATTCAGGTCTAGTTCCGTGAACGCCAGGGAATGCACCATCGCCGGCGTCAGCTGCAGTGTGTCGAATGGATACCGGGACGCCAGCTGCTGCACGACGGCGACGTCGAATTTCCTGATCAGGATCAGCGGCCGTCCAACATAGAGCCGGAAGATCAGCCGGCCGTAGCAGGCAGCCTGGCCAAACGGGTTGAACGACAACCCCGGCGGCTTGCTAGAAGCCGCCATCCTGGGCCGGAACGAAGGCGAACGCGAGTATACCGCCGCCGTCTGCCTGGGCCCCTCCGCCAGTTCACCGTGAAGCTTGAGGACTGCCTTGGCATCTCCTGTCGTGCCGCTCGTGAAGAACACCGCAGCGGGGTCGTCAGGTGACGGCAGCCGATCAGGTGGCGGCGCCAGACTCTCGATGTCAGCCGGGGAGGAGTCCGCGTCCTCGATCTCGCCGGCCATCCCCACCTTGATGACCGGCAGGCCAGCCAGGTCGGCTTGCTCGCTGGAGATGACGACCTTCGGGCTAACCAGAGAAAATCGCCGCACAGCCTCGGCGGGCGGTGAAACCGACCCGCAGCCGGCCATGACCGCGCGCAGCCGCCAGGTAGCTAGAGCAGAGACGAACCAGGAAGGATCGTTCCACTGATAGAGCCCGACGACTTCGCCGGCGGTCACGCCATGAACTCGCAGTCGCTCCGTCAGCAAGCTGGCCATCCTGTCGAGGTCCCGGAATGTCCAGAACCGGCCGTCGCTGGCCATCAGGAACGGGGCATCTGGCTCGACGGCCAGCCGGTGCTCAAACATTTCGGGAATGGTACGGGGATCGGTAGCAGCGGCATTTAGGTTCATACCGGTGTCGCCTTTATGCGCCGTCGGGTGGGGTGATGACCCACTGGGGTTCGCGCTTTTCGACGAAGGCCCGGGGGCCCTCGAGGTTGTCGGGGTGGGACTGGTGGGCCTTCAGTACGTCATAACCGTGCTGCAGGGCGTCGGTCATCGGGAGGTCGAGGGCGTCCCAGATGACCCGCTTGGACAGCTCATAGGTTGTCGGCGAGACCTTCGCCGCCACGGCCGCCAGCTCCTTAGCCCGGGGCAGCAGCTGGTCAGGAGCAACGACCTCGCTCACCAGCGAGATCCGCAGCGCGTCCTCAGCCGACAGCCGGCCTTCCCGGCCCAGCGTGATCATCCGCAGCGCGTTCCCGACTCCGATCCGCGGCAGCAGCCCGATCGGCTCGAGCGCCGCGACCTGGCCGATCATGGTGTGCGTGTCGAAGAAACTGGCATTCGTCGAGGCGATCACGATGTCGGCGTCCACCACGAAATGCAGCCCGCCCGCCACGCACATCCCGTTGACCGCGACAATCGTCGGCACCCAGACGCCGTTGTTCAGCGGAGTCATCCCGATGCTGCCCTTCAGCGGAGCGTCGGGATTCTCCCGCTTACGGTGCCCGCCGCGCTCGACGTTCTGCCGCAAGTCCATGCCGACGCAGAACGCGCGCGTCCCCGCCCCGGTAATGATGATCGCCCGGATCGAGGGATCCTTCCTGACCGACTGCCACGTCTCCGGCAGTGCCCGGTGAATCTCGTCGCTGAGCGAGTTCAGGCTCGACTCCCTGTTCAGCGTCACCGTCACAACCGGCCCGTCACGCTCCACCAGCAGCTCGTCACTCATGCGTCCCTGCCTTCCCGATCTCCGACTGCAGTGCCTGCGCCTCAGGCGTCCTCAAGCTCAGCCGTCACGACCGACTCAGCCTGGCCCGCCTCGCCGGGCGCGCCGTTCGCGGCGATAGCCGCCACCGCGCGGGCACGCCGGCCAAGAATGCGCATCCGGAACGTCTGCACCACCTCAGTGCGCTGGTTCACGACCGTCACCGCGAAAGTGGCGATGCCCGTGTCCTCATCGCGCAGCTGCACGTCCTCCACCGCAATCTGCGCCGTGATCGTGTCACCGATGAAGACCGGCCGCGGAAACCGCATGTCGTCGACCGCATACATGGCGATCGTGTACCGCGCGTCCCAGACGACAAGCCCGGGAATGATCGAGAAGACCAGGCTGCCCTGCACGAGCCGGCGACCATACGGCGACTTGGCGGCGACCTCCTCATTGGAGTGAATCTCCAGCCAGTTCCCCGTGAGGTAACAGAACGAGACCACATCCGTCTCGGTCACGGTCCGGCCCCTGGCCGGCACCGTCTCTCCCACGGACAGCTCGTCGACAGGCTTGAGCAGCATGACACCTCATCCGGCCGCACCCAGAACAGCCGCAAACCAGGCCTCTGGGAGAATCATAAGTAACCGATTGATCTGATGTCTACATCATGACAGGGGCCCAATCCACTGGCAACCCCGCCAGACCAGCCACCGCAGCAGGAAGCGGCCCGCACCAGCACGCCAGGGCAGACCACTGCGCGATCACAGGTCAGTCAGCGCCCGGGCCAGCCTCGGCATTGCCCGGCCAACGGAACGGCACCACGGCCCCGGCCCGCTGCTCCCTCAGCAGACCACGCCAGCCCCGTACAAGCCCGCGGGGCAGCCCGTCAAGCCGGAGTCAGACGCGTGATTTCAGCTGCTCGGTTTGGCTGAGGTACTCGTCGTAACCCGACACGTGCTTCATCATCGCCGCGCGCGCAACCTCGCTGTCGCGCTCCGACAGCGCCTTCACGATACGTGTATGCGCGCGCACGGTCGCCCGCAAAGCTGACTCGGAGTAATTGACGTTGACAGTTTCCTTGAAGAACAAGTCACTAAGGGCCGCGGACACGGCGATGATCACAGCGTTGCCGGTGGCCTCGCTGATGAGCCGATGGAAACGAACGTTCTCGAGCGTGAATCGCACCGGGTCGCTGACCAGTTCACCGGTAATTCCGACCGACTCGCGGAGCTGGTCGACCTGCACGGCCGAGGCGTGCCGCGCGGCCAGCGCGGCACAGACGCCCTCGAGCTCTTGGCGCGACTCGATCAGCGCGGCGTGGCTGATGTTGTTGGTGACCATTAGCGCGCCGAGAGACTGCGTCAGGACCTCATAATCTGCCTGCCGAACGAAAACGCCGCCCTTGGCCCCCTGCCGGACCGTGACAAGTCCGGATGCCTGCAGCAGCTGCAGTGCCTCCCGGACGACGCTCAGACTGTAACCGCTCCGTTCCTGCAGCTCCCGCAGGTTGTACAGACGGGTACCCGGCGGATAACGGGCCTCGAGGATCTCGGCACGCAGAGTCTCGGCGAGAAAGGAGGCACCTGAGACGACCGGGGCCCTAGCCGCGAGCGACCGGTCGATTTGCCCCACCGTACCGTCCTATCTATCCGGTTCTTGCCGTGAGTTTAGCAGCGCGCCAGGCCGGGCCGGACGGCGGAGTACCAACCGGCGTGGCACGACGACAACCTGAGATAACAATAAAGCCTAATTTAATTAGATAAATCAACAGCAGCCCGACGTGAGAAAAGCACTCACCGGTCTGCCCTCCGGGCAGAAAGCGGACCAGGGCATAGCCATGTGTGAAGGCCGGGCGTCTCGACCGGCCTTCGCGCTCACCTACCTGGCGAATTTGCTGACTGGCGCGATCATGTTCGCGCCCGCTGCCGGGTTTCGTCAAGCGTCCGGCCTTCGATCCAGTTATGGCCTGGCCGCGAAATCGCGAACCGGTACAGTAAAAGCTAAGACTGATCAGATGTATCCGACTATAAGGTCCGCACTCGGCACGGGGGCCGGTCCGGTCCGGTCTGCGCAGGAGAACGCATGGCGGCCGAGAAAGCCAGCTCAGGACACACAGCACCCCCTAGTACCACGCCGACGGACCCAGCAGAAGACGCGCCGGCATGGTTCACCGAAGCTCTCGCCGTCGTGCCGGAGATCCTGGACATCGATCGCGGCGGCCGCACTGTCCGGGCCTATCGGTGGGGCGATCCGCGGTGCCGCCCTCTGGTCCTGCTGCATGGCGCGGGCGCCAATTCGCACTGGTGGGATCACATCGCGCCGTTGCTTCTGGCTCCTGGCCTGCAGGTCATCGCGGTCGACCTGGCTGGCCACGGGAACAGCGATTACCGTGCTGAGTACACTCTCACCGGCTGGGCCGACGATGTCATGGCAGTGTGCGCAGCATCTTCCAGCGTGAAGCCGTTGCTGATCGGCCACAGCGCCGGAGGCCGCGTCGCATGGAAAGCGGCGGAACTCTACGGACGCGACCTATGCGGGATCGTCACGGTTGACAGCCCGCTGCCGCAGCCTGCACCGCAGCCGATGCGGCGGCGTACTAGGCCTGACCAGTACCGCGTGTACCGCGAGCACGATGAGATCGTTCGCCGGTTCCGGCTAACGCCCGATCAGCCAGGCGCTCTTCCGTTCATAGTCCAGCATGTCGCAAGGCGATCGGTGCGCCAGGTCGAGCAAGGCTGGACCTGGGCCCACGACGTCAACATCCACCACAAGCGGCGACCCGAGGCGATCGTGGCAGCCTCTCTGGGCTGCCCGGTCTTCGCCCTGATTGCCGAGCACGGCAGCACCGACAAGTCGGCGGCTCTGCTCATCCGCCGTCTTGTGCCTCGCATGATCGTTTGCACGATTCCGGAAGCTGGTCACCACGTCATGCTGGACCAACCGCTCGCGCTGGTAGGGCTCCTGCGCCTGATTACCGACCTGCTGATATCACGCACCACCGGGTACGCAGCCCTCGGAGGAACTGAAGATGACGCCATCTGCCGGGCGTGAGACTCCAGTCGCGGTCACCGCGACCGCCGACCACATCGCCGTCATCACCGTGACCCGCCCGCCCGTAAACGCCCTGACCATTGCGGGATACCGCCAGCTAACGGCGGCCTTTATGGCCATCGCCAGCAACGACGACGTGTCAGTGGCCGTGCTCCGCTCAGGCCTGCCGAACGTCTTCTGCGCCGGCGCGGACGTCAAGGACCTCGAGCAACATCTCGCTGCGGGCGACGCGGACTACGACGCCGAACGGCAGGTCGCTGCCCGGGACCTGTTCGCCTCGATCCTGAAGTGCCCGGTGCCGGTGATCGGCTGCCTGAACCGGACCGCCCTCGGCGCGGGTGCGGTTATGCTGGCCTGCTGCGATTTCCGGATCTCCTCAGACCAGGCGCAGATCGGACTGACCGAGATCAACGTTGGCCGCTGCGGCGGCGGCCGACATCTCAGCAGGATCCTGCCGCCGGGCTCGGTCCGCCGAATGTACTTCACCGGCGAGCCACTGACAGCGCAGGAGGCCTACCGGCTCGGCGCGATCCAGGAGATCGTGCCAGACGGATCGGAGTTCGAATGTGCCATGACACTCGCCCACCGGATAGCCAGCAAGAGCCCGATCGCGATCCGCATCGGCAAGCGAGCGCTCGACGCCGCTGAGGGTATCCCGATCGACGAAGGCTACCAACTGGAACAGGAATGCACGCTCCGGCTTGGCGCCACCGCGGACGCGCGTGAAGCCATCGCTGCCTTCCGCGAGAAGCGAGCACCGGTCTGGACCGGCCGCTGAACTCCGGGCTGAATACCGTCGCTCGCGCAACCTCACCGGTGGCCCTCCCCGAACCAACTGCATCGCCAGCGCCCGCACAGCTGGACCACAGCCGCGGCCGTCAGCAGGCTTGACTCAGCAACGCTCCAAAGACTATAACAAAGATATGTTTCATCTGACATATAGGAGCCGTTGGCCGCAATGAGTACCTCTCCGTTCTGCCAGGTCTGGCAAGCGAGCGTCGCCCGCCATGGCAGCCGGCCGTTCCTCACATGGCTGCCAGCGGAAGGGCCAAGCCAGACGTGGTCGTACGCAGAGTTCGATGAACTAGTGGCTGGGGCCAGCGGCAGTCTGGCCCGGGCCGGAATCAGTGCCGGTGATCGTGTCCACCTGATCCACCCCAATGGGCCGGCCTTCGTCCTGACCTGGCTGGCGACCTCGCGGCTCGGAGCGATCATGGTCGCCGCCGACCCGCAGGCAACCGCGCCCGAAATAGCTGCCCAGATCAACCTGACTGAGCCCTCCGCGGCCGTCGTGACCGAACTGAACGCCCGGATCTACGACCATGCCCAGGAGCTGGCGAACCGGACGCCCGCTGTGGTTATGAGCTGCGATCCGGGATCCATAGCACTCGGCCAGCACGGCAGCAGCTCGAACGCAGCTGACGTCCCGCCGACGGCGCCGGCCGCCCTGCTTTTCACTTCTGGCACTACCAGCGCGCCGAAAGCGGTCATCGTCACCCAGGCCAACTACAGCCGGGCCGGCGAGGTCATGGCTGCTGCTGCCGGCGTGAGCGCTGAGAGCAGGTGGATCGTCTGCCTGCCCCTGTTCCACGCGAACGCTCAGTATTACTGCTTCGCCGCAGCGATCAGCCGCGGCGCCCAGGTATGTCTGCTGCCCCGGTTCTCGGCGAGCGGGTTCATTGCCTCCGTTCGCACGGTCGCGGCCACGCACGCCAGCCTCTTCGCTGCACCGATTCGCATGATTCTCCGGGCCACGCCGTCAGGCACACCGCCGGCCGGGCTCCTGCACTGCTGGTACGCGCAGAACCTAACTGCCGCTGAGTACGCCAGCTTCACCCGGCTTGCCTCCTGCGCGCCGCGGCAGTTGTATGGCATGACCGAGACGCTGGCCGCGGTGCTGACCAACCCTGCGGACCGCCCGCTCGCGGACAGCATGGGACGGGTGACTGAGGGCTGCCACGTGCGCGTGCTGGCCACCGACGGCCAGGAGACTCGTCCAGGCGTGGAAGGCGAGATCGTTGTCGGGGGCGTCGCCGGCATCGACATCTCGCCTGGTTACTGGCGCAACGAGCATGCCACGCGCGAGGCCTTTACTGCCGCGGGCCTGCGGACCGGCGACTTCGCGCACCGCGATGCGGCCGGCTACCACTTCTTCCACGGTCGGCGCTCCGACATCCTGAAGGTCGGCGGTGAGAACGTCAGCGCAGTCGAGATCGAGGCGGTGCTGTCCGGGCACGACGCAGTCCGGGAGGTAGCCGTTGTCGGCGAGCCGCACGAGGTACTGGACGAGGTGCCCGTTGCCTACGTGGTCCTCGAGCCAGGACTGGATCCGGCCCGCGTGGTTGACGACCTGGCGGGCTGGTCGGTAAGTGCGCTAGCACCAAGCAAGCGCCCGCGGGCGTTCCGGGTCGTCGATGCGCTGCCCCGGACGAGCGTAGGGAAAATAAGAAAGGTCAGCCTGCGGACGCCAGCTGACTCGGATCAGGTAAGCCCAGGCGGAGTATCAGCGTGAACGCACTTCCCCCGACAGTTCGCATTCGTGAAGAAGGTCCCAGGGATGGCTGGCAGAACATCGACGAGCCGTTCATCCCGACGCCCGTCAAGCTGCGGCTCATCGAGCGACTGCTCGACGCAGGCGTCCGGCGTATCAGCGTTACGTCGATGGTCAGCCCGAAATGGGTGCCACAGCTAGCTGATGCCGACGAGCTGCTGGCGCAGCTGAACCGCCGGCCGGGGGTGAGTTACGAGGTCCTGGTGCCGAACCAGCGGGGCCTGGACCGGTTGCTGCCCCTCGTCGACGCCGGAGCCCCCGTTGACGAGATCGGCGTGGTCGTCTCTGCCAGCGAGGCGCACAACCGCGCCAACCTGAACCGCAGCATCGCTGAGACGCTGGACGGAATCCAGGCGATGTCGCAGCGGCTGGATCAGTACGGCCTGGGCCTCGTTGCCAGCGTGGCGACCGCATTTGGCGACTCCCTGGCGGGCGCCGTTGCTCCCGCTGATGTGGCCGCGCTCGTCACTGCCCTGGTCTCGTTCGGTGCGCGCGAGATCGTCCTCGGGGACACGACCGGGATGGCGAGTCCGAGGCAGGTCACGGAGGTCATGGACGCTGTCGGGCCGGTCGCCTCCGGCGCCACGATCACGATGCATTTCCACGACACCAGGGGCGCTGGGCTTGCGAACATCCTGATGTCGCTCCAGCTCGGGGTGGATAGCTTCGAGACCAGCTACGGCGAGCTCGGCGGCTGTCAGTTCGCGAAGGGGGCAACCGGCAACGTCGCGACGGAATCGCTGGTCAGCATGCTCAACGGCATGGGCATCAGCACAGGCATCGAGATCGCCAACCTCGTGGATGTGGTGCATCAGACCGAGCTCGCGCTCGGCTGCGCAATCCCGAGCAAGCTCGCGTCGGCAGGCGAGGTTCAGTGGGCTTCGGAGGAAGCATGACGTTCTCAGATTTCCTCGACGCCGAGCAGCAAGAGTGGCGCAGGGCCTGTCACCGGTTCGTCGACGAGCAAATCACGCGCGAGTACGTGCGGGACTGCGACATGGACCGGCAGTACTACACCGAGGGCTATGCCAAGCTCGCGGCGAGCGGATACCTGGGCCTGCTCATCCCCGAGGAACATGGCGGCTCGGGCGGGACGACCCTTGCTTACGCCCTGCTCTGCGAGGCAATGGGCAAGTACGGCGTTGATTTCGCTATCGCTGCCAGTGTCTCCACATTCTCCGCGATGAACCTCATCCACTACGGGACGGCCAGCCAGATCGCGCGATTCATCCCCGGGTACCTCGACGGCAGCATCTGCTTCTGCGTCGCGATCTCCGAGCCAGAGTCCGGTTCCGACGCGGCGGCGGCGGCAACCCGGGCCGTACGCGACGGTGATCATTACGTGCTGACCGGGCTCAAGCAGTGGTGCTCCGGGTCGAGCGCGCCCGGCGCGCACATCTTCACCCTGGTCCGGACGGATCCGGCTGCGGCCAAGCACGCCGGGCTCTCGGTCGTCCTGCTTCCCAATGACCTACCGGGCATGGAGCTGAGGAAGCTCAAGACGCTCGCACGGCGGGGCACAGGGACCAACCAGATCTTCCTGGACGGCACTCGGGTGCCCGTCGCCGGCCTCATCGGTGCCGAGGGTCAGGGCTGGGAGATCATCACCCGGCACCTGCTGCTGGAACGGATTGCAATTGCCGCAGCGTATGTCGGCTGCGCCCAGCAGGCGGTGGACGACGCGAGCCAGTACGCGCAGGACCGGCGGCAGTTCGGCCAGGCGCTGTTCGAGTTCCAGGCGCTCAGCCACATGCTGGCCGACATGCAGACCAAGGTGGATGCCGCACGGCTGCTCGTGTACCGGGCGGCCGCCATGGCCGACGCGGGCTTGCTGGCGGCTCGTGAGGTCGCGATGGCGAAGCTGTTCGCCTCGGAGGCGCTGCAGAGCGTCAGCAGAGACGGCGTGCAGATCATGGGCGGAGCAGGCATGCTGCCCGAGGCGGACATGGAGCGCTACTTCCGCGAGGGCATGCAGGCTACCATCGGCGGCGGAACCTCGCAGATCCAGCGCAATATCATCGCCCGCTCCATGCGCCACCGGCCCCGCTGACTGCGTGGTCAGCGGCCCGGCTCGCGGATCGGTTACCGCCTCGCAGCCCTCGGCAGGCCAAGGATTCGCTCGGCGACGATGGACTTCTGGATCTGCGCGCTCCCGCCGTAGATGGTCGCGGCGCGGGAGAAGAGGTAGTCGTGCAGCTCACCTGGCGCCCCGCCGAGCAGCGGGGCCGATCCGAGCAGGTACATCTTGGTGTGCGCCAGCAGCTGATCGGTCTGCGACATCAGCAGCTTGTCGACCGAGCCTTCGGGGCCCGGTGACTGGCCGCGAGCGCGCTGCGACAGGCTCGCCAGAACGTGCAGCCGCAGGACCTCGACCTGAACCCGGCACCGGGCCACCCGGCTGGCGGCGTCCGGGCGCGCCGATGTCGCGGCCAGCTTCTGCAGCTCAGCCAGCGTCCGCCGGTGCTTGGAAATCGCGCCGATGTCGGCCGGGCCGCGCTCGTACGCGACCGTCGACATGGCGAGCTTCCAACCGTCGCCTTCGGGCCCGATTCGCTGGCTCTCCGGGATGAAGACCGAGTCGTAGAAGACCTCGCAGAACTGCCGGTCGCCGGAGATCTGCACGATCGGGCGGATGGTCATGCCCGGCGAATCAGTCTTGACGACGAAGCACGACAGGCCGCGATGCCGGGTGGATTCCGGATCGCTGCGCGCCAGCAGCAGGCAGTAATCCGACCACTGCGCCCGGCTCGTCCAGACTTTCTGCCCGTTGGCGACGTATCCGCCGTCGGTTCTGTCCGCCCGCGTGCGCAGTGACGCTAGATCCGAGCCGGCGCCGGGCTCGCTGAATCCCTGACACCACTGGTACGTGCCGCTCAGCAGTCCGGGCAGGTACTGCGCCTGTTGCTCGGGCGTACCGTACTGCAGTATCACCCGCCCGAGGAAGCCAATGGACGGTGGTCTCGGCGCGCCGGCCGCCCCCAGTTCCTCGTTGAGGATCGCGTCGTACATCGGCCCGAGTTCCTGACCGCCCACGGACTTAGGCCACGACAGGCCCATCCAGCCCGCCTTGTACAGAATCCTGTGCCACTCCAGGTCGAAGCTGTTGCGCTCCTGGTCTGCGGGCCGGAATCCGCCGGGCGGAATGTTGCCCGCCACCCACGTGCGCAGCCGGGCCCGGAAGTCAGCTTCCTCGGGCGAGTCACGAAAGTCCATCAGGCGTAAACCTCCTGAGCCGCGGCGGCGAGCCGGGTGAGCTGGTAGCTGTCATCGCCGAGGACGCCGTCGGCCATCAGGGCACGGCGCAGGTACAGGTGGGCCAGGCATTCCCACGTCATGCCGATGCCGCCGTGTACCTGGATCGCGGCCTCGGTCACCGTGCGCGCCGACTCCGATGCGTATGCCTTGGCGATGCGCGCCGCGTCAAGAGCCTCAGCGGGCGACTCGTCCACGCACCAGGCCGCGTAGTGCATCGCGCTGCGCGCGCTGGCCACCCGCACGGCCTGCTCGGCGCACAGGTGCGCGACAGCCTGGAACGATCCGATCGGCGCACCGAACTGCTCGCGCTCGGTCGCGTACCGGGTCGCCAGCGAGAGCGCGCCCTGCATTGTGCCGACGAGGTCGGCGGCCAGGGCGGTCAGTGCCAGGGCCGTCCAGCGCTCGAGGCCGTCCTGGCCGAGCTGGCCGACGGCAGTCCCAGTGGCCGGCGTCCCGATCCCGGCCACGCTGCGGGTGAGATCAATGCACGGCGAACGCCGGCTTCTCCAGCTCCAGCAGGACAAGCTCGCTGCCGCGCAGCGCCAGGGCTGCATCGCAGCCAGATGCGTCGAAGGCGATGGCCGGGCCGCCCGGGATGCTCGCGAGTTCGGTCAGGTCGCGGCTCAAGCACACCGTGACTCTCCGCTCTCCGCTGCCGATCGCGGCGAGCACCTCGTCTGCACCTGCCAGCCGCGCGAGCTCGGCTGCGAGGACGCAACAACCGAGGAACGGGGCGCGGACCAGGTGAGTAGCAAGCTGCTCGGTCACCACCGCGACCTCAACACCCGACGCCTGCGGCGTGCCGAGGCCGTCCGGCATGCGCAAGGCGAGGAAGCCGCTCTGGCTCAGTAGCGCCCAGGCCCGGTCTGGATCACCGTCAGCGAGTTCGCTGACGGTACCGGTGCCGGTGTCCCGCGCCAGCGACGCCGCTGCCTGCCGCAGGTCGTTCTGCTCGTCAGTGAGTAGCGCGTCCACGACACTGCTCCTTAGCTCTCCAGCATGAAATCGGCTTCATGATCGCGGGATGTCCTTCCACGGCGTGCTGGACGGCAGCATTGGCTCTTTCGGCAGCCCGAGGAGTCGCTCGCCGATGATATTGCGCTGAATCTCACTCGTGCCGCCCGCAATGGTGCGGGCGCGGACCCGCAGGAACGCCCAGGCGCTGTTCCGTCGCCAGCGGTCACCCTCCGACCACGCAGCAGCGTCGGCGCCGTCGAGGTCGAGCAGGAGATCCTGCAGGCGCTGCAGGAACTCACTGGAACTCAGCTTCATGATGGACGCCTGCTGGGTCGCCGTCTTGCCGGCCCTGCGCAGCGCTGCCGTACGCAGATTGGTCTGCGCGATCAGCTGATCGTCAATCCAGACTTGCGCCAGCCGCTGGCGCAGCTGCGGGTCGGTGACGGGCGAGAAGTGCTCGATGACGCTGGCTACCGAGCGTCCCGTCCGGGTACCGGGCAGCATTGCGCCTTCGCCCCCGCCGGGTACCCGCTCGTTGATCAGGACTGTCTGGGTGACCCGCCAGCCGTCGTTGACTGCCCCGATCCGGTGCTCATCCGGAATGAAGGCATTGTCAAAGAAGAGCTGATTGAACTCGTGATCGCCGGTGATGTGCCGGAGCGGGCGGATGGTAATGCCCGGCGTATCCATCTTGAGCATGAACACCGTGATGCCCTGATGCTTGGGCGCGTCGATGTCGGTGCGGGCCAGCAGGAAGCCCCAGTCGGAGTGATGGGCTCCCGACGACCAGATTTTCGACCCGTTGAGGAGCCAGCCGTCGCCATCCCGTACCGCGCGGGTAGCCAGCCCGGCCAGGTCCGATCCTGCTCCTGGCTCGCTGAACAGCTGACACCAGATCTCGCGATGCGTCCCGACGTTCGGGAGCCGGTCGGCCCGCTGCCGGTCGGTGCCCCACTGCAGGATCGCCGGGCCCGCCGTTCCGATGCCGATGTGATTCCAGAACCGCGGAGTCTTGTACCGGCTGAGCTCCCCATTTACCAGCCGCTGCTGCTTCGGGGTGAGGCCGAGACCGCCATACTCAACGGGCCAGGCAGGCGTGGCCAGGCCGGCGCCGCCCAGCCGGTCGAACCACTCGTGCTCATCGGTGGCGTCGCGCAGGACCCGGATCGTATCTGCGTCCCCCTCCTCGACGGCTCTTCACCCACTCGGCCGGAAGCGCCGTGGCCAGCCAGGCCCGGACAAACTCGATGACCTCCGCGTCGCTGCTCGCGGCAGTGATGGTCGCGCCGTTACCCGTCATCTCGTCTCCGCCATTCGCTCTCAGATACCCACGAGGTCCGCGACCCGGTCGCGGTGAAAGTCGGGGCTGCCGAACAGCAGCTGCAGTGATTTCGCCCGCCGGAAGTACAGGTGCGCGTCGTGATCGAAAGTGAAGCCGATACCGCCGTGGACCTGGATGTTGTCAGCGGTTAGCCGCAGGTAGGACGTGCTGGCCTGAACCTGGGCGGCGTGCACGGCCAGGGCCGCATCCGGGTCGCCGGCCGCGACGCTCCAGGCGGCATGCTGCACGGCAGTGCGGGTGATCTCGACCAGGACCAGCAGGTCAGCGAGCTTGTGCTTGATCGCCTGGTAACTGCCGATCACGCGGCCGTACTGAATCCTGGTCTTGGCGTATTCAGTCGCCATGTCCAGGCAGCGTTCCATGCCGCCGAGGCCTTCGGCGGCGGATGCCAGACCGGCCAGTAGGTGCACGGACCGGCGGACGGCAGCGGCGGCTCCGGGCGGGCCGATCCGGGTCGCCGGGACCTCATCGAACGTAATCGCGGTCATCGGCCGGGTCAGGTCGAGCGTCTCCAGCGTCTCCAGCCCCAGCCTGTCACGTTCGGCGACGAGGTAGAGGCTCCCGCCGTCATCATCGCCGGCGACCACCAGCACGTTGCCGGCGGTCGCGCCGTCGAGCACGAAACGGGCCCGCCCGCGGACGACGTATCCCCCCTCGCCTGTCGGCTGAGCCACCGGCGCCTCCGCGTTGGGGCTACGGGTCATCACCTCGTCGTCAGCCAGGCAGGCCGTGGCCTCCCCGGACGCGATCGCTCCGAGCACCGCGGCGGCGTCAGTGCCGCCTGCGGCGGCCAGGGCGGTCCCGGCCAGGACGCAGCTAGCAAGCCACGGGCCGCGATAAAGGACCCGGCCAAGCTCCTGCGCGATCACCATGGCCTCCAGGGCGCCGAAGCCGAGCCCGCCGCTGTCGGCCGGGACCAGCGCGGCGGACAGTGCCAGTTCGCCGGCCATGGCCTGCCAGCGCTCTCGCTCGCCTGCCGCGCCCTCGTCGAGCGCCCGGCGCAGCTCATCGTGTCCGTAGTGCCGCTCAAGGTAAGCGCCCAGAGTGGTGGCGAAGTCCCGCTGCTCGGGCGAGAGCAGGAACTCCTCGGGGATCTGATCGGCCGGGCCGTACTGGGGAACGGCCGCGCCGGACGTCGTGTCGGTCATGCGAGTTTCCTTAGTTGCTCGAATGTCTCGGGCTGCGAGGTTCGCAGCAAGATGCCGTCGACGCCGGACTGGCGCCATGCGTCCAGTCGCTCGGCGATCCGCGAGATCGGGCCGACCAGGCACATGTCATCGATCAGGCTGTCAGGGACGGCTGCGGTGGCCTCGCGCACCTGGCCGTCGAGGTACAGGTCCTGGACCTTGACTGCCACATCCTCGTATCCGTACCGGCAGATCAGGTCGAAGTAGAAGTTGCGGCCACGGGCTCCCATGCCACCGATGTACAGGGAGAAATACGGTCGGAGCGCGTCACAGCACTCCTCCAGCCGGGGCCCGACCCGGACGTAGGCGGTCGGCAGGATGGTGAACTGCTCCCTGGCGCGGTTGCCGCGCGCGAAGCCGGCGCTGAGGCTATCGGCGAACACGTCAGGGTGCTCGGGGCTGTAGAAGGTCGGCAGCCAGCCGTCGGCGATCTCGGCCGCCAGCGATACGTTGCGCGGCCCGATGGCCGCGAGATAGATCGGCAGTTCCGGCCGCAGCGCCGGCATGGACGACCGCAGAGACTTGCCCAGTCCGGTCGCGTCCGCGCCGTCGTACGGGATGTGGTAGGTCTCACCTTGGTAGGCAACCGTCTCCCTGGCCAGCACCTGCCGGACGATAGCCAGGTACTCCCGGCTGCGCTGCAGCGGCTTGCCGTACGCGACGCCATGCCAGCCCTCGACGACCTGCGGGCCTGAGGCGCCGAGGCCGAGAGTGAACCGGCCGCCCGATAGCGCGTCCAGGCTCATCGCCGTCATCGCCGTGTTCGCGGGCGTCCTGGCCGGCATCTGCAGGATCCCGCTGCCGAGGCCGATCCTCGAGGTGCGGCCGGCGATGAAGGACAGCAGCGTAACGGCGTCGGCGCCGTAGGCCTCAGCGGCCCACACGGAGTCAAGACCGACCCGCTCGGCTAGCTCAGCGAGCGCGACGACCGAGCCCAGATCTTTCCCGTCGTAGGCCAGCTTGAGGCCCAGGTGCATCAGCGTCCTCCGACCTGGATGACCTGACCGGTCAGGTAAGTGGCATCGGGCGAAGCGAGGAACGAGACGACACCCGCGATGTCCTCCGGCAGGCCCAGGCGCTTGATGTAGTTCCTGGCCAGCACGTCCGCAGTGATCTCGTCCCAGCTGCGCCCTGACCGCTCCTCGATCGCCCGCGTCATCGGCGAGTCGATGAAGCCGGGCGAGATCGCGTTCACAGTGATCCCGAATGGCCCGAGTTCGATCGCCAGCGTCTTGGTCAGGCCTTCCAGCCCAGCCTTGGCCGCGCTGTAGTTCGCCTGACCGCGGTTCCCGGTGGCCGCGCGCGAGGAGATGAAGATGATCGCCCCGGAGCGCTGGCTGACCATGTATCGCTGCGCGGCCTGAGCCACCAGGTACCCGCCGCGCAGATGGGTCGCGATGACCGCGTCCCAGTCCTGCGGCGGCATCTTGTGAAACATGTGGTCGCGAGTGATGCCGGCGTTGCTGGCCAGCACGTCGACCCGCTGCCACTGATCGCCGATGGCCTCGAACGCGCCGGTGACCTGATCGGGTGAACTGACGTCGCAGCTGAGTGCGATCGCCTCCCGCCCGTCGGCGCGCAACTCCTTGGCCAGGCCCTCCACCGCGTCGGCCTTAAGATCAAGCAGCGCCACCTGGTAGCCGTCGTGGCTCAGCCGGCGGCCGATGGCCGCGCCGATGCCCTGGGCGGCCCCGGTGACCACGGCAACGGGCGTATCCGGAGTTGACATTCTCGCTCCTGTTCTTCCTCAGGCTGACTCGGGCTCGGCTATGGCGGGGCGGGTCTCCCCCGGCGCGGGCAGCAGGATCGTGGCCGACGCCGAGCAGGTCTGGGTACCGCGCTGGTTGATCCCCTCGATCTCGACATCGACGCTGCGGCGCTCGGTGTCCATCGCCGTGACCGTCCCGCTGATCCAGGTCGTGTCGCCGCGATGATTGAACCTGCGGATCCTCGACTCGAACTGCCACAGCCAGCCGCTGTCGCCCATCCAGTTCCGGATCAGCCCCGTCGTCCAGTTGCTCCGCATCGCGCCGTAGTCGTAGGCGAGCGGCTGGCCGAGGGACTGCGCCCACTCGTCCTCCCAGTGGCACCGCTGCACGGTGTCGGGGACGCCCTGCGAGTTGGGCTCGAAGAGCTTCGGCATCCGCTGGCGCTGCTTCCAGGCCAGCCGCGCCGGCCGGACGCCGAAGCCGCCCCAGCCGGTGCCGATGTGGTAGCCCATGATGTCGGTCACCGTCAGCGGCCCGCGCACGATCGTGCCGATGCTGTCGCCGACCGCGACGTCCTCGATGTGCCGTGGCTCCGAGCCCCGCTGGGTCTCGGCCGCATAGCAGGCATCAATCTTGGCGAGCGCGTCGGCATCGTAGCGGGGCGGATCCAGCGGCGGCGCTTCCTTAGCCCCGCCAGCGCCGTGCGAGTCACGGTCCGAGTGGTGGTACGTCCGCTCGGTCACGGCGTAGACCGAGCCGTCCGAGCTCAGGTGGGTCGTGTGATGCGTAACCCGGAGCGAGATGCGCCCGTCGGTCTCCGATCGCCTGGGCTCAACGCGGTGCAGGGCTTGTCGCTGCATGATTGTGACGCCGGGCTGAATCGGCCGGTAGAACGTCCAGCTCTCCCTGATCATGTACTGGCCGATACCCGCGAGCGGATCGCCGCCGCTCATGGCCTCGGCCTGCGCTGGCGTCCACTCGGCCGGCTCGCGGATCCCGATCGCGGTGAAGTACAGCGGCGGGGCGATGACGCTCCCCCACGGGCTGGTCCGGCCGTAGTCCGGGTCGCAGTAGATGGGATCGTCCTGGCCGATCCCGTTGGCGAAGTGACGGATCGAGTCTTCCGTCACCGCGACGACGTGCGGGTGCAAGGTGCGCCTGACCGGGATGCCGATCCGCCGCTCCAGCGCCTCAATGGACTCATCCGTGATCGTTCGCCGTGTTTGCGGCACGTCAGTCGCAGTCATTCGGTCTCCTCAGTGGCGTCGGCGATTCGCAGCACCGGCATCGTCAGTTGGTCGTCGATCTCCTCGAAGTCCACATGCGCCGGTGCGCCGGCCCGCGCCTGGCCGGCACTCACCGAAGGCATACGCACGACCGATCAGCACCACCTCGCACCGACCCGCCTCGATGGGATTCCCCACGATCCTGCGGTAAAGAGGCCCGCCAGCGCGGAAGCCTCATCATCAGATGTATCGGATAGTAAATAGACTCTCGCGGCTCGACGGGTTCGTCAAGGGCCGCACCAGATCCTCAGAAGTGCGTATTGCCGCCGAGCAGGGCACGCGCTATGTTCCGCCGCATGATCTCGCCGCTTCCATCCGCTATCCGGACAGCCCGCGACTGGTGCCACCCGTCGTAGAGGCGCACGTCGTTCGTCAGGCCCATGCCGCCGTGGACCTGCATGCAACGGTCGTACACCCGGAAGCACATCTCGGTTGAGTAGGCCTTGACCATCGCCATCTCCCGGCTAGCTGCATCTCCGGCCTCAAGGCGACGCGCACAGTCAAGCGCCATGGTCTTGGCAGCATAGATTTCCATGGCCGACTCAGCCAATTGGAAGGAAACGCCCTGGTAATCAGATATCGGGTGGCCGAAAGCCGTTCGGACCTTCGCATACTCCACGGCAAGTTCCAGAGCCCACCGGGCAAGCCCCACGCAGCGTCCGGCGTTGTACATGCGCCCGAGCGACACCCCGCCCAGCGCTAGCCGAAATCCGTCGTCAAGGTCGCCAACCAGCTGCTCCTCGCTCACCGCGACGTCGGTGAACGAGAGAATGCCCTCGTTGCCGCCTCTGTGCCCGAACAGTTTGATGACGCTAGTGACTTCGAAGCCCGGAGTGTCGGCGGGGATCAGGAAGCAGCTAATGCCTCCTGCGTGAGCCGCGCACTTGGCGCGATCTGTCACGGCGAACAAAAGCACGAAGTCCGCGTGCGGCGAATTTGAGATCCACTGTTTCGTGCCGTTGATGATCCAGGTATCGCCGTCGCGCTCCGCCTTGGTCCGCATCGACCACGCGTCCGAGCCTGCGTCCGGCTCGGACATTGCGAAGCACATCGTCCTCTCTCCTGAGGAGAGCACGCTGAGCACCCTGGCGCGCATCGCGTCGGTCATGTGCCCGAGCAAGTAGCTAGGACCGCTGGTCCAGTGCGCTATTGCTTGATATGGCAACAGACGTCCCGGACCATAACGGTGGTAGAGAAATTCCCAGATCTCGTATGACACCAGCGGACCTAGGCCACCCCCGCCGATCTCGGTCGGGGACAACATGGCGTAGTAGCCCGCCTTGGCTGACGCCATGCGAACCGTGCGCATGAGATCCTGTGTCTCAAGCGAGTAGCCGCCCGCCGGAGAGTAGAGCCTCGTCTCGTCGTGCAACATGTCATCGTGCTGCTGCTCCAGGGCAACGACCTCACGGTCGACGAAATCTGCCAGGCTCGATAGCAGCTGCGGATCCGTTGCGGATGAATTCATGGACGTGTCGTCCTTTCACTCGGCAGATCGGCTTGCGGCGACGGCAAGCACGTCGACCCCGCTGACGGTCACCACCCCTGTGAGTTGGCATATCGGGCATCGCTGAGTGCCACAAGCATCTGATAATCAGATGTATCGGATGTAATGAGATTCTCGCGGCGCGGGAATTTCGTCAAGTACTCGAGGCGGCAGCCGACGGATGAGAGCAGTAGCGCACGCGGTATAACGAGGCAGAGCACTGCGGCCGTGCGCTCTAGATCACCTTCGACCGGCCGTGAAGCGCTGCCGGAAATCTGGCAAGCGCTCGCAAGCGCAGGGTTGCCTTTGGACAAGGTTCAGTTGCATGCGCGTCGCCGCCGCTCGCTCGCACATCGCTCTGGCGGCGCTCAAGTGCGTCCATCTCTCTGGCGGCGAGCTGGAGGCTACCCCGTTTCCTCTTGGTGCGAAGGGTTCGCGGCCCGCATCCTCGCCTACGAGACGGCGGGCGCACGGCGCACTCGGCGCCATCCGGGTGATCGACCCGCGGCCTCCTCTGCAACTTCTGGCGGAATCAGAGTATACTTCTGATCTATCAGCAATATGGGCTTGGCACGGCTAGCTGTGCCCGGTACTGATCCTCAGGCAGGAAGAAAATGGCACTAACGATCACTGGGACGGAGTAGATGACAGCAAAGCCGGCCGGGTTTATAGCGGGCGTATTTGAACACCCGGGACGCGAGCTGCCGGACAAGTCCGTGGCACAGATTCACGGCGAGGTAGCGCTCGGCGCGGTTGCTGATGCAGGCCTGTCGCTCAGTGATGTCGACGGATATTTCTGCGCGGGCGACGCACCCGGCCTTGGTCCCCTGAGCATGGCAGACTATCTCGGCTTGTCGCTCAGGCATATGGATTCGACGGAGACCGGAGGCTCTAGCTACCTGGTTCACGTCGGCCACGCCGTCGAGGCGATCGCAGCCGGGAAGTGCTCCATTGCATTGATCACCCTTGGCGGCAAGCCCCGTACGTCTAGACCACGATCGGCTTCGATGAGCGATGCGCCGGAGAGCAGCTTCGAAGGGCTGTACGGCATCGGATCACCTGCCCACAGTTATGCCCTGGCCGCTCGACGGCACATGCACGAATACGGCACCACGAGCGAACAGCTGGCGGAAATAAAGGTAGCGGCGTCACTGCATGCGCAATACAACCCTGACGCCTTCCTGCCGAAGCCGGTCACCGTGGCGGAAGTTGTCGGCTCTCCGCTCATCGCGGATCCCTTGCACCGGCTGGACTGCTGCGTCGTAACGGATGGCGGTGGTGCTGTTGTCGTCGTCAGCGCGGAAGTAGCCGGTCAGCTCGACCGGCACTGCCCAGCGGTACTGGGTCACAGTGAGGCGCCAAAGCACGCGGATGCGGGGCGCATAGACCTTACCTATACGGGCGCGAGATGGACCGGACCACGTGCGTTTGACGAGGCCGGCTGTAAGCCAGCAGATATCGACTACGCCGGGATCTACGACTCGTTCACGATTACCGTGCTCGAGCAGATCGAGGACCTCGGATTCTGCGAGAAGGGCGAAGGGGGACGATTCGTCATGGAAGGCGCTCTGCAGGCGCCATACGGGAGGCTTCCTTTCAACACAGACGGAGGAGGACTTTGCAATAACCACCCGACGAATCGCGGCGGAATGACCAAGATCATCGAGGCTGTGCGGCAGTTGCGCGGTGAGGCAAGGCCCCAGGTTCAGGTACCAGACTGCGAGCTAGCGGTTGTGCAGGGCACGGGCGGCTCGATCGGAACGCGTATGGGCAGTGCGACCCTGATCCTCGGACGGGACTGAATGGCATGACAGCAACGGCTAACGAGGCGCGCGATTCTCTGCCATGCCCGGCACCGCTGGTAAATCCTGAGTCAGCTAGGTTCTGGGCGGCGACGAAGGCCGGCGATCTCCTGCTTAGCAGGTGCCCGCAGTGCGGGCTTGTCATCTGGTACCCGCGGGCAATCTGCCCGGACTGCCATAGCTATCCGACCGAATGGGTTAAGGCGGCAGGGACGGGCTCCGTCTATTCCTTCACTGTCATCCGGCGGAACGCGCCGGGTCCGTTTGCAGATGTCGGGCCGTATGTCGTGGCGTACGTCGAGCTCACCGAAGGGCCGCGCATGCTCACCAACATCATCGGGCCCGATGCCGAGCAGGTTCAGGTCGGAAGCCCGGTGAGCGTTGTCTTCGAAAGCGCAGGAGACGCGGGTTCTATCCCGCGCTTCCGGCTGGAGAGCTCGGCACCGGAGGAATGAGGGAGCAGAAATGCCATCGCTGGACGGACGAGTAGCGATTGTCACTGGAGCGGGCCGCGGTATTGGCCGGTCAACGGCACTCCTGCTGGCAGCCGAGGGTGCCAGCGTTGTCGTCAACGACCTCGGGGCCAACCTCGATGGCACTGGGAGGGACACCAGCCCTGCCCAGCTAGTGGTCGACGAAATCACGGCCGCGGGCGGCAAGGCGATCGCCAACGGGGCCGACGTCTCCGACCACGGCGCCGCCGAGGGCTTGATCAAGTCGGCGATTGCCGAGTTCGGCAGGCTGGACGTGCTGGTGAACGTGGCCGGCATCCTCCGCGACCGGATGATCTTCAACATGTCCGAGCAGGAGTGGGACGACGTCATCCGGGTGCACCTGAAGGGCTCGTTCAACACCTCCAAGTTCGCTGCCGCGCACTGGCGGTCGCTGCGCGAGGAGACGGCACAGAACCGCATCATCAACTTCACTTCGGTATCCGGCCTGCACGGTGCGCCCGGCCAGCCGAACTACGCCGCGGCCAAGATGGGCATCGTCGGCCTGACCTGGTCCTGCGCCAACTCGCTCGGCAAGTACGGGGTGACCTGCAACGCGGTATCCCCCACTGCCGTCACCCGCATGACCGACTCCGTGCCGGACGAGCGGCGGCGCACCGGCCACCCGTCGAACGACGAGGTGCGCCGCTCCCCGGACGACGTCGCCAGGGTCGTCGCCTACCTGGCCAGCGAACGGTCTGGCTGGCTGACCGGCCGGATCGTCCACTCCTCCGGGTTCGAGGTGTCGCTCTACAACAACCCCGAGCCAGTGGTGCGGCTGCTCAGCCAGCAGCCCTGGGAACTTGATGAGCTAGCCGCGCAAGTCGAGAAGTCGTTCCGCACCACGCCTCAGCCTGGCAGGGTTGTGTGAGCAGCACCGCGATTCTGACAGAAATTGACAGCGGGGTCGCGACAATATGGCTGAATCGTCCTGAGAACCGGAATGCACTTTCGCGCGAGATGCGTGAGGAACTGTCTGCGGCTCTTGAGCGCTTCGAAACCGACGACGCGATCCGGGCAATTGTAGTTACCGGCATGGGACGGTACTTTTCAGCCGGGGCTGATCTCAGCGGCGGAGCCAGTACATGGGCTGGGTTGGGTGGTCATGCTGGAAACGACGACGGCGAAAATCACCTGCCACTGCCGTTTTCTGGGTGGCACATGCGAACGCCTGTGATAGCGGCAATGAATGGATCAGCAGTCGGCATGGGCTTGACGCTCCCCATGTCCTGGGACATCCGGATCGCGGCGGCCGAAGCCAAGTACGGCTTCGTGTTCCCACGCCGTGGCGTTGTCCCCGAACTCGGCTCGAGCTGGCTCGTTCCCCGGCTGATCGGTGCATCCCGAGCCCTGGAGCTCATGCTCACGGGCCGGCTTCTGATTGGCGCGGAAGCGGCCGAGATCGGGCTCGTGTCTCGCGCGCTGCCGACTGGCGAGGTGCTGCCAGCCGCCCTCGAAATCGCGCGAGACATCGCGGAGAACACATCTGCTACGTCAGTTGCAGCCACGAAAGCGCTGATCTACCGAGGACTTGTCGAGACGGACCCATTCGACCATCAGCAGCTAGAACAGGAAGTGTTCCGGTGGTGCGGACGACAGGCTGACGCTGGCGAGGGAGTAGCTGCATTCCTGGAGAAGCGTTCGCCGCAGTGGCGGCTGTCGAAATCAAAGGACTACCCGCCTCAGCTGGCTGCCTTTGATGATCAGCGCTAACTCCGGCGCCGGTCGCCGAGGCCAGCAGTCAGTCGGCGCTGCCGTATGAGCCGACCACCGTCCCGTTAACCGCTGCCGGCCCGTCGGCGCAGCGCTCCTTGATGGTCGAAGCGAATTCGCCGAACGCGGGTAGCCCGATCAGCGGGTTGTGATCGTTCTCGTGCACCGCTACGTGTATGAAACTGACTCCGTCATCGAGCCGGATGGCAACGTAGCGGAGCCCTTCGGGCAGCTGTTCGGCGAGCTGGGCGAACACCGCCTTGATCAGCTTCTCGTTCTCGTCGGCGGACTCGGCGCGGGTGGTGTAACGGACGACGGTGGCATGGCTGCTCATGATGACTTCCCCTGTTAGCGGACCGATCGGATTTGGTTGTTGCGAGCGTCATGGGTGAGCTCGGCCAGCCCGAGCTCTTCCAGCAGTGGCGGGAGATACATGCCGAACCGGCCGCGGTATCCGTTGCGCAGTCCATACCAGCCGCCGACCGGATTCCCCGGCGACCGACCCCACGCCTCGACCGTGCCTTCAGCCGCCGGTTTCTTCTCATCGGCCGCGCCGAGGGGAACCCAGCCATCCTGCTCGGATAGCCACGCGTGCAGGTCCTCGATCGCCCGCAAGTGGTACTTAAGGGTGGTCGAGCCGACCTGGCAGACCAGCGCGGGCGGGCTGGCCTGCGCATCTTTGTACATCGAATATTCGGATGTGCCCGGCGGGGTCTTCAGCCGCCACGGATCCTCTTTGGTGCCAGCAGCCATCAGCG
This sequence comes from uncultured Actinomycetota bacterium, assembly GCA_963815575.1. GTDB lineage: Bacteria > Actinomycetota > Actinomycetes > Streptosporangiales > Streptosporangiaceae > JAJYUU01. The sequence continues at coordinate 185,539 of CAWFHE010000006.1, read as the reverse complement.
GTCTCCTCTGGTGATTGCTGCCGCAAAGTGCGGCAGGAGGGTTTGCCATCCTTTCTGGTTGCGCTCGCGCCAGACATCCGCCTCGGTGCCCAGACGTTCCCAGCCCCGGTGCTCGATCTCGACGCGGGTATCGCCCGGGCCGCGGGAGACGAACCGGATATCGACATCGGTGGCCGCGCTGCGGTCCCGGCCCAGGTGCCACAGGTACGCCAGCCGCTTCGGAGGATCCCAGACGGTCACTACGCCCCAGTCGTGCTCAGCCCCCTCGGCTGTCCGTTCGTAGATCCGGCCGCCGATCCCGCTTTCCAGCACGATGGCCAGGTCGCGGTCGCCGGTGATCGTGTGATCCGGCGGCCACCAGATCCCGATCCGCGACGTCCACATGGCGAACGCGTGCTCGGCAGGGCAGGCCACGTCGAAGGTGATGCGCAGCGGCGGGGTCACGGCCGGGCGCCCGGCCCGGAGTTCTCGGCCAGCAGGGTGAACCGGACTGCAGCCTCTCCCCACACGCGCTCGAGATAGACCTGCACCGCCCGCATCCCTTCCGCCTGCAGGTGGTAGATGCGGCGGGTCCCATCTGCTTGCTCGGCCACCATTCCGGCATCCTTGAGCAACCGCAGGTGCCGCGACACGGCCGGGCGGCTGATGGGCAGCGCCGCCGCGATCTCGTGCACGGGCTTGTCGCCGCCACTCAGCAGGCGCAGGATCTCACGCCGGTTCGCGTCCCCCAGTGCTTCAAACGGATCCCCGGCGGTGGCGCCGTCTGGTTGTGCCATACGCGAAACACCTCGTAGCAACGCATCGACTCCGCGCCTCGACTTCGGTAACAATCAAGTTACCGTAACGCGCAAGTTACCGATCCGCAAGCGAGGGCATCCTGTTGTTGACGGGCTGTCCTGCTGACGGATGGGAGCAATAGCACATGCGGTATATCAAGGCGCAGCGCCGCGGCCGTGCTCTCTGGATCACCTTCGATCGGCCGGAGAAGCTCAACATCCTGCATCCGGAGGACCTTAGCGAACTGCGGGATGTCATCGCCGGCCTGGCTTCTGGCGTGCAAGCGATTGTCTTTACCGGCGCAGGCCCGGCGGCGTTCAGCGCCGGAATGAACATCGAGGCCTTCGTCGGTCTGACACCTGCCCGAGCGCATGCACTGATCTTCGATCTCGCGCAGGTCATGCGCGCTGTCCGGCACTCGCCGGTCGTCACTGTCGCCGCAGTCAACGGGTACTGCCTCGGGGCAGCGTTCGAGCTTGCGCTCGCGTGCGATCTTCGCGTTGTGACCCCGACTGCGTCCTTCGGCCTGCCCGAGATCAAGGTCGGCATCCCATCGGTCATCGACGCCGCCCTGCTGCCAGCATTTGTCGGGCTCAGCAAGGCACGTGAAATGATCCTCACCGGCGAGATCTACTCACTTGACCAGCTGCCGCCCGACAGCCTCGCCAACGTGATAGCCGAGGCCGGGCAACTCGTCGCGGCCACGGACGGCTTGCTAGACCGCATCGCGACGCACCCGCGGACTGTGACGGCTGCCCAGCGTCGGCTGTTCGACGTCTGGCTCAACAACTCCCTCGATGTGTCAGTGCACGCCAGCATGACGGAGTTTTCCAACGTGTTCGCTAGCCAGGAGACGCATGAGCAGATCGCGCGTCACCACAAGCGGATCACCGGATAGCTCCGAGGTCGCCAGACGGCTAAATGCGCTCCAGCTCCGCGCCGTCGAACAACGGCTTGATCTCGTGCCGCTCGACGTCCGCGGCCATCTCCTGGTCAGTGGGAGTCGGAGCCGGGCCGCGGGCCGCTGCCTCGAGGATTGGTCTGAGGAGGCGCGCGTCGCTCGACGAGTTGAGGAACAGGCCCGGGCGCCCAAGGACGTAATGCACCGCCCGAACCAGCGCGTCGCCATCGGGCAGCGGCTCATACCAGCTGTACTCGCGGCCCGTTGGATCCGGCCAGCGCCGGCGCGCAACCGACTTGATCGTCTGCACCGCCACGCTTCGCCGCTCGCAAACCTCGAGTAGCGCTTCCATGTCAGCTCGGTAGCGGTCGTCAGACATCATCGTGTAGTTGTAAGGCAGGAGCACCGAGCTGAAGTCGAACCGCTCCAGGCTCCGCAGGTGCATGCCCGCAATCCGGGTTCCGTGCCCGGTCACGCCGATGAATCTGGCAAGCCCCTCGTCTCGGGCCCGGGACAAGGCCTCGACGGCGCCACCCGGGCCGTGGGCCACCTCCCATTCATCTGGCTCGACGAGGTTGTGGAGCTGAATGAGATCAACGGAGTCGACGCCGAGGCGGGTCAGCGAGCGCTCGAGACTGGCGCGCGCGCCGTCGCCGGTGCGGTCTCCCGTCTTGGTGGCGAGGAAGAACCGTTCCCTGTGCTCTGCCATCCATGGCGCGATCCGAAGTTCTGAGTCGCCATAGTCCGCCGCCGTGTCGAGGTGGTTGACACCGAACTCAAGCAACGTCGCAAGGATCTCGTCGGCGCGCTCCTGCCGCATTGACCCCAGTGCCGCGCCGCCGAAGATGACACGGCTGCTGTCATGCCCCGTCCGGCCGAAGGGCGCTCGATCAGTCATAGTCGCAGACTACCCACAGCCGTCGGGCCTTTCCATCCGCGACGGAATCTCGATGCCGGCCTCGGTCAGGCCGGCGCGCAGGCGGACATGCGCACCCCGTGCCCGAAGGCGCCCCAGCTCAAGCAGGTCCGTGCTGCCGCGCGGGAGCTTGCCTCAAGCAGCGCCTCAGCCGGCTCGTTGCGGATCAGGCCATACAAAGCACGACCGATGAACGAGTCGCCCGCACCGAGCGAGTCAACCACTTCGGTCCGTGCGGCGCTCACCTTCACGCTGACCGCGCCATCGAAGAGCATCGCGCCCCTGCTGCCCCTGGTTACCAGGACAGCGGCGGGCCCGCGAGAAGCTGCCCAGCGCACCAGATCCGAGCAGTCGCGGTCGTCGAGCGAGGCGGCGGAGAACTCCGCGACATGGACAAACGGCAGCAGGTCATCGGCATATCCGTCGTCTAGGTGGTCGCTGAAGTCGAACGACACCCGGCTGCGGCGAGCCAGCTCGGCCAGCGCATCCTCCAGGCCGCTGCAGTAGGTGGAGTGAATGATGCTGGCCGTTGCCGCGAACGCGAGGTCATCCTCGGTCGGCCGGAACAGCGCCACGCCGCGCTGCCCCGGTCTGAACTGCCGTTCTCCGTAGGCGTGCATGACCTGACACCAGGCGGTGGGCCCGGACGCGACGCTGAGCCGCCGGGTGTCGACCCGTTCGGCGGTCAGCGAGTCCGTCAGTAGCCGGCCGCGGGCATCGTCGCCGACCACGCCGACGTAGCCGCTGCTGCCCCCGGACCTGGCGACCGCGACCGCGACGTTGACCGCATTCCCGCCGGGGAACACCTGGCCGAGCATCGAGTAGCAGTCGCTCGTGTTGTCACCGATCGCGACGACATCCATCAGCTTAGGTTCGCCTGAATTTGCTGCTCATCCGACAGGTACAAGGTACGGGATCGTCTGTGGTCCCTCTGGGAGCACGCATACCCGCGCGGATCCGATGCGGCTCACCTCCTCGGCGACGGTCTGGCTAATGTCGGCTGTCTGGCGCAAATGCACGTCGGCCAGGTCGGCGTCAGTCAGGTATGAGGTGTGCATGACGACCCTGCTGCGAGCTTGAATCTGTGCTTGGATCTGCACCTGCCACTGATCAGGAATCGTGACCGCGCGCCCGGCGATCTCGTCGAGAAGCGCCTGGGGGGAAGCGGCGGACCGCAACACATCGCGGTAGGAACCATGATCGGGAAAACCGTCGCGGCACTCGGCCGCGCAGATAATCAGCCCACCATCGGTGACTATGCGATTCGCAGCGGACATTCCCTTCACTGACTGGTAGAGGTTCTGGTCCAGCGGGAAGCCCGACGCGGTTGTCACCACGATGTCGTACAGGCTGCTCAGCTTCCTCATGGCGAGCCGCCCGGCAAGGTCGGTGGCAGCCGCGTGCATCGGCAGGAGGTCGCCCGCGAAGGCAGCGACGATCTGCTTGGCCTTGTTCAGGACGACGTCGAACGCAAAGGTGACGCCCGTGCCGATGGCGATCGCGCGGATATCGTCGTGCACCGGGTTACCTTCGGTGATGCCCCAGGTCGCCGCGGGATGGGCGATCCTCGCCGCGTTGTGCAGCACTAGGACCGTATCCAGGCCGGCCAGGCCCGGAGCCACCATCTTGGGCCCGCCGGAGAACCCAGCGAAGAAATGCGGCTCCACGAATCCTGTCGTGATCTTGACGTCAGCCTCAGCCCACAGAGTGTTCAGCCAGACCGGCACGTCCGCGCCGAAATTGCCCATCCATGTCAGTCGAGATGAGTCCCGCGCATCGTGGTTCACGACCTTGACAGAGTCAACTACGCGATCGCCAAGCATCGCTCGCAACTCAGCGTCGGTGTTGGCACGATGCGTCCCGGTTGCGACAAGCACCACGATGTCATCGACGTCAGTTATGCCGTCAAGTTCGGCTAGCACCGCTGAAACCATCAGGTTGCTCGGCTGCGCGCGGGTGCCATCGCAGACCGAGATGGCCACCGACTGGCCTCGCCCGACCCTTTGTGCGAGCGGCGGCCCGCTCACTGGCGCGCGCAACGCCTCAGTCAGGGCCGCGGCAGCATCGTCGACGCCTGGAGCGTCCTGCGGGTCGATCACCACAGCGTCGTCGGGAACGTCAATCTCTAGGCCGGTGTCGCCGTAGGAAAGTCTGACCCGCACCGCCCAAGTCAAGAGCCAGCGGGGTCTGATTTCAAGCCTCACATAGCGACATCCCGTGTCAGGCTGTCATGCTCGTTCAGCCGGTACGTTGCGCGTCGTCCCTGCTACGCGGCAAGTAGACGCTCGAAGAACGAGCGGTACAGGCGCAGGCTCTGGCGAAGGTCCTCGGTAGACACGTCGTCACCGGCGGCCCACTGTGACTCGAGTTGCTCGCGTTCGCTTGCGGACGTCTTGGCCAGCCGCTGCGTGAGCTCGACCACAAGAGCGTCGGCGTCCTGGACCGCTTTTCTTGGCGCATCCACGAAGTCACTCTGGATGTCCTTCCACTGCCCGAGGATGCTCTGCATCTCGTGCGTTTCCAGCAGTTGCGCATACGGCTGACCAAAGAAGGAGCGGTATCGGCGCAAGCTCCGCCTAAGGTCCTCAGTAGACACGTCATCACCGCCTGCCCACTGTGACTCGAGTTGTTCGCGTTCGCTCGCAAATGTCTGGGCCAGGCGCTGCATGAGCTCGGCGACAAGTGCGTCGGCGTCCTGGACCGCTTGTCTTGGCGCATCCACGAACTCGCTCTGGATGTCCTTCCACTGCCCGAGTATGTGCTCTGTCTCACGGGTTTCCAGGAGCTGCACGTAGGGCTGACCGCCTGCGCCGGGGTTGCTGCCAAGTGCGGTCGCGGCGTGCCGGGCTCGATCCGGCCGCTCCGTTTCGGTGTCTGGCACCGGCCGCAGGACCGAACTGCTTGCGAGGTCCTGGCCGTCAGCGTCCTCGTCGTCCTCGTCGGCCATCTCCTCGGTGCCCTCTGCCGTATCTTGCGTGCTTTCAGCATCGTTCATCGGGTTCTTCGTCCTCCTCCTGGAGAACGAGACGAGACCCGCGCCGACAGCGATGGCTATCAGGATCCATGTCCAGGTAACCATAATTCCCCCCGTAGTGGTTCGAACCGTCATGGCCTGACGCCGCGCCTCACGGGCACCGTCGCATGGCTGCCGGCTAACAGTCAGATACCCATCCCGCGATCAGCTTCGCCATGGTGGGGTATCAGTTCCCAGTTGACCTGCCGGATCCTCACCTACTGGAGGGATTGGCCACGGTTGAGCCAGTAGACAGGTCAGTTGATGTCGAACTCGTTACCCTCTGGGTCCTTCATCCCCAGCGCGTAGTGATCGAGGCCCTCGGCGCTCGGGCTTAGGGTGAATGCCCGGAGTCCCTATGCCGACCTAGGGGCAGCGCTGGACCACTTGTAGCGGCATTTGCAGGTAGAGGATCACCCGTCGCCCGGTAGCGGCGTGATGCCGCTCGTGTCCCGCTCTTCGCCGCCTTGGTTCCTTATGCAATGTCTGGTGGCGAAGAGACTTTCCGGCCGATAATTGCCTGTCTTAACGGTTGGCTACGGGGCGGGTGAGTCGTGCAAGAGCTTGCTCCGGACGACCCGCGCCACGTCGGGTCGTACCGGCTGCTCGGTCGCCTGGGCAGTGGGGGCATGGGTCACGTCTTCCTCGGCCAGTCTCCCGGTGGCCGCCTTGTGGCGGTGAAGGTGATCCGCCCGGACCTCGCGGACGCCCCTGATTTTCGGCGGAGGTTCGCCCGAGAGGTCGCCGCTGCTCGGCGAGTTAGCGGCATCTTTACTGCACCGGTCGTTGACGCTGATCCGGAAGCGCCGCAGCCGTGGCTCGTGACCGCCTACGTAGACGGGCCATCGCTTGCTGACTACGTCACGCAAAACGGCGCCTTGCCTGAAGGCGAAGTCGTCAAGCTAGGCTGCGCCCTCGCTGAAGGTCTGGCTGCGATTCACCGCGCCGGGATAGTGCACCGCGATCTCAAGCCGTCGAACATCCTGCTGGCCACCGACGGCCCCCGGATCATCGACTTCGGCATATCCCGAGCAGCCGGGGCGAACTCCCTGACGCAGAGCGGCCTGGTGGTTGGATCCCCTGGCTTCATGTCGCCTGAGCAGGCTGAGGGCCGCGAGGTCGGCGAGGGTACCGACGTCTTCAGCCTTGGCGCGGTCCTGGCATTCGCAGCGACCGGCACCGATCCGTTCGGGACCGGAGCCGCGTCAGCGCTGCTCTACCGGGTGGTCCACACGGAGCCCGCTCTGACCGGTATCTCGGACGACTTGCGCACTGTAGTTGAGGCATGCCTGCGGAAGACTCCGGCCGAGCGACCCACGCCTGCCGGGCTGCTGGCGATGCTGGCTTCGCTCAGAATCGCACTCACACTGTCAGCCGCTGCCCTCGCGGCGACGGCAGGCCAGGCTGAAGCTGCACGGGCGGCGTACTCGGCAACAGAACTCTCAGACCGCGGAACCGCTTCCCCGAGCGGCGCGCAATCCGTAAGGGCTACCTCGGAGATACCTGAGGTCCATGACAGTGCCCTACCGGAATACTCGACCCGGCGTCGTCCGCGCTGGCGCTTGATACTGCTGTGCGCCGTGATTGTTCTGGCCGTGGGCGGCGGCGCCGCCCTCGTCTCTCACGATCTTGGCGTGCGCAAGCCAGGCGCTGCCGCGTCGTCAGGGACGAGCCAGACCACGTTGCAACGAAAGCCACGCGCCGTCGTCCAGGCGTACTTCGCGGCGATCAACGCCCACGACTGGCGCAAGGTATGGGACCTCGGCGGCAAGAACCTCGACTCGTCCTGCACCAGCATGATCGCCGGCTTCCGGGAAACCAGGCGCGATGTGATCACCCGCATGACCGGTGACGGGGATGCAGTCGCGGTCCGCATCCGCGCCTACGAGACAACTGGCGCCATGCAGGTTTATGCACTCAGCTACACAGTCACGGGCGGCGTGATTGCCAGCGGACATCAATCTCTGATCGCGACGTACTCACAGTGCCCGCACATCAAGTACGGAGCCGACGGCACGGCCGGCCCTTTGTTCTGCGCCGACGGACAGCCCAACCCCCCAGTCCTGTCCTTCTACCAGAAGCTGCACCTGCACGTTCTAAGCCTCGGCAGCGACGCCACACGCGCTCAGGTCTTGCGAGCGATGTGCGCCGACGTACACCAGCACTCCACTTATCCGACCGAAACTGACGCCTACAAGCTGGCCCAGAAGATTAATGGCTGGTCCTTCGCCATCAGCCCGCCGCAAGAAATGGTCGATGGCGCATGCAACTAGGCGGCTCATGAACGCGGCCGCTCCTTGATCCCGCTTGCGAGCAGGCCCGTCACCTCGGCAATCCGTGCTGCCCGCAGGTCTGGCCGCCGCTTCGTGGCATCGATGTAACGCAAGTAGCCATTGCGGTAGAACTGCGCGAGCGTATCGAAGAACGCGCCCGCCGCGGGGTTCGCATCCAGGGCGGCGGCGACGTCCTCGGCAAGATCACCGCGCTGCGGCCCCTCGGGCGACAATTCCACGGGCACCTGCGAGCCGACCTCGATACCCGCATGCTGCATTCGCGTCGCGTTCATCGTGAATCCCCAGCCGCTCTCGCCCGGCTCCAGCGTCACCCGCACCCGGCAGCCGTTGACCGTGCCGTTCACGTGATGCACGGCTTTCACGCCCCACTCCGCGTCCGGGTCAAAGGGCACCACGATCCGCGCTTGGCCGCGGGGACCGGCTGCGATTCGGACATCAAAGCGATGAACACGCATGTTTTATCGTGACACGGCGCCTGCCGCATCGGCAGGGCCGGCCGGAGGGTGGGGCGCCTCGGCCGGCCACAGCGTGAGACAGCTGGGCCGGCCACAGCGTGAGACAGCTGGGCCGGCCGCAGCACGGGTTTACCTCAGCCCTAGGGCCGTGACGACACAAAGCCCGGAGACATCAGATAAGAGCACATCGAGCGACAGATGGCCACAAGCTCATCTGCTCCCGGCACGGAAAGACCAGACCAAGATCGCCAAATTCCCGGTCAACTGAACGAACTAAAGATTTCAGCGACCACCAAGTGAAAATACTTCAGCCGTAAACTGGACTACAGCGCCCGCGCGAGCCCGCGCGATCACTGACGCGGTTATCCGGCCGCGGGAAGAGCGGCCGGCTGAACACGCATATTCCACGGTTCTGAGTGACTGTCCGCTTTAATTACTTTAACAACTTTCCACGCGTCTAAGTCCCCCCATGCGCGCAGCATATCGCCAGCTAGGCACGCTACGGCTGGCTTGCGCTGCGCTTACTCTCAATGAGAGTCAGAGTAATGAGTATCGCAGGACCGCTCCAGCCACCTGCGTCCATATTCCGCAGTTCCGGCTGTCTGTCGATTTGATCGCTCAGATGATCTCTCGCTCCTCCGGGCCCCGATTAGCCGCCGCGTATCGCGCGCTCGCGCTGATAGATATACTCGACTATTTAGTCGCCCACGTGGCGGAGATGTTTTGGCGTTTCCGAGGAAACCGTCGATAGCGGGGGCGACGCGCGGCCATGCGCGGTTGCTGCTACAGCTCATGTGCCTGCACCAGGTACCGCTAGAGCAGGGCAACGGGAATCCGCCGCCGGCCGTAGGCGTCCTTCCCGCTCGAGAGCGGGGTGACAACCCGTAATGACCCGGCGCAACAAACACCCGAGCGCCGACCAGCTTGCATGTCTGGCCGCTGGCGGGCTACGGCCGCGCAGGGCCGCGAGGATCGAGGCGCACCTTGCTCGGTGCGGGCCGTGCACCCAGCTCGGCCACGAGCTCAACGCCATCACGGACATCCTGGGCAGCGCTTCGTACCCGCCAATGCCGCATCACCTGTCCGCCCGGCTCGACGCTGCCATCAGTCAGGAGGCCCGGCAGCGCCAGGCCGCACAGGGCCCCGTCGCACAGCGCCTCACCGCACATCATCAGACCGCCCAGCGCCCCGCAGTGCGGCGCCTCGCCGGGCAGCACCTGGCCGCGAGGCGGCCATCAACCGGGCCCGGGCTCCCGCTCATGGCGACACGACTGGCTGCCGCCGTCGGCGCAATCGTGATAGTGGCCGCGGGCGGCTACCGGGTAGCCCAGAATGCCGGCAACGGCGTCACGCACGCGCCGTCGTCGCCCCTAGCCGCGGCAGCAGCCCCGGCGCATCACATGTCGCTCGGGCCCAACGTCACCTACGGCCAGCCCGCATCGCTCGACACGATCCGCGCCGTCCAGTCGCAGACGAACTTCGTCGCCGCGCGCCTGCGCGCACAGGCGATCTCCGCGCTGAACGCAGCTGAGGGCCTAGACAACTTCGCGGCACAGCCGCCGGCGAGCAAAGTCGCACCGCTGGCCGCCAATGCTGCTGCCGACCCCGAGGGCGACCCTGCTGGCAGCGACCCTGCTGGCAGCGACCCTGCTGGCGTGGCGTACCCCGCCAGCACTGCGTACCCCGCCGGCAGTGGCCTGAGCGCGAGCCGACTAGCAGGTTGCATCGGACTGATCGCTCCAGGCCGGACCGTCTTGCTCATCGACATCGCCAGGTACAAGGGCAAGCCTGCCGCGATGATCGTGACAGCACCTACGGTCGTCATCGGGGCAGAGGCGTGGGTGGTCGGTTCCTCCTGTTCTGCGACAACGAAGGATGTGCTTGTCGAGGCTGCACTGGGTAACCCATAGCCAGCACCAAGCGGCCGCTCATACAACTCATAGTGGGCGATACGAGGCACCGCGATGCCGAGTGGCGGCCCTGCCGGGCGGGCGTGTTTGAGTGGTAAGACACTCGATCGCCAGGGGGGCGACCACGCGATGCAAGCCAACGCGCCTGTCCCGTCACCTGACCGCCGCAACGCGCGGGTCCAGGAATTGCTGCCGCTAGGTGATTGGCTCCAGCATCACTCGCTGCGCAGCTTTGCCGTGATCCTGTTCCTGGTGCTGATCTGCGTGCCATCGATCGCGCTCGTCATCTTGGGCGCGAGGCCGAGCACCAGAACCTTCGACGAGGTTGCCTGGATCTTTGCCGCGTACTTCGCCCTTGCCTGGCTGCTGCTGCTCGGCGTGTTCATCCGCCCTGAGCACGTGACCAGAATGATGCTGGTCGTGCTGACGGTGATCGCGCTAATAACCCAGGTGCCACTTGCGCTCACGCTTGAGGCCAAGCTGCATGTCAGCAACGCGAGCCTGGGCCCGAGCATCTTCACCGTCGGCATCCCGGAAGAACTGGCCAAGGCGCTGCCGGTACTGGCGGTAACACTCATCTACTGGCGCCGGCGCCACCAGCTCGCGCCGCGCGACTACCTGTTCCTCGGCGCAGTCAGCGGGCTCGTCTTCGGCGCTAGCGAGGTGGTCCATTACTTCACCGTGAACGGAGTCGCCTCGTTCTACGTGACGGTCCAGTCATCCGTTCCGTTGATCAGACACCTGATCAACACCGGGCACTCCGCATCGAGCTCGGTTTTCTCCGTGCTGATCGGCCCGGTGCTGGCCTTCATTCTCGACTTCGTCTGGCGCTTCCTCACCGACCCGATCACTCATGCCTGCTGGTCTGGCCTGACCGGCTACTTCATCGGGCTGGCGGCCACAGGCCGGTACAAGTGGTATCAGGTCGCCTGGCTCGGAGTCGCCGCCGCCGCTATCCTGCACGGGCTGAACGACTGGAGCCGCGTCAACGGCCGCCCGGTGTGGATCATCGTCGCCATCATCAGCGGCATTCTTTTCCTCGGCTACGCGAAGGTCGGATCCCGAGGCGACCTGCGTCTTGAGGCTGGCGGATTGTCGGCCGTGAGACCGCACGAGCCGCGGGCTAGGCACGCATTCGGATTCACCGCCGTGCAGGCCGACGGAGCCGAAGCCGCCCAGGCCGACGAAGCGGAAGCCGCCAACGCCGACGGAGATCAAGCGCACCCGCCGGCACCGGGACCAGCAGCGGATGAGCCTGCCCCTCGCGTGCCAACCCCAAGCAGGCGCGCGAGACCTTGGTGGGAGCACTAGCCCAAGAGCGGCCGTACATACGCGGCAGTGAAAGTTCACATTCTTCTAGGAAACGGGCACATACGCGTCAATGCCGCCTGCCGAGCTGATCTCGGTCGCCCCTTAACGCCGGCTGGCGCGGCTGTCGTGGCTAGGCCTCCACTGGCCTGGTGTGAATGAGCTTCTTGTTCACGAACTCCTCGATACCCAGCGGCCCGAGTTCCCGGCCGACGCCGGAGCGCTTGGTCCCGCCGAACGGCAGTTCAGCGCCGCCGCCTTCGCTCCGGTTGATCCAGACCATGCCGACCTCCAGCCGGTCGGCCACCTGCTCGGCCACGGCCTCGTCCGTGGTCCAGACCGAGCCACCGAGCCCGAACGAGCTGCTGTTGGCCAGCTCGACGGCTTCGTCGGCATCTTTCACCCGGTACACCACGGCCGCCGGGCCGAAGAGTTCTTCGGCGAAGGCCCGCATCTGCGGGGTGACTCCCGACAGCACGGTCGCTTCTACGAACGCGCCCGCTCGGTCGAGCCGGTGCCCGCCGGTGTGCACGGTCGCGCCCTTGCTCACCGCGTCGTCAATCTGGCTCATCAGAGTCTGCGCGGCCTGCTCAGACGACAGCGGCCCGTAGGTGACGGCCGGGTCCGTCGGGTCGCCGGCGACCTGCGCAGCCATCAGCGGCACAAACTGCGTCATGAAGTCGTCGTAGACCGAGTCGGCCACAATCATCCGTTTAGCCGCATTGCAGGCTTGACCTGCGTTGTCCATCCGGGCGCGGACCGCTGCCTTGGCAACCGCGGCCATGTCGGGCGCGTCCAGCACGATGAACGGATCCGAGCCACCGAGCTCCAGCACGACCTTCTTGAGGTTCTGGCCGGCGGCCGCGGCCACAGCCGAACCGGCCCGCTCGCTCCCGGTGACCGACACGCCGCTGATCCGCGGGTCGGCCACCATAGTGGCGACCTGCTCGTTGCTGGCAAAGACATTGATGTAAGCGTCGGCCGGCAGCCCGGCGTCACGGAACATCTGCGCCATGGCCAAAGCCGACTCGGGGCACTGCGGCGCGTGCTTGAGTACCACCGTGTTGCCGATCATCAGGTTAGGTGCGGCGAACCGGGCGACCTGGTAGTACGGGTAGTTCCACGGCATGATGCCGAGGATCGGGCCGATCGACGTCTTGCGGACGACGGCGGTGCCGGGCGTGTTCGAGTGCAGCGGCTGGTCTTTCAGCAACTCGGCGGCGTTGTCGGCGTAGTACTTGTAGATCGACGCGGTGTACAGCACCTCGCCCTTGGCCTGACGGGTCGGCTTGCCCATCTCCCGCGTGATGATCGCGGCCAGTTCGTCGGCCCGCTCAGCGTGCAGCTGGCCGACGCGGGCTACGATCTCCGACCGTTGCGCCGGGCCGGTCAGCTTCCACGACGCGTAGCCCGTAGCCGTCCGTGCCAGCACCTCACTGATCTCAGCATCGGTGGTTGTCGGGTACTCGCTCTCGACCTTCCCGGTAGCTGGGTTGGTGACCCGGTAGTTCATGATGGCAGCCTCCATTACGCTTCGATCCCGCAAAGCTCGCCTCGAGCATGTGACGCCATTCTCACGCGTCCGGCGGGCGTCCGTGAACCCGGGCTCGCGTCCGTTGGTAGTACATATGTAGGGAAACGGGGCAGTTCTCACCGGCGGCCAGCATCTCCCGCGCGGCTGCGGAGGCCGACAGCGACGCCCTATTCGCCGGGATCGCCTGATGCCGGCGCTCGCAGCTAGAATTGTCACAGGCGATCGATCGATCACTTAGCCGCAACGGAGCGTCATGCCAAGACGACAGCCAGTCCCCCGGGCAGCGGTGCAGCCAGCTACGGCTGAGACCTCGACCAAGAGGCGAATTGAGCAAGCCGCGCTCGAGCTTTTCGCGGCAAAGGGCTTCGAGGCGACTGGCATCCGTGACATAGCCGACCGGGCCGGATTGTCGACGGCCGCGCTGTACCACTACATGGGCAGCAAGGATGAACTGCTTGTCGCGTTCATGGTAGAAAGCATGACCGAACTGATCAGGGCGGCGCGTGCGGCAATCGATGGCTGTAACGATCCAGCCGCGCGGCTTGCGGCGCTCGTGCGCACGCACGTCGGCTTTCATACCCTCGACGCGCAACGGTCGCTGGTGGCCGACGACGAACTGCGTGCCGTGTCAGATCTTGCGTTCACGAAAGTCATGCAGCTTCGCGACGGGTATGAGCTGCTCTGGGCCGAGACCCTGGACAGAGGGGCACGCAGCGGCGAATTCACCTTCAGCGATGCGCGGATCACCCGGCTCGCATTGCTGGAGATGTGCAACGGCGTCGCCCGGTGGTATTCCGATCGCGGGCCAAAGCACCCGGCAGAGATCGCCGACTGCTTCGCCGACCTGGCCCTGTCGATGGTCGGTGCAGCGCGTCGCGGCCAGCCGGTGCGCTTGGCCGACCTGCGGTCCCGGCCGACCGCAGAAATCCTGGCCCTGGTCGCGGCCGAACTGCGTGACCCGAGCGACCCCCTTTGACGCAGCGATGACCGCCTAGCCCGGGCGCAGGCAATCCCGCGGCCGGCCGCATCGCATGCGAACGAACCCCGAAGACTCCTGCGGTGAAGCTGCCCATTGATGTCCGATCGATCGATCGGTAGAGTGGCGAATGCTCGCAGCCTGCTTTGCCCCGAGGGAGGCCGCCATGACTGTTCGTCAGGATGAACACACTCTGGAGCGGCACGCGATCGGCCTGCCTGCGGTCACCGCTCAGTCAGCAGCACTCATCGCTCCGGCCGCCGGCTCCGTCGCCGGGCTCGCGTTCATCGTCGGCTACTCCGGCGCCGCGACCCCGCTGGCGTTCCTGATCGGCCTGCTGGTCTGTGTGTGCATTGCGCTGGTGATCGGTGAGTACGCGCGCAGGCTGCCGAGTGCGGGCTCGTTCTACACCTACCTGACCCGGACTTTCGGACCGAAGACCGGGTTTGTCGCCGGACTTGCCCTGTTCGGTGCCTACATGCTGCTGTTCCCGTTCCAGCTGGACTTCTTCGGCAACTTCGTCTCGTCGTTGCTGGCCACGTCGAACGTGCATATCGCCTGGTGGGTGTTCTCGGCAGCGCTGATCGTCCTGTCCACAACGCTTGGGGTGCTTGGCGTCAAGCCCTCGTTGCGCACTGGCCTGATCGGCCTTGGCTTCGAGATGCTGATCCTGACGATCTTCTCGCTGGTGATCATCGTCAAGGGCGGCGCGAGCGGCAACACGATACAGGCGTTTAACCCGAGCCACAGCCTGAAGGGTGGCGGCGGTCTGCTCACCGCCGTTGTCTACACGATCTTCGCTTTCGTCGGCTTCGAGTCCGCTACGACGCTCGGGGACGAGGCGCGTGAGCCTCGCCGCACCATCCCCCGTGCGGTGATGCTGACCACGCTGGTCGTCGGCGTGTTCTACGTCGTGGTGTCCTATGCCGTCACCATCGGGTACGGCACCTCGGCGAAGAACGTCACAGCACTCGCCACAGCCGGAGCGCCGTTCACTACCCTGGCCGACAAGTTCGGCGACGGCGCGTTGAGTGTGTTCGTCAATCTCGCGGTGATCTCCAGCTTCACGGCGCTGAACATCGTCACCGTGATCGCGGTCAGCCGGATCTTCTGGAAGATGGGCAGGGACGGGCTGCTTCCGGCTGCGTTCAGCCAGGTGAATAAGCGCCAGTCCCCGCATCTGGCGTGCCTGTTCACCGGGGCGCTGGCCCTGGTCGCGTCGATTGTGTTCGGCGCCGTCTACGGCGCGCTGAACTTCGCGTCCTGGCTGTCGTACTTCGCCACGCTGTTCTTCATCGCGGCCTACTTGCTGATCAGCGTCGGGCTGATGCGGTTCGTCTGGCGTGACTACCGCTCAGAGTTCAACTGGGTCAAGCACGCGGCATTGCCGGTCATCTCGATCGCGGCCATGATCTGGGTGCTCTGGGGCAACATCCATCCCTATCCCCCGGCGCCGCTGCGCTGGTTCATCTATGCGACCATCGGCGTCCTGCTGATCGGCGTGCTGATCGCCCGCTGGCTGGCAAGCTCCCGGCCGGAGGCGATGCAGCGGGCCGGGATGCTGCTAGCCGATATCGAGCTCGAGCGCGAGGAAGCCCTGGCCGGCCTGGAGACGGAAGACTAGATGGCCATCGAGTTCGAGGCTCGTGACGGCATCGCCAGAGTCACGATCAATCGCCCCGAAGTGCTCAACGCGATGGACCCGGCCACCTACGCCGAGATCACCGACGCGTTCGCGCGCATTGAGCGTGATCCCGACATCCTTGTCGGGATCGTGACAGGTGCCGGCGAGCGCGCGTTCACGGCCGGTGCCGACCTCAAGCTCATGCACACCGGGCACGCTGACCCGGCAGAGTGGACGCCATGGCGGCCAGATCGCTGGGATTTCGGCGCGACCACCTCGAAGCCCCTGATCGCGGCGATTAACGGATACGCGCTGGCGGGCGGCCTTGAGCTCGCACTAGTCTGCGACATCCGCATCGCCTCGCCAAATGCGGTCTTCGGAACGCCGGAGGTCAAATGGAATCTCCTGCACGGCCTGGGCGCGTACCTGCTGCCGCGCATCATTTCGCTGTCGCACGCGATGGAGTTGCTGCTCACGGGTGAGTTCATCGACGCTGCCACGGCCGAGCGGATCGGCCTGATCAGCCGCGTTGTGCCCGCGGACCAGCTGCAGGCGGAAGCAGACCGGATCGCACGGGTGATCGCCAGCAACGGCCCGATGGCAGTACGGATGACAAAGGAACTAGCCCGTAACGGCTTGTCCGCTTCACTGCCCGAGCACTTCCGCCTGATGAGCGAGTACTACCTCCGGGTCGATGCGACCGCGGATCAGGCTGAGGGGCTCTCAGCTTTCGCGCAGAAGCGCAAGCCGCGCTACCGCGAGAGCGAGCAGACCACAACCTGACTCAGGCAGAGCCGGCAACCGCACACGAGGACACGACCATGAAGATGTTCGCTTTCCACTGCGGCGGCGAGAAGACTCTCCGCTCGGTCTTCGACCCGTTCGACCAGGACTGCGGTGCCACCATCCACGTGCCGTACTTCTTCTACCTGATCCAGCATCCCGATGGCGCGGTGCTGTTCGACAGCGGTGCCCACCCGGCGCTGCTTGACGACCCGCGCAGCCGCCTCGGCGATGCCGCCGATCTCTACGAGATCGTCATGAGCCCGGGCGATGACGTCAAGTCAAGGCTGGCCTCGCTCGGCGTCGACCCCGATGACATCGGCCACGTCGTCCAGTCGCACCTGCACTATGACCACGCGGGCGGCCTCGAGTTCATCCCCGAGGCAACGGTCTACGTACAGCGGGAGGAGCTTAGCTTTGCCTACTGGCCGCCGGTTTACCAGCGCGACGTCTACGTACGGCAGGACTTCGACTCAGTACGCAACTGGAAGCAGTTGCGCGGCGAGCACGACATCTTCAACGACGGGCGGCTGGTCATCTTCCCGACTCCCGGCCACACGCCGGGGCATCAGTCCATGCTGGTGCGCCTCGACAACGAGGCGTACATCCTGGCTGGCGACGCCGTCTATGACCGGGAGAAAATGCAAGCCCGCTGTCTGCCCGGCCTGCTCTGGAGCCCGGATGCCATCATCGAGAGCTGGGAGAAGATCGAGGAACTGCAGCGGCGTTACGATGCCAGGCTGATCGTCACCCACGACTTGCACTGGCAGGACAGCGTCAAGCTCGGCCCCGAGCAGTGGTACGAGTGACGACCGTGATCCCCGACGGCAGGCCCGCCGACATGCCGGGCGTGGGATTGCCGGACCGGGACCTGATCGAGCTAGTGCGAGACGCGTGCCGCGCTGATCCCGATCTCCCGGCGCTGATCTTCGAGGACGGATTGGAGGTAAGCCGGACCAGGCTGTGGGCCGAGACCGAGTCGTTCGCGGGCTATCTGCGCTCGCGGATTGAGCCGGGCGATCGCGTGGCCATCATCATGCCGAACCGCGCCGAGTTCATGGTGGCCTGGCTGGCGGTCGTCGCCTGCCGAGGCATTCTCGTCGCGCTCAACCCGGCGGTGCGCAGCCATGATGCCGGCCATATGCTGCGCGACTCTGCGGCCAGGATCGCGATCGTCGACGGGGAGCACGCGGCCCTGGTGCGCGACCTCCAGCCGGACTGCCCTGACCTGGCCGAGGTGATCGTGGCAGGCGACGGCGAGCCAGGCGGGCTGAGCCGCTATGCCGGGCCTGGCCTTCCCGAGCGCCCGCTGCAAGCCCGCGGCGACCTGACGAACATCTTCTACACCTCGGGCACCACCGGGCCTCCCAAAGGCTGCGCGATCGGCCACGACTACTGGATCAGGTTCGCCAGCCTGATGGCCGAGCTTTACGACATAACGAGTGCCGACCGGATGATCTGCTGCCTGCAGTTCTTCTACAACGACCCGCCGTGGATGCTGCTGCTCGCGCTTCAGGCCGGGACATCGATGGTGGCCATGCGCCGGTTCAGCGTGTCGCGCTACTGGCGGGTGGTACGCGAGCACGATGTGACCGTCCTGTTCGGTATCGCCTCGACCGCCAGCCTGCTGCTGAAGGCGCCGGCCGCCGAAGACGACAAGACGCACAAAGTCCGGCTGTCCATCCAGGTCGGGATACCGGCGCCGCTGCACCTGGCACTGGTGGACCGCTGGGGCGTGCCCTGGGCGGAGGCCTACGGCCTCACGGAGACAGGCGTGATCGTCTCGGTGCCGGTCGAGCAGGCAGAGCAGATGATCGGCTCGGGCTCCATTGGCGTGCCATGCCCTGGTGCAGATGTGCGCCTGCTCAATCGCGACGGGACGCCGGCACCCGTCGACCAGCCCGGCGAGATCGTGGTAAGGGCACCCGGTTTGATGCGGGGCTACCTGAACCGGCCCGAAGCGACAGCCGAGACCTTCCGCGGTGGCTGGCTGCACACCGGCGATCTCGGCCGCCGTGACGCGGCCGGCTGACCTGTATTTCGTCGGCCGGATCAAGGATGTGATCCGCAGGGGCGGCGAGAACATCGCGGCGGCCGAGGTGGAGACCGTGCTCCGGTCCCACCCGGGCGTGCTTGAGGTGGCGGCTGTCCCGGTGCTAGACGAGTTGCTCGGCGAAGAGGTGAAAGTTCACATTCTTCTGGGGAACGGGCACAGCCCTCAGTCGGTGCCGCCTGCCGAGCTGATCTCGTTCAGTGCTGAGCGACTAGCGCATTACAAGGTGCCCCGGTTCGTCGAGTATCGGGTGCAGGACTTCGACCGAACCCCGTCGATGCGGGTCAAGAAGGAAAGCCTGGACCGCTCGGCTGCGCCCGGCCGGGTCTGGGACCGGGCCGCGGAACTCGATTGGTAGCTGTCTGGCAAGGAGGCTGGGTGTCGCACGTCATCGATTTCAGGGTCCGGCTGCCGCTTGAGCTTCGCCCGGCCGAGGAACTGCCGCCCGATTACCTCGAGCAGTACGACAAGGTGCTTGATCTGTCCGCGAACCGCCACCGGACGCTGGCCGACCTGCTCGCGGATATGCAGGCCAGCGGCACCACACACGCCGTCGTGCACGCGGAATATGAGTACGGCGACGATGCCGACGACCTCAATGAGGCCGTCGGCAAGCTGGTGAGCGAGCACCCGGACACCTTCTCCGGCTACGGCACCATCTCGATGAGCCCGGTGAAAATCCCCCGCGCGCTTGCCCAGGTGCGCCGGGTTGCCGAGCTCGGGCTCACCGGGCTGTCGCTTCAGCCGTCTTTCTTCGGCATGGCGATCGACGACCGCGTCCTCTACCCGGTCTACGCCAAGGCGGACGAACTCGGGCTGCATGTTGCCCTGCACACCGGCATCAACTACACGGTCAGCTTCCCCATTCGCAACGACCAGCCCGTCCAGCTCGACCAGGTTGCCTGCGACTTCCCTGGCCTGGTGCTGATCGCCTGTCACGCGGGCTGGCCCTGGGTGACCGAGATGGTGGCGGTCATGCGCAAGCATCCCACCGTGTACGCCGAGTTCGGCGGTCTCGCGCCGCGGTATGTCTGCGAACCCGACACCGGCTGGGAGGTCATGAAGCGGTTCATGAACAGCCTGCTCGGCCAGCAGGTACTGCACGGCACGGACTGGCCGGTGTTCCCGATGGACAAGGCTCTTGCCCAGTGGCGGGCAGGCGGACTGCGCGACCACGTGCTCGAGGCGCTTATCGGCGGGAACGCGGCGCGACTGCTCGGCCGCGCCTAGCGACAGGGGCGTCAGCTTCAGTTCGCGACGCGATCCGCCTTGGGTTGCCCGTGGCCAGCTGCATGAAGCACGGACCGGACCTGTGCGTCGAGGGCCGGACCGCCTGGAAGCAGACCTTCGAAAATCGCGCTGCCGATTGTGAAAGCCCACGCGCCGGACCGGTCGAGTAGCTGGATCTGCGCCGCCCCCTGTACTGAGCCTGCCGCAATCACCGGACCCAGCGAGGCATCTACAACGGCCCTGGTCAGCGCTTCGGGGCTGGCGATCGGATGCCGGTAAGTGAGCAGGTCCAGGCCGTGCACGCCGTCCATCGATGAGAGGAGTCTGGCGCTGTCGGCGATCTCGGCAATGTCGCCTGTCAGAACGCTCGGGTGTCCGCTCACGCGGCCAGGGAACGGGCAGTAGCGGATCGCGGAGCCCTTGAGCTTAGTCAGGCCATCGGTGACGTGCGTGCCGCCCAGCACCCAGTCAACGCCGATGTCGGGTGCCATCTCGATCGAGCGCAGTTCGTCTCCGGCAGTTGCGGAGACGACTTCGAGCATCACTTCCCGGCCGTCTTCGTGCGCCCGGCGGGTAATCTCCGTGAGTTGGGCTGCGCTGGCACCGATGTCCTTGAAGCCGACGTACTTCAGGTCCGTGCCGCGCACTTCCTCATAGGCGGCTAGTGCGTTGTCGACAGTGACGTCGTCATGCGTCAGCATGAAGATGAACTCGATCACCCGGCTCCTCCTGCATTCGCTAGCCCCTTGCGGTGCACGGTGAACTCAAAGGAGTCTGGCTGGTGGTACTCATGCGACAACAGCACGGGCCTGCCGGTTGTCTCGTAGTCGACTTGCATGAGGTACAGCAGTGGCGTGTTCTTCGGCACGCCAAGTCGCGCCGCGAGCTGACGGTCAGCCGCAACCGGACGGATGAATGCCACACCTTGAGTGACCGCGACGCCGAACTCCGCGAAGTAAACGTGATAGAGCGACTCCTGGCCCATCCGCTCGAGCCGGGACACCTTGTCGCCGACCACAAAGGCCGGGATCACGTCGCGCGAGAAGACGACGGGCTGGCCGTCAGCTGTGCGCACCCGCTCGACGACATGCACGGGCGCCCCCGGCGGAATCGACAACCTCGCGGCTTCCTCGGCAGTCGCCTTCGCCGGGTAAACCCTCAAGTCCTGAGTGCCAGGCGTCATGCCGGTGGACTCGATCAGGTCGGTGACGCCGAAGTTGACGTCGAGGTTGTTCCTCAACCGGGGCCGGTGCGTGACGAAGGTGCCGGCGCCGCGCAGCCGCTGCAGATAGCCATCCTCTTGCAGGCCGCGTAGCACCTCCCGCAAAGTCGGCCTGCTCACCCCCATGGACCGGGCAAGGTCAGCCTCGGGCGCGACGCGAGAGCCGGGTCGCCACTCGCCGCTGTCGATCCTGGCTATGAGCGCCTCTTTGACTTGATCGCGCAACTGGAGCGCTGTGCCGCCGCGCGCGGAGAGGTGCTCGGTTTCCCGCATCATGTCAGACCTAACTTCCCCTAAGATAGTCAGACTAATAGCTCTTCACATCTCGTCTACGTTGACATTCACGACGGCGCACGTCTACCGTGAACGTCATAGGTCAAGCTTACAGCGGAACTTTGGTTGACGCGTTTCGCGCCCGGTGAGGAACCGCGGGGCGGGCGGCACTCAGCGGGCCGGCGAGCGGCACTGGCCGTCGCCAGGTGGTTCTGGAGGCAGAAGTGTCCCTTCTCGGCCTTGACGTCGGAACCAGCGCGTGCAAGGGCCTCCTGCTCGCGTCCGACGGCCGGGAGATGGCCTCCGCCAGCGTTGAGCACCCCCTTACGTTTCCGCGCCCGGGATGGGTGGAACTGAGCGCTGACACCATGTGGACCGATGTCGCCAGCATTATCCGCAGGCTTGCTGCGGCGGGGCGTCAGCAGGGCGATCCAGTCTGTGCGCTCGCGTTCTCGGTGTCGGGTGACGAAGCCGTCCCCGTGGACGGGGCGGGCCACGTTCTGTACCCGTGCATCATGTCAATGGACTCGCGGACGGCCGAACTCGCCGGAAGCTGGAATGACAGGGCAGACGCCGACAAGATCTACCGGCTGACCGGACTCCCCCTGGCCCCGAACTGGCCGCTGCTGCGGCTCATGTGGCTCCGGGATCACGAGCCGCAGGTCTTCGGCGCCACGGCGCAGATGCTGTGCTGGGAAGACCTCATGATCGCGCGCCTGACCGGCAGCCCGGTGACCGACCATTCCGTGGCCTCGCGCACTCTGGCGTTTGACATCGGCAAGCGCGACTGGTCCAGCGAGATACTCTCGCTCGCCGACATCCCGCCGTCGATGTTCCCGCCATCGGTGGCGTCAGGGAGTACGGCGGGCGTCGTCGCGCCTGGCCAGGCCGACCATCTTGGCCTGGATGACCGAGTCCTGGTCGTCGCTGGCGGGTTTGATCAGGCCATGGCGGCGCTCGGCGCCGGGCTGACGCGTCCCGGCCAGGCGGTCGTGGGCACCGGCAGCTGGGAAGCGCTGACGATCCTCACCGCTAGCCCGGCGATCGCGCCGTCCCTGCGGACCGGGGGCTATGCGTCCGGCTGCTACGTCACGGACGACCTGTACTACTGCCTGGCAAGCAATCCTGGCGGCGGGTCGGTGGTGCGCTGGTTCCGCGACACACTCGGGGTCGCCGAGCTGGAGATCAGCCGCCGCACTGGCGCGGATGCCTTCGACCTGCTGATGCAGCAGGTACCTGACGGGCCGACCGGGATGCTCGCGCTTCCGCATTTCGAGGGGTCCTACACGCCGTGGATGGATCCCTCGTCTACGGGCGCGCTTCTGGGCCTGCAGCTCAGCACTACCCGCGGCGAGATACTGAAGGCGCTACTGGAGGGAATCACCTTCGAGCTCGCCGAGAACATCGCACGGCTTGAAGCCGCGGGTGTCCCGGTAGGTGACTTGCGCGCGACCGGTGGCGGCGCGCGATCTCCGGCCTGGCTGCAGCTCAAAGCCGATATCACCGGCCGTGTCGTGACCCGCGTCTCGGTAACCGAAGCCGGATGTGTAGCTGCTGCTTGCCTCGCGGGGGTTGGCGCTGGCGTCTTCGCGTCAGCCGCAGAGGCGGCGAACGCAGTGACGAGGACAGCTGAGTCCTACCAGCCACGGCTGGAGGTTCATGCGGCCTACCAGGAACCCTTCTCCAGATACCAGCAGCTCTACGCGGCACTGCGGCCGCTTGCAACCCCGATGACGAGCACCTTGCTTCGTCCCGACAGCGTGAACGGAGAGAGCACACATTGAGCACTGCGCAGACACCCCAGGCGGGCCGCAGCGACAAACGGCCGCTCGACACCGCCGTCACAGTTGCCGACACTGAACTGCAGGGCGGCGCCATCGGCCTTCCGGCAATTCTGATGCAGGCCATCACCCACATAGGCCCGGCCATCGGCCTCGCCACCAGCATCGCCTTCGTGGTATCGCTAGCCGGCAAAGCCGCGCCGCTCGCGTACTTCTTCGCTTTCCTTCTCGTGCTGGCTATCGGCGCAGTCCTGACGCAGCTGGCCAAGCTATTCCCGTCAGCGGGTGGCTACTTCACCTACACCAGCAGGACCCTGCACCCGAGGGCCGGGCTGCTGACCGCCTGGCTGTACTTCCTCTACGACCCGCTCGGCGGCTGCATCAACATGGCCTTCTTCGGCTTCATCCTGCAAGGCGTGCTGCAGTCCCGGTACAACTTCGACTTCCCGTGGTGGGTGACGTTCCTGATTCTCGCCACGTTCATCACGGTCCTCGTCTACCGCGGGATCAAGATCTCGGCGACCGTGATGCTCGTCCTCGGCGCGCTGGAGATCCTCATCTTCGTCGCGCTCGCCATCACAGCGCTCGTCAGCCCTGGTCCCGGCGGCACCAGCTTCGCGCCCTTCAACCTCGCCCAGGCGCCAGCCAACGGCCTCTACCTCGCCATCGTCTTCTCCATCCTGACCTTTACCGGATTCGAGTCCGTAGCACCGCTGGCTGAAGAGTCCCGCAGCCCGAGACGGAACCTGCCGCGCGCGATCATGCTCTCGATCTTGATCATGGGCATCTTCTTCTTGCTCACGTCGTGGGCAGTCGTCGCCGGCTGGGGCACGCAGCACATCGGCGGGCTTGCTACCTCCGTTCAGAACCCGATCCTCGTCGTGGCCGAGCGAGTCTGGGGCTTCGGCTGGATCCTGGTCATGTTCGCCATCTTCAACTCGGCTATCGCCGTCGCGATCGCCTGTACCAACGCATCGACCCGCGTCTTCTTCGCGATGGGCCGGACCGGCGTCCTGCCGAAGTGGCTCGCTCACGTTCACCACAAGGTGCCCGTCAATGCCGTCACCCTCCAGACGATCATCACCTTCGCCTATGGCCTGGGCATCGGCTTCTGGATAGGCGCGGACCAGGAGTTCTACTTCACCGGAGTAGCCATCACGCTCGGCCTGATCTTCGTCTACGGTGCCGGGAACATCGGCGTCGTCAGGTATTACCTGCGCGAAGCCAGAGACAACTTCAACATCTGGCTGCATGCGATCTTCCCGATCGCCTGCACGCTCGCGTTGATCTGGGTCGGCTACAAGTCGATCATTCCGCTTCCAGCGGCACCGGTCGAGTACGCGCCGTTCGTCGTCGCGGGCTGGCTGGCCGCGGGCCTGGTTCTGGTGTGGATGCTCAGCCGCACCGGGCGCGAAGAGTGGCTGATCAAGGCAAGCGAAATCGCTTACGAGCGGCCGCCGACGCCTGAGGAAGAAGCCGCGGAAGGACGGATCTGACGACTTGCCTGATCAGACCATCATCGTCACGGGTGGCGGCTCCGGCATCGGGCGTGCTCTCGCGCTCCTCGCGGCAGCACGCGGAGCCCGGGTTGGGGTCGCGGACCTGGACGGCGATGCCGCCGAAGCCGTCTGCGCGCAGTGCCGGCAACGGGGCTCTCCGCTCTCAGCCGCCGTCCGCTGTGACGTGACCGAGGAGGCGAACGTGCACCAGGCGTTCGCCTCCCTGGCTGAAGTATTGGGCCCGCCCTCCGGCCTATTCACGTCAGCGGGGATCGATCGCGGCGGATACGCTCACGCGCTCCCCCTCGAGGTCTGGGACCGTGTCCTGGCCACGAACCTGAACGGCACGTTCTTTGCCGCTCGCGCGGCCATTCAGGCCATGCTCGCGTCCGGCACAGGCGGGTCGATCGTGCTCTGCTCATCTCCGGCCGCGTTCGCCGGATTCGCCGCAGGCGCGGCCAGCGCCTACAGCGCTTCGAAGGGCGGCGTGTCCTCGCTCGTCCGCTCCCTGGCCGTTGACTATGCACGTCACGGGATACGGGTGAACGCGGTCGTGCCCGGTCCCACGCAGACCCCGCTGATGTGGGCGAACGTCACCGACACCGAGCGTGCCTCGGTCGAGGAAACCATTCGCGCCGAGGTCCCCCTGGGGCGGCTGGCTGATCCCGAGGAACCTGCCCGGGCTGTGCTGTGGCTGCTCTCCAGTGATTCCAGCTATGTCACAGGATCGCACCTGGTCTGCGACGGCGGCGTGCTCGCCAAGGCCTCGGTCAGCATCTGAAGCTTCGCAGGGAGGTAACTGGCTGTCGTGAAGATCACCGGTGTGGACTGCCACGTGCTGCTCGACCCCGATTTCGATATAGGCGCCACCAGCTCGGCCCAGGATGACCTGGTGGTTGAGATTCACACCGATGAAGGCATCAGCGGCGTCGGCGAGACAGATGTGAATCCGTGGATCGCCCGCGAGTGCATTCAGGCGCCGGGGACGCACACGATGGGCCAGGGGCTGGCCGAGATGCTCATCGGTGCTGACCCGTTGCAGGTCGAAGACCTCTGGGAGCGGCTGTACACCGGATCAGCGATGAACGGCCGGCGCGGCGCGGTCATTAACGCGATCGGCGCGATCGACATTGCCCTGCATGATTTGCGGGGGAAGGCGCTCGGGAAGCCCTGCCACGAATTGCTCGGTGCGACAGTGCAGACGGCTGTGGCGCCGTACGCGTCACTGCAGCCTGAGGTGTCGGGCTTTGATGCATACCGGGACTCCCTGGTCGAATGGGCCGTCGATGCCAGGTGGCGCGGCTTCCGCGCGGCCAAAGCTGAGGTCACGCTGTCCGGACCGTACGCGCACGTCGGCCTGCGCGAGCCCTACGAACGGGCCACTGAGGTCATCGCCGCCGTACGCACCGCCGTCGGAGACGATTTCGTGCTCATGGTCGACTGCCAGTACGCCTTCCCGGATGCTGACGAGTGTCTGCGAGTGATCCGGGCCTGGCAGGACTTTGACCTGTTCTTCGTCGAAACGCCGCTGCCGTCCGATGATCTGGCAGGCTACGCGCGGCTGGCAAGCGAGCAGCCGATCCCGATAGCGGCCGGCGAATGGCTCACGACCCGGTTCGAGTTTGCCCAGCTGATCCGTGACGGCCGGATCCGGGTTGCTCAGCCCGACATCGGCCGGGTCGGCGGGCTGACAGAGGCGCTGCGGGTCAGCAAGCTCGCTCAGGCGGCGGACGTCATGACGGTCCCGCACTTGTGGAAGACGGGGATCTCGATTGCGGCTGCGGTCCACTTCGCCGCCGTCACTAGCAATTGCCCCTACATCGAGTTCCTTCCGGCCGAGCTATCGGAGTCACCGCTGCGCCGCGAGCTTCTCACCATCGAGCCGGTCATGGAGTCCGGGGAGATCGCCGTTTCCGATGTGCCGGGCCTTGGAATCGAACTGAATCGTGACGCGCTGGCCCGCTTCGCCGAGGCCGCACGACGGATCCGCCCGTGACCAGGCGCGGCGCAACCGCGATGCGCGCGCATCACAGGAAGGACTGTCATGGCTGACGCCTTTGCCGCTCGCCGAGACGCCGCCCAGCTCGCCGCTACCCGCGACCTCACCGGACACGGCCACAAGACCCAGGCCGCGTGGCTGAGTGAGCTGGCCGACTGGATTCTCCAGACCGGGGGAACCGACCCGCTCCCAGACCGGCGGGGCACTGGAGCCCAGGTGACCGACCTCGAACACGAAGTCGCAGAGCTGCTCGGCCAGCCAGCGGCCGTGCTCATGCCGAGCGGCATCATGGCCCAGCAGGCTGCGCTGCGGGCTTGGGCCGACCGGTCCGGGCGTGCCACCGTCGGCATGCACGCGAAGAGCCATTTCCTCGTCTATGAGCTGGACGCGCTGCGCGAGCTGCACGGCCTGCGGCCAGTGGTCGTCACAGAGGCGCCACGTCCCACGCTAGCCAGCGACCTCGAGCAGATTCCGACCCCGCTGGGTGCGCTCACTGTGGAGCTACCGCTCCGAGATTGCGGGCACTTGCTTCCGTCATGGAGCGAGCTTGCGGAGCTGTCGGCCGCGGTCAGGGAACGCGGCGTTCCCTTCCATATCGACGGTGCCCGGATCTGGGAGTCCGCGCCCTACCTCGGCCATAGCGCCGCTCAGATTGCAGAACTCGGCGATTCTGTCTACGTCTCGCTCTACAAGGGGCTTGGCGGGCCCGCAGGCGCCGTGCTCGCCGGGCCCGCCGAGCTGATCGCCGATGCCCGGCGCTGGCGGCACCGGCATGGCGGCAACCTGCCAAGCCTGTTTCCGATCGCTGTCGCCGGGCGGCTCGGATTGCAAAAGTACCTGCCGCGCATGGAGAGATACGTCGCTTGCGCGCGGGAGGTCGCCCAGGCGATCCAGGCGTCAGGCGTGGCCACAACGTTCCCGCTGCCGCCGCAGACCAATACGTTCAGGGTCTTCCTTGCAGGGTCGGCTGCAGCGCTCAACATCGCTGTCGTCACCTATGCCGAGGCGACGGGCGTCTGGTCGTTCCCGCGTGACTTCCGCGACACCGAGATGCCCGGCTGGGCGATGGCGGAGTTCATCGTTGGCGAGGCCACGCTGGGCTGGCAGCCCGGCGAGATCGTCGACCTGCTCCGCGACCTGCGCGATAGGGCGCATCCGCGCGTTACAGCAGGCTCGCGATGAGAGTGGCCGCACGTGCGGCGCCGTCTGAGGCGACCGGAAGGTAGTCGACTTCACGGCCGATCTCGCTGGCGATCGCGGCGGCAATGTCGGCTGCGCTTGCGGTTTCGAAGTCCATGCACCGTCCGGCGCGGTAACGCTCCAGCCGATGGCGCACGTGGAAGTTCTGCTCGAAATGGTGGCGGAGCGGGAAGTACAGGAACGGCCGGCGGTTCGCAGCCAGTTCCATCGAGGTGGTCAGCCCGCCCTGGACCACGGCGAGATCGCAGGCGGCCAGATGACGGTACAGCTCCGGGACATATGAACGGATCTCCAGCCCCTCCGGAACTGCCAGCCCCGCCGGGACCGACAGGCCAGCAGGGTCGATCCGCGGGCCGGTTACGACGATCATCCTGAGGTCGGGCACGCGCTTCTTCGCTTCGGGGAATGCGGAGATCACCCGTCGCAGCAGATGCCCGCCAACCCCCGAGCCGCCGACGGTCACGATGCAGACGCGCTCATCATCGCGGTAGCCGAGTGCTTCGCGGTCCCCGAGCTGGCCAGGATCGAAGCCGGTGACATAGCCGGCGAAGTCATAGTGCTGCTCGGTCCAGTCGCGGATCGGTGGCAGCCCGGACCCGAAGGTGCCGGGAACAATGTCGCCCGGATCGCCGACGAAGATCGCCCGGTCACGCACCCGCGGGAAGCGAGCGATGTGCTCGATCATCTCGGCGTTGTAGTCGGCGGTGAGGAACTCCTCGCGGTCGCCGCCGTCGGGCATCGGCAGCCACCCGACGAAGTCGGTCAGCCAGGCGTACGCGGCCGACTTAAGTTCCGGATTCTCGTGCAGGTAGTAATCCAGCTCCCAGGCCTCGTCGCCGATCCACAGGTCGTAGTTCTCACTGCGACTGAGGTCGTGGAAGACCATGAAGTTGGCCAGCAGGATCTCATCCATCCGACGGATTGCCTGGAAGCAGTGCAAGTCGTGCTCGGCGGATTCTGATTCGATGTGGCCGGATTCACTCGCCAGGTGCTTGCTGGCAGGGTGGATGAGCTCGCCGCGAGCTTCCAGCACCTTGGTGACTGGATGCTGGGCGAGCCAGTCGATTTCCAGACCGGGATGCAGCTTGCGGAGCTCATCGGCTATCGCGATGTCCCGCTGGGCGTGGCCAAGTCCGATCGGCGAGGAGATGTACAGCACACGCTTGGCGCGGGCCCTGCCGCGAACCCAGCGCGGAGAGGTCGGCGCAGGGACGGCGAAATCACGCAGCAGCAGATTGACCTTGACCGGGTCCCGCACATGGGGTCCGTGACCTGAACCTTCGAGCAGGACGAGGTCCCCGCCGGTCGCCTCGGCGAGCGCAATCCCGCGACCAGGCCCGGTGATCCCGTCCTCAGTGCCCTGGATTACGAGCACCGGGCATTGCAGCCGGCCGCACAGCGAGCGTGCGGTCTCCTCGTCCAGGCCGTTGCCGATTTCCGTCGCGATGAGGGTCTCGGCGGTTGTCTCCAGTCCCCAGCCGATGCAGTCTTCGATCGGCTTGGTGGAGTGCGGCTCGGTGAACATCTGAGAGAAGAAGAACTCCAGGAAGCCGCGGTAATCCTGCATCCAGTAGTAGAGGTTGTCCTTCGCCCAGCCCTCGTCGGTTGGCAGCACTTCGTCCCACGGGTATCGCCTGCGGTCCTCCAGCGGCGCGGCGAGCGGCACGGCCGGGCAGATGAAGACAGCGCCGGAGACCCGGTCTGGATGCTCGCCTGCCAGGATGAGGGCCCGTTGCGCGCCGACCGACAGCGACACGATCACGGCACGCTCGGTCGCGGTGGCATCCATCACCGCGAGCGCATCAGCAGCGAACTCGGTTTCCGCGTATCCCGCATCCGGACGGTCGGAACGACCGTTACCGCGTCCGTCGAACGTGACCACCCGGCAGTGCCGCGCCAGGTAGGGGATCTGCATCTTCCAGTGCCGCGAATGGATGATCGACCACGTCGGCAGCAGGAGCACAGTCGGCTCGCCTGAGCCGTAGACCTCGTAGTAGAGGCGCACGCTGTCGCGCTTGATGTAGCCGGAGTGGTCGGGGTACAAGGCCCGCGACTGCTCGCGGGCAGGCTCAGTCATGTCGATATCCATTGCTCGATCCAATCCAGAAGTTCGCGGTGCCCAGTCTCGATGCCGCCCAGGCGCTCGATGATGATTCCGAGATTGAAGGTCATGACCAGCGAGACCAGTCCCGCCAGGGGCAGCCCGATGCCAAGCTCGCGGCGCGGCTGCTCGAGTGCGTCGGTCAGCACCGCCCGCCATTCGGCGTTCACCCGTGCCAGCCGCGCTTTGATATCCGGGTTGTTCCAAGCCAGCGCCTGCAGTTCCAGCCAGATCTTCTGGTAGCTGACGTCCTCGCTGACGAGGTAATGCATCGCCGTGCGCCACTTTTCGGCGAACGGCATGTCGGCCGCGTACAGCGCCCGCTGCCGGGCGATCAGCTGCGCGGTGAA
Source organism: uncultured Actinomycetota bacterium (assembly GCA_963815575.1). Classification (GTDB taxonomy): domain Bacteria; phylum Actinomycetota; class Actinomycetes; order Streptosporangiales; family Streptosporangiaceae; genus JAJYUU01. The sequence continues at coordinate 155,340 of CAWFHE010000006.1, read as the reverse complement.
CCGTTCCAGTACCTGCACCAGCAGGTTCTCGTTCGAGCCAAAGTAGTAGTGGACCAGGCCGTGGTTGATGCCCGCTTCTTCCGCCAGCCTGCGTGTGGTGATGCCCGCATACCCGACCGTGGCCAGGAGTCGCTCGGCGGCGTCGAGCAGCGCCTTCTCGGCGGCAGCGCGCGCCGCCGACTTATCCGCCGGCGCACGCGTCACCATGACGGCCACAACCCGTCCGCGTCGATCCGCAGCCACCGACGCCGCATGTCCCGACCACCTTAGTCATTCGGATTAGTCACTTGACTAAGTTCACCAAGCCATGGACCAGCTGTCAATAGCGGAACGGCCTCTTCGGCACTGAGCGCGAGTGCTGCAGCCACGAGCCGCTTCGAACGGGTCTGTCAGCGCGAAGCACCTCCCGAAGGACCCGACAGCCGCCGTCGTTACGCTGACCTGAGTTGCCAAGCCCGCCGACCGAAAGGCACGCCACCAATGACAGAAGCTGCACCCGCCAGCCAGCCAAGAATCGTGGTGGGCATCGACGGATCGGATCAGTCGGCGAACGCGCTGCGCTGGGCCGCGCACATGGCCCGCATCTTCGCAGCCCGGCTGGAAGCAGTGATCGCCTGGGAGTTCCCGACGTCGTTCGGCTGGGCGACAGTGCCGCAGGACTGGGACCCGGCCGGCGAGATGCGCCGTGTCCTCGACGGCGTGGTGCAATCAACTTTTGGCGATGAGCCGCCAGCCTCGCTGATCAGCGAAGTACTGGAAGGCGGCCCCGCCAAGGTGCTGCTGGATGCCAGCGCGGGCGCGACCATGCTGGTGGTCGGCAGCCGCGGTCACGGCGGCTTCACCGGCCTGCTGCTGGGCTCGGTGAGCGCGAACGTCGCCGAGCACGCCACCTGCCCGGTCCTGATCATTCACGGCGATCAGGCGCTACCCGCCACAACGTAGAGAGCCGGCGGTACCGCCGTTACAGCCGCAAGTCCCGCAGTGCCGCCTTGGCTGCCCACATCCCGCACATCCCGTGCACGCCTCCGCCGGGCGGCGTCGACCCCGAGCACAGGTACGTCCCCGGCAGCGGCACCCGGTACGGATCCCACCGCAGCGCCGGCCTGCCGATGGTCTGGCGCAGCGTACTGGCGCCGCCAGCGATGTCGCCGCCCACGTAGCTGGGGTTATACCGCTCCATGTCAGCCGCCGTCAGGACTGACCGGGCCAGGATGAGGTCACGGAAGCCCGGAGCAAACCGCTCGATCTGCGCCTCGATCCGACCCGCCATGTCGACATCCGAACCTGACGGCACGTGGCAGTAGGCCCACAACGTCTGCTTTCCGGCTGGCGCTCGGGTCTGGTCGACAACTCCAGGCTGTGTCACCAGGCAGAAGGGCTGCTCCGGATGCTGGCCGGCCGCGACGGCCGCCTCACTGCGCGCGACCTCGGCGATGGTACCGCCGGCATGGATCGTGACCGTCCGTCGACAGGCGTCATTTTTCCAGGGAACGGGGCCGTCTAGCGCCCAGTCGACCTTGCACACACCGGGCCCGTAGCGGAACCGACTCATAGCACGGCGGTAGCTGCCCGGCAGCCGGTCACCTGCCATCTCGAGCAACTGGCGCGGTGTCACGTCTAGCATGACCGCGCGGGCGGGTGGCAGGTCGGCAAGGCTCTTGACCCAGCAGCCGGTCATGACCGTCCCGCCCAGTTCCGCGAGCTCGGCGGTCATCGCGGCGACCAGGCTGTCACTGCCGCCCTCGACGACCGGCCAGCCGGTGGTGTGCGCCACCAGCAGCATCGTCAGCCCGAACGCGCCGGTCAGCGGCGCAGTCAGCGACCTGATCGCGTGCGCGGCCATGCCCGCGAGCAGGGCCCGGCCCTCGGCCGTGTTCAGCCCGCGAGCCAGTGCCGTAGCCGGCAGCAGGCCCAAGGCGCCGAAGCGCGCGGCCGCAACCGGCCGGGCGGGCAGGGACCGCAGCGGAGACAGCGCCAGCGACAAGACCGCGTCGGCGTTGCGTTCGAGCGGCTCCATCAGCCGGCGGTACGCACCAGCGTCGGCACCCAGCCGGCTGGCCGTCTCTGCCACCGACCCGGCGACTGCCGCGGCCCGGCCACCGTCGAGCGGATGCGCGGCCGCCACCTCGGGGACCAGCAGTCGTACCCCGCGCGCGGCGAGGTCGGAGACGGCGAAAAACGGCGAAGCCGCAACCAGCCCTTGCACGGTCGAGCACACGTCATGCGCGAAACCCGGCAGGGTCAGCTCGTCAGTGCGGCAGCCGCCGCCGGGCTCGTTAGCGCCCTCGAATACCTGCACCTGCAGCCCGGCCCTGGCTAGTGTCAGCGCGGCCGCGAGGCCGTTGGGCCCGGACCCGACGACGACGGCGTCGGGCTCAGTCACAGGCAGATCACCTCGCCGTCCGCGGCGAGCGTGACCGGCACCGGGCCGTCACGCAGCCCGGTGGCGAGCTTCTCCAGTTCACTGTCGGTACGGTCCGGACGGTGATGCAGCAGCAGGACCTGACGCGCCCCCGCGGCGACAGCCAGCCCGATGGCATACTCGGCCGCCGCGTGACCCAGAGTCTCCGCTGGCTCGAATTCGTCGGCGTACCAGAACGAGTCGTGCATGAGGATGTCCGCGCCGTCGGCGAGTTCCATCGCCGCGTCGTGGTATTCGCCGAAACCATCGGGACCAGGCCCGAGGTTGGTCGGGCTGTGGTCAGGCAGGTACGCGAAAGACGTCGTGCCGTCGCTGACCCGGTAGCCGAATGTCCGGCCGCCCTTGTGCGGAATTTCCCTGGCGAGCAGCGTGAGCGGGCCGAGCTGAACCAGGCCCGGCTCGATTCCGGCGAACTCCCAGGATCCGCGCAGCTGGCGGGGAGTGATCGGGAAATGCGGCGGGGACATCCCGCGTTCCAGGGCCGCCTCCGCCCCCGAGCCGTCCAGCGGGGCCGGCAAGAGCAGGCGTACCGCTGCGTCATCCCGGTCAGCGCTGCGGAAGAACGGCAGGCCGTGCAGGTGGTCCCAGTGCAGGTGCGTTAGCGCGATCGTGCCGGTGAACGGCCCGCCTGCCAGCAGCGGTGTCACGTTTCTTATCCCGGTACCGGCGTCCAGGATGAGCCCGGGCGCGACCGCGCCCGGCGGGGTAACGGCGACGCACGAGGTGTGGCCGCCGTACCGCACGAACTCCCGTCCGGGCGCTGGCGTCGATCCCCTGGTGCCGCAGATAGTGATCCGCACTTAGCCGCCCTGCACTGCTTCCTCGCGCCTGTGACCCGTGGCCAGTTCGATGAGCGCGTCAGAGGCGAATTGGCTGGCAGGCACCGCGGCGACCCGGCACGGGGTAACGGCGACCAGGGTCGATGTGCGCACGCCGGTTTCCAGATGAGCGCGCTCGCCGAGAATGGCGCCCGGTCCGTACTCGGCCAGCGCAGTGCCGTCACGGTCCACGCGGATCACCCCGTCAAGCAACAGATAAAGCTCAGAGCCCGTTTCGCCCTGCTGCACGAGCGTATCGCCGGCCTTCAGGGTTGCGAAGGCGGGCTTGCCGCCGCCGTGCATAAGCTGCACCGAAAGTGCCCGCTCGAGCGCGGTTCCGACCGCGGTGACTAGTGCAGGTGAATCTTCGTCGCCCCACGGCGTGTGCTGGATGCCAGATCCGTCCATCCAGTCCTTGAAGTTGGTCAGGCCGGATTTGGCTGCAAGCCGGCCGGATACGTCGTAGATCCAGTGCCGCGGGAACGGGCTCGCGCCGGTCAACTCGAATTCCGCCTGGCCGTCCGCGTGCAGAGTCAGCTCGAGCGTCGTCCATACCAGCGGCGCCTGCCACCGGAGAAACGGCTTGCCGCGTACTCGCCGCGGCATGGGCGCGCCAGTCCGGCCCCCGACCGTCTGGACGAACCGGACCCAGCCATCGCCGAACTCGGGCTCGTGCTGAATGTCCGGCAGCTTGGCGCCCTGGAACCGGTACTTCAGCGCCCCGAGCTGGACGACGGTAGAGCCGATGAGGCCGCCGCCAGCGTAGCCAGCGCCGGTGATGCGGCCGTCCGGCCCGACCTCGATCCACGCCCGGAGCGGGTTAGCGTAGCGGAACCGGTCCGCTGCCTGCAGGGCGGCGAGATCGGTGAACTCGGCCGGCGGCGGATCGTCGTAGTGCCCGATGCCCGCGTCGAACGCGAGTCGCATGCTGCCGGTGACGGCCTCGGACGGGATCCAGGACAGTGATGTAACGCTGCTCTCGTGCCTCATGTCACCAGGCTGGCCGCAGAACCCGCTGGACAACATGGTGGTGCCACTTGCGTTAGCCGGTGTGTCAGCACCACGCCAGATACTGACACCGGCACCCTGGCGAACAGTGGCCGCCGCATGCGAAAACTATCTAGATGAACGGCATCGCGGCGCCGACCGGGCGCACCATCAGCGTCGTACTGGCGGACGACAACCTGATTGTCCGCGAGGGAGTCCGTGCGCTTATCAACCGGAGTCCCGACCTGGAGGTCACCGGGGTAGCCGGCGACTACGACGAGGTGATTGCAGCCTGTGCTGAGCGCGCGCCGCGGGTCCTGGTCACCGACATCCGGATGCCGCCGTCATTCCGCTCCGAGGGGATTGACGCGGCTAAGGCAGTCCGCAAGCTCCATCCGGGAACTGGCGTGGTCGTGCTGTCTCAGTTCGACGATCCGGAGTACGCGGTCGCACTGCTCGCCGAAGGCTCGGCGGGCTATGGCTACCTGCTCAAGGACCGGGTGGCCGAGGGCAGCCAGCTTGCGGATGCAATCCGCAGTGTCGCGAGCGGCGGCACTGCGCTTGACCCGGTGATCATCGAGGCTCTGCTGCGGCCGGTGATCGCGCCTGGCGGCTTGCTTCCAGCGGAGGAAGACCTGCTCGGCATGATCGCCGCGGGCAAACCCATCAAGGCGATCGCGGCGGCCAGGAACGCGCCACCGGAGGCAGTGGACGCGGAGGTGGAGGCCGTGTTCCTGAAGCTGGCGGCAGGCGTATCGGCGGGACAGCAGGGCGCTATCAAGCGGCTCAGGCTGCTGCACCAGGCGATCGTCGACCGGGAGGAGCAGGGCGAGACGCTGTCGCGGCTGCTTCCGAGCGGACTCGCGGAGAAGCTACGGCAGGAGTCCCGGCCGATCGGCGAGATCGAGCGCGTCATTGTCACGGTGCTGATGAGCGACATCAGGTCTTACTCCACCATCGCCGAGCATGCCGACCCGAGTCAGCTGGCCGGTCAGCTCGGCACCCATCGCGCCGCCATGAACCAGGCGATACTTGGCCAGGCCGGCACCGTCATGCAGTTCGTCGGCGACGCCGTCATGGCCGTCTTTGGCGCGCCGTTCCCCCGGCCGGATCACGCCGACCGGGCAGTTGCCGCCGCAATCGCGATGCATGCCCTCCAGGCCGATATCAACGCCGAATGGGACAGCCAGGGCATGCCTGCGTTCGGCCTGGGTCTCGGGCTTTCCACCGGAGAAGCAGCGGCCGCGCTCCTCGGGTCGGCGGAGCACCTCGAGTACACGCTGGTCGGCGACACCGTAAACCTCTCGCAGCGACTGCAGCAGCTAGCCAGCGCAGGCGAGACGGTCCTGTCGGAGGCGACCGTCAAGGCCCTCTCCGCTCCGGTAGACGTACTGCCATTACCCGCCCAGATGGTAAAAGGCCGTGACACGCCCGTGGTTGCCTTCAAGCTGATGACACAGCAGGACCAGTCACCCGATCCTGCTACCGGAGGGGAATGATATGAGCGGCACCGACATAGCCCTGCAGATGCGGGGCGTGCGCAAGACATTCGAGGCCGAGAACGCGCCGGTGCGCGCCCTGCGCGGGGTCAATCTGGACATCGGGCGCGGCGAGTTCGTAGCTCTCACCGGGCCATCCGGCTGCGGGAAGTCGACGCTGCTCAACCTGGCCGCCGGCCTTGACGTCGCCGATGAGGGCAGCATCCTGGTGGCCGGTGCGGAAATCACCGCGATGACCGAGGACGAGCTCGCCAGGATGCGTCGCCGTAATATCGGCTTCGTCTTCCAGTTCTTCAACCTGCTCGAAGGCGTGACGGTACTGGAGAACGTGGCCCTTGCTGCCATCATCGCGGGCCGCAAGCGCCGGGCCGCCGAGACGCGGGCACGCGACCTGCTCGACCTCCTCGGCCTGGCCGACAAGGCTGCCGCGACGCCGGGAGTGCTATCCGGCGGGCAGCGTCAGCGGCTGGCGATCGCACGGGCGCTGGCCAACGAGCCCGCCCTCGTGCTGGCCGACGAGCCGACCGGCGCGCTCGACTCCGACGGGGGTCAGGAAGTCATCGAGCTGCTGCGCCGCCTGCATGCGGGCGGCCAGACCATCCTGCTCGTGACACACGACGGCGCGGTAGCAGACGCCGCCGAGCGCGTGGTCCGCATGATCGACGGCCGCGTCGTGGTTGATCCCGCGGCAGGTCGCCCGGATGAGGCCATCCCGGTGCACGCGCGATGACGCAAGCTCCGCCGAGCAGCCAGCCGCCCAGTGCTGGCCCGGGGGGACGACCGACCGGTGCCTCCCGCACCCCGGTCGGCACGGTCGCCCGGCCAGTGCAGGCAGCTGCCGCGCCGGGCGGTGTCAGGCGGTTCGTGACGGGCATCGCGTTCCCCGCTGGCGCCATCGCGCTCACCGTGCTCGCGCTGCTCGTACGGAGCAACATCCAGCTATCGGACCTGCAGCGAGTCGGGGCCGGCCTGATAATCGTGGCCGCCTGCTCGGCCGGCGTGCTAGCCCGGTCGGTCGAGCGGACACCCCAGTGGCAGGTAGCCGCCGGAACCTTGTCGATCGCCGCGGCCTACGCCTGTTACCGGCTCGCCGGTCATCTGGCTGGTGCTGTGCATCTGGCTAGTACCGGGCAAGCCCCGGCTAGCAGTGAGCAGCTTGCCGCCATGGCCGTGAGCACGGCAGGCACGCTGGTCGCGATGGCGATCTCGGTGCATCTGGTCCTCGGACTGCCAGACGGCCGGCTCACGCGCCCCCACGTTCCCGGCTACCGCCTGGCGCAGGCGCCGTACCCAGCGCGACCGAGCCGCCCGCGGCGGATTGCGGTGATCCTCGCCTACGCGGCCGCGGTCGGCGCCGGCCTGGTGCTCGGCGTCCGGGACGTGGCAGTCAGCGTGCCTGTCGGCGCGGCGGTCTGGGCGGCTGCTCTGGCCACGACGCTGCCGGCGGTGCGGCTAAGGTATCTGGCCGCAGCTGGGCGCGAGCGCGAACGAATGCAGTGGATCGGGGCCGGTACAGTCCTGGCCGCCGGACTGGTCCTGGCTGCGGCCGTCCTGCACCTGCTTGTCGGCTGGCCACCTCCGGTGGCCGCGACGGCGGCGGCATGCACGGTCCTGCTGCCGGCGGGGATGATCGCGGGCGAGATCCGGCCGCTGGGACCGTCGGCTGGGCGGGTTCTCGTGCAACTCATCTCAGTGGCCGGCTTCACCATCCTGGTCGCCGCCGTCTACTTGATCATCGTGCTTGGCGTCGGCCGGGGTCCGGCGGACGTGAGCGATCGCGAGCTACTCGGGCTGTCCATGCTGGCCGCCGCGATCGCGGCCATCGGTTACGTCCCGGCCAGGGAACGGCTGCTGGCCTGGGCCAAACATGCTGTCTACGGCGCACGTGAGGCGCCCGACGAGGCGGTGCGCACATTCGGCAGCCGTCTGTCGAGGGCGATTCCCATGGACGAACTGCTTCTGCAGCTCGCCGAGTCGCTGCGCAAGACCATGATCCTGACCAGCGCCGAGGTCTACACCGGCAGCGGCGACGTACTCGAACGCGTGGTATCGGTGCCGGACCTGGGGTCGCGATCCATCGTCGTGACGCCACGGGAACGGTCTGTCGTCACCAGAGCCGGCGTATCAGGCAGCGCCTGGGCCACGGTCTGGATGCCGGCGCTGCTCGACGGTCGCGAGACCGCCCAGTTGCGGGTGGCCCCGGTCAGTCACGCCGGGCAACTGCTCGGACTCATCGTGGTAGAGCGTCCGGCCGCTGGTGATGCATTCACCGACGACGACGATCGGGTGCTGACTGACCTGGCCCGTCAGGTCGGTCTGGCGCTCCACAACGCCCAGCTCGACTCAGCTCTGCAGAACACACTTGACGAGTTGCGCGCGCAGGCTGAGGCGCTGCGCGAGTCCCGCGCCCGGATCGTGGCGAGCGGGGATGCTGAGCGCCGCAAGCTTGAGCGCAACCTGCACGACGGCGCACAGCAAAGTCTCGTCGCGCTCGCGGTCAGCCTCCGGCTCGCCCGCGACATGCTTGGCGACGAGCCAGAAGCGGCCGGCCAGATGCTGGATCAGGTTTCCGGGGAGCTGAAGGTCGCGATTCAGGAACTGCGGGACCTGGCCCACGGTATCTACCCGCCGCTGCTGGCCGACAGCGGACTCGCGCAAGCGCTCTCGGCCTCTGCGAGCCGCAGTCCACTGGCAGTTACGGTCACGGCGCCCGGCATCCGCAGGTACTCCTCCGACATCGAGGCGGCCGTGTACTTCTGCTGCCTTGAGGCGCTGCAGAACGCCGCCAAGCACGCACCCGACGCGAGTGTGGAAGTGCGGGTGTGGGAGGAGTCTGGCGGCTTGTTGTTCTCGGTTCGCGACGACGGCCCGGGGTTCGACGTAGCCAAGGCGCGGACCGGACATGGCTACATGAACATGGCCGACCGGCTGGGCGCAATCGGCGGTACCGTCCGCTGGCACTCGGAGCCAGGCCACGGCATGACCGTCCAGGGCTCGATTCCGCTCGCTTGAGCCTGCACGCGGGCCTGAGGGCTGATCAGGCCGGGCCCGGCCAACCGTCGTCGCGATGCGCCCACAGGCAGCGCAGCAGGTCGGCACCAAGCCGCTCCTTGTGCAGGTATCCGGCGGCTCCGCTACTACCGGCGTCCGCGGGCAGGTCACGGAGGTCGTAGGTGGAGCAGAGGATCACCACAGTGTGGGGGTGGGCGGCAAGGATCTTGCGCGTTGCTTCGATTCCGCTCATTTGCGGCATGTTGATGTCCATCAGCACGAGCTCGGGATTGAGCCGGTCAGCCATCTCTATCGCTTCGTTTCCGCTGCTGGCCTCACCGGCCAGCTCGAACTCGGCCAGGCGCTTGAGCACCGCGCTGGCCGCAAACCGGAACGGCGCTTGATCGTCGACCACGAGGACCGTATGCGAGCTGGCCACACGATCAGTCTCGCACGACCGCCGGGAGCGACCTAGGGTGCTGACACCCCGCCAGCCGTGAGGGCAGCCTCCCTGTCAGCCGCCCGCGGCTCAACTCACGGCCTGCTGCTGGTTGAGGTACACCAGGACGGCCTTGACCCGCCGGTTGACGTCGCGTTCCTCGCTGAGGTTCAGCTTGGCGAAGATCGAGTTCGTGTGCTTTTCTACCCCGCGCTCGGTGACGAACAGCGCTGCGGCGATGGCCGAATTGCTCTTGCCCTGTGCCATCTGGGCGAGGATTTCGAGTTCCCTGGGCGTGAGCGAGGCCACGCCGAGCTGACTGTCGTGCGCGCGGGAGCGGACAAGCTGGTCGACCACCGCCGGGTCGATCACCGAGCCGCCAGCGGCAACTGCGCGGATCGCGCGGGCCAGTTCGGTTACGTTCTCGATCCGCTCTTTCAGCAGGTAAGCGCGGCCCGCCGAACCCCCTTCGAGCAGGGCGACCGCATAACCGGGCTGCACGTACTGGCTGAGCACCACGACGCCCGCGGCCGGCAGGTGCTCGCGGACCCAGGCGGCGGCCTGGATTCCCTCGTCGGTCCCGGTCGGCGGCATCCTGATGTCCGTCACCACGACGTCGGGGCGTTCGCGCTCGGCCAGCGCGAGCAGCCCGGGAAGGTCACCGGCCGTACCTGCCAGGTCCATGTCGGCGTTGGCGGCGACCAGCCGCGAGATACCCTCGCGCAGCAGCACGTGGTCCTCGGCCAGCACCACCCGAATTCTGGTCATCGCGGCAGATCGTACGCGCTCCGCGCGTCGGGTGCTATCACGCCGGCAAAGGGTGGTGCCGCCACACCTGCCGCCGGCCCGCTGCCGGGCGCAGAATGACCGCATGACACTCGTCTGGTATGCGTGCCGGGCCAGCCGGCAGCAGATGTGGCGGACCACTCTGCTTGTCATGATCATCGGCGGCCTGCTCGGCGCAGTCGCGCTCGGGGCGGTGGCAGCGGCACGGCGGACCGATTCGGCCTATGGCAGGTACCTTCGCTCGGTGAATGACAGTGACGTCATGGTGGACGTACCCGGCCCGTATCTGCCCTTTATCAAGGCGATCGAGCGTGCACCAGGCGCAGCGTCGAGCGCGGCCTGGATCGGCGTCGCAGGTGATCCGGTGATCCGCGGCAAGGTCGACGACGCGTTCCTCACCAATGCGCTCACGGGCAGCCTGGACGGCGAGTTCTACCGGCAGGACAAGGTCACGGTGCTTGCCGGGACAATGCCGCCGCCGAACGCTGCCGACGAGATCGTTCTCACGCAGAGCATGGCGGACGCCTTCCGCCGTCAGGGCGTGGAGTTCCGCGTCGGCGACCGCATGACCTGGCAGCTCTACCGGCAAACGCTGAACTCGGAGACCCCAGAGGCCGGCCGGGCCACGTTCCGGATCGCAGCGATCGTCGTCGTGTCGCCAGCATTGGCCGACCAGTTCGATGACACTAGCTCCGCGTTCTTGACTCCAGCCGCCACCCGGCAGATTCTCTCCTTCCCGGCCAGCAAGGGCTACGAGTGGGAATTCGGATGGGCGACCCTGCGGCTGCGCGACGGTGACGCGGGCGTGCCGGCGCTGGAGCGCTGGCTGAACAGATATGCGCTGGCTGTCGCCAATAAGACCCACATCACGGCCTTCCAGTTCACGATCCGGCGGCTGGCCGTCGTCAAGCAAGCGGCGCAGCAGGCTATCAAGCCGCAGGCGCTGGCACTGGCCGTCCTAGGCGGCCTGGCGGCGCTCGCGCTCATCATCTTGATGGCACAGGGGCTGGCACAGCTGCTCAGCCGGCCTGCGGCGGACGCGCAGACACTCCGAGCCCTCGGCGCCAGCCGGCCCGAGGCGGCCGCAACGGCTGCCGGATGGGGCGCTGTTGCGGTGGCAGGCGCAGTGCTGCTGTCGGTGGCCGGCGCCATCGCCCTTTCGCCGCTGGCTCCCGTCGGCCCGGTCCGGGCATACGACCCGGCCCGCGGCTTTGAGGCCGACTGGCTTGTGCTCGGCGGCGGCGGCGCTGTGCTTCTGCTGATCCTCGGAGTCCAGCTCGCCTGGCTCGCCTGGCGCGCAGTCCGCCAGGGCCGTGAGCTGCCCCAGGCGCAAGGGTCCGGCCTGGTGGCCGCGCTCAGCCGCGCCGCGCTGCCGGTAACCATCGTCACTGGGATCCGCCATGCGCTGGAACGCGGCACGGGCAGGCTCCGGGCCCCAGTGCTGGCGACGCTGGCTGGCTCGATTGTCGCGGTGACCGCGCTGATTGCCGCGCTGGTGTTCGGAGGCAGCCTGAACGGCCTGGCTACGCACCCTGAGCGGTACGGCTGGAACTGGACCTTGCTTGTGCAGTCATCTGGTGGCTGGGGCAGCTGGCCGACGGGCCACCTCGATCCGTTCGACAGCGGTCACCTTATCGCCGGCCAGCCGGGGCTGCTCGGCTGGTCGGAGCTCGGCTTCGGCCAGCTAACCATTGACCGCACCGTGGTGCCGGTAATGGGCATCCTGAGTCACCCCGGGCGGGCGGTCGAGCCGCCGACAACCAGCGGGCACCAGTTGACGGGCCAGAACCAGATCGAGTTCGGTAACGTTACGATGCGCCAGCTCGGGCTGCACATCGGCGAACGGATCAAGCTGGGCTACGACCCAGTCCCTGTCACCGTGGTGGGCACGGCGACACTGCCCTCGTTCGGGGTCGTGCTCACCGACCACGTCTCGCTCGGCAGGGGCGCGATGATGGACGAGGCCACGCTCCTCTCCATCCTGCGTTTCCCGCTCGACCCGAACTATGACCAGTACGAGAACGCGGTCGCGACCCCGGCGTATCCGGCAACGCTCATCTTCGACCTCAGCTCCCGGCACGACGCCCGGGTGCTGGCGCGCCGGATCATCCGGAGGGCCAACTCGACGCCAGAGAACGCGGGCTCCGTCTACACCCTGCGTCCGCAACTGGGCGCTCCGGTCCGCAATGCCAGTCAGATGGGCAGTCAGCCGCTGACGTTCGCCATCGGCGTGGCGATTGCCGCGATCCTCGCGCTAGCGCTAACGATTCTGGCCTCGGTTCGAGAACGGCGCCGGGACCTGGCACTTGCTGAAAGCGCTGGGACTTCGATCGTCGCAGCTGCGGGCCGTGGTCGGCTGGCAGACTACCACGATCCTGGTGATCGCTGCGGCTGTCGGTGTGCCGCTTGGCATCGCCGTCGGCAACTGGGCGTGGACGACGTTCGCGAACTCGATCGGCGTTGTGCCACTCCCGGTCGTGCCCATGACAGCGCTGCTGGCCGGCGTAGCGGCGCTGCTGGTGGCCGGGAATCTGCTGGCCCTGTGGCCCGCGCAGCTGGCCGCTCGAGTCGCCCCTGCCGCGACGTTCCGCACCGAGTGACGGCCCTTGCGCAAACTGTTCAGCCTGTCCGCGAACGCTCCCTGGCGGGATGGCCACCGGGCAGCGAAGAACTCGTAGCTTCGCCGGCCGAGCAGCAGGGCTTCAGCGGCGAGCACCTCGTCGAGTTCGGCCCTGGCCCAGGCCTCGCGGTCGGTGTCCGCGATTCCGTTGAACCAGCCGCCGTGCCTGAAGCCCTCCTCACCAGTCGGATCCTGGATGACTCCGTCAAGCGTTGCGTTCTCGCTGATGATGATCTTGCCCATGTGTTTCTCCGTCCGTTGTTGTGCCCTGCCACTGATGCAGACACCGCGAGACAGGGAAAATGGGCGCATGGTGACCGCCGACCTCATCGCGCAGGCGCGGACCGGCGCTTCGGCCTGCCGCGATCGCTGCCGAGCCGGGCAGATACTGGTGAGCGCCGACCGCGCGGCACGGAGAGCAGGTGAGGACGTGGCAGCAGAACTTCCCGGCACCGAGGTCAGGATCATCCTGATCAGCCGGGCCGACGGACGAACCGAGGGCGTGCCTGTCGGCTGCTACCTCGCGTCCTACAACCCCGAAGGCGATGCCGGCAACGGAGTCGCCACCTGGACGCGCGACGCCGCCGCGGCCATGACCTTTCCCACCGAGGCTGCCGCCACCGCGTGCTACCGGGCCGTCCCGCTCAACCGCCCGCTGCGGTCCGACGGCAAGCCGAACCGCCCGCTGACGAAGTTCACGGTGGCGTTCTGGTAACCCGAGCCGTGGCCTCTCGGTCAGGGCGGACCTATCCGCGTCAATCAGGATCAACACGGCGCTCGTTGGCTAGGCTGACGTACGTGTCCGATCACTACCGCGCACCCGGCTGGTTCACTCGTAACGTCTTCAACCAGTTCGTAGCCTTCCTCACCCGGCAGGGTGTCAGCGTTCTCGGCTCGCGCGTCCTTGCCGTCAAGGGCCGGACGAGCGGCCAGTGGCGTACCACCCCGGTGAACCTGCTCAGCTACGACGGTCGCCGTTATCTGGTGGCCCCCCGCGGCGAGACCCAGTGGGTGCGGAACCTGCGCGCAGTCGGGACTGGCGAGCTGCGCCTGGGCAAGCGCTCGGAGGGCTTTCGCGGCCGGGAGCTCACCGACGATGAGAAAGTTCCGGTGCTGCGCGCGTACCTGAAAAGGTGGAAGGCGGAGGTCGGGATCTTCTTCGAGGGCACCGGGCCAGACTCCAGCAACGATCAGCTCCGCGCCATCGCGCCCAAGCATCCGGCATTCGAGGTGCTTGCTGTCGAGTAGGAGATACTCGCCGTTATGGAACCAGGCGATCGACCGGCCACTGACATTCTGGACCGCTTGCGTGACCTGGTCAGCGGACTTGGCGGGTCGGTAGGCAACGGCGAGATCCTCGCGTGGGCCGACCCGGGTGACGTCACGGTCGTGCCGGATGAGGTGTTCGGCGTGATCCGCGACGCAGGCCTGCTAGGCGATGTCGATCCGCGCCGCCCGGTCAGCATCCCAGCCGACGCGGACGCGCTCATCAGCCGGATGTGGGAGATCGACGAAGCAGAAGCGATCGCGCTGCTGGTTAATCTCGCGGTCAGCACCCGAGCGGACCGCCCGCGCCAGCACTTTCTGCGACGCCGCTACGAGGACGACCCGCAGGACGTCTTCGACGAAATGGCACGCCTGATCGGGCCCGGCACCCGCTGGTGGACTAACACCGATCTGACCCGGTGGAATCAGGTCACGCAGCACATGTTCGACGCGGTACTCGTAGGCGCAGGCAACGGCGTCATCGTCACGGTCGTCACGTTTGAAGGCGGCTAACGCGACTCGCCTGGCTCTTGCAGGCCGCCGCGGTCCAGACGGCTGCCATTATCGATGAACCCCCTTCGGCACCAGGAGCGAGCCACTGAGATGACTGAGCCTTATCCGCGGGTAAACGTTGGCGGCACCGTCGGGCCGGTCGATGCCACCGCAGTGCCGCGGTACGCCGGGCCTGCCACCTTCGCGCGGCTGCCCCGCCTCGACGAGGTGAGTCAGGCCGACGTGGCTGTGGTCGGCATTCCCTTCGACAGCGGTGTCAGCTACCGGCCCGGAGCCCGGTTCGGGCCCAGTCATATCCGCGAGTCGTCCCGGCTGCTGCGCCCGTATAACCCGGCCGCGGACACCTCGCCGTTCGCCGCCCTGCAGGTCGCGGACGCCGGTGACATAGCCGCGAACCCGTTCAGCATCGACGAAGCGATCACCGCGATCGAGCGGGGGGCTCGCGGTCTGCTCGAGCGGTCAGCCAGGCTGCTCACCCTGGGCGGGGATCACACGGTCGCGTTGCCGCTGCTGCGGGCCGTGGCCGCCCGCCAGGGACCGGTCGCCGTCGTTCATTTCGACGCCCACCTGGATACCTGGGATACCTACTTCGGCGCCGCGTACACGCATGGCACTCCGTTCCGCCGGGCTTCCGAGGAAGGCCTGCTCGACGCTTCCGGGTGCTTGCACGTCGGCACCCGCGGCCCGCTGTACTCGCCTGACGACCTGAGCCAGGACACGAGCTTCGGCTTCCAGGTGATCACCTCCCCCGAAGCAGGTGATCTGGGCGTGCGCGGTATCTGCGAGCGCATCGCCGACAGGGTAGGCGACCGCCCGGTCTATGTATCAGTAGACATCGACGTGCTCGACCCGGCGCATGCGCCCGGCACCGGCACTCCCGAGGCGGGCGGGCTGTCCAGCCGCGAGTTGCTTGGCGTGCTCCGGTCGTTCGCTGGCCTGCGCCTCGTGGGCGCCGACATCGTCGAGGTCGCCCCCGCCTACGATCACGCTCAGATCACCGGCATTGCCGCGGCCCACGTGGGCTATGAGTTGCTGTCAGCGATGGCGGCCGGCAAGAGCGCAACGTGAGCACGATCCCGCAGCGGCAGAACCGGAAGGGGCCGAGTAAGCCATGGACACCGTCGTCATCGCATGCTGTCAGCTAGCTCCAGAGCTCGGCCAGCTGGACGCCAACCGCGAGATGGCCGCCACAGCGATCGCCGGCGCGGCGGCGGACAGCGCTGCCGTCGTCGTGGTGCCAGAGCTGGTCTCCAGCGGATACGTGTTCGAGAGTCAGGATGAGGCACGCGCCAGCGCCGAGCCGCTCCACGGACCGACCGTGACAGGGTGGGAGCACCTTGCCGCCAGCCTCGGGATCGTGATCGTGGGTGGGTTCTGCGAACTTTCTGGAAACGAGGTATTCAACAGCGCAGTGCTGGCGGACCCGACCGGATTGCGCTGCGTCTACCGCAAGGCCCATCTCTGGGATGCCGAGCGGCTGTGGTTTACCGCCGGTGATGGCGCTCCCCCGGTAGTGCCGACGAGCTTCGGCCGGATCGGCGTCATGATCTGCTACGACCTGGAGTTCCCGGAATGGGTGCGGCTGCCCGCGCTCGACGGTGCCCAGCTGCTCTGCGCGCCGGTTAACTGGCCAGCCGCCCCGCACCCGCCCGGTGAGCGAGCGGGCGAGATTATCCGCGTCCAGGCTGACGCTAGCGTCAACCGGATGTTCATCGCGGTAGCGGACCGGGTCGGCACGGAGCGCGGCGTCGACTGGGTGGGCGGATCGCTTATCGCCGACGCAAACGGCTGGCTGCTGGCTGGCGGTGTCCCCGCTGACGCGCCCGTGACGATCATGGCCGAATGCCAGCTTGACGACGCGCTCCGCAAGACCGTCAGCACCTTTAGTGACGTGCACGCTGACCGGAGGCCCGAGCTCTACGGCGAGGTCGCGCGTTAATCTCCGGGGATCAGCTGCCCGGTGTCGAAATCGATCACCGCGACGTCCGGCGCGAAGTTCGCGACAGCTCGCGCCAGACCGCGCCGGTCGAGCCGCCAGCCGCTGACGGCGTGGCTAGCCGCCAGCACGTCGGCAGGTAGATCAGGAACGAGGAATGTAGACCCCTGATGGGTTGGCGGGACTTTCGCGTCCGCTATGCCATGGTTTGTAGTCGTCGAATCCATGACGGGCGCTCGTTCGATGCCGACGTGTGACACCAACGCGCCCGTCCGCTGCACCTGCTGCCAGAGCACCACACTCGCGATGTCGGGCCAAGGGATATGAACGCTAGCGGAGCGATAGTCCAGCGGCAGTGCGCCAAAAGTGATCCCGGCTGCATCCGCCCGGAATGCGACCCGCCGGTGCAGGCCGGCCCAGAGCACCGCCAGCACCCCAGCGCCAAAGAGCACGATCGTCGGCAGCAGCGGCACCGTGACGCCCACCGAGACCGCGATACACAGCGCCCCGGCGATCGCTGCTGACGCAGTACGCCGGGTCCAGACGTAGCGTTCCTGATACGGGCTCGGATCGGTCAATTCACCCAAGACGGCACCCACGCACCCAAGTATGTCGCTGAGCCGGGTCCCTCCGCGACAGCCGAGCTGAGTTTCATCCCACTCCGCGCATCTCGGGACTAATGGCCCGGCGACGGCATGCCCTGGGCCTCTGCCGCCATTGCAGGCGCTCCGGGACAGTGAAAAGAGGATCGGGCTGACCTCATCGCAGTCCAGAAGGAGAGGCTGACATGTCCGGGATCGTGGTAGGCATCGACGGATCACACAACGCCAGTCATGCGCTTGAGTGGGCAATGACCGAGGCAGGAGTGCGGCACGCCGACCTGACCGTCATCACCGTTAACTCGGTGATCGCCGGTTACTGGTCCAGGCAGCCGGTGACGATGCCGGGCGACGACGAGAAAGTGGACGAGGCGCGCGAACTAGCCGAGAAGGCTGTCGCCCAGATCGCGGCTGATCTCGGCGATCGTCAGCCCGCCTCGGTGCACGTGGTTGCCAAGAACGGCTTCCCTGCGGAGGAGCTGATTGGCGCGTCGGCGGACTGCGATCTGCTGGTGGTCGGAAGCCGAGGCGGCGGTGGTTTCGCCGCACTGTCGCTGGGCTCGGTCACCAATCAGGTTGTCCATCACGCCAAGTGCGCCGTGGTGGTAGTGCCAGCCGGCCGGTAAGGGGCACTAGTCAGCCAGCCGAGGATTCCCCGCCACCCCTGATGATCACCACCGGGCACGGAGCGTGGTGCACGCAATGCTGGCTGACCGACCCAAGCAGCGCCTCGGCGAAACCGCCGTAGCCGCGGCTGCCGACAACGAGCAGGTCAGCTCCCTTGGCAGCGTCGACCAGGACTTGGGCTGCATTCCCCTGCCGGACGACCGGCCGGACGGGGACGGGGCAGTCCGCGTTGACGACCGCGCGGATGCTGGTTTTCAGCGTGGTTTCCGCGAACCTGCCGAAGTCGGACTGTTCGAGAACGGCGACAGGCCCGTATGGCATCCCGCCTATCACGACCGGGTTATGCCACGCGATCACGGCGTCGATGGATGCTCCGGTCTGGTCAGCTTGTCGCACCGCCCAGACCAGGGCATCCTGCGACGCCTGCGAGCCGTCTACGCCAACGACGATGCAGTGCCCGTTGCCGGATGCGGTACTCATGCCACTCCCCCCGTCATGCCCCATGCCCTCAGATGAGCATTCCCCCGATCACGATGCCCAAAGAGGGCGGCTCACCCGGCCCCGCGACCTGCGGCCGATCCGCTGGTAAGGCCCGGCCAGGCGTGCTGGCAAGGTAGAGATAACGGCTGAGCCGCCCCAAGGTTCGCTGACGCTCGGGGAGAGGCCATGGATGCTGGCGTGAACTATCCGTGGCTGCGCTACGGCTGGGACTTCGGCCCTGCCCCGCCCGGCTGGCGCAGCGGCAATGACCCGGATTGGGTCGCGCTTATCGGCGAGCACTTGCAGCACTTCGCCGAGCTGGGGATCAGCGTGGTCCGCTGGTTCATCCTCGGGGACGGCCTCAGCTACGGCACGGGCGCCGATGCGCCGAAGCCGGACCGCTCTGCGGCTCCGGGCGTGGCTGACTGGCGGTTTGGCACGCCCGCCCTGGCCGGGGAGTTCCAGGAGCACTTCGAGGCAGCGCTGCAGAGATTCGCGGCGAGCAGCAGTGGCCCTCGTCCGGTCCGACTGCTCCCGGTGCTGGCCGACTATCAGTTCTGCCCGCCCGGAGTCTGGCCGGTGAGCAGGCAGGACCCGGCCCTCCCCCAGCCCGTCCCGGACCAGGGCTGGGTGAAGGGCGGACGCGCGGAGGCCGTTACCGCGAACCGCGGGCAATTCATCGAGCAAGTGCTCGGACCGCTTCTCCGGCTGTCCAGCGGTTACCGGGACGCGATCTACGCATGGGACGTCTTCAACGAGCCAGAGTGGGTTACTAACGGCTGGCATCCGGATGGCAGGACCGACCACCCGGTGAGCGAGAGCGACATGCGAGCGTTCCTGGACGACAGCATGTCCGCAATCCGCGCGGCCGGGTTCAAGTCGACGGTCGGCTTCGGCATGATCGAGACCATCGGCCAGGCCGGCCTGTACGCCGATATCAACCAGTTCCATCACTACACACACGGCAGCCGCTGCCTGGAGCCAAACCCGTTCGGCCCGAGCCGTCCCGCCATCATTGGCGAGTTCGCTACCTCCACGGCTGAGGACACCTGGCCTGAGCTGCGCCCGCAAGGCCAGCGCACCCTGGAGCGCCTGAAGCTTGCCGAAAGCCAGGGCTATGACCTTGCCCTGCCCTGGTCATTCCAGGCTGCAGACCGGCACACCTCGTGGACTGCTCAGACCGAGGCCGACGTCGAGTGCTTCACTCAGGGGCGGAACTGCCGCTGACCGTGTCAGCCGACCTGGTATGCCCGGTCGATGGTCTGAACGGTGCTGTCGCCCGCCGAGTCGATAACGGTGGACCGAAGCGACACATAGCCGCTTGCCGGGTCGTGCACTGACGCCGTCCAGCCGCGGCCGTGGCGCGCGAGACTGACCGTGTGCCAGCTCTTGCCGTCGTTGTATGACACCTGCAGCCGGACCGTTATCAGCCGGTGCCGGTGCAGGATCTGGAAGTCAGTGCGGGCGGGCCAGGAGAGCGTCATCGTGAGAGTGGTGGTGCCCAGCGACGGTGCCTGATTCTGCAGGTTCAGCCCGCCGGCCAGGAACTGCGCGGTGGACACATACGGGGTGAAGGAGTTCGGATCGGTGTCCGGGAGCGGTGCCGCGCGGAACCGCCAGACGACATCGGACCGTGGCGACAGGATGTCCGCGGGCGTTTTCAGGCCGGGGACCCGTCGCGTGGACGCGATGTTCATCGTGTACCACGCGGCCACCGGCACCCGGGCGGTGAACCCGCGCTGCGCGCCCAGTTGCGATATCACCGAATGCTTGATGACGTGGTGGCGCTCTGAGAGCGTGATGCTGCTGACGTCGCAGCACACTGAGCTGTTCTGGAGCGGGTCGTCGATCGGGTCACTCGGGTCGAGATACAGCTGGTTGGAGCTGATCCCACGGGAACGCCTTCTCGCCGTTCAGGCCACGGCCCGGTCCGAAGACGGCGGCGCCGAAAGTGTCGCCGTAGCCGCGGCCGGCGGCGTAACGGCGCGTGTTCTCCCAGAACGAGCGGTATCCGTAGGCTTCGACCTGCCAGGTTCCTGCAGTGACGTACTGGGTGAGTCGCGCCCCGCCAGCAGTATTCAGAGGGGAATACTGCTGGATCGCACACAGGTCGTTGTTCTCCAGCAGGAGTTGCGAGTAGCCGCCCACGGCGGTGCCGGTTCTGAAGGCCAGGTGGATGCGGGCCATCGAGGCCGGGCGCGCTGCAAAGTGCGGCCGGGCCGGCAAGCCGTCGCGGCGCTGCCCGGCCATGAGCAGCGTGGCCGCGGAGTCCTGCCAGCTGCTGGCGTAGCCGAAGAACACGTTGCTGCTGCGGACGGGAACCTCGTAGAGGCTGCCGGCTGGTCCGGAGGCCTCCACTGGGGCGCCCGGCACGAACGTGCCGCCGACGCATGCTTGCACGGTGTCCTGCATGTCGGACGCGCCGCGCGCGGCCAGGGAAAAGGTCACTCGCCTGCCCGGCCGGGCATCCAGCGTGATCGTCGCGTTATGCGAGATTCTGACCTTGCGCACCACCAGCGTGGTGCTGAGAATCTCGCCACCAGTACCGGTCGTGTTGATCGCCGTCGCTATCCAGGCCGTCCCGGCCGGGACCGCAGCTGGCCTGCCGGTGGTGTAGATCGGAATGTAGTTCCGGCCATAGATGACGGCGTAGACCGGGGTCTTGTGACCGTTGCGCTCGATCCCGACGAGCTTGATCCGCGGCGAGTGCGCCGGCGCGGCCGGGCTGGCGACCGCAGGGACGGCTGCCGACGCCGACAGCGCAGCGACCGCCGCGCACGTTGCAGCAATGAATCGCACCCTTGTCCCCGTTTCCCCTGTCGTGGTACCTGACGCCAAGCGCTCACTAGCCGCTCTGGTCACGATAACGAAGCCAAGCATGACATATGCCGTTGAATCGTAGCTGCGCGAATAGTTAGTGCTTCACGTGCCAGGCATAAACGCCGTCGCTGTCAGCGGAGAAGCCGCCATCAATGCTCGGGCTACCCGTGACCCCGTCGGCTAGCGGCGTCTCCCAGACCAGCTTGCCGCTGTCTGGTTCGCGTGCCTGGACCGAGCCCTGGTAGATGACGCCGTTGACGGTCGTCTGATTTCCACCGAAGTACAGAAGCTTCCCGTCGGATGCCGGAGTGGCAATGCACTGACCCGTCTTCCCGTTACGGGAGGCGTCGCCGATGCGGCTTTCCCAGGCCAGGGTCATCGAGGACTGGTTCAGCAGGTAGAAGATGCCGTCCTTGTTACACGCCCCGACGTAGCTGCCGAACACCACCGGCGAGGCGCCGAAGTCACTGTCCGTGCCGACCTGCGCGGCAGGCACCCGGAACTGGCCGAGGACAGACAGCGTGCGCGGGTCGAGCTCGACGATGGACTCGGAGTAGCCAAGAAGCTGATCGGTCGGCGGCCCGTTGCCGGTGCTGACAAACAGGTCCCCGCTCCGTGCCACCGCGACGCTCGACCAGACAGAGCCGCCGACGTCGCCGGGCGGCACCGTGTAGAACTCGGCGAGCTTCTTCCCGGACGCCTGGCTGTAGGCGATCACGCCGCCGCGGACCAGTGGTTTATCGCATTGCGACGAGACTCCGACATAGATCCGGCCATTCGCGACGGTCGGGGACGACCAGTCGAAGTAGTCGCTGGCTGTCGCTGATGGCCGCGCGATGACTGCTTTCCATCGCACCGCGAGGTTCGATCCGTTGAGCGCGTACAGGAGGCGTGCGCTGGCGGGCGTGATCGACTTCTGCGACCTGGCGTAGGAAGTATGCAGCGGGCCGTTCAGGTAGGCCGGCCAGTCTTGCGCGCCGCTCGCGGCGGGGGCCGTTCGTGCCACCGCTCCGGCGACCGCCGCCCCGCCGGGAGCGACGGCTGCCACGAGGCACACTGTCGCGCTGGCGATGATCGCCGGGACCAGCCGTGCCTGGTGCCGGGAGCTGACCGTTACTAACCGCTTCATCGGGGCCCCCGCAGCAACCATGGACGCCATGACCACCGCCAATGTCGTACGTCGGCTGACCCGACGACAAGGGGAGGTATCCCCGGGGAGCGCGCCCGGTCGGCCAGGGCCAGCGGTCCGGCCGGGTGGCAGCCGGGCAGCGCCGGGATGTCGGCGCTTGTCACAGCGCCAGCAGCCGGTCGAGATCCCCCTGGTCGGATCCGGCCACGTCGACGATCTTGGTCCGGCTGGCCGCGCCATGCACCAGAGTGACCGCCTGTGGCCTGACTCCGAAGGCTGCGGCTACCGCCGCTAGTGCGGCGGCCGTCGCCTTGCCGTCCATAGCGCGAGCGCTGACCCTGACGACCAGCGCACCGTCGTGCTCGCCGCCGACACCTGGACGGGCAGACCCTGGCCGGACCCGGATGCTGATCCGCACCATCCCAGTGTGCCCGGCCGGACACTGGGAGCGGCTAGCTCGAAGAAGAACGAGCGACGGGATCGCCGGTGTCAGATGCGTTCCGGCCCTGATCGCATCGGCACGTCCCTTCGCTGCGCACGGCGCCGCACTCCGGGCAGACGAGCTGCGCCCAGCATGCTGCGTCACCCGCTTCCCCGGGTCCGGCGACATAATCCAGCCGGGGTGGCTGACTCCCTTGATCACTCGCCGACGGTGGATCGTTCATGACGACCTCTCTTCTTGACCAAAGGATGACATTTTGCTCGACCGCGGGCCAGTCGATTCCGAGCCGCCTGCTGACCGATTTGATCAGATTTGCCGGGGTTCAGACGGTGCGCAACCTCGACCAGGCGTCGCTGCCGACCGCTAGGAGCAGAATGAGCCCGAGTGCGATCTGGTCGTAGAGCGGATTCAGGCCGAGCAGGTCCGACCCGTTGCCGATCAACGCGATGAAGAGAACACCGACGACCGTGCGCCAGATCGCGCCATCGCCGCCCAGGATGCTGGTACCCCCGACCACGATCCCGGCGAGCACGGTGAAGGTGAGCGCGGTCTGGCCGTTAGACGCTTGTGCGCTGAGCACGCGCGAGGTGTCAATGACGCCGCCTAGTGCGGCCGCGCCGCCGCTCAGCACGAACGTCAGCACCCGGATGCGGTGGACGCGGATCCCGGCCAGCCGTGCCGCCTCGGCGTTGCTGCCGGCCGCGTAGATATATCGACCCGCCTTTGTGCGCGACAGCAGCACGGCGAACACTGCCACGACCGCGACCATGATCCAGGTCGAGGTGTAAACGCTCAGGAACGAAGTGCGAGCAAGGTCGGCGAACGCCGGCCTGCTGTAGTCGATGATGAGATTACCGCTGGTTACCAGGCTCGCCAGGCCGCTGATGACGAACGACATGGCGAGCGTCGCGATGAGGGAGTTGATCCGTCCGACCGTCGCGATCAGGCCGTTGACCAGGCCGACGACGAGCCCCACTGCCACCCCGGCAAGGACGGCGACCTCGGGAGGTGCCGACAGCGCGAGCTTGGCCGCGGTCACGCCCGCCAGCGCGTAGATCGCTCCCACCGACAGGTCGATGCCGCCAGCGACCAGGACGAGCGTGCCCGCTGCCGCGATGATCAGCGTGGAAGCCTGCTGGTCGAGGATGTCGAGGAGGTTGACCTTCGAAAAAAACGGCCCGCTAGCCACCGACAACACAATGAAGAGGACAACGAACGGGCCGAGGATGCCGACCCTCCGCAGCGAGCCCTCCAGCACCGCCCGAGGAGGCATGCCCAAGCTCGTGAGGCGCGTGAAACGTGGCGCCACGGCCGAACGCTCCGTGGTCGTCTCCCGCTGGCTCATAACGCTCCCTCGTTAGCCGGATGAGAACTGTCAGCTAGGCCGGATCCCTCCACGACCCCCGGCCCCGCGCCCGTGCCAAACGCCGCCCCGAGAATCGCCGCCTCGGTCAGCTGCTCGCCCGAGAGCTCGGCCGCGATCCGGCCCTGCCGCATCACCAGGACGCGGTGTGCGAGGCCGAGGATTTCCTCGATGTCAGAGGAGATGAGCAGCACGGCCATGCCGTCCCCGGCAAGTGCGGCCAGCAGCTCGTAGATGGCGCGCTTAGCCCCGACGTCCACACCCCGGGTCGGTTCGTCCGCGATGAGAACCCGCGGGCTGCACAAGAGCATGCGGGCGAACAGCAGCTTCTGCTGGTTGCCGCCGGACAACGCGCCGGCCGGCATTTGCTGGTTAGCCGCCCGAATGTCGAGCCTGGTCAGCATCTGCGCTACCGCTTGCCGCTCCGCCGCCCGGCCAACAAAGCCAGCACGGCTGTAATCGGCGAGGCTTGCCAGGCTGACGTTCTCCCGGACCGAGCGGCCGAGCAGCAGGCCCTGCTCCTTGCGCGACTCTGGAATCATGGCCACGCCCGCCCGCAGCGCCGCCTGAGGGCTGTCGGTCCGCCTGGCCAGCCAGCTCCGACCGACCAGCGAGCGCCCGCCAGGAGCCAAGACCGTGCCAGCGCTGACGCGAAGGGCACGGTAGGCGGCCCGCGCCAGTTCCGTCCGGCCCGCACCGATCAGCCCGGCCATGCCGACGATCTCGCCGGCTCGGAGCTCAAGCGAGATGTCGGTGAAGCCGGGACCAGACAGCCTGTCGACGGCCAGCGCGACCGGGGCATCCGGTAGCGCGGGCCGTTTCACCGGGTAGGTGCCCGCGGTCGACGTCCCGAGCATCATGGCGAGCAGCGATTCCTCGGTCTGCCCGGCAACAGCGGTAGTGCGGACCACCTGACCGTCCCGCAGCACAGTCACCTGATCGGCGAGCTCGAGCACCTCGCCGAGGAAATGGGAGACCAGCACGATCGTGGTACCGCCCGCCGCCAGCCGCCGGATCACCTCGTGCAGCTTGATCACATCCGGTCGGGACAAGGCAGCGGTCGGCTCGTCCATCACGATCAGCTCAGCATTCCGGCCGAGGGCGCGCAGGATCTCCACCTTTTGCTGATCGGCCGTCCGCAGGCCTCCTGCCCTGACCTCGCCGCTGAGATCGAACCCGGCCGCCTCGGATAGCTGTGCGTAGTCGCGCCGCAATGCCCGGCTCCGGACCAGGCCAGCGGTGCCGGGCTCAGCGCCCAGGAAGACGTTCTCGGCGACCGACAATGCCGGAGCCACCGACAACTCCTGGGCGATGAGCGTTATCCCGGTAGCGATTGCCTCCCGCGGCGAATGAAACCGGACCGGCGTGCCGCGTAGCAGCAGGCGCCCGCTGTCCGGGGCGAGGACTCCCGCGATGATCTTGCCGACGGTCGACTTCCCGGCGCCGTTCTCGCCGACGAGCGCATGAATAGTGCCACGGTCAATCCGCAGGCTGACTGCCTGCAGGGCGCGCACGCCGCCGAAGGACTTCCACACCCCGTCCAACTCGACGTGCGCGCCCAGCAGAGCAGCTGAACTGGGCAGAGCGGGCACGCTCAGCCCGGCCACTCGGCGGTGAACTGGCTCACGTCCGCCTTGGTCACGACTCCGCCGTCAGGCAGCCCCGCGACCGGGTTAACCGCGCCGCTGACCGTCCCGGTACGCAGGGCCTTGATAATCGCCTGCATGGCCAGGCGGCCTTCACTGGCCGGGGCTTGGGCGACGTCGGCGTACCAGGCCCCGGAAGCGACCCCGGCGAGCGCGGCGGCGCTAGCGCCGTACCCGACCAGGATGACCTTGCCGGTCAGATGCGCAGCCTGCAGAGCCTGGGCGCCGCCCTCGATGCCCTGGTCAGAGCCCACGATGAGGTTCAAGTGAGGGCTGGCCTGGAGCATGTCCTGAACCGCGGTCAGTCCGACGGTCGGGCTGAAAAAACTCTGGCCCTGCGCTACGACCTTGACCGAAGGGTCGGCGGCGATGGCCTTGTTGAATGCACCGCTGATCGCCACGTCGAGCGCGGACGCCTTGATGTCGTACAGGTAGCCGACGTTGCACGGGCTGAGCTTCTTGGCCTGGCAAGCCTGGACCACAAGCTGGCCCAGCTTTGTCCCGATCTCCGTCGGCACGAAGGTCACGTTCGCCGACAGGCCCTTGACCTGCGGCTGGTCCGTGGACAGGTTCGGCCCGAGGATCTGGTCCATGTTGACGACCTTGATGCCCTTGCTGATCGCCTGCTTGACGAGGCTGATCAGGCCCGTGCCGAAGATCGGCTGGACGATGATGCCGTTGTACTGACCTGAGCTGATGGCGTCCTGAAGCTGGGCATACTGCGTCTGCGGACTGTTGTTGGCGTCGAAGACCTTGACGTTGGCGTGATCATCACTCGCGACAGCCTGCGCAGCGGCGAGCATGGGCGCGTCGTAGCTGTTCTCGACGGCAAACGACAGGTAGGCGATGTTGAGCGCCTTGCCCGCCGCCAGGTTGGCTGAGGCAGCTGATCCGGATGAGGCCGGCTGGCCTCCGCTGCTCCCGCAGGCAGCCAGCGCGAGGCCGGCTGTGATGCAGAGCACGATGGTGGCGTGATGGCGAAGATGCCGGATGGCTGGGACGTTCGTCGACCGTGTGGCCACGGCTAGACTCCTTTGTGCTTACTCGCTGGATGGTGGGTTAGCGACTGGCCGGTGAGTCGGGTGGCCGCCCGGCTCACCGGTTTTAGTTACGGCGGCAATTCAGCCAGTGATGTCAAGGCGGGATCATGCGGCCCCGCACGCTGCTAGCCCTGGTCCGCAGCACTGCGCCAGGGTGGAAAGAGCCAGGCAGAGACGTCCCCGGCATCGTCCTTCGCACGACCGGCCCCGGTCAGGCGGTGCCGTCACCTCTGATGCCGCCTTTCCACTGTGCCGAGCCAGCGTCCCACTCGGTGTAGGTGTAAGGGTTATCGAACAAGGTGGTCTCCGGGATCTCCGGATGCATGCCGTCAGTCCAGGCATCCGGGCCTAGCTGTCCTTGCAGGTAGTCGACAGTCTGGCCGACAACCTGGCGGGCCCTGGCGAGGTCGACCCCGGCGAGCTTGTGGTCGTGCTTCACTATCTGGCCGTTGATCACGACCGTGTGCACATCTCCGCGCTGCGCCTGGAACACCACATGGCCGTAGGGGTTCAGCACCGGGAACATCACCGGCGAGGCGTCGTTCTTGATGAGCACGATGTCGGCCTTCTTGCCCTGCTCCAGCGAACCGACCACCGAGTCCAGGCCAAGGGCTTTCGATCCGCCGCGAGTGGCCCAGTCGACCACATCCTCTGCCCGCAGGTGGCAGTTGGTGACCGTTTCCTGCTTCGCGTGCGCCTCTAGGTGCTCACGCGAGCGATCCGCGCCGAGCGTCGTCCGCATGGCTGAGAACAGGTCTCCGCTCCACCAGACGCTGGTGTCCATCGACAGCGATACCGGGATGCCGTGCTCACGCAGCCGCCAGGTTGGCGGGTATCCCTGGCCGGCACTCTGCTCGCTCTCGGTGGATACCGAGGCCGACCCGCCGGTCGCGGCGATGCGGTGATAGGAGTCCCTGGTCAGCGTTGCGGCGTGCACGTAGATGGTGGACGGCGTCATGAACCCGTGCTCATGCATGAGCCGGATCCCGTCATCGTTGGTCGCACCCCACACGCCGGCGTGCGTGGTGACCGGGACCCCGAGCTCGCGGGCTACTTCGAACGCGGCCCGCTCCGGGAATGCCGGATCGCCGGTGACATCGAACGCCATCTGGAACCCGAGCATGTCACTGGCCGAGCCGAACCGCCTGGTCACGAAATCGCGGAACTCCGGCTCCGCGGACCACTCCCAGGGACCCGCCTGGATGTTGCCGTAGGCCAGCACGAACCTGCCGGGAACCTCGGTCAGCGCGTCCGCCGCCGCTTCGGCGTGGTCGATCGTCTGCAGCCCGTGCGACCAGTCGACGGTCGTCGTCACGCCAGCGTCGATGGCTTCGATCGCCGCCAGCAGGTTCCCCGCGTAGATGTCTTCGGGCCGGAAGACCTTGCCCCAGTTCAGGTAGTACCAGACGAAGTACTGGGTGAGCGTCCAGTCGGCACCGTAGCCGCGCATCGCGGTCTGCCACATGTGCCGGTG
This sequence comes from uncultured Actinomycetota bacterium, assembly GCA_963815575.1. Lineage (GTDB taxonomy): Bacteria > Actinomycetota > Actinomycetes > Streptosporangiales > Streptosporangiaceae > JAJYUU01. Next base: position 127,443 of record CAWFHE010000006.1, on the reverse strand, counting down.
CGTGTCGATCATGCCGGGCATCAGCAGGCCGCCGGTGGCGTCGATCTCGACGGCACCGGCGGGAGCCGATAGCTGCTTGCCGACGCTGGCGATCCGTTCGCCGACGACGAGGAGATCGGCGCCGTGGTGGATGGTGTGCGCGTCGTCCATGGTCAGGACCGTCGCGTTCCGGAAGACCACAGGCCGGCCTGACGTCAGCTCGGACTCCGCTGTCGCAGCAGCTTCTGCTGTCATTGAGACCTCCATTCTCACCGGCCATTCGCTATCACGGACAGATGTCCGGATCACGACTGCATGGAGCCTGACCGAGAGCGTTGCCGGTTTGGCGACTGGTGTCAAGAGCCGATATCCGTCCGTTAACATCAGCTTGCACGAGAGCTGTCCGCAGAGCGGACAGTTGGCCCCACTGCGCGCTACAGTCATTGCGGCAGTGGTCAGCGAGGGAGATGGCATGGCACGGCAGGACACCAGCCCGGACTTCATCGAGGCGCTTGCCCGCGGTCTCGATGTGATCAGGGCCTTTCAGCCGCGCCAGCCGGTGATGAGCCTGGCCGCCGTCGCCGCCGTCGCCGGCCTGGCCCGGCCGACCGCCCGGCGCATGCTGCTCACTTTGCAGGACCTCGGCTACGTTCGCGCGGCCGACGGCGGCTTCGAGCTGACCCCGCGCGTCCTCGACCTCGGGATGAGCTACGTCTTGTCCAAGGGGCTATGGGAGATCGCCAGGCCGCACATGGAAGCCCTGGTCGCGCAGACCCACGAGTCCAGCTCCATCGCCCAGCTCGACGGCTCAGACATCGTCTACGTGGCCAGAGTCGCCGTTCCCAAGATCATCGCCCTCGCCGTCACTATCGGCACCCGGTTCCCGGCCATGCAGACCTCGCTGGGCAAGGTAATGCTCGCCGCTCTCGCGCCAGCGGAGGCCGAGCGGGTAATCGCCGAGCCGAGCAGGTCAGGTATTACCGCTCGCTGGCAGCCAGCCGCCGCCGAGCGGGCTGCCGAGCTGCGCGACGTGCGGGCGCGCGGCTGGTCCTTGACCGACGAGCAGCTGGCACTTGGCATCCGGTCGGTTGCCGCGCCGCTGCGCGACGGGGCCGGACAGGTCATTGCCGCGATGAACGTGACCGTCCATGCCGCCGAGACGCCTGTCAGCGTCCTCACCGGGGAGTACCTCCCGCTTCTGCTGCAGACCGCCGGGGCCATCAGTGCCGACTGGGCCGCCTGCCAGGGGACGCCGCAAATCACGGTTCCGCTGGGGCAGGCCGCCTCCTGAGTCAGCGTCAGCAGCCTGCCGGCGGGCCTTGACATCAGCGCGCGTGCGGCGCAAAACTGACTCGTCTCCGGACTAGTGTCCGTTCAGCGGACAGAGGGAACAGTTGCTGCAGATGAGCCAGGCCGAATCCCCGGCAAATCCCCGGCCGCTGGCGGGCGTGCTAATCGCCGATTACTCCAGAGTGCTGGCTGGCCCGTACTGCACGATGCTGCTGGCCGATCTCGGCGCGGACGTGATCAAGGTCGAAAGCCCGCAGGGCGACGACACCCGCCGCTGGGTGCCTCCGGTGACCGGCGACGGTGTCGCGACCTACTACCTGGCGATCAACCGTAACAAACGCTCGGTCGCGCTCGACCTGACCGACGACGCCGACCTGGCCGCAGCCCGCGAACTCGCCCGGCGGGCCGATGTCCTGGTGGAAAACTTCAAGCCGGGCGGCCTGGTCAAGTTCGGCCTCGACTATGAGTCGGTCGCGGCGGCCAACCGCGGCATCGTCTACGCCTCGATCACCGGATTCGGCGCCGACGGCGGCAAAGACCTCCCCGGATACGACCTCATGGTGCAGGCCGTGTCCGGGCTCATGAGCTTGACCGGGGACCCCGCCGGACCGCCGTTTCGGTCCGGCATCTCAGTATTTGATGTGATCACCGGCTTGCATGCGGCGATCGGCATACTGGCCGCGCTTGGTCAGCGTGCCAGCACCGGGCTCGGCCAGCACGTCGAGGCAAACTTGATGACCTCGGCGCTGTCAGCGATGGTAAATCAGACCAGCGCGTACGCGGCCGGTGGTGTGACGCCGTTCCGGATGGGCAACTCGCATCCCAGCCTGTTCCCCTACGAACCGCTGCCAACTGCCTGCGGCGACCTGATCATCACCGCCGGAAACGACGCGCAGTTCCGAAAGCTCTGCCGCGTGCTTGGCGCTGAACATCTGGCGGACGACACCCGTTTCGCCCGGACCGACGGGCGGACGGCGCACCGGGAAGAACTCCGGCCGCTGCTCACCGACCTGCTGGCGAAGCGCACCGCCGAGGAATGGTTCGGTGAACTTATCCCGGCAGGCGTGCCGTGCGGGCCGATCAATACCGTCGCTGAGGGGATCGCGTTCGCGGACCGGCTAGGGCTGGCTCCGGTCGTGCTGGCCGGGCGAGGTGACGCCGCAGTCGCGACAATCCGCCACCCGCTGACCTTCTCCGCCGCAGCGCCGCGCTATGACCTGCCGCCACCACGCCTTGACGAACACGGCGACGAGATCCGCACCTGGCTGGCTCAAGGCCGCTGATAATACTGATCGGACCCGTCTGTAAGGAGCGCCATGGCCACTGTCGCCGCGGTCATCGCATCGACACATCACCCGTTCTATTACAAGGCTAGTAACGCGACCGGTGCTGACCGGCCGCCGTTCGCCGACGAGTGGGTGGCCAAGATCGCGGCCTTCCGCGAGACGCTCACCGCCGCCCGCCCTGACGTGCTCGTGATGGTCGGCAGCGATCACTTCCACCAGCTGTGGCTGGACAACATGCCGCAGTTCCTGATCGGCAAGGCACCGTTCTACGACGCGAACTGGTACAACGAGGAGCGCGAGTTCGGGCTGCCGAGAATGTTCCTGCGCGGCGACGAGGAGCTGTCCGCTTACTTGCTGAGGCAGGGCATGGACGCCGGCTTCGACCTGGCCTTCAGCAACGAACTGCGGATCGACCACAGCATCACGTGCCCGCTGATCACCTTGCGGCCCGAAACTGACCTGCCCATCGTGCCGGTGTACACCAACATCTTCGCGCCGCCGCTGCCGCAGCCGAGCCGGTTCGTTGAGCTCGGCCGGACCATCCGGCGGCTGGTCGAATCCTGGCCCAGTGACAAGCGGGTAGCCATCATCGGCACCGGCCACCTCTCACTCGAACTTGGCGGCCCGCGTCAGTTCGGCCCGCACGGCCCGGACCCGGAGTTCGATCGCAAGGCGGTGAGCTGGATCGCTTCCGGTGACCTTGAGTCCGCGCTCGACGAGGTCAGCCTGGACAGCCTGTGGCTGCCGGGGAACGCGACGCACGGCTTCATGGATTTCCTGCTCATGATGGGCGTGGCCGGCGACGGCGCCAAGGCGGACTACTCCGACTCGCTGGACCTGTTCCACACCATGGAGGCGTACTTCACCTGGTACCCGGAGGGATCGGAGATGAGGCGAGCACAGTGAGCAAGTACCTGCTGGACAAGTTCCTGTTCACCATCGACCGGGACCCGCAACTGGTGGAGCGCTACCGACAGGACCCGGCCGGGACCGTCGCCTGGTGGGAAGCCGAACAGGCCGGCGTGATCCTCAACTGCCACGGGCAGGAGCGCAGCACCTGGCCCGCCTTCACCGACGCCGAGCGCGACGCGCTGGCGACTCACGATTACCCCGCCCTGTTCGAGCTCGGCGCGCACAACTTCCTGCTGCTCACGTTGTTCATCGCGCTATTCGAGCGGGACTATGCCGAGCCGCTGGCCTTCCAGCGCGAGTTCGCGGCCCGGCTGAGCCACTGGAGCGTGCCCTACCCGGATATCTCAACCTGACCGCAGCCCGGGCCAGTGCCTGGTCGCGTCACGCAAAGCGGCGTATGGCTCACGCAGGTGTCCGCCGCGGCGGCCCCGCAGGTTCGGATACGCGGCGCCGGGGCCGCTGAAACCACTGTGTAAGTGCAGTGAAACCGGGCCCGCTTAGGTTCCTCGCAGGTGCCAATCAAATCTGCGGAGGAGCTGATGATGACGACTGCACCCAGCGTCTGGGCCACCGGCCTAGTGAAGACATTTGGCCAGTTCCGTGCCGTGGACGGGATCGACCTGGAAGTCCGCCAGGGCGAGATCTTCGGCGTTCTCGGGCCGAACGGGGCCGGCAAGACGACGATGCTGCGGATGCTCGCGACGCTGCTGCCGATCGACGCCGGTCAGGCCCGGGTGTTCGGGGTGGACGTCGCCCGCGAACCGCACCGCATCCGCCAGCTCGTGGGGGTCACAGGGCAGTACGCGTCGGTCGACGAGGATCTGACTGCGACGGAGAACCTGTGGCTGTTCGGCCGGCTCCAGGGCCTCCGATCAGCCGATGCCCGCGCCACGGCAAGGCAGCTGCTGGCGCAGTTCGGCCTGGAAGAGGCGGCGAGCAAGCCGATCTCCCAGTTCTCCGGCGGGATGCGACGGCGCCTCGACCTGGCGGCCAGCCTGATCTCCAGACCGCCGCTGATCTTCCTGGATGAGCCGACTACAGGGCTCGACCCCCGGACCCGCGGTCAGATGTGGGACACCATCCGGGGCCTGGTCGCTGACGGCTGCACGATCGTGCTCACCACGCAGTACCTCGACGAGGCCGACCAGCTCGCAGACCGGGTGGCCGTCATCGACCACGGGCGCATGGTTGCCGAGGGCACCCCGGACGAGCTGAAGACCTCGGTCGGCGGCTCGGCCCTTCAATTGCAGCTCTCGGATGCCGCCGACTACGACGTCGCTCGGCGGGTCGTGCAGCGGGTCGTCGGCAGAGAGCCTGTCCTGACGCCGGAGTCAGGCCGGATGAACGTGCCGCTCGAAACGGCCGATGACGCCGCTGATGTGCTGATCGAGCTTCGGCAGACCGGTGTGTCCGTCACCTCGGTCAGCGTCGCCAAGCCGACGCTCGATGAAGTCTTCCTAGCTCTCACCGGTCACGACACCGGTGAGGCAGGCCAGTCGGACGAGACAGTCCGCGACGAGCCCCTCCTGGAGGTCCGATGAGCATCATGACCGCCGACCAGGCGCCGCAGCGCGTCCGGTCACCGCTGCCGGTCATCGACCCCGCCACCGCGGTCGCCCGCGCGCGCCCGCGTACCAGCCCCGCCGAGACAATCAGCCAGACGTTCTCGATGGCGTGGCGCTCGCTGAAGAAGATGCGGCGCAATCCGGAGCAGTTCTTCGACGTCACCCTGCAGCCGCTGCTCTTCACTGCAATGTTCGCCTACGTGTTCGGCGGCGCGATCTCCGGCAACGTCCATTCCTATCTGCCGCTGATGATCCCTGGCATCGTTGCCCAGACCGTGCTGACCACGTGCATGTCCACTGGCGTTCAGCTACGCGAGGACATGGAGAAGGGCGTTTTCGACCGCTTCAAGTCGCTGCCGATCGCCCGCCTTGCTCCGCTCGCCGGACCGATGGTCGCCGACCTGGTCCGCTACCTCATCGCCGCTACCCTGACGTTCGCGATGGGAACGGCAATCGGGTACCGTCCCGGCGGCGGCGTGCTCGGCGTGCTAGGCGCGATCCTGCTGGCGATCTTCACCGGGTGGTCCATCGCCTGGATCTTCACCTTCATCGGCACGATCGCCCGCAACGCTCGCAGCGTCCAGGGTTTCTCGATGATGATCCTGTTCCCGCTGACCTTCCTGTCCAATGCGTTCGTGCCAGTCAGCACGCTGCCCGGACCGCTCGCCGCATTCGTCAAGGTCAACCCGGTCTCACACCTGGTGTCAGCCACCCGTGACCTGGCCAACCACGCGTTGATCACCAGCGAGGTCGGCTGGACGCTGCTGGCGGGCCTTGCGGTGATCGCGATCTTCGCTCCGCTTTCGGTGTACAGCTACAAGCGGCATATCTAGCCCGCCGCGCTCCCGGTTATCAGCCGGGGAGCCGCTCGATTGCCCGGCAGGCCGCTACCAGAAGGCCTGCCGGGCGGGGGCTCGCGTACTCAGCCTGGAATCTGGCAATTGCGCCAGGCGCCGCTTCCTCTGCCGCCGGAGCGATCCGCTCCCACATCAGCGTCGGGACGGCCCGGTTGTAGGCGAACCGCCCGGCGAGTACGAGCAGGCGTACGGCGTCCTCGGCTGGCACGGCTCGGCGCAGCAGGCCCCATGCCCCGAGACCGAACAGCAGTTGCCCGGCAACCGGATAGTCAAGATCACGGTCCGAGGCGGCGGTCAGCGCTCTCAGCGCGTCAGCGCGGCAAGCGCGGAACAGCGCATCCCCGTGTGGTTCGTCAGCCTGGGTCGCGTAGTGCGCATGCGCGGCCAGTGCCAGCGATTCGCCGAAAAGCGCCCAGGGTTCGATACCGGTCCTGGCGACGCCGGGAAACGCGAGCTCCCGCATCCGGGCCCCGCAGTCGCGGTACATGGCCAGGCCGGCCCCGAGGTCGCCGCGCGCTAGCGTCAGCTCGGCACGGCAGATGTCCTGGAAGGCCTTCCCGCCGAAGCCGGTCCAGGTCTCGCTGATGCCTTCCATCCGGTCAAGCTCGGCTTCCGCATCGCCAAGCCGCCCCTCGGCGATAGCACAGGAGGCGAGCAGCGAGCGCAGCTGGATCTCATCGTCGCCGGCACCGAGCCGCTGCATCACCGGCAGCGCGGCCCGGGCATGCTCGCCCGCCGCGGCACGATCGCCGACGTGCATACTCAGCTGCGCAAGTACGGCCCGTGGCATCGCGGCTGACCACGGGCTGTCGTCGCCGGATAGCGCCAGCGCACGCTGAGCGGCCTCGATCGCGCCGACCAGATCGCCGGCGTTCTCACGAAAGTTGCTGAGCCAGTGGCTCGCTACAGTCGCAGTTTCGCGGTCGCGATCGCCTGCTAGCTGCTCCAGGCGACGCATAGTTGTGTCAAGGTTCACCAGGTCAAACGCGAGCAAGACGGTAGCCGACCCGGACCCGGCGGAGTCGAGGCCTGCGTCAGCAACCAGTCGACGCAGCAGCGCCTGTAGCTCGTCAAACCTCACGGTGCCGCCGATTACCGTGTTGGTCAGCATGACCACTACCGCCGCACAGGTCGCTTGATGCAGCTGCGGCGGCGGCCGCCAGTTCCTGAGGGCTTCGGCGACCGCGTCAGCCACGGTAATCAGGCGAGCATGGTCGCCGCGGATAGTCCAGAACATGCCGAGCGCAGCCAGCAACTCAACCAGCGTGCCGCGGTCGCCATCGGAGATCGCACCGCGCAGCTCGTCGGCCAGATTAGTCTCCTCGGCGTGCACAGCGTCGATCGCCGAGAACTGGTCCGGGCTCGTCAGGCGGGCGCCGTGCTCGCGCGTGTAGCCCACCGCCCAGCAGCGGAGTGCCGCGCGCGCCTCCGGGTCCTCGCCCGAGTCGACCAGTTGCATGTGGCCGAACTCGCGCACGGTCTCCAGCATCCGGTAGCGCGCGCCGGCCGGGGTCTCTGTGACACTCAGCAGCGACTGACCGACGAGACCCTGAACGGCTGGGACGGCGTCTTTGCCGAGCACCGCCTCCGCTGCCTCCAGCGTGAACCCGTCGTTGAACAGCGAGAGCCAGCGCAGCGCCTGGCGCTCGCCGGCGTCCAGCAGGTTCCACGACCAGTCGATGACCGCGAGCAGTGTCTGGTGCCGGTCGGGCGCGCTGCGGTCACCACCGCGCAGCAGCGTGAACCGGTTCTCCAGCCGGCGGTCAATCTCCTCCACTGCCATGGCGCGAACCTGGACGGCGGCTAGCTCGATGGCCAGCGGCAGGCCGTCCAGCCGGCGGACGATGCTCGTGACAGCCGGCTCAGGGAGCTGTGCGCTTGGCCGCGCGGCGATCGCGCGCTCACGGAACAGCTCCGCTGCGTCATCGGCGCCCAGCTGGTCGAGCAGGTACACCCGCTCGGCGGCTATGCCGAGCGGTGCACGGCTCGTTGTCAGCACATGCACGTCGGATGTCACCGAAACCAGGAACGCCACCAGGTCTGCGCACGCCTCGATCAGGTGCTCGCAGTTGTCAAGCACGAGCAGGCCGGGAGACTGCGCAAGCTGTCCAGCGATACGCCCGCGCACATCACTCCGCTGCTCTGCGGTCAGGATCCGCCGACCCTGGATCGAGTCGCGCACGCCGAGAACGGAGCCGACTTCGCCCACGACGTCCTCGGGCGCGGACACACCGGCAAGCTCGACGACGTGCACGAAAGGCACGGCCGCGGCGCGCGCGACTGCCTGCGCCAGCCGCGTCTTGCCCAGTCCGCCTGGCCCCACGATGGAAACCACCCGCGTGCTCGCGGTCAGCGCCTGCAGCCGGCCGAGGTCGCGGTCGCGGCCGAGAAGCGCGGTGGCGTCGTACCGCAGGCCTCGGCGCACCGGATGGTCGAGAGCCAGCAGCTCCCGGTGCGCCCGGCGCAGTACCTCGCCTGGGTCGGTGCCCATGCGCTCACGCAGGTCACGGCGGTATTGCTCGAAGCGCTCCAGCGCGGCGGCCGGGCCGCGCGCGGCCGCCTCGCTGCGCAGCATGTCGGCAAACAGCGACTCGTCGTCGGGCCGCCGGGCATGCGCGGCCTCTAGGGTCGCGAGTGCATCGCTGTGCGCACCCATCCGGCTGGACGCCCGCGCCAGCACGATCCGGGCGGTCGTGGCATCGGCTCCGGCTGCCCGGCGCACCTCGGCCAGCGGTCCGGTGTCATCCGCGGCCGTCGCGGACAGCCCGTCCGCCAGCATGAGGGCATCGCGCGCTAGCCCCGCAGCCAGAGCCGCATCCCCGTCCAGTGCGGCCGCGGCGTCATGGACCAGCTCGGCGAGCCGCCCGCTGTCGACCTCACCGGGCGCGACGCCCAGGCGATAACCGGCTCCATCGCGCACGATCGCCTCCGGGCCGCAGGCGCTCCTGGTTCGCGACACCAGGACCTGCAGACTCTTCACTGCGCTGGCCGGCGGCTCTTCTCCCCATACGCGCTCGATGAGCTCATCGACCGGAACCGGCCGGCAGCCGTGCGCTGCTAGCGCTGCCAGCAGCGCCTGCGGACGATCGCCCACCACGGCGCGCTGCCGCCAGCGGACCTCCCCGAGCAGGTTCAGCGCAACGTCCACCCGGCTAGTCTAGGAATTGCCGGGATCGCAGCGCCTCCTGCTGGCGAGTCGTCACGACCACGGAGCTCGCAAATCGCGATTCCGCCCGCTTCCCTAGCCAGTCGCGGCCTCGTACTGCTCCACGACACTGGCAGGAATGCGGCCCCGGTCGCTGATCGCGATTCCCTCGGCCTTCGCCCAGGCACGGATGTCGCCGCTGCGCTCGCGGGCCGACGACGGACGCGCTGGCCGGCGCCGTGGCCCGCGACTCGACCGGCGTGCATGCTCGACGAACAGCCCTAGGCCAGCCCGGAAGGCCTTGGCATTCTTCTTGCTGAGATCGATCTCGTACTCCGCCGTGCCGACCCCGAACCGCACGGTCTCATCTGCCGCGCCGCCGTCAAGATCATCTTCGAGTCTGACTGCAATTCTCGTCGCCATCCCGAACCTCCAGGACTGAGATGGGGTCCCCCCCCTCCACGGTACCGATTGTCCGGTCGCAGTTTGCATAACACCGCATCACCGGTGTGGCGGGCTGTGCGCCGTCAGGGCGCCAGCCCGTGATGGCCAGGGCCGCGCGGAATTATCGGCCAGATATCCACAACCACGTCATCCTGGACGACATGGAACACGTCATAACAATTCACTGTGCTGGGCGAGTAGCCCGGAACGAGCGCCACGGTGTCACCGAGCTTGAGCGACGTGCCGGATGGCGCGGAGAAAATGCCGTGCTCCTCGTCAAACCTGAGGACCGGAAGATCATGACCAACCATCGTCACGTTGCTGGGATCGGCGACGGACTTGTTGCCGCAGTCGACGATGACCTGGTTGCTCTGCCGGCTGATCACGGACGCCTGGATGGACAGCGAGTGCTCAAAGCCTGGCGCCATCCGGCCATGGAAGTTGTCCATGACCACGTATGAGCCCGCCTGAATCTCGGTAATCCCCGGGTAGGCGGCCGTCCATTGGAAGGTGGCAATGCCGCCCGCCGAACGGATCGGGCACGGGATGCCGCTGCGCTCTAGCACGTCCGCGACGCCGGTGAACATCTTCATCGCCTGCTGCTGCCGCTGATGGCGCAGGTCAGCTTCGGGCGTGACCGTGCAGTGCCCTTCATAGCCGGTGATGCCCTCGAAGCGCAGCCCCGGCAGGCCGGTCACGTGCCGGGCAACCGCGACAGCCTCCGCAGCGGTATCAACGCCGCACCGGTTCATGCCGGTGTCGACCTCGATGAAGATCCCGACCGTCGACCCGGCCCTGACAGCGGCAGCCGAGAACGCCTCGGCACCTGCTGCCTCGTCGACCGCCACCAGGATGCGACGATCTCGGGCAAGCTCGGCGAGCAGCCGGATCTTCTCCGGATGCGAGACGGTGTTGACCACGAACAGGTCGTCCAGGCCCGCCGCGGCAAGCACGGCTGCCTCCCACACGGTGGCCATGGACAGCCCGCCCGCGCCGGCCTGGACCTGACGCCTGGCCAGATCCGGGCTCTTGTGGGTCTTGTAGTGCGGCCTGATGGTGGTGGAGCCGATCCGGCGCAACTCGCTGGCCATCCGGTCGATGTTGCGCTGCGCAGCGTCGATATCGAGTACCAGCGCGGGCGTAACGAGCTCCTCCCGGCGCCCGCCGACGGCCGCTCCGTACTCGCGCATGGCACGGTCACGGGCTTCGGCGAGCAGCGGCGCGGTATCCAGCATCGAGAACTCCTTTCACTTGCTTCAGTTATCGCTAACCACGGCGATTACTCCGTGACGGGCCCGAGGCAGCGCACGACGCGCACCGGTTCGGCGCCGGCCCGGACGCGGACCGGCAGGCTCGCGGGCAGCGCGAACGTCTCGCCCTGGCGGATCGGCTGGCTGCCGAAGTCGCCGTCAAGAAAACCAGAACCAGAAGCCACAACAGCAATGGCGAAACGCCCGCTCTCCACGTCGATCTCGTCCGTCACGTCCAGCGCGAGGGCATCGAAGTACGGGAGCACATCGCCGGAGAACAGCCGGACCTCACGTGAGCCGTGGCTCACCCGCAGCACGCTCGGTTCCTGGCGCGCCCGGCCGAAGGTCTGCGCCGCGTCCGCACCGGTGTAATCGATCATGTCGAGGGCCAGATCCCAGCCCAGGCCCATAGTCGCTCCGGCGTCGTCGTCGCCTGCTGTCTCCGGTATGACGATGTGGTCACTAGGCTCCTGCACCTCGATGAACGAGATCCGCGGCCCGAGGTAATGCGGCACTCCCGCGTGCGCGACGAACACCTCGCCCGGCTGAACGTCGGTCCGGTGCAGCGAGCTGCGGATCGCGGCATTGTCGTGGCGGCGCACGGCGTCAGCGAACCAGTCACGGTCGATGCCGGGAACGAAGCCGACGCCCGCATAGGCAGGCTGCGAACCGTCACCGGGAGTGTCGAGCAGGATCCACGCCTCGGTCTTGCCGAACGGGGATGCGAGGTGCTTGCGCGCCCAGTCCCGAGTCGGGTGGGCGTGCAACGGCACCGGGCCGGCCGGCGAGAGCAGTTTCACCAGCACGCCAGGAATAGGCCCGAAACGCTCGGCAAAGCGAGCGCCGACCATCTCCTCGGGCAGCGCCGCGATGATCTCCTTGAGCGTCATGGCCGGCGAGGCCTGGCAGCTCGATCGAGCTCAGGCCCTGGGCATTGCCATCGGGGTCGGCATTGTTCGCCTCGGTACACGACCCGACCCAGTCTTCCGACCACCAGTCGTCGGGCCGGTCCGGCAGGCCGCGGAATCGCCTGGTCAGCGAGCCGCCCTCGTAGAAGCGGTACAGCGGGTGGTAAGCGAGCGGCAACGGCCGCCTGATCGCCTCGCGCAGCTTGCCTGCCGGGTCTGTCATCAGCGGATTCCTTGCCGGCCTAGAGCTCCGCGTTGACGATGAAGCCGGCGTCCACGAGCAGTGTCGCGGCAGTCACGTAGCTGGCATCAGGCGACAGCAGGTAGGCGATCGCGCTTGCCAGCTCTTCCGGCTGTGCCGCCGCGGTGGAGCGGGATCCGGTCGATGTAGTACTTCAGCGTCTCCGGTTCGTCCATCATCGGCGCGCTCATCGGAGTCATCGACCCATCCGGGTTCGACCGCGTTCACCCGGATGCCGTGCTCGCCGAGATTGCACGCGAGCGCCTTCGCGAGCATGCTGATCGCGCCTTTCGTGCCGCAGTAGACGGTCTGGTACGGCGCGCCGACGTGCGCCGAGATCGAGCTCACGCAGCAGATGGCGCCGCCGTGGCCCTCGCGGATCATCTGCTTGGCGCCCTCAGTGCAGACCGCCCAGGCACCGCGGACGTTCGTCTCGAACAGCAGGTTGAAGTCCTCGATACTGGTCTCATCCCACTTCAGGAACGGGTTGACGGCGGCGTTGGACACGACGTAGTCGAGCCGGCCTGCTCGTTCCGCCACGCCGCGCACCATCTGCGGTGACCTGCTCGGGATCACGCATGTCGGCCGACGACCGGAAAGCCCTGGCCGTCGGCCTCGCTGATCCGCCGCATCGTTTCGCCGGGATCCTGGTCGGGCAACTGGTTCACGGCTACCGTGGCGCCCTCGGCGGCGAGGCGCGCAGCGGTCGCCTGCCCGATGCCCGTGGTCGCTCCGGTTACCAGCGCGACCTTGCCCTCAAAGCGTCGTTCCATGAACTGTCCTCCTTGCTCAGAAGATGGCGATGGGGTTCCAGGGCGACCCGGTCGCACCGGGCAGCCGCAGCGGCAGGCCGACGACCATGAACTCAAAGCGCCCTTCCTCAGTGCATGCCTGGGCGACGTCTTCGAGCTGGAGGCTGTCGGACACGAACATGCCCATTGCGGTGACCTGCAGCGGGTGGATCGGGTACAGGATGCCTTCGACGTTGCTCGGCACCGTCTCCCCGTCGCCGTCCGGCAGGAACGCCGCGATCCTGCGCTCGTGCATCCACGGGATCGTGTCGATGTGCAGGCCAGCCTTTCCCTGCCCGGCCGGCGGGTAGCCGTTGTCCCACGCGCCTAGCTCCAGGCGGCGGCGGTGGTGCCCTGTCCTGAAGACGAAGATGTCGCCCTCGCCGAGCCGCACGCCCTGCGCCTCCTCGACTGCCTCGAGTTCCGCGCGGGTCACCGCCTCCCCCGGCTCGAGCCAGGGCACGCCGCGGAAGCGCGGCACGTCCAGCAGCACGCCCTTGCCGACCAGCCCGTTGCTGTAGGTGGTCACGTCGAGCGCGGTGGCCCCGCGCGAGGTCATCACCTCGAGCGCAGGCCGACCGTTGTAGACGCAGCCCTGGTAGGCGATATGACAGAGCGCATCCATGTGGGTGTGGCAGTCACCGTGAAAGGCGAGGCCGAGAAAGTCGGTAGCGAACGCTCAGCGTGTTCGAGATCTCGATGTCATGGCCCTGCACCACGTGGTGGATGACAGGACTCGGATTGTCCGGCCCGGCCACCTTGTTCATCGGGATGGCCATCGTGACGTGCCGCCCGGACCGGACCAGAGTGGCCGCCGCGGCCACCTTGTCCGGCGTCAGGAAGTTCAGCGTCCCGAGTTCGTCGTCGTCACCCCAGCGGCCCCAGTTCTTGACCGCCTCGAACATCTCGTCGAACTCGCGCAGCGTCACCCGGGCGGGCGGCGTCAACGTCGTCATCGCTAGATCACCCTCTGTTCGTGACTGATTCGCCAGCCGCTGCCGCCGGTGCGCCGTCGGCGCCGGTTAGCCGGGACACTCGTGCCGCAAAGCCGGTGATGGCCTCCGCGCCCGGAAGCGCACCGATCTCCAGGTTGTAATGCCGCGTCTCGCCGGGCTGGAGCCACTGAAGCTCACCCCGTTTCGTTGCGTCGAAACGGCCCGCATCACGGTTCGTGCTCGGTTCCAGCCCGCACGCGTACGTGCCCTCGCCGAGCATTCGCCAGACCGTATGGTGCGGCAGCTGATCGATGCGGAACACCTGGTATACCCCGAGCCCGAGGGCCCGGTTGACCAGCGCCACCGGAACCGCTCCGTCCGGTTCCGCCACCAGTTCGTGCTCGAAACATGCCTCGGTGACATCCGGCACCGGTGCTGACATCAGCGAGTACCCCTCGACCGGCACCCCGTAGTCCGTTGTGGTCGCCGCGCTCGGCACCAGCAGCTCGGCTCCGCCGTCCAGCACCGGGTAACCGGCGTTGCAGTGGTAGAGGAGCATGTGCGAGGTGAGCGAATGGCCGACGTTCTCGACCTCGTCGCTGATCGCGAAGCTGCTCGCACCGACTCTGGCCTCGATCCGCCTGCGCAGCAGAAGGCTCTCGCCGAACACCGCGGACTGAAGGACCTCGCCCTCGGCCCACAGCACGCACTCGTCGCCGTCCCATCGTTCCCCGTACCCGACCAGGCGAGCCGGCAGGCCGCCGACCCGCCCGTGCAAGCCATAGGAAACTGTCTCCATCACGTGCGTCTGGTGGAACTGCGCCGCGCTGTCCTTGCCTCCTACCAGCGTGTGATCGAGGCCGCAGGTCACCACCATGCCGCCGCCCCAGGCGCGGAACCAGCCCCACTCGTCCGGCTCGTAATACCACGGGGCGAGCACGCCGGCCGTTGACTGCCAGTTCAGTGGCTGCCCGCGGAACTCGCACCTTCCGACGTCGAAGCACCGGTCGACTAGCACGTCGAAGGCGAACCCGCTGCCCGTCCGGAACTCCAGGACCCGAACCCCGCGCCCGAGACCATCGCCTAGTGTCACCAGCCGCACGCCGGCGACTTGTTCCAGGCGGCCGACCCGGCGCATGAGCTCAGCCCGGCTGAGATGCGTTCCGAACAGCTCAGGCATCTGACATGCTCCTCATCCCGGTGGTGGTTTAGCCGGCGGCGCTGAGCTGAGAGCCGCGCTCCCAGTGGCCGGCCAGGAAGGTATAGGCATCCGCGGCAAGCTCCTCCGCGTCGTCGAAGAGCTTCCGCCAGATCTTCGTGGCAGCCGCGAGGTTCGGCAGGAAGTTGCCGAACGCCTCGACGGTGAGCCAGCCGTCGTAGCCGATGTCGCGAAGAGCGCCGAACGTGGCGTCCCACGCGACGCTGCCGGTCCCCGGAGTTCCGCGGTCGTTCTCGGAGATATGCACGTGCGCGATCCGCGACCCCGCGCGCCGGATGGCCTCGGCCGGATCCTTCTCCTCGATGTGCGCGTGGAAAGTGTCCAGGTGGATGCGGCAGTTCGGGTGCCCGACCTCGTCGATGCAGCGGATCGCCTGGTCAAGCGTGTTGAGGTGGTACAGCTCGAACCTGTTGACGACCTCTTCGGCGAGCACGACGCCAGAGGCCGGCCGCGTACTCGGCCACCCGGCGCAAGTGGTCCACGCTGCGCTGCCATTCCTCGTCCGTGGCGCCGCGCCCGGTGAACACGCCGAGCGCCACCTGGTGCGGGCCGCACAATATGGACGAGCCGACAGCGGCGCAGCAGTCGACCACCTCGCGCATGTGCTGATAAGCGGCTTCGCGAACAGCCGGATCATCGCTCAGCGGGTTGTGCTCAGCGGCGATCACCGTGTTCGCGGTCCGCTGCAGGCCGAGATCGTCAAGCCGCTGCGCCCAGCGAGACCATTTCGCCTGGTCGAGATCGAATATCGGGACCTCGACGCCGTCGAAGCCGATCTCCTTGAGACGCTCGAGCACGGGCATGAGGCCGTCGTGCATGTCATCGGCCCACAGATAGAGGTTGATGCCGAACTTCATGTCAGTCCCTCCGGCGTCGAACTGCTAGCCTGCCTGCGCCGTCGGTTCCGGGCCCTCGGGCTGTCAAGCACCCGCGGCCCGCCACAGCGGATTCAGCAGACCCTCGTCGGACAGCGCCAGCATCCGCGGGTAAATCTGCAGCCAGCTGGCGTAACTGTCGTTGTACGCGGCCATCGCCGCAGCACCGGGCTCGAAGGTCGCGGCCCGCTGTCGCAGCTCAGCCTCTAGATCAGTGAGACTCTCGTAGATTCCGGCACCCACGCCGGCACACAGCGCCGCCCCGAGCGCACTGCTCTCGGTAACGGCGGGAACGTGCACTGGCATGCCGAGCACGTCCGCGATGATCTGCGGCCACAGCGAACCCTTGGCGGCGCCGCCGCTGAAGGTGAGCTCAGCCGGCCTGCTTGCGCACAGCTCACTAATGATGTCGAGGTGTCCGCGGACTACGTACGCCGCAGCCTCCTCGATCGCCCGGACGCACGCAGCCCGGCCCGACCCCGGCGGGCTGCCGAGGTCGAACTGCAGGAACGACGGGCTGGCGTGCTTCCACTTGCGGGCGTTCATCAGGTTCGACAGGATGGCGTACACCCCGCCCGAGCCCGGCTTGATCTGCGCGGCCGCTTCCTCCATCACGACATAGGGGTCGACGCCGCGGCTGCGCGCCGCGGCGACCTCCGCGTCACAGAAGGCGTCCCGGTACCAGCGCATCGCCATGCCGCAGTAGAACCCGATGCCTTCGAGCATCCACTCACCGGGCTTGACGTGGCACAGCGTCCTGAGCCGGATGGCCGGATCGATCAGCGGTTTCTCCACCAGCACGGTGTTCTGCCAGAACGTCCCGGCGAGCACGGTGAACTCGCCGGTCTGTACGCCAGCACCGAGCAGGCCGAGCTGAGTGTCGGCGCCGCCGGCGACCACCGGCGTGCCCGGCCGAAGGCCGGTCTGTTCGGCGGCCTCCGCGGTGACCGTGCCGACCACCGTTCCGGGATTGACAACCGGCGGCAGCACGCTGACATCGATGCCGCAGATCTGCGCGATGGATTCCGACCAGCTCCGGTCCGCCAGGCTGAACATTCCCGAGCTGGACCCGCAGGACGGCTCGGTGACATGCACCCCGGCGAGCCGGTAGAGGATCCAGTCGCTGAGCATGCCCACGCTGGCAGCCTGGTCAAGGATCTCCGGCTGATTCCGCGCGAGCCAGCGCAGCCTGGCCGGGGTGGTGATCGAAACCCAGTCCCCCGCCTCGGCGTAGATGCGCTCGGCGGCGCCCTCCCTGATCAGATCGGCCGCCTCGGCGCTGGCCCGGCTGTCGACGTTGGGGCAGGCCCAGATCTCCGCGCCGCGGGAGTCGTAGAGCACGATTCCCTCGCGCATGCTGGTTGAGCTGACCGCCGCGATGTCAGAACCGCCGGCGCCCGCCGCCTGCAGCGCCTGCCGGATGCACGAAGCGATCGCCGCCCAGTTGGCGTGCACGTCGAAGTCCTGGCCGCCCGGGACCCCTGGCGGTTCGCGGTGCGTCCATTCGTGCTGGGATACCGCCACCTGCGTGCCTGCCGCGGTGAACAGCAGCGCGCGGCAGCTGCCCGTCCCGGCGTCAATGGCAAGCAGGTACGGACCACCACTTGCGGTCATGACACTGCCGCTTTCCGGGCCCGGTATCCGGGGTTCAGCAGGTAGTCGGGCTCTTCCCCGGCGATCACCTGGCCGACAGACTCGACCACCATTTCGGCGCCCCGGCGCAGTGTCTCGCGGGTAGCACCGCCGATGTGCGGCGTGATGATCACATTGTCCAGATCCAGGAACGGATGGCGGCCGCCGTCCGCGGCCCGCTCGACCACGTCCAGTGCCGCGCCCGCCAGTGTGCCGTCGGTGAGGGCGTCCAGCAGTGCACCCTCGTCGACCAGCGACTCCCGTGCGGTGTTGATGAAGCACGATCCGCGCGGCATGCAAGCAAACGCCTCGGCGCCGAACAGGTGCCGGTTGTCGGCGCTCGCCCTGGCGTGCACGGACACGATGTCCGACCGGGTCAGCAGCTCCTCGAAGCTGACGATGCTCACCCCTGCGGGCACGATGCCCGGCGGTGCGGGATCGTGCGCTAGCACGGTGAAGCCGAGTGCTTTGGCCCGGACCGCCACCGCCCTGCCGACGTGGCCGAGCCCGACGAGTCCGAGTGTCGCGCTCGCCGCCTCGCCGCCGATGAACTGGCCGCCCTCGAACGCGTTGTCGGCGTGCCGGCCGCCGGCCAGCAGATAGCGCGCCGATGACGGCACGCCGCGGATCAGCATGAGTGCGAACGTCAGGGTGAGCTCGGCGACCGCCTCAGCGTTCTTGCCGGGCGAGTTGGTGACCGGTATCCCGCGGTCAGTCGCCGCCGCTACGTCGACGTTGACAGGGCCGCCGCGCGCGCAGCAGACGAGCCGGAGCGGCACTGCATCGAGGACCTCAGCGGTGATCGGCGCGCCGTGCACGACGACGATGTCGTGCCCGGCGACTGCGGCAACCATGTTCGCGGGGTCACCCGCGTACTCGCGGATCAGCCGTTCCGAAGCCGTCCGTGGCGGCGGCGCCGACGCATCCTCGATCTGCAGCTCGGTGACCGACACGGCATCGCCGAGCTTCGTGAGGGCACCTGCGAAGGCGCTGACCGGCATGAAGGGATCGCCTACGGCCAGGACGCGCACTTGTCTCGCAGCCTCCTTACGCACGCCGCCTTCTGCACCAGAGCGCACTGCCAGGGCCGGCGGTAAGACCGACGGGGTAGAGCAATCGCTCATTGGCTGGCCATCCGCTCTACTCCGGAGTATCGACCCGCGGGCGGACGTTGGCAAGAGATCGCGTCATTTCCGGCTTGGGGACGCCGGCCGCCCGAATTGACAGAGACGTAACGCGAGCAGGCGCTCAAGGTATTGACATCTGCTCGGAAACGGACGTGAATGGTCGCCAGCCAGCGCACGAAAAGCAGGGGTGCTGATCGACCGGCCTGCCCCGGATAGGGGCCGCAGGCGATCGGTGCCAGGCACCAGGGCGGACTGCAGCATCTGAGGCTGCAGGACTTGAGGAGGACCCATGTCTGACACAGCGTCGCCTGGCACGATTCGGCCGAGCAGCGGCGAGCCTACGCTCGAGGGCACCGATCTGAAGCGTGATGCCATCGGCTTGGTCGGTGCCACGATGCAGGCCATCACCCATATCGCGCCTGCCATCGCGGCATTGTTCTTCACGCAGTTCGTGGTGTCGCTAGCTGGCATCACCGCGCCGCTGGCATACCTGCTCGGAGTCATCGTCGTACTGATGCTCGGCAGCACGCTGGTCCAGTTGTCCAAGCACATGCCGTCGGCCGGCGGTTACTACACCTACGTCAGCAGGGCCCTGCACGCGCGGGCCGGCTTCCTCACGTCGTGGATGTACGTGCTCTACTCGCCGCTCGCCGGCGGCCCGATCTACGGCTACTTCGGCTACATTTTGTCGCAAGAACTCAAGACGAACTACCAGATCAACCTGCCGTGGCTGTGGTGGCTGTGTGTTCTGGTCGGAGCGCCGCTGATCGCGTTCTTGCAGCACCGCGGCATCAAGATCTCCGCCCGTGCGATGCTCATCCTCGGCGGCCTGGAGATGATCATCGTGTTCGTTCTCGCTGTCTGGGGCTTCTTCAAGCCCGGGCCTGGCGGGTTCACCTTCGAGGTCTTCAACTTCAATCGCAAGCTGGCAGTCGAGGGGTTCGCCCTTGCGGTGGTGTTCTCCATCCAGGGCCTGACTGGCTGGGAAGGCGCCGCGCCGCTTGCCGAAGAGACCCGCGATCCGAAGCGGAACGTGCCCAGGGCCACGATGCTCTCGATCGTCCTGCTCGGCGTGTTCCTGGTCATCGCGTACTGGGGCCAGATCGTCGGCTGGGGCGTCGACAAGCTGTCGACCCTGACTGGGTCGGCCGAGCTGCCCGGCCTCGTCCTGGCTCACCGGTTCTGGGGCGGTGCCTGGGTCATCCTGCTGCTGGCGTTCCTGAACACCACGATCGCGGTCTGCCTGGCGACTGGAAATGTCGGCACCCGTATGTGGTACCGGATGGCCAAGAACGGATCTTTCCCCAAGGCGCTGGCGAAGGTACACCCTCGGTTCAAGACGCCCACCAACGCGATCCTCACGCAGATGGCCTTGTCGCTTGTGGCCGGGATCGGCGTCGGCGCCTGGATCGGCGCGAACGAGTCGTTCTTCCTGGTGGACGGCCTCGTGCTGGTCCTTGCAGTGCTGTTTGTCTACGTCATGGCCAACGCCGCTGTGTTCGCGTTCTACTACTTCCAGCGGCGCGGGGATTTCAACATCATCCTGCACGTGCTGTTCCCGCTGATCTCCAGTGCCGCGCTGATCTACGCGCTGATCTATTCGTTCATCCCGTTCCCGGCCGCACCGTATAAGTATGCCCCGCTGATCGACGGCCTGTGGCTGCTGCTCGGCATCATTGTGCTCTTCATGATGCGGATCCGTGGCAGCGAGCAGTGGCTGGTCACTGCTGGCGCGGCCCTCGGGGAAGGTGACGACACCGACAGCGCCAAGGCGGTCCTGACCGAATGACAGGGGTCTGCGGTCGCGTGACCGGAGGCCGGGTATAACTCTTTGCATGGCAGCGAAGACGATCGCGGGCGGGACGTTCGCGCTGGCCGGGGATCTGAGAGTGACCCGGATGGGGTACGGCGCAATGCAGCTGGCCGGGCCTCATGTGTTCGGGCCGCCGCCCGACCGCGACGCTGCAGTTGCAGTGCTACGCGAAGCGGTGGCCCTGGGCATTAATCACCTCGACACGGCAGACTTCTACGGCCCGCACATCACGAACCAGATCATCAAGGAGGCTCTGCACCCCTACCCTGACGATCTGCACATCGTGACCAAGGTCGGAGCGACGCGGGACGCCGATGGCGGTTGGCCGCGGGCGCGGGCACCGGAGCAGCTGCGGGCGCAGGTTCATGACAATCTGGATAATCTCGGCCTCGACGTACTCGACGTGGTCAACCTGCGCATGGGCGGCCTGGACAGCCCGGAGCCGGGGTCGATCGCAGAATCTTTCAGCGCGCTCGCGGAACTCCAGCAGCAGGGACTTATTTGGCATCTCGGCATCAGTACCGTCAGTGCCGAACAGGTCGCCGAGGCACAGTCCATCGCGCCGGTCGCATGCGTGCAGAACCACTACAACGTGGCCCGCAGGAACGATGACGATCTTGTCGATTCGCTCGCTGCGGACGGCATCGCCTACGTGCCCTATTTCCCGCTCGGAGGCTTCTCCCCGCTGCAATCCGCCACCCTGGACGAGGTAGCCGCGCGGCTGGAGACCACCCCGATGGCGGTCGCGCTGGCATGGCTCCTGCACCGGTCACCGAACATCCTGCTCATTCCCGGCACCTCATCGGTCGGCCACCTGCACGAGAACGTCGCCGCCGCGAGCCTGGCGTTGCCTGCCAGCGAACTGGCCGAACTGGCCGAACTGGACAGCCTCGGGGCATGAATTCAGGCGCTAGGCGTTACGCGTCCGCTGATAGTGCTGCCATATGTGGTCACTGCTGTCAGTGAATGTCGGGCTGCCGCGCGACGTGCCATGGCAAGGCAGAACTGTCTGCACCGGGGTGTGGAAGCACGCGGTATCCGGCCCGCAGATGGTCCGGCGGCTCAACATCGACGGTGACGGCCAGGGCGACCTGAACGGCCACGGCGGCGAGCAGCGAGCCGTCCTGGTGTATCAGATCGAGTCCTATCAGCACTGGCAGCAGCACTTCGGCCGAGACGACTTCAGCTACGGTCAGTTCGGCGAGAACCTCACCGTCGACGGCCTCGCTGACGACCAGGTCTGCATCGGCGACCGGTACCGCATCGGCGAAGCGGAGTTCGAGGTCTCCCAGCCGCGAGTCACCTGCTACCGTGTCGGCCTTCGACTCGGCGAGCCGCAAATGGCCGCATTGCTGGTCAGCCACCGGCGGCCCGGCTTCTACATGCGTGTCATATCCGAGGGGCATATCCAGGCCGGCGACGACATCGTCAAAACCCGGACCGGCCCGAACGCTCTGACCGTGGCAGACACCGACGCGCTGCTCTACCTGCCGGGGCGGGACACTGGCAAGCTGCGCCTCGCGCTGCAGATCCCCGCCCTGAGTCCCGGCTGGCAGGACTCGTTCCGCGACCTGCTCCGGGCTGCCGAGGCCGGACCGCAGGCACCAGGCCCGGCCACGACCGGGCCAGCAAGCACAGGCACCGCCTGGACCGGCTTCCGCCCGCTGCGGGTGACCACGGTGGTCGCGGAGAGCACCAATGTGTCCTCGATTCAGCTGACCACCGCGGACGGCAGCCCGCTCCCGGCAGCGCGAGCCGGCCAGTACCTGACCCTCCGGGTCGATGGCGCCGGCCAGCCCGCCCCGGTTCGCAACTACTCGCTATCCTCCGGGCCCGGTGACAGCACCTACCGGATCAGCGTCAAACGCGAGCCACACGGCTTGGCCAGCGGCTATCTGAACAGCAAGGTCCGGCCGGGGGACGTTCTTGACGCGGCGGCGCCTCGCGGCGATTTCGTACTTGACGATGACACCGGCCCGGTTCTGCTCATTTCCGCGGGCATCGGGGTCACGCCGGTCCTGTCCATGCTGCACGAACTTGGGGCCGCCCGGAGCGCCCGCGACATCTGGTGGCTCTACGGTGCCCGCGGGCCGCGGGAGCATCCGCTGGCCGCCGAAGCGCATTCGTTGCTTCAGTCCCTGCGCCGCGCCCGCGAGTACGTGTTCTACAGCGCCGCAACCCAGGAAGAGCGCCGCCGCGCCGGGGCCGCGGCCGGACGCCTCACCGCGGACAAGCTCGCCAAGCTGGCCATCCCGGCCACCGCCAGCGCTTATGTCTGCGGCCCGGCATCGTTCATGACCGACATGCGGGATGCCCTGACCGCGGCCGGCGTCAGCGCCTCCGACATCCACGTCGAGCTTTTCGGCGCGCTGCCGTCGATCAATCCGGGGCTGACCGGGGCGACTCACGTCCCGCCGCACCAGCCGCCTGATCCGTCCGCGACCGGGCCACTGGTGACCTTTTCCCGGAGCGGCATCGCCACCCGATTCCCCGCCACCGAGCGCAGCGTGCTCGACCTCGCCGACGCCTGCGACGTGCCGACACGGTGGAGCTGCCGGACCGGTGTCTGCCACACCTGCTCGACACCGCTGCTGTCCGGGAGCATCACCTACTCGCCGCAGCCGCTAGAGCCCCCAGCTGAGGGTGAGGTGCTCATCTGCAGCGCCCAGCCGGAGACCGACATCGTGCTGGACATGTAGCCGCAGTCTCTCAATCCCGGACCGCAGCCAGTGCAGCTGCCAAGCCTGTCCTCTCCCCGGACAGCGTCGCGGCCCGCCGCCCAGATGGGCGACGGGCCGCGACTTTCGGGGGGCCGTCCGGATTACGAGTTGCTATGGCTGGCGGTCAGCGCGTGACCGTCTGCCATTGAGTGCAGAGCCGACTCGTAGCCAGCACCAAAGCCGGTGGGGGCACCGTTGTAGTTGGTGATCAGCCCCGGGCCAGTGGCGCAGTTGAAGTCGGTGTTCCACGTCCAGGCCAGGTAGCTAGCGGAGTGTGCGTTCAGCCAGGCCATCAGCGGCGTCACGTAGCTGTCGGAGCAGTCGTTCTCGCCGATCTCGCCGGCGATGAGCGGAACCTTGGCCGCGACCGGCGCGATCTGGGTGTTCCAGCACGACGCCTGGCTGCACGCGTTGAAGTTGTACGAGTGCAGGGACGCGGCCAGGTCGTGATCGGGGTCGACCGGCTCGTGGGCCAGCCACCCGGTCAGGTTGTTGGACCATTCCAGACCGCCCAGCATGAGGACGTTGTTCGCCCCGGTCGAGCGGACCGCGTCCACCATGCTCTGCATGCCGGCGACCGGGTAGGAGATGCCGGCACAGTTGCCGCCGTCCAGCCAGCACTGCCAGCCCTCGGTGTTGTTCATCTGGTCGGCCTGCTCCGGGTACGGCTCGTTGAACAGGTCGAAGATGACGGCGTTGTTGCCCTTGAACGTGCCGGCTACGGACTTCCAGAACGGGATCGCGCCCGCCAGGTCTGGCATCGGCTTCTGGCACGTGGCCTGGGCCGACGAGCAAGCTGACGCCGGCCCGGTGTAGGTGCCGTTGGTCCAGTGCAGGTCGAGGACAACGTCCATGCCGTCAGCGTTGAGCTTCTTCACATAGCCCTCGACCGCCGACCGGTAGGTCGCGCCGGAGTACGCGCTGTTGACGTAGGAGTCCCCGTTCCAGCAGGCCTCGTTGAGCGGCACGCGGACCGCGTTGATGTCGTGCGCCTTCATCACGTTGATCGACGCCGTGCTGGTGGGCCCGTCGAACATGCCGTGGTTCTGCACGCAGTCGTACTCGGTTCCGGACCGGTCCACGCCGTGCAGGACCACTTGGTCGCCGGTCGGTGTGACCAGCTTGTTGCCGGAGACTTGCAGCTGCGGAGCCGCGCCCGGGTTCGTGGCTGCAGTCAGCCCGATCGCGTCCGGGTTCTGCGCGGCGCCGCCGGACGAGAGCAGGGCGACGCCAGTCGCGACGCCGGCTGCCAGAGCAGCCGCCCCTGCTATGCGGCGGTGCATTTTTGACCTCAGCAACCCGGCACCGGGTCTGCGTCCTTCTGCCGCAGCCGGATCACCGGTCCGCGAACGACGGATGCTGGCCATTGTTGTCGGGAACTTCACTTCGACGCCTCCAGGGCAGGTCTAGGTGCTCGGTACGCCTGGTGAGCCTAGGAAGGATGCAAGGCAGAAAGCGTCGTACTGGCGACTGACTTCCGAGCACGCCAACGGGCCGGCTGCTGCCTACCTCAGGTGAGGTAGACGAGCAACAAAAGCCCAGGCCGGCGCCGAGCGCCGAGGGGGCGAAAGACCGGCGATCCGGCGGGGTGTGAGCTAAGTAACTTGACCTGACCACCGCCCTATGCCGTTAACTGTGCCGGTGAATCTTCCATCGCGTGATCGTCAGGTGCTGACGTCCTGGGCCAGCTCAACGTCGGTCCGGCCGGAGCTGAAGCTACGCGCCAGGATCGTGCTGCTGGCCGCGGACGGAGCGGGGACCAGCGAGATAGTGGCGCAGACCGGCGCGTCGAAGCCGACGGTGATCGCATGGAAGAAGAGGTACGGCGCTGAGGGGCTGAGCGGCCTGCAGGACCGGCAAAGGCCGGGGAGGCCGCGGCGCACCGATGACGCCGCGATCGTGCTCGCGACTCTGGAACCGCCAGCCCAGCTCCTGGAAGTCAGGCACTGGACGTCCAGGCTGCTGGCAACCGAGCTGGGCGTGTCGAACGTTAGAGTCGCGGCCACCTGGCGGGAGTACGGCCTGCAACCCTGGCGACGCGAGTCGCTGAGATTCGCCACGGACCCGAAGCTGGAAGCGCAACCGCGCGAGGTGGTCGGGCTCTACCTCAACCCGCCCGACTACGCGCTCGTCCTGTCCGCGGCTGCAACGCTCCAACCGCCCGATAACGCCGGAACAGTGCTCGCCGCGCTGCAGTCAGGCGAAGGCCAGGCAGTCCCGCTCGCCAGTTACCCGAGCCGCCGGCACCAGTGGTTCCTGCGCTTCCTGCAGCAGGCGGCCGCCGCCCGCCTCGGCGCCGAGCTGCACGTCCTCGCGGTCGACAACTATGCCATTCGAAAGCATCCGGATGTCCGGGCCTGGCTGGCCAGGCACCCCCGGGTCAGGCCGCACTTCGCCTCGACCCAGCGATTGTGGCTGACCATGGCGGAGGTGTTCGCCGCGCTGAGCACCGGCCCGGAAGCTAGCAGCACCGGCGTCGGCACTGGCATTCGCACCGCGATCGACAGGTGGCCTGACCGCGGTCAGCCGTTCAGCTGGACTAGCCCGGCCGGCGAGTACTCCGCGGAAGACATGGAGCCGGCGAGCTAACCCTCGCAGCCCCAGTTGAACAGCCTTGGCAACCGCGTCGAGCTGCGACTTAGCGCCGAGCTTTGCCAGGATCGACCGGACGTGCGTCCGGACCGTCGCGTAACTGATCTGCAGGCGCTCTGCCACGGCCCGGTTGTCGGCGCCGTGAATCATGAGCTCCAGAATTTCCTTCTCACGCGGTGTGAGGGTTGCCAGCAGCTGCGCCTGGCTGGCGTGCTCGCGATCGGTCTCACGGCGCCGCGCAAGAGCACCGGCAATGGTGGCAGCAGGGATCAGCGTCTCGCCGGCCGCCGCCGCACGGATCGAATGGACGATCTCCTCGCCAGTCGACGACTTGAGCAGGTAGCTGCTCGCGCCGGCTTCGATTGCGGCCAGTAGCGGCTCGTCGGTGTCGTCCGCGCTGAGGAAGACGATCGCGGTCGAGCCAGAACGTTCGCGGATACGGTCCGCGGCGTCGGCACCGGTTCCGTCGGGAAGATGAAAATCCACGACAGCCACGTCCGGATTGGCCGTGCGGAGCGCTGAGGCCACCTCTGCGACCGACATTGCGCTGGCGACGACCTCCAGGTCGGGATAATCGCCCAGCAGAGACGCCAGCCCTTCAGCGACCACGGGGTGGTCTTCGACGATCATTACCCTGACCGGGTCATCGCTTTTCACGCTGCGCGTCCGCGGCCCGCCTCAGGTGATCCGCCGAACGGGACCCAGAACTCCACGGTCGTCCCGTCGCCCGGCGTACTTTCGATGCGGCACCACCCGCCGGCCACTTGCGCGCGTTCCTTCATGAGGGTTAGTCCCAGGTGACCAGGGCGGTGCTCGACCTCCGCGGGGTTGTAGCCGACGCCATCGTCCACGATGCGGATCAGGCAGCCGCCGTTGACGTCGGAGAACTGCACCTGCACGGTCGTTGCGCTCGCGTGGTCGCGCACATTCGCCAGCGCTTCCTGGATGATCCGGTAGATCAGCACAGTAGTCGTGCCGGGAGTGCGGGCCGTCGCGTTGTCGTCGAGCCGGTAGGCGATCCCGTTCTCGGTGCGAAGTTGCTCAAGCAGGGCGTGCAGAGCCGTGTCGAGGCTGCCACGCTGCAGGCTGGGCGGCCTCAAGTCGAAGATGAGCTGACGCAGCCGGCTCAGTGAGAGCGTCAGTGTCTCCTGGAGCTTCGCGAGAATGCCCAGCTCATCGGGATCCTGAAGCCGGTGCCGGAGCTGCTGCAGGCGCAGGTTGGCCGCAGCGAGCATCTGAATGGTGTCGTCGTGAATGTCCGCGGCGATGCGGCCGCGTTCCTCCTCCTGGGCGCGGATGAGGTGACCCAGCAGCGCCTGCTGGTCCCGGTCGGCCGATTCCAGTGTGTCCAGGCCGAGTTCGAGAACGAACTCGGCGCGCTGCGCATCGGTGATGTCCTTGATGCTCATCACGGTCACCGTGCCTTCCCTACTCGCTATAGGGATGACGTTGACCTCAGCCGGGAACTGGCTGACATCGCTACGGCTGCCCACCAGGTTCAGGCGCCGGCCGGTCTCGCCTCGTCTCGACGGCGTCGTCGATGAACGCGACCGGCTGCCCCGGGAACAGTCGCTGGACATCCTTGCCTCGCAATTCTCCCGGCCGGTAGCCGAACAGCAACTCCGCCTGCGCATTAGCCTGACGGATCTGCCCGGCGCGATCCACGATCACCATGGCGTCCGGGGACGACTCGAACAGCTGCCGGAACCGGCTCTTCACGGTGCGCGTGCCTCACTGCGGTCAGGAGCTGACGGCTGTGCCGGCACGACGTTCTCAAGGCCAGGCTGCCCTTCCCGGCTTCGTGCCAGCGGTGGCATGACTGCAGCCAGCGGCGCTGTCAGTACGTCGTAGTTCGTGCCGATCCGATCACCGGCGGCTATCGCCGCGGCCGCGTCCCAGACGGCCGTCCAGAAGGCCCAGTCGGGCCGCCCGCGGCTGTAGGCGATGGTCATGGCCTCCGCCCGCGCGCTCGACGCTGCGGCCCGGATCCGGTACCGCTGTTCCTCCGACGAGTCGCGGTACAACTCCGCCCAGGCCCGGACGCGATCGGTATTGCTGGCCTGCTTCCAGGCGGTTGCGACCCGGCTGATCTCCTCAGCGGACAGGTTCTGCAGCTCGGTGAGGAAGTTGGCTACTCGCCCCGTGTGGGGACCGAAGATCGACTTCATACTCTTCCTATTCCGGCCAGGTCCCGGACCCGGTGCAGCCGGGACGACGTTACGGGCTCGAGGTCTTCGCTGACTGGCTGCCAGAACCGCCCGAGTGGCTTGGCGCCGGGCTTGGCTTGCCGCCCAGGCTGGGCGGCAGCACGTACGGCTTCTGCGGCGGGACGGAAGCGCCGCCGTTCGCCCCGCTCACCGAGATCTTCGCGGTCGCTGTGCCGCCGCTTTGCTGCCCGACCAAGGTGAATATGAGGGCCGGCCCGACGCCGCTTGGCACCACATAACTTCCCTGCGCGGAAGCGGAGCCCTCGGCATTGACCCGGAAGGCCGTTACGAGCGTGCCCTTACCCTCGCCACCACCGGTGAAGACCTCCACTACTTCATTGGCTGAGAAGCCCTTGGCGTAGAAGCTCACGGTCGTGCCAGGCAGCGCGCCGTAGGTGCTGGCCTGAGCACTCGGGTCGTACGGCAGAACGGTGAAGCCCGAGGTGACCGAGGCCCGGCTCTGGTTGCCCATGGCGGTCAGGTGCTGGACGCCCTTGAGTCCGAACGGCACCACGAAGCTGACCGAGAAGCCGCCCTGGCTGCTGGCCGTGGTGGTCAGAGCTGGCACGCCCCTGTTTGAGTTGAGGAAGATGAGAATCTGCTCGCTGGGCGCGAATCCGCTGCCGGTGAAGGTCATCGAGTGACCTGCCCTCATGGCCCACGGGTGTGCCGCCGTGCTCGGGTACAGGCCCAGCATCAGGTAGGGCGCCGTCGCCGTCGTCTTCGTCCGCTGGCCGACCAGCACCAAAGTGGTCGGTCCGACGGGCGCTATCCCGACCTTCAACTCGTCGCGGATATCCCCTGAGCTATTGGCTGTCAGCTGTGCTGCCGGCGTACCGGAGACACGGCCCCAGTAGACATTCACTGGCTCGCCGGGCCCGAAGCCGGTGGCGTTAACGGTCACCATCGAGCCGGGCTTCCCCGCCGCCTTGCCGATGATGCTCGCGGTGCCGACGCCGCCGGGTGCCGAGAGCGTTGCCGTGGCGGTCTTCTTGCCGCCAGCTTCCTGGGCCACCACGATCGCATTGGACATGTTTACCGAACTCGGCATGTGAAAACCCGTGCTCAGTATGCCCCATTTGGCGGTCCTGCCGTGCGCGACAAGCGTGGACGTGCCGCCTTTACCCGCCTTGCCCGACTTCAGCCACACCGAGACCGTAGTGGCGGGGTCAAAGCCGCTGCCCTCCACCTCTACATAGCCCCCGGGTGCTACCAGGCCAGGGTTCAGTACGATCACCGGGCCGCTGCCAGCCGCTACCGCGTGGCCGCCAAGCGTCACGGTCGGAGTCGGCGTGGGTGGCGCCGTCGGCGTAACCGGGCCCGATGTCGAGTTCTGGCTGGCGCCGGCGTTCGTCTTCCCCTGGTGCTGGGTCAGCACATGGGAAAGCTGCCAGATGATCACTACGGCTACCAGGGTGCCCAGGATCGGCTTCCAGCTAAACTTCTTCGGCCCTGGCGGACCTGGCTTCTTCGGCCCTGGCGCAGCTGGCTTCTTCGGCCCTGGCGGACCCGTGCCGGCCGGGCGCGTGGCCCGTTGCGGAGCAGTGTTGCCAGGGCGCGTGAGACGCTCCGGGGCAGTGTTGCCAGGGCGCGTGAGACGCTCCGGGGCAGTGTTGCCATTGGGCTTGCTGTCCATCACATTGCCTTCCTAAGCGTTATTTTTGAACCCGATAGATATAGAGGCTCACGGAACCATAGCTAAGCGACCACACTTCTGTTGAGTGAGCGAGAGCGGTGAGCATCCAGGATTCTTTGCCGCCGGTGTCGGTGTTATTGAGCAGCATTGCCTGTCGCATTCTGTTCGACATCACGATGTAATCGATGTCATCCCACTGCGGGCCCACTCCCAGACTGGCGCCGTATATCTTCTTGACCTGCGGGTCGGTGGCGGCGTTCCAGTGCGACTCGTCATTGGGGAATGACGGGCTCCCGTCGTGCAGCGCTACCCAGATATCGTCGTCGGAGATGATCCTGCTGTCCGGCGGTATGTTCTTGCGGATCCAGGCGATCTGCTCATTCTGCATGAACGTCAGCGGTACGTGGTACGGGTCAGCCGCCTGCAACTGACCCTGCGAACCGTGCTTGATCAGATACCCGCCGGGCGGCACGAGCAAGAATGCCGCCACTGCCGCGCAAATCGCGGGCACCAGGAAACGGGAAGCCGGCGCGGGAATTCCTTCCAGCACCCTGTCCCCGACCAAGGCGATGCACAGGGCGTACATCGGGATCAGCGGAATGACGTAGAAATCCAGGATGACGCTGCCCCTGGCCAGGTAGAAGGCGATCTCGAAGGCAAGGGTCCCGACCACCAGCAGGGCCGGGTCCTGCTTCCGCTCCCGCCACCCGACGAGGAGGCAGATCGCCATCGCCACGGTGCCGGCAGCCAGCAGGAAGGGGTCTTTGGGCAGCCAGGAAGTATAGAGGAAAGGATTATTGCCGTGCTGGTCGAACAACGTATTCTGGCTGCGGTGGAGTTGATACCACATCTCGTACAACAATGCCACGTGCGTATTCTTTAGATTGAACGACAAACCCGGCGGGAATAGCTCGCCGTTCAGCCCGGCGTACAAGGAATACGCGAGTATCGGCGTGGCGGCTGCAAAGAGCCAGAAGAACATCGTGAAGTGCCGGTTTTCATCTTCTTCCCTGGTCCGCCGGCTCATCAGATAGTAGACCGTCGGAGCAAAGAATATTGCATTCTCCTTGGTAATGACAGAAATCCCGAATGCCATGCCGGACCACAGTCCGGTAAACAGCCGAACGTCGTCGCGCAGCAGCAGGTAAATGCTCAGCAGCACCCAGAAGACCATGATGTTGTCCAGCAGCACCATCCGCTGGTAGTAGACGGCGAGCCAGGAGAAATTGAAGAAGAAGCAGGCGATTGTGGGAGCCAGCAGACCGCCGCGGGACAATTTGCGGGCGATCTCGAACAGGAAGAACGTGCTCGCTGCGTGCAGTATCACCATCAGCACCCGGCCGCTATTGACGGGGTTGCCGAATGCTTCGAAATGGCCCGGCAGCAGGAACACCCAGGCCGCGAGCATCAGCCAGCCGGCCGGGGCGTGGTCGTAGATGTAGGTCTGCGGGCTCAGCCGGCCCTCGCGGATGATGGCCCAGGCACGCTCGACGTAGATACCCTCGTCAGTCTCATACAGCGGGTAGTCGAACAAGTGATAGCTGTGCGTGACCACCCCGCTCAGCACCGCGAATGCCAGCGCGATCGTGCCGAGCTGGCCGCGCGACTGGTACCAGGAATGCACCCTGGACGCCATGCTGGAACGCCGGGTTACCGGGGCTGTGCCGCGGGGGGCCAGCCCGGTGACGCTGGCACCGGGGGCTCGGCTATGCGACATTTTCGCTCGCCTCGTCGAGTCCCAGCGCACTGTCGGCCGACTGGCCACGATGGGCGCCTATATGCTGGGTCTTCTCCCAGTTGATGATGCCCTGCGACTGACGCCGGACCGCTCGCAGCGCGGCGTACGAAAGCACAAGCTGGTACGGAATCCAGGCAATCGCCAGACCGAGAATCGCGGACGGCGTTGCCTTGAGCCCGTGCGCTCCGGCGAACTCACGCAGGCCGATAGCGGACACGAGCAAGTGCGCGAGCAGCAACAGCACGGGCAGGAACGAGATCAGTGCCACGAGCACAGGTGTCTTGAAGCTCAGCATCGTGACCATCGAGAAGACAAAGTAGATGCCGAGCAGCGCCTGGCCTTGCGGGAAAGCGAGAGTGTAGAAGGCGAGCCGGCGCTGCTTGCCGGTCGGAAGTTCGCGCCACACTCCTTTGCGGAGCGTCTGCAAGAAGCCCTGGCTCCACCTGGTGCGCTGTTTGATGAACTGCGCCAGAGTCGGCGGCGTTTCCTCCTTGGTCACATAGCGGTCGTCGTACACGACGCGGATACGTTCGCCGGCCGCTGACAGCCGCAGGCCAATGTCTGCATCCTCGGTCAGGTTCTGCTCGTCCCAGCCACCGACGTTCGCGATGACAGCGCGGTCGAAAAAGACCGTGTTCCCGCCGAGCGGGATCGCCCCGAGCTTGGCGTGATAGTGCAGGCGGCTTTTGAACCAGAAGAAGTACTCAAGGACGTTGAGCGCCGAGTACCAGCTGGAGTCGAAGTTCATCAGCTGCACGCCAGCCTGGACGACTTTCACGCCCTCTTCTTCCATCACCGTGTTCACGACGTTAAAAATGTCCGGATGCATGTCGTCTTCGGCATCGAAGATCGTGACGACGTCGTGACGCGCGTGCGGCAGCGCGGAATTGAGGCCGTGCGGCTTGTTGACCGGCCCGTCGCTGAACACAACCAGCTGGGCATTCGAGCGGCCACGCTTCCGCAGTCGCTTGATCTCCGCTTCGGCCTTGGCGATTGTCCCGTGATCGTCGGCGGAACAGATCACCAGAACCTGGAGCAGGTCAGGCGGGTAGTTCACGCGGGCAAGCCGCCCGATGGTCCCCTGGATGACTTCTTCCTCATGACGTGCCGGAAGCATCACCGTGAACGACAGGCGAGGCGCCAGGAAACGGTCGGGCGCCCTGGCCTCAGCGGGCGGCCGGTCCCAGGTGTACAGCGTGAGGTACAGCGTGTGGGCAGACTGAGCCGTCACGAGTAGCGAGACCAGCAGGAGGCTGGCGTAGATGACATCCCTCATCACGCGGCCCGGCTCCATACCCAGCTGACGCTGATTACATAATTAACCGCGAATCCGGCCGCGATTCCGATGAGGTCGGCAGCGAGCAGGTACATCCCGAGCCTGGTCAGCAGCAAAACCCCGGTGATATTGACGCCGAGCCCGGCTAGCGACGCGACGTTGAACTTGGCGAAGCGGCGGCACGATGGACGGGCCGCAAACGTCCAGTTGCTGTTCAGCAGAAAGTTGCTGATAATCGCCAGCTCGACGGCGATTCCAGATGCCAGCGCGAGCGGCAGCTGAAAACGCCGCACAAGCAGCAAGAGGACTCCGGTGTTAATAAGAGTCCCGGTAATTCCGACAACCCCGAATTTTGCGACCCGGCCGAACTTGGCCCACGGCGACCTCACGATCGTTGCATCGTTCGTCAACTGGGTCTCCGAATCTTCTGGTTACGCGTACTCCGCTCGTGTCCGCGCGCTTATGACTCGGTCTGTTAGCTGACCACCTTGATGTGCGGGGGCGCCCCGAAGCTTGATCCGTTACCCAAAGTTCTACCGGGCGCAAAACGCGGTGCCATCCCGGCGATCAACCATCTTTGACCCCGCGCTGATAATCGCTGCAACTGACGTAGGTGAGCTGTTGACCTAGGCGTCGAAGTTCTACCTGATAACCGGTCTACCAGCGGGCCTAACCCGCGGCATCCCGCAAATCAACCATCATCAGTCGGCTTCAGGACTATGCAGCCAGCTGTCCCGGATGGCAGCTCCGAGTTAACGCTGTCGTCCGGGTTATGTACGCCGCGGCGTCGGCCCGGTTCCGCACGTCAACCTTCCGGTACGCGTTCTGCAGATGCCGCTCCACCGTGTGGACGCTGACCACCAGCTTGACGGCGATCTCGTTGTTGGTGTCGCCGGCCGACAGGAGCTCGAGGACCTGTGCCTCGCGAGCCGTCAGGCCGTCTGGCCGGCGGGCAGGATTGCCAGGCCTCGGCCGGGGAACCGGCAGATACTGGCCGGCCAGCCGGTCAGTCTTCGCGACGACCTCAGTAAGGATGCCGGGATCCGCGCAAGTTCCGATGATTTCCCTTGCCTCGCTGACATGCGCCTGGGCATCTGCCCTGCGGCCGGCGCGAGCCTTGATCCTGGCGAGGCAGAGCAGCGCAGCGGCGGTCTCCAGTCGCGACTGCCCGTCCCTGCTGATCTCCAGCGCGCTCAGCGCGGCGTCCTCGGCCTGGCTCAGGTCGCCGCGGTTCTCGATGAGCTCGGCTCTCGCCAGCGGCACCATCGCAGTACCCCGGTACTGGCGCAGTCCATGATGAGCGGCAAGTTTCGCGGCCTTGTCGAGATAGCGCTCACAGGAGTCGGCGTCGCCTGACCTAAGAGAGATCGCAGCCAGGCAACCGAGTGCCCAGAGCGTGGCGAGGTTACTCGCAGCGGCCCGGGGAGGGGCTACCACCTGCTCAAGGATGGCGCGTGCGTCAGCTTCGCGGCCGCGCCAGTACAGCACGGCGCCCAGCGAGCCGAGCGTCATTGCTTGCCAGCGGGGCGTCCCGGCTGCTTCCAGGTCGACGGCCCGCCGGCTTTGCGACTCACTGGCAGCTAGGTCGGCGGCCATGAAAAGCTGCCCGGCCCGGACTTGCGCGGCGGCTGACTCGACGGAACTAGGTCCCTGACTGAACGGACCCCGCGGTGCGGTGGCGGCAGCGGCCTCAAGCCACGGTTCTACCTCGTCGGGTCGCCCGAGGTGGCGGGCGAGAAAAGCCCTGATCACGCACAGCCGGGCGTCATCGACAACCATCTCTGGCAGGCAGCCGGTCCAGCCATCCCTCGACCGTGCCCATCAGCCCCTGATGAACCTCCGCGGTCCAGTTTGTGACGATCAGCTCCCTGGCATCGGCCAGGTCGGCTGCCGCGACGGCATGCGCGATGGCATCGGCGATCGATCCGTGCTGGCGATGCCACATCGACGCACGGCGGTGCAGCAGCGGGGCAAGGCCGGGCTCGGATACCTCAAGTTCGTTCCGGAGCAGTTCGGCAAACAGGGTGTGATAGCGGTACCAGTGCCGCGCGGAGTCCAGCGGGACAAGGAAAAGCTGGGACCGTTCGATCTCCTCGAGCCGGCGCTGCGAACCGCTGGCGCCGGTTACCGCGTCGCACAGCGGACCGGACAAGCGTTCCAGCACCGACGTCCGGAGCAGCAGCGAGCGAAGCTCGGACGGCAGTCCGTCAAGGACTTCGGCGGCGAGGTAATCAACGATCTTGCGGTCATCGCCGTGGAATGCATGGACCTGCCGGTCGGCGTCATCGCGCCCGCGCAGCGACAGCCCAGCCAGATAAAGTCCCGCGGCCCAGCCTTCGGTGCGGTGATGCAACGTCTGGACGGCGTCCGGCGGGAGATCCACGCCCACTGTCCCGTTAAGCAACTGAGTCGTTTCGGCCTCAGAGAAGCGGAGTTCGTCAGCCCGGATCTCGACCATCCGTCCTCTGGCCCGCAGCCGTGCCAGCGGCAGCGCAGGATCTGAGCGGCTGGCCAGCACCAGCCCGAGGGCAGGCGGCAAGTGCTCGACAAGGAATGCCATCGACTGCTGAATCGCCTGGTTTGAGATCAGGTGATAGTCGTCGAGAACAAGCGTTACCGGCGCCGGGATGCTCGCCAAATCGTTGACTAGCGGCGAGAGCACGGCGTCGGTGCTCTTGACACCCGGTGCCGTGAGCGATTCCAGGGCACCAGTCCCTATTCCAGGGCAGACAGTATTGACTGCGGCAATGACGTGCGCCCAGAAACTAACCGGGTCGTTATCACCCTGGTCAACCGATAGCCAAGCGGTGTGCTCGGTTTCCCGCGCCGAGTACCAATCGCAGAGCAGCGATGTCTTCCCCCACCCGGCAGGCGCGACCAGCAGCACGAACTTCGCTGAAATGCCCTCGTCGAGGCGATCGAGCAATGCCTGGCGAACTACCGTCGTCCCAGGCCGCGTCATCGGCGGCTGCAGCTTGCTCGAAAAAAGATGCGTCCGGCCGGGCGCACTGGGGACAGTCCTCGCGCCACCCGTCAACTGGGCAGCCGGAGTCCGCTTGAGGGTATGGAGACCCTGGGTGCTCACCTGAAAATCGCCAAGGTCTCGTTACGCCTGGGGTAGGCGACGCCCATAGTGGCAGGATAACCCAGTTGTGATCTAGGTGAAACCGCCCGCGCGCTGGTTCCCGGGCCAAGACGAGGCCAAGGTGGGCTGATTCTCTGGCAGCGAACGACGTCGCCGCCACGCTGGCTCGCGGGACCCAACATGGTCGATCTCCGCGATGAGCCTTGCGCACGTTTCCCGGTAGAACGCTATGAGGCGCCGGAGTTCGGCTTTGCGATGGCGGCGCCGTCCGACGTCAGCTGCCGATCTTCGTCGTGACCGCCCGCCGGCCGCCGAGGGGGCTTCGCGTGATGCGATCAGATGGTTTCCGTGCGCCGGATGTACCGCGAAGAGTTAATAGCACGAGAAAGTCCATCAGGGCCGCGTTTCGCCTGCTTGTTGTCATGGCTTCGGCCGGACTCGCGGTCGTGGTCGCGGGGTGCGGCAGCGGCGGCCCGCAGCAAGACGCAGCCAGGTTCCTCGAAACCTATGCGCGGCCTGACGGCCGGGTGGTCCGCCTCGACCAGGGCGGTGACACGGTCAGCGAGGGTCAGGCATACGGCATGCTGCTGGCCGAAGTTACCGGCGATAACAGCTCGTTCGGCCGGATATGGACATGGACGCGACAGCACCTGCAGCTTCGCAATCACCTGTTCGCATTCCACGCGAATGCGAAGGGCGAGGTCATCAGCACAGAACCGGCCAGTGACGCGGACCTGCTCATCGCGTGGGCGCTGCTGCGCTATCAGGGGCCACATGCCGCGCAGTGGCATCACGACGGCCGCCAGATAGCTAACGCGGTTCTGACCCACGAAGTGACCACTGGCCCGGACGGGATGCCCGTGCTGGCAGCCGGGCCCTGGGCGATAGGGCAGCCGGCAACCATCGACCCCAGCTACTGGGCGCTGGCCGCATATCAGGGGCTCGCCAAGTGGACTCGCAATGACAAGTGGCTCCGCCTCGAAGCTGGCGCCGTGGATCTAGCCAGCCAGATCACCAAGAACGGCAAGGAACTGCCACCGGACTGGGCACTTCTCCATGTCGGCGACGCACCGCAGCCGGAGCCGTCGCCCAACGGCGACGCGCCGATGGCACAGTACGGGCTGGATGCCCAGCGGACAGTTGTCTGGTTTGCCGCAAGCTGCAATCCCAAGGCCAGGGCACTCGCAGCGCGCTGGTGGCCGCTCCTGCGGCCAGGTCGCAGCGCGCGGGCGCTCGCGTTGCGCCTGAACGGCGCTGTGCTGACCGCGACGCACGCGCCGCTGCCGCTGGTGGCAGCCGCCGCCGCGGCCCATGCAGCTGGCCACAGCACCGAAGCCCAGCAGCTGCTGGATGACGCGGCCGCGCAGCAGCGACATTTCCCGACCTATTACGGCGGCGCTTGGTCCGCCCTCGGGCAGGCACTGCTGACGAGCGATGCGCTTGGTCCGTGCTTACCCGCCTGCCTGTCGCGCCGAAGATGATTGATCGCCGGGATGAGGACTCAGCCGGCCTCCAGGTAGGACTGTGGCTATACGTTCGGCGGGCGCCGCGCGCCGTGGCAATCGACCAATCGCCGAGGTACCCGTAAGCCAGGTACCGCTATAGAAGCACGGGGAGAGCGATGAGCCTGAAAGCCAGCGAGCAGATTGCCCTGGACGCAATCGAGCACAATCTACGCATCGCAGATCCGGAACTAACTATCGCGTTCGAGTCCTTTGCAACCGTGACAGGACACGCGGCCCTGCCTCAGTCCGAGCAGCTGACCGGGTACTGGAGACCGCCGGTCAGGCCAGACGACCAGGGTGCTGAGCCGAAGAAACTCAGCTTTGCAATGCGGCTCGCAATCATTTTCCTGGTCGGCATGGTGCTCGCTGGCACGGCGCTCGCCCTGTTCTCGGGAGGCCGCCAGAGCGGCTGCCCGCAATCAACCGGGGCAGCATTCGCACAGTCCAGAGCTGCAGGCGGCGGGCCACTGCACGGCCGGAATGTCCCGTCATGCTCTGGAATCTCGCATAGGTAGGGCCGGTGATGGCGGCACGGATCAACTGGCTGGTGCGTACTGGGTTGCGAGAGCAGCCGGGAACCCGAGGTCCGCGGCCATCACGGCGGCGGACAGCGGCGCCGCGAGCTCTCTCAGCCGGGCGCAGCCGTCCTCGCCGATAGCCTCGTACGGGTAGACAGACAGCTCATCGGTGCGGCTTTCGATGGACTGACGCCGGGCTCGTCCTGCTTCGCTCAGCGCGAGCTGCGGGCCGTCGGCCAGCCAGCCACGCTCACGTAGCAATTCCGTTCCGGCGTCCCACTCCTCTGGTGTCCAGGCCCTGCTCGTCCGCAGCGCCTCGGCCGGGATAGCGCCAGCCGCGGCATGCGTGATGAGGGCACCGAGGCCGTCGAGCCCTTCAGTCAGCAGCAGCGCGACGTGCCCGTCGCCGCGATACTCGCGCAGCAGCGTCTGCGCGTGCCACAGCGCCAGGTGCGGCGCATCAGGCCAGGGCAAGGCAGCGTGTGCGGCGAACAGCGGCCTGCCTTGCGGCCGGCTGATCGCCCGTTCGGCAGCGCGGCGGGCGAGGTCAGCCGCCTCGCGTACCTGCGGACTCCCGACTTCGCCGGCCCACGCCTGGCGCAGCGACCGGTCTACCGCGTCCAGCCGCGCTGCCAGGACCCGGGCAGGGGTGGCAATGTCCCATGCTGCCGGGATGGCGCGGCGGACGAGCACCGGGCTGAAGTTGAAAAAGGTTGCGATGACGGTTTCGGCCGGCACCGGGCCTAGCGCGGCTGACCGTGAGGCGAAGTACGAGCTGCGCTGATGAGTAATCCCGATCTCGGCGTAGGCATCACGGCCATGCGGGCTGAAGTAGATCATCCCGTGGATCGGCTCGGCGACACGGAAGGTTAGCCGGGCGGTGCGGGGGGCGACACCGCTCGTCGTACCTGGCATGGTGTCCCTTCTAGCTGGCAGATCCCGGCAAGCCGACATCGACGGCCACATCGGTCTTCGGATAGTACTGAGCGACTTGGTCGCGGCCGTAACTTGCGCGGAATTTGTCGACGACTTCGCGCACCGTCGCTGGCTCGGTTATCGGCGTAGCCGTCGCGGTGACGCTCTCGCCGTTGGCGCTGAGCCGCAGCCGCGGCGTCTTGAGCACGTTCTTGTACCAGCCGGTATCCGACCCGTAGACAGGGAGCAGGTAGAACTTTCCGTCCTCTGCCACGAACCACACCGGAAGCGAAATCTGCTGCCCGCTGACCCTGCCGGTGACCGTTAGCTCGATCTGGTTCGTTTGCTGCAGCGCTGTAGTGAACTCACCGGACATCGGATAATTCCCCCGTTCCGCTCTCAGGTCGCGCCATCCTGGCTAGCGGGAATGGACCCGCTCCTAACCGATTCTTGCAGGCTAGTACCGGCGGGCCGGGCGCATGGCGCCCGGCCGGCCAGACGTAGGCTGGCCCGGTGAACAGCACAGGCGCTCCGCGAATCCCGTCCTCCCACCAGGACATGCTCGAAGGACAGTTCGCCACCCTCGGCACGGTCGGCCCTGACGGCCGTCCGCAACTGTCGGAGGTCTGGTTTCTGGCGGACGGCGAGAAGATCGCGATCTCGCTCAACTCCGCGCGGCAGAAGACCAAGAACCTGATCGCAAACCCGGTCGTGGACGTGCTGCTCCTCGATCTGGCTAACCCGTATCGCTACCTGGAAATCCGCGGTGACGCTGAGATCACTCCAGATACCGACTACTCCTTCGCCGACCGCGTCGGGGCGAAGTACGGCGCGAACCTTCGCGACCACGACCAGCCCGGTGAAGAACGTGTCGTCGTCACCGTCCGGCCGGTGCGGGTGAACGCGGTCAACATGCGGGGCTGAGCGAGCCCTGCGCCCGAGGCGCGACAGCTCCCGTGACATTTCGGGGAGTATGCGCCAGGCCCGGCATCTATCCTGTCCGGGTGATGCTCAGTTTTACCGGCGAGATGTGGTTCTGGCGGGGCCCAGCCCCATGGCACTTCGTTACCGTTCCGGACAACGAGAGCGGTGAACTTGAGGCGGCCTCGCCGATGGTGACCTATGGCTGGGGCATGATTCCGGTCACCGCGCAGATCGGGTCCACCGAATGGGTGACATCCCTGTTCCCCAAGGACGGGCGATACATCGTGCCGGTGAAGGCCCAGATACGGAAGGCGGAAAAGATCGACATCGGCGACATCGTAAGCGTCCGCCTGGCCATCAACTTCTGAATATTCCTAACGGGAGCTTGTGCCCCGGCGCGGGCCTGCTCGCGGGCAGCGGCGGCAGCGGGAAGCGGATCGACGCGGCAGCGACCGGCTCTGCCAGGCGGTCATCGTCGGCAATGTGCTTGACCGAGCCGCCCTCGGCGATGACCTCCTGGGCTAGTTCGTCGATGACGTCGGGGGTTGCCCTAGTCGGATTGCTGCAGAGCGGGCAGATGGCACCAGAACGTGCCAGCCAGCCCGACTTGTCGCACACGACACCGGGCACGATTGCGCCGTCAAGCACCAGCAGAGTCTGAATGGCAGCGATCGAGCCGGCCCACAGGCAGCGGTCCAGGCCGGCGACTGCCAGCCCGCCAGACCCCAGCTTGTCGAAGATGTCGGTGACGTACTGCTCCTCTTCAACGTGCTCATAGCCGTCAAGGATTGCGTCAGCGTTCGCCCGGACCTCGGCGAGCACCGGCTCGGCCGGGTCGACGCTGAACGTGCCCGCGACCAGCGACCGCATGTCCTTCGGCAGGAACTCGACGAAGGCCGGCACCTCATAGTCGTGGCCGCCGATGACCAGCAGATCGAAGTCTTCAGCGCGGAACAACTGCTCGAGAAACTGCACGACGTTGCGGTAGTGCCGTTTGCTCAGTTCGTCCGCCTTGTTGCGGACTCGTTCCTCGACTCGCCCGGCGGCGTAGTTGGGCTTACGCAGCGCGCGATCCCGGATCCTGCCTACTTCGCGCAGCTCATCCTGGTAGATCTCCCAGATCTGCGCGGAGGCCTTGTCCACCACGACGACGCAGGTGCGGTGATACTCGTCCAGAACCGTAAGCATCGGCCGGACGTGCGGCAACGTGTCGGTTACCACCTCGTCGCGGACCCTGCGCGGCAGCGGGATCTCTTCGTATAGATCGCGCCCGCTGCAGGCGAAGATGGCGATCGCGCCTGGCTTCCAGCGCTCCTCCGCGAGGGATTCCTTGATGCGCTCAATATCGCCGCGTAGCGACATGCGCGCCTCATGGTCCACAGACTCGTTCTTGGCCACCGGGTTGATCTCGTCTAGCAGGCTCGTCACCCGCGCATGCAGGTCCTCGCGGAGACCTGGATCAGTGTCGACGTGCGCGTAGAGGCAACTGACAGGCAGACCCTGGCCGTCGAACCGGACAATCCGATCAACTGTCTCCGCTGTCAGCATCTCTCACGCCTTCCGGGCTGAGGTGGCGACCAGACCGTATTCTTCGACGGCACGGATCACGCATCCGGTCGATGCCACAGTCTCGACCCGGACGGCCGCAGCGACACTGCGGGTCGCCGCCAGAACCTCCTTGTCCCGCCACAGCGGTCTCGCTGATCGCGTGGCCCGGTCGTGTCGTCTACCAGCAGCAGCGCGCTGCAGAAGCCCTCGGTGTCGGCCAGCCACGGGACTGCGGTATCCCCGTACGCTTCGACAGCGTCCTCGACGGCACCCGGCTCGAAATCCATTCGGGTGAGCCGCAGCCCGGCTCCGCCGCGCACCGGCGCGTCGAGTTCGAACACCGGGACGCTGAAGCGCTCCACGGACACGGTTCCGGCAGCCCTCTGCACTGCCTCGCGGCGGCCGGTCGCGACCTGGTGCTCGCTTGCACTCAATGCATTATCGGAAGCCCAGAACGACTCGAGTATCGCCAGCCCTGGCTCGGGATTGGTGTACAGCGCCGTCCCGAGGCTGCCGGGCAGTCCCTCGACCTGCGGGCGAACCTCCGACTCGATGAACTTGATCGAGTCGGAGAGCTTCGCCGGATCTGCGGTGATCAGGTTGAACCTCATGTGCAACACGACTGCCCCCTGCGCCGTCCTGCACATCCACGCTGCCGGGCGGGCACAGCGGAGTCAACCCGCATGATCGGGTAGTTTCCGGCTGAAGTGCCAGCGGTTCGCGTAAGCACGGTGTCCTGTTCGCGGCCGGAGGGTATGCCAGTGCGCATCGGGGAGGGCAGCGGGCACATCGGGCCCGTCGACGGGGGTAACTGCGATGAACGCGCGCCGCTGGATCGGATCCTGGCCGGTCTACCGTCAGTTCTCGCAAGGGGACAGGCTGGGCCTTGGCGCCGCGGTCAAGAGCAAGCGCACGGCGCAGCTGGCACCCCGGGTGGCCACGGCCGACAAGATCGTCAAGTCTGTGTGCCCGTTCTGCGCGGTTGGCTGCGGCCAGCAGGTCTACGTGAGCGAAGGCAAAGTAACGCAGATCGAGGGCGACCCGGACTCACCCGTCAGCCGGGGCCGCTTGTGTCCCAAGGGCTCAGCGAGCCTGCAGCTGACCACCGGCGCAGCGCGAGAGTACAAGGTGCGGTACCGGCGACCGCATGGCACCGACTTCGAAGACCTGGATCTCGATACGGCTATGGACATGATCGCCGACCGGGTCATCGCGGCGCGGAGGGCAGGCTGGCAGGACCAGGTAGACGGGGCGGCGACGCGCCGCACGCTCGGCTTTGCCAGCCTGGGCGGCGCCACCCTGGACAACGAGGAAAACTACCTGATCAAAAAGCTGTTCACCGCCCTCGGCGCGATCCAGATCGAGAACCAGGCCCGGATATGACACTCCGCTACCGTCCCCGGTCTGGGGACTAGCTTCGGCCGCGGCGGAGCTACGAACTTCCCGCGGGATCTGGTCAACTCCGAGTGCATCCTCATCGAAGGCTCGAACATGGCCGAGTGCCATCCGGTCGCCTTTCAGTGGGTGATGGAGGCCAGGGCCCGTGGCGCGACGGTGATCCATGTCGACCCTCGGTTCACCCGCACCAGCGCGGTGTCCGACGTCTACGTGCCAATCAGGGCCGGAGCCGATATCGCCTTCGTCGGCGGCCTGATCAACTACGTGCTGCAGAACGAGAAGTACTTCCGTGACTACGTGGTGGCCTACACCAACGCGGCCACGATCCTCACTGAGGAGTTCGCCGACACCGAGGATCTCGACGGGGTGTTCTCCGGGCTGAACACCGGTGAGCGGTACTACGACTTCGACACCTGGCGGTACCAGGGCGCCGAGGTCAAGCCTGCCAGCGGCGAGCACACCGACCCCGACGCCGAGCAAACCGACGGGGATCGTCGCCGCCAGGCGATCCGCGGGAACTTGCGGCGGGCCGGACGCGGCGAGGCACACGGCTCCGGCGGCGCCGCCGCCCACCCGACGGCCTGACACCGACGAGACGCTGCAGCATCCGCGTTGCGTGTTCCAGGTACTCAAGCGACATTTCTCCCGGTACACGCCCGAGCTCGTGGAGAAGGTCGCCGGGATACCGCAGGACCAGTTCGCCAGGGTCTGCCGGCTGATCACGGAGAACTCCGGGCGGGACAAGACCACGGCGTTCGTCTACAGCCTGGGCTGGACGCAGCACACCGTCGGCGTGCAGTACATCCGCACCGCCGCGATCCTCCAGTCGCTCCTGGGCAACATCGGCAGGCCCGGCGGCGGCATCCTGGCCCTGCGCGGGCACGCCTCGATCCAGGGCTCGACGGACATCCCGACCCTGTTCGACCTGCTGCCCGGCTACCTGCCGATGCCTTACGCGGACGGCAACGAGAGCCTGGACGCCTACGTCCGCGCCGAGTCCGTCCAGAGCGGTTTCTGGGCAAACACCAGGGAGTACCTGGTCAGCCTCCTCAAGGCCTGGTGGGGCGACGCCGCTACCGCGGACAACGACTTCTGCTACGACTACCTGCCCCGGCTGACCGGTAGTCACAGCACCTACCAGACGGTCATGGCTCAGCTGGACGGCACCTGCAAGGGGTACTTCCTGTACGGCCAGAACCCTGCCGTCGGGTCGGCTAACGCCCGGATGCAACGGCTCGGCATGGCAAACCTCGACTGGCTGGTCGTCCGCGACTTGGTCATGATCGAGAGCGCTACCTGGTGGAAGGACGGCCCGGAAATCCAGACGGGTGAGATGCGCACGCAGGACATCGGCACCGAGGTGTTCTTCCTGCCGGTCGCTGCCCACACCGAGAAATCCGGCAGCTTCACCAACACCCAGCGGCTGCTGCAGTGGCACTACCAGGCAGTCGATCCGGCCGGCGATGCCCGCAGCGATCTGCAGTTCACCTATGAGCTCGGCCGCCGCATCCGGGCGAAGCTAGCCGGCTCCGCGAGCGACACGGACCGGCCGGTTCTAGATCTGACCTGGGATTACCCGACCATCGGAGAGCTGGCAGAACCAGCCGCCGACGCGGTACTCGCCGAGATCAACGGCCGCGGCCCGGCCGGCCAGCCG
This sequence comes from uncultured Actinomycetota bacterium, assembly GCA_963815575.1. Taxonomy (GTDB): domain Bacteria; phylum Actinomycetota; class Actinomycetes; order Streptosporangiales; family Streptosporangiaceae; genus JAJYUU01. Next base: position 83,455 of record CAWFHE010000006.1, on the reverse strand, counting down.
CTGACCTCCTACACCGAGCTCACCGCCGACGGGTCGACGGCCTGCGGCTGCTGGATCTATTGCGGCGTCCGAGCAGACGGGGTCAATCAGGCCGCCCGCCGCAAGCCCTGGCAGGAGCAGACCTGGGTCGCACCGGACTGGGGCTGGGCCTGGCCGGCGAACCGGCGGGTGCTGTACAACCGCGCGTCGGCGGATCCGCAGGGCAAGCCGTGGAGCGACCGCAAGGCGCTGGTCTGGTGGGACGGCGAGCTAGACAGGTGGACCGGACCGGACGTACCTGACTTCATCGCCGACCGGCCGCCGGAGTACCGGCCGCCCGACGGAGCGACCGGCGTGGCGGCGATCTCCGGCAGCAGCCCGTTCATCATGCAAGCCGACGGCAAGGCCTGGCTGTTCGCTCCGGCAGGCCTCGTCGACGGTCCGCTTCCGGCGCACTACGAGCCGCAGGAATCGCCCTTCCGCAACATCGTCTACAGCCAGCAGCACAACCCGGTCCGGCATCTCATCCGGCATCCGGAGGACCGGTTCCAGCCGAGCGGCAGCGAGCCGGGATCCGAGGTCTTCCCGTACGTAACGACAACCTGCCGGCTCACCGAGCACCACACCGCGGGCGGCATGTCGCGCTTCCTTCCCTACCTGTCCGAACTGCAGCCGGCGATGTTCTGCGAGGTCTCGCCGCAGCTCGCCGCCGAGCGCGGCCTCGAGCACCTGGGCTGGGCGACGATCATCACCGCGCGCGCAGCGATCGAGGCGCGCGTGCTGGTCACCGAGCGCATCAGGCCGCTGCAGGTGCAGGGCCGGACGCTGCACCAGATCGGACTGCCCTGGCACTGGGGCCCGAACGGCTACACCGCCGGAGATGCCGCCAACGAGCTTGTTCACCTGGCGCTGGACCCGAACGTGCATATCCAGGAAGACAAGGCCATGGCGTGCGACATCCAGCCCGGCCGGCGGCCCCGCGGGCCGGCGCTTCGCTCCCTGGTCCGCGCCTATCAGGACCGGGCCGGCATCACCGACACCACCGGAACGGAGATGTGAGATGCCGCCATCTGACACCGGCACGTCGCCGGAAACCATAAGAAACCAGTTTCATGAGGAAACGGGGCTATCGTCCGAACGCGGGCTCGATCCGGCCGCGGTAGCCGGGTACTCCGACCACCCGCCGCGGCTGGGGTTCTTTACCGATACCTCGGTCTGCATTGGCTGCAAAGCCTGTGAGGTTGCCTGCAAGGAATGGAACAACGTGCCCGAAGACGGGCTGTTGCTGACCGGGATGTCGTACGACAACACCGCGGATCTCAGTGCCTCGACCTGGCGGCACGTTGCCTTCATCGAGCAGCCTGCCGCCGACGGCAACGGCGACCTGCGCTGGCTGATGGCCAGCAACGTGTGCAAGCACTGCACGCACGCGGCCTGCCTCGACGTCTGCCCGACCGGCGCGCTGATGCGCACCGAGTTCGGCACCGTGCTAGTGCAGGACGACATCTGCAACGGGTGCGGCTACTGCGTGTCAGCGTGCCCGTTCGGCGTGATCGGCCGGAGCGAGACCGACGGGGGCGCGCACAAGTGCACACTCTGCTACGACCGGATCGGTGACGGCCTCATGCCTGCCTGCGCCAAAGCCTGCCCGACGGAGTCCATCCAGTTCGGCCCGCTGGACGAACTGCGCGACCGGGCGCACCAGCGCGTCGCCGACCTGCAGGCAGCCGGCCAGCCCGAGGCCCGGCTGTACGGCGCCGACCCGGCCGACGGCATTGGCGGCGCCGGCGCCATGTTCTTGCTGCTCGACGAACCGGAGGTCTACGGCTTGCCGCCAGACCCTGTCGTCACCACTCATGATCTGCCCGGCATGTGGCGGCTTGCCGCGGCCGCGGCCGGCGGCCTCATCGCCGCTGCGGTCGTGGCCTGCGCGGGAGGCCGGCAGTGACCACCGGAAACGGGCGACGGCGGCGCGGCGGCGAGAAGATGCTGGTGCCGGACGCCGACTTCCGCTCGTACTACGGCCGCCCGGTGGTCAAGGAGACCGTCTGGGGACCCGACATCCCGAGCTACTTGTTCCTCGGCGGACTCGCGGGCGCGTCGTCCACCCTCGCCGCCGGCGCGCACGTGACCAGCCACCCGGAGCTTGCCCGCGCGCTGAAATGCGGGGCCGCCGGTGCGATCAGCCTGTCGATGGTCGCGCTGGTTCACGACCTCGGACGGCGAAAGCGGTTCGTCAACATGCTCCGCGTGTTTAAGGTCACCTCGCCGATGAGCATCGGAACCTGGATCCTGTCGGGTTATACCCCGCTCGCGCTGGCGGCCGCTGCCGCCGCGGTCACGCGCAAGCTGCCGCGAGCTGGTCTCGCGGCAACTATCGGGGCTGCGCTGCTCGGCCCGGCCGTGGCGTCTTACACCGCGGTGCTGCTCGGCGACACGGCGGCGCCAGCCTGGCACGAAGCCCATCGTGAGCTGCCGTTCGTGTTCGCCGGGTCGGCGGCAACGGCCGCCGGCGGTCTTGGCATGCTCGCCGTCCGGCCAGGACGGGCCGGCCAGGCCATCAGATTCGCGGTTCTCGGCGCGGCGGGCGAGATCGCCGCCAAGAGCCTGCTGCTTCAGCGACTGGGCGCGACTGCCGAGCCGTATCAGAGCGGCCGGGGCGGTCAGCTCATGGACATCTCCGAAGTGCTGACGGCAGCGGGGCTGGCGGTAGCCGTGCTCGCCGGCCGGACCCGGGTTGGCGGGCCGCTCGCTGGCCTGGCGCTGATGGCCGCCTCGGCACTCACCCGGTTCGGTGTCTTCGAAGCGGGCCGAGCGTCCGCCCGTGACCCGAAGTACACCGTCCGCCCGCAACGCGAGCGCCTGGATGACGCGGTCAGCCAGGGATCGTAACGACGGCATCGCGAGCATCGCGCGCTTCGACCGGCTGCCCGGTCAGGCCGGCGGCAGGTCTGGTTGCGTGGCCTGCCAGGTCTTGCCGAACCAGCGGCAGATTCGGCCGGACCCGAATGCGGTCTTGTCGCCGGCAAGCTCAGCCGAGGGCCCTTCAAGATCGCCGACGGGGCTCTGGCCGCTGAGAAAGGTGACATCGACCTTGGCGACGACGCCGCGCCCGAGTTCGAGGTAGCAGATCCCGCGGCCATCGTAGGTGGCGGCCGACGCTGTTCCCCGGATGCGGGCGCCGATTTGCTCTGCGACGACGGCCGCTTGCCCCTCTGCGAACACTCCCGCCTTCGGCGTTCCGACGCTCGTAACATCCCCGACGGTGTACACACCTGGGTACCGCGTCTGCAGGGTTTCAGGGTTCACCGGAATCCAGCCGTCCACGGTCATTCCCGACTCGGTCACGACAGCAGGCGCGCGGTGTACAGGTACACCGAGGAACAGGTCATAGGGCATCTCGGTGCCGTCGCTGAGCAGAGCCGCCCGACGTTCAGGATCCAGTGCGCGGACCAGCTGCCCGGGATGCCAGCCGATGCCCCTGTCGGCGAAGGCGGCGAGAACCGCCTGCGATGCCATCGGCGAGGGCGGGATCGGGACGCCCAAGGGCATCACCAATGACACTTGCGAAGCGCCCGCCAGGCCTCGCGCCTCCAGGAATTCGTGCATCAGAAGCGCTGTCTCGCTTGGCGCAGGCGGGCATTTGAACGGCGTCGAAGTCACGCCGACCACCACATGTCCGCCTGCGAACTCCGCTAGCACATCGCGCAGCGCGAACGCCCCGGCGATGGTGTAGAACTCATAGCCGCCCTCGGCAAGCCCCGGAGTGGCCGCTGGATCAAGATCTGCTCCGAGGGCAACCACCAGGATGTCGGCCTCGAACGTCTCGGCGTCGGTGACCACTCGCCTCGCTACCGGGTTCAGGGACTGGATTGCCGAGCGGACGAAGCGGACACCGGGCAAGACCATGTCGGAATACCGGTGGAACACGTGATCGGCGGTGGTGCGGCCAAACATCACGTCGAGCTTCGAGAAGCCGAACACGAAGCCGTCCGACTTGTCGATCAGCACCACCTCAGCGCCGTCGCCGAAGCGTTCCGACAACAAGCTCGCGAGTTCCAGGCCGCCGAAGCCAGCCCCGAGAATCACTATCCGCATCTCCGCAGCTTACGGAAGGCTTGCCGGGCCGACAGAACCCCGCAGGAACGGGGATCCGGTAAGCGGTGGTACGCGCTCCGCTGCCGCCAGTACCTGCTCCACGCCGCACCACCGGTCCTGGCCGAAGCGGTCTGACGGCAAGGCCCGCATGGCCGGGCGGGAACGGGCTTCGGTCGGCTAGACCGACCCCGTTTCCTAGCTGAATCTGTTGATTGACTAGCGCCTTCGGCCGCGAGCGGTCATGACATGATCCGGACTTATGAAGGCGATCCGGTTCGACCGCTACGGCTCCCCCGATGTGCTTGAGCTCCGCGATGTCGAGATGCCTGCGGTCGGCGACGACGAACTGCTGGTGCGCGTGCGGGCGGCTTCGGTCAATCCGCTGGACTGGCATTTCATGCGCGGCATGCCGTATGCGGTCCGGCTGCTGGCGGGACTGACGCAACCGAAAGCCAGCGCACGCAAACTCGGCGCCGACATGGCCGGGGTGGTGGAGGCGGTGGGCAGGAACGTGAGCGCGTTCCGGCCAGGCGATGAGGTGTTCGGCGGATTAGAAGAGCGCGGGTGTCTTGGCGAGTACATCACCATCGGCGAAGCCGGGGCGGTGGTGCGCAAGCCGGCCAGCCTGACCTTCGAGCAGGCAGCTGCTGTGCCGGTGGCCGGATGCACGGCGTTGCAAGCGCTGCGCGACAAGGGGCACCTTCAGCCTGGGCAGAAGGTGCTCGTCAACGGCGCCTCTGGCGGAGTGGGCACGTTCGTGGTCCAGATAGCTAAAGCGCTCGGCGCTGTGGTTACCGGCGTGTGCAGCAGCAACAACACGCAGCTGGTCGCTTCGCTCGGAGCCGACCACGTCATCGACTACGCCAAGGCGGACTTCACCCGGGCACGAGGGCAATACGACCTGCTGATAGACGTCGCGGGGAGTCGCAGCCTGTCGGCGACGAGGCGGGTCCTGCAGCGCAGCGGAGTCCTGGTGGGCGTCGGCGGGCCGAACAAGGGCCGTTTCGTCGGGCCGTTGAGCCGCAGCCTCAGGATGGCCATGCTCTCACCGGCCGTCAGCCAGCGGATGGTCTTCTTCCTGGCTCAGCAGAACAATGCCGATCTCACCGTGCTTCGCGAGCTCATCGAGAGCGCGAAGGTCACCCCGATCGTCGACCGGACCTATCCGCTCACTGAGGCTGCCGACGCGATGCGGTACCTGGAAGAAGGACACGCGCGCGGGAAGGTCGTCGTCACTATGTAGATCTTGAATGAATGTGACTTAGCTGTTCCTCTAGCAACAGCTAAGTCACATTCATTCAAGATCATCCGGGTTGCCGGGCCGTGATCCGCCGCCCGGCGGTTCGCGGCGGCGACGTGCCGCGCATCACACGGCGGTGGCGAACTGACCGGGATGCGGCCTGCTGGGAACGAGCAGTCCTGGCGTGGCGATGCGGCCAGGGCCGAGCCGGACAGGGTCACGGCCGCTGCCGGTGCGCGGCTTGGTGTCGCTACGGTGGAAATCAGAGTTGTTATGAACAGCGGCAGGCGAATATGTCGGCGTCATATTGGCGGCAGTTGCTGTCCCTGTGCACAGCAGCGCAGCCGCAGCCCCGGCGATCAAAGTTGCCTGGCCACCGCGGCGGCCAGAGCCAATGAGATGCCGGACGTTGCTGCTCACTGAAGATTCCCCCGTGCGCGATCGTTGGTTTGTGTTACCGGACTCTGACGCACGGTTACGGTGCCGGGTTTCGTATTGAGACGCAGATCACTGGCGGCAGGCAAACGGCAGCTAACAGGACAAACCATGGCAGTTATGACCGATCTGGAGCAGCCTGACTACCGCGCTTACGCGGCGGCCGGGATGGAGGCGCTGCAGCGCTGGTACAGCCGGTGGACCGGCAGCTGGCGGACCACGGGCTGGTGGAACGCGGCGAACGCGCTGACCGCGGTGATCGCCTATACCTCGCGAACGGGTGATCAGACGCACCTGGATGTGATTGAGCGCACATTCAGGGCCGCGCGGCGGCGGCACTCGGACTTCCTGGTCAGCTTTTACGACGACAATGGCTGGTGGGGCCTGGCCTGGGTGGCCGCCTACGACCTGACCGGCGAGATCCGGTACCTCGACGCGGCCCGGACGATCTTCGCCAACCTGCTGACCGGATGGGACGACACCTGCGGCGGCGGCGTGTGGTGGAACACCAAGCGGTCGTACAAGAATGCGATCACTAATGAGTTGTTCCTCACCCTCGCGGCGCGGCTGCATCAGCGCTGCGAGGGCACTGCGGAGTACCTCGAGTGGGCGCAGCGGGAGTGGGACTGGTTCCGCGCCCGCGGTCTGATCGGCGCGGCAGGCCTGGTCAATGACGGGCTCGACGACGCCTGCCAGAACAACCGCGGCCGGACGTGGACCTACAACCAGGGCGTTGTACTCGGTGGTCTCGCGGCGCTGTACGAAATCACTGGCGACGCCGGTTACCTGAGGCCGGGCGAGGCGATCGCGGATGCTGCGCTTGGCTCGCTGACCACACCTTCGCCAGACGCCCAGTACGGGATCCTGCTCGAGCCCGGCGAGCATAACGCTGCGCGCACCGACCGGGACGGCCCGCAATTCAAGGGCATCTTCGTGCGTAACCTCTATGACTTTTACCTGCAGAGCCAGCGGCCCGCCTATCGCGACTTCATCTGCGACAACGCGCGGTCCATCTGGGCCAACAACAGGAACAGCAGCAACCAGTTCGGCTTGCACTGGGCAGGTCCGTTCGACTTCGCCGGCGCCAGCAGGCAAAGCTCGGCGCTGGACGCGCTGAATGCGGCAGTGCCTCTCGCGGCGTCGCCAGTGCACTGAATCCGTGCAGGGATTGCAACCGCCAAGCTCGCCGGGCCGTCCAAGCTGTCGGGCGGACCAGGCGAGCAAAGGACTATCACCGTGGCGATGAGCGGGAGAGCGCAGCGCGTGCTGCGACTGAAGCAAGGCAGGCTGGCAGCTTCGATCGCGGCGGCAGTCGCTGTCGCCGTCGCAGCGGTCATGCTCGGGCAAGTAAGCAGCACATTCGCGGCTTCGCGACCCACCAGCGGATCTGGCTCTCGGGCGGGCTGGGCGCCCGTGCCCTACCGGAACGCGCAGTTGTCGGTGCCTGGATCATGGCTGGTCGAGGCCCCTCAGCAGCTGTCATGCGGGTTCTCGCAGTCGCGCGGCATGATCTTCGTCGGCATCACGCCGCAACTGCCAACGGGAGCGGGCTGCAAACTGAGCCCCAGCCTGGCCTGGATAGTGCCTGCCGGGCATATCCCCCGCGGAATCAGGCATCGCAAGCCCGCTGCTGTGATCGATGGCATTCCGGTCTTCCGCCTGCGCAGCGCCAAGGGATCCGTGCTCTACCTCGTCCCGGAACTGGGAGTGCGAGCCGGGGCCAGCGGACCGAAAGCCCGCCGCGTGCTGGCCACGCTGGCCAGGTCGCCGCTGTCGGTCGTGCTCCGGCGCGGCCCGGCAGGCCGGGTACCCGCTAACTGGACCTGGCGGCGATTCGGCGGCGTAAGGTTCGCCACTCCTAGCTCCTGGAGCCTGCAGCATGCAGATCAGTGGGCTACCTGCGGAACCGGGCTCGAGCCGCAAACCTTGCTGCTCCTGAATGCGACCAAGCCACCGCTGTACCTGCCCTGCCCGTACTTGATTCCCACCGCCGCTGCTTGGCGGGCCATGCCAGGTCTGACCGTGGTGACCGGGAAGTACGCGGCCAAGTCGGTCGGTAAGGACTACCCGAGCTGCCGGATACGCCACGGCGTCCGGCTGTGCCTTTCGTCAGTCACGGGACAGGGCGGCTTCTTCAGCGGCGTCCTGATCTTCTCGGTCTCCCGGCCGCACCGGCATGCAGCGACGTTTTTCCTGCTCGGCTTGCCCGGATCCGGGGTCAGCGCGCGGGCGATCTTTGGCTCCGTCACGCTTAGCGGTTAGGAGAGAGACCTGGTCTCAAGCGGAGGATCGTGATGGAGCCGGTGATGGTCACGCGGGTTGATGCCCGCCCGACGGCGGTAGTGGCCGCCGTGACGACGTGGGAGAAGTTTCCGGCGCTGTGGCGGCCGATGCTGGATGAGGTGTACGCCTGCATGCGCCGTAACGGCGTCAAGCAGGGCCAGAACGTGATGCTCTACCTGGACGACGCTGCCCATGTAGAAGTTGGCGTGGAGTTCATTGCGCCGTGCGTGCTAGAGAGCCCGGTGACCCGGTCAGAGTTGCCAGCCGGCGAAGTCGCCTGGACCGTGCACCGCGGGCCATACCAGGAGCTTGGCGCAGCACATGACCGCATCAAGCAGTGGTCCGAGGGCCAGGGCCGGGCACTGGCCGGGCCGCGCTGGGAAATCTACGGTGACTGGCGCGAGGATCCTGCAGAGCTGGAGACCGAGGTGTACCACCTGCTGGCCTGACATCAACTGCGTCTGCCGTACTCAGGGCTCTGCCGTACGGCTGTACCGGACGTTGAAGTCGTGCTCCCAGGTCGTGCCGCCGTCGGCAGCATTGAAGAATGCTCATCTTGCTCATCTGGCTGGCGATCGGCGGGCTGATTATCGGCGGGCTGGGACGGCTTCTCGTACCGGGACCGAACCCGATCGGCCTGATCCGGACCGCGCTGGTTGGCATCGCCGGGTCGTTCCTTGGCGGGCTGGTCGCCCATGCCATCGGCTGGCATTACCGGTCCTCGCTGCTGGCGGGATTCGTTCTCTCCGTGATCTTCGCGGCGATCATCGTCGCGGCGATCGACCGCCGCCGGTATTCGAGGCGATAGATCAGGCGCACCGGGCGCGGTACTGTGCGGGGCATGCTTGGTGGGCCGCGGTTGCGTCAGGTGGCTCTAGTCGCCGCCGACTGTGAGACAACAGCAAGGCAGCTGCAGCAAGCCTTCGGCTGGCCGGACCCGTTCCACGATCCGGGGGTGGGACACTTCGGCCTGACCAACGCCGTGTTCGCCGCGGGCGACACGTTCGTCGAAGTTGTCGCGCCAGTCGAGCCGGACACAACCGCGGGCCGCTATCTTGAGCGCCGCGGTGGCGACAGCGGCTACATGGCGATCTTCCAGATGCCGGATCTGGCACAAGCGCGCGGACGGGTAGCCGCCGCGGGTATCCGGGTGGTCTGGGCAGCTGACTACACAGATATCGCCGGGACGCATTTGCACCCGAAGGACGTGCCGGGCGCGATCGTGTCGCTGGACTGGGCAGACCCGCCGCAGTCGTGGCGCTGGGCTGGCCCCGAGTGGACCGGGCGCGCACCGGCCCATGATCACGGCGGAGTGTCAGGTCTGACGATCGAGGTGACCGATCCGGCGGGCGCGGCGGCCCGCTGGGCCGAGGTACTGGGCCTGACCGTCAGCGACGAGAGCGGCGTGGCAACCGTCCGGCTTGAGGACGCCCGGCAGGACCTGTGCTTCGTGCCCGCCGCCTCGGGCGAGCGAAGGCATCACCGAAGTCCGGCTCACCGCCGATCGCGAGATACCACCGGTGCAGATCGCCGGGGTGCGGTTCGTTTCTGCAGCGAGTACTCCGGAAGGCGAATCAGCGTGACGCACATCGACACCGGAACGCAAGACCTGCTGGCCGAAGTCGACGACGGCGTCGCGGTCCTGACCATGAACCGACCGGACCGGCGGAACGCCATGTCCGAAGCCATGATGGCAGCGATGGAGCGGATCCTCGGCGAGCTAGAGGTCGATGATGCGGTCGGCTGCATCGTGCTGACCGGCGCGGGCGGTGCCTTCTGCGCCGGCGGCGACGTCAAGGCCATGGCCGAGCGGCCGGCCGCCAGCCGGCCACGCACCATCGACGCCGCCATCCATCTGCAGCGGCTCCGCCAGCGTGCCACTAGCGGCAGGCTATGGCAGATGCCCAAGCCCACCATTGCGGCGATCGGCGGCCCGGCTGCCGGTGCCGGGCTGTCGCTAGCGTTGGCCTGCGACCTGCGGTACGCCGTCGACGGCGCGGTGCTCACCACGGCGTTCGCCAGAGTCGCCTTCTCTGGCGATTACGGCGGGACGTGGTTCCTCACCCGGCTAGTCGGTAGCGCGAAGGCCAGGGACCTCTATTACTTCTCTGATCGCTTGTCCGCAGCCGACGCCGAGCGCCTCGGCATCGTCAACGCCGTGTTCCCGGCGGCCGACTTCGACGCCGAGGTAAGACAGCGCGCCCGGCGGCTCGCCGACGGACCGCGGCTGGCGTACCGGTACATGAAAGAGAACCTGAACCGCGCCGTCAGCGGCGAACTCGGCGAATGCATGGACATCGAGGCCACGCACCACATCCACAGCGGGCTGACCGAGGATCACCGCGAGGCGGCGAAGGCGTTCGTGGAGCGACGCGAGCCGCGTTTCGCCGGGCGCTGACTACTTGGGTGGTCTCGTGCCGCAGCTAGACAGGTATGACGTGGGCGGCGTCACGCTGGCTGTCAGATCATGGCCACGCGAAACGGCGGCCTGGCCGCCGGTAGTGCTGCTTCCTGGCACTGGCGCGACGGCTGATGACTGGGATGTGATCGCGGCGCAGCTATCTGCCGACCGGCCGGTGTTCGCCGCCGACCTGCGGGGCCACGGCCAAAGCGACTGGCCAGGGACCTACACCATCTCGCTGATGGCCAGCGACGTCGCCGGTCTGCTCCCGATGCTGCCGGCCACGCAGGTGGACCTGGTCGGCCACTCACTCGGCGGTCTCGTTGCCTGCCGGGTGGCCGCCAGCGCGCCTGCGCTTGTGCGGCGGCTCGTCCTCGAAGACGTCGGAGTTCCCCATCCGCGGCCAGCGACGGACCTAGCCCGGCCTGGCGGGCCGTTGTCCTTCGACTGGGCCGTCGTGGAACAGGTCCGCCCTGAGATCGACGAACCGGACCCGCGCTGGCCCGACGTGATCGCCGCGATTCGGGCGCCGACGCTGGTGATCGGCGGGGGAACACGTAGCTTCCTCCCCCAGCACCACGTTGAGGAACTCGCGACGACCCTTGCTTATGGCGTCCAGGTGACCGTCGACGCCGGACACCTCGTCCACGCCACGAAGCCTGCTGAGTTCCTGGCCGAGCTCAAGGCCTTCCTCGGCTCCTGAAGCTGCCAGTCCTGATTCGCCGTAACTAAGACCATTTTCGACCACTTTAGCTTAACCAAATCCTGCCTTAGCTGCCTTCCGTTGCCTGCATGCTGAGCCCTAACCTCGTCGGTAGCGCCAGGTCAGCGATTCTCATCACGCAGCGAAAGAAGTGGTGTGATGTTCCGACGGTCCGTTCTCGCTATCAGCGCCGCTGGCCTGCTGTGCCTCTGCACAGCGCTGGGCGGCTCGGCACTGGCCAGTCCGGCGGGTGGCATCAAAGGAGATCCCCAGCCAAACCACAAGCCATTCAAGATTGCCACCCGAGGCGACTTACGGCGGCGTCACGCTTGATACCAGCGGCGCGGTCGTGGCCTACGGCGTGACCAGCACCAGCACGCACAACCAGGTCGTGGTTTGCGGGATTAACCGCGGCGCTCGGAAATGCTCGTTCCGGACAGTCATCACAACGCCCGACGGCGGCACTCTCGGTCCTGACGACGTCACTGGCGTGTTCCTCCCGTCAGCCAATCACATTGCCATCCTGCAGAACACCTGCTGCGATACCGCCTCCGACGGAGACACCCTGCTATACACCTCGACGGACAATGGCAAGAATTTCGGCGCTCCGGCCCGAGTGGGAACCCTCGATGTAGGAGCAGCCGCACTAATCGGCAATGACATCGTGTTCACGGCCGGTGAGGTAGGCGGCACCGAGGTCGAGAGCATTCCGGCCAGCGCAAGCGGGCCGCCTCCCTCGATCGCCACGCTCACCAGCAGCCAGGCTGTCGACGTCGGCATTGGCAACGATCGCGGAGCTGCCCTGGTCGGGCTCGACGTTCTCGCCACCGATTACACGACGCATATTTATTACGCGCCTGCCGGCGCCAACTTCGACACCAGCAGTTCCTACAAGTCGATCGCTACGTTCAGGCACGAGCAACTCATGGGGGTGTCCGGAGACGCCGTGCTGACCGAGCCGACTACGGGCAAGCCACGCGCGTTGCTGAGGTTCTGCACGAGCAGTGGCTGCGGCACGGCGCATGAGGTGCCGGGGTTGCACCGGCACGGCCCGAACGCTTTTGCTATCGACCAGGATCCCGCAGGCGTGACGCACGTCTTCAGCAGCGGCGTTCAGGAGAAGCCGCTGTATGACCTGATCGACTTGGCCACCTCAACCGGAAAGCGCTGGAGCAGCCTTAACGCCGGCAACGGGATCAACAGTGAGGTCTTTGCTGCGGCGCTCGATAGCCGCGGCGCCGGGCTAGTGCTCGGCTCCAGCAATTCGACGGCATGGGGCTATCCGGTGGTCATCCCGCAGGCCGTCTCGTTCGCGCTGAAGTCGTCGTCGATCAAGCGGGGCCACTCGACCACGGGCTCTGGTCGCGTCAGCCCGGCCGACACCGGCCTTGTCGTCCAGCTGCAGGTTGAGCGGTCTGGCCGCTGGTACACCATAGCCACGTCGCACGAGTCTGCCAGCGGGGCATTCAAATTCACCATCAAGGGCTCAAGCGCTGGCACCTTCCAGTACCGAGCCGTCGCCGCCGACCTTCCCGGTGAGTTCCTGTTCGGCTACTCGGGCACCCGGTCGCTGACCGTGGCCAGATGACGAGATGACCAGCTGAGCAAATGAGCAGGTGAGCAGCAGCCGGCTTGGCGATACCATGCCGCCAAGCCAGGAAAAGCTGGCCATTCCGGGCTTGCCCGTTTGGAGCGCTGATGTCGGAGCTAGCCGTGACGCTCAAGGACGTCGCGCGTGAGGCTGGCGTGCACCCGGCGACGGCATCAAGGGCACTTAATCCGGAGACCCGCCTGCTGGTCAGCGAAAACACCGCCGGCCGCGTGCTGGCCGCGGCGGCCGAACTCGGTTACCGGCCCAATACGGTCGCCCGGAGCCTGCGCACCCGGCGCTCCCACACCGTCGGCGTCCTGATCCCTGACCTGAACAACCCGTTGTTCCCGCCGATCGTCCGGGGCCTTGAGGACCGGCTGGAGGCGGACGGATACGTCGCGCTGATCGGCAACACCGACGGCGACGATGCCCGCGAGCGCCGGGTGTTCGAGCAGATGCGCGCGCGGCACGTGGACGGTTACGTCCTCGCCACCGCCCACCTCCGCAATCCGCTGCTGGCTGACGCAGTCCGGGCCGGCGTGCCGGTCGTGCTGATGAACCGGATCGCCGAGGATTACAGCCTGCCGTCGGTCACGGTCGACAACGAACGGGGCATGAAGATGGCTGTCAGCCATCTTGTCTCGCTGGGCCATAACGCGATCGCGTGCATTGCGGGGCCCGCAAGATGTCTCCACCGGCCTAGCCCGGTACCGCGGGTTCCAGGCCGCAATGGCCGGGGCACGCCTGGAAGTACCGCCCGGCCGGGTTGCGTTCGCCCGGGCGTTCTCCATCGAAGAGGGCTACCGCTGCGCCAGCCAGATCCTCGCAGCAGGCGGTACCTGCACGGCGGTAGCTGCGGGCAACGACATGCTGGCTGTCGGCTGCTACCTCGCGCTTGACGAGGCAGGCCTGCGCTGCCCGGCCGACATGTCCGTGGTCGGCTTCAACGACATGCCGTTCATCGACATGCTCCGCCCGCCGCTCACCACTGTCGCGTTCCCCCACTACCAGGTCGGCACCGAGGCCGCGCAGTTGCTGCTCGAGCGGCTGAACGGCGGCGCCGACCTGGTGAAGGTCCTGTACCTGGCGCCGGAACTGATCGTCAGAGGCTCAACCGCCAGTCCGTCCGGATGACGCCATTTTTGCCATTGACAACTTATGGGCGGTGCGTCAATCTATTGCACACGTCGTTGCAAACGATTGTGGCAAACGATTGTAGCCATCGTCATCGAGCACCTTTGGGGCACGTATGACCCATCAGCCGTACAGCTCGGTTGGCTGGCTGGGCACTGGCCGGATGGGCTCGATGCTAGTCCGCCGGCTGCTTGCCGCTGGCAAGGATGTCTGCGTCTACAACCGGACCAAGGCAAAGGCAGAACCGCTCGCCGCCGACGGCGCGAAGGTCGTCGACACGGCCCGCGACCTAGCTGACGCGCGTGTCGTTTTCGTCATGGTCGGCACGTCGGAGGATCTGCTCACTGCCCTGTTAGGCCCGGACGGGCTGATGAGCGGCGACCAGGCACCCGCCGTGGTGATCGACTTGTCCACCGTGTCAGTCGAGGCGTCCCGGCGGGCACGGGAGGAGCTAGCGCCTCGCGGCACCCGGTTCCTGGCCGCTCCGGTAATGGGCAATCCGCGCGTGGCGGCCGCCTGGCCGGCTCACGTTCGCGGTGTCCGGCGATCCGGACGCGGCCGCCGAGGCCCGGCCCTACCTGGACATACTCGGCGCTGGCGCGAGCTACGTCGGGCCTGGTGACATCGCAAGGATCGTCAAGCTCTGCCACAACCTCTTCCTCGGGACAGTGATCCAGTCACTGGCCGAGGTGACGATTCTCGCGGAGAAGGCCGGGGTGAGCCGACAGGCATTCCTCGCCTGCATCAATGACAGCGTGATGGGCTCGACGTTCACCCGGTACAAGTCCCCCGCGCTGGTCAACCTCGACTTCCACGCCACCTTTACCTCCACGCTGCTGCGCAAGGACTTCGACCTCGGGCTCGCCGCAGCGCGCGAGCACGAGGTTCCAATGCCGGTGGCCTCGCTGGTCCACCAGATCGTCCAGAGCCTGGTCGGATACGGCTACGGGGATCAGGACTTCGCGACCGTGCTCGAACTGCAAGCCCGGGCATCCGGTCTCGAGCTCAGCAGCGAGCACGCAGAAGTGTCCGACGGGCTCGAACCCGCCGGTCAGCACGACACCACGCGGTGAGCCGCAAATCTCACCACCCGGCGACCGGGCTTGCCCGGCCTGCTAACCACAACAATCGCGCCTTTCCCGCCTGGAAGGAGCACCGGGAATGAGGTCGTTAACGCATCGCACCCGGTATCTTGCTATTGGCACGACCGCACTTCTGGCCACCGCGCTAGTAGCTGCTTGCGGCAGCTCGTCGTCTGGAGGGTCATCTAAGACAATCCTGATCGGCACCTCGCTGTCGCTAACCGGCGACTTCTCTGCCGACGGCGTTGCTTTCGAGCGCGGCTACGAGCTGTGGGAGCACGACGTGAACGCCCACGGCGGCATCGACGGCCGCAAGGTCAAGCTGATCATCCTCAACGACAACAGCAGCACGAACCAGGTAGACACGAACTACACCGACCTCATCACGGTGAAGCACGTGGACCTGACGTTCGGGCCGTTCTCGTCCCTACTGACCGCACCTGCCGCCGAGGTGGCGCACCGGTACGGCTACGCATTCGTCGAGGGCGCTGGCGGCTCGCCGCTGGTCTTCAGCGAGAAGCTGCCGAACGTCTTCGACGTCGCGTTGCCTGTTGCTAACGCGCTCGATCCGCTGGTGAACTGGCTCAAGTCACTGTCGGCCGGGCAGCGTCCGACCAGCGCCGCCTATCCCATCGTCAACGACCCGTTCACGATCCTGCAGGAGCAGCGGGCGCAAGGCTCCTTGCAGCAGGCGGGCATCAGCACCCTTTACTCGAAGATCTTCCCGATGGAGGTCCCCGACTACCTGCCCACCGCGAACCTGGTGGCCGGGGAGAAGCCGCAGATGGTGGTCCTTGGCTCGGTGGACGTGCCGACGGTGGCCTCGTTCGTGCACGCCTTCGAGCAGCAGCACTACAACCCGAAGCTGATGATCGCCACGGCCGGTCCTGACCAGGGACAGGCGTTCCTGTCCGCAGTGGGCGGCGCGGCGGCCGCCAACGGGATCATGGTTCCGAACCTGTGGTACCCGGGCTACACCGATCCGACAAGTCAGGCAATGGTGCAGGAATATGTCGCCAAATACGGCGGCAGCGCCTCCGGCGTCAACGCCGACGTTGCCGAAGCCTACTCGGTAGGCCAGATCACGGCCGACGCCGTCAAGGCAACAGGCAGCACGAAGGGCTCGACCATCGATGCCTACCTGCACGGCGACCATACCTTCGCCAGCGTCGAGGGCCCGGTCCAGTTCAACAACCTCGGCGAGAACGTGAAGGCAATCGCATTCGTCTTCCAGTGGCAGAACGGCAAGTTCGTGCAGGTGCTCCCGCTCGGGGCAGCCGGCTCGGTGCCGATCCTGTACCCGAAGCCGAACTGGTAAATCAGGCCGATCATGCAGATGGCACGGAGCTGAGATGGCGTCCGAGATATCGCAGGCGATCGCCGCCGGAATACTCGGCGGCGGTGTCTACGCGCTGATGGCAGCGGGACTCACGCTCGTATTCGGCGTGCTCGACATCATCAACGTCGCGCAGGGCATCCTCGTGGTGCTCGGCGCCTATCTCAGCTACGTGCTGTCTGTCCACCTGCACCTGGACTTGCTGCTCGGGCTTTTCATCACCGTGCCTGCCATGTTCGTCATCGGGCTAATCATCTACTGGCTGTTCATCAGGCCGCTGCGCGGCGCTGAGCGGACCTCAATGACGCTGCTGGCTTGCTTCGCGGTGGCGCTCATCATCGAAGGGGTGTTGTACCGGGAATTCGGTTCCAACTACGTGTCGCTGAACGCCTGGTACACCACCGCCAGCGTGCACCTGTTCAACTTCTACCTGGCCGACATCTACCTGATCGGATTCGGGCTGGCGTTGGTCGCGATCGGAGTGCTCTACCTGATCTTGTACCGCACCACCTTCGGCCGAGCTGTCCGCGCCACTATGCAAAACCAGGCGGCTGCCCGCTTGATCGGCATCGACGTGAACCGTGTTTCAGCACTGACCTTCGGCATCGGAACTGCGGTGACCGCGATCGGCGGGATGGTCTACGGCGCGATCAGCGGTGGCTTCACGCCGAACAGCGGCTACGACCTGATCTCCCGGCTGCTCGCCATCGTGATCCTGGCGGGCATGGGCAGCATCGGCGGCGCACTCGTGGCGGCCGTGTTCATGACGACCGTCGAGGCGCTGGTGGATATCTGGCAGCCGGACTGGTCGGTGGCCGTGTTCTACCTGGCGATCGTGATCATTCTGACCTTCCGGCCGGCCGGGCTGTTCGGCCGCCGCGCGGTGCGCGCGCAGTGACTTCCGACCGGTCCGCGGACGTAGCGCGGGCAAGCGAGCAGGCCAACGGTCAGGCGGCCGCTGATCCGGCCACGACCGCACCTGCGACACAAGCCGTCACGGCGGGAAAGAGCCACGCCTGGCAGCTCGGTTCCCGCAGCCTCTCGATTGCAGGCATTGCACTGCTCATGGCGGTAATCGGACTGTTCCCGCTGGTCTTCACCAATCCAACGGTGACGAACTTCGGCGTGATTACGCTGATCTTCGTCGCCGTCGCTTCCGCATGGAACATGTTCTCCGGCTTCTCCGGCTACTTGTCGCTCGGGCACGCGGTGTTCTACGGCACCGGCGCATATTTCCTTGCCGTCGCGTCCAAGGACTGGAACCTGAATGGTGCCGACGTGTTCTGGCTACTGCCGCTTGCCGGAGCAGTCGCCGCGTTGCTCGCGGTGCCGCTTGGCCTGGTCGCGCTGCGGGTGCGGCGGCACACGTTCGTAGTGATCACGATCGCGTACTTCTTCATCGCCCAGCTGTCAGCGTCCAACCTGGGCGTTACCGGCGGGTCCAGCGGCCTGCTCCTGCCAGTGCCCAACTGGGACTCGACGACCTTCAACAATCCGTTCTATTACGTGGCGATGGTGCTCGCGGCGGCGGCCGTGGCGCTGTCGCTGCTGGTCCGGCGTTCCCGTTTCGGGCTCCAGTTGCGGGCGATCCGAGATGACGAGGACCGGGCCGCTGGACTCGGCGTCCGTGCCATGCCGGTCAAGCTGACCGCCCTGGTGCTGTCGGCATTCATCACCGGCATGGCCGGCGGGCTCTGGGTGTACTTCATCGGCCAGGCCTTCTCCACGACAGTCTTCGACCCGCTATTTGACCTGGCCATCGTGCTGATGGCATTTTTCGGCGGTCTCGGCACTGTCGCGGGACCGGTCCTCGGCGCATTGATCCTGGAGCCTGCGCAGCAATACCTGACTCTGGTGCAGTCCAACGGCTACGAGTCGGAGATCCTGTTCGGTGCGTTGTTCCTGGTCGTGATCCTGTTCCTGCCGCGCGGCGTACTGCCGACGGCCGGCGAGTGGCTCACGCCCGCACGCATTGGCCGGCTGCGCGCCGCCTGGCGTGGCCGCCGGGCCAGCCGCCCTGTTCAGTCTGCACAGCCTGTCCAGCGTTCGGACCCGCCGGCTGCGGGGAACCCGTCATGACGGGCACGCTGCGCGCGGAAGGTGTCAGCAAGTCCTTCGGCGGCCTCCAGGCGCTCGCCGACTGCTCACTGACCGCCACTGCCGGACGCATCACCGGTCTGATCGGTCCGAACGGATCCGGTAAGACAACGCTGTTCAACGTGATCACCGGGTATGAGCGCACCGATGCTGGTCAGGTCTACCTCGATGACCAGCGGATCACTGGCGCATCAGCGCAGCGCGTCTTCGGGCTCGGCGTCGCCCGGACCTTTCAGCTGACGCGCATCTTTCCCAGACTGACAGTGCTGGAGAACATGCTGGTCCCGGCGAATCGCGGCCGCCCGGCGCGGGAACGCCGCGACCGCGCGATGGATTTGCTGGCATTCACCGGCATCGCCAGCCATGCCACTGCGCTGGCTGGCACGCTCTCCTACGGCCAGCGCAAGCTTCTGGAACTGGCCTACGTGCTCGTCGCTGACCCCGCCATCGTGCTGCTCGACGAGCCAGCCGGGGGCGTGAATCCGACTCTGATTCACCACATCACCGATCGCATCCGCGAGCTCAACGCGGCCGGCCGGACGTTCCTGATCGTCGAGCACAATATGGATTTCGTGATGGGCCTGTGCCACGAGGTGACGGTGCTGGACTCCGGCACCGTCGTGGCATCGGGACCGCCCGAGGTCATCAGGACCGACCCCCGTGTCCTGGACGCCTACCTCGGCACGGAGGCAGATGATGATTGATGCTGCCGATGACTGACAACGCGCTCGTAGTCGAGAACGTCACGGCCGGCTACGGCGGTGGCGACGTGCTGCACGACGTGTCGTTCTGCGTGCCAGCCGGCCAGATCACCTGCATCGTCGGGCCGAACGGCGCAGGCAAGTCCACTCTGCTGGCAGTCATCAGCGGCATCCTCAAGCCCCGGTCCGGCCAGGTGCTGCACTGTGGCGAGCGGCTGACCGGCAAGAGCCCGCGCGAGATCCTGCGCGCGGGCGTGGTTCAGGTACCGCAGAACCACAGCCTGTTCCCCGACATGACGGTCGCGGAGAACATCGAACTCGGCGGCTACACGCTCGGCGACCGAGCGCTGGTCGCGAGCCGCCGGGTAACGGTCGAGGCGCTGTTCCCCGATATTTCCAATTGGTCGAAAAAGAAGGCGGGCAGCCTGTCTGGCGGCCAGCAACGGCTAGTCGAGTTCGCCCGCTGCCTCATGCTCGATCCGGCCGTCATCATCCTGGACGAACCGTCGATGGGACTGGCACCAAAGATCTTGCGCGTGGTATTCGGCGCGGTTCAGGAGATGAACGCCCAGGGCAAGACCGTGCTGCTGGTGGAGCAGAACGCGCGCGCCGGGTTGCGGATTGCCGAACACGGCGTCGTGCTCGAGAACGGCCGGGTCCGCCTGACCGGCACTGGCGCCGAAGTGCTCGAGCATCCGGAGATCGGCATGCTCTACCTGGGTGGCAGTCCCGGAGCTGCCCAGTCGTGATCGTCGACTGCCATTGTCACGTCATCCCGGCCGGGATGCTTACCGACTCGGTACCGGAATCCTGGCGGCCGGTGCTGAGCGTTGCCGACGGTCAGCAGGTCGTCTCCTTCCAGGGCCGCCAGCTGACGTCGGTGACCGGCGAGTTCAGTGATGTGAAGACGATGCTCCAGCAGGCCGAGGCCACTGGCGTGAGCCATCTGCTGGTGTCGCCGTGGATCCTGCTGGTTCCGGTGCTAGCGGACCCGCCCGTCGCGGTGCGAATCTGCCGGGTGCAAAACGAGAGCATCGCGCAAGCGTCACAGGACAGTGGCGGCCTGGTCTACGGGCTCGGCTCGGTGCCGCTCCAGGACGCGAGCCTGGCTGCCGCCGAGCTGGCCGAGCTGATGGCGCTGCCCGGCATGCGCGGGGTCGAGGTGCCGGCCAGCGTCGCCGGAACCTACCTGGGCGATGACAAGTTCACGCCGTTCTGGGAAGCCGCGGCAGGCACCGGCGCGCTGGTGTTCGTGCACCCGACCACCCGAGGACTCGGCATCGCCGGGCTCGACGGCGGCTACCTGTGGAACTCGGTCGGCAACCCGCTGGAGACGACGATCGCTGCGGCTCAGCTGGTAGTAAGCGGCGTGCTGGAGCGCCACCCGGAACTCAGGATCCTGCTCGCGCACGGCGGCGGCGCGCTGCTTGCGCTGCGCGGCCGGTTGCGGCGCGCATTCGCGGTCCGGCCGGAAGCACGGGCGAATGGCGCGCGCGGGCCGGACGATTCGCTGCACCAGCTTTACTTCGACAGCCTTACCCATGACCCGGCCGCGCTAGCTGACCTAGTCGACTTCGCCGGCACCGGGCATGTCCTGCTCGGCTCGGACCGGCCGTTCGACATGGGAACCGATCGGCCCGTCGAGGAGATCAAGGCCCTCGGCCTCGATGCGAAAGACGAGCAGTTGCTGCTCGGCGGCAACGCCGCGCGGCTGCTGAGCGTGACCACGGACGAATGAGGTGACCGGCAATGGCAATTCACACCTACGGCCCGAACGCGGTCGACTGGGAACAGCGGGTTGACCTGGGCAGGCTCCGGGCGGAGCGGCTGGCCCGGCTTAATGCCCAGCTGGAGGCGTCGTCGCTGGGTGCGTTGCTGAGCTTTGATTTCGGCAACATCCGGTACATGACGGCGACGCATATCGGCACCTGGGGCATGGACAAGCTGGTCCGGTTCGCGTTGCTGCCACGCGGCGGGAAACCGGTCGTCTGGGACTTCGGGTCGGCGGCGCGCCATCATCAGATCTACAACCCGTGGCTGGACCACACCGGCGGGCCGCCGACAGCAGAAGGCGCACGGGCGACGGGCGCGCGGGCAGGCATTTCGACGTTGCGGGGCGCGCTGCATCCGGATGCCGGGATGGCGGCACAGGTAGCCGCGCAGGTCGCGGAAGTGCTGCGCGAGCACGGGCTGGCGGGTGAGCCGCTAGGGGTGGACGTCGCGGAGATCCCGGTGCTGGCCGCGCTGAAGGCTGAGGGGATCGACGTTGCCGACGGTCAGCAGGTGTTCCTGGAGGCGCGGCGGATCAAGACGCGGGACGAGATCAGCTTGCTGGCGCAGGCGTGCTCGATGGTCGATGCGGCCTACCAGCAGCTGTATGAGTTCTTGCGGCCGGGGGTGCGGGAGAACGAGTGCGTCGGACTGGTCTCGAAGGTGCTGTATGACCTGGGCAGCGAGTACGTCGAGGGAGTGAACGCGATCTCGGGTGAGCGCTGCTCGCCGCACCCGCACGTGTACTCGGACCGGCTGATCCGGCCGGGCGACCCGGCGTTCTTCGACATCCTGCACAGCTACAACGGCTACCGGACCTGCTACTACCGGACGTTCGCGGTCGGCAGCGCGTCGCGCGCGCAGCGCGATGCGTACGTGCGCTGCCGGGAGTACATGGACCAGGCGATCGCCATGGTCAAACCGGGAGTGACCACCGGGGACATCGTCGCGCTGTGGCCGCGCGCCGAAGACTTCGGGTTCCCTGACGAGATGGCCGCCTTCGCCTTGCAATACGGGCACGGAGTGGGGCTGTCAATCTGGGAGAAGCCGATCTTCAGCCGGCTGGTCTCCCTCGATCATCCCGAGCCGCTGGAGGAAGGCATGGTCTTCGCGCTGGAGACCTACTGGCCCGCCGCTGACGGCTGGTCAGCCGCCCGGATCGAGGAGGAAGTCGTCGTGACTGCGGACGGCTGCGAGGTGATCACCAAGTTCCCGGCGGAGGAACTGCTGGTCGCCGGCCGCAAGTACTGGACGGCCGGCGGCGCACTGGACACGCTGCGCGAGGCCCAGTCCAATCTGAACACAGCCGCGGGCCGCGGCGAGCTGGCCGGCACTTCTGACGTGCCCGGCGGAGATGAGAAGCCATGACGGCGAGCATGGATGCCCAGGAACTGCTGCGCTGCTACGAGCTGATGGCCGTCATCCGGGGCACCGAGAAAGCGGCGCACGACTTGTTCCTGGCCGGGCTGGTGAAGGGCACCACGCACCTGGCGGCCGGGCATGAGGCAGTCGCGGTCGGCGCGAGCGCAGCACTGCGGCCCGACGACTACGTGTTCGCCACCTACCGCGGTCACCACCACGCCATGGCCAGGGGCGCCAGCCCGGTTGAATGCCTGGCTGAGCTGATGAGCAAGGCGACCGGCGTGTGCAAGGCCAAGGGCGGATCGATGCACCTGACCAAGGCATCGGCCGGGATGCTCGGCTCGTACGCCATTGTCGGCGCGCACCTGCCGATCGCGGCCGGGGCTGCGTGGTCGGCCAGGCTGCGCGGCACTGGCCAGGTCGCGGTGGCGTTCTTCGGCGACGGCGCGACCAACATCGGCGCGTTTCACGAGGCGCTGAACCTGGCCTCGGTGTGGTCGCTGCCGGTGCTGTTCATCTGCGAGAACAACCTGTACATGGAGTACACGCCGATCGGGTCGGTCACTGCGGCAAGCCACCCTGCCGCGGACCGCGCGGCCGGTTACCGGCTGCCCGCTGAGGTAATCGACGGCAACGACGTCGCGGTGGTGGCCGATGCAGTCGGCCGGGCCGCGGATCGCGCCAGGGGCGGCGCCGGGCCGACGGTGCTGGAAGCGCTGACCTACCGGCACTTCGGCCACAGCCGCACCGACCCGGCCACCTACCGGCCTGCCGATGAGGTGGAGCAGTGGCTGGCCCGCGATCCGCTGGACGTCGCCGCCGCTCGGCTTACCGAGCTGGGCGTGCCTGAGGCCGAGGTCGCTGTAGCGGCGGACCGCGCTGCCAAAACCGTGGCTGACGCGGTCGCCGCGGCGAAGGCAGCTGACGGGGCGGATCCGGCGCAGGCATTTACTGACGTGTGGGCGGATGGAGGGTACCAATGGCGGACCTGATGACCTATCGCGACTCGGTCGCTGAGGGACTGGCCAGGGAGATGCGCCGCGACCCGGCCGTGGTGTGCCTGGGTGAGGACATCGGCGCGGCGGGCGGGGTGTTCAAGACGACGGTGGGGCTGCTGGCCGAGTTCGGCCCGGACCGGGTGCGGGACACGCCGATCTCCGAGCAGGCCATCGTGGGCATGGCGATGGGCGCGGCGATGACCGGGATCCGCCCGGTCGCGGAGATCATGTTCTCCGACTTCCTCGCCTGCTGCTGGGATTACCTCGCCAATGAGATACCCAAGATGCGGTACATGACCGGCGGCCAGGTCACCGTGCCGCTGGTCATCAGGACGGCCAACGGCGGCGGGCTTGGCTTCGGAGCGCAGCACTCGCAAGCGACCGAGAACTGGGCAGCTGCCGTCCCCGGCCTGAAGGTTGTCGCCCCTTCGAACCCGGCGGATGTCGTCGGCCTGCTCGCCTCCGCCGTCAGGTGTGACGACCCGGTGGTGTTTTTTGAGCACAAAGGCCTGTTCGCGAGCCGCGGTGAGGCCGCGCCGCCTGACCATGTGGTGCCTCTCGGCCAGGCCGCGACCGTCCGGTCAGGCACTGACATCACCGTGGTGGCGCTGGCCTCGACAGTCCCCCTCGCCCTCGCCGCAGCCGATGAACTGGCCGGCTCGGGCGTCCGGGCAGAGGTGATCGACCTGCGCTGCCTCATCCCGCTCGACATGGCAACAGTGCTGGCCTCCCTCCAGCGCACCTCACGGCTGATGATCGTGGAAGAAAATCCCTACCAGGGCGGCTGGGGCGGCACCGTCGCCTCCATCGTTGCGGACGAGGGATTTGAGTTCCTCGACGCGCCAATCCGCCGCGTCGCCGCCGAATGCGTGCCGCTGCCATTTGCCGACGCCCTCGAGGACGAGGTGATCCCGACCACGGCCAAGGTGGTAGCGGCGATGCGCATGCTACTCGATTACTGAATTACTGTTTAAAGCTTGCTCACAGTGCGCCCACCTGCGAGATTGCGTCACCTAGCATGTGGTTGTGGTGCTTCCCGCTCAGCTCGGCCCGGACGCGGCTACCGTCGCTCCGGACCCGGCGCCCGTGCACGCGGCGACCGTGCACCCGGCGAGCGTAGCGCTGCCCGGCGCGGAGCGGGTCCTGACCGCCGATCAGGTCCTGCCGGTCGGCCGGAACCTGCGCGCCGACGCGACGCGCAACCGGGTGGCGATCCTGGCTGCCGCCCGTCAGGTCTTCGCCGAGCAGGGCCTGCGGGCTCCGCTTGAGGAGATCGCGCGGCGGGCTGACGTCGGCATCGCCACCCTGTACCGGCGGTTCCCGACCCGAGAGCGGCTCGTTGCCGCCGCCCTGATCGAGAAGCTCATTCAGTACGAACGGGCAGCCTGCCACGCGCTGGCGGACCCGGATCCATGGGACGGGTTCGCTGGCCTGGTTCGCCGGATTTGCGAGCTCCAGGCTAACGACCGAGGTCTGAGTGATCTGCTGTCGATGACCTTGCCAGCAAGCCAGGACGTAGAGCGGCTGAGGGCCGAGGCGCACGCCCACGTGGCCGAACTCGTCTGCCGGGCCAAGGCGGCAGGCCGGCTCCGGCCGGACTTCGCGGTCGAGGACCTTCTGCTGGTTCTGATCGCCAACGCCGCGGTGGCGCACGTGACCGGGCCGGACGCGCCCGATGCCTGGCGACGCTTCGTCGCGCTCATCCTCGATGCCTTTCAGTACACGGGCGGCGACAGCCTGCCGCCTCCGCCGTCTACCGGCCAGATGACGCAGGCCATGGAGCGGCTGGCCAGGGATCGCGGCTGCGGATCAGCTTCCGCGCGAATTCTGTAGCTGCGGCCGTTATCGCGTGTGCGCATGTCATTCGGCATGCAGGGCCGCGCCGGTCCTGGTCGCGGCTGCCCAGCTAGCTGGCAGCAGCGCACCAGCGACCGCGATCGCCACTCCGGCGAGGGCCAGCCCTGCCATCTCGGCCGGGTGGTAGACGTTCACGAGGTTGGCGGGCACCCCGACGTCCGCGGCGTTGGCCATGGCCGGGAGCACGGCTCCATGGAGGACAATCCCTGCTGGCACCGCGATCAGGCCTGCCACCAGGCCAGTTCCGGCGACCCAGCAGACGACCATCGCGATGGTCTGCCGCGGTGTCATGCCGATGGCCTTGAACACCCCGATGTCATGCACCCGCTCCCTGATGTGCAGCACGACCGTGTTCAGCACGCCGAGCCCGGCAACTACCGCGAGCAGCAGCGTCAGCGTGCCGATCAGCGCGATCATGAGGTTCAGGATTTCCGAGTGCCGCTGGTTAGGGAAGACGGCGTACTCGAGACCCGAGCCGGTTGCTCACCGCCTGGATGTACGCCGCCTCGTTCGTGCCAGGCCGGAGCCCGACGTCGTACTGATCGGGAGCCACGCCTGGCAAGACGCTTGCCAGCGTCTTCCAGTCGGTGATCAGCTGGAGGCCGTCGTTCGTCGTGCTGAACACTTCGCCCGACGATCCGCGCCGTGACCTGCCGGCTGCCGCTGACGATAGTCACGTTGTCGCCGACCGAGTCACCGGTCACCGTCAGGAACCGGGCCGGAACGTCCACTTGATCAGGCCCGGTGTACCAGTGCCCGGCAATCATGTCGTAGCCGGTCCAGCTCGCGTTGCCGCGAAACGCGGTGACCGTCGGCCTGCTGCGACAGCCCGGCGACGCTGACAAGCTGGTCGGTCTCGGCGACGAACCGCAGTGTGCCTGGCTGGGCGCGCAGAACAGCCTCGATGGCGCGCTGCGCCTGCGCGGCGCTAGGTGGCTGGCCGCGGCGGCTGTGCCCGGCCACTCGTGGGCGGCCTTGACGTGGATCACTCCGCCGCCGGGGCCAGGCTCCCCGGGCACCGCGATCTGCACCGGCTCGGCCTGCGCATGCGACAGAGCCTCGACGACCATGTTCAGCGACGTGCTGAGGCCGACAGCGAGGGTCAATCGCCGCCGAGCCCAGCAAGATCGCGACCATCGTAACGGCAGTACGTGCCGGCCGGGCGAACGGCGCCGCCAGGCCGATTGTCACCGGCCTGGGAAGACGTAGCCGACCGAGCAGCCGGAACGCGGTATAGCCGCGGCCGGTCCGCGGTGCCCGGCCGGTCGCGATCGCCTGCACCGCGTTCAGCCGTCCTGCGCGCGTAGCGGGTAGCAGCGCCGCGATGCCGACCAGGCAGAGCATCACGGCCGGCACGGCAACATCGACCCAGATCGGCACGGACAGCGAGCCGACTCCGTACGCGTTCGCGGTCTGGGCCAGCACTGGCCTTGCGATCAGGTTCCCGAGCAGGACCCCGCCAAGGCAGCCAGCCAGTGCTGGCACGCTCGCCTGCCCGGTGTAGGCGGCAACGACCTGGCCGGGAGTGAAGCCGATGCTCTTCAGGATGCCGATCCGCCGGTACCCGGCCACCACGGCACCGCTCACGACGTTCGTCACGATCAGCACTGACATCACCATGCCGATGACCCCGAAAGCGAACAGGAACGGGACGAACGGAGCGATGTTTCCGCTTTCGAGGGTCTTGACGGCCAGGTAGGACAGCGAGCCCGTCACAGTTCCGGGCGGGAGCGCACTGCGAACCGCCGTCATGTCGGTGCTTAGGTCAGCCGCGCTGGCGGAGTTCCGGAACCGGAAGAGGAGCTCGGAATTGGCTGGCGAGCCGGCCGGCAGCAGCGGGGCAATCTGGCCCGGCACCACCCAGCCGTCTGCCGACCCGGTCACCGAACTGGCGATTCCAACCACGGTCAGGGTTGGCTTGCCCGGCGCGCTGGTAATCGTCAGCGTGGTGCCGACCGGGATGCCGAGTTGCGGGCCGGAGCCGCTGCCGTCTAGGACGACCTGGCCGGGCCGGGTAGCCCAGTGGCCCGACTGCAGGGTGAGGTCGTCGACTCCGCCGCCAGGGGATGCTCGTCCGGCCAGTGTGATCGGCGGCAGCGGACCGCCGATCAGGCAGGAGTTGTTCGGACCGGGGTTGCACCCTGGCTGGCTTGGCATAGTGGCTGTGACAGTCGCCTCCGCGAATGGCCCTGCGGCCGCTGTCACCCCGGGCAGCCGCCTGGTCGCGGCTAGCTGCGCAGTCGTCGCCTTAGCCGAATCGACGGTGGCGACAACATCAGCACCATGCTGGGCGGTGAACGCGTGATCGAACGGCGCATTCGAGTCCACCACGATCGCGAGGGCCAGCACCGAGGCTCCGGTGGAGATCAGTAGAACCAGGCCGATCACGAGCGTCTGCACGCGACGTCTGGTCAGGCCGCCGCGTGCGGCGCGGGTAACGGGTCCGGCGCTCATGACCGCACCGGACCAGCTGTAGCGCTGGCCGTCACGTCGGCTGCAATGCGGCCATCGACGAGCTGAATCGTCCGGCGAGCGTACTGAGCCGCCAGATCCGGGTTGTGGGTAACCAGGACCATGGTCTGGCCGGAGGCGTTCAGGTCGAGCAGGAGCTCGCCGATTTCCTCGCCGGTGGCTGTGTCCAGCGCGCCGGTCGGCTCGTCGGCCAGCAGCAGCGCAGGGCGATTCACCAGGGCGCGAGCGATCGCCACTCGCTGCCGTTCACCGCCGGAGAGCCGCGCCGGGTAGGCATTGGCGTGCCGCTCGATCCGCAGCGCAGCCAGCAGTTCGGCGACCCGAGTCCTGGCCGCAGGGGTCGCGCATGCCGGCCAGCTGAGCGGGCAGCAGTACGTTGTCGGCGACGGTCAGGTCGTCGAGCAGGTTGAAGAACTGGAAGATCATGCCGATCTCCTGCCGCCTGAACCGGGCCACGCCGGTCTCGCTGAGGCGGTCGATCCGCAGGCCGGCCACCGTCACCGTGCCGGAGGTGGGCCGGTCCAGGCCGGCGATCAGATTGAGCAGGGTGGACTTGCCGCTGCCCGACGGGCCCATGACTGCGACGGCCTCACCGGGCGCGACCGTCAGGCTGACGCCATCCACGGCGGGATGACCGTCATTGTCGTACCGCTTTGTTACCTCGCTGAGCTGGATGAGTGCGTCCATGACCGGCACCGTAGGCGCCGCCGCGCTGCGGCTGACGTCAGCCGCCGGATGCAGATTGCGTGCCGGGCCTCGGCAACTGCCGGTGCGCTGGATCATCCTTTCGATGTAGGCCCTCGGCTTTGCTGCTGACGGCAAGGCTGCGGAACTGGGCCACAATAGGGCTCATGAGCTGAGGCCGCGGCCGTGACTGCGCCCAGCAAGCTGCGCCAGCTTGCGGCTTTCGCCGCGGTCAGCGGAGCCACGAGCCGTGCTGCCCAGGCGCTCGATCATCAACGACGCCCTGTTCGCACGCTGTCCTCGCGGCCGCCTCGGTGGCGGCGGTGATCTTCACTTACCGACCACGGCATCCCGGCGGCGCTAGCAACGTCGGTGCCGCTTGCGGCCCGCCGCCGGTTCCCGCTGGCAGCGTTCCTGGTCGTGCTGACCGCGGCGCTCGTCGCCAACAGTCACACCACGGATATCACGGTCCTGGCGATCATCATTGCCGGGTACTCCGCAGCCGTGCACAGCCGGTTCAGAGGCGCGGCGCTCCTGACGCTAACCCCGGCCGGGCTGGCAGCGGCTGCGGTCTTCTGGAAGGCTAGCGCCGGCGCATCGCTCGACGTCATCGCGTCGTCCCCGCACGCTGAGCGCGCCGGCGCAGCGGCTAGTCGTCATCCCAAGGCAGCCCCCGGGCTGGCGGGCCTTCAGTCCGTGCTGCCGGACCGCGCGTCGGCCGGACTGCTGATCCTGGTCTCGCTGGTCTCGATCGCGATCGTCGGCGCGGTCGTCTATGCGGGCGACAGGATCCGCCGCCTGCAGTCCGAGCACGAGGCAGCAACCCGCCGTGCGCTCCGCCTGGAGCGCACCCGCATCGCCAGCGAGTTGCACGACGTGGTCACGCACAACGTCAGCGTGATGATCGTGCAGGCCGGCGCAGCCCGGCAGGTGCTCGCCGAGTCGCCGGACGACGCCACGGTCCGCGCTGCTCGCGGTCGAGGCGAGCGGCCGGGCGGCGATGACCGAGCTGCGCCATCTGCTCGGCCTGCTCAGCCCCGCGACAGCGCCAGGCACCGGGGCCGCGGCTGACGGCGTGCTGGCCGACGAGGACCTGCAGCCTCAGCCAGGCCTGGCGCAGCTCCAGCCCGCTGATCGACCGGGTTGCGGCGGCCGGGCTGCCAGTCGAGCTTGCAGTCAGCGGCGGGTTGCACGACCTGCCGCCGGGCCTGGATCTGGCCGCATTCCGGGTCGTGCAAGAGGCGCTGACCAACGTGATCAAGCACGCCGGCGCAAGCGCCGACTGACCGTCAGGCTCGACCTGACCGACACCGAGCTCGTGGTGGATGTCGCCGACGCGGGGCGGCCGGCCGTCGCGCAGGTCCGCCGGGGCTCAGTTCTTCCGGCGCCTGGCGCAGTCCCGTCCGGCGGCGGGCGCGGCTTGCTCGGGCTGCGCGAGCGGATTGCGATTTACGGCGGCGAACTCGACGCCGGCGCCGCGGCCTGGCGGCGGCTGGCGTGTCCGGGCTCGCTTCCCGGTCGAGCCACTGGCAGCCGGCCCTGGATTACTCCGGCGCATGCCCGCGTCGGCCGAGACGCAGGCCATGACCGGGCGCCGTTGACGGAGGTGCCGTTGACCGAGGACGCAGCGCCGCCCAAAGTGGTGATCGCCGACGATCAGGCCCTGGTCCGCGGCGGCTTCCGGATGATACTCGGCGCGGCCGGCATTCCCGTGGTGGCCGAAGCAGCCGACGGCGCGGAGGCGGTCGCCGCTGTGCTGAAGTACCGGCCGGACGTTGCGCTGATCGACATCCGGATGCCGGAGATGGACGGGCTGGAGGCCACCCGACGCATCCTCGCCGGTCCGGCAGCGAGCGGCTGCCGCGTCCTCATTCTCACCACCTTCGACCTCGACCAGTACGTGTATGCCGCCCTTACCGCCGGCGCAAGCGGCTTCCTGCTCAAGGACGTCTCGCCAGAGCAGCTTGTCGCGGCGGTGCGGATGGTGCGCGCAGGTGACGCGCTGCTAGCGCCCTCGATCACCCGGCGGCTCGTCGAGCGGTTCGCGCCTCCGGCGGCCGACCGCTGCGGCGTGTGCACGCGAACCTGTCCGACCTGACCCCGCGCGAGATGGAGGTTCTGCAACTGCTCGCTCACGGGCTGAGCAACGCCGAACTCGCAGCAGAGCTCACCCTCAGTGAGGCGACGATCAAGACCCATGTGGCGCGGATCCTGGCCAAGCTCCAACTCCGCGACCGGGTTCAGGCCGTAGTGCTCGCCTACGAAACGGGCTTGGTAGGCCCCGGGCGACTTGCGCCCTGATGGCTTAGTCGCCCGGCGGCTGGCGTGGGCGCTCTGGCGTGTTTAGGTCTCCTGGATCATGGTCCGGCGGCTTGAGGCGGCGCACGTGCTGCGCGATCAGCGCGACTGTGACCCAGCCGACCGCGATAGCCAGCCAGAAGTTCACCATGCGAAAGGCGATTGCGGCCGACACCGCCTGCACCCGCCCGGCCCCGTATGCGGCGAGCACGATCGCAAGACTCCCCTCGACGATGCCAAGGCCGCCCGGAACGAGCGGAAACGAACCGGCGACCTGCGCCACGCCGTAAGCCAGCAGAACCCCGTGCCACGGAATAGCCGCGTGCACCGCACGGAAGCCGCATAGCAGGCAGAGGAAGTCAGAGCACCAGACGGCCGTCGCGATCGCTACTACCCCGGCCGTCGACCGGCCGCTCAGCGGGATCTCGCGCATTCGCGTCAGAGTGGCGTCGATGCGGTCACCGATGCGCCCGCGCGGGTAGCCGGTGACCTTCCGCACCAGCCGCACTGCGGCACCGGCTAGCCGCAGCACGAGATCGCGGCGGATCAGGCACCGCGCCGGCGCCAGCCACGATCAGCAGGCCGAGGACGGTGATGCCCGCGCCGGCCGCGGTGGTGCTGCCGGCCAGCGCCACCACAACGCCGAGCAGCAGCACCAGGGACATGCCGATGGCCTGCGCGATCAGGATGGTGAAGATGGTCCAGCCTGCGCTCGCACCGCTGGCTCCGCGGCGCCGGTAGTAGCGGTACCGGTAGGCGCTGGACACGGCTGGCTCGCCAGGCACGGTGCTCGCAATGGCATCGTTGGCGAGCGATAGCGCTAACAAGCCCGGCAGGTCCACCCTTGCGCCGCTCAGCCGCAGTACCCGTTGCTGCAGCCAGGCGAATGTCAGCAGCGACAGCGACTCGGCCGCGATCGCCGCGGCTACCCAGCCGGGATTCGCGGCGCCGAGCTGATGCCAGGCGGCAGCGAGGTCGCTCCGCTTGGGCAACAGCAGGGCCAGCACGACCAACCCGACGGCCGCGCCGATGACGTAGCGGACCACCGCCGCCTGCCAGCCCCGTCGCGCGCCCGGAGCTGCGAGTTCGCCCGCCACGGGTCAAAGCTACCGATCAGACTCTGGCAGCATGAGCCGATACGGCGGCGCTATCCGAAAGGCAGAGCAGTGACAGCAGACTTCGGCGGCCGTATCGGCACCACCTGGCGGGACAGTGAGCCATGGTGGCCGCCCGAGTCATCTCCCCCGGCAGGGTCGCCAAACATCGTTCTCGTCGTCCTCGATGACGTCGGCTACGCGCAGCTCGGCTGCTACGGCTCAGACATCGAGACGCCAGTGTTCGACGGGCTGGCCGGTGCTGGCGTCCGGCTGGCGAACTTTCACACCACCGCGCTCTGCTCGCCAACCCGCGTATGCCTGCTGACCGGCCGTAACCATCACCGCAGCGGCATGGGCCGAATCGCCGATCTAGCTATCGGTTACCCCGGCTACTGGGGGAAGCCGCCGCGTGAGAACGGTTATCTGCCTGAGGTCCTGCGCGCGGCCGGCTATGCCAGCTACGCCGTCGGCAAGTGGCACTTGTCGCCCGAGGACGAGACCAGCATGGCGGCATCTCGCGCATCCTGGCCGCTGGCACGCGGCTTCGACCGCTGGTACGGGTTCCATGGCGGAGAGACGCACCAGTTCGTTCCTGCCCTGTACCACGACAACCACGCGGTCCGCCCGCCGAGAGCGGTCGAGGACGGCTACCACCTCACCGAGGACCTCACCGACCGCGCGATCGAATTCATCGGCGACCTGCGGGCGGTCGACGCCGACAAGCCGTTCTTCCTGTACTACGCGACCGGCGCGTGTCACTCGCCGCACCAGCCGCCACGCCGCTGGCTCGAGCGCTATCGAGGCCGCTTCGACCTGGGCTGGGACGCCTGGCGCGAGCAGGTCTTCGCCCGTCAGCTGGTAACAGGCCTGCTGCCGGCCGGCACCGTGCTGTCGCCGCGGCCGCCGTGGGTGCCGCCGTGGGACTCGCTCGAGCGCCCGCGAGCAGGCGGTCGCGGCCCGCTTCATGGAGTGCTTCGCGGGGTTCCTGTCGCACGCCGACGAGCAGATCGGCCGGATGCTGGATTTTCTGCGAGACCGAGGTGAGCTCGCCAACACTGTCGTGTGCGTGGTTTCGGATAACGGGGCCAGTGCCGAAGGCGGCGCCGAGGGCTCGATCAACGACATGCGGCTGGTGAACATCGACCCAGCCGGACCCGACGAGATGTTCGCCCGCATCGACGAGATCGGCGGCCCGCTCACGCACAACAACTATCCGTGGGGCTGGACGATGGCGGGCAACACCCCGTTCCGGCGGTGGAAGCGCGAAGTACACGAGGGCGGCGTGGCCGATCCGTGCATCATCTCCTGGCCGCGCGGCACCGAGCTTGGCATCCTCGCGACCGGCGCTGTGCGGCATCAGTTCGCACACGCCATTGACGTGCTGCCGACGCTGACCGAGCTAGCCGGGGTCGCGCTGCCCGCGCAGCTCGACGGCATCGCGCAGACGCCTGTCGACGGTGTCAGCTTCACTTATCTGCTGCCGCCGGGCTCCGGATCCGCTGCCGGGCAGCACGAGACGCAGTACTTCGAGATGTTCGGATCGCGGGCGATCTACCACCGCGGCTGGAAGGCGGTCACGTTCCACCCGATCGCGCCGCTGTATGACGACCAGAACCCGAACGCGCCGTTCGAGGACGACGCCTGGGAGCTCTATCACGTAGCGGAGGACCTGTCCGAGAGCCGGGATCTGGCGCAGGACCAGCCCGGATGGCTGGCCGAGCTGATCGAGCTGTGGTGGGCGGAGGCCCGCCGCAACCAGGTGCTGCCGCTGGACAACCGGGTCCTGTGGGCGCTGGTGCACCCTAAGCCCGACCGCCGCGAGCCACGCAATGAGTTCCGGTACCAGCAAGCCGGCGCGCCGGTGCCGGAATCGGTCGCGGTCAACGTGCGCAACCGCTCGCACCTGATCACGGTTGACCTCACGATCCCGGGCGGCCCGGCCGGCGCCGACGGCGTGCTGCTGGCTCTTGGCTCAGCGTTGGGCGGCTGGTCACTGCACATCCTCGGCGGCCGGATCCGCTACGTGCACAACTTGTACGGCAAGGAGCGGCACATCATCGAGTCGGATGAGGGCATCACCCCGGGCGACCACGTGGTCGAGTACGCCTTCGTCAAGGACGACGGACTTGGCGGCACCGGAGTGCTGCGCTACGACGAGCGCGAAGTCGGCAGCGGCGTGATCCCGCGCTTCACCCCGTCCGGATTCACCGGCACCGGAGTGGGCCTGACCTGCGGCTACGAGTGGGGACCCGCGATCGGCACTGGCTACAGTGCGCCGTTCCCGTTCCCCGGCGCGATCCGTAGGGCAGTGGTCAGAGCTACTGGCCCGGTCGTCCGCGACCCGCTAGCCGAGATCGAGGCGATCCTGTCGGAGCAGTAGGTCAGCCGCGCGACTCCCTGCTGGATTGCCGGGCACAAAAAGTACACATCAGGCGTCGAAGCCCGGCAAACCAGCAGGGAGTGAGCGAGATACGCGATTGGCGGCCCGCAACGTCCTTGCTTCATCCACCGACGAGGTGGAACTCGATCCGGTAGACCAGTGTGTCGTCGTCGATCGGCCCCGCGTGCGCAGCGCGGTGGCGAAGCGTCTCCCGGTCAGGCTCACCCGCCCGCTGCACGTCCTCAGCACCGATAGTGCTGAACGGCACCAGTTCGATCAGGTCCACCTCGATGGTCGCCGGGCCGACCTGGTAGCGCCCGCCTGCGCGCACTCGCGGCCGCTGCCAGAGCCGGACCGACACAGTAACGTCACCTGCGATGACCGCTGGCCGCAACTCCGGGCTGAACTCCACCACTCCACGTTAGGGGCGTGCCTACACTTTCGCCGTGGCTACCGAATTGCGTCCGGGTGAGTGTCGTCACCGCGCCCCGGGGAAGTAGCCCGGCCGGACGACCGCTATCCGCGATTGCGGGATGGGGATAGCCGCCGTCAGTTGCGCTGCCGCAGGCCGGAGGCAGTATCATCCGAGTCTCGCTTTGGTACCCTGACGGTGTCGCTGGTCGCCTTTCCCGCCCTGCCGGCACCGGCTGGAGATCGATAGCCGCGGACCGTGACGACCGCCGCGAGCAGGGATGGTGCAGTTGACGGCAGATCTCCCCCGCCGCACGCTGGCCGCCAGGCTCGAAGAGCGAGACCGGGCGCGGTTTGCCGGCCGCGATGGCGAGATCGCCTTCCTTGACAAGTGCCTGGATTCCGACGACCCGCCAGCCAGCATCGTGCACATCTGCGGGCCTGGCGGAATCGGCAAGAGCGCGCTGCTGCGCGAAGCCGCAAGGCACGCCCGCGATCGCGGCATCAGCGTCGTCACCATCGACGGACGTGAGCTCGGACCCGCGCCGGGCGTACTCGAGCTGGCGCTGCGCGAGGCAGGCAAGCACGACCGCGTACTGGTACTGCTTGACTCTTACGAGCGGATGGGCGCGCTGGACTCTCAGCTCCGCCACGAACTGCTGCCCGAGCTGCCAGACCAGGCGATCGTGGTGATCGCCGGGCGCGGGACGCCCGATCCAGGCTGGTTCACTGGCGGCTGGGAAACGCTGACCGCGCGGCTGGATCTGGGCGGGCTGCCGCCGCAGGAAGCGCAGTACCTGCTCGCCGCGCGCGGCCTCGCCGACGATCGCGTCTCGGCGATAGTCGACTGGGCCGCAGGCTCACCGCTGGCGCTGGCGCTGGCCGCAGATGCGGCCGTCGCCGACTCCGGCTGGAATGCAGCCACTGCGCCGGACCGGCCCGACATCCTGCGGTCGCTGCTCGACCGGCTGGTCGAGACCGAACTGCACGGAGTCCGGCCGTCGGCGCTCGGTGTCTCCGTCGTCGCCCGGACGACCACACCCGATCTGCTGCGGGCCGTGCTGCCGGATGAGGACGCGGAGCTGAGCTACCGCCAGTTGTCCGGGCTCACCATTACCGAGGAGCTCGGCAGCGGCATCGCGTTGCACGACCTCGCGCGCAAAGCGCTGCTCGCCGACCTGCGGCGCCGCAATCCGGTGCTGGAGCGCGACATGCGACGCCGCATCGCCGACTATCTGTACTCCGGCGGCATGGCCGGCGACCTGACGATGATGATCGATATAGCGCACCTGGTCGAGAACCCGCTGCTGCGGTGGGGATTCGGCTGGGACGGCAACGTCAGTTTCAGGATCGACTCGGTTCGCGCTGGCGACGCGGACCGGATCGAGGATCTGACGCACAGCCACGACCGCGAGTGGTGGCGGCTCACCCGCAGGTACTTCGCCGAGGCGCCAGACCGGGTAGCTGTCGCCAGGGATCTGGCCGGCAAGATCTGCGGCTTCCTGGTGAGCATGAGCCTGGCAACCGCACCCGGATTCGCGGACAAGGACCCGATTGCCGGGCCGTGGCTCGCACACGCCCGGTGCAACGCCGCGGCCGGGGAATCGGTCCTTTGGCATGCGGCCGTTGATTTCGCCCAGGGACAGGTGCAAGCCATGCTCGGCATCGCCGGCATGCTGCGCTGCGGCGCCGCTAGCCCGAGATTCGCCTACCTTCCGATCGACCCCGCGCTGCCCGGCGCGCTCGAGTTCGCCGGGGCTCTCGGCGCATCGCATCTGGCCGAACTGGATGTCCAGATCGGCGATGCGACCGTGCAGTGCCACCGGCTCGACTACGGCCGGGGCGGCGTCTTCACCTTCATCCGCGCCCAGATCTACACCGAGCTGGGCCTGCCCGTACCCGAATTCGCGGAGCCTTCTGCAGCTACCACCGCCGCGGTACGCGACGTCCTCAAGAACTTCCGCGTGCCGCGCGAGCTGGCCCGCAGCCCCCTCGCCAGGGGCACGACTATCCAGGAACGGGCTGAGTCGGTGCAGCGGCTGGTCTGGCAGGCCGCCGACGAGGCGTTCGGCGACAGCGAGGGCGAGAGACTGCTGCGTGGCGTGCTGGTGGCCGGCTACCTGGAGCCACTTCGGAGCCACGAGGAGGCGGCAAGCAAGCTGCTGCTCAGCCGCGCGGCCTATTTCCGCCGGCTTCGAACCGCGGTCGAGCGGCTAGCCGAGCACATGTCTGGCGAGTCACCGGCAGCCGGCCGTCACTGACTCAGGCCGGGCCTAATCTCGGGCGGCGGACACCGACGGCGTTGCTGATCAGTGCCTTGGACACTCCCCTGGCGGCGGCGACCACAGCCGGGGCGATGCGATCCATCCGGGCCCTCCCGACCGGGCTTGTCACCGACAATGCGGCAACTACCCGCTGGTCAGGCCCGAACACCGGAGCGCCGGCGCACATAATCTCAACGCTGGACTCCTGATGGTCGAACGCGACATGCCGGGCAGCCACGCCGCTGAGCTCTCGCTCTAGCCGGCCCGGCGAGACGATCGTCGCCTCGGTGTAGCTAACCAGGCCGTGCCGCACCACGTCGCGGACAGTCTCCGGCGGCGAGAAGGCGAGGATGGACTTGCCGAGCGCCGTGCAATGCAGCGGCATCCGGCCGCCGACGCGCGACAGGTCAGTGACCTTGTGATGGCCAGAGATCTTGTCGACGTAGAGGAGTTCGTGGCCGTCCAGCACGCCCAGATGGACGGTCGCATGCGTGGCCTCGTAGAGGTCCTCGAGGAACGGCAGCGCGGCTTCGCGCAGCTCCGTCCGGACCGGGCTGAGCCCGGCGAATTCGAACATGCGCGTCCCGAGTGAGTACTGGCCTTCGGTGTAGTTCAGCCAGCCGAGTTTGATCATCTGCTGGGCGGTCCGGTGCGCCGTCGATTTCGGCAACCCTGTTCGCATCACGATCCCGGACAGCGACAATGTGCGATGCCGCGGGCTGAACGCCGACAGCAAGGCGTTTGCCCGTTCTAGTACGGACTCGTGTGAAGTATCCCGCTCAACGGCATGCACGCTTGGAGCATAAGCCGACCGCCGATTGAATGGGATAGGGCAACTTGTTAACAATTTCGTAACATTGCTTGTCATTAAGTAACGAAATGTCCATTGGAAGCGATGCCAGTAGAAGGAGAATAAAGGTGCTCAATGCGGCGATTGTCGGGTCTGGGAACATCGCTACGGACCTGCTGTTCAAGCTCCGCCGCTCGGACCGCATCGAGCCACGCTGGATGGTCGGAATCGACCCCAACAGCGACGGACTCCGCCGCGCAGCTCAGCTTGGCGTCCAGACGTCGGCCGAGGGCGTGGACTGGCTCCTTCGTCAGGACCCGCTCCCCGATCTCGTCTTCGAGGCGACCTCGGCCAAAGCGCATGTGGCGAACGCTCCGCTCTACGCCGCCCGCAACATCACCGCAGTCGACCTGACGCCTGCCGCCGTCGGACCGTACGTTGTGCCTCCGGTGAACCTGACTGAGCACATCGGCAAGCCGAACCTCAACATGGTCACCTGCGGGGGTCAGGCAACCATCCCGATGGTGTACGCGGTGTCGCGGGTTGCCGAGGTGCCGTACGCAGAGATCGTCGCGTCGGTCTCGTCAGCAGCCGCAGGTCCCGGCACTCGCGCGAACATCGACGAGTTCACCAGGACCACCGCCGGGGCCGTGGCAAAGCTCGGCGGGGCCGGGCGAGGCAAGGCGATCATCATCCTGAACCCGGCGAAGCCATCGGTCATCATGCGCGACAGCATCTTCGTTGCCGTGCCGCGTGACGTCGATCAGCAAGCCGTCGTTGACTCGGTGCGCGCCATGGAAGCGGAAGTGCAGGAGTACGTGCCCGGCTTCCGGCTGACCGCTGACCCGCAGTTCGACGACGGCCGCGTCGCGATCTTCGTTCAAGTCGAAGGCGCGGGCGATTACCTGCCCCCGTACGCCGGCAACCTCGACATCATGACGGCTGCTGCCGCCAAGGTCGGCGAAGAGATCGCCGGCCGTCTGCTAGCGACCGCAAGTTAATGTCCGCGGCCCTGGCTGGCCCGACTCCGCGTGGCCGGCCCGCTCTGATCCGGAGGTAACCCGACAATGCCCTACTCTGCCGAGCTTGACGTCCGGGTGACGGACAGCTGCCTGCGCGACGGCTCGCATGCCATTCGCCATCAGTTCGACGAGCAGCAGGTCAGGTCGATCGTCCGGGCGCTGGACGATGCGCGAGTACCCGTCATAGAGGTAACGCATGGCGACGGCCTCGGCGGCTCGTCATTCAACTACGGTTTCAGCGCGGTCGACGAGCGAGTGCTCATCAAGGCTGCTGCCGAGACCGCCAGAATCATCAAGATCGCTTGCCTGATCCTGCCCGGCGTGGGGACAGTGGACGACATCAAGGCAGCGCGCGATCTTGGCGTTTCCGTCATCCGCGTCGCCACACACGCGACCGAGGCCGACATCTCGGCGCAGCACTTCGGCATCGCGCGTGACCTGGGCCTGGAGACTGTCGGCTTCCTGATGATGGCTCATTCGGTCCCGCCCGACGAACTCGCAATCCAGGCGCAGATCATGGCCGAGGCCGGCTGTCAGTGCGTCTACGTAGTCGACTCCGCGGGCGCACTGATCCTGGAGCAAGTGAGCGATCGCGTCCTAGCCCTGCGCGCAGCGCTGCCGCCCGATGTGCAAGTTGGCTTCCACGGGCACCAGAACCTGTCGCTGGGCGTCGCGAACACCATCCTGGCGATTCGGGCTGGCGCGCTGCAGGTCGACGGCTGCACCCGGGCCTTCGGCGCGGGCGCGGGCAATACGCCGACAGAGGTGCTGGCCGCAGTATGCGAGCACCTCGGCATCAGAACTGGCATTGACGTGTTCGCGCTTGCCGACGCGGCAGAGGACGTCGTCCGCCCGGCTATGGAGAGCGAGCCGGTCGTTGACCGGATGTCGCTGATCATGGGCTACGCAGGTGTCTACTCCAGCTTCCTGCGACATGCCGAGCGCGCCGCTAAGCGGTACGGAGTGTCCGGCGCCGAAATCCTGGTGCGAGCCGGTCAGCGCAAGCTGGTCGGTGGCCAGGAAGACATGCTCATCGGCATCGCGATTGAGCTCGCCGAAGAACAGGCCGGCGAGCAGCCGGTGACTGCCGAAGTGTCGGCCGCGGGCGCCGGCCAGGCCGTGCCGATGAGCGGGACCGTGCATTGAACGGTCCTTGTGGGCTGGTCAAACTGACGATCACCATCCGTACCCACCCGGGAGGGAGTATGGGAATTAAGCACCTTCGCATACACACGGCGCTTGCGGCGCTCTGTGTTCTCGCCCTGGCGGCCTGCGGATCCTCTGGCTCTGGCTCAGGCGGCTCCTCAAGCACTAGCGGCACCTCAGGCAATGGCAGCACAACGTCGGCGAGCTTCGGCACGCTCGGAGCGGTGTGCGGCTCGGGGAGTGCCACCGGAGCCACCGCCACTGGCGTCCAGGCCAAGAGCATCGAGGTGTCGGTCATCGCTGACATCAACGTGCCGGGCGCGCCCGGCCTGCTGCAGCCCATGTGGGACACTGCGACGGCCTACGTGGACTGGTGCAACGCAGCCGGCGGCATCCTCGGCCGCAAGCTGGTCCTCGACAAGCGCGACTCGCAGGAGACCGACTATCTGCCTCAGGTCGAGTCGAGCTGCACCGCGGACTTCGCCATGGTCGGCACGATGGGCGTGCTCGACAACACCGGGGTCGCCGCGTGGGAGAAGTGCGGAATCCCGAACTTCACTGCGGCGACAGTCAGCGAGGCGGCAGCCAACGCCAAGCTCATGTACCCGTCCAACCCGTTGCCCGCCAATCAGGAGAACATCGGCGGCTTCCCGATTATCTTCCAGCAGAACCCAGGCGTGCAGGATCACATCGGCACGCTGTATGCCGAGGGTGCGGCAGGCGCCAGGGAGCAGCACACCTACAACGAGGCGATCCAGGCGGATGGCGGCAAGGTTGTCTACACCGCCGAGTACAACGCCCTGGGCTCGGTCAACTGGGCGCCGTACGTAGAGGCCATGAAGAAGGCCGGCGTCAAGATGCTGTTCCTGAACGACACCATCCCCACCTCCGTGGCGCTCGATCAGGCAATGTCAACCGCCGGCTGGTACCCGACGCTGCAGATCTCACCGCCGCAGGACTACGACACGAGCTTCCTTACGACCGGAGCCTCAGTGGCGAAGAACTACTACGTGTACATGCCGTCCGAGCCGCTGGAAGCGGCTAGCGCGATTCCAGCAGTCGCCCAGTACGAGCAGATCGTGCACAAGTACGTTCCGACCGCACATCTCGGCTTCTTCGGTGAGATGGCGTTCTCGTCCTGGCTGCTGTTCACGGAAGCGGCAAAGGCCTGCGGATCCAACCTGACCAGGACCTGCCTTGAGCAGCAGGTCGCCAAGCAGACGAACTGGACCGGTGGTGGCCTGCAAGGCACTATCAACCCGGCGTCGAACAAGGCGAGCGACTGCTTCATCGTCATGAAGATCGAGAACGCCAAGTTCGTCCAGGCGATCCCGACCAAGCTCGGCCAGTTCTACTGCAACCCGGCGAACGTGCCGGTCGTCAAGCCGTAGCCGCCTAGCCTCAGTGTTAGCTGCGCTACATCTCGTCCCGGTCAGGGCGGCGGTCAGCCGCCCTGGCCGGGTCGGCCATCTCACTGACCTGGACACTCTGGCAGGAAGCGGGGCCGGTTCGCGCGATGAGTGAGTTCCTTACCTATACGATCGTCGGCCTGGTCACTGCCGCCATCTACGCCATCGCTGCCAGCGGCCTCGTGGTCACCTACACCACCTCCGGCGTCTTCAACATCGCGCACGGCGCTGTCGGCATGTTCGGCGCATTCGTGTTCTGGCAGCTCCGGTTCGGCTGGAACTGGCCGACCTGGCTGGCGCTGCTGATCGTGATCGGCGTGCTCGCCCCGCTGTTCGGCTGCGGGGTGGAGAAGCTGCTGATGCGCAACCTCGCTGATGCCAGCGAGGCGACGAAACTGGCGGTCACGATCGGCCTGCTGATCGCTATGCAGGGCGCAGCTTTGTGGATCTGGAACCCTCAGACTGCCCGCCCGTTCCCGCCGTTCTATGTCAACAACAAGGTCTCGTTCTTCGGCACCTACGTGACCTGGACGCAGCTCATCACGCTCGGCACGTTCGCGGCGTGCGTGCTGGTGCTGTGGTTCATCCTGTACCGCACCAGGATCGGCATCGACATGCGGGCGGTCGTCGACAACCGGCCGCTGCTCATGCTCGTTGGCGGCAACCCGAACCGAGCCTCGCGGCTGAGCTGGGTCCTCGGCTCCTCGCTGGCGGCGGTCGCCGGCATCCTTATCGCCCCGACGCTCCAGCTTTCGGTGGCGCCGCTGACCCTGCTGGTCATCAACGCGTACGCAGCCGCGATCATCGGCCGGCTGAAGAGCCTGCCGTGGACGTTCGTCGGCGCCGCGATCATCGGCCTGGCCGGGAGCTATGTCGTCGGCTACCTCCCCGTCTCGACGGTCGGCTGGCTGCAGAACCTGCCGCTGGCGGTGCCGATCATCATCCTGTTCATCGCCCTGTTGCTGCAGCCGCACGAGCGACTGCGCGGCTATATCATCCGGCGCAGCCGAGAGTCGTTCCCGGTGCCTTCGTATCGCCTAGCCCTAACCGGGTCGGTCCTCCTGATCGCGGTCTGCGCAGTGCTGGCGCCGGTGTTGAGCACGCAGCCGCTGTACTTCCTCAGCACCGGCCTGGCCCTCGGGGTGATCGGCCTCTCCCTGGTCCCGCTCCTGGGCTACGCAGGGCAGATCTCGCTGTGCCAGATGACCTTCGCAGGTGTCGGAGCGCTGGCATTCGCTCATGCCACCGGTGGCGGCAACTTGCTCGGCCTGCTCGCGGCGTTCGCTGTCGCGGCGACTATCGGCCTCCTCACCGCACTCCCGGCGATCCGGCTACGCGGGCTGTACCTGGCCCTGGCGACCGCGGCCATCGCCGAGCTGTTTGACTCCTGGATCTTCGGGCTGCCGTCGGTCACGTTCTTCGGCCACACTCTGCCGCTGTTCGAGAGCGGCGCGCTGCCAATTGCCCGGCTCAGCATCCCCGGTATCAACCTGACAAGCAACAGCACGTACCTGGTGGTGCTGGCGGTGATCTTCTGCCTCTTCGGGCTGCTGGTCGTGACGATCCGCCGCTCCCGGTTCGGCCGGGCCCTGATTGCCATGCGGGAGAGCCAGGCGGGCAGCGAGACGCTCGGCATGCGGACCACGTTGCTGAAGCTCGGGGTGTTCACCCTGTCGGCAGGCATCGCTGGCATCGGCGGGGTGCTGCTGGCGGGAGTGCAAACACAGGTCACGCCGACCCAGTTCTCCTTCCTGGAGAGCCTGCCGTTGCTTCTGCTGATCATGGCGGGCGGCGTGGCCACGGTCGGCGGCGCCACGTTCGGCGCGCTCGCGCTCGGCGTCTTCGGCTACGTCGGCACAATCTCAACGGTCATCTACCAGATCGCGCAACTGCTGCCCGGCTTGGTCGGTGTCGGTCTCGGCAAGCAGCCGAACGGCGTGTCCGCCGACATCGCGGCCGGCCTGACGAAGCTGGTCAGCCGACTGCCCGGTGACCTGGCCGGACGACTGCGGCTGGCGTCTGCGACGGCCCCGGTGACCGCCAGCGGCCCGCTGGCTGGCAGCACAGCCACACCCGGCAGCACGGCCACACCTAGCACTACAGCCAAACCCAGCGGCCCGGTCAGCATCGCTGACGGAGGCATCGCCGATGCCGGGATCAGCATTGAAGGGCGGCACTGATGGCGCTGTTCGAGGTTCGCGATGTGACGGTGCGATACGGCGGAGTGACCGCCCTGCGCGGCGCGAGCGTCACCGCCGAGCCGCACGGCATCCACGGCCTGATCGGGCCGAACGGCGCGGGGAAGTCGACGCTGTTCAACGTCGCGACCGGCCTGGTGTCACCGAACCAGGGCCGGGTGTACCTGGACGGCGAGGATGTGACCAAGCGCAGCCCGCACGGCCGGGCGCGGCGGGGGCTGGCCCGCACTTTCCAGCAGCTCGAGCTGTTCGGCGTGCTGACCGTACACGACAACTTGCTGGTCGCTG
Organism: uncultured Actinomycetota bacterium; assembly: GCA_963815575.1. GTDB lineage: Bacteria > Actinomycetota > Actinomycetes > Streptosporangiales > Streptosporangiaceae > JAJYUU01. Next base: position 39,929 of record CAWFHE010000006.1, on the reverse strand, counting down.
CCGAACTGCACGCGGGCCGCCATAGCAACGGCGGGGATCCGCGAACCGCGGTCGGGGCGATGCTGGAGCGGATGAACCTCGCCTCGTTCGGGCAGGCACGCGCTGATCACTTGCCCACCGGCATCGCGCGGCTGGTCGAAGTGGCGAGAGCGCTGATGACACGGCCGAAAGTGCTGCTACTCGACGAGCCTGCCGCTGGGCTCATCGAATCAGAAACCGAGGCGCTCGGCCGGCTGCTACGCGAGCTGGCAGCCGAGGGTCTGTCAATCATCCTGGTGGAGCACGATATGGAGCTGGTCATGCCGGTCTGCTCGACGGTCACGGTGCTGGATCAGGGCGAGATCCTGGCCACCGGCACGCCCGAGGAAATCCGCGCGAACCCGGCCGTCATCGAGGCCTACCTCGGCGCATCCGCGGGAGCGGCGCAGTGAACGCCGGCCAGCAGTCCGACGGTCGTGCCCCCATGCTCGAGCTCACCGGCCTGACGGCTGCCTACGGAGCGATCGAGGTATTGCACGGCATCGACCTGACCGTGCCCAAGGGCGGGCTCTTCGCCGTTCTCGGGCCGAACGGCGCGGGCAAGTCCACCTTGCTCCGGGTCATTGCCGGCTTGCACGCCGTCGGCAGCGGCTCGGTCGCGCTCAACGGCGAGCCGGTCTCCGGCATCCAGCCGTTTGCCCTCGCCAGGCGTGGCGTGTGCCTGCTGCCGGAAGGGCGCGGCGTGTTCCCCAACCTCACGGTTGCCGAGAACATCAGGCTGGTGACACATCTCGGCGGCAGCCTGCCCGAGATCGAGACCCGCGTCTATGACACGTTCCCGGTGCTCGCGACCAGGCGGCGCCAGCTGGCCGGCACCCTGTCCGGCGGTGAGCAGCAAATGCTTGCGCTGGCCAGGGCAGTCGCCACCGAGCCGGAGTTCCTGCTTCTGGATGAGCTATCGACCGGGCTTGCACCACGCGTGGTCGAGATGCTGTACGGGCAAGTGGTCGCCATGGTCTCCCGCGGAACCACGGTGCTGGCGGTGGAGCAGTTCGCCCGGACGGTACTGGAGATCGCCCATACCGGAGCGGTAATGGTCACCGGCCGGGTGGTAGCGGCTGGCCCGCCCGCCGAGCTGAACGACGCGCTGGCCAGCCTCTACCTCGGAGCGGTGTGAGCGGGCACGGTCTAAGCGGGCACGGTCTAAGCGGGCACGGTCTAAGCGGGCACGGTCTTAGCGGGCACGGTCACGGCAGCGTGCGCGTCCCGACGTCCTCCATGTCGACGACGCGCTCGGCGAGCTGCCAGCCCGCGTCGCCGCGGGCGAATTCGTCGAGGTAACGCCCGAAGACCAGGACCTGCGGTCCGTCAGGTGACTCGTGCACCATCATGAAGTACGTGCTGGCGGTCGCCGACTTGCCGTCCTCCGACAGGCTGATCGACGGCAGCCCGAGCACGTGCTTGTGATAGACGGCAGGCGCGGAGGTATGGCCGTCGGCGAACGCAGCCAGCGCCTGCGACCCCTGATGCCGGAACAGCGGCTCGCCCCGGCGGCGCACGTCGAAGACTCCGTCCGCGGTATAACAGGCGGCCCACCCGGAGCTGTCGCCATAGTCAAGCGTCTGCGCATACCGAACCATCGTTTCCCTGATCGCCTGCTCGGACTCCAGCCGATCTCAGCCGGCCGGCCAGGTCCTGCAGCACGTCGGTTTCGGTCATCGTGTTACCTCCGGTCGGTGCCTGACATCCATCGCCGGCTAGGCCGCGATGTCGAGCAGTTCGATGCGATTGCCCTCGGGATCTTCGACGAAAGCGAAGCGGGAGCCGGGCTGGAACTCGGTCACCGGGATCGGCACCGCCGCGCCGAAGCTGGCACACTCCGCGACAAGATCATCAATATTGGAAACGAAGAAGCTCATGTAGCGGTAGCCCGTCGCAGTCACCTCGCCCGGCGGGCTCGAAGCCGTTGGCTCTTCCTTGAACTGCAGCAACTTCACCACTGAGGTGCCGGCCTGGAAGCGCCACATGCGCGCGACCCCGAAGTCGAGGTCGCCGATGTAGGCCAGCCCGAGAACGTCGCGGTAGAACTCCAGGCACTTATCCGGGTCGCGGACGACCACGCCGATCTCGATCGCATCGGAGCTAAGTTGTGCGGTCATCGCCTTCTCCTTATTACTGTGCCTATTCCTAACGAGGCCTACGAGCCGAAGTCGTAGGACACCTCGCCCATCGCGCCCGCAGCCAGCAGCCCGCCATCGATGACGAAGTCAGAGCCGGTGATGAAGGTCGCCTCGTCGCTGGCCAGGAAGGCAACCAGGGCTGCGATCTCGTCCAGCCGCGCGCCGCGGCGCAACGGGGTGGCCAGCCTGATGCGCTCAGTCGTCTCCGGCGCACCGTCGCTCATCGGTGACACCACGAGGCCGGGGTGCACGGCATTCACCCGGATGCCCCAGGTGGCGAACTCCAGTGAGGCCGTCTTGGTCAGGCCGCGCAGCGCCCACTTGCTCGCGTTGTAGGCGGGCAGCGCGAAACCGTAGAACGCCGCTGCAGAAGCGGTGTTGACGATCGCCCCGCCGCCGGCGTCCCGCATCAGCGGGGCGACGGCCTGCATGCCGATCAGCGCACCCTCGAGGTTCACCGCCATGACCGCCGACCATTCCTGCTCGGTGACCGTGGCGATCGTCTCGGCGATGCCGATTCCGGCGTTGTTGACCAGCACGTCGATGCGGCCGTGGTCGTCGACGATCTGCTTGACGACTCTGGCCCAGTCGTCCCTGGACGTGACGTCGAGTTTGTAGTAGCTGATGCCGGGCCCTACGTCAGCCTCGTCGTGCACGTCGACGGCAATGGCGGCGGCACCCTCCCGGCTGAATCGCTGCGCCTCGGCCAGGCCCTGGCCGCGGGCGCCGCCGGTAACGAGGGCGACCTTGCCCTCGAACCGGCGCTCCCAGAAGTCCGGGCTGCTCACTGGGTGTCCCGGACCGGCTCGGCCGCGGCGTGCGCACCTGCCTGGTAGGCCCAGACCAGGGCGTTGCCCAGCGTGGCACCGCCGGACCAGTACGCGCCATGGCCAGGTGAGCCCGCGCAGTTGCCAGCCGCGTAGAAACCGGGGATCGGCGTTTCGTCCGGCGTGACGACCTGGGCGTTCTCGTTGATTGCCGGGCCACCATTGGTGTCGAAGCCGGCCGCGCCGAGCAGCAGCGCATAGTACGGACCGGACGAGGCGAACGGGTACATGGTCCGGTTCACCCCGCGGGTCAGGCCCATCACGCTGTACCCGTGCTCCGCCTGCCGCTCGCCGCGGAAGAAGTCGTCGTCATGACCGCTTTCGGCGAAGGAGTTGAACCGGGTGACGGTGTCGCCGAGCCGGTCAGCGAAGCGCTCGTCGAGCTTGACGCCACCGGTCCGGTTGGCGATCTTGGCTAGCCGGGCGTCGATGTTAGCCGCAAGCTCGGCCCAGGTGTTGCCGCTGATGACATGCTCGGTCGACTGGCCAGGGAACGGGACCGGGTATTTCACGCCCATCTCCGGGTTGTCGGCTGTTGCCGCGTCGTACACCTGGAACAGCACGTTGTTCTCGTATTGCTTGGTGCTGGCGTTGTAGACGCTGTGAACGCGGCCGCGCTCGTTGTAGTGCGCCTTCTCGTTGGCCACCCGCACGCCGTAGCGGTTGACCATCACCATGCTGTCGCCGTATAGCCAGAACGCCATGTTGTCGCTGCGCTGGGCGTCGAGTACTTCTTCGACTCCCATCTGGCCCCACCAGCAGCTGTCGGTGTTCTCCAGCAGAGCGCCGACGCTGGCCGCGATGCTCATCAGCGCGCCGGTGTTGGTGTACGGAGCGGTTGCCCCCCAGACCGTGCCGCGAAGCAGCAGCGTGCGCAGCGCGGTGTTGTGGAAGAAGCCTCCGCTGGTGAAGATCACGCCCTTGCGAGCGCGGATGGCCTTGGTCACCCCGCCTGCGTCGGCGGCCACGCCGACTACCTCGCCGCGGCTGTTGCTGAAGGCATGATGCACGACGTGGCCGGTGCGCAACTCAATCCCGGCCCTGGCGGCGTGTGCGACCAGCAGGTCGACGGTCTGCTGGCCCTGGCCGGGCCCGTGCGTGCCGCCAGTATCCGCCATCAGCGCCCGGCCGTACTCGATCTTGTTCTCGGGCAGCTCGGCGTGGTACTCAAGGTGGCCCATCGGGTTGAACACGCCGTCCGGTGTGACGCCGTCACTCAGCACCGACCCCATCGCGCCGATCTGGGTGAGCTCGGCGACCGCTGTCGCGGCGACATCGTAGTAGGTGGAGATCTGCCGGAACGGCCGGTCCTGCAGGCCCAGGGTCGGGGATTCCGGGTCATACCTCGTCGGGTACGAGAGCCTGGCCATCAGCCGCAGGCAATCAACGCGCGGGTCCTCGATGCCGGCCTCGCGCAGGTAGGCGTTGTTAGGAATCCAGTACTCACCCGAGGAGATCCGCATGATCCCGCCAGGCTCGTCGCCAGCCTCCAGCACGATGACCTCGCTGCCGCGTCCCCTGGCGGTCGCCGCGGCGACCAGGCCGGCGAAGCCGCCGCCCACCACGATCACGTCGGTCTCGCTGTCCCACGAGGCCGGCGGGCGCTCATTAGCTGTACTTGTCATGTCGTCGACCAGTCCCTTCGTCAAGTGGGATGTCAGCCGGAGAAGCCTCCGTACTGGCTGCGGAAAAAGAGCAACGGCTCGGATCCGGGGCCCTCGCCGACGTACAGCGGACGGCCGGTAACGATGTCGTGATCACCGCCGGCCAGCACCGACTCGAGGCGGCATTCGATATGCGCGATCACCCCGGACAGGATCGGCGCCCCGGTCATGCCGGGCGACCAGGCAACGCCGTCGAACTTGTCGGCGCCCGACACGGCGAACTTGCGGCAGATCTCTTCCTGGTCGGCCGCCAGGATGTTGACTGCGAACGTGCCGACAGCGCGGATTCGCGGCCAAGTCTGCGACGAGTGCGCCGGGCAGAACATCACCAGCGGCGGGTCGAGCGATACCGAGGAGAACGACTGGCAGGTCATCCCGATCGGCTCGCCGTCGTCGGCCGTCACTACGACGATGCCCGTCGCGAAGTGGCTCAGGATCCGGCGAAACGTGACCGCATCGCTGACCAGCCGGCCAGCTGGCAGGGGCGGCTGGCTACCGGGCATGTCCGCTCCGGTCGGAGCGGCTGGTCTGGCGGCAAGCATCACCCGGCACCGTCAGAAGTCCGCGCGAGCGTACAGCCGCCGCGCGTTCCCCTCGAAGATCTTGTACTTGTCGTCGGCCGACAGCCAGTCCATGCCCTGCACCAGCGCCAGCGTGTCGTCGAACGGACGTCCGGTGACCGGATCGGTGGCCTGCGCTGTGCCTAGCATCTCGGTGGCGAACAGCACGTTGTCCGGGCCCATCCGGCGGATCGTGAGGTTCATCGCCTCCTCGTCATAGACGGCCAGGTCGAAGTACAGTCGCCGGACTGACTCCTCGAACGGGGTGCCGGACCGTCCGGAGGCGAGGCTCCGCAGCCGGTTCCAGTGGAACGGAATGCCGCCGCCACCGTGCGGGATGACCAGCTTGAGGTCAGGGAAGTCGGTCAGCACCTTCGAAGTCGTCAGTTCGACGACGGCCGCGACGTCGGTGTTGACGTAGTGCGCACCGTTCATGTGCAGGTGCGGGTTCAGCGTCGAGCCGGCGTGAATGAGGCCCGGCACGTCCAGCTCGCACATCCTCTCCCAGAGCGGGTACCACCAGCGGTCGCCCAGAGACGGCGTCAGCGGCGCGACGCCGCCGGAGATGTCCGGGTTGATATTGCAGCCGACGAACCCCATGCCCGCGCACCGGTCCAGTTCGGCCAGGCAGTTGGCGGGGCTCACGCCGGGCGACTGAGGCAGCTGGCAGGCCGGGATGAAGTTGTCCGGGAACATCTCGGCCGCCCGTGCGATCAGGTCGTTGTTGACCTCGGTCCAGTTCCGGCTGATGATCTCGCTGCCGAACTCATGCCCCATGAACGCGGCGCGCGGCGAGAAGATGGACTTATCCACTCCGCGCAGCGCCATCGCGTCGATGTGCACCTGCAGCGTCGCCTTGAGCTGCTCGTCCGAGATACCCGGGCTGCCCTTCGCGCCGCCCCTGGCAAGCTGCAGGATCTGCCGGCCGCGGTATGCGTCGAGCTCGGGCGGCACTTTCGTGTAGTGACCGTGCACGTCGATGATCACGTCGTCACCTGCCTTTCGGCCAGCGCCTTCCGGCCGATCTCGGTCGCCCGGTGGGTCCGGCCGGGATTCGGCATCAGCCAGCGGAAACCCTGATCGATGCGCTTTTCCACGTTCTGCTCGGTGACATGCGGGATGCCGCAGGGAACTCCCGCGTCAGCGCAAATGGCGACCACGTCGGCAATCGCCGCCTCGACGTCAGGGTGTTCGTAGGCGCGGGGGTGCCCGAGGTCCTGGCTCAGGTCGCCCTCGCCGATCAGCACCACGCCGATGCCTGGCACCTCGGCGAGCATCTTCGGCAGGTTGCGGATGGCGGCGGCTTCCTCGCACATGATCACGACGAGGATGTCTCCGTCCGGCGCGAGCGGCCAGGTGTCGGCCCGGCGGTAGTACTCACCGACGTCGACGCCCCAGTACCGGGCGGCGGTGAACGGGCCGTCGCCGCGCAAGCCGGGCGGCTCGTAGCCGGGCGAGCCCGGCGGCCGCGGGTACCGGCAGGCAGCGACCGCGTTACGGGCCTCGGCGACTGTGCTCACGTGCGGCCAGATCACGCCGTACACCCCGGAGTCCAGCACCTGCTTGGCCAGCCATTGCGTCATCTCCGAGCCGTTCGCCGGGATCCGGACGAACGGCGTGACCTGCGGCCGGACGCTCCCCTGCGCGGCGATCAGCCGGCGGTCGAGCAGGAACTGCAGACTGATCCGCAGCGCACTGACGTCGAACGGGTTGTGTTCCATCTCGAAGACGACCACGTCGTACGGCCCGGCCGCCATCGCCTGCGCGTTGCCGATGTCGGCAGGCGCGAACGAGGCGAAGACGGTCTGCCCGGCGGCCAGTGCCGCGATGCCGCCGTTCAGGTGCTCGGTTGGCTCCATCAGCTCTCCTGCTCGCCGCTTGGCTACTTGCTGCTCTGGACTGGCCAGTAGCCCCAGTAACTGAGGTTGGTCAGCTCCCGGGTCAGCCAGTTGTTCTCGTCGACGTGCCGGCCGTGCACCCCGAACTCGAACTCGAACCCGCCGGGGCAGAACACGTAGAAGGACAGCACCTCGTCGTTGGAGTGCTGACCGATCTCGGTCTTCAGCACGCCAGCCTCCCTGGCTCGGGCATAGGCCCGGCCGAAGGTCTTGATCGAGTCCACTTCGACCATCATGTGCCGCATGCCCTGCGGCGATGGCGCCTGAGTCAGAGCGATCGTGTGGTGCCGCGGATTGCAGCCGAGGAACCGCAGCCGGATCGGCGGAAGATTCGGGATGCGCACGACCATCGAGTCGCGGTGCTTGAATCCGGCGACGTTGGTATAGAAGTCAAAGGTCGCGTCCATGTCGCCAGCCGGGAGCACGACATGCCCGGCACCCAGGGCGCCGGTGACGAACTCGCCGCCGTGCGGCAAGCTGACCGGCAGGCCGTCGACCTGCTGGCTGAAAAACAGCTCGAGCGGGTTGCCGCCGGGATCCTCGAGACTGACGAACCGCTCGACCAGCCGCTCCTCCGCGTCTGCGGTGCTCCCTTCCTTTACGGCGATGCCAGCCGCGCCGAGCTCAGCCACCGCGGCATTGAGCGCCGCCTGATCCCGCAACTCCAGCCCGACCGCCGCGACCTTGTCCGCGTCACCCGGCACGATCATGATCCGGGCTGGACGCTCGTCCATGCGCAGCCGGAGCGAGCCGTCCGGGCCGTCGTCGGCGTGCATGCCGAGCACGTCCTCAGCGAACCCGCGCCACTGGCTGGTAACCGTCGACTCCAGCCGCACGTAGCCCAGGCTGTGAATCTTCATTCCGCTGTACTCCTCATCTTGCGATCCCTGCAGCAGCAGCGTTAACCGGCCAGCAGGAAATCGGTGGTGACCCGCTCGTATTCGGCCCGTTGCTCGATGTGCGCCCAGTGCCCGGCCTTGGGGAGCACGTAGAGCCGGGCGTTCTGCAGCATCCGGAAGGTGAGGAACGCGCCGTCCAGCGGCTGGACCCGGTCCTCCCGGCCCCAGATGACCATCACCTCGTGCTGGACCTTCGATACCTCCCGCCACAGCTCGCCAGACTCGGCGAAAGCCGGGTTGCGGTTGGCCCGCTGCATGGCAGCCAGGCCGTCGGTCGCCGGGGTGGTCGCAGCCTGGAATCGTTCCTCGATCAGCTCGTCGGTGACGAGGGACTCGTCGTACACCAGGGTCTTCAGGAAGGCGGCCATCTTCTCCCTGGTCGGGCCGGGCGGCGCGTGGAAGTCCATGATCCGCCTGATGCCCTCACTCGGCCGCGGCGTGAACAAGCCGATCGACAGTGCCGAGCCCGGGCCCATCAGCACCAGCCGGTTCGCCCGGTCCGGGAAGTCCAGCGCGAACCTGACCACGACCGCCGCGCCGAGCGAGTTGCCGATCAGGTGCACCTTGTCCAGGCCCTGGTCGTCCATGAACCCGGCCAGCATCGCGGCGGTCCAGCTCATCCAGTGCCGGTCGAACTCGGCTGGTGTCTCAGTCCCGCCGAAGCCCGGCAGGTCGATGAGGTAGGTATGAAAGTGCTCGCTGTAGCCAGGCAGGCTGCCGGAGAAGTTGCTCCAGGCCGACACACCGGGACCGGCGCCGTGCAGCATGAACAGCGGCTCGCCGCTGCCGGCCTCGTGGTAGTGCACGGCCAAGCCACCGACCTTGGTGGTGCGACTGGTCTCTTCGTAGCTCAGGGACTCGGGCATGGCTGCTCCAGGGCGGGGAGTTGGAACTGAGGACGGCTAGATTCCGCTGTCGGCTATCGACAGGCCGAACGACATGGCGCCGTAGGCCATCAGCATCGGCTCGGGCACGTTGCTGTTGTGCTGGGCGCCGGCGTGGATGTCCCGCCAGGCTCGCTGGATCGGGTTGAGTTCATGCAGCACCCGGCCACCGGAGTTCTGGAACACCCGGTCCACCGCAGAGATCGCAAGCTGGGTGGCACGCACCTGATCGAGGCGGGCCCTGGCCCTGACCTCGACCGGGATGTCCTTCTCGTCACTCGCCAGCGCCATCATGTCGTGGAGGTCGCGATTCAGCTGGAGCCGGGCGCCGTCCAGTTCGCCTGCCGCTTCGGCGACCCGGGCCTGCGAGAAGGGCTCCTCGGCAACGCGGGTGCCCCTGGTGATCCGCATGCGCTCTGCGGTCCAGGTGATGTGGTCGTCTAGCGCGCCCTGGGCCGCGCCGAGCAGCGGCGCCGCGATCCCGAAGGTAAACACCGGGCCGAACGGCAGCCGGTAGATGGGCGAGTCACTGGTCACGCTTCCGGACCGGTAGTCGTGCGTGCGGTGCTCGGGCACGAACGCGTCAGTGACCACGACGTCGTTGCTTCCCGTGCCGCGCAGGCCGACGACCCGCCACACGTCATCGATCACGAAGTCGGACCGCGGCACCAGGAAGCACAGCCGCCGCACGTCACCGGCGTCGTCGGTGGCAGCGCCGCCGAGGATGGCCCACTGGGCGTGGTCACAGCCGGAGGAGAAGGACCATCGGCCGTTCAGCCGGTATCCGCCCGCCACGATCTCCACGTTTCCTCGTGGTGTATAGGACGAGCAGATCAGGGTGTCCTGATCTGATCCCCACACGTCTTCCTGCGCCTGTTCCGGCATCAGGCCGAGCTGCCAGTTGTGCACGCCGATGACCGAGTAGACCCACCCGGTGGAGCAGCAGGCGGCGCTGATGATCATCGCGACTTCGAGAAAGACCTGCGGATCGAGTTCGTAACCGCCGAACCTGGCGGGCTGCAGAATCCGGAACAGGCCCGCCTCCTTGAGCTCGGCGACGGTCTCGTCGGAGACCCGGCGCGCTTCCTCGGTGGCGAACGCCCGCTCGCGGAGCACTGGGGCGAGCGACCTGGCCTTGTCCAACGCATCGACTGGACGCATCCGCAATCCTTCCCTGCGAATCGCTGGCAGCCCGGCAGTCCCGGGCTCGTAGCAACACTGTCTGCCGCAGCGGTCCTGGCTGTCATCAACTCATCCCGGTCAGCGGCACGCGGCGGCCAGCAGGCACGGCGACCGGGAAGACTGCTGGCATGACGACCGCATTCGTGACCGGCGCAGGCGGCGGGATCGGCCGCGCCGTGGCCATGCGCTTCGCCAGGACCGGATCCGCGGTCACCGTGGTTGACATCGACCCGGCCCGGGGTGAGGAGACGGCCGCCCTCGTTCGCGACGCCGGCGCCGGGGCGCTGTTCGTCCAGGCTGATGTCGCTAGCAGCGAGGACATTCAGGCCGCGGTGCAGGCGACCGTGGCCGAGTTTGGCAGCCTCGACTTCGCGCACAACAACGCCGGCATCACCGGTGAGCGGACCCGGGTGCACGAGACCAGCCGCGAGGACTGGCAGCGGATCCTGGACGTCAACCTCACCGGGATCTGGAATTGCATGCGGTATCAGATCCCGGTGATGCTCGCAGCCGGCGGCGGCGCGATCGTCAACACCTCGTCTGCTGCCGGCCTCACCGGAACGCCTGAGCTTTCTGGCTACGCCGCCAGCAAGTTCGGCGTTATCGGCCTGACCCGGTCGGTAGCGGTGGAGTACGCGGCAGACGGGATCAGGGTCAACGCCGTCTGCCCCGGCCTGGTCTGGACGCCCATGCTGGCGGCGTTTACGGAGGCCCACCCGGACTGGCTGACCGGAACCCACCTGCCCCAGGGGCGGATGGCTGATCCTGATGACATCGCTGCCGCGGTGTTCTGGCTCTGCTCGGCCGATGCCGGTCACGTCAACGGTGTCGCGCTGCCGGTGGACGGCGGCGTGCTGGCCGGCGGCGCGCGCCCGTCCGCGCGAGCCGCCCAGTCCTGACTGACCGGGAGCCTTGCGAACAGCGGCATCCGGCTAATGAGCTTTCGCGGAGGGGGTTACGGACGCGGGAGCCGGTAGCTGGCCACCGGCGTCTTAGCAGGGTGACCGGTAGCAGGCGGGCAGCGGTTCATGGCACCGGCAGGCGCGTGAGTTGCCTGGCGGGCGCGATCGTGATCGGGTTCGTGGTCGTCGGCTGCGCGCAGGCGCCTCAGCCCAACTCAGGTTCGTTTAGTGAGTTTTACACGGGTGTGGTCCTGTCGTCGCCGACGAACTGCGTGCGCGTGACACAGCCCATCCAGATGGCCGTCCTTGGCCTGCTCTGCCTGCAACGCTCACCGGGCCGGGCCGGCTCATGTGTGCACGGTGTCGTCAGCAATGGCGGCCAGCTTGTCGGCGGCATCACGTGGCTCCCCGCAACTGGCCACCGAGTGGCAACCGCGAAGTGCACGCCGTCCCCTGCGCTGGCGCAGACGGCGCGGGTCAGCCAGATCGTCGGCGTGGTGTGGACCGACCCGCGCTGCCTGGCTGTGCCGCTGCCCTACCCCGGCAGCCGGGGCGGCCTGATATGCGCTGCCCGTCCCATCGGCAAAGTCGGCGAGTGCGCTAGGGCGTGGTACCGGGTGCCGGGGGCCCGGAGGGGCGGCGGCCCGTTCGACAGCGGTGTAACCCGGAGCTGGCCCGGCTGGTGCAAAGGTTTTCGCCGCTGGTGACCCGCGCCAGCGGAAATCGTTAGTCGGTGATTGCCGGGTACACGAGGGTCTTGAGCTGCCCGCGGAAGTTGAACGTGCCAGAGGGCAAGAGCTGGGTCATGAAGACCACGGTGAGATCTTCCGCCGGGTCCACCCAGAAGATCGTCGACGCCGCGCCGCCCCACATGAACTCACCCGCTGAGCCGATGACCTGGGTTAGTGCTGGCGCTTTGGCGACGGCGACGGTCAGCCCGAACCCCATGCCCGCGAATCCCAACTCGCCATAGCCGCCGGGCACCGCGACGGACTGAAGGTCGCCGTCGCCAGGCAGGTGGTTAGCCGTCATCAGCTCGATCGTCTTGCGGCCCAGGATGCGCACCCCGTCTAGCTCGCCGCCGCCCAGCAGCATCTGGCAGAACCGCAGATAGTCGGTCGTCGTCGAGACCAGCCCGCCGCCGCCGGACAAGAACGAGGGCTCAGTCCGGTATCCGCTGCGCTCCGGATCGTCGGTCAGGACAAGTTTCTTGTTCGCGTCACGCCAGTAGCACGCGGCGAACCGGTTCGCCTTCTCGTCCGGTACCGCGAACCCGGTGTCGGTCATGCCGAGAGGCTGGAAGAGCGTCTGACGCAGATAGTCGTCGAAGCGCTGCCCCGAGATGATCTCGACGAGCCGGCCGCAGATGTCTGTCGACACCGAATAGAGCCAGTGGGTACCGGGATGGAACTCCAGCGGATAGTTCGCATAGTGCTCCACCATGGACTCCAAGGTGGCACCGCGGCCGCGCCGCGTGCCCGGGGTGAACCCGTCAGCCTTGGCGGCGTTGCCGGCCGAGAACAACTCTTGCAACGTGCGGCCGCCCGCAAAGCCAAGGCCGGACATGTGCGTCATCAGATCGCGCACCGTCATCGGCCGCTGCGGATCGACAAGTTGCTCCGAGCCGTCCTCCGCTCGTTCGCGGACCTTCAGATCGCGCCACTGCGGGATGAAACGCGATACCGGGTCACTGAGCTGGAACATCCCCCGCTCATACAGCGTCATCAGCGCCACCCCGGTAATCGGCTTGGTCATCGAGTAGATCCGCCAGATGGTGTCCTCCTCGACGGGCAGCGACCGTTCCAGGTCCCGGTGCCCGAGCGAGCGGAAATAGGCAACCTGGCCGTGACGGGCGACGGCAACCTGGCAGCCAGCGATGCGCCCGCCCTCGATGTACCGGTGCTGCAGGTGCTCAGTGATGCGCTCAAGCCGGCGGTCGTCGAAGCCCGCCCCGGCCGGATCCACCTTCATGCGCTTTCTCCGTCCTGTGGCCGGTGTTGCCACCCAGAAGACACGCTAGCTCCGGTCCGGCGAACGCTCAACCGACTGGTCGGTACGGGCCTGGTGGGTGGTCAGCCCTCGCCTGACTGGCACGAGCCGGGAACTAGCAGCCGGCAGGGCTGCTAGTTCCCGGGCCAGTCGGCGCGTCAGTCAGCCGTGTCGGTCAGTACGGCAGCCGGCTCTTGGTCGACCGGCACCCGGAGATGCTGGCTGACGTCGCCGACGTGCTCGATGACGATCAGCCGGTCGGCGAAGTGCCACTGACCGTCAGCGTCGCGGGCGAAGGCGTCCTCGTACCGGCCGGCCACGATCGGCTGCAGGGGCAGCGCAGGGCGGCTTTGCAGCACGGTGAAGTACGACCGGGCCGATGCTGTCCCGGCCGCTTCGTCAGCGTCCACGATCAGATTGGTCGTGACGTGCTTGGTTGCCGGGGTCCCGTCCTCGAACCGCTGTACGCTGCCGTCGAACGCAGCGAACACTTCGGCTGAGCCGGTAAACGTTGCGCCCTCGCCGGACGCCGTCCGGAGCGTGGCCCCGGCAAACAGGGCCGCCATCCCGGCTAGATCGCCGGCGTCGAGCCGGTCAGCGTATCCGAAGACTAGCCGCGCGATCGCGGCATAAGCGGGTTCCATGCGCCGACAATATGTCGCCAGTCTCGCCCGCAGGCCCGCCGTCTCAGGCAGCGGGACACTCGCAGTCAGCTAAGCCCGGAACCACGCGGGGCCTTGGTTCGTCGAAGCGGTATGCGACGGCTCCCGGCGATTGTGATGGCAGGCCTCGTCGTCCTGCTCAGCGTCTCCGGCTGCTCCTCGTCCGCTAGCCTGCCGCCGTCCCGGCAGCTGGCGCCGCCATCCCGGCCGGTCGCTGAGGTGACCGGTTTCCGATCTGTCCCGCTGCTCGCCTCATCGGCCGGCCCGGTCACAGTCAGGGTGACCGGAGCTCAGGCCCGCAGACTCGCGTTGCTGGTGCGCCAGCTGCCGCCGGCGCCGCCCGGCGCACTGCGAGGAGCCGCCAGGGCTGATGTACCGGATCGACTTCAGTGCCGGCCTGGTCGCGCACTCGACGGCACTGGTGGCGGGCTATCGGTGCGGCGCCGCCGTGACGGTTGCCGTCGCGGGAGCGAAGGTCTCCTGGCGGCGCGACGCTCGGTGCGCGTTGATCCGTGCCGTGCGCCGGGTACTGCCAGCTCGTGCGAAGGCGACGCGCAGTCTCGCTATCGGGTGCGACGGCTAGCCTCTGGCCCGGCCGCTAGGTAGGCGACCGGGAGGTCGAGGCCGCCGGCTGCCCGGCCGAGGCGCAGCTCGACACGAGCGCCAGGTCCTGGTCCAGCCGACGCGTCAGAACCGGGCTGATCCGCCGCCAGGTTGCAGATGAGCCGCGGGCCCTCGTCAAGTTCAACCAGCACGACCAGATAGGGCAGCCGCGCCGCGCACGGCCGGATGCACCGCGTGCTCGACGCTGGTGAAGCCGACCAGCGCCCTGGCCGGACGCCTCGAACCAGCGCAGTTCGTGCGCGCTGCCGCCAGGGCACACCGGCTCAGGCGGATGCACCACGATCCCGCAGTCTGCGCACCGCTGCAGCAAGACCACGCCGCGCCGCGCCGCCGCCCAGTAGGCATCCGTGAGCGCAGTCTCCCCCGGCACGATCCGGCCTGCCACCGGCTCGCTCGTCATGGCGCCAGCAGCGCGGCACTCGGGCCGGAGCTGACGAGCACCGGCCCGCTCCGGCTGACCTGATTGGCCGACTCGCCGCGGCATTGCCTGACCGCCTCGGTCAGATGGTTCATGCCGTGCACGTAGGCCTCGGACAGGTGACCCCCGCTGGTGTTAACCGGCAGCGGGCTGGCCGCGCCGGTACCGTGTTCGGCCACCGCACGCCACGCCGTGAACGGCTCGTGAAAGCCATAAGCTTCCAGGCCCAGCAGCACCGATATCGTCGTGGCGTCGTAAATCATCGCAACTGCGATGTCACCTGGCTGCAGTCCGGCGTCGCTGAGCAGCCTGGCCGCGATGGCGCGGTACTGCGGTCCGTTGCGCAACTCACCGTAGACCGAGATCGACTCGGCGTAGCGGAACAGGCTCGCCGTCGCGCCGAGCACGCTCACACCCGGCCGGCTGAGTGCTGCGGCAACCGGCGGGGCTGCGACCACCACGGCGGCCGCTCCGTCCGACTCCAGTGCCAGGTCATAGAGCCGGAGCGGAGTGGAAATCATCCGGCCGGCCAGGTATCCGGCCATGTCCAGCGGCCTGTCCCGCAGGATTGCGCGCGGGTTGGCCGCGGCGAACTGCCGCTGGCTGATGGCGACCTGGCCAAGCGCCAACGCCAGCTGCGCGTCTGTCAGGCCGGCCCGCCACTGGTACTCCCGGGCCCACAGAGCCATTACCTGGCCAGGACTGAGCAGGCCGTAAGGCCCGGCGAAGGCACCCGACGGGGCGCGGTCGCCGACGGCCACCAAGTCGGCAGACCCGAGCCCGGCACCTAGCGTTCGCTCCGCCCGGCCGTAGCGCGTCTTGCTCCACCCGTTCAGCGCGCGATAGCAGACCACGACTCTGGCCAGGCCACTGGCCACCGCGGCGCAGGCGTGCGCGAGTACCGCTGGCGCACCCAGGCCGCCGTAGCCGGTCTGCGAGTAGTAACCGATCCGCAGGCCGAGAGAGCGGGCCAGCATCGCCTCGTCCACGTCGTCGTAGGAATAGCGGACCAGCCCGTCGACATCACTGGCTGCCAGCCCGGCGTCAGCCGAGCGCGCGGCTGACCGCGTCGACGGCCAGTTCCCATTCAGACTGGTCAGTGCCGCGCGAGTAGGCCGACTCCCCCACGCCGACGATCTGCGCAAGGGGTTCCCGGCCAGTCATTTCACAGCACCGTCATCTGACAGCACCGTCATCTCACAGCACCGCGACCGGGTTGACTGCCGACCCGGTGGCGCGCCGCAACCGCAGCGGGCAGATCACCGCGAGGAACTCCCACCGGCCTTCCGCTGCGCAGGTCGCTGCAAGGTCTTCCAGCCAGGCGTTGTCCAGCAGCGGAAGGCCGAGCAGCACCAGCGCGCCGGCGTGCACCGGCATGGGATGCGGAGCGCCGCCGGGCGTCATCTGATCGGATACGCCGTCGCAGCCGAGCAGCGCGACATCGTGCTCGCGCAGCCATGGCAGGCAGTCCGCTGCCAGCCCGGGCAAGCCCGCGGTGACCGGATCGGTCCTGCCGTGCTGCGCGGTCCTGGCGTCTCGTCCGACGCGGACGAGCAGGATGTCACCTGGCCGGACCTCGGCTTGCCGGGCCGCGGCCGCGTCCAGATCGGCCGGGCGCACGTACTCCCCCGGCTCCAGCCAGGGCCGCCCCAGCGCGGCTGGCAGGTCCAGCAGCACGCCACGGCCGACGATGCCGCCGCCGAACGCCTCGACCGAACCTGCGCCTGCACCGGTTCTGGTAGTGACGAGGTTCGCGGGCTGTCCGTTGTACATCTCGCCGTTGAGGAACTGGTGCGAGAAGGCGTCGACGTGGGTGACCGCGAAGCCGTGCGGCGCCAGGCCAATCCAGTCGCTGGCATGGCTGCCGCCCCTGGGCGGTGCGGCCTCGCCGGATGCTTTCATCAGCTGCAGCGGGGGCTGCGGGTCGTCGGGCTGCGGCGGGCCGCCGATGCGGCGTCCAAGCGTCACGCACGTCCCGGTCCTGACCAGCGCCGCAGCCGCGCGCCGACGCTCTGGCGTCAGCAGATTCAGCGTGCCGAGCTGGTCATCGTCCCCCCACCGGCCCCAGTTCGCTGCCGACGCGGCGTAGCGGTCCAGTTCCGCGAGGAGCTCATGCGTCCAGCCGGTACCCGCCAGGGCAGACTCGCTGTCGCCTGCCGGTGCTTGCCCCGACGACTGTGCCTGCCCGTGCGCATGGGCCATCAGATCACGCCCTGTTCCCGCAGCTTGGTGAGCTCGGCCTCGGTTAGCCCGAGGCGGCCGTACACGATGTCATTGTGCTCGCCCAGCCGCGGCCCGGCCCAGCGGATGCTGGCCGGGGTCCGGGACAGCCGGAACGGCGTGTTCACCATCCGCAGCAGGCCAAGGTCGTCGTCTGGCACGCTGGCGATCGAGCCGAGCGCGGCGTACTGCGGATCGGCGACGATGTCGCGGACGTCGTACACCGTGGAGATCGGCACGCCGGCGTTCTGGCACGCCGAGACGACGGCCGCATGATCGAGGGAGCCGACCCAGCCGCCGACGATCTCGTCGAGCTCGTCGGCATGCTTGGCACGCTCGGCGGCGCTGCGAAACCACGGCTCCTCGACCACGTCGTGCCTGCCGATGAGCTCGAGTAGCCGGTCAGCTGTCGACTGAGTGCTGGTCGATAGCGCGAGCCACCGGCCATCGCTGGACAGGTACATATTCCTCGGCGCGTTGACGGTAGACCGGTTCCCTACTCGCTGTGCTACCCGACCGAGCTGATCATGCTCGATGATCTGCGGCTCCAGAACTGTCAGCAGCGGCTCGATGATGGAGACGTCGACTTCCTGACCAGCCCCGCTTGACCTCGTTTCCCATAGTGCTGTCATGATCGCGAGCGCGGTAGTGATGCCGGTGACGGTATCGGCG
Source organism: uncultured Actinomycetota bacterium (assembly GCA_963815575.1). Lineage (GTDB taxonomy): Bacteria > Actinomycetota > Actinomycetes > Streptosporangiales > Streptosporangiaceae > JAJYUU01. Next base: position 22,369 of record CAWFHE010000006.1, on the reverse strand, counting down.
AGCCCGAACGGCGGCAGCATAGGCGGGCCATCGGCGGGCCCGTTGCGGTGCGCGAACCCGCTCATGGACTCGGCGATAGTGCCGAAGCCGGGCAGCGTCGACATCGGTCCCGTCTGGCCGAAGCCCGTCACGTGGGCCATCACGAGCGCCGGGCTGGCTGCCCGCAGCGCCGGGTAATCGATCCCCCACCTGGCCATCGTTCCCGGCCGGAAGTTCTCCACTACGACGTCGGCCTCGCTCGCCAGCCGGCGGAAGATGTCCTGCCCCTCCGGACTGCCGAGATCCAGGGTGATGCAGAGCTTGCCGCGGCCAAGCTCTTTCCACCACAGGCCATGACCGTCCTTCTGCCCGCCGTGATTGCGGAGCGAGTCACCATCGGACGGGTGCTCGATCTTCACGACCTCGGCACCGAGGTCGGCCAGCAGCATCGTGGCCAGCGGGCCGGCGATCAGATTCGACGCATCCAGCACCCGGACGTCTCGCAGCGGGCCGGTACCCGCCGCCACCGGCTCGGCCATGCGCCCTCCGTTACCCTCGGTCATTGTCGCGGTTCGAGCTATCCGATGGCCGGGATGACCTCCTCGCCGAACAGCCGGATTGATTTCATGACCTGCTCGTGCGGGATGTCACCGAGCTGCATGGCGACGAGCATCTGCGTCGCGCCCGCGTCCCGGAAGCCGCGGATCCGCTCGGCGATCATGTCCGGGGAGCCGACCAGGATCATGCCGTTCTCCTGCAGGTACTCGAATTTCGCCGGGACCCGACCTTGCCGGGCCTCGTTTCAGCGCTGTCGCGTACCACTCGTAGCCGGGCGGCAGCTCGCGCTTGGCGCCCCAGCGCAGGAAGTGCTCGACGGTGACGTCCAGGTAGTGAACGAAGGAGTCCTGGCAGATCGCCCTGGCGGCCGCCTCCGACTCGGCGCAGAAGCACATCATGAAGACGGCGGCCTGCTCGTTCTTGACGGAGATGGGCCGCGTGGACGCGGCCATGGCAGCCCGCCACTCGGCGAGCCTGCGGCCCATCGCGTCCTTGTCGACGGCCATGCCGAAGGCCAGCACTCCGAGTCCGTAGTCGCCCGCGAGCGCATAGCTCATCGGGCTGGTCGCCGCCATCCACATCGGCGGGTGCGGCTTCTGGACCGGTCGCGGGAACACCTTCCGAGGCGGCAGTTCCAGGTACTTGCCGTGGAACTCGACCTCTTGCTCGCCGCTGGTCCACAGGCGCTGCAGGAACTCGACCGACTCCGACCACATGTCCCTGGTGTCGCCCGGGTCGATGCCGAAACCGCCGATCTCGAGCTCGGCGATCGACCGGCCGGTCCCGAACTCGACTCGCCCGCCAGACAAGATGTCGAGGGCGCCGATCCGCTCAGCGACGCGAACCGGATGGTTGAACGGCATCGGCAGCAGCACGACGCCGTGGCCGATCCGGATCCGGCTGGTGTGCTGCGCTACCGCGGTCAGCCAGATCTCCGGCGCTCCCATGTGGGAGAACTCCTCGCGGAAGTGATGCTCGACTGCCCACACGTGGGTGAAACCAGCCTGCTCGGCCGCGATCGCCTGGGCGATGCCGTTGCGGTAGGCGTCAGCTTCCGTTGTCGGGCCCCACGGCTTGGGTACCTGCATCTCAAAAAGCAGACCGAAGTCCATCCGACCTCCCGTTCGCCCGGCAGCGCCGAAGCGCCGTTTCGCTAGCACTCATGCTTGACGAGGCCGCAGCGGCCTCCAAGCTCGTGTCCTGCTTGCTGGGAAACTCACGTGGCGGTCTTGCCGCCGTCGATCGTCACCACACTGCCTGTCATCCACCTGGACTCGTCGCTGGCCAGGAACAGGGCCACTCCGGCCACCTCTTCCGGGGTCCCGGTACGCTGCATCGGATAGAGCTCGCCCGACGCTTTCGCATCTGCTCCTCGTGGGTCTGGCCCTGGACCAGGCCAGCGCCTTGCGCCCAGAGCCCGCGGACGAGCGGCGTCGGGATCGTGCCGGGCGCGATGGCGTTAACCCGGATGCCGAGCGGGCCGTAGTCGACCGCCATCTGCCTGGTCAGGCCGATCACTCCGGCCTTGCTCGCGCAGTACGCGGCCAGCCGGGCGACGCCGCGCATGCCGCCGATGCTCGCCTGGTTGACGATCGCGCCGGAGCCGGCCTCGATCATGTACGGCAGCACGTACTTGCCGCATAGCCAGACGCCGGTCAGGTTCATGCCGAGGATCCGGTGCCACTCGGCCTCGTCGCAGTCGTGCGCCGATCCGATCGCCGATCACCCCGGCGTTCGCGTACAGCACGTCGATCGTGCCGAACTCGGCGGCTGCGCGGTCGGCCATCGCGCGCACTGAGTCGGCGTCGCTCACATCGGTGTGCTGAGCGAGCGCGGTGCCGCCTGGCCTCCCGCGCGATGCTCGCGGTCTCCTCGTTGCGGTCGGCGGCTATGTCCGCGCACAGGACTGCAGCCCCCTCCGCGGCGAACCGGAGCGCCGCGGCCCGGCCGATGCCTGATGCCGCGCCGGTGACGATAGCTGACTTGCCTGCAAGCCGGCCTGTCATAAGTCATCTCCTTCGCCGCGACCGCGAGCCGCTCGTGGTGGTCAGCTCAGCTTGAGTGGCGCCGTGCGTTCGCGCTACCGGGTGGTCAGGTGAATGGGACAGCTCTCCCCTTCTGCTGCCTTGACCAGCGACACTGGTGAGACTGTCGGCCCCACTAGCTGGAGCGCGCGTGAAGGTGTACGAGGCCATCGCCCGGCTGCTGCACGCCGCCGGAGTTGCCACCGTCTTCGGCGTCATGGGCGACGGCAACATGCACTGGCTGGCCGAATACGCAGGCCTTCCGGGCACGCGCTGGTGCCCGGCCTGGCATGAGGCCGGCGCGATCGGCATGGCCGACGGCTACGCGGTGGCGGCTGCCCGGAGCAGGGAGACGGCGGCCGGCGGTGAGATCGCCGTGGGCGTGGCGACAGTGACGATGGGGCCCGGAGTCGCCCAGGCGCTAGGCGCGCTGACGGCGGCGGTCCGCACCCGGTCGCCGGTCCTCGTCATCACCGCGGAGCCGGCTGATGTCACGCCGCCGAACAGCCAAGACATTGATCAGCGATCGTGGGCTGCGACGGCCGGGGCGGGCTACTGGCTAGTGACCAGCCCGGCCGACATCGGCGGCGTGCTGGCTGAGGCGATGACGAGCGCGAGGTCAGGTCAGCCGGGCGTGCTGGCCATCGCCCTCGAGCTGATGGAGCGCGAGCTCAGCTCGCTGCCTGCGACGGCCGCCATGGATGGCCTGCAGCCGCCCGATGAGCTCGAAGCGGGCGCATGCCAGGATGACGCGCTCTATGCGGCCGCGGAGTTGCTGTCCAGGAGCGAACGCCCGCTCGTCCTTCTCGGCCGCGGAGCGGTAGCCGGCTGCGCGCTTCCGGCTGCGGTCGAACTTGGCCGCCGGATCGGCGCAGGCTTCGTCAGCACCGTTCCCGCGAAGGGCTGCATCGCCGGATTCCAGGACCCGTTCGACTTCGGCCTGGCTGGCACGATGGCGCATCCTGCCGCCCGTGAGCTTGCTGCCGCCGCAGACGTGGTGCTGGTGGTCGGCGCGGCGCTGGACTCGCACAACACCGCCCGCGGCTCCTTCTTCCGCGAGGCAGAGCTGATCCGTATCGACTGTCGTCCCGCGGCTCAGCTATGGCAGCCGGGCCGGCCGGTCACCGAGATCACATCCGGCTCGGCGTCAGCCGTCGCTCAGCTCGGCAGACTGCTTCCGCCCGATGGCAAGCCAGGCGTGCGTACCGCCGAGACCCAAGCGCTGCTGGCCAGCGAGCCGGCCCGACGTGCCGCCCTGGCCGCGCGCCAGCCTGCCGACGGGCTTAACCCGTGGGCGGTCATCGCGGCCATTGATGCCGCCGTCCCGGACAATGCGCACGTCGTCACGGGGGTCGGCCACTTCTGGTACTTCGCCACCCCGTACCTGTCCGCGCGACCCGGCAGGACCTTCCACTTCGGCTATGGCTTCGGCCTGATCGGCCAGAGCCTCCCGCTCGCGACCGGCGCCGCCGTCGCTACTCTCGCAGACGGCCAGCGCCGCCCGACTGTCGCGATCGAAGGAGACGGCAGCTTCCTGATGAACCTCCAGGAAGCTGCAGTCCGCTGTTCGATTTGGCGCCGACCTGCTGGTGCTCGTGCTGAACAACGAAGCGTACGGGTCCGAGTTGCACAAGCTCGGCATCGCCGGCCTTGACCCGGCGGCCGGATGCTTCCCGGATCCCGTCGACATCAGCCAGGTAGCGACGGCGCTGGGCGCACCTGCCCTGCGGGTCCGCACGACCTTGCTGAATTGCAGGCCGGTCTGGACGCCTTCGCCCGCTGCGGCGGCGTGCGGCTGCTGGACATCGGGATCGCACGGTCCGTCATGAGCGAGGCCTACCAGCTGATGCACCTGAGCGGCGAACCGGCCGGAACGCACGCCCCGGCAAGCGGAGATCATCAGGGAGCACCGAGTTGAGCAGCCGCCGTTTCGATCCGATCGAATTTGCCCTGGCAGACATCGCGGCCGGACGACCGGTCGTCGTCGTGGACGACGAGGACAGGGAGAACGAGGGCGACCTTATCTTCGCGGCAGAGAAGGCGACGCCCGAGCTGATCGCGTTCATGGTGCGGGACTGCGGCGGCTTGGTCTGCGCGCCGATGACCGGCGCTGACCTGGACCGGCTGACCCTCGGCCAGATGGTTAGCCAGAACTCCGAGCGGATGGGGACCGCGTTCACCGTGTCCGTCGACGCCAGGGCCGGGGTGACGACCGGGATCTCGGCGGCCGACCGGGCCACGACGATCCGGCTGCTGGCAGATCCGGCGACGACCGCGCACGACATCGTCAGGCCCGGACACGTGTTCCCGCTGCGTGCCCGCGAAGGCGGCGTGCTGCGCCGGCCAGGGCACACCGAAGCCGCGGTCGACCTGGCCTGGCTCGCTGGCCTCCGGCCGGCCGGGGTCATCTGCGAAATCATGAACCCCGACGGAACGCTGGCCCGGCTACCGCAGCTGATGGCGTTCTGCGAGCGGAACTCACTGCGGCTCATCTCGATCGCGGATCTGATCGCCTACCGGCTGCGGACGGAAAGACAGGTAGAGCGCGTCAGCGAGGCCCGCCTCCCGCTGAAGCAGGGCGAGTTCACCGCGGTGGGCTTCCGGAGCCTGCTGGACGGGACTGAGCACATCGCCCTGACCATGGGAGATCTGTCCGGCGGGACGGACGTGCTGGTGCGCGTGCACTCCGAGTGCCTGACCGGTGATGTCTTCGGTTCGTTGCGCTGCGACTGCGGGCCGCAGCTCGCCGCCGCCCTGACCGCGGTGGCTCGCGAAGGCAGGGGCGTCGTGCTCTATATGCGCGGGCAGGAAGGACGAGGCATCGGCCTGCTGCACAAGCTGCAGGCCTATCAGCTTCAGGATGCGGGCGCTGACACTGTCGACGCCAATCTCCAGGCTCGGCCTGCCTGCCGATGCCAGGGACTACGGCACCGGCGCTCAGATCCTCGCCGACCTCGGCGTGCGCACCATGCGGCTGCTGACGAACAACCCGGCCAAGCGCGCCGGACTCGAAGGCTACGGCCTGTCGATCGTCGGGCGTGAGCCGCTGCCGGTTCACGCTAACCGGCACAACCTCCGATACCTGCGAGTTAAGCGCGACCGGATGGGACACGACCTGCCCGGCTTGCCCTGGCACGACGACGAGGTCTCCTGGGCTTCGCTCGCGAGCCGGCCCGCCAGGTCGCGGCTGGGCCGGGCTAACGGCGACGGCGCGGCCACTGACCAGGTGACGATGTTCGGCCTGGACGGCCAGGACTGAAGACGCAGTGGTCGGCCGCTACCTGGGGCGATTCGTCTGTTGCTTTTGCTCGACACCCTTCACTGAGTGGGACCTGGACGACCGGTCTGGACGTTGTCGGAGGCCTGGAGACGCCGCGGGGGACTCGTGCCAGGCAACACGTCTCTGTTCAGATGCTCCTTGATCAACTGTTTGAGTTCGGCCCCATTGATCAGTGTGATTCGATTGCGCTTGGCGAACTGCTCGCTGGCTCTACCGAACCATGAAGTAGTCACTAGCACGCCTGTTGTTGCGTTGTGATCGGCCATGACGCCGGTCAGCGCATGCACCGATTCGAGCCCGACGACGCCGGTCCACCGCTTCGCCTGTATCAGGCAGACGCCACCGAAGAATAGATTCCTGCTGGTAGCAACGGCGTCCACGCCGCCGTCCTTCGACGGAAGCGTGGTCCAAGCTTCGGCCCCCATAGCCACGAAGAGTTGCCGGACAAGATGCTCGAACTCCGTCGGGCTGAGTTTGAGCAAGTTAGGGCCTTGCATCAAGGCCAGCCACGACATCCAGGTCATCAGTAAACCGGAAGCGCTTGAGATCGAAGGCAATGAACGGCTCTACGGCTTCCAGTCGAAGGGATTAGGAGAAACCAAGGCGTTGAGGCGCTTAAGACACGCGGCCGGCTCAACCGATGCTAAGACCAGATCCGCGAACGTTTGTCGATCCGCTGACACACTCAGCAGGTGAGGGCGAGCGGGTTTGCCAGTCGCCTTATCTATTGTACTAACACGCCCGTTGAACATCACTGCGTCGACAACCTCGCCGGGCGTTGCGCAGAAGATCTCGTGCAGCGTCCGTAAGGCCACGCAAGCGATAAGGCGAGCGTAGCGCTGCTTGACCTCATTCTGAGGTCGAGCGACCGGATCGATTGCGTCCCGGACTTTCACATAGCGGAACTCGCGTTCGACTGGAATCACCGTTTGAGGTGGTAGCTCGACCTCCACCACCACGTCCTGGTTCTCCGGTCGGTAGGCGACCTGGTACTGACGAGGGAACCCCTCGGGGTAGTGAGAAGCGTCGAGCGTTTGCCGGACGAACCACTCCACCGCTTCTGCGTCACCTTCTTTGAACGCAACCCGTCTAGCCTCAACCTCCGCGTTGTGCGCCGCTGCCTTCGCTCGGATATCCTCGGCTGTCCGCTCATGCTCGGCCTTAGCTTCGTCTAATGCACTGTACGCGATCGGCCTCTTTCTTGGATGGCCGGCCGTGGCCGCCTCGAAGCGGTCATGCGCTTCGGCCAGTCGCCGTTCGTATCGAGCCGCGCCGCCGAGTATCCGGCTCATGAGTGCTTGGATCGGGCGGCGCATAGAGAGCTCCACTCCGGAGACGCCCGATCCGGACTGCCGAGCAGTCCCGGATTGAACGAAGGCAGCCGAGAAATGACCTTCATCCGCTCGAAACTGAACGGCGGAAGTGTAACGATGCTGGTCAGCACCTGATCGAGGCTTGCAATTCGCCGGTTGAGTGCAACCGTCCCCGCTGCCGCCTTCTCCTGCTGTGATGCCAGATGCTGCTGTTGGAGTGCTTTCTCGCGCTCCTTCGCTAACCGTGCCCGCTCACGTGCCTGCCGTTCAAGCTCTCGCCGCATTGCTGCCTGTTGACGTGCCCACTCCGACCTACTGCCGCTCGCCAAGGCCGCCCGCTCTCCTCCCGCGTTCGATCCACCCGCCCCCCTCTTCCGAGAACGGGTCGCCTGATGATCGACCGTACGTGTGCGAAAACACTCTAGAAAAGAGCTACTTCTTGTGCCGCGTTCATCAGAAAGGTCGACAGGCGATGCGCAGGGGTGTATCCAATCAGATACACTAGGTGGCGAGCTTACTTACTTATTGGAGAGACGTGGCGATGTCCCAGTGCTTGATCGAGCGGGCTAGGAAGCTATCTGGGCTGTCGCGGGCCGAGCTTGCTCGCAGAGCCCGCGCCTCGAGGCCGACCCTTGCTGCCTATGCGTCAGGGAAAAAGAGCCCGAACCTTGCCACTGCGGAGCGGATCGTCCGGGCGGCTGGGTTCGATCTAGACCTGCTTCCTCGTCTCTCCTTTCGCGAGGCGGCCGTAGGCCGCGGCCATGCTGTATATGTTCCCGAGGTCTTGCCCCGACTCCCGGTGGATAAGGCCCTCAGAAGGGTTCGCCTTCCGCTGCATTTGAACTGGTCGCAGCAGGGCCGCGAATTCGACCTGGGAGATCGGAACCAGCGGGCCCGAGTTTACGAGACCGTGCTTCGCGAAGGCACGGGACAGGACATCGCCGAGTACGTCGATGGCGCGCTCCTGATAGACCTGTGGCCGGATCTGATCCTGCCGGCCTTGGTGCGGCGCGAGTGGCAACCACTTGTCGACACTATCCGCCGACAACCGGCGGCTTAGGTGCGCCAGGACGCGCTTACGCAACTGCAGGTTACAGCCACTCGCCTGTTTTTCAGCCTGCCGCAGAGCGCAGGCTTTGCAGTGGCCGGAGGCGCTGCGCTTCTGGCACAGGGCCTCATCCACCGCCCGACGAGGGATGTCGATCTGTTCCTGCTCGACGCGACCGCGTCTGCCGTCGCAACAGCTGCCGCTTCATTTGAAGGCGCAGTTGAGGCTCAAGGCTGGTCGTACCGGCGAGTGATTGACCAGCGGGATTTCGTCCGACTCCAGATCACCGACGACCGTGAAAGCCTGATCATCGACCTCGGCCTGGACAGCCCTGCGGAAGAAGCGCTAGAGACTACGGAACTAGGTCCTACTTTGGCTGGGCGCGATCTGGCATCCCGGAAGACCCTGGCGCTATTCGGCCGCGCTGAAGCTCGGGACTACGCCGATGTCTATGATCTCGCGCGCAGGTACGGGCGCGATCAGTTGCTCGCCTGGGCTGCCGCAGACGACCGAGGATTCGACCGGCATGTCTTTGCGAGCATGCTTTCCAGTATCGATCGTCTCTCAGATGAGGATCTGCCGGTTGACGCCCAGCACGTGCAAGCGATACGCGCCTACTTCCACGCCTGGGCCGCAGAACTTACCGAGCGTTGACTACCCTGACTAGTACGCCGGACCGGCTCCTGGTTGCCACCGTCGCTCCACCGTTGACCGACAACGACTGTGACGGGTACTGGCCTTGGTAATGGGTTGAGGCTATGGGGTCGCTGTGGCCGACCATCGACTCCCTACGCCGGGTGGTAGCGGAGATAGACGACTCCTCCGCTGAATCGGTGCTCATCTGCCAGTACCAGGTTCAGGCGGACATCGTCAGGCAGCGAGCGGGTGCCGCCTCCCACGATCGCCGGTACGAGGAATAACTGGTATTCGTCCACCAGCCCGGCCCCGATTGCCCGGGCAGCGAGTTGCGCTCCGCCCACCGTGAGGTCGCGGTTCGCCTCGGCCTTCAGCTTCCGGATCTGGTCGGGGTCGAAGCCACGCTCGATGCGGGTCCTCCGGGTGGCTGGCGCCTCGAGAGTAGCGGAATATACGACCTTGTCGGCAGCCTGCCAGATCCGCGTGAAGTCGAGCTCGAGGGACGAGAGGTCAGCAAGATTGTCGGCGGTTTCCCAGTACTGCATCGTCTCGTACATCCGCCTCCCGTAGAGGTAGGTGCCGACCGGCCGCTCCAGGTCATTGATGAACGCGAGCACCTCCTCGTCGGGCGCCGCCCATTCGAACCGTCCGTCCGCGTCGGCGACGTAGCCGTCGAGTGACATGATCGACGAGTAGATCAGCCTGGCCATGCGGGCCTCCTTGGAGGTGTCTGGCAGTGTCGTACGGCAAAGACGTCGGTGAGGTTAGCGCGCGGTACCGGTCAGTCGGCGAGGTGCCGTCGGTCACCTACACGTCAGGTACTCACGTCCGGTTCACCGCGCCGGGCACTACGACGAACGGCCAGTACGGCTTGTTCGAGTGGAACATGACGCAGTCGCGCGGCGGCGCGGATCCGCACTTCCACAAAACGTTCTCCGAGTCCTTCTATGTCATGGCGGGAACTGTCCGGCTTTTCAACGGGGAAACCTGGATCGACGCGGTGCACGGTGACTTCCTGTACGTTCCGCAGGGCGGGATTCACGCGTTCTCCAACGAGAGCGGCGCCCCGGCTCGGATGCTCATCCTGTTCGCACCCGCCCCGCCCCGTGAGGAGTACTTTCAGGAGCTCGCCGCGGTGCGCTCGTCCGGACGCGCATTGTCCGACGAGGACTGGATCGCGCTGTGGGCGCGCCACGACCAGTACCCTGCCTGACCCGTCAGGACGCAGTGCTGAGCTCGGCCTCGGCACGGCGCAGGATCGTGGCAAGCACCCCGCGAGTGACATCCATCTCCGTCGCTGGCAGATCGCCCCAGAGCCGCTGAATGATATCGCCGACCCGGCGCCGGATACGGTCGAGAAGCTGATGCCCGGCTGCGGTGAGCGTGAGGTCCGAGCTCGGCTCAGGCACGGACCGGACCAGGCCCTTTGCAACGAGGTGGTCGACCTGGTTCGAAGCGGCGCTGGGATCGGCCTTCAGGGCATGAGCGATCCTGGCAGTGACCTGGTCACGGCTGACCGACTCGCCGCTGCCTGCGATCAGCACCAGCGCTATCCATTGAGGTTCAGTGACCGTGCCAGCGAGCTGGCGGTCGAGGATGGCGTTCAGAGTCTTCTCTGTCTGCCCGATGAGCTGCTGAAACGGGATCGTCGTCGTGCTCACATGAGTCTCCTTGCTTCCGCCGAGAAACGTTGGCATCACCAACGTTGGTTAAGTCAACGTTATGCCGGATCGTTGGCCTAGTCAACTTTGGTAACCCCAACGGTTAAGCTTGAAGACCGTGGTAGACGTGATCGACGCCGAGCACATGGGCTACGACCCGCCAGCACGGCTGCGGCGGCTGCCCACCTGGCTCACAGCTGAGGTAGCCCGCCAGGGGCGCCACCTGGTCAACGCATCACTGGCGCAAGACGGTGCGCACCGGCAGCACTTCACCGTGCTCACCTCGCTCGCAGAGCAGGGGCCAGCGAGCCAGGCAGAGCTGGGCCGACGACTCTCGATCGACCGCAGCGACCTGCATGCGCTGCTGGCCGGACTCGAAGGCGACGGGCTCGTTGCGCGAGCGCGTGACGAGCAGGATCGCCGGCGAAACGTCGTTACGCTGACCCGGCCTGGCAGGAGCGCTCTTGCCCGGCTGGACAGGCGGATCGACGCCGCGCAAGACGCGCTGCTCGAGCCGCTGACCGCCAGCGAGCGCCAGGAACTCAGCAGGCTGCTTCAGAAGATCCTGCAAGCCCGCTGATCGCTCCGTGGCCCGCGCCGGCTACGGCGTGATGTGCGGCGCGTTCTCCGGGCTGCAGTCGAAACCAGAGGCGGGCTCGTACCGCCTGAACCCCAGCTTGCCTGCCTGACCGGTGATCTTCAGCACCACGTAGCACTCCGCCATGGCGTTGGTGGCCGGATCGACCGGCGAGGTCAGGCCCCCGCCAGTCCAGGACGTCGTCGCAGAGATCTGCTTCATCAGGCAGGCCCTGGTCAGCGCTGAGCCACAGGCCTTCGCCGCCGTCGCGAACATCAACCAGGACGAGAACGACTCCACGCCAGGGAAGCCGATCTGGCCTGTCGGGTTATACGCGTGCATGATGCTGACGTACTGTGCGGTAGCCGGGTTGCTGCTCGCATCTTCGATCGGCACGATCGGCGTGTACACGTAGAAGTTCTGCGGCGCGACCGACAGCTGCTGCAGGAACTGGGTCGCGTACAGGTGCGGCGGCCCGACCTGGACTTGCGGCCACCAGCCCAGGGACTGCATCGCCTGCTCAAGCGATGCGGTAGGCCCGAGGTCAGCGTCGATCAGCAAGAGCTTGACGCCTGCCTTGTGCAGGCTGACCACGATCGGCGACCAGCTCGCCTGGACGGTCGCGTTGTACTCCTGGACCGACACCAGGTGCCCGCCGACTGCCTTCAGGCCTTCAGTGAAGATCTTCTCTTGCTCGGCACCTGCGGCACCGTTCGGGAACACCGCGCCGACGGCAGCTTTCAGGGCCGGGTCCGCGGCGAAGAATTTGTAGACGCCGCCGAGAAAGACCTGGTCACTAGGTGTCGGGAAGGCCGCCGCCTTGAGCGGCGCGCTGACCGAACCCGGTCCGTAGATGTACGGGGCAATGTCGGGCAGGCCGCACTTGAGTCGCGCCGACAGCCCGGTGTCGTCGAGCACCGCCTGTCCGCCAACCATCGCGAGGTCGGTCGTGCAGCTCTGGGCAACGATCGGCGGGTAGTCCGTCAGGGCGGCGTCCCGCTTATCCAGGACCAGTTTCCGGCCGAGGATGCCGCCCGCGGCGTTGCACCAGGCGACGAATGCAGTCCCCGCATCCCAGAACGCCTTGTCCAGGCCAGGAGATGATGCCGCGCCAACGTCCGCGACGCTCGCCAGCCGGATCGCTGACTTCGTCACGCCTGTGGCGGTCGCCCCTGATGCGTGGCCGGGCCCGCAGACATCCTTGAGACCGCCGAATGTGCCGCTGGTCAGGGCTTTGGCTCCTGATCCGGTCGTCGCTCCCCCGCTGTTGCCGCCGCTGCTCCCGCAAGCCGTCGCGACGAGTAAAACTGGGATTGTCAGTGCAATGGCGATCCGCCGCATGGGTCCTCCTTGGGCCACCTCCAGGGAAACGCGGCCCGAACGCCGGCGGAACGAGAGATCCCAGCCAGCGGAACGGTTGTTTGCCGTATACGAAATGACTGTCCGCAGCCGGATGTTCACTGGCAGCGCGCGACTCTGCTGCGACACCGGACCCGCCGCACGCCGGGAACCACAGCACCCGTACTAGTCATGTCGTACTAGGTGGCTGGTGTTAAAGGGGTTCATTGTGCGGCCGGCCTGGCCGCTGCTGATCCTGGACTGCTCTGCTTGGCTGGCTGGGCGGCTGTTTTGGGAGGCGCAGGCTGGTGCCCTGCAGAGGCCAGGCTGGCGCTGATGCCCTGCCGTGCGGCGAGGCTCCAGGGGGACCTGGCCGGTTAGCTCGATAGCCTCAGCTGGTCACAACCCAGGTACCGCGGTCGCATGCCACGCCGAGCACGCCGAGCCTGGCGAGGTTGACCGCAGCGGCGAGCAGCGCGAAATCAGCGGCGACCCTGGCCTGGCCGCGGACCCGGGCACGTCGCCCGCCGTGGCGCCGCCGCATGAGATGGCCGATCTTGCGCTCGACCTTGGGCCGGGTTGCCCGGTAGCCGGCTTTCCAGGCCGGGTCTGCCTGACAGATCCGGGCGGCGGCCAGCCGTGCCTCGTACGGGCCGAAGGTGATCGTGCGGCCATAGGGCGCGGTCGTGCACTGCGCCGCGAGCGGGCAGGTACGGCAGGCCGCGCCGAAGCTGGCCGCGCCGGCCTGACGCCCGCTGCGGGCGCGGATGACCGCGGTGATGCCCGCGGGACACCTGACGGTCCCGGCGTGCAGGTCGATGACGAAGCGGTCCTTGGGGAAGTGGCCCTTCGGCGCAGGCGGCGGCTGCACCTTGATGCCGGCGTGCAGGCCGGCCTGTTCCACCGTTTCCAGGAGCTCACCCGAACCGTAAGCGGCATCACCGTAGACCGCCGGCTGGTCCTGGCCCGTTGTGCCGCCCTGACCGGCGGCCAGCAGGTCAGCAAGCAGGCCGACGGCCGCCTCGGCGTCCCCGCTGTTGCCCGGCGTGACGGCGGTAGCGGTGATGATCTCAGAATCCGGGTCGACCGCGATGTGCCCTTTGTAGCCGTCGAAACCGCGGGCGGCGGTCTTCCGCCCGTGCCGGGCCTGCGGGTCGACGGCCGAGATGACCCGGTCCGCGGCAACCCGCCGGGCGATCCGGAACACCCCGCCGGCGTCTTGTTCCAGGTCCTGCCCGGTCACCGTGGCCAGCAGCTCCGCCGCCTGCCCGGCTGCCGGGTCCAGCTCCCTCCCGTCCAGGGCAGCCAGCAGCGCCCGGGCGTCTTTGGCGAGCGCGTCCACCAGCTCCTCGCGGGCTGCCGGGTCGTCGTAATCGCACGCCGGCTTGCCCGCGCTCACGTAATCGTCGTCACGGGCCAGCGCTCCGCGGAGCTGCACGGCCAGCTGGCCGGCACAGGCCTTCAGCAGCCCCCGGATCGCCGACCGGACCAGCGTGACGGTGTCCATCGTCGCCACCGCGTCATACAACGGGGTGGAATCCAGCACCCGCCGCCGCCCCAGCAACCCCGCCTGCCGGCCCGCCTCTAAGGTCACCGCGAAGATGCGGTCCGGGCGCGCCGAGCGGGCCAGCCGGGCCCGCATGTCCACCAGCACCGTGTGCACGAACCCCGGGTAATCGAAGTCCAGGCCGCCGCACGCATACTTCCACCGGGCGTCAAAGCTGAACCGGTCCGCCGCCTCACGATCCGACAGGCCCTCGATCCGCTGCAACACCATCACCACCGCCACGATCATCGGCGGCACCGACCGGCGGCCCACGTCATCAAACAAGTCAGCGAACATCTCATCCGGGAACAGCGCGAAGCACTCCCGGTGCAAGATCCCGTAAATCGACCCTGGCGCAACTCGCCCGTCACAGTACGCCGCCGTGGTGCGGAACAAGTCAGCCTGCCCTGGCGTCCGGCCCAGCGTCATCTGCCACCCCGCGAGATAGTCCTGCACCCACGCCAATTCTCCCGGAATGATCAACTAACCACGCTGACCGCCACGCGAAAAACACCAGCCACCTAGGGGCTGTTTCGGGACTGTCAGGAACTTCGTGTGCGTGAGGCGGTGATCCGGAAGGCTGGGACGAGTGTCCTGGGCGGAAAGGATCACTGATGACACAGATCGACGAGCAGGGCGGGACACCGGCGGAAGCGGAGCAGGCTGAGGGCCTGGAGGTGCGTATCGCCCGGCAGCTGCTCGAGCAGGCGAAGGCCCAGGGCGTCTCGCTGGTCGGGCCGAGCGGGCTGCTGGCGGGGGTGACCAAGACGGTGCTGCAGGCGGCGCTGGACGCCGAGATGGCCGACCATCTCGGCTATGAGAAAGGCGAGCGGCCGCCGTTCCCGGCCGGCAATCACCGCAACGGCACCTCGCCCAAGACGGTGCTGACCGAGGTCGGCCCGATCCCGCTCGATGTCCCCCGCGACCGGAACGGCAAGTTCGAGCCGCAGATCGTGCCTAAGCACGCCCGCCGGGTCACCGGGTTCAACGAGGCCATCGTCAGCTTGTATGCGAAGGGGTTAACGACCGGGGAGATCCGCGCCCACCTAGGCGAGATCTACGGCGTGGAAGTATCCCGCGACCTGGTCTCCAGAGTCACCGACTCGGTCGCTGAGGAGCTCGCGGCGTGGCAGTCCCGGCCGCTGGATCGCATCTACCCGGTGCTGCTGATCGACGCTATCTTCGTGAAGATCCGCGACGGGCAGGTCGCCAACAGGCCGGTGTATGTAGCGCTGGGCATCAACTGCCACGGCGAGCGGGACGTGCTGGGCATGTGGCCGGCACCGGCGGCGAGGGCGCCAAGGCCTGGATGGGCATCCTGGCCGAGCTGCGCAACCGCGGTGTCGAGGACTGCTGCATCGTCGCGTGCGACGGGCTGAAGGGCCTGCCGGAGGCGATCGGCGAGATCTGGCCGCAGGCCACGGTCCAGCTGTGCGTCGTCCACCTCGTCCGGGCCAGCTTGCGGTATGCGTCCAAGAAGTACTGGGGGCAGATCAGCAAGGATCTGCGCGAGGTCTACACAGCCCCGACAGCCGCCGCGGCCGAGCAGCGGTTCGCCGAGTTCGAGCAGGCCTGGGGAGACCGGTACCCGGCGATCATCCGGCTGTGGCGCAACGCGTGGGAGCAGTTCACTCCGTTCCTGGCGTTCCCGCCGGCGATCCGGAAGATCGTTTACACGACAAATGCGATCGAGAGCCTGAACTCCCGGTTCCGGCAGGCCTGCCGACGGCGCGGCCACTTCCCCGACGAGGCGTCCGCGCTCAAGGTGCTCTACCTGGTCATCGCCACACCGCAGAAAAACAGGACTAACGTCAACGGCGGAACGCCGGGCTGGAAAGAAGCCATCAACGCACTGACCATGTACTACGGCGACAGGATCACCCTCAACTAATGGAAATCACCGCCACCCACGAAATTTCTGACAGTCCCGCTGTTTCCGATTGATCGGGGTTGAATCGGCGGCCGGGGCCGGGCATGGTGTCTGGCGGGTGCTCGGGGCGGGGTTAGCTGGTGAGGGCGTTGAGGGTCTGGCGGGTGAGGTAGCCGCCGGTGATGGCTTTGAACAGGTTGTGCACGGTGCAGGCGTGGAGCCATTCGGCGGTGGCGCGGGGCTTGCCGCGGACGGATAGCTGGCGGAACCCGTTGTTGTGCTTGATGTTGGCGTTGGGGGTTTCGGCGATGTGGCAGCGGTGCCGGTAGGTGGCGTTGCCGTCGTCGGTGGCCAGCCGGGCGGCCATGGCTTTGACGGCGGTGCCGTGGGCGGTGCCGCCGTTGCGGCGGGGGTCGGCGGCGGTGTGCTGGAGTCCGCGGTTCTTGCCGGTGGCGATGAGCCGGTCGGGGCCGGGGGTGGTGAGGTTGTGCTCGGACAGGTAGCCGGCGTCGGCGAGGATCATCCCGATCCCGGCGGGGGTGCCAGCTGCCGGGGGGTGGCTGGCGGTGATGAGGGCGGCGGCTTTCTCTGCGGCGCGCAGCATCGGCTCGAACCAGGCGGTGCCGGTGGTGTTGGGCCGCCACGCGCTTTCCGGACAGCGGAATTGGAGCTATTTCATGCTGCACGCTGCCGGTTCAGGTACTCGTTGTGGACTTCCTGCGGAGTCTTATAGCCGAGTGCCGAATGGAGACGAGTCCGATTATACCGGAGCTCGATATACCGCGCAATGTCCTCACGCGCTTTCCTGATCGTCGGATACACGGTACGGTGGACCCGCTCGACTTTCACCGCGGCATTGAAAGATTCCGCCAGTGCACAATGCCGTTTAATTAAGCGGCGGGGTGGAGGAGCCGTATTGTGGGCGGTGAGTTGTGGTGGATGTTCTTCTGCGCGGGTTTCTTCATCGGATGGACGTTGTGTCGTGCCCGTTTTACTGCGCGGGGGCAGGAACGTTCCCGCCGTGGCGGGTTGGGCCTTTCCAGGATTTCCTCAATCGCTTCCCGTGTCGCCGCTGCGAGGCGGCGAGGGGGAAAAAGCCGCCTGCCCGGTAACCTGGCGGCGGACGATGCGGAGTGTGCGTATGAAGGACATCCTGTCCGGATCAA
This sequence comes from uncultured Actinomycetota bacterium, assembly GCA_963815575.1. Taxonomy (GTDB): domain Bacteria; phylum Actinomycetota; class Actinomycetes; order Streptosporangiales; family Streptosporangiaceae; genus JAJYUU01. Next base: position 5,373 of record CAWFHE010000006.1, on the reverse strand, counting down.
GGCCGGCCTGGTCGGCGGCTTCTCGCATCAGGTGCCGGATTCCGTAGTGGGTGAGCAGCAGTCCCCAGATTTCCTGCTCGACCAGCTCGGGCTTGCGGGAGCGCAGGACGACGCCGGAGCCGCGCTGGCGGGTCTTGAGCTCATCGAAGACCAGCTCGGCTTCCCAGCGCTGGTGATAGGCGGCGGCCAGTTCGGGCGCGGGGACGTCAGCGGGGTCGGTGATATTGGTGACGAGCGTGATGATCTCCTCGCCGTCCCCGCGGTCGGTGATCTCGTAATCGACGGCCCGCACATACGTGCCGGGCAGGTCCGTGATTTCCGACAGTCCCCGGCGGAGCCGGTAGGAGTTTTTCATTTTCGCCGCTGGCTCGGCGATGAACGACAGGTACGACCCGTCGGGAAGCCATTCGAGCACGGGAAGGCCGACGTTTGCCCCGACCCGGAAAAGCGCGTCTGCGCCGGCATCGATGACCATCCGGAGATGCTTGTAGCTGTAGAGCCCGGCGTCCGCCATGACGATCATGCCGGGCGTGACCGCGCCGCCGGAAAGAATATGGCTGGTCATCGTCTCCTCGCCCTCGCCGTCTTTCGCGATCGCCGCGGCGACAACAGCATGAGTGCCGCATTCGGCCAGCGCGGCCATCCGAACGAACGGAAACGCGCACCGCTCCTTCTTGCCCGCGTAACCAAAGTAAGCGGCGTTCTCCTGGCTATCAGGAGCCTCCAGGCCGAAGCCATCGACCGCCATCAGCCTCCGCCCGGCCAGCCACCCGCCCTGTGTCGAACGCAGCGCGCACGGCACCGCGACCCGCTCGAAAAGCTCGCGCATCACCCCCGGCCCCAGCCGCTGCCTGGCCTGGCACAATCCGCCCGGGCTGGGCATCGTCCACTCTCGCCGCCACGTCCCCAGGTACTGCAGCCCGGCGGTCAGCTTCCGCATGACCTCCTCATAGCCGTCGCCGTAAAACAACGCGATTGCCATCACGAAATAGACCATGACCCGCGCAGGCAGCTTATTCTTCCGCAGTTCCTTACGGCCGAGCGAGCTCACGACTTCATCAACAAGTTCACGAGGGACCAGCCGCGTCAGCGTCCCGATGCCAATCGCGTCTGTCAGGGAAGAAGACGCCCCGCCATTACCACTCCCGGTCTCCGGCATCGCGCCAATCTAAGGCAACCAGCAGATACAGGCAACTATCAGGCCGATATCCACAGAACGCGGCGTGTCTGCCGGTGGATATGTGGACAACTGAACGCCAAAACCTTAGTTAAATGGCATTGCGCCAGTGCATTATCGAAACATGACCCGGTGCGGCCCACCGACTGCCGGATACCCAGTTCCCTGAGGACGGCAGCGAACTCGGCGGACGTATAATTGCTGCCGCGATCGCTGTGAAATATAGCGCCGTCCGGCAGGTCTATATTGCGGGATGCCATCTGGATCGCGCTGGTGATCAGCGGCGTCCGGTAATGATCGTCCACCGCCCAGCCGACGCACTTGCGGGTCGCGCAGTCGATGACGGTAGCGAGAAATGCCCAGCCCTGCCACGTCTCGATGTAGGTATTATGCGCAGCTGCGCATAATACCTATTCGGCTCAGCTCGCGGTTATGTGCAGTCCGGTTCGGCGGTCCGCGCGCTGCCAGGGTGGTCCCGGTTGCGTGGCTGCACATAATCAGAGGCCTTCCAGGAACTTGAGGAGCCGGTCGCCGGGCTGGAATCGTGCTGGCGCCGGGCTCAGGTCGGTGAGCCGGCGTAGGACTGCTTCTTTGGCGGCGAGGTCGGCTTCGAGGTACTGGTGCGTGACTGCCGGGCTGGAATGTCCGAGCCACAATGCGATGACAGCTAGGTCCGTGCCCGATTGCAGCAGATGCATGGCCGTCGAATGCCGCAGCGTGTGCGGCGTGACGTGCTGGCCGCGCAGAGACGGGCAGTCCCGTTCTGCGGCGGTGACGGCCCGGTCGAGCCGGTCCCGGATGCCGGAGCGGCTCAGCGGCGCGCCGGCCCGGTTGGGGAAGACCGGTGCGTCAGGGGCGGCGTTGAGCTGGTCCAGCCAGCCGCGCAATTGGGCGGCGGTGGGTTTCCAGAGCGGGATGACGCGTTGCTTGCGGCCCTTGCCGTGCAGGTGCACGGCGGTCTGGCGGTCCAGCAGTACGTCCCGGACCCGCAGGCCAGCGAGCTCGGAGACGCGGGCCCCGGTGTTGTAGGCGGTAGCGAGCAGCACCGCATCGCGCCGCCCGCTCCAGGTGCGCCGGTCGGGTGCGGCCAGGATCGCAGTGACCTGCTCGCGCGACAGGTAGCCGAGCACGGGCCGGTCGAAGCGCTTGGCCGGGATAGCCAGCACCCTGGCGGTGACCGGTAGTGAGGCCGGATCACGGACTGCGGCGTAGCGCATGAACGAGTGGATCGCGGCGAGCCGGGCGTTGCGGGTCCGGATGCTGTTGCCGCGGCCAGCCTCGAGGTAGTCGAGGAAGTCCAGTATCAGCGGCGCGTCCAGATCGGCCATAGACAGTGCTGAGGGTGGCTTGCCGGTGCGCTGCTCTAGGTAGCCGAGCAGCAGCTCGAACCCGTCGCGGTAGGCCTCCACGGTGCGGGCGCTAGCGCCCCGCTGGGCGATCAGGCGCCGCAGGAAGAAGTCCTGGACCAGAGCCGGGAATGTGATCTGCGGGGGTCTCACGGCGCACCTGCCGGGCCGTGCGCGGCGAAGGCTTCGAACCGGGCGGCGATGATGCTCATCAGCTCGGGGACGGCTGACAGGTACCAGTAGACGTCGCGCACCTCCACGTGACCGAGGTAGGTCGCCAGCACTGCGATCTTGGCGTCGACGTCGGCGTCCTGGGCATGCCAGGCCTGGATGCGGCGCACCACCATGCGGTGCCGCAGGTCGTGCACGCGCGGGGCGCGGGCACGGCCGGCCGCTGTCCAGCCCAGCTGGCGTCGCAGCACGATGAACGTGCTGTTCGCGGCGTTGTAGCTGACCCGGTCGCTGCGGTCGGTGCGGAAGAACGCCTCGCTGCCGGCAGGCGGGCCGAAACGGCGCTCCCGGCCGACGGCGTAATCACGCAGCGGCGGCAGGGCGGTTGGGTGCAGCGGGATCAGCCGGGCCCGGCCGCGCTTGCCGGCCCGGACAGTGAGCACGCCGCCGGCCAGGTCGACGTCCCCGCAGGTCAGCGCCAGCGCTTCGGAGATCCGCAGCCCTGTGCAAGCAAGCAGCCCGAACAGCGTGGCATAGCAGTGCGGCCGTAATCCGCAGGCCGGCGGCAGCCCTGCCGCGGCCTGCAGCAGGTCGCTGATCTCACGGTCGGTATAGACGTGCGGCGGTTTGCGGTGCCCGGCCGGGCCGAGCAGCCCCGGCGGCGGCACCTCGGTAGCACCATCCAGCGCAGATAGATGACGCAGGAAACCACGCACCGTCGTCAGCCGGCGAGCCGGGTTGCACGGATCCGGCGAGGCTGTCGACGCCGCCCAGTTAAGGCTCTCCTCCAGCGGAACCGGGCCGTCATGCCCAGCCTGATCCAGGTACCGGGCAAAGGCCCGCAGCGCGCGCTCCTGACTCGGCGATCGGTATCCCAGCCTGCGGCGCAGGCTGACGTAGTCCGCGACCAGCGCCGTCACGCCGCCGCCGGTCACGATGTCGCCTGCGGCCAGGGCAGCGCGACCTCACGGAGCGCCGCGATATCAACCCGTGCATAGATCCGGCTGGTGGCCAGCGAGGAATGCCCGAACAGGTCAGCGATCTCGCGCAGGCTGGCCCCGTGACCCTGCAGTTCGGTGGCCAGGGAATGCCGCAGCAGGTTCGCCCCGCGTATCGGCGCATCGATGCCCGCGCGTCGCAGCGCGTTGTCCACCGCGCGGCCGACGATGCTGCTGCTGATCGGCGCTCCGGTTCGCAGCCGGTGCAGCACGAACACCTCACGCGCCGGGGTGTCCGGGCGGCCGTGCTGCAGGTAGCCGGCCAGCGCCGCTCCCACCTGGGCGGTCAGCGGCAGCAGCGCGCCGTGACCAGTCTTGCGAGCGCGGACCCGAACGGTGCCGCTGCGCCAGTCGATATCCTCCAGCCGCAACTGCACGACCTCGCTGGCCCGCAGCCCCAGCCGGGCCATGCACAACATGATCGCCCGGTCCCGCAGCCCGCGGGGCGAGGACGAGTCCAGCGAGGCGATCAGCTGCTCCAACCGCCCTGGGGCCAGGTGCCGGACAAGACCGGCCGGGCGGTGCGGCACCATCGGGACCGCGTCCTCCAGCCGGTCAGCTCGCAGGCCCTCCGCGCGCAGGAACCGGAAGAACGCGCGCAGCGACGACGCCGCCAGCTCCACCGTCCGCGGCCGGTAGCGGCCAGTCAGGCCGCTGACGAAGCCGGCCACATGCTGAACTCGGATCTCCGCCGGAACCACCGGCCTCCCGGCAAACACCGTCTGCAAGAACGCGCCCGCGTACCTGGCGTAGTTGAGCCTCGTCCCCGGGCACACGCCGCGGGTCCGGCGCAGATGCTCGTCGAACGCCGCGAGCACTTCCTCCAGCGTCAGCCGATAGTGAGTTGTCATCAGCTGCTCCTTGTCTTCCGAACCGATCGGACACACAAGAAGCGTCGCGATTATGTGCAGCCACGACCACAGCCAGCCAGCGCCGAACCCAGCCAGCACAGGCCCGCACCCGCGTTCAAGCTGCCGGACTGCACATAACCGCGAGCTGAGCCGAATAGGTAATGTCTCCGACCATCTTGGCGCCCGGGATCTCAGCGGAGAAGTCGCGGTGCACCAGGTCCGGGATCGGGCAGGCCTGGCCCTGCTGTGTGGTCGACGGCCGCCACGGCCGCGGCTGGCAGGGCGCCAGGCCCAGCTCCCGCATGATCTTCCGGACCAGCCCGGGGCCGGCCACGGTGCCCTGCCGGGCCAGCTGAGCCGCGATCCGCCGGTACCCGTACGTGGAATCGGAGTCGTCGAATATCCTCCTGACGATCAGCGCGAGTTTCTTCCGCCGTTCCGCGGTGGCGCTTTCCGGGCGGGACTTCCAGTCATAGAACCCGGATTTCGATACTTCCAGCCATGCGCACATCCGCGTGACAGCCGGAGCATTCTCGCAGGTGGCGTACTCCGCATCGATGAACTCATACACCTCGGTCACCGGTGCTCCGCCGCGAAGTACGCCGCGGCTTTTGAAAGAAAGTCAGCCTTTACCCGCAATTCCCTGACTTCCCGCTCCAGTTCGCGGAGCCGGGCCCGCTCCGATAGCTGCAGCGGCGGCTCGTCTTCCGCGTGCTTCTCCCGGTACGCCTTCGTCCAGTTCCCCAGCGATGTCTCACTGATACCGAGCTCGCGTGCGACATCAGCGATAGCGCGAGAGGTCTCGACAACCATCTTTGCTGCTTCCTCGC
>CAWFHE010000005.1:0-215232 GCA_963815575.1 uncultured Actinomycetota bacterium | reverse complement strand
GGCGCCCACGCAGTCGCCGCCGCCGGCAGAGGGGTGGCCGCTCAGGCGGCGAGCAGGCGAAGGCCGGCCAGTTGCCAGCAGGGATCGGGAGCGCGGCCACGGTGGCAGTCTCCACTGGCCGCAGGGGCGGCGATCCTTGCCTCGTCCACCCGCCAGCCATGCAGGCGCTCCAGCCGGTGCACCAGCGCGGCGGCACCGCGAAGCGACTCGGCTGAGCCCTTGCCGCCTCGGGTCGGCGACCTGTCTGCGCCGGGCGGCCGGTTCCCGGCCAGCACGGCGACCTCGGTGGTGGCGTTGCCGACATCCACTCCGGCGATGACCGGCATCGTTTCAGCCTGTCACGCCGTAGTCACCGCGCCGGGCGTGGGGGTCAACCGCTTTTGTCAGCAGCGCGGCGCAGCGCGGCAGGCCGCGCTCGGCGAGCCCGGCGGCGAGATCGGTCAGCTTCCCCGGAGTAGAGCGGCCAGGGCGCAGCGCATCATCGCGCCAGGACAAATTAGTCGAGGAGGCGGGACGAGCTCGGCGGCGCGGAGCAGCTTATCCGCCAGCTGCGGATTGGAGTGCGCGGCCGCAACTGCCGCCTTCCCTCTAGTGTCTCGGGATGGATGCGCAGGTCCGGCAGGCCGAGGTCGCCGCGGCGGACGGCTTCCAGCGTGAGCTCGCCGACCGCCCGCCCAGACAGCGCGCGCACCTCGGACTTGCCTGTCATCGCAGTCCCTCCTGCGACAGCTCCTCTGCCGGGGCACCGAGTCGGACCCAGCCACGTTCCAATGCCATGAGGGCTATGACGGTGGTGTGGTACCTGGCCTCGATCGCCTCATCGCTGTAGGGGTTGCGGGCCGGGTCGGGAGTGCCGCCCCTGGCATGGCGTGCGGCATTGGCGCCGAGCAGGCGGTACAGCTCGCGGGTGACGGTGGGGGCGACGGAGTAGAGCTCCAGGTTGGCGAGCGGGGCAAGGTCTCTCCGGTGGATCAGCGCGGTCCCCTTGCCCTGCAGCCCGATGCCGATGCCCGAGCCGGCCAGCCTGGCGGCGGCCAGCCCGATGCGACCAAGATCGACGGTGTCGCCGAAACGGACCAGCCGGCCGGTGCAGCCTTCTTCCTCGAGCCCGGCAAGCAGCTCGGCCAGCACGGCGGGAACCGTGATGCCGGAAAGGCAGCGCCACACGTCTCGCCCGACAGCGGGCGAGACACCAATGACGACATCGCGCGGATCCTGGCCGGGGCTGGCGGGGCCGGTCGCCGCCAGAAGCGGCTCGGCGAAGCGAGCCTGCTCCGCCCGCAGGTCCTCGACCCCGCGCTGCTGGCGGATGGCGTCGATCTCGCGCAGCCGCTCCGGCGACGGCTCATATCCTGTGCCCGGGCCGGCGTAGTCATTGGGGTCGGTGACCAGAGAGAGGACCCGGAGTTCCTGGTCGAAGATGGCGGAGGTCTGCAGGTAATCTCCGGCAAGCCTGGCGCGGGTCATGGCCATGATCCGCTCGGCCACGGCCTCGTAGCCGGTCTCGTCGAGGGCGGCAATGACATCGATCACGGTGAGCCCCCCTTCCCGGATCGCCTGCGCGGCGCCGACCACCGCCAGCGTGTCGGTCTCGCCGAGATCCTTTGAGCCTGCCGCGTCTACGGCCCGCTCGAGGTGGTCGTCGGTGAAGTCAGCAAGGCCGAGGTAGCGGTAGACGGCGCGGCACGCCTGCGCGCCTTCCCTGCGCACAGCCTCGATCTGAGCAGCGGGCACGGTCCGCAGGCCACCGTCAATGCCCCAGTCCCGCTGCATGGCCAGGAAGTCGTCGATGTCCTCGGCGTTGAAATTGCTCGGGCCGAACATGTTGTCGTAGCGCTGGATGCTGCCGAAGCCGCTGAACATGAAGTCCGATCCGGCCAGCACGATGGGCAGCGTCCGCGACGTGCGGCGCATGTCCGACTCGCTCATCAGTGCGTCATTGCCGGAGCAGGATTCCAGGTTTCGCATCATGACCATGAGGTTCTCGGCCATCAGCTCGCGCAGTCCCCGTGGCACCGACGCGGCGACACTCGCTCCGTCGATGCCCCCGTTCTGGACTCCCTGGGCGCCGATCGCACGGGCCAGCGCAACGCAGCGTGCTTCCAGGTACAGCATGGACTTGCCCTCGGCACCTGCCATGAGCACCTCGGCCCCGGCGCCGGACGAGACTCGCATCTTCATGCCGCGGGACGCGTACGCCGACGTCAGGAACGCCTTGGACCAGGGGGTGTCGTCGCCGTCCACGAACACCTGCTCGGTGCCGTACAGGGAAATGGTCTCCGCATACGAAGTCAGCCCGCGCATCCCCAGCTCGAGCTCGAGCGCCTCCTCTACCGAGCACTGCATCAGCACGCCCTGAGCCCCGACTGCCGCGCCGATCAGGCACGCCAGCGCATTGCTCGGCGCATCGGCGAGCACCGGCACCGTGGTCTCGATCTCCCGGAACCCGAACGCGGCTGCGGTGGCGCTGTCGGCCGCGAGCAGCAGCGGGTCATCCAGCCTGTTCGTGACATGCGCCTGGTTGCTCGGCGTCCGTCTCGCCCGCAGCTTGGTCATGGCCTGGCCGAGCTCGGCGGGCCGGAGCAGGGCGAGCACCCGCGCGAGTTTGGCTGGGGTGGCACCCGCGGACAGCCGTACGATCTCGGCCCGTGGCACGTCGGTGTTGACCAGGCGGCGCGCAAATTCCACGTCAGACAGGCCCATCGCCTCGTCACTCGCCGTCAGGTCGAGCCCGTGCCGGGCGATATAGGCGTCGATCGCGTCGAAGCTTGCTTCTGGCACTCCGTCCAGCTCCACCACGCGGCCGTCGCAGACCACGAGGCCAGGCTCAGGATCGTGCGGGGAGTACAGCGCCACGAGCCCAAGCCCGGCCTCCTCCCTCGCGAAACCGTCCAGGTTCACCCGCTGAGCATCCATGAACCTGACCCTGCCCACCGGCCGCGCACTGTCGGATTCTTCCGGGCGCTCCCCGCCGCCGGTCAGGTGGCTTGCCATTGCTACCTCCAGGGAAGAGGCCGGGCCTGGTGGCGTCTCCGCAACCGGAGACTGTCAGGCGTCCTCCGGCTCGGTTGCTGGGTCGTCTGAGGCGCCCTGCCCCGCCATGCGATCGGCCTGCCGTCGCTGTTCGATCTCCGCAAAGAACGGCGACGACGGTGCGGCCCGCCATACGACGAGAGCCCCGAGGATGAAGGCCAGCGCGACGCCGGCCACCGCGACCCATGCGACGACTGTCGCCTGGGTCGTCAGTCCGTAGAAGAAGATGGCGCCCATGAAGAGCCCGCCAAGGAGTGGGAGCACGCCAAGCACCAGGAACGTGACGATGCTCCGGCGCAGGTACGCGCGATAGAACCACACGCTGCTGAGAGCGATCACGAAGTACATGAACAGGCCGAACATGCCATCCGCACTGATGATGTCGCCGATGGCGTGGTTCGCGGACGAGCTCGCCAGGTAAGGGATCAGGAGTATCGGCGGTATCGCGGCCAGGATGAGGAGTGCCGCCCATGGCGTCTGGTGAGCCCGGTTGAGGAAGCCGAAAACCCGCGGGATGATCCGGTCCCGCGCGAGCGCAAACAGAACCCTGCTCGGCTCGGTCATCTGGATCTGGCATGTCCCGATCACGGCCACCAGGACGGCTAGCGGAAGGGCGCGCCCGAGGAATCCGGGGACGAGCAGTGTGCCCGCGTAGGCCAGTACGTCAGTACCGTTCTTCAGCACAGCCGCCTGGCTCGACACGCCCTCGAAGACCACGATCAGGAACGTGTACCAGAAGGTCAGGAACAGCGTTCCCATCAGCATCGCCCTGCCGGGGTTGACGTTCTTGTGCGTCGACTCCTCGCCGAGCACGGCCGTCGCTTCCCAGCCGAGATAGAGGAAGCCGCACGGCACCGCCGCCTCGGCCAGGCCCTTGAACCCGCCGACGCCTGCGACAGCGTGGGAGATCGTGAAGTCTGACCACGAGGGGAGCGTGGCACCGCCAGCTCCGGAAGATTCATGGATCAGGGCGAGAACCACGAACGAGATCATCGCTGAGTACTCAATGACGATCAGTGCCGTCTGCACGTGCACGGAAGGCCGGATGCCCCGGATCGAGAGCCACGCCAGGACTCCCATGATGGCCGCGGCAACCAGCCAGGTAACAGGCTTGGAGAAGGTGTCCGCAGGGAAGAGGACGAAAAGTAAATATGCCCCGGCAAGCGTGATGTTTCCTACGTTAGCGAAAGTCGACACGAAGATATTCAGGAACCCGGTGCCGGCTCCGACGGTCGGTGAGATCGCCTCGCCTACCCATACGTATGGCGCGCCCGCGTGCGCCTTCCACCGGTTGAGGCTCGAGTAACCCATCGCGCAGAGGAACATGGCCAGCCCGGTCACCAGCACGGCCAGCGGTGCGACGTGGCCCGCGAAGGCGACGAGCAGCGCAAGCGTGTAGGCGACGCTGCTCGACGGCGCCACGTTCGCGATCGAGACGACAAAATCGCCCCACAAGCCAACCGCATTCTCCCTGAGGCCCGCAGACTGCGCGGGCGGGGCAGTTATGGCCACGAGAACCACGTCCTCCCTGTACCTTCTCGAGACAGATCAAACAAAGGCATGCAAGATATGGATCGAAACGCGGGCTGGAGGCATCGCGCTACGGCAAAAATGGCTGCCGGATAGCGAGATGAAGATGCTCGGCGACTGTAGCTGGTCGCCAACTGCCAGCCTCAGACTCGTCAAGTCCGAAAGGCCCACCCAGGGGTCGGAGCTAGTCACGTAGCGGCCCTTTCCGGTGCCTTCCCCCGGCCGTGATCAAAAGTAGAGTCTTCACACGACCGGAAGTCAAGGGATTGGTCCGACAACCAGTGTTGCTGGCTGTGCCAGGGAGGATGATGAGGTGGACAGATTCCAGGGCATGTCGGTGGTCGTCACCGGCGGCTCGCACGGTATCGGCCGAGCCAGCGCGCTGCGCTTCGCAGCCGAGGGGGCCAGCGTTGCTGTGCTTGATGTGCGCAACGAGGAAGGGGAAGAGGTAGCCGCCGAGTGCGCGCGTGCCGGGGGCGAGGGCCGGTACTACCACTGCGACGTCACGGATGCTGACGACGTGGCGGAGGCCGTCCGACGCGCCGTCGCCGACCTGCGCACCATTCATGTCCTCCATGCGAACGCGGGTCGGCTCCGGGCAGGAACGGTGCTGGAGACCGGCCTCGAGGAGTGGTCTCGCATTCTCAGCGTCAATGTCACCGGGATGTACCTCATCATCCGCGAGACGGTGCCGTTCATGCAGAAGGCCGGCGGCGGGGCCATCGTGACCACCGGATCGATCAGCGGCTTGTTCGGGGAACCCGCGCTGACTGCGTACACGGCGTCGAAGGCAGCTGTCGTGAACATGACGCGGTCGCTCGCGATCGACTTTGCCGCCTCGGGAATCCGCGTGAACTGTGTGTGTCCCGGATGGGTCGACACCGGGTTCAACGATCCGCAGTTCGAGCACGACCAGATGACCGCCGAGGACATCGCAGCGCTGATAGATCGGACCGTCCCGATGCGCCGGCAGGGCGAGCCAGAAGAGATGGCGGCTGCGGTGGCCTTCCTCGCTTCCGCGGACGCCTCCTACGTCACCGGCCAGACGCTGGTCGTCGACGGCGGGCTGCTCTGCCACGTGTAAAGCATCCAGAGCGGGCACGCGTCAGCGCGGCGACGTCGTAATTGGCGGATCGCCAGGTAGCGCGGTCTTCGCGGCGCTCCGTCGCGGGCCCAGATCGAGCTCCCGGCCGGCCGCAGCGCCCGGGCTCGTCACAAGCTCCGAGCCCGTTCGGGCGACTCGCCGGCGAGAAAGCCCTGGAAGAATACCTCGAGGGACACACGGGCAGCGTGTCAGATGAGGTGCTGGGACGCGGTCGTCTGCCGCCGAAAGCGTGCGTGGTACCAGTTGTGCGGGATGACGGTTTGGCGCGTGGTGAGGACCACGACAAAAGAGCGCGCTGGGACGCGAGGTCTGCGATCCTGCGGTGGCAGCTTGGTGCGGGTCCAGAGAGGGAGCGCTGTCATGCCACGGCAGATCATCGCGACGGCGAATGCGCCGGCTTCGCCGCTATACGGCCAGGGCGTCAAGGCCGGACCGCACGTGCTGGTGTCGGGGATGGCCGGCATCGCCCCGAGTACCGGCAGCCTTGCCGGAGACACGATCCAGGATCAGACACGGCAGGCGCTGACTAATTGCGAAGCCATTCTCCGGGCCGGCGGAGCCAGCCTGGACGACGTGATCGAGGTGGGAGTGCTGCTCACCAACCCCGCTGACTTCGCCGGACTGAACGAGGAATACGCCGGATGGTTCCCGTCCGAGCCGCCGACCCGGTACGTCGCAAGGCTCGGCGTCGAACTGCCAGGAGTGCTCGTCTCAATCCGGATGGCAGCATTCATCACCTGACACGCCAGCCAGACATGTATGCGCGCCTGATTGGCGCGGACCGTACGCGCTCACGCCACGGACCCGCACACCCGCTTCCACCGCTCTGGGCAGCGGAACACCCGCATCTGCCGCGGCGAGGGCCTGGCGCAGTCTCGGTAGTGCCGCCTGGGTTTGGCTCAGGTCGGCTTATCGGATCTTCCGGCGTTGCAGATCGACAGCGTCGGTGGTCGGTGGCCGCTGTGTGCAGGGCCTCGCGCACGAAGGCGGCTGGCAGGGACACCGCGAGCGTGGTATTAGGGATCAGACAGCTCGTGGCGATGCGTCCGGGGACTTACTGGTCACCTGGACGGATCGGACGGTCAGGCGCGAGCCGGCGGTCGGAAGGGATTGCGATGCCGCAGACCAGCGTTCATTTCAACGGGTCGGTGAACTTGCCAGACACCGAAGCCGTCATGCGGGAAATCAGTTCCCGCATCCCGGTCGGGGTCCGCCGGATGACCGACGGCGAGACCGGTGACCGGGGGTACTGGATCTTGTTCCAGATCCGCAAGTTCCTGCAGATGCCCGAGTTTGAACCGGTGACCGCCGGTCAGGCGTACGAGACGTCGGCGGATGCGCCGCAGACGCCCCAGCTCCGCCTGGCCGAGGGAGCGTCCGCGGACACGATCGACTGGCCCAATCTCGGCTATGCCGACGCTTATGCCGAGTCGTTCGAGGTCTTCGACCGGCTGCAGAGAGAGGGAACGATCCCGGTCGGCGTGCGTTTCCAGGTGCAGTACCCCACGCCGCTGGCCTCGATGGCGGGCACAGTCGTGCCCGAGGACCAGCAGGCCGTCGCCGCTTCCTACGAGAGAGCGCTGTTTGCCGACCTTGACGCGCTCCTGGACAGGGTGCCCCACGACCGGTGCGCGGTGCAGTGGGATGTCGCGGTCGAGTTCGGGCTGCTGGAAGGCGCGATGGGACCCGGTTCGGCGATGCCGGTCGATCAGATCACGCCCGCGCTGGTTCGCTGTGTCGACCGGGTAACCGCAGACGTCCCGGTCGGGCTGCATCTTTGCTACGGCGACTACGGCCACCAGCATTTCAAGCAGCCCGACTCGGTCCAGCTGCAGGTCGACCTGGTGAACGCGGTCGTTCCCGGCGCTCAGCGACCGGTTAACTGGGCGTCGTTCACAGTCCCGCAGGCGCGCCGCGATGCCGGCTACTTCGCCCCGCTGCGCCACTTGGCAGCTGGACCTGAAACCGAGCTGTATTTCGCGCTGGTGCCCTACCACCCCGATGACCAGCCCGACGGCACCACTACCGATCAGGTAAGACATATCGACGCTGCGCTGGGACTGTCCGCCGCCGGACCACGCGAATGGGGTATCAGCACAGAATGCGGGATGGGACGCGTAGAGCGCAGCGAGGTGCCGAAGCTGCTCGACCTGCATAGCGAGATCCTCAGACTCTGAGATCCTCGCAGTCTGCGCAGCACCCGCAGCCGGACAGCGCGCGCAGCCAGGGGAATGTCCGCGGTTCACGCTGCCACACCGACTCGTTCCCGACATCCGCACATGGCTGCGGGCGGGATCACTGTTCGCGGGTCAGTCTCCGGTTATGGAGCGCTTTGCTGATGCCAGCCCAGTCCGACTCATTGACTCAAGGGCTGCTGCCGATCCCTGGGGCTGGCGGTGGCTGCCTACCTGGCCCGGTACACCGGTTCCTCGCGCGATCAAGCGCTCTCTGACTTGCGGTGCGACTTCGCGCTGGTAGCGATGCTCGGCCTGCTGGGGCTGCGGATCTTCGAGGCAACCGGCGCGAATATCGCCGATCTGGGCGAGGAGCACGGCCACCGGGTACTGCGAGTCTGCGGGAAGGGGACCTAGGTTGTGCTCGTGCCGCTGCCGCTCGCAGTCGGCCGGGCCATCGGCCGCGCGGTCGCCGGTCCGCCGGGCCGATCCTGCTCAACAGCCGCGGGTTGCGGATGGACCGGCACGCCGCCACGCGGCGCCTGCGGAACCTGGCCAGCGCGGCGGGCGTGCGGATCGGCAGCACGCATCCGCACATGCTCCGGCATACGTCCGTGACGACAATGCAAATGAGAAGAGTTGCATCTGATGCATCATTCTGCAGTCTGCGTGAATGCGTGCGACCTGCGGCGCAGGTCAGAGGATCTGGGCGCGCGCCTGCCCTGGTGCGCTCGCGACACGCGGCCTGACCTGGGCATCCGGCACGCTGATTGCAGCCGATGCCAGGATGTGGCATCTGATTCGGTTGCATCTGGTGTCTGGATCGTTGCGCCTGGTGCATGATTCGCGGCGGTGCGCATGCCTGGGATTCGGAAGGCGGCAGGGTCGGCTGCTTTAGTTCTGGCGAGCGGCGCGGTGCCGCTGCGGCCCGAGCCCGCGCTGTTCGAGGCGATGGTGGAGGGCTGGCGTCGGCAGCAGGCCGCGCGGCGGCTGACAGGTCCGCTGATCGACGGCCGGGTCCGGCTGGTGCGCCGGTTCCGCGATTTCACCGGTGCGTGGCCGTGGCAGTGGACGCCGGGCCAGGTTGAACAGTGGGTCACGTCGGGCAGTTGGGCGCACTCGACGATCCGCTCCTATGAGGGTGCGCTGGCAGGCTTCCTCGGCTATGTGTGCGATCCGCGGTACGGCTGGATCGCCGAGTGCGAGCAGCAGGTCGGCGCCCGGCCGGTGCAGGTCTGCCATGAGGGCAATACCGCGGTTCATGCGGCGGAGTATGAGGGCAGGCCGAGCGCCGGCCGCTGACCCGCGGCGAGCTGCAGGCGTTCCTGGACGTCGCCGATGGGCACGTGGAGCGGGCGGCCGGCTTGCGGCGGAAGGGCTGGCTGGCCGCGTTCCGCGATGCGACGCTGTTCAAGGTGATCTACGGGTGGGGGCTGCGGCGGCGGGAGACCGCGATGCTGGACGTGGCTGACTTCGCGCCGAACCCGGCGGCTCCCGAGCTGGGCGCCCTGGGCGTGTGTCATGTCCGGTACGGCAAGGCGATGCGGGGCAGCCCGCCGCGCCTGCGGGCGGTTGCCACCGTGATGCCGTGGACCACCGAGGCCCTGGCCCAGTACACCAGCCAGGTGCGGCCGTGCTTTGAGCCAGCCGGTCACCCGGCGCTGTGGCTGACCGAGCGGGGCGGGCGGATCTCGCCCCGGCAGATCGATGACCGGTTCGCGCAGTGGCGGGCGGCGGCCGGGCTGCCGGCCGAGTTGTCGGTGGAGCGTGTTGAATCTTCTGTGTAAGGGAGTGGCCTAATGGATCGGTGCGACGGGAGTTGCACCGGTAGAAGGGTTACTCTCCGTGAATGCAAACCAGAAGACGGCAATGATGAAAGCGATCTCGGATGGCCTGGAGGCCGATGACGGCGAGCAGGATCCTGGCGCGGAAGAATGGTCGGCGCCGGCGGCGCGGCTGGCGGAGCTGGTCAGCCCGGAGGCGGTGGACCGGATGCTGGCCGACGCCGATGAGGCCGGGGTCGGCGCCGAGGGGCTGCTGAGCCAGCTGACCAAGACGGTGCTGGAGCGGGCGCTGGGCGCCGAGCTCGATGATCACCTGGGGTATGTGAAAGGCGACCCGGCCGGGAACGGCTCGGGTAATTCCCGCAATGGCAGCTACGGCAAGACGGTTACCACGGCTTCCGGGCCGGTGCGCATCGGCGTCCCCCGCGACCGTAACGGCAGCTTCGAGCCGAAGATCGTGCCGAAAGGGCAACGGCGGCTCGGCCAGGTCGATGACATGATCCTGAGCTTGTACGCCCGCGGCATGACCACCCGCGACATCCAGGCCCACCTGGCCGAGGTCTACGGCGCCGAGGTCAGCCCCGCGCTGATCTCGAACGTGACCAGCGTGGTCGCCGAGGAGATCACCGCCTGGCAGACCCGGCCGCTGGACGCGGTCTACCCGATCCTCTACATCGACGCCCTGACGGTGAAGGTCAGAGACGGCGGCACGGTCGACAACAAGGCCGCTCACCTGGCCATCGGCGTCGACACCGATGGGTACAAGCACGTGCTGGGCATCTGGCTGGCCGCCGCCGAGGGAGCACGTTTCTGGATGGGCGTGCTGACCGAGCTGCGCAACCGCGGCATCAAGGACGTCCTGTTCGTGTGCTGCGACGGGCTCGGCGGGCTGCCCGAGGCCATCGAGGCCACCTGGCCCAAGGCGATCGTGCAGACCTGCGTCATCCACCTCATCCGCGCCTCGATGCGGTACGTCTCCCACGACGACCGCAAGAAGGTCGCCACCGCGCTGCGCCCGATCTACACCGCCGTCAACGAGGCCGCCGCCAAAGACGCGCTCGAGCAGCTGCGCGGAGTGCACGGCAAGCGCTACCCCGGCCTGCTGGCCGCCTGGGACCGGGCCTGGCCGCAGTTCATCCCGTTCCTGGAATTCGACACCGCGATCCGCAAGGTGATCTACACCACCAACGCCATCGAGTCCACCAACTACCAGCTGCGGAAGATCATCAAGAACCGCGGGCACTTCCCCGACGACGACGCCGCGATCAAGCTGCTCTACCTCGGCATCCGCAACATCACCGGCCGCCATATCGACGGCGAGGGCCTCACCCTCCAGCGCGGCGAGCGGGGCACCGGAACCCTGGGCTGGAAACGCGCCCTCAACGCACTGGCCGTCCGCTTCGGCGACCGGCTCCCCGTCTAACCCGCAACTACCCACAGTCACCAGCACTCAGGAAAGAAGTCGCTCCACTTACACAGAAGACTTGACAAGCTCCCGCCCGGCGTCACGTACCCGACCACATGCTCGACCGCGGTGAACCAGACGTTGCCGTCCGGTCCGGGCGTGATGTCATAGGCGCCGCTGTCCGCCGGGATCGGGAAGAACGTGAACGACCCCGACGGCGTCATCTCACCGATAGCGCTTTCGGTGGTAAACCACAGATTGCCGTTCGGCCCCACCGTGACGCCCTGCGGGTAGCTGTTGGCCGAGCCCCCTGCCGCCGGGATCGGGTACTCGGTGTACGACCCGCCCGGCGTGACCTCGCCGATCTTGCCCGCCAGGTCCTCGGCGAACCACCCGTTCCCGTTCGGTGTCACCGCTACGCCCTGCGGCGAACTGCCAGACGTTGGGATCGGATACTCGGCGATCGCCGAACCACTGGCCGGCAGGCCATTGGACAGCGGCGCCACAGCCCGGCTTCCCCGCCCGGTCGCGTGCACGGGCAGCCCGCCCGGGCCACGCCCGCGCCAGGCGACCACCCGCGCTCGCCGCGCCGTCCCGCGGACCCGGACCACCCGGACGTGCCGGACCCGGACCACCCGCAACGGCGGGCGCGCAGGCGCGACAACCCTGGTCCGGTGCACCGCCACCCGTGCGTGATGATGCCTCAGCGACGGCGCCGCAGCCGCCGCAGCGCCCGCAGCCGGCACTGCCGACAAGGCCATCAGCAGCGACACGGCAACGAACAGGCTAGCAAGGCGGGATTTCGGCACGGCGGGCCTCCGCAAGCTGACGCCGGCGTACCTCCATCAGCACCGACGCGCCGACGAGTCCCGGTAGCCGCCGCCGTGACTGCCGCAATGACGCGTTGTCAACATCCAAGTCAGTAACTAGATAATCACGTGCCGTTAGATACCGCCCGCGCCGCGCGTCATCCGGCGGTAAGGAACAGTTAGTCAAAAGGTTGAATTCCTTCGCGATAATGTCGCGATGTTGCTTCAAAATTGCTCGAATAATGGCAGAAAAAGAGCGCCCTGATCCACGAGATCACTCACAGGCGAGCTTATTATCGGATTCAGACACAGATACCAAGACGACGTTCCCCCGCGTTGCCTATTGCCTCGATGATCGATAAGCCTGCCGTGCTGGGCCTCGCCTTAATGGCCGGCACTGTCACGAGCCCTGGGCGGCGGAGGAAAATTCGCCGATGTCGCGCTGCCAGCAAGAACGTCGCTGGTGACCATCGGCTATTCGTGGTCCGGGGAGGCCCCAACGTCGCATATGGAGAGATCGGAGGCGCGGCAACATATCCGACGGCGCGGTTCTGATTCAACAGCGGAGGTTTCGGCTGCGCCCTTGCGCGCTGGCGCGCAGCTCGCGGTAGGAGGCAGCGAAGGCTGACCACCATTGCGGATCGGTTGCGTTGATGGCTTGGGCAAGCTGCTTCGCTGCATCGGTTCTCAGGGCGCCAATCGAGGTCTCCTGCCAAGCGGATGAGTCATGGCCTTGTGCCTGGTACTCGACGGCCTGGAGCAGGGTTTCGAGCTTGTCGGCGTCGCGGGCTACCTGCGCCTCGATGGTTTCGCCGGCCTCGAACTCTGCCCTCAGCTCCTGGAACGCCTTCGCGGCAGCATCTGGCATGCCTGCAGTCTGGTGCCCGGTGACGGCTTCGGGAGCGGCCGTAGTCACGTAGGCCCGGCCGACCGAGGGGACATCACCAATTCGGGTCTCGTGCGCGTCGTGCAGCAAGCACATCGCTGCGGTGCGCCCAACGTCGGCGCCCTCAATGGCGGCCAGGGCCATGCCGACAAGACCGACCCGGAAGCTGTGCTCGGCGATGGTCTCCGGCTGCGGCACCCCGAGCAGCAGCCAGCCGGACCTCGGCACGCGCTTGAGGTGTCCCATCTCGAACAGAAATGCCGCGACTCCGGCAAGGGGGTGATCCGTCTCGCCGGGCACCGGCAAGCTGGCTTGATCGCGGACATATACGCCGCTGCCGGTCTTACTGCGGACGAAGCCTTCTTCCCGGAGAGTCCGGACCGCGTTGCCGATCGTCACGCGCGTGACGCCGAAGAACTTGGCGAGCTCCTCGCCGGAAGGGAGCTGCTCGCCGGGCTCGAGCTCGCCGTTGAGGATCGCGGCGCGGATAGACGCGGCGATCTGGACGTTGGGCCGGCGGGGATCTTCTGGGTCGATGGGCTGCATACCTGTTGATGCTACTTGCCTAGACAGCCGAAAGAAGTTGTTGACTGCCTAGATAGACAGATTTACGATCAGCCTAAATGGATTGATCACCTGAGTACGCAGGTGGCTTTGACGCTCAAGAAGGGCGGCTTCCATGCCAGGAACACTGACAATCGACACTGCCGCGACGTTCCAGGCCGTCTTATTGATGGCCAGCGGCCCCAAGCTCAAGTTCGGCAGCACCGAGCAGGACATCAGCGCCCGCGGCGAGCGCAAGTGGGACGTCCAGGCTGCTGTCACCTATCACGCCGAGCCCGGCCTTAAGCCGATCAGCGAAGTCATCGGCGTTACCGTGACTGGGCCCGCCAACGACCCGTGTGCATCCATTGCGCCCGGCACCCCAATCGTGTTCGACAAGATGCGCGTCGGCTTCTCCCCGCCCGAGGCCCGCGAGAACGGCCGCGGCATCCGCGGCGGACGTCCCTGGTACCAGGCTGCCGACGTGCACCAGGCCCACCCGTCTAGGCCCGCCAAGGCCGACCAGGGCTCCTAAGCCGTTCCAGCTGCCCGGCCAGGTCATGACGACGCCTGGCCTGGCCGGGCCTTCAGCCCGGAGGTCATAGTGCCTTCACTTGCTCTGCTTGCCGCGTTATGGCTCACTGACCCATGGCACGACGTGTTCGCGTTTATCGTGGCCGTCGTCCTGTACCGGCCCGCTGCTGACCTGATCCGCTTCGCGCTAGCCAACCCTGTAGCTCGCAAGCACTACCTGGGGATGGTCCGGGCTCGGCATCGCTGGCGCTGGCTGTGCCGGTGCACCGGACTCGGCCAGCCTGAACTCGCCCCGAAGAATCGGGAGGCCGTTGAGTCCCGCGCCTTGCTCCTGGTTCTTCTTGCACTGACCTGGCGGTTCCTGGCCTTCGTGATCGGCTTAGAAACTGCCGAGCGAACCGGCCGGATCCACTATCCGCGGGTCAAGCGTTGGCGACTCACTGACTACGGCTGGCAATGCGTCGTCAAGACCGCCCCTCGCACCGGCCGTAGAGAAGTCGAGAAGCAAGCTCCGCATATCGCTGACTACTGGCGCTCGGTACGCGTCGGCGTCACCCAGGCCGCGCCTGGCCGTCTCATCGTTCGAGCCCTGCGCACCGATCCACTCGCCGAACCGTTTGGCACGGACCGCTGCCCGCCCGGCACCTACGAACCGCACCAGCCGACCGTGCTGTTCGTCGGCCGGGATGACTTCGGCAACGACCGGTACCTGCCGCTGCGCGGCCTCACCGGCATCTGCGTCTCCGGCCTTCCCGGCTACGGAAAGACCTCGCTGATCGCTTCCTGGCTGTGCCAGCTCACCACGACACCGGCAGCGCAGTTCGCGTTGCTAGACGGCAAAGACGGCGGCGACCAGGAACCCTGGCATAGCCGCGCCTGGCGTCACGCTGGAGACCAGCTCCCCGACGCCCTCGACGTGCTGGAAGACACTCACGCAGAGATGCGTCGTCGGCTCCGCACCATCACTGCGTTATGCGGGCAGCGCAATGCCTGGAATGCCGGCGGTCCCACTGAAAGCCTGCCGCTTCTTGTGACGGTTATCGACGAGTGCCAGACGTACCTCGATCTCGCCCAGCACAAAGGCGACAGGGCGCTCGAAGGCCTCGCGCGCCGGTGCATCGCGCTCACCGGTGAGCTGATCCGCAAAGGCCGGTCGGTGCTGTGCCTGACGATCCTCGCGACACAGAAGACGACCGGTGATTCCATCCCGACGAGCCTGCGCGACAACTCCGGGCTCGCCGTCTCCTTCGCGCTCAAGACCACCGAAAGCAGCGTCGCCGCCCTCGGCGACGCGATCCGCGAGTACCCCGGCTACAGCCCAACGCTGCTGCGCGAGACACCCAACGGCATCGGCACCGCCGTCGCCACCCTCACGACCGGCACCGACCCGTTCTGCAGACTTCGCGTACCCGAAGTCACTGAACAATGGGCCGCGACCCGCGCCTTCACGACAGCGCACCACCGCCGCGACCCGCACGCAAACATGCAGCTTCGCCGCGAGCCACATGCCGCGGTGGATCCGATCCCGATCACCGTCCAATCGCCCGACCTGTCTGCAAAGGGGTGAACGCGATGACACAAAACGACGACCGCGAACTGCTCGATGGCGCGTGGTTACGCACGGATGAGTTAGCCAGCATGATCGGCGTAGATCCGTCGACACTGCGCCGGTGGCGGACCGCGCGTCCTCCGCAGGGACCGCCGTTCGTCCACATGTCCGGCGGCATCACCCGCTACCACGAGTACGACGTCCGGCGCTGGCTGCTGGATCGCCGTACCGACCCGACCTGGGCGGCGTGATGCCTGCGGAGCCCTGGCCGGTCGGCGTGAGCCTGTCGGCCGACATCGAAGACCGGAAGGGCCAGACCGAGGGATACCGTGCCCGGGTCCGGTGGATCGACCCCGGCACGCGACAGCGCCGGTCGGTGTCCCAGACCTGCCGTACAGTGACCGAGGCTGAAGCGTGGATCAGGGAGCTGCAGCAGCTCGCCCAGGTCGGCGTTAGCCCTGGGGCCGCCACGATGGACCTGGCCACCTACGGCGAGTCCGTCATGACTCTCGCGCTCCGCGGCCTGGAGTCCAAGACGCTCGACCCGTACCTGGCCGGGTGGCGGAAGCGAGTCGTGCCCAGTCTCGGCCACCTTCCGGTCCGGATGATCACGCACGGCGCCGTGGACCGAGCCGTTCGCGCCTGGATCGCCGACGAGGCCAGCCGGTCGACCGTGAAGAACAGCCTGGCCATCCTCGTCCGGGTCCTCGAGCAAGCCCGCCGCGACGGCATCGTGGAACACAACCGCGGACGGGTCACCGGGTGGCAGCGCGAGTTCCGGCACGCCGAGGACGAGCTCGACAACCCGCGCCTGCTGGCCCTGCCCAACTGGGAGGCGCTCCAGCAGCTCGGCGCCGCCCTCGTCGCCCGCTCGCACGGTCGCTACGCCGGATGGGCGGACATCGTCCAGTTCACCGCCTGCACCGCGGCCCGCATCGGGGAGACATCGGGCGTCCGCCGGGCCGACATCAACCGCGAGGCCTGGACCTGGAACGTCCGTCGCCAGACCACCCCGGCCCCTGGCGGCGTTATCGATAAGGGCACGAAGGGCAAGCGAGCGCGCGTCGTCCCGATCATCCCGGAGATCCGGCCGCTCATCGACAGGCGGCTCAACGCGGCCAGCGACGACCCGATGGCGCGCTTGTTCACCGGACCCCGCGGCGGCCGCGTCACCACAGCAGTCCTCCGCGACGCCACCCACTGGGACGAGGTCGTCACCGCTCTGGGCTACGACTACCTGCGACGACACGACCTGCGCCACACAGGCCTGACCTGGATGGCCGACGCCGGCGTCCCGGTCCACGTCCTGCGGAAGATCGCAGGCCACGGCTCCCTCACGACCACCCAGCGCTACCTGCACCAAGGCTCGGGAATTGCATCAGACGGGCGGGGTTTGGCCGGTTTAGCGGCTATGCAGGGCGTCCGGATGCGCCGGTTGCGTGAAACACCTAACGGTCTTGACCTGCGGTTCTTGAACTGCCGACCCGTTAGATGCATGATCCTGGCTTCAGGCGGTTGCCGTTTCGGGGTCGGGGGGCCGGGATGGGACGGGCGGATCTGGCGGGCGCGGCGCACATGGAGCTGGTCTCCGGGGTAGCTCAGCTGCGGCCTGAGGATGCGATGTTCGAGGCGATGCTGCGCGGGTGGCGTGCCCAGCAGGCAGCCAGGGGGCTGCGGCAGGACACGATCGCGCCGAGGGAACGGCTGGTCCGCCGGTTCGCGCAGGTGACCAACGAATACCCGTGGAACTGGGGCGCGTCGCACGTGGATGAGTGGACGCAGTCGCTGATGGCCGAGCGGCACCTGGCGCCGTCGACGATCCGGGGCTATCAGATGGACCTGCGGCTGTTCAGCGAGTACCTGTGCGACAGCCGGTACGGGTGGGCGGCGTCGTGTGAGGAGGAATTCGGGCCGGGCGTGCACCCGGTGCCGGTATGCCACGAGTGGAACACGATCGCCCATCTCAACGGCTACGAGGGCAACCCCGAGGCGCGGCCGTTCACCCGCGAGGAGCTGCAGCGGTTCCTGGACTACGCCGACGACCAGGTGGACCGGGCGGTACGCGCGAGACGCAAGGGGGCGCTGGCCGCCTACCGGGACGCAACCATGTTCAAGGTCATTTACGGCTGGGGGCTGCGCCGGACGGAGACCTCGAAGCTGGATATCGCGGACTGGGGCCGCAACCCGGTCGCGCCGGAGTTCGGCCGGTACGGGATGCTGCACGTCCGCTACGGCAAGGCCAAGCGCGGCCAGCCGCCCCGCCGCCGTAACGTCGCCTCGGTGATGGGGTGGGCGGTGGACGCGGTGGCCGACTATACCGAGAACGTCCGCGCGAAATTCGGCTGCGCCGACCACCCGGCGTTATGGGTGACCGAGCGCGGCGGGCGGGTCAAGCCGGCCGAGATCAACGCCCGGTTCGAGGCTTACCGGGATGCTCTGGGGCTACCGAGAATCCTTACGCCACACAGCCTTCGGCACTCGTATGTCACGCACCTGACCGAGGATGGGACGGACCGGAGGTTCATCCAGGTCCAGGTCGGCCACGAGTGCGACAGCTCCACTGCTATCTACACCCATGTCAGCGACGACTTCATGAACACTGCGCTGCGCAAGGCCCTCGCTCCCGCGTTCGAGGATCCTGCCCGGCACCGGAAGGGGCAGTGACGATGGCACGGCGGCTGGACTACCGGTGGAACCTGCGGCAGGTGATGGCCGGCCGTGGCATGTTCGCCACCACCGACCTGATCGAGCCGCTGGCTCAGCGCGGGATCCGGCTGTCCTCCAGCCAGGTTTACCGGCTGGTCGCCGAGCGGCCCGAGCGGCTGAGCCTGAAGATCCTCATGGCGCTGCTGGACATCCTGGACTGCTCGATGGATGACCTGATCGACCCGGTCGCGCAGGCCGGCACGGCAGGTGCCCGGAAGAAGAAAGCCGCCGGCGCGGAGGCCAGCGTGGGAGACCTGCGTCCCAGACGGGCCCGCATTCATGGCGCCGGGCAGTCGTGACCAGCCCCGCCGAGCGTTGCGAGCAGGCCGTATACGACCCGATCGGGCTGATCACAGAGCTGGTCGCGGCGGCCGGGCAGCAGCTAGAGCCCGAGATGATCCGGACTGTGGTTACCGCCGTCGCAGGCGGCCGGGCTAAGTCACGGCGTCTCGCCTCGGCTCTGGCGGACCGTCCCGGAGTGCTGGCCGACGGCAGGTCCCCGGCACCCCGGGCCGTCGGCGAGCTGCTCGTCGCGCTGCGCGCAGCCGGCGCCCCTGGCATTTCGCCGCCATGCTGCGCGCAGTGCGGCAGGCAGCTGCGGACCTTACAGCGCCGCGGCCAGGACTGGTACTGCGCAGCTTGCGTGCGGCAGGGCGCGGAGCAGTGCGCAGTATGCGGGAACACCCGGCCGGTTTCCACCCGGGACCGGGCGGGTCAGCCGCGGTGCGCCAAGTGCCCGGACGCCGACGGCCGCGACCCGGTCGCCGTGATTCACTCGATCATCACCAGGCTGGACCCCGGCGTCAGCCGGGAAGCTGTCGCCGCCGCGGTCCGCCGGGCAGCTACCCGGCCCTCCTACCAACGGCAGCTGGCCTGGGCGCTGGAAGAACGCCCCGCGCTGCTGACCGGGGAAGGTTACAGCGCGCCGTTGCGCGCGGTCCCGCGGCTGATCGACCTGCTGCATGCCGCCGGCGTCGCCGGGATCGTCCGCCCTGAGTGTCCTGGCTGCCACCGGGTCGTGCGCATCGACAAGCCGCTGGGCGGCGTGCGGGTATGCCGGACCTGCATCGCGCGCTCGCGGATCGAGCAGTGCGCGCGCTGCGGCGCCCGCCGCGAGCCCGTCACACGCGATGACCAGGGCAGGCCACTGTGCGCGAACTGCTTCATCACAGACCCGGCAAACCTGGAAACGTGCACCGGCTGCGGGCGGCGCCGCCGGGTCGAACGGCGGACCGCCGACGGGCCGCTGTGCTCCCGCTGCCCGGTGCTCCCTGTCCTGACGTGCTCCATCTGCGGCACGACCACTGCATGCGGCATCTCCCGCATCACCGGGCAGCCGTGGTGCCCGGCCTGCCAGCACCGCCAGGCCGCCTGCTCGGCATGCGGCCGCCTCGCGGCGATCGCCTCGGGCACCCTGGCCGAACCGCTTTGCGCTGACTGCGCCCCGTCCCCGGCCTGGGCTGGCTGCCCCGCCTGCAGCCATCCGGGCCACCCCCGCCCCGGCCAGTGCGCCCGGTGCCTGATCGGCCAGCGCCTGGATGAAGTAATGGGTTCCGCCGGCAGCCTGCCGCCGGGGCTGCAAGCCCTTCGCTACGAGATCGCGACTGCCGAGCACCCGGTCACGGCGATGCGATGGCTCACCAAGCCGGCGATCGCGCCGGTGCTGTCTGATCTGGCCTCGGGCCGCATGCCTCTCACCCACCAGGCATTCGACGACCTCGGCCAGACCCAGGCGCTGGGCCATCTCCGCCAGACGCTCGTCGCTGTCGGCGCGCTGCCCGAACGCGACGAGGAAATGACTCGCCTCGAAGCCTTCCTCGCCGCCCTGCTCGATTCCCAGCACGGCACTGAGCGGCGGCGGCTGCTGCACCGCTACCTGATCTGGCACCTGCTCAAACGCCTGCGCGGCCGCAACAACGGCCGCCCGGTGACCCGGCAGCAATCCCGCATGACCCGGCGGCTCGCCCGCGGTGCCGTCGCGTTCCTGGACTGGCTCGACGCACACGACCTCACCCTGAGCAGCTGCCAGCAGGCCGACCTCGACCGGTGGCTCGCCGACGAGCGAGGCATCTACCGCGAGGAAGCCGGGCGGTTCATCCGCTGGGCCCGCGCCAGCAAGCTCACCGCCGGTTACCTCCCCGCGGCACCGCGATGGAACGGACCCGCGCACGCGCTCGATCACCAGGACCGCTGGGATATCGCGCGGCGGCTCTTGCACGATGACGACCTCAAGCCCGAAGACCGCCTTGCCGGCCTGCTCGTAATCCTCTATGCCCAGGGCGTGACAGCGATCAGCCTCATGACCGTCAGCCAGATCCAGATAAGCGAGCAGGCCGTCCGGCTGCATGTCGGTCGCGTCCCCATCCAGCTACCCGAACCAGTCGCCGCGCTCGCCCGCATCGTCGTGGCGAACCGCAAAGGCCACGCCACCATCGGAGCCCGGCAACCATCACCCTGGCTGTTCCCCGGAGGCCAGCCCGCAAGGCCAGTCAGCACAGCACGGCTTACCCAGCGGGTCACCGACCTCGGGATCCGTCCCGGCCAGGCACGCAGCACCGCACTCTTCCAGCTCGCCGCCGAGGTCCCCGCCGCCATCCTCGCCCGCACCCTGGGCATCCACACCGATGTCGCCGTGACCTGGCAACGCCTATCAGCGGGCGACTGGACCGCCTACGCCGCTGACGTCAGCCGCCGGACCTCCCATCCAGTCAGGCATTCCGACAGTTCCAATATCTGACGTCGCCATTACCGACCATCAGGCCATCACCGACGCGGGGGAGGCACTCAGTGCCTATCTCAACGCCGGATAAGAAAGGCCCTGGTCCCAAAGTGGTCCCAAGGCCGTTCGAAAAAACGTCGGGACGGCGGGATTTGAACCCGCGACCCCTTGACCCCCAGTCAAGTGCGCTACCAAGCTGCGCTACGTCCCGGCACTGCATACCCGCCGGTCTTCGCCGCGGGCCTACTTACCTTAGCGCAGAACAGGCGATGTCCGGCGTGCCGCCGGCCCCCGCGGCACCTTGCACCTCAGGTATGCCGGCAGCCAAGCCCGGTAGATCATCACTGATGGCCCGCTGTTAGTCTGCGGCCGGGCGCCGATCCCATCGGGTGCCTGCGCAGCGGCGCGAACGGGAGCAGTGCAGCAGATGAGAGACCGCCTGGCCACGCTTATCCCGCAGCCCGTCTCGGTCGAGGCGCGGGACGGCGTCCTGGCCTTGCCCGGGCAACCTCAGGTACAACCGGCCGGCGGTGCGTCTGCGCAGCAGACCAGCGCGGCATCGGCCGCCGTACAGCACCTGCTAGCCAGACTGCCGTGGCCGGGCGACACCCATCAGCAGACCGAACCGCCGCGTTGCACAGTGAGCGTAGACGCCAGCCTCGGCGCCGAGGCATACCGGCTTCTCATTACTGAAGACAGCATTGAGATCACGGCCGGCGACGCCGCGGGAGCTGGCTACGCCGCGCAGACGATACGGCAGTTGCTTCCCGATGACGCCTGGCGCGCGGCTCCGCTGCGGGGCGCGCCTGCCTGGGACCTGCCGTGCGCTGAGATCACCGACCGGCCCGCGCTGGCCTGGCGGGGTGCCCACATCGACGTGGCACGCCACTTCGCTACCAAGCGCGAGCTGCTCGCGCTCGTCGATGCCCTCGCGGCGATGAAGCTCAACCGGCTGCACCTCCATCTCACTGACGACCAGGGCTGGCGGATCGAGAGCGCGCTGCATCCCGAGCTGCACGAGGTCGGGTCGCACCGGCACCGGACGCGGATCAGCCTCAATAACGAGGACCCGGCGGTCTACGACGACATCCCGCACGGCGGCTACTACACCCTCGCCGACCTGTCGGAGATCGCCGCGTTCGCGCATCAGCGCGGCATGTCGCTGGTACCCGAGATCGACTTGCCCGGTCACACTGAGGCGCTGCTTGCCGCGCTGCCAGAGCTCGGCTCGGGACCGCTGCCGCCGGGCGGTTATCACGTCAGCCCGGACTGGGGCATCTTCCCGTACCTGCTCGCGCCGGTGCCCGAGGCAATGAGCCTGCTGCGGGACGTGTTCGGCGAGCTCCTGTCCGCCACCGGCGCCCGGTTCATGCACATCGGCGGTGACGAGTGCATGCTCGGGCGCTGGCGCGAGGATCCCAGGGTCGAGGAGATCCGGCGCAGCCGCGGCCTGGCGACTGCTGACGACCTGCACGCCTCGTTTCTGCGTGAACTCGCGGACATCCTCGCCGCGGACTTTGCAGTCAGGGCCGTGGTGTGGGACGAGGGTTTTGCCAGCTCTGGCGGCCGCGCCGGGATGCTCAGATCGGACACGGTTGTCATGGCGTGGCGCGGAATGGAGATCGCGCGCCAGGCCGCGCAGGCGGGTCACGATGTCGTCGCAGCGCCGGTGTTCCCGACGTACTTTGATTATTACCAGGAACGGGCTCAAACCGAGCCAGTCGCCATCGGCGGGCCAGTCAGGCTTAGCGACGTAGCCGCTTTTGCGCCGGTGCCGCCTGACTGGTCGCAGCAGGTCCGTGACCGCATGATCGGTACTCAGTTCCAGGTGTGGACCGAGTACATCAGGGACGGGCGGGCGCTGGAGTACATGATCTTCCCGCGGGCGTGCGCGCTTGCCGACGTCGCGTGGTCAGGCGGGCCCGCGCCGCTGGCCGGGCCGGACACCGCTGGCGCCGGGCAGCCGCTGCTGGACCGGATCACGGCGCATCTGCGCAGGCTGGACGCTGCCGGGCTGGAGTACCGCCCGGTCGCGGGGCCGCGGCCATGGCAACAAGGCGGCTCCGGATCGCGCCGCCACCGGGCCGGCTACCTGGTCGAGGACGTTGCCGCTCACCTCGGTCAGCTGGCCGGCGGGTAGTGGCACGGGCCGCCCGGCAGCGTGGCGTCGAGGCGCAGAGTTGACCGCGCGGTATGCGCGTGCCTAATTTAAGACCGACCGGACGGTATGACACCGGCCGGAGACGAGTGAGCCGGAGCGTGGCACATGGTGCTGAGGTCGAAGGAGTCCGCCGGCCGGGCCACCGGCAAAACAGCCCGGCCGCCGGTGAAGGAACGGCTGCTGCACGTCGCGACCCGCCTCTTCGCCAGGCACGGCTTCGAGAGCACGTCGGTCCAGGACATCGTGGACGCGGCGGGCGTCACCAAAGGAGCGATGTATCACTACTACGGCTCCAAGGACGACCTGCTCTACGAGGTCTACCACCAGGTCCTGACCATGCAGACGTCGCATCTCGACGAGATTGCCGCGGGTCCGGGGACACCCGAGGAGCGGCTGCGGGTGGCCGCCGCTGACGTCGTGCAGACCAGCCTCGACAACCTGGACGACATGATCGTGTTCTTCCGCTCCCTGCACATGCTGCCCGAGGACAAGCAGACCCAGGTGCGGGCCGAGCGCCGGGTCTATCAGGAGAAGTTCAAGGCACTGGTCGACGAGGGCGTCGCGGCTGGCACATTCCGTTCGGATATTTCGTCCGATATTGTCGTGCACTACTTCCTGAGCGTGGTGAATCAGCTCGGCTCCTGGTTCAAGCCCGACGGATCGCTGTCACCGGTACAGGTCGGCGACCTTTTCACCGAGTTGCTGATCGGCGGGCTGGCCGCCCGGTAGGAGGCGGAGGAGCCGATGCCGGACCGCGGCTTCCGCCGGGGATGGCGGCCACCTCCTCAGCTCCCGGCATGTCGTGAACATCGGGTCCGGTCGGGTGTCCCCGGAGACCGACTGGTCGGTATGTCAAGATATGGTTGGCTAGCTACCCGTCTGGCACTCCCGGCGCCGCAAGGCCGTTGCCTAGTCGATGGGGTGGTCCACGTCAATGCAGCAGCCGGGGCGTTCGGCATCGAACCGGCAGTCCGCCATGCCCGCGTACGGCCAGGCTTCGCCCGGGCAGCGCTGGCCCGGGCGCCAGCGCGCCGTTCGAACGGCGAAGAAGCTGGCGCTGGCAGCCGTGACGATCGTGATCGCAGCAGCGCTCGCATTCGGCTTGCTGATGCTGGCCACGCCTGGAGCGAGCAACGCCCGCCAGCTTGCTGAGTCATTTGACCGCCAGCACGGCGCGCCATATCCGGGCGTAGCGGTGCCGTACCGGTTCGCTACCGCGCTGGAGGCGACCGAAGATCACCGGTTCAAGGGGGAGCCCGGCGTCGATCCCGTCGCGGTACTGAGGGTCATGTACGGAGCTATCACCCGCCGGAGCGACCAGGGCGGCGCGACGCTATACCAGCAGCTTGCCAAGATGCTGTACACCCCTGGCCGGGCAAGCTGGCCGGCCGAGGCTGAGCAAGTGGCGCTCGCGGTCAAGCTGAAGTACAGCTACAGCAGTCAGGAGATTCTGCGGCTGTATGCCGACGTCGCGTACTTCGGTCACGGGTTCTACGGCCTGGAGGAGGCCAGTTGCGGCTACTTCGGCGTGCGGCCGGACCGGATGTCCTGGCCGCAGGCGGCCCTGATGGCCGGGCTCGTGCAGGGCCCTAGCGCCGATGACCCGATTGATCACCCGGCTGCCGGACTGGCCCGCGAGCAGCACGTGCTGGGCAGGCTCGTGGCCGTCGGGGCGATCAGCCAGTCCGCTGCTAGCGCGTTCCTGAAGATCCCGCTCAGCACGCTGCTCGCGAACGCCGGCGCCTGTACCGGCTAGCGCCTCAGGACGTACGCCGGTGTGCCCCGTGCGAACGGGGACGGTCGGGAACCGTATCGACAGGGTTGGCGCGGGCGTGGTGGTGGGTGATCGGCGCCGCGCCGACCATCGCAGCCAGGTCCTGTGCGCGGTCTTCGCCTGACTCCCCGTCAGCTAGCACGGGAGTGTCGGCGGCGACCCAGACCCACTTGCGGTATGACCAGAACCGGAACAGCGTGCCCAGGGCGGTGCCGACGACGAGGGCGACGTTGTACCAGAGGACTTCGTGCCGGACCCCGGCCAGTTCGGTCACGCCGATGCAGGCATAGTAAATGACCAGGCCGATCGCGTTGAGCACGAAGAAGACGACCGAGTCGCGGGTCGTGCCGTGGCCCTGGCGGTGTTTGAAGGACCAGAAGCGGTTGCCGAGGTAAGTGACAACCGTGGCCACGATCGTGGCGATCGTGATCGCTTTGTACTCGCCGATGCTCTTGAGGGCGTTGGCGATGCCAAAGGTAACGACTGTCCCGATCGCTCCGATTACCAGGAACTTGGCACCCTCATGGATCAGGTGGCGGAACCGCTCGTAGAGCCCGCTGATGGTGCTCACCGCTGGGACCTGCCTCCTGCCTGTTTCGGGCGTCGTTGTGACCATGTGAGACTACCCTGCGTGCCGCCCATCAGTTATGAGGTGCCCGCCTGGACTGCCAAAATACCCTGACAGCCCGGTTAATCGTTTCGATCTGTCAGATCCGTTGGGTAAGGTCACGCACGTGTCAGACGCCGACGTCCTCATCCGAGCCACCGGCCTGACGAAGCGCTTCGGGCAGTTCATTGCAGTCGACGGGGTTGATTTCGAACTCCGGCGTGGCGAGGCGTTCGGCTTCCTCGGGCCGAACGGCGCTGGCAAGTCCTCCACCATGCGGATGATCGGCTGTGTCTCGCCGCCGAGCGGAGGCGAGCTCACCATTTTCGGCCTCGACCCGCTGACACAGGGCGCCGCGATCAGGGCCAGGCTCGGCGTGGTACCGCAGGAAGACACCCTGGACGTCGAGCTGACGGTCCGGGAGAACCTGCTGGTCTATGGCCGCTACTTCGGTCTGCCGAGGCAGGTCATCGCCGAGCGAACTGCCCTGCTGCTGGACTTCGTGCAGCTCTCGGAGCGGGCAGGTGACCACGTCGAACCGCTGTCCGGCGGGATGAAGCGGCGCCTGACAATCGCCAGGTCGCTGATCAATGAGCCCGAGGTACTCATCCTTGACGAGCCGACCACCGGTCTGGACCCGCAGGCCAGGCACGTGGTCTGGGACCGTCTGTTCAGGTTGAAACAGCAAGGCGTGACCCTGGTGCTCACCACCCACTACATGGACGAGGCCGAGCAGCTTTGTGACCGGCTGGTGGTGATGGACGGCGGCAAGATCGCCGCGGAGGGTTCGCCCCGCGAGTTGATCGAGACTTACTCGAGCCGCGAGGTACTGGAGCTTCGATTCAGCACTCTTCGAGCATGACCAGGCGGCCGAGAAGCTAACGGCCGTTCCTGCCGAGCGGATCGAGGTGCTCGCTGACCGGGTCCTGCTGTACGTGGACGACGGGGACGCGGCGATGGCATCGGTCCGCGGCCTCGCGCTCGAGCCGCTGACCTCGCTGGTGCGCCGAAGCACGCTGGAGGACGTGTTCCTGCGGCTGACCGGCAGGCGGCTGGAGGACGGATGACCGCCACCCCGGCTCTGCAGGCCCGCGCGCCGCAGGCGGACACCCGGGTAGCCGGGTCCTGGCAAATGGCGGTGCGGGCATTTCAGTTCTGGCTGGTGAACTACCGCCGGACCTGGCGCGGGACGATCTACTCCAGCATCCTGATGCCCGTGCTGTACCTGGGCGCGATGGGCCTCGGCCTCGGCACGCTGGTCGATAAGCACGGCACTGGCGGTCTCGGCGGGGTTAGCTACCTGGTCTTCCTCGCGCCGGGGCTGATGGCGGCGACCGCCATGCAGACCGCCGTTGGCGAGTCGCTGTACCCGGTGTTCTCCGCGGTGAAGTGGCAGCAGACTTATCAGGCTGCCGCGGCGACGCCGCTGAAGCCAGGCGACATCTTTCGCGGCCATTTGCTGTTCACCACGATGCGACTGACCATGAACATGATCATCTTCTTCGCCATCATGTCGGCGTTCGGTGCGGTCAGGTCGGCCTGGGCCGTGGCCGCCGTTCCGGTCGCGGTGCTGACCGGGCTGGCGTTCGCCACGCCGCTGGATGCGTTCGCGGTCACCCAGAAGAAGAACGACCAGGCGTTCAACATCATCTTCAGGTTCGGCATGATCCCGCTGTTCCTGTTCTCCGGCACGTTCTTCCCGGTGACGCAGCTGCCGGGCTGGATCCGGCCGCTCGCGTACGCGACGCCGCTGTGGCACGGCGTCGCGCTGTGCCGCGCGCTGAGCCTGGGATCCGCTGACGTCGCTGGCGCGCTGGGCCATGTCGCGTACCTGGCAGCCGTGGCGGTCGCTGGCTTGATCGCGGGCGAGCGCACCTACCGTCGGCGGCTGCATGTCTGAGCAGACACTGCGGCGACTGCCGCTAAGGATCCTCCCGGCACCCTTGCTGCTGGCCCGCCGCGGCAGTCTGGGCGGCCGCGGCAGCGCGCACCTGATCGAGCGGCACGCGCGGGTATACCGGCATACCTGGATCGTGCTGGTTTCCGGCTTCGTCGAGCCGCTGTTTTACCTGCTGTCCATCGGGGTCGGCATCGGCGAGCTGGTCGGCAGGGTGACCTTCGCCGGGCACTCCGTTGGCTTCACCAGCTTCGTGGCGCCGGCACTGCTGGCGACGTCGGCCATGAACGGGGCGATCTTCGACTCGACCTTCAACATCTTCTTCCGGCTCAAGTACGCCAAGCTTTACGATGCCGCGCTAGCCACGCCGATGGTTCCCGGCGACGTGGCGCTCGGGGAGGTCGGCTGGGCGCTGATCCGGGGCGGCCTGTACGCGTGCGCGTTTATGGTCATCATGCTGGCGATGGGCCTGGTGCACTCGGCCTGGGCGGTGCTCGCCATTCCGGTCGCGCTGCTGATCGGGTTCGCGTTTGCCGGCGCCGGGATGGCGGCGACCACGTTCATGCGCAGCTGGCAGGACTTCGAGTACATCACGCTGGCGACGCTGCCCATGTTCCTGTTCTCCACGACGTTCTACCCGCTGAGCGTGTACCCGCGGCCGATTCAGCTGGTGGTCGACTGCACGCCGCTGTATCAGGGCATCGCATTGCTCCGTGGTCTTACTCTCGGTGACGTTGGCCCCGGCCTGCTGTGGCACGTGCTGTACCTGGGTGTGATGGGTGCTGCCGGGCTGTCAATAGCGGGTCACCGGATCAGCAAGCTGCTCCTGCGGTAGCCAGCGCGGCGGCAGCTGCGGCTGGCACCATGAGGGCATGATCGGCCGACTGCACCATGCGGCGTTCGACTGCCCCGACCCGGCTGGGCTGGCTGAGTTCTACTCCCGGCTCCTCGGCTGGCCGGTGACCTACCGCAGCCCG
This sequence comes from uncultured Actinomycetota bacterium, assembly GCA_963815575.1. Classification (GTDB taxonomy): domain Bacteria; phylum Actinomycetota; class Actinomycetes; order Streptosporangiales; family Streptosporangiaceae; genus JAJYUU01. Next base: position 187,039 of record CAWFHE010000005.1, on the reverse strand, counting down.
GACTGGGTCGTCGTCGCGGCCGACGACACCTCATCCGGGCTCGCGTTCCAGCTCGCCCCCGGCCACAGGCCGCCGACCTGGCCCGACCCGGCAGTGCCGCAGCAAGTGCACTTCGACGTCATGGTCGAGGATCCGGACTCAGCTGGCCCGCTGGTACTTGAACTCGGCGCACGACGGTTGTCCGGCGACGTTTACGCCGACCCGGCCGGGCATCCGTTCTGCCTCATCCGGCGGCCAGGCTGGGCGGCGCCGATCACGACGGCCTAGCGGCCAGCGCGTTGGTGAATGCCAGCAGTGCGGCTGCGGCCCGGATCTGCCGGATGACCCGCGGGCCAAGGTTCGGCTGACGGCGCGGTGCCACCGACAGCGCGACGAACAGCAGCCCGGTGAGCGCGCCAGCCGAGCTTGCGATCGCTATGAGCAGGTCCCCGAAGTTCCCCTGAATCATCGCGCCAACATATCCCGCACCTGACGCCGGCGAATTGGCGAGTTAGCCAGGTAGCTCCAACCAGTCACCGTGATGCGGCGTCATTGAATACGAGACCACGGCCCGCGGCTAGGCCGATACGGGGGGAGATCAGGATGTGGCGAAGGTTAACGTCAAGGGCAGCGCTCACGGGGCCAGCGGCGCTGGCAGTGACCGCAATGGCAACGGCCGCGCTGCTCATCGCGGCGTGCGGCTCGCCTTCGGTGTCCGGAACGCGGTCAGTCTCTTCGTCCCCGGACCGGACGGCGACCGCCGGGTCGGCCACTCCGCTGGTGCCAGCGACGTCCAGCGGGTCTGCCGCTGCGGCCTCGCCCGTGCTGCGCGGCCGCGCGGCTCCGCCGGACTTCACGAACCTTGCCTTTCCCGACGCCCGTCACGGGTGGGCGCTCGGCGAGCCAGCCGCCGACGCGCTCGGGGCTGGTCCGGCGGCTAGCGAGATCTGGCACACCGCAACCGGCGGAACGACGTGGCAGGAGCAGTGGCAAGGCAAGGGCCGGGCGCTCTCGATTACCGCGACGGACGCGAACCACGCGTGGGCCCTGGTCAGCTGTCCATCCGGGAGCAGCAAGCCGTCATGCAGACGGGAGCTCGTGGCCACCAGCGACGGTGGTCAGAACTGGCAGGTGGTCGCTGCGATGGCGCATAGCGTCAACCGGGTCCAGTTCGTGACCGACCGGTTCGGCATCGCCACCGCGGACAGCTGCCTGGCCGACCTGCCCGCTGCCCGGTGCCCAGGGCAGGTCCTGGTCAGCCATGACGGCGGTGTCACCTGGACGAGGGTGCTGGCCGATGCTAGTCCGGTGTTCGCCACCGCGACCACCAGCGGCCGACTGTGGGCGGCCGAGACGGCGCCTGGGTCCGACGGCGTTCTGAGCTCCGGTATCACGTTCCTGACCAGCACGGATGGCGGGCACAGCTGGCAGGCGACTGGCCAGTTTGTGACCGGCGGGCCGGTGACGCCTGAGATCCAGATCCACCTCGCCGTCGGCCCGAGCGGGCTGCTCTGGGCGAGCCTGTTCGACCTGGGCAGCTGCGCGATGCACGGTTGCGGGACTGCGGAACTGCTCAGGAGCGAGGATGGCGGCCGGACTTGGGACCCCGTGAACCTGTCGTCCGGCGTAACGGGCTGCGGCTGGTCCTCGATCACGTTCTCGGCGGCGCCGGACGGGTCCGTTCTGGCCGCGGCCGGAATCAACGGGGCGGCGTGCTCGCCGCCGCTCGGGTCGCTGCAAGAGTACGCGCGGTCGGGCTGGCGGCAACGGCCATCGTGGATGCTGACCTCGGTCGCCTCGCTGGCGGCGGTGAGCCAGCGCGTCGCCTACGCGATTACCGCCGACGGAGAGATTGCCCGCACTCTGGACGGCGGCCGGCACTGGACTCAGGTGCTGCCCGCGCTCGCGCCGGCCGGGCAGGTTGACCCGGTGAGCACAACGACCGCGCTGGCCGACCAGGACGCGAACGGGGCGTTCGACACTGGTGCCATCTTGCGGACGGAGAACGGCGGGCGTAGCTGGCAGCGGGCCGCCGACCTGCCGGGCCTGGTCACCTGGCTGGATTTCCCGACCGCCGCTGACGGCGTCGCCGTGACCTACCAGGACGGCCGGCCTGGAGCCTTCGATCTCTGGCGCAGCCGGTACCTGGGCGCGGCCTGGGATCTGGTCGGCCGGCTGCCGGCCGGGCACAGCGCGAACGACGGCATTGCGGGGCCGTGGATGTCGGCGGACGGGCACGGATTGCTGCTCGCCGAGACGGGCACGCAGCCGTGGGCGGAGGCTGCGAGTGGTGCGTCAGGTCCGGCCAGGATCTGGACCACGAAGAACTGGGGAGCGACCTGGACCGAAGGTGGCCTGCTGCCACTCCACGGCGACACGCTGCAGGGCCCGGTCAGCTTCAGCTACGCCCCCCGGTCGGCCGGAGGGCTGGCGAGCGAGCTGACGGGCGGTCAGGCCGGGTGGACAGGCTGGCTAGTCGTCGCGACCGCGAGCTTCCGCATCGAGGTCGTCGCCACGCGTGGCAGCGCGCTGGTGCCGCTGCACGTCCCGGTTGGCAATGACATCCAGCTGATTAGCTCACGTGCCGGGTTTGTGTGGAGCCTCGCTAATTCGAGCAGCAGTCCCGGCGGAGTTGTTACGGTGCACCGCACAATCGACGGCGGTCGTCGCTGGCAGCTTGCCCGGTTCAGGCTGGATCTCGCGGCGGGCTTCCCGGCCACCGTGGTGCTGACGTTTACTGACGCGACCGACGGCTGGCTAGTGGCCTCGGGCGCGACCTGGCACACCGCCGACGGCGGACGCCGCTGGACGCCCGCCTGAGACTGCTGGCGTCCTAGCGGGCAAGCTGCTCCAGCCGCTCGTGGAGGCGGGGCACGAAGGTCTCGTGCTCGGGTTTCATCAGCACGCTGCGCAGGATCCTTGCCTCGCTCGCGTCCGCGACGATGTCCGGATGCCTTCGCCGGAACGCGTCAGCGCTGACCCGCAGGGTGCTGAGAAAAACCGGCTCGTCTCGATCGGTCATCCCGGCCTGCAGCATCCGCGCCGAGGCAGCGTCGATGGCCGCGGCACCGCGGCCGGCTGCGGTCGGGAAGTAGCAGACGATGTCGAGGTCCGGCTGCTGGTACAGATCCAGGCAGTCAGACTCCCGGAGCCGGTCCGCCCACTCAAGCGCGGCTCGGCGGCCTGCGGCAAGCACCCGGCCAAGCCCGTCGGGTGATAGCGGCAGCAGCCGGAGGGTCAGCCAGAGCGCAGCCGCGGCCGCCCCGGCTCTTGAGCACTCCAGGCTGATCTCGCCCAGGTGGAGCTCACCGGAGGTGAAGTAGGTATATGGCGAGTCGTGCAGGTAGAAGCGGCCGACGGCCGGGTCAGCAAACAGCACCGCGCCGCACCCGTATGGCTGCAGCCCGTGCTTGTGCGGGTCGACAACGACTGAGTCGCAGCCAGCGATCGCGTGCCATGGCGCCGGATCGAGGCCGGCCGGCCCGCCCTGCCCGGCCAGCAGCGTGAAGAAGCCGCCGTACGCCGCGTCGACGTGCACCCGTACCCCGTACCGGCGAGCGACTGCCAGCACCTCGTGCACCGGGTCGATCGCGCCGAGGCCGGTTGTGCCGGCGGTCGCCACCACCGTGCCGATCCGGCCGCCCGCCAGCAGCGCGTCGAGTTCTCTGACGTCGATGCGGCCGGCCGCGTCGGTGCCGACCGCTGTACCGTCGACGCTGAGGACGCCGCACATCCGGCCGTGCGTGTAGTGCGCCTCGGCGCTGTAGGCAACGCCAAGACCGGGATGCGATTCCCGCGCGACGTACAGCGCTTCGAGGTTCGCGATCGTGCCGCTAGTGGTGAGATGCCCGAGGTGCTCACGGTATCCGAACATCCCGGCAAGCTGGCCGACGACCTCCTTTTCCATCGCCGCCGTCGCCGGGCCGCCGTCAAGCGCGTGGTTGTTCGGGTTGATCAGCATGGCGGCCAGATAGCCGGCTACCGCCGCCGGATGCGGCGGCTTCAGCATCTGCCCGGCGTAAGCCGGGTGGAAGAACGGGTAGTTGTCGGTCAGCCGCCCTGCTAGCTCAGTGAAGGCGTCAGCGAATGCCTGGTCGCTGACCTGCACCGACTCATGCACGGGGTAATCACCGAATCTGCGCTGCCAGTCCTCGGTTGCCCCGATCGCGTCGCTTAGCCAGTGCTCGAGATTCACCGTCCGCCTCCAGTCTCGCCGCAACGACGTCCGCCAGGAGCGAGCGCAGCGCCGCCGCGCCACGCTGCCAGGTCACGCTTCCGGCCACCTCAGCACCGGCCCGCGAAAGACGGTCGGATAGCACGTGATCGGCCAGGACAGTGCTCAGGGCCGTCGTCCAGCCCGCCACGTCACGGGCAGCCATCAGCAGTGCGGCGCCATTTGTGACCTCGGCGAGTGGCGGGATATCGCTCGCCACGACGGGCACCCCGCATGCCATGGCCTCGAGCGCCGGGATGCCGAATCCCTCTGCCAGCGAGGGCAGGGCAAATACCGAGGCAGCGCTGTATACGGCTGGCAGCCACCGGTCGGCGACCTCCGGCACGAGGCGGACTCGCGACTGCAGACGCAACTCGGCGATCAGGTCAGGCAACAGCTGGCCGAAGCGCGGGTCCGGGCGGCCGACAATGACGAGAGACACATGTGGCGGGAGCGCGGCGAGCGAGCGAACCAGTACCTCGTGATTCTTGTGAGGTCGGTGTGCCCCGACGGCGAGGATAAAGCGGTGGGGCAATCCGTAGACCTGCCGGGCCGCCGCTATCTCGTCAGCAGTCGCGGGCGCGAACTGGCCAATATCGACGCCGTTAGGTACCAGCGTCGGACGCGGCGCACGGGGGTAATGCCGACGGATGTCAGCCAGGCTCGCGTCGCTCGGCGCAGTGACGGCGTCCGCCAAGCGAAGTGCAGCTGAGGTGGCGAATCTGAGCCCGGCCTGACGGTGCAGGCCGCCGGCGAATGCCACGTCTCCTTCTTGCATGCAGTCGTGGAGCGTTACGACAATCGGGCACGGCTGGATCAACGGCGTGAACGCCGGAAACGGCACATACAGGACGGCCGCGCCGGCATTCCGGAGGAGGCGGGCGAGTTCGACGCAGCGGTGTACGGCCCCGAACGTGATCCCGGTTCCGACAATCTCCGCATGTGCCGGCAGCTCCGACAGCGGGAAGATTTGCGGTCTGTCCGAATTGACGAGCACCTTGAGCGGCAGGTCGTCATTGGCGGGTTCGAAGCGCGAGACGAGCTTCATTACCGAGCGCGCGATCCCGTGCGCGCCGGCGAGCCCGTTGACACGCGCGTCGACGACGATCGCCCGGCGGTGGCGGGCCATGGCTCCGCTCTCCTCGTAGACATCTCTGGCTGGCCGTGCCTGCAAGCCCCGACAGCGCTGACGGCAGAACTATTGTGCACGAGAGGCTGATGGCCGAGATGCGCGGTCTTGCTTAGTCGCGCCGACGCCTGGGCACCTGCTGAGCGTTACCATCTGGCCGCCTAGTCTCGGCCTGTTGTTCACCTACGCATCGCCCAGCGACGTTATCATCGCCCACCGTGCCTACTGACGCGTCTGCCGAGCGCTACCTACGCCGGGCCTGGCGTTGACCGCGCCGTCGGAGACACCCCCGGCGCCGATGCGCATTCTCGTGGTCACCGACCAATACGCACCGATGGTAGGCGGAGTACCGAACGTGACGCAGACGCTGGCCAGCGGACTGGCCGGGCGCGGGCACGCGGTGACGGTCCTGGTCCCGGATCCAGGCACCAGCGGCCAGCTATCCGGTCGTGGCGACGCCCGCCAGGTGAGCCTCGCCTGCTCTCGGTCAGTGCGGTGGCCGTGGTACGACGGCATGCGGCTGGCGTTGCTCTCACTGCCCGCGGCGCGGCGCCTGATCTCGGCCCTGGCCCCTGACGTCATCCATATCCACAGCCCGCTGACCCTCGGCGTGATGGCGCGGCTGGCAGCGCGCCAGCTGTCGATCCCGGTCATCTACACCAATCACTACCTGCCCGAGAACGTCCGGCCGGGCGCCACCCGCCGGTCACGGCTTTTCGACGCCGTGTTCTATGCCTATCTGGTCCGGTTCGCGAACCAGTGCACCTACGTCACCGCGCCGACCCGCACGGCTTTGCAGCTCCTGCGCGCTCGGGGACTGCGGGCGCCGGCCCAGGTCGTGTCCAACGGCATCGACCTGCGGACTTACTGCCCCGGGCCGGCCGACTCGGTTATCCGCACCCGTTACGGCCTGCGGGCCGACCGTTCTGTCATCCTCTACGTCGGCAGGCTCAGCCGGGAGAAGGGCGTCGACATGCTGCTGGCCGCGGTAGCCCGGCTGACCAGCGACGCGCAGGTCGCAATCGCTGGTCGCGGCCCGGAATCAGTCCGGCTGGCGGCAACGGCCGACCGCCTCGGCCTGTCCGACCGGGTGAGCTTCCTCGGCTTCGTCCCCGATTCTGACCTGCCCGCCCTCTACCGGCTCGCCGACGTGTTTGCCATTCCGTCGAGGGCTGAGCTGCAGAGTCTGACGACTATGGAAGCGATGGCGACCGGACTGCCCGTTGTCGCTTGCGACGCGTACTCACTGCCCGAGCTCGTATCCCACGGGAGCACCGGACTGCTGGTCAGCCCCGGCCGCGTTGACGAGCTGGCGGCCAGCCTGGACTTGCTGCTGGCAGCGCCGAGCGAGCGCGCTCGGATGGCGCGAGAGGGACTGCGAGCCGTCAGCGCGCACGAGCAAAGCCGCACCTGGACCGAGTGGGAGGCCCTGTACGGGCAGCTGGCCGCGGGCGGATCGCGGTGAGCGGCGAGCAGAACGCACTCGACCACTCGCCGATCCCGCTGCTCTTCCTGGTCAGCGATACTGGTGGCGGCCACCGCAGCGCCGCCCGCGCTGTGCAGCAGGCGCTCGAGGCCGCGTACCCAGGATCATTCGCACCAGTCATCTATGACCCGCTGCTCGGGAAGGATGCTCCCCTCTCGCTCCGCTGCGTGGTCAGGCTGTATGGCCCCGCCATCCGCCTGACCCCCTGGCTCTGGGGCCTGCTGTGGCGCAGCTTTAACTCACCGAGGACTCTGCGCTGGTCGCGCCGGACCGTGCTGCGGCCCGTCTACCGGATCGTCGCGGACGCTGTGCAGACCCATCAGCCCGCAGTGATCGTGGCGTTCCACCCGTTCACCACCGATCCCGCCGCGCGAGCGGCAAGCCTCAGCGTGCCCCGGGCGCGCGCTATCACCGTCGTGACTGACCTCGTCACTGCCCATCTGTCCTGGCGAGATGCCGCCACCGAGCGCATCATCGTGCCGTCCGCGCCGCTGCGTCATAGCTGCCGCATAGATGGCCTCGGCGAGGACCGTTGCGCGGAGATCGGCCTGCCCGTCGCGGCCGAGTTCGGCCAGGCACCGCTGACTCCTTCCGGGCGCCGTGCGCTGCAGCGAGCGCTCGGCCTGCACTCCGGACGGTTCGTCGTCCTGCTCACCGGTGGAGCCGAGGGATCAGGTCGCCTTTACCGGCGCGCGGCAGCGATCTTGCGGCGAACTCAGGAGTTCGATGTTGCCGTCATCTGCGGTCGCAACGACGTCCTGCGCCGGCGATTGCTGCGCCTGGCGCGGCGAGTCGACGGACGGTTGATCGTGCAAGGCTTCGTGGACAACATGGCTGACTGGCTGCGCTCAGCCGACGTGGTTGTCGGTAAGGCCGGTCCGGGCACGATCGCGGAAGCCGCCTGCTGCGCCGCTCCGCTCCTGCTGACGTCCTACGTGCCTGGCCAGGAAGAGGGTAACGCCGAGTTCGTCGTGAGCGCCGGAGCTGGCCGGTGCGTGCCACGGCTGCGGGATATGATCGCCGACCTGACCTGGCTGCGGCAGGACCCAGAGGCGCTGACGCAAATGCGGAAGGCGGCCGCGGCGATCAGCCGTCCTGAGGCTGCTGCCGAGATCGCCGGCCTGCTAGCCGATCTCGTCGGTCTGGCTGGCCGCACTGCATCCGTCGCAGGCGTAGGCCACGATGGTAGGCAGCGGCCGCCGGCTGCGTTCGCCCATGCGGGAGGTCAGGTTGACGACGACATCACCGGCGGACGGTCCCGCGGCGGCGCAGCCCGGCACGCCACCGCCGTTCGACTCCGAGCTAAGCGCGGCGCTCGACGTGATCGCCGAGCTCCTGCCGAGCGCGCTGACGCCGGACCTGATCCCGATATTGCGGCAGCCGAACCCGGCGATGCCGCCGCCTTCTGACGAAGATCTGCGCTGTGGCGGGGCCTTCGAGGTAAGCGAACGGCTCGTGCCCGGACCGCCGGGCGCTCCCGAGGTCTCACTGCTGATCTGCCGTCCCGCGGGCGTTTCCGCACCGGTTGCTGCGGTGTACCACACGCACGGCGGCGGCATGATCATGGGCGACAACCGGGTGGGCGTCCTGCCGCTCCTGAACTGGGCGCAGGAACTCCAGTTCGCGCTCGTTTCTGTCGACTACCGCCTCGCGCCGGAATGTCCTCACCCCGGCCCGGTCGAGGACTGCTTCGCGGGCCTGGCCTGGACGGCTGAGCATGCCGACGAGCTGGGCATTGACCCGGAGCGCATCGTGGTCGCTGGTGTCAGTGCAGGCGGCGGGCTGGCGGCGGCGCTCGCGCTCATGGCCAGAGACCGTGGTGGCCCGAGCCTGGCGGGCCAGTTGCTGATGTGCCCGATGCTCGACGACCGCAACGACACCCCGTCGTCATGGCAAATGGCAGGCCTCGGGGTGTGGGATCACACGGCAAACGAAACGGGCTGGTCGGCGCTGCTGGGCGGGGCGCGCGGCGGCCCGGATGTGTCGCCTTACGCCGCGCCCGCTCGCGCGACGGACCTGTCAGGTCTGCCGCCCGCTTTCATCGACGTCGGTTCGGCTGAGACCTTCAGGGACGAGGATGTGCTGTATGCCAGCCGGATCTGGACGGCGGGCGGAATCGCCGAGCTGCACGTGTGGCCGGGCGGCTTCCACGGCTTCACGATGATGGTGCCCGACGCCGCCCTGTCGAGGGCAGCGGCAGCGGCTCAGCTCGACTGGCTGCGCCGCCTGCTCGGCGACTGAGGCCGCTGGTCACGCCGAGATGCCGAGTTAATTTTGCACCTGCAAATATGCATGTCGTGCTGAAGACTTCTCCCCAACTGCGGTGATCTCGCGTGTAATAGAAATAGCAGGGACAGGTTCTGCACGCGCAATGGCTGCGCACTGCCGTTTTGCGCGCATCCTCTTTCGGCACAACCAGGGGTCAGGTCACCATTTCTGACAGGCCGATGTCTCGCGGGCTGGCCGCATGCCGCCGCTGAACAGCGAGCGGCTGCCGGTGCGACTGGCGCCGCTGGTCGGCAGGCAGATCGAACTGCAGGACGTGCTGGCTGTCCTGTCGCGCAGCCGGCTGCTGACGCTGACCGGCCCGGGCGGCACCGGCAAGACCAGGCTGGCGCTCGCCGCCGCAGGCGCGGCCGGGGAGTCCTATTCGGCCGGGGTGTGCTGGGTCGAGCTCGCGCCGCTCGACGACCCGCTGATCGTCGCCCAGGAGGTGGCAAACCGGGTCGGCGTACCCGACAGTCCAGGTCAGGATCCGGCGGCCGCTATCACTGCGCACGTCGCGGATCGGGAGGCGCTAATCGTCCTCGATAACTGCGAGCACCTGACATCCGCGGTGGCGCGGCTTGCCGAGCAACTGCTGGCCCGCTGCCCCGGCCTGGCGATCCTGGCCACCAGCCGCGAGGTGCTGGGCGTCGACGGAGAACGTAACTGGCCGGTCCCGCCGCTGTCGCTGCCTGACACCGCTGACCAGCCGTCCGCCGCAGCGCTGAGCGAGTACGACGCCGTCAAGCTCTTCGAGCAGCGGGCACAGCTGATCCGGCCCTCGTTCGCACTGTCGGACGAGAACGCTACCGCCGTCCTGCAGGTCTGCCGGCGGCTTGACGGCTTGCCGCTCGCGATCGAACTGGCCGCCGCCCGGATGCGGATGCTCTCGGTCAGCCAGCTAGCCAGCCGCCTGGATGACATCTTCAGTGTGCTCGTCGGCGGCACCCGGTCAGCCCCGCCGCGACATCAAGCCCTGCGCGCAACCCTGGACTGGAGCTACGACCTGCTCGAAGAGGACGAGCGGGCCGTCTTCCGGCGCCTCGCAGTGTTCGCTGGCGGTTTCGGCCTCGCGGCGGCGGAGCAGGTCGCGGCGGGCGGAGATATCGAGGCCGGCCGCATGCTCGATCTGCTCGAGCGGCTCGCCGACAAGTCGCTGCTGCAGGCCGACCTGAGCGGCCCGGCCGCGCGCTATCACCTGCAAGAGATAGTGCGAGAGTACGCAGCCGAGCGCCTGGCGCAGTCCGCTGACTCTGATGCCGTCCGGCGCGCGCACCTTCACTGGTACGTCAACTTCGTGCAGCAGATCGTGCCGCGCATTGACCGGGGCGATGGCGGCCCGGACGCGCTCGAGCTTGAGCTCGATAGCGTGGATTCGGAGACCGCCAACCTCCGGGTAGCGCTGGAATTCGCCCGGCAAGCCGGCGATACCATCGCCGCACTGCAGATCGCCGGCCCGCTCGGCCATTACGCCTACTTGCGCGGTCATTACCACGAAGTCAGGCAATGGATGGATGCGGCGGTGACCGGCCGCGGTACCGAGGTCCCGGCAGGTCTTCGTGCCCAGGCGCTGCTCGGCAGCGGCCGCCTCGCGCTCTTGCAGTGCGACTACGTGCCGGCCATCCGCAGGCTGGAGGCGGCCCTGCGCCTCTACCGCGACCTAGAGGATCAGCAGGGCATCTCGGCGACACTGCAAGTGCTCGGCAGTGTCGCCCGCGAGCAAGGCCGATACGCCCGGGCGATGGAACTGCATACGGAGAGTCTCGCCGCGGCGGAGGCTGTCGGCGACCGGTGGGCAATCGCGCGGGCGCACGGACACCTCGGCTTCGTGCTCTGGTTGCAGCGCGAGTACGAGCAGGCGACAACCGAGTGCGAGCTAGCGCTCGCGATCTCCCGCGAGCTTGCTGATGGTCAAGAGATCGCCTGGTCGCAAATCAGCCTCGGGGCTATCGCCAGATACCAGGGCGCTGCTGACCGGGCAGCCACGTTGCTCGCGGACAGCCGCGCGCTGGCGGAGCAGCTCGGCTTCAGGGAGGCCATCGCCTGGTCGCTCGAGCAGCAGGGCCTGCTCGCGCTTGACCGCGCAGACCCGGCAGCGGGCGGCCTCCTGCAGCGCAGCCTGGCAATCCATCATGAACTGCGGGACCGCTGGCGCACCTGCAGCCTGCTGGACGACATGGCGGCCGTCGCGCTGGCTAATGGCCAGACCGCGGAGGCTGCGTCACTGCTCGGCACCGCGGAGGCGCTGCGGCAGGCGATCGGGACGGTTGTCCCGCCGTGCGAGCGCGCTCTGCGTGACGAGACTGTGGCGGGGACCTCCGCCGAACTTGGCGATGCGGACTTCCGCGCAGCCTTCGAACTCGGGATGCAGGCCAGCATCGATGACGTCAGGGACAGCCTGGCAAGGTCGGCTGATCCCGGCTGGCCGGCTCCGGCCCCGGCCCCAATTCAGCGTCCGGACGTACCGGGCGCGGCGCCCGGCCCCGGCCTGAGCACGGCAGTGCCGGTACAAGGGACGTCGCCGGGGCCGCGGGCCGCGGGCCCGGCTGTCGCCCGTTCCCGTTCAGAAGGGTGGTAAGGCCAGGAGCCGCGGCCGACGGCAGGCCGATGCCAGCGGACTGCTCAAGATCAGGGCGCTAGGCGCCGCTACCGTGCACCGCGGCGACACCCCCGTGACAGCCGCGGACTGGGGCTACGCGAAGCCGCGTGAACTGCTATTCCTGCTCGCAACGTCGCGCCCGCTGACCCGCGATCAGCTCGGCGCGGCCCTGTGGCCCGACCTGCCGCCGGACCGGCTGAGTAACACGCTGCACACCGCACTGCGCGGCGTCCGCCGGGCGCTGGGCGACCCCGACTGGGTGACCTACGCCGACGGCCGGTACAGCTTCAACGCCGAGCGAGAGCACGAGTGCGACGTGGAAACGTTCGAGCAGGCGCTGACCGCAGCCCGCCGGGCCCGGCCAGCCGAGGCGGCACTGCCCGAGCTGCAGCGAGCGATCGGAGCTTACGGCGGTGACTTCCTCGCCGGAATGGCGGCCGGCGAGTGGGCCGAGACCCGGCGCGACGAGCTCTCCAGGAGCTTCGAGTCCGCGCTGCTTGCGGCCGGGCGGCTGCAGATCGGCGCGGGCCGCTTCGCCCCGGCAGCGGCGGCGTTCCGGCGCGCGGTAGCACATGAGCCGCTGAATGAGACTGCGCACCGCGACTTGATGACCTGCTGGGCGCGGATGGGGGAGACAGCGCGCGCGCTGCGGCACTACGAGGAACTCGTCGAATTGCTGCGCGCGCAGGTCGGAGTCGCTCCGGCGGCAGAGACCACCGCGCTGTACCGGAAGCTCGCCGGGACTGTGCAGCGCAACCCCCAGTGATTCCCCCTGAGGCCGCTCGTTCCCCCTGAGGCCGCTGGGAACCTGAGTGCCGCCCTGGCCGACAGCGCCGCGCCTGCCACGGCATTCCTCAGTGCCGGCGCCTTGACGGAGGTGCCAGGCCATGCGAGACCTCATCCCGCCCGCGGTCGCCCGCGACCCGGTCGAGGCCATCGAGATCGTGTCGCTGGCCATCAGCGACGGCGACCTCGAGGCCGCCCTCGCCCAGTACGAAAACGACGCGGTACTCCAGGTATGGCGAGGGGAGATGCCTGACGGCGCCGATCCTGAGGAGGAGCCCGCCGATGACGGCGCGGATCCCTGCGATGCTCGCGATGCCGCGGGTGGTCTGCGCGCGGTGATGGACCTGCGGCTGCCGGTCGCGGTGCGCGTGCTCACCGTCGTTCCTGCTGGCGAGCTGGCGCTCGTGCTGGCTGAGCGGCGCATCAGCGGATCCGGTCCGGACTGCGAGGACGTAGATCTGACCGGGTGCGGTGCGGCGATCGTCCGGCGGCAGCCCGGTGGCGGCTGGCGGATCGCGGCCGACGCCTGGCGCCTGACCGGCGTTGGCGCACCCGGCGCCGTTCCGGAACACGTCCCCAGCGATTCCCCCTGAGCCCCCGGCGAACTCCCCAGAGCAGCTGGCGAAGCTGAGGGCAGTAACGAACGAGGCAGGCGGACGGCACCGGGCCGGGTCACCTGCCAGTTAAGGGGAGAGGACCCGACAATGACTTCTCGTCGCTTCACTCGCAAGGCGGTTGTGGCAGCAGCGGTGTCCGCCGGTGCGATAGGCGCGGCTGCGACGGTTGCGCTGGCCATTCCGGCCGGGGCGAGCACGATGACCGCCGCGAGCCCGCACTACACCTTCAAGACCATCAACAACGACCGCGACCTGACGTTCAACCAGTTGCTCGGGATTAACTCGGCCGGCAAGATTGCCGGGTATTTCGGCTCCGGCATGGCTGGCCACCCGAACAAGGGCTACACCGTCACGTTCCCGTACCACCAGGGCAACTTCAGGAACGAGAACTTCCCGCACTCGATGCAGACTCAGGTGACGGGCCTGAACAACGATGGCCAGACTGTCGGGTTCTGGGTTCCCAAGGGTCCTTCGGGCGCGAACTTCGGCTTCTACCGCGGCTCGAACGGCAGGTTCCACAACGTGAAGACTCCCCCCGGCGCAGCGAACGCCTCGCCGGAGGTCGACCAGCTGCTCGGTATCAATGACCACGGGATCGCTGTCGGTTTCTACACCAACAGCGCCAACAACAACCGCGGGTACACCTACAACATCCACACTCACAAGTACGGCCGCGTGCGCGCGCCGGGATCGTCCACGGGCCTGAACGGCACGAGCCTCACCGCGGCCGCAATCAACAACCACGGGACCATCGCCGGGTTCTACGTCAACGGCAAGGGCGTGACCGTCGCTTTCGTCAAGCGGACCAACGGCCAGTTCGTCACGATCGCCTGGAAGGGCGCGACGATGACCCAGGCATTCGGGATCAACGACTCCGGCGAGGTCGTCGGCGCCTACCAGCTCGGGACCGGCAGCTCCGCCACGAGCTGGGGCTTCACCTGGAAGAACGGGCATTTCACCAAGGTCAACGACCCGCACGGGCTCGGCAGCACGCTCATCAACGGCGTCAACGACCGGGGCGATCTGGTCGGCTTCTACACCGACTCGGCCGGCAACACCGACGGCTTCCTGGCCAGGCCGTAAGGCTAGCCAGCCGCCGTCAGATCGATACCCCGATAGGCCAGTCGGCCGCCCCTGAGGCCGCCTGGAACGGCAGTGCCGTCGCGCATCGCGCGGCGGCACTCGCCATTTGGGCGCCCAAGACTGTCAGCGGCAGGGCCGCGACGTCCTGCGGGCGGGGGCGAGAAGTTCGGCCGGCCGTGGCTCGGGTAGACAGGTACACGTGAATATCGGCCTTGTGTTTCCGCAGACAGAACTGGGCGGCGACCGCGGTGCCGTCCGCGCGTACGGCCAGCGCGCCGAGGAGCTGGGCTTCACCCACATCTTGGCCTACGATCACGTGCTCGGTGCCGATCCGGCTGTGCATCAGGGCTGGAACGGGCCCTACGACGTGGATACGACCTTCCACGAGCCGTTTGTGATGTTCGGCTACCTGGCCGGGATCACCTCGCTTGAGCTGGTCACCGGCATCATCATCTTGCCGCAACGGCAGACGGCGCTGGTCGCGAAGCAGGCCGCGGAGGTTGACCTGCTCACTGGCGGCAAGTTCCGGCTCGGCGTCGGGCTCGGCTGGAACGCGGTCGAGTACGAGGCACTCAGCAAGAACTTCGCCGACCGCGGCAAGAGGGTAGGCGAGCAAGTCGAGCTGATGCGGCGGCTGTGGACTGAGCGGACGGTCACCTTCAACGGTAGCTATGAGACTGTGACGGGTGCCGGACTGGCGCCGATGCCCGTTCAGCGGCCGATCCCGGTCTGGTTCGGCGCGCAGTCCCGCCCGGCTTACGCGCGGGCCGGCCGACTGGCGGATGGCTGGTTCCCGCAGGTCCCGCCCGGCCCGCAGCTGGACGAGGCGAAAGCGATCGTGGCCCAGGCCGCCACGGAGGCAGGCCGCGATCCGGCGACCATCGGGATGGAAGGCAGGGTCAGCTGGGGCGTCGGCGGCGCAGAGCGGCTGATCGATCACGTCGGCCGCTGGCGCGCGGCCGGGGCGTCGCACGTCTCAGTCAACACTATGGGCGCGAACCTCGGCTCAGTGGAGGGCCACCTCAAGACCCTGACGATCATCGCCGAGGCCCTCGAATTGAAGCGCGGCTGAGCACCGCGGGGCCGCGTTGGAAATTGGCGTCAGCTGAAACTGAAGCGGCGGTGCGGGCGTCGCCTGCCCGCACCGCCACTGAGCATGCGGGTCAGCCCGAGAAGGTCATGGAGCTTGCGACTGGGCTTTCCAGGTAAGGAACCATGAGCTTCAAGAAGCCAGGTGACGTCAGGTCGACTACCGCGATGTCGGTCTCCCGGTCGGCCGGACCATTCGCCGGCGTGTAGGTGGCAGTCGGGACAAGGCCGCCGAAATTGACGGTGCCGAGGCTTTCCTTGGCGCTGACCAGGCCAGCGCGGGACAGGTCCTTGTCGGCGATGGCCTTCGCCAGCAGCTTGCTCTCCATCTCCGCCATGCAGTAGCCGTACATGAAGTAGCCGTCAGGAACCTGGGTCGGGTCGTACTGCTTCTGGACGGCGAGGAACTGCGCCATGCCGGGCACGCTGGTATCGCCCCAGGCAGCCTCGAAGCCGAGCACCCAGGCTCCGACCAGAGCCTTCTCGACCGGCGTCGGCTTGCCGCTGGCCAGGCCCGTCGACGTCATCAGGTACTCCGACCAGGCCGGGCCTTGCAGGATCCACTGCGGGTGGTAGCCGATGGCAGCGGCGGTGCCGATGAGCGTCGCCGCTGCCGTCGGGATCGCAGTAACGACCACGTACTGCGCCCCGGCGTTCTTCATCGCGAGCGCCTGAGAAGTGAACGACGTGTCAGTGACCGCGTAGGTCGCGTGCGCGACGTCGTCGAAATGGTACGCCGCTTTGGCTGCCAGATAACCTTTCAGCCCGTCCGCGCCGTAGGCGTCGTCCTGGTAGACGATCCCGATCTTGGCGTGCGCCTTGCCTAGCTTCTGCGTCAGGTAGTAAAGCGCGTTCGAGACGTCGATCGCATACGGCGTGCCAATCACCGCATTGATCGCCTGGTCGACGAACGCTGATGACTGCGCAGCGGTGCCCAGGATCACCTTGGCCTGCGCCGCCTGGGACTCGATCGCCTGCGTTGTCGGGCTGCCGAGAGATTGGCCGATGAACGCGACATTGTTCACGATCGCGTTGTAGTCCTGAACGTGCAACTGCGGGTTGTACTGGTCGTCTTTGATATCGAGGACGACTTTCCATCCGTTGATGCCACCGTGTGCGTTGACGTAGCTGAAGTAGGCCTGCTGCCCGGCGGTCAGCGGCTTGCCAATCAGCGCGGCTGGCCCGGACAGCGGGGTAAGTACCCCGAGGGTGATGGTCTTGGTTTTCACGTCGACGCCAGGGCCTGCCTTGATTCCAGCGCCTGAAGAGGAGTTGGGGGCGGAACTGCCGCCGGTCGCGCAGGCGGCAAGCACTAGCCCTGCGAGGCAGGTAAGCGCTGCCCCCTTGATGACGTTCTTCGCCATCGGGTCACCTAACTTTCTGGTGTGGCTAACTGTGTGAACTCGGTACCGAACTGACGACATCTGGCGTGGCCAGGCGAGCGCTTCGGCGTCGGCCGAGGAGGGCCACCCTGTGGCCGAGACCCACCACCCCCCTCGGTTCCATCAGCAAGAAGAGGATCAGCAGGAGGCCGTAGAGGATGGCTGCGCCGTCGCCGACCGGGATGCCAGTGGTGCGTGTCCCGCCTTGCAGGAAGGGCAGCGAGGGCGCCAGATTGTCCAGCTCTGACTGGAGGCCCCAGACGAACAGGGCGCCGAGGAACGGGCCCCACAACGAGCCCATTCCGCCGACGATGATGATGGCGACGAACTGGATGGACAGGCCAAGGTCGAACTGACCCGGCGTGGCGAAGTTGAGGTAAGAACCGTAGATAGCGCCGGCGACGCCAGCGATGAACGAAGACACTACGAAGGCGGTCAGCTTCGTCCTCGCGACGTTGACGCCGAGCACTGCTCCGGCGAGCTCGCCGTCGCGCACCGCCGTCATGCTCCGGCCAAGATGCGACCGGCTGAGATTGCGGACGAACAGCATGCCAAGCGCAAGCAGGATAAAGGCGAGGTAGTAGTACAGCCCGTTCTCGTCGATGAGAATCGGCCCTATCGACAGGCCGCTCGCGAAGTTGAGCGAGCCGAACAAGGGGATCGGCATCGACCGGCCACCCGGCCCGCCGGAGAAGTACGAAACGTTCGTGAAGATCTGCTGGCCGAGGTAGACAAGTCCGATCGAGACAATCGCCAGGTACATGCCCTTCAGCCGCAGTGCCGTCGGCGCGATGAGGCCGCCCACGATCCCGGCGACCACGCCTCCGGCCGGGATCCATGCAATGGCGGGCAGGTGCAGTGTCAGCCCGAGCACCGCGCCGGTGTACGCGCCGACCGACAGGAAGAACGCGTGACCGAGCGAGATCTGTCCGGTGCGCCCGGTCAGCACGTCGAGTCCGAGCGCCCCGAGCGCGAAGATCATTACCCACACCAGCGCAGAAAGCCAGTACGCATCGACCCAGAACGGCAGCAGGATGCCGATGAGGACGGCGGCGATGCTGGCGGCGCGACCCGCCGCGCTGGTCAGGATAGTCATGGCCCGGCTCATAGTCGCTCCGCTGGACGTGATCCGAACAGGCCGTAGGGACGGACAAGCAAGACGATGATCATCACGACGTACGGCGCGACCAGGTAGAAGTTCTGGCCTAGCCAGCTGGCGTAGGTCGGCTGGTAGCCGGCTGTCAGCTCCTGGACGACGCCGATGATGAATCCACCGGTGACCGCGCCGGTCGTCGAGTCGATTCCGCCGAGGATGATGGCCGGGAAGGCAAGCAGCGCCACATCGCTGATCTGCGGGCTCACCGAATTCGGGTAACCGCCAAGGAAGACGCCGCCCACGCAGGCGACGAGCCCGGCCAGGCCCCAGGCAAGGGCGTGCACCCGCCGCAGTGATATGCCGACGGCGAGCGCGGCTTCCGGGTCGGAAGCCGCGGCGCGCATCGCCAGCCCGTACTTCGAGCGCCGGTTGAACAGCCGGAAGGCCGCGAGCAGGACGACAGCGGTGATGATCGTCCAGATCTGCACCCATGGCAGGCCGATCTTGCCGACCTGAAGGACACTCGCGCCCCACGGGTCTCCGTTCGGCATGGGCACCTCGCCGAACTTGGCGTCCAGTGCGGCGTCGACTACGGTGGCCAGCCCGAGCGTCAGCATCACGATCGTGAAGTCAGGCTTGCCGATCGCGAACCTCAGCACGAGGAACTGGAATGCGAGCCCGGCTGCGGCGGTGCTTGCAGCGGCTATGGCGAAGGCAAGCCAGAACGGGACATGGTGCGCGGAAACCAGCCAGGCAGTCAGCACAGCACCGAGCGCCAGCAGCTCGCCCTGCGCGAAGTTGACGATCCGGCTCGCCCGGTAGATCACGGTGAAGCCGAGCGCGATGAGCGCGTAGACGCCGCCGAGAGCCAGCCCGCCGAAGAGCAGCAACGCGAACGTAGTCATTACGGCGTGTCCTCCCGCGAACCGTCGGCGCTGTTGCTGAGCTCGGCGAGCATTCCCTCCGGCTTGCCTAGGTAGGCGTTGATGACGTCTGGGTTGGCCCGTATCTCGGCCGGGGCGCCGAGCGCGATGATTCTGCCGAAATCGAGCACGAGGATCCGCTCCGCGAGCGCCATCACGGTGCTCATGTCGTGCTCGACCAGAACGATGCTCGGGTCATAACGCTGCCGGATGGCCCGGACCAGCGTGACGACCTCGGCGCGCTCTGCCTGGCTCATGCCTGCGACAGGCTCGTCTAGCAGAAGAAGCCTTGGCTCCATCGCGATCGCCCTGGCCAGCTCCACCTTCTTGCGGATGCCATAGGCCAGCGCGCCGACCGGCTTATCGGCCATGCCTGCAAGGCCCGCGAAGTCAAGCGCCTCTAGTGCTGCCTGCCGGTGCAGCCGCTCCTCGCGGCGTGACCATGGCATCGACAGGCCGGCGCTCAGTGTTCCCCATCGCATGAGGTGCGCGCGGCCGACGAGGACGTTGTCGACGACCGACATCATGGGATACAGCCCGAGATTCTGGAACGTGCGGGCAACGCCGAGGTCAGCAAGCTGATGTGGCTTGCGTTTCGTCAGGTCCGCCCCGAAACAGCGCACCGTCCCGCTAGACGGCGGGTAGATGCAGGTCAGCACGTTGAACAGAGAGGTCTTTCCGGCGCCATTGGGGCCAATGACGGCAAACAGCTCACCAGCCTTGACGTCGAAGGCCACTTGATCAAGCGCGGCTACTGCACCGAACCGCAGGCTAAGGTCGGCGACTTCGAGCGCCGGAGGCTGCGCCGGCGCGGCAGCCAGGTCGTGACCGGACTCGGTTGCTGTCATGCGTGCGTCATCCCGAGATAAGTGGCGCGGATCTCGTCGTCGGCCAGCAACTGGCCGATTGGTCCGGAGAGCCTGATCGTGCCGGTGTCGATCAGGTACCCGTCGGTGGACACCGCCAGCGCCAGGGTGACGGACTGCTCTGCGAGCAAGATCCCGACGCCCTGCTCGTTGATCCGTTTCAGGGCCTGGGCGATGGAGGCCACGATGAGTGGCGCGATCCCCAGCGACGGCTCGTCAAGCAGCAGCAGGCTCGGGTCGCACATCAGCGCCCTGCCAATCGCCAGCATCTGCTGCTCGCCCCCGGAGAGCAGCCCGGCAGGTTGGCTCAGCCGCCTGTTAACAGGCGGGAAAAGTTCGACGACCTGATCGAACAGCTCCGCGCTACGCTGCCGGCCTCGCCTGGCGACGGCGCCGGCCCGCAAGTTGTCCTCCACGCTCAACTCGGGGAATACGTGGCGGCCTTCGAGCACCTGCACGATCCCGCCGCGCACTAGCCTCGCCGGGTCAGCGTCGCTGATCTGCTCACCCTTGTATCGGATCGTTCCCTGCGACACCCGGCCGCCGTGAAAGCCGAGCAGCCCAGACACGGCGCGAAGCAGCGTCGTCTTTCCCGCGCCGTTCGGACCGAGCAGGCAGACCGCCCCGCCAGCGGGCACCTGCATGCTGACACCGTCGAGGCCGCGTAGCCCGCGGTAGGTCACCGCGAGGTCACGCACCTCGAGGAGCGGCGTCATGTCGGCTGTCAGCGCTCCTGAAGCTGGTCTGGCTTCGGATCGGCGTGGGTGCGTCGTCGGCGCGCCCTTGGACGTGAAGAAGCGGTCTCTCACCGGGCGGTCCACCCTCCGTCGAGCACCCAAGACGCGCCGTTGGCGAACGACGCCATGTCTGAGCACAGGAAGGCCACTAGCTCAGCGACCTCCGCGGGCTCGATCAGCCGCTTTATCGCCGGCTCGCTCAGCATGATGTCGGTCACGACGCGGTGCGCTGGGATGTCGTGCAACCGTGCCTGGTCGCCGATCTGCTTCTCGACGAGCGGAGTCCTGACGTACGCCGGACAGACTGTGTTAGAGGTGACCCCGCGAGGACCGCCTTCTAGCGCGATCACCTTGGACAGCCCTTCCAGGCCGTGCTTGGCGGCGACGTATCCCGCCTTGAAGGGCGACGCCCGCAGGCCGTGCACGGACGAGATGTTGACAATCCGCCCGAAGCCCTGCGCGTACATATGCGGCAACGCGGCCCGCGCCAGCAGGAACGGGGCCTCCAGCATGACGGCGAGCAACCGCCGGAACTGTTCTGGGGAGAACTCGTGGACGGGCGCTACGTGCTGCAGGCCCGCACAGTTGACCAAGATGTCCGCATGGCCTGCCACCGTGTCCGGGTCGAAGGATAGCCCGGCCAGATCGACCCCGCAGACCTCGGCGCCGATGCTACTGGCGACCTCCGTCGCTGCCTTGGTGTCCACGTCAGCGACGAAAACGTCGGCACCGGCCGCAGCCAGCCGGATCGCGCAAGCCTGTCCGATGCCGCTGGCGCCGCCGGTTACTACCGCGACCCGCCCGGCCAGCCCAGCTCCGGTCCGCCAGCTTGCTGACTTCATCTGACACCTGGTTCCTTGCTGCCGAAGAGCCCGTTCGTTGCCCTGTACCGAGGTCTGTCAAGTGGCCGGAGCGTGACGTCTGGGCTGCTTAGCCGGGAATGCTAGGGCGCGAGAAAGCGGCGCCCCATATTGGAAATCCACACACTGCGTCGAATGACCGTGGCGGAAAATGCTAGCTATCAGCTGCATTCGCGCCCGATCTACCGCACAATGCGCACATGGATCAGCTGGCGACGGTCGTCGGTTTCTGCCGCGACGTGATCGGTCTCCTCGAGCACGAGGGCGCGGCCGCAGATTTCGAGGAGCCGTTCCGGGCCGCCCGCACGGCCGCCATCCCGGCCGAGCTGCTGGCCGATCTCGAGACCGCCAGGCTGGCTGCCCTTCGCATCCGCAGCAGGCTCGAGCAGCATCGCAGGCGTGAGGCGGAGCTAGCCGCCTTGTTCGAGACCGCGAGCGACCTTGCCGCCTTGCACGACCTCGACTCCGTGCTTCGCGCCATCGTGCGACGAGCCCGGCTGCTGCTGAGCACCGACGTGGCCTACATGACGCTGAACGATCTCCTGGCCAAGGACACCTACATGCGCGTTACCTCTGGCTCGGTCTCTGCGTATTTTCAGCAGGCGAGACTCGGCATGGGCGAGGGTCTTGGCGGCCTGGTGGCCCAGCGCGCAGCGCCATACGCCACCGCCGATTACCTAGTTGACGAGCGGTTCCTGCATACTGCCCCGATCGACAGGGCCGTGCGCGAAGAGGGCCTGGTGGCCATCATCGGCGTCCCGATGCTGCTGGGCCAGTCCGTGCTCGGCGTGCTGTTTGCCGCCGACCGGCGAACCCGCACCTTCGGCCCGGCGGAGGTTTCCCTGCTGAGTTCCATGGCCGCGCACGCCGCGATCGCGATCGACGCAGCCAACCTGCTTGAGGAGACCAGGGCCGCGCTGGCCGAACTGAACGCGGCGAACGAGATCGCCAAGGAGCACAGCGCTGCGGTCGAACGCGCCGCGCAGGCACACCACCGGTGCACGGAACTCGTGCTGGCGGGCGGGCAGGCCGAGAACGTGGCCCAGGCGGTGTCCGCGGTGCTTGGCGGGGAGGTGATCATCTTCGATGACAACGATAGTCAGATCGCAGGCGCGGCCGAGTCAGCCCCGCCGAGTGCCGACCTGCTCCGCGTCCTGGCCGAGGCCAGAGCCAGCCGCCGGACCGTGTCATGCGGCAGCCTATGGGCCTCGCCGGCGTTTGCCGGGTCCCAGCACCTGGGCACCGTCGTGCTGCGAGCCGGAGAGGACCTGCCGGAGACTGACCGGCTGATTCTCGAGCGCGCAGCGATGGTGACGGCTTTGTTGCTCTTGCTGCGCCGGTCAGTTGCAGAAGCCGAGCAGCGAGTGCGCGGTGATCTACTTGGCGATCTGCTTAGCCCGCCACACCGCGACGTCGAATCGCTGCGGGATCGCGCGGTGCGGCTTGGCATCGACCTAGACGGGCCGCACGTGGTAGTGGCGATCCAGGCCGAACCGGTGCTGCAGTCACGGCTCCGCCCGGCGGCAGCCCATCTGGCTGCGACCCGGCATGGCCTGGCGGCGAGGTTCGAGGGCAATACTGTGCTGCTCCTTCCGGGCGACGACTCGTCCGTGGTGCTGACCCAGGTCGCCGAGGCACTGGCTGGGATTGCCGGCTGCCGCGTCACGGCCGCCGCGGACCGCACTAGCGTGCACGGGCTAGGACCAGCGGCCGTCGCCCAGGCATACGTGCAAGCTTGCAGGTGCGTCGAGGCGCTCCTGGCTCTGGGCCGCCGCGGCGACGCGGCGACCGCTCGGGATCTCGGGCTCGTTGGCATGCTGCTGTCGGACCGCAAGGACGTGCCCGGATTCATCCGGACCGCGATTGGCCCTCTCACCGACTACGACGAAAGAAAAGGCACAGACCTGGTCCGCACTGTCGAGGCGTATCTCGCATCAGGCAGCAATATCACCAGAACAGGTAACGTCCTCCACGTGCACGTCAATACAGTGACGCAACGGCTGGAGCGAGTGAGCCAGGTGCTCGGAGAGGACTGGCAACTGGGCCAGCGCGCGCTCGAGATCAGGATTGCCGTGTATCTGCACCAGATAAGTAACTGTGGCGCCCTGTGGGTGTCTTGATCCCGCACAATTGCCGGAAAGTCAGTTGCCGGAGAAATAGCGCCGCGGGTTGTCGACCAGCATCACCTGGATCTGCGATTCGGTGACACCGCGTTCACGCAGTGCCGGCAGCACGTCGTCAAACAGATGCTCGTAGTGCCAGGCCGGGGCGAACCGCGGAATTGATTCCGCGGGGAACCAGTCGATGTGACACGCGGCGTCGTGCGACAGCACCATGCGATCCGCGTAACCGCGCTCGCACATCGCCGCCACCGTGGCGACCCGGTGGTCGAACGGCGTGATCACGTCCACCCCGAACCGGTCCATGCCCAGCAAGCACCCGGCGTCGGCCAGCTCTGACAAGTAGTCCAGGTCCGTACTGTCGCCGCTATGCCCGAGCACGACTTTGCTCAGGTCGGCCTTCTCCGCCCGCAGCACCTCGAGCACCGCCCGGCCGGCAAAAGAGTGCGCGTGAGTGTGCACGGTCACCGGGGCGCCAGTCTCGGCGTGGGCCTGGCACACCGCCCGCAGCACCCGCTCCACGCCGGGCGTCATCCCCGGCTCGTCGACAGCGCATTTGAGCGAGGCGGCTTTGACGCCAGTGCCGGCGATCCCGTCAGTGATGTCCCCGATGAACAACTGCGCCATCGGATCGGGGCCGCCACCCCGAGCTACGCGGTATTCAAAATACGGCGGCACCTTGTCATAGGTGTACAGCCCCGTCGCGACGATGATGTTGATGCTCGTGCCGTCGGCGACCCGGACGATCCGCCGGATGTCACGGCCGAGGCCGATCACCGTGAGATCGACGATCGTCTGGCAGCCGCGCTTGGCCAGCGCGTTCAGCTTACCTATCGCGCCGTCGACCTGCTGGTCATCGTCCCAGCCGGCCGGGTAGTTGATCTGGATCTCCTCGCTGCGGACGAACACGTGCTCGTGCATGAGAGTCGTGCCGAGGGCCTCCGCATCGACCGGGCCCCGGACGGTCTCGACCATTGGCATAGCTGCACCGTAGCGTGGAGGCCGTACTCACCGGTAGGTACCATGTTCCGGACTCGTGGCCGCGATTGGCCCTGGAGGCTCAGATGGACTTCGCATTCGATGCGCGCACAGAGGAACTCCGCGGCCAGGTTCAGGCGTTCCTGGACGAGCGCGTGGTGCCGGCCGAGAAAGTGTTCGAAGAGCAGGCTGCCGAGATGGCCAGCCATGGCCGCGGCTGGGAACGACCGCCGGTGCTCGAGGACCTGAAGGCCGAGGCTAAGAAGCAGGGCCTGTGGAACCTGTTCCTCGCGCATCACCCGCAGGGCGCCGGGCTGACCAACCTGCAGTACGCGCCGCTGGCCGAGCTGACCGGCCGCTCGTTCATCGCGCCGGAAGCGCTCAACTGCGCGGCACCGGACACCGGCAACATGGAGGTCCTGGCCGAGTTCGGCACAGCCGAGCAGCAAAAGCAGTGGCTGCAGCCGCTACTGGACGGCGAGATCCGGTCGGCCTTCTGCATGACCGAGCCCGACGTCGCCTCATCGGACGCGACCAACATCTCGACCAGCATTACCCGTGACGGCGACGTGTACGTGATCAACGGCCGCAAGTGGTGGTCCAGCGGAGCAATGGACCCGCGCTGCAAGATCCTCATCGTGATGGGCAAGAGCAACCCGGAGGCGGACCGGCACCGGCAGCAGTCCCAGATCCTGGTCCCGAGAGACACGCCCGGCGTGAACATCAAGCGCGGCCTGCACGTCTTCGGCTACACCGACGGGACGCACGGCGGCCACGCCGAGATCGAGTTCACCGACGTCCGGGTGCCGGCCACGAACGTGATCTCTGGCGAGGGGGAGGGCTTCGCGATCGCCCAGGCCAGGCTCGGGCCCGGCCGCATCCACCACTGCATGCGGCAGATCGGCGCCGCCGAGCGCGCGGTCGAGCTGATGTGCCGCCGGGTCACCGACCGCGTCGCCTTTGGCAAGCCGCTGGCTGACCAGGGCGTGATCCAGGACTGGATCGCCGAGTCGCGGGTGCGGATCGAGACTGCCCGGCTGCTCGTGCTCAAGACCGCCTGGCTGATGGACACGGTCGGCAACAAAGGCGCGCACACCGAGATCCAGTCCATCAAGATCCTGGTGCCGCAGACCACCGAGTGGATCATCGACAAAGCGATCCAGGCGCATGGCGGCGGCGGTGTGAGTCAGGCCTTCCCGCTGGCGATGATGTGGGCGCACACCCGGACGCTGCGGTTCGCCGACGGACCGGACGAGGTGCACAAGCGGTCCCTCGCGTACCGCGAGCTCAAGAAGTACCGGTAAAACTAGCTCCGGCCGCTGGCGGCATACCGGGAGCGGGCCGCCAGGGCCGGGATACCAGGGGGCGATAGGCCCCGATGCGTCAGGAGGAACACATATGTCAGAGGCGTCCCAGCGAGTAGCCGTCGTCACCGGCGCCGCCCGCGGCATCGGCGCGGGAACGGCTAAGCGCCTGGCTTCGGACGGCTTCGCAGTCGCGGTCCTGGATCTGAAGGAAGGCGATTGCGGCGCAACCGTCGACGCGATTAAGTCAGCTGGCGGCAAGGCCCTGGCCGTAGGCGCCGACGTCAGCGACGCCGACCAGGTGCAGGCCGCCGTGGACAAAGTCGCCAGCGAGCTTGGCGGCCCGGCCGTCCTGGTCAACAACGCCGGCGTCATCCGGGACAACATGCTGTTCAAGATGACCCTGGACGACTGGGACACTGTCCTCGGCATTCACCTGCGCGGCTCGTTCCTGATGAGTAAGGCCTGCCAGAAGTACATGGTCGACGGCAAGTGGGGCCGGATCGTCAACCTGTCATCCAGCTCGGCGCTCGGCAACCGCGGACAGGTGAACTACTCCTCGGCGAAAGCAGGCCTGCAGGGCTTCACCAAGACCCTCGCTATCGAGCTCGGCCAGTTCGGCATCACGGCCAACGCCGTCGCGCCTGGCTTCATCGCCACCGATATGACCGCTGCCACCGCAGCCCGGATCGGCATCGGCTTCGAGGACTTCCAGAAGGCCGCCGCAGCCAACATCCCGGTCCGCCGGGTCGGCACCCCAGATGATGTCGCGCACGTGATCTCCTTCCTGGTCAGCGAGGGTGCCGGGTTCGTCTCCGGCCAGGTGATCTATGTGGCGGGCGGACCACTGTGCTGACAGATCAGACCGATCAGGGCGGGAACGGGCAGTTGCCCGACGCCGATGGCCTCCGGTCGCAGGTGGCCGGGTTCCTGGCGACCCATGATCCCGGCAGTACCGAGCGGCTGGAGTTCCTGCGCGCCCGCTTCGATGCCGGTCTCGCCTGGGTGCATTACCCGGCAGGCCTCGGCGGACAAGGACTACCTCGTTTCCTGCAAGTAGTGGTTGATCGTGAATTCGCGGCAGCTGGCGCGCCGTCGAACCACCCCGAGCGCAATGGCATCGGGCTGGGCATGGCGGCGCCGACGATCCTCGCGCACGGCACGCCCGGGCAGAAGGAGCGCTGGCTGCGGCCGCTGTGGACGGGCGAGGAGATCTGGTGCCAGCTGTTCAGCGAGCCGGGCGCCGGGTCTGACCTGGCCGGGCTCGCCACCCGCGCGGTCCGCGACGGCGACACGTGGACTGCGAACGGCCAGAAGGTCTGGACATCTTCCGCGCACATGGCCAAACGCGCACTGCTGGTCGCGCGTACCAACCCGGACGCGCCGAAGCACGAGGGCCTCACGTACTTCGCGCTGGACATGAAGCAGCCGGGCGTCGAGGTGCGGCCGCTGCGGCAGATCACTGGCGAGGCCGAGTTCAACGAGGTGTTCCTCACTGACGCGCAGATTCCGGACGCCGACCGGATCGGTGATGTGGGCCAGGGCTGGACAGTTTCGATGTCGACGCTGATGAACGAGCGGGTGTCGATCGGCGGCAACGCGATGCCCCGCGAAGGCGGCATGATCGCCTCGGCCGCCCGGACCTGGCGAGAGCACCCCGAGCTGCGGACTCCCGGACTGTATGACCGGCTGCTCAGATTGTGGGCTGATGCCGAGGTCGCCCGCATCGCCGGCGCCCGGATGCGCCAGCAGCTCGCGGCCGGGCAGCCAGGGCCGGAAGGCTCGGCCGCGAAGCTGATGTTTGCCCGGCTGAACCAGGAGATCTCCGAGTTCGAGGTCGAGCTGGCCGGCGGAGAGGGACTGCTGTACGACGACTGGACGCTGCGGCGGCCGGAAGGCGCGAACTTCTTCGGCCGTAACCCTGGCTTCCGGTTCCTGCGTGCCAAGGGCAACTCGATCGAGGGCGGCACGTCGGAAATTTTGCGCAACATCATCGCCGAGCGAGTGCTCGGGCTGCCCAAGGAGGCCAGGGTCGACACCGGGCCGTGGAAGGATCTGCCCCGGTGACTGAGGCAACTGCGAGCGGGCTACGGTGAGCGGGGCGACGGCGAGTGGGGCGACGGTGAACGAGGCAACTTCGGGCGGCCCAGTTTCAGGCAGCACAGCGGCGGGCAGCACAGCGGCGGAATTCGGGCCAGGCGCGAGCGGCCGCGGCCGCCCGCCCCGGACTGCGAACCTGCTCTACAGCGAGACCGAGACCGAACTGCGCGCTGCGGTGCGCGAACTGCTTGCGGACAAGGCGCCCTGGCGAGATGTGCTGGCCAGGACCGAGACGGGGCAAACGTACGACGGCGGTTTGTGGCACACGCTGGCGGCCGAGGTCGGCTGCGCGGGATTGCTCATCCCGGAGTCCCTCGGCGGCGCGGGAGCCTCCTACCGCGAGGCCGCAGTCGTTGCGGAGGAGCTCGGCCGCGCCGTCGCGCCGGTTCCGTTTCTCGGCAGCGCGGTTATCGCGACGACGGCGCTATCGGCGGCCGGCGACACCGTGTTCCTCCCGGAGCTGGCGAGCGGCGCGGTGACGGCGTCGCTGGCGATCCCGTTCGCGGCCGGGACGCGCACCCGGCCCGAGTCGACGGTGCGGCTGGACGCACCGCAGCGCGGTGACGAGCGCGGTGACTACCGCCTCACCGGCACAATCACCGGGCTGGCAGATGCGCTGCCAGCCGGCCTGCTGATCGTCCCGGTCGACAGTGTGCCGTACGGCCTGTACGCAGTGCGGGTCAGTGAGCCTGGCGTCGGCAAGCGCCCGCTGGTGTCGCTGGACATGACCCGGCAGCTTTGCGAGGTCCACCTGGAGCAGGTGCTCGCGCGACGTGTCGCGGCTGGCCCGGCGGCGGAGCAGGCGGTCGCGGCCGCGTTGCTGGCGGGCGCCGGCATCCTGGCTTCTGAGCAGCTGGGCCTGGCTGAGCAGTGCCTGGACACCACCGTCGCCTATGTGAAAGAGCGGCACCAGTTCGCCCGTCCGGTGGGCGGCTTCCAGGCGATCAAGCACCGGCTGGCTGACCTGTGGGTTGCTGTCACGCAGGCCAGAGCGGCTGCCCGGTACGCGGCTGACTGGCTGGCGGCGGGCTTCGGGCCGGAGACGACGATGGCGGTTGCGCTGGCCAAGGCGGCTTGCTCGGACACGGCGCTGAAGGCCGCGCAGGAGATGATCCAGCTGCACGGTGGCATCGGCTTTACCTGGGAGCACCCGGCGCACCTGTATCTCAAGCGGGCTAAGGCCGACTCGATCGGGCTTGGCACCGCAGATGCGCACCGGGCATCACTGGATGTGCTGGCCGACCTGCCTGCGCCTGAGTAACCGCCGACTCGCTTGTCGGCAACCGTAAAGGTGGCCCGGCCCCGGCCGCGCGCTGCATCCGTGCCGGTTGGGGCCGGATCTCGGCATTTCGCGCAGTTAACAGCGAAAGTCGCATTTAGATGCCGTAACGTCATCTCCGGTGCTGCGGCCATACCGGGACGCAGCGACCCGCGAGTACGGAGACCTGCAGGGACGGCAGCTATGGCAGAGACTCACGCAGAGGTAGGCCAGTCAGAGGTCGGCCCAGTTCATGCCAGCACTGTTCAGCCCGGCACCGTTCAGCCCGGCACTGTTCAGTCCGGCCCTGTTCAGCCCAGCCCTGTTCAGCCCAGCCCGGGGCAGGTGCAGGCAAACACGGGCCTGGTCGCCGCGGGGCAGCCGAGCAGTGGCCAGCTCGGTATCGAACAAGTCGCCGGACCGGAGCAAGTCTCGATCGATCGGCCGCCCCTTGGCGCTATCCATCATGTGGAGCTCTGGGTTCCGAACCTGGACCGGGCCATCGTCAGCTGGGGCTGGCTGCTCACGGCGCTCGGCTACCGGATGTTCCAGGACTGGCCAGGTGGCCGCAGCTGGCAGTCCGGGCACGCCTACATCGTTGTCGAGCAATCGATGGCGCGCACTGCCGGCCGGCATGACCGGTGTCGGCCTGGGCTAAACCACCTAGCGTTCCACGTGCCAAGCCGGCAGCAGGTCGACGAGCTGACCGGGGAGGCGTTGCTGCACGGCTGGAAGCTGATGTTCTCGGACCTGCACCCGTACGCGGGCGGTCCGCAGCACTATGCGGCATACCTGGAGAACTCCGATGGTTTCGAAGCGGAGCTCGTCGCCGACTAATGTCGTGCAACTGAGGTAGATCCTCGACCTCAGCAGCCTGCATTCCGGCGGGTCTAGATCAACGATCTCGCTCGGTTTTTGGAATCAGCATCTTGACTCACAACATTGACTCACTCTCCAGCCAGTCATGACCGGGGAGTCAAGTAGGCCCCGGCTTGACCGCTCGCCCGCGCGACGGGGGCGGAGCGAACGAGGCACGCGAGCCGGTTCATGCCGCTACGGTTACTCGCCGTATACGTCCAACTCTGGAATGTCTCAGAACCCTTGGTCGCAGCCGTTGACGAGTCCATTTTATGCCTCTAACATACTTTTGACGGCGGCCACGTTGAGTAGCGTGAGCGATGGCTCATGCCCGAGTGAGCGCCGGGAAGGGTTGCATGATGAAGGTCGTCCGCACTCGCGTCGCTGTCGCAATCGCCGGCTCGGCTGTGATACTGAGCGGCTTCGGCTTGACTGCGTTCGCTGTCAGCTCGACCGGTTCGGCAACTACAATACTCGCCGCTAGTCCGTCCATCACTCAGCCTTGCCCGAGCGGCACGATATACGACTACTGCACGCGGAAGTAAAGTGACAGGTGCCTAGTAATCTTGCTGATTCGGCTCCGCAGAGGCAGTGAGTCTGCTCGAATTCTCAGTCTCATGTTTCCGCATTGCATGTGCTCTGTAAGCTAACGGAGCCAGCCAATGACTGATGCCTGCCAGGATGGATTGATGCCGCGAAGTGATGTGAAGCGGCAGGACGGTCGCCGTGCCGCCTCACAGTACCTGCAACAGTTGCTGCTGAAGCCAGGCGCCTACAGGCAGTCCTGGGAGCGGTATGTATCCCGTGAGCGGCGCGGCACTATCAACCAGCTTGCCGTTGCCGAGGTGATCGCGCGGCATCTTTGGTTGGAACCGCGAAGTCCAGCGGACGCCCAGATAACGCCGCATCAGCTGAAGGACACGGTTTCTCGCGCCCTGACGGGTCGGCTGCTGAGTCGCCCGGCGCTGTCGCTGTTCATCGGGGCGTTCGGGTTTTCCGAGCATGAGGCCGGACGGCTGTGGCGATTGTGGAATGGCGCGGCGAGCATTGGCGTCCTATCGGGCAGTCATGCTGTACCCAGCCACACCCAGCGTGAGCTCGCTGAGGTACTTGGACCGCCTCGACATCAGACGGTTTCGCTGCACGATCATGTGTATGTCGGCGAGGACGGCAGAATTGATCGCGCTCGGATGCTGCAAGTGATCGAGGCGATCGCGCAAGGCGTTGACCGGATCCCGTTCCTGTGTGACACCAATGTGCTGACCGTGGAGGTTGGCCAAGGCGGCAAGGAACTGAACGGCAACGTCCAGCGGATCGGCGACGACATGTTCTTCGCCGAGATTGTGCTCGCGCGGAGCTTGGATATTGGCGAGACCATCACGCTCGAGTACTGGGTTACCTATCGCTATCCGGGCAATCCTGCGGATCCGGCGGAGTGTTATTTCCGTCGAGCGGTAATGCGACACGCCGAGAATCTCGACATGCGTGTCGAGTTCCATCCGATCCGGCCACCAACACGCGTCTGGTGGGCTCGCTGGGACGGCGACGACGGCGATGTGATTCGAACGCGAGACCGTCACGCTTGACAGCCAGTGCTCCGCACATCGCTACCTTCGTTCAGTTGATAAGACAGTGGTCGGTTTCTACTGGCAGTGGGAGTAGGCAGGTGGACCGGCTGGCACGGGCTATATGAAACATGACGTGAGCCTCATGGAAAGAGTCGCCGATGAGCGATGTCGCGCACGTCGAGAGCCGACGCGCAGCCGCTGAGTACCTCCGGCAGTTACTGCTCAAGCCGGGCCATTACCGCGAGGCGTGGCACCGGCACGTCGCTAGGCCGCGAGACGGTGTCATCAATCAGATGGCCGTTGCTGAGGTAATTGCCGGTCGATTGCGCGTCGCGCCCGGTCACCCAGGCGAGGCGCAGATGATGCCGTACCAACTTCGGGAGACAGTGTCCGGCGCCTTATCTGGTCTGCACTTCAGTGCCGACACACTGCGGCTGTTCATTGACGCGTTTGGTTTCTCCGAGCATGAGGCCGGACGGCTTTGGCGTCTGTGGCGTGGATCGTCTCGCATAGGCGTGGTGTCAGGCACTCACGCTGTGAGCTTTGCAAACCCAACGCCAAGTTGACGAAGTAGTAGGGCCGCCCCGCCATCAGACTCTTTCGCTCCATGATCATGTCTATGTCGGTGAGGATGGCCGCCTCGATCATACTCGGATGCTGCATGTGATCGAGGCGATAGCGCAAGGGGTTGATCGAATCCCTTTTCTGTGCGACACGAATGTGTTGACCGTTGAAGTCGGGCAGGGCGGGAAAGAGCTGAACGGCAACGTTCAGCAGATCCGGGACAACATGTTCTTTGCGGAAATACTGCTGGCACGAACTCTCGATCTTGGCGAGACGATCACCCTTGAGTACTGGGTCAGCTTACCGCTATCCGGGCGATCCGACCGATCCGGCCGAACGCGAGTATCGGCGCGCCATTATGCGGCACGCCGATAACCTCGATATGCGAGTCGATTTCATCCGAATCGGCCGCCAGCACAGATCTGGTGGGCGCACTGGGATGGCGACGAAGGCGATGTAATTCAGCGCGAGGCCGTTACCCTTGACCGCGAGTGCTCGGTTCATCGCTACGTTCGGTCGGTTGACAAGACCGTTGTTGGTTTCTACTGGCAGTGGGAGTAGCGCTCAGCTGGCCTGCGTGAAGCCAGGAGAGCGCGGCGTAGCGGTATCCAGCCGGTCGACAGCGGCTGCCAGGTGTTCGACCGCGAAGGCGCGAACCAGCGGGTGCATGGCATAGCACTCATCCGCGGCTCGGGTCTCCTGCGCTGGCGTCAGCAGGCCGACGGCGAGGAGTTGGCTGACAACGTCGCCGTCACCGTCACCGCGGCTGCCGGCCAGCCGAGCGAGCTCGCTGCCTGCGATCGCTCCAGGGAATGTCGCCGCCGCAGTGGACAGCGCGGCCCGCGCGGAATTCGAGACCGCGCGATAGCTCGAGCCAATCGTCGCGCGCACCGATACGTCCTCCGCTGCCAGCACGTCCAGGACCCGGCCGCTGTCCAGTTCGCCCGCCATCCTGGCCATAGTCAGCCCTGGCCTTGCCGCGAGGGTGACTCCAGCGAGCCGCAACGCGAGCGGCAGGCCCGCGCAAGCCGCAACGACAGCAAGCGCAGCGACCGGCTCAGCCGCGACACGCTCAGGGCCAGCGGTCAGCCCCAGCAACGTCAGTGCAGAGGCATCGGGTAGCCCGCTCAACGCCGTGAATCGGGCGCCTGCCAACCCGGTAAGCCGGCCTCGACTCGTCACCAGCACGGCTGCCCCGCCGGGGGCCGGCATCAGCGGGCGCACCTGCGCGGCCGTTGCGGCATCGTCAGCGATGACGAGGACGTTCCGACCCGCTAAGAGCGACCGGTAGAGCGCAGAGCGCGCCGGTCCGGCCGCCGGAATATTGCGTGCAGGGATGCCCAGCGTCTGCAGCATCCCGGCGAGTACGTCCTGCGGATTCGCCGGACGCTCGACGCCACCGAGCTCGGCGTATAGCTGACCGTCGACGAAGCTGGACCGCAGCTGCAAAGCGACTGCGGCAGCCACGGCGCTCTTGCCAACTCCCGGCGCTCCGCTCACCACAGCAACCGGAACGGCAGCACCGTTCAGATCGCCGACAATCGCGGCGATCTCCGTGGTCCGGCCAGTGAAGTCGGGCGGCGGGCCGGGAACCTGCGAGGCGCCAAGTCTCGGCACGCCGGCAGGCAGCTCGGCAACTCTCAAACCGGAACCTGTCATCGCCGTTTCTTCAGCCAGGATCCGCCGGTAGAGGACGGTCAGCGCCGGACCTGGCTGAGCGCCCTGCTGCTCGAGCGTGACCCTGCGCGCCAGCTGATAGACATCCAGTGCCTCCTTGTGCAACCCGAGCGCGTGACAGGCGCGCATCAGCTGCTCGCACGCTCGCTCCCGGCCCGGATCGGCGATGACGGCAGCGCGCAATTGCCCGAGGACCTGCTCATGTTCGCCCGCAGCCAGCCGCGCGTCGACAAGCGCGTCCATCACCGCTCGCCGGTGACTCGTTAGCCTTGCGACGTCGCCGGCTAAGACCGCGCTCTGCGGCACATCCGGCAACGGCGGGTCGCCCCACAACGCCAGAGCCTGGATGAACGAAGCAGCCGCCGCGGTGACGTTGCCTGAATCGAGCTCAGCCTGACCCTGCGCGGCCAGGTCGGTGAACTCATCGACGTCAAGCTCGCCGGGACGCACCACCATGACATAGCCGCGTTGCTGACGATGCGCAGGCGACCGGCCGCCCGTCGGTCCAACAGTCACCAGCCGGCCCGCGCACTCGCCCAGGCACCGCCGCAGCCTGCTCATGCACACGCGCAGCGCAGCCGTCGGCGAGCTTGGCGCTTCGTTGCCCCAGAGCGCTTCGATCAACATCGCCGTCGGGCATGTCCTGTTCGCGCGCAGGAGCAAGACGGCGAGAGCCGACTGGAGTAACGGCTGACCGATGACCTCGGGCCCGCGGCCGGTGCCCGCATCCGCGTAGAGCGGGCCGAGGATCCGGTATTCCACTGATCACCTGCTCTGGTTGCCTGCAGTCCTCGCATCGGATGATCTTGAATGAATGTGAGTTTGCCGCTGCTAGAGGAACAGCAAAGTCACATTCATGCTCTGCTGGAATGCCGCAATCGTAACTTATGGCGCCGATATCGCCGAGGGGCTCTTAGCTGTCCGTGCGACGTAACTGCGAGCCGGTTACGCCTGGGCAACTGCTCGGTAATACGCGACTCGTTCAGCGCGCGGTCCGGCCCAAGTTAACGAAAGGCTCTGGATTCGTTCACGCGGCGGACCACGTCGGTCCCGTACAGTCCTTGCTCGCTGGGCTCTTGCGGCGGCACCGCCTTGTGGGACGTCTAGAGCGGAGGTCGGCTGCCGGATGGAGGACAGGTGCTCGATCAGCGGTCTGAAGCAGGGGAAGGTGCGGGTGCCGGGTAGTGCGCAGCGGAGATGATGCGACCACGGCAGGCGGCATGCAGACCAGGCGCCGGCTAATGAAGACAGCGATCGCCGCCGGTGTCGCCGTCGGCGCGAGCAGGTGGCAGACCGGCGGCGCCCTGGCAGACGATGCCGTACCGCCTGCCCGGCTGCGAAAGCCGGGCTCGCGCCCGTACCCGCACCTTCCCGCCGGAACGGACACGATCCCGAAGATCAAGCACATCGTCGTGCTCATGATGGAGAACCATTCCTACGACAACCACCTCGGCATGCTGGGCCGCGCTGGGGCGGACGGGTTCACCATCGGCCCGAATGGCTCGCCGACCGCGCAGAACCCCTACCCGGACGGCAGGATCCAGCATGCGTTCCGGATGCCGACCACCTGCCAGCTGCCTGGTCATCCGAGTCAGACTTGGCTTGCGAGCCACACCCAGCTGAACGGCGGCAAGCTGAACGGCTTCGTCGAGTCGCACAGCGGCCCGGTAGCGATGGGTTACTGGGAGAAGGCAGACCTGCCGTTCTATTACTCGATGGCATCAGTGTTTCCGATCGCAGACCGGTACTTCTGCTCGGTGCTCGGGCAGACCCTCCCTAACCGCCGGTACCTGATGGCAGCGACCTCGCTGGGCCAGGTCAACAACGACGGCGTGCCCATGTTGAAGTACCCCCCCAACGGCACAATCTTCGACCGCCTCCACCATGCTGGCATCTCCTGGGCGGACTACTTCTCACGGGCGCCGACGGCGGCCCTGTTCCCCGAATTGCTGGTCAAGTACGCGAGCCGGATCCTTCCGATCGACCACTTCTTCCATCAGGCGAAGGCTGGCCGCTTGCCCGGCTTCTGCATCGTTGAGCCGGGCTACAGCTACGACTCCGAGGAGGACCCGCAGAACATCGCGTACGGCGAGCACTTCGCCGCTTCGGTCATCGACGCGGTCATGCACGGACCGGGCTGGAAGGACACGCTGCTGATCTGGACATTCGACGAACATGGCGGGTACTACGACCATGTCGTCCCGCCCGCTGCCATCGCCCCGGATGACATCCCGCCGGACGCTACCGTTGCCTATACGGGCTTCCGCCAGTACGGCTTCCGGGTGCCATGCGCGATCATCTCACCCTGGGCGCGACCGGACTACGTATCCCGCGTGATCTTCGATCACACCAGCATCCTCGCGCTCATCGAGTACAAGTGGAACCTGCCGGCCCTGACCTATCGGGACGCGAACGCCAACAACATGCTCGACATGCTGGACCGGAGGACACCGACATTCCTGCACCCGCCCAAGCTCGCCCGGCCGCTCCTGGAAACTGATCCCGGCGCGCTCGGCTGCAAGACGAGCGGGCCCGGCGTCATCCCGCCGCCTGGCTCGGTCAGCCCGGCGCCGGGCAGCTAATGGCCGCAGCCGCCACGAGGCACCTTCGGTGCCGAGCTGGTCGGCAGGCCGTGCGACGTAAATGCGAGCCGGTCACGCCTGGGCAACTACTCGGTAATCAGCGCTTCGTTATGGTCTGGACCGCAGTAGCCGAAGCCCATCAATCCGGGCTAACCGCGTAATCGGAGCAATAGCTATGACCACAAACTTGCCAGCGCTTGCGCCGCCGCACGCGCCGCCTGAGCCGGTCGTGTCCAAGGTTCGGGCATGACGGCGGGCGGCTCGGACAAGGCGTCGACTCTGCCGCCGCCCGCACCTGACCTCATTCCGAGTCCGGCCCGTCGGCCGTTGCTACGCGTCTTTCCGGGAACGCCGGGCTCCGCCAGCGCGGCACGCCTGATGGCGCGTCAGCTGTTAGGGGACAGTGATCCGGCGGCCGAGACCGTCGTGCTTCTGGTCAGCGAGCTGGTAACCAACGCCGTACTGCACAGTCAGTCGGGTGCGCCCGGCGGCACCGTGACGGTAGCGCTATGCCCGCTGTCCGCAGGAGTCCTCGTGCAGGTGCGCGACGACGGCGGCTCGTCGGAACCGCACCTGGCTGAAGCAATGGCCGAATCAACCGTCGGCGCAGAGCACGGCTACGGCCTGCTGCTGGTTGACGCGCTCGCCGACAGCTGGGGCACGATTTCCGGTCCCGACAGCCGGGTCACCTGGTGCCGGGTTTCCAGACCAGGCTCATCAACGCCGACTCCTTGATTGTTACGTGTCGAGATGTAGAGATGTACTGTCGTGGCGGCAGCGCCGTTTCGTCGTCCCGGCATGGCAACGGCAGCGCTTTCAGGTGTTGCTGAGGCAGGCGCGTTTATGAGGCAATTCCCCCGAGCCAGGACGTGGCTGCTGGTAGCCGGGGCTGTCGCTGTGATCGCCGTCGCGGGCACTGTTACCGCGGTAGCTGGTGCTTCAGCGCCGCCCCGCTCGGCCGCGCCAGGCGGGGACGCACGACGATCGGACGCACGACTATCGGCCGTCAGGCCGTCGGCGACCCCAACGCACAGCGCGCCGCCGTCCGCAAAGGCACGCCACGGACGAGGACGCTACATCTCGGCCGCCGCGGCCGAACGCATTGCGCTCGGGGTGGCATCGGCAATGGGTCCAGGAGCGAGGGTCCTGCAAGTCCGGCTGATGAGCGTGGCCGCGGCGAGCAAGGCGATCGGCAGTCCCGTAACCAACTCTGGCGCCAGAGCTTCTCGTCATGTATGGCTGGTGTGGATGCGGGGGACCTGGCTTTCCTTCAGCTGCATCACTGCCACTGCATGCCCTCCAAAGCACAACTGGGTGTTCTACGCGGCGATCAACGCCAGCACGGGTATCGACCCCTTGATGGGATGGAACCGGGTCGATCAACACAGGCCCGTACCGTAAGCCCCCGGTCGCGTAACAAAGGTTTAACACCGCTAGCGCCCGTCAGGCGCCTTGTACGGCCCGCGTAACGATCGCGAAATCTGGCCGAAACGATCCCATGGGACACATGGACCGTACTGACGAAACCGAAGCGGTCGGCTGGGCTCGTGCTGGTCACAGACGCCTAGCACCCGGCAACCCTTCGCTTCAGCCTCTGGAGGCGGAGAGTGACTCCCTACCTAAGCTGGCTCAGCTCGGGCGACAACGCCTGGCAGATGACAGCGGCCACGCTCGTCGGCTTGATGAGCATCCCCGCGCTGGCCGTCTTGTATGGCGGCATCGTTCAGCGCAAGTGGGCTGTGAACACCATGATGATGGTGTTCGCCGCGTTCGCGCTCACCTTGATCGTGTGGGTGCTGTGGGCGTTCAAGATGGGCTTCGGCTCGCCCTGGATCTCGACATTCGTCGGTAAGCCAGCGACGGTCGTTGGCGCCGGGGGAGAACAGGCGCAAGCTAGCATCCCGCTGCTCAAGGGCCTGATGCCGAACTTCAGGTTCCCCGAGGGCTCGCTGGTCTACTTCCAGTTCGTCTTCGCAGCGATTACGCCGATCCTTTTCATCGGCAGCGTCGTCGGCCGGATCAAGTTCAAGGTCTGGCTGATCTTCGTGCCGCTCTGGATCACGTTCGCCTATGCGGTTAACGCCTTCCTGCTCTGGGGCGGCGGCTTCTGGGCAGGCAAGGGCGCGCTGGACTTCTCCGGTGGCTACGTTATCCATCTGGCGGCCGGTGTCTCTGGCTTCGTAGCCGCGGCGATGGTCGGTCCGCGCCTGGCCCGCGACCGGGAGAAGGCCGTCCCGAACAACCTGCTGTTCATCGCGGTAGGCGCCGGAATCCTGTGGCTCGGCTGGAACGGCTTCAACGGCGGCGACCCGTACTTCGCCGGCGCAGACGCGACGGCGGCCGTGATCAACACCAACCTCGCCACTGCCGTCGCGATGATGACCTGGATCATCATGGACATGGGCTTCGGCAAGGACAAGAAGCCCACGTTCCTCGGCGGCGTCAACGGCATGATCTGCGGTCTGGTCGGCATCACGCCGGCCGCCGGCTACGTCAACGGTGTCGGTGCGATCGTCATCGGCGCGGTCACATCGGGCCTGGTGTGGGGCCTCTTTGGTTACCTGCCGCGGAAGGTCTGGCCGTTCAACAAGGTTGACGACGCACTCGGCGTCGTCTACACGCACGGCTTCGCCGGACTGTTCGGCGGCTTGCTCGTCGGCTTGCTCGCCGACCCGAAGATGATCGTCTACCTCGGTCTCGGCAAGAACGCCAACGTGACGACGGCAGGGTTGTTGTACGGTCACCCGAAGCAGCTGCTGATTCAGGCAGGCGCCGCGCTCACGGTCATCGTCTGGGACGGGGTCGTCACTTACGTGATCCTGCGCGTGATCAAGTTCTTCACGCCGCTGCGCATGTCCGAGGCGGAGCTGATTGCCGGCGACATCATGGTCCACGGCGAGGTTGCCTACCCGATCGAAGAGCCCGACCTGGTCCCGGCCATGGTCGGCGACGGAACTCCGGACGGGCAGCTGGCTCACCACGTCTACGTCGAGGCGCCACCAGAGGTGATCAGCGACTGACGCTGGGTTAACACAACCATTTTCTTGGAAACGGGCAGTCGCGGGGCTAGACGCTTCGCGACTGCCCGGTCGCTTATGAACGGGCAGTCTCGGGGCTAGACGCTTCGCGACTGCCCGGTCGCTTATGACGGCCCTCCGCGAATGCTGGGATGGTCGTTCCCAATAACTGCGTCATCCGTCCAATCCGCTCGCCCAGTTGCCCCGAACTACCGGCGTGATCAGCAGCGCGTATGAGGGAACATCGCGCCGCGCCTAAGGGAAGGGGCCTGCGGGCCCTGGAAAGGACGAGCATGCCTAATCCTCGACAGACTGCTCGAAAGACGGTGTCCGCCGAGACGGAGTCGGTCACCGGGCAGATGTCGCGCCGGACCGTGTTGCGAAGTGCCGCCGGGGTTGGCGCGGCCGGCCTGGCCGTGACTGCCCTGGCAGGTACACCGGCGCTGGCGGTCAGTCGTGCAGCCAAGCCCGCTTCGCCCGGCCAGCAGCACGCCGACGACGGGGCCGCTGGCGAGGCGGTCGTCGTGCACGTGCGCGACCTGCAGACCGGCGAGATGGACGTGTACCGCGGCACAACACATGTGCGTGTCCACGACCGCTTCCTCGCCGCGCAACTCGCGCGGGCTAGCCGCTAACCGCGCATCAGGCCAGAAGACGCAAGGGAGAGAAAGTGTCATCGCACCGCGAGGCCCCCGAGATCTCTAAGGACCCGGTCGCCGACAGTACAGACGTTTACGCGTTCGTCAGCCCGGACCGGCCCACGACGGTCACGCTCATTGCCAACTACGTTCCGTTGCAGGAGCCAGCAGGCGGTCCGAACTTCTACGAGTTCGGCGAGGACATCCTGTATGAGATCCACATCGATACTGACGGCAATGCAGAGCCCGACATCAGCTACCGGTTGCGGTTCAGGACCGAGCTGGCTAATCCGGCCACGTTTCTCTACAACACGGGGCCTATCACGTCGCTGAGCAGCTCGGCCTGGAACCGGAAGCAGTTCTATTCGGTTACCCGCATCGATCGGCGGGGCGAGCACAATCTGGGTCGTGACCTGCCCTGCCCGCCCTGCAACATCGGCCCGCTGTCGACGCCCGACTATGCCACCGCGCTAGCGCAATCCGCCGTGAACACGTTGTCCGACGGCAGTCTGGTATTTGCCGGTCAGCGGGCCGAGGGCTTCTATGTCGACCTCGGATCGATCTTCGACCTCGGTAACTTGCGGCCCATCCAGGAGCTGAACGTCTTCGCTAAGGCGCTCGGCCTGCATTCGATGCCTGGGGTGAACGCGACCAAATTCCTGAACGTGCACTCGATCGCTCTGCAGGTGCCGATCTCAAGCGTGACGGCACCGGGCCGGCCAACGATCGGCGTATGGACGACGGCGAGCAGGCGCCGCGTCGGCATTTACGACGACCGCGGCGGGCCAGCGTTCCACTCTGGTCCGCATCACCAGGTATCACGGCTGGGCAACCCGCTGGTGAACGAAGTCCTGATTCCGATGGGCAAGAAGGATTACTGGAATACCCAGCAGCCCGCGCACGACAAGCAGTTCGCCACATTCGTCGCGCAACCCGAGCTCGCGGGCCTGATAGCGGCGCTGTACAGCCCGAACTTCCCCAACCTGCAAGCCGCGGTTACGGCTGGAACACAGCGCGCGGACCTCGAAGCCGTCCTGCTGACCGGAATCCCGGCAGGTGTCCTGCCGACGGCTCCCAGCTTCACGAACTTCACCGGACCGGTGCAGGCGGACATGCTCCGCCTGAACACCTCGATCCCGCCCGCCGCGCCGGCGTCAGCCAGCCCGCTGGGCGTCGTCGGAGGCGACCTGGCCGGCTTCCCGAACGGGCGACGCGTCTTCGATGACGTCGTCACGGTCGAACTGCGTGCGGTGGCCGGCGCGATCCTGCATCTCGTCGACCCGAGCTTCACTCCCGACGCAGCAGTCGGCGCTATCACAGACGGACTCGATGACACCTCGCCCGGCACCGGCTATCTATCCCAGTTCCCGTACCTGGGCGTGCCTTACGACGGCTACGACCACCCGCCGCCGGCATGACCCGAACCGCGCTTGAACCCGCCGCCGGGCCGTCCTTCTCCGGCACCGTGGTGCTGGAGCTGGGGCCCGGCGCGGGCGCGCTGATCTTGAACACGCAACCGGGACTGAACGGCGCTGAGATCGACATCAGCTGCCAAGGAGACGAACTCAGCCGAACGCACTCCATGGTCCGGCCCAGGCACGTCGCGGGCGGTACCCGGTATGCGGCCGTCTATCCCAGCCTGCCGCCTGGTGAGTACGCCATCTGGCTTGATCAGCCAAGCCCGGTCATGACCGTACAGATCACCAGCGGTGCCGTGACCATCACGGACCTGGAGACCGGCATTATGTAAGCGCCGGATCGACCAATCCAAATCTCCAGGCGGCCCCGAATGAGCGACATGAGCCCCCGCGACCCGGAGCCGTCCCGGTCGCTGCTGGCGAGCACGCCCGCAGCTGAAGATTCGGAACTTGATGCCCTGCTGCTCCGGGTAGCGCGAGGTGACCGGACTGCCTTCGAGGCGGTGTATGACCGGCTAGCCGGCCCGGCGTACGGGGTCATTCGCAAGGTCCTCCGCGACCGGGCGCAGGCCGAGGAGGTCGCGCAGGAAGTTCTGCTGGAGGTCTGGCGGACGGCCACCCGCTTCGACCCCGCCCGTGGCAGCGCCGCGACATGGGCGATGACGATCGCTCACCGGCGGGCCATCGACCGAGTGCGCTCAGACGCGGCGGCCACGGAACGGGAGCAGAAGACCGCTGAGTTC
The DNA here is from genome assembly GCA_963815575.1 of uncultured Actinomycetota bacterium. GTDB lineage: Bacteria > Actinomycetota > Actinomycetes > Streptosporangiales > Streptosporangiaceae > JAJYUU01. Next base: position 145,104 of record CAWFHE010000005.1, on the reverse strand, counting down.
CGGATGCCGACCGACGAGGTAGCGGAGGCGGTGGAGGCCAGCCTGGACCGCGAGCGAGTCCGGCGATGTCTCGGCGACCTGACCGAGGCGCAGCGCCAGTCCATCACTTTGGCCTACTACGGCGGCCACAGCTACCGCGAGGTAGCCGCGCTGCTGGGAACTGCGCTAGGCACCATCAAGACCAGAATCCGCGACGGGCTGATCCGGATGCGTGACTGCCTTGGGGTGAGCTGATGAAACTCCGCCGTCGCCATGGCTACCTCTCCCTCACTGGGGTGTACGCACTCGACGCCTTGGAACCAGGCAGTGAGCAGCGGTTCGCACGCCACCTTCGCCGCTGTGCCGCATGCACGGCCGAAGTACGCGGGCTGCGCGAAGTAGCGACGTCTCTCGCCTTTGCCGCCGCCGAGCAGCCGCCACCGGCCATGCGCCCCCGCGTGCTTTCGGCAGTCAGCGAGACTCGCCAGCTACCGCCGGAGACTCGCCGCGCCTTCCAGCCACGGCTATCGGGTTTGTGGGTGCCCCGTCTGACGGCAGTCGTCGCCGTAGCCGCCGTGGCGGCGATCGCGGTTCTCGGGCTGGCTCAACTCAGCACCGCGCGGAAACTCAGCCGCGCACGTCAGGAGAACCAGGCGATCGCCGCTGTTCTGGCAGCGCCCGATGCGCGCATCCTCAAGGGCCGGACAAGCGTCGGCGGCTTGACAACGGTGGTTGTGTCACCGGCGCTGCGGGAGCTCATCGTCACGACGGACGGGCTGCCTGCGCTGCATGGCAGCCAGGTCTACGAGCTGTGGCTGATCGGCCCGCCGAGGACGCGGCCCGCGGGCTTGCTGCCAGCTGCCATCGCAGGCCGCATTGGCCCGGTCCTGGCGACAGGCCTAGTCTCCGGCGATGAGGTCGGCATGACCGTCGAGCCAGCCGGCGGCACATCCCGTCCTACGACTGCGCCGATCGTGCTGCTCCGGCTGCCGTCATGAGGAAAACACAGCTTGCCGCAGTTCATCATGAGCGAGCAGTCTGGAAGACCGGCCAGCAGACCTCGGTCGGGTAGCGAGACTCGTCGTCGGTCTCGAACTCGGTAACCAGAGAGTCAACCCGGCGTCGTAGGGCCGCCAGCCATGGCGAGAGCCCGAGGGGGGTCGGGCTCTCGCCATACCGCGGCTCGCAGCACCTAGGACAGTGAGGCTGATCGGGCGCAGCTGCGAATCCGCGGCGGGGTCACGCCGGCAGGTCCCGGCCGGGGAGCCGGGTGGTGACCTCCTGGACCAGCCAGGTATTGGCGTCGGGATCGCTCAAGGAGAAGAACGACCCGTAGCTCGTCCGCTCAGGGTCGGGGCCGGGCTGCCGTGCCTCCGCGGGGAACGGCGGGCCGTGCCACACCTCACTCGCGTCGATGCCGCGGTCAGCGACGTCGCGGTGGGCTGCCACGATGTCAGACACGATCAGCCCTCCCACGGCCGAGCCAGGGGCGGCCGTCGAGAGTCCGGTGCCGAACGTGACCGACGCAGCCGAGTTAGGGGGCGTGAACTGGACGATGCGAAGGCCGTCGAGCGGGGCGACGTCATCGTCGAGCCGCCAGCCCAGGCGCTGGTAGAACGCCTTGGCTCGGTCGACATCGGATACCGGGATGACCTGAACCTCAAGCTTCATATCGACCTGCCCGACGCTCGCGTCGCGACTCGGGCTGTGTACTTCGGTGGAGCTCATGTATCTCCTTGAGTGCTTCCAGCACCGTGCTGGTTGTTGGGGGTGTGGAGTGCCGCGTTGCCGGCACTCCGCCAACGTATGGCCGCGACCGCCAGCCGCGTCAGTGGCGGAAGCGCCAGCTATGATATCGTTCCCGCCATGGATGTAGCGGTACTCGTTTACGACGGTGTGTTCGACTCCGGGCTTGCCGCGGTCCTCGACGTGCTCGAGTACGCCAACAAACTAGGCGGGGAGATCAGCGACGCACCCAGCTGGAATGTGACGACCGTCGGGAGCCAGCCGATGGTGCGAACCGCAGCCGGACACCTCGTGGAAGCCAAGCCGCTGGACCAGGCCGAGTCGGCGGACTTGCTGATCGTCATCGCACGGGCTGGGAGCGGGCCCGAACCGGTCATCGACTTCGTCGGCGGGGAGCAGTCGCTCGCCGAACGAAACCTGATCACTCGAACTCGCGACCGCGGCACGCCGGTCGCTGCCGCCTGCGCCGGCACTTTCCTGCTTGCCGAAGCGGGAATTCTGGACGGCCAGCGAGCAACGACGACCTGGTGGCTGGCGCCGGCCTTCCGCGCAAGATACCCGGCGGTGCGCCTAGACCAGAGCCAGATGGTCATCAGCTCAGACGGCATTACAACCGCAGGCGCAGCGTTCGGGCATGTGGACCTGGCGCTGGCGATCGTCCGGGCGAGCAGCCCGGCTCTGGCTGACCTTGTCGCCCGCTACCTGGTCATCGACGAACGGCCTGCGCAGTCGGCGTACATCATTCCAAGCACGCTCGCGCAGAGCGATCCCACTGTGGCCGCGTTCGAACGGTGGGTCCGCGAGCGACTGGCCGGGCCGGTCAGCATCCCTGTTGCGGCCAGCGCTATTGGCGTCAGCGAGCGGACCCTGCAACGCTCAGTCCAGCGAACCCTTGGAACCTCGCCGATCCGCTTCGTGCAGGACATGAGGGTAGAACGGGCGGCGCATATGCTGCGCACCACTGAACTCTCGCTGGAAGCAATCGCCGGGAAAGTCGGCTACGAACATCCCCATACGCTGCGCGTCTTGCTCCGTCAACGGACAGGAAAGACGACCGCGAGCCTTCGCGGCGCCTGACGACCGCTGACGTCTCATGATCGACGTGAATCTGCTGTCGCAGTAGCGACTGTCGCAGTAGCGACAGCAGATTCACACCCATGAAGAGCTTGCCTGTTACGACGCGTCCCAGCTGACTGGCAGCTCGCGCAGACTGTGCACGGCCATGCCGGGCTTGAACCGGAGTTCCTCGGCGGGAACGGCGAGCCGCAACCCAGGCACCCGGCCAAGCAGGCCGCGGAATGCTTCCAGCAACTCAATCCGTGCTAGCTGTGCGCCGAGACAGTGATGCACGCCGAGACCGAAGGCCAGATGGTTGGCTGGAGCGCGAGTGACGTCGAACCGCTCGGGATCCGCGAACACTGACGGGTCGCGGTTGGCAGTGCCGTAGAGCGGGATGACCATCTCACCGGCCGGGATCGTGACGCCGCCGATCTCCACCTCTTCCCTCGTCACCCGAGCGGGCGCGAGGCCGCCGAGCCGGACGTAGCGCAGCAGCTCCTCCACGGCGCCGGGAATCAGCTCCGGGTCGGCACGCAGTTTGGCGAGCTCAGCCGGGTGGTCGAGCAACGTAAGCACGGACAGGTTGATCTCGTTAGCGGTGGTTTCGTGCCCGCCAATCAGCACCGTGCAGCCCAGCACCATCAGTTCTTCCTCAGACAGCCGGTCGCCCTGGTCGCGCGCCGCGATGAGCGCTGTCATCAGATCGTCGGCGGGCTGCGCCCGTTTCATCTCGATGAGCTTGCCGAAGTAGCCGAACATGTTGACCAGGGCAGTCATGACCTCGTCGGAGTCTCGTTCCCAGTTTCCGACTACCGTGTCGGACCAGGCGTGGAACTGTTCCATGTCTTCGGTAGGGACGCCGAGCATCTCGCAGATGACCTGCACCGGCAGCGGCAGCGAGAAGGCGGTAACGAGATCGGCTGGCTGCGGTTGGGCGAGCAATGCGTCGATTAACTCGTCGACGATGGCGGCCACGCGCGGCCGCAGGGCTTCGACCCGGCGCGCAGTGAATGCGCTCGCCAGCAGCTTGCGCAACCTGGTCTGTTCTGGTGGGTCCATCCCGCTGATGGAGCCCGCCGCAAACACCTCGAAGCCTTGCCGCGCGCGGTCGGGCGCGACGGCCAGCGCGCGGGAGAAGCGCGGATCGACCGCCATCTGCCGGACTTCCTCGAAGCCGGTGATCAGCCAGGCAGTGCTTCCGTCGGGGAGTTGCGCAAAGACCACTGGCCGGTCTTTGATGAGCGCTCGAAAGCCTGGCGCTGACGGGTTCGGTGCCGGGGGAGCTGGAGTGAACTTGATCGGGCTGTCCTGGGCGGTCATGGAAGTAGCTCCTCATGCGCGAGGCAGGCAGCGCATTCTGCGTCGTTCTGAGCCGGTCACTGCGGTGGCGCCGTTAGGCCCGAGGTGCGGTGGTTAGACCGTACGTCGGACTCGCTACCTGTGCCAGGATTATTGGGCGCTAACGGTTGAGCCGGGCAGCGATCGCGTCCTGCCAGGACTGAAGGTATGCGCGATACCCGTCGGCGAATTCACTGAGCTTGTCGCTCGCGGCGCTGGTGAGCGCGGTGAGCTCGTAGGCGACTTCGACCTCGCTGCCGTCGCCGTTGCCAGCGGAACTGACCGCAACGGTCACCGTTCCGGCCTGTACGCCAGGGGTCACCCTGGCGTAGCAGATGCGCTTGCCCGGTTCCCGGCCAGTCACCAGCCAGATCGTGTGCTGACCGTGGGTGTCGGTTTCGAACACGGTGCCTGGCGCGGAATCGTCGGCGGCTGGGACTGGGAAATGGGGGAGCCAGCCGTGCACCCAGTCTTGTTCGCCGCGCGGGGTGAAGAGGCGGAACGCCTCAACTGGCGGAAGGTCGACGGTGATGCGGCCGGTCAGCCGCTGGCGGCTGCAGCTCACGGCTGCTCCGTCAGCTTGTGAGCGTCGGCGGCCGTGAGAGTTAGCCCATAGACGCCCTTGAGCTGGTCGATCTTGGTCAGAGTAGGCGGGCCGAACGGCGTCTTGCCCTCGAAGGCGTGCAAGACGATGCCCTCGACGAGATCGCCGAGCGACAGGTCGAGGTATTCGGCCAGGCCCTTGAGAACCTTCAGCGTGTTGCGCTCGATCCGGAGGCCGGTCTGCGCTCGCTCGATTGTTACCATGGTAACATGGTACATGCCTCAGGCTGCGCTCGCCGGTCTTGGCTAGCCGGCAATTGCCGAGCCGAACACGGGCTCGGCCCGGCCAATCCGGCGGTCCAGTTCATGGTTGAGAGTGATGGCCGCATTGATCAGCTGAAGGTGGGTGAACGCCTGGGGGAAGTTGCCGAGCTGGTCACCGGTGGAGCCGATCTCTTCTGAGAACAGGCCCAGGTGGTTGCCGTAAGTCTGCATCTTCTCGAAGGTCAGGATGGCGTCGTCCAGCCTGCCGGCGCGTGCCAGAGCTTCGACGTAGAGGAACGTGCACAGCGAGAAAGTGCCCTCATCGCCGTGCAGCCCGTCGGGAGACGCAGCGGGGTTGTACCGGTAGACCAGGCTGTCCGACACCAGTTCGCGCTCTATAGCGTCCAAAGTCGACAACCACATCGGGTCGCGAGGGACCACGAAGCCCTCGATGGGCATCAGCAGCAGCGAGGCGTCCAGCACGTCGGTGGCGTAGTGCTGAGTGAATGCCTGAACCTTCTCGTTCCAGCCGTGGGCCATGATCTGGTTGTAGAGCCGGTCGCGCTCGGCGCGCCACCTGGCCACGTTCGCGGGTCGTCCGTAGCGCTCGGCGAGCTTTATTGCCCGGTCGAGCGCGACCCAGCACTGGAACCGCCCGTAAGTGAAGTCCTTGCGGCCGCCGCGCGTCTCCCAGACCCCTTCGTCTGGCTGGTCCCAGTTCTCGCTAACCCAGTCGATGATCTTGCCGAGCGCAATCCAGCCGGCGTGGCCGATTGACAGGCCGGAATCGGATGCCGTTAGCACCGCGTCCATGGCCTCGCCGTAAATGTCCAGCTGGAGCTGGTCAGCTGCGGCGTTCCCGATCCGCACCGGCCGCGCTCCGCGCCAGCCCTCGAACTGGTCGAGCGTTTCCTCCTGCAGCTCAGATGATCCGTCGACCCGGTACATCACCTTGATCGGATGTGAGCGGTTGGCGTCGGCACATTGGGCTACCCGGCCTCGTAGCCAGACGGCGAACCGGGTCGCCTCGTCCATGTAGCCCAGGTTCACCAAAGCGTGCATAGACAACGAAGCGTCCCTGATCCAGGTGAACCGGTAATCCCAGTTCCGAACACCGCCGGCTTGCTCGGGCAGCCCGAAGGTTGCCGCGGCGACTGGCGCTCCTGTCGGCTCGTAGGTGAGCAGCTTAAGCGTCATCGCCGACCGCGTGACGTTCTCCCGCCACCGGCCGGTGTAGCTCGAGCGAGCTAGCCAGCCTTTCCAGAACGCGGCCGTCTCATCTGCCAGCCGCTGCAGCTCGGCCGGCGGGCAAACGCGGGGCTGGCCGCCGTTCGACTCCAGCACGATCCCGCGGCCCCGATCCCCTTCGCGCAGGGTGACCGTGGCGCGCAGCCCGCTACTAGTCCGGTCGACGGCCGGGGTGCCCTCAACCGGGCTGATTTTCCTGGCGGCGTGAAGCGTCAGCGCCATGTCAGCGCTCTGGAAGATCGCGCCTTCGTCGGTAATCTCTACCGTGTGCGGGGCGCGCCCGTAATCGAATCCGGGCTGGACCTCGACCTGGAACTGCATCGTGCCGCGCGGCACCCGCAGGTAGCGGACCAGCCGGTGCCGGTCGGTGGGCTCGCCCTCAACGACTGGCATGAAATCCAGCACTTCGCCCACCCCGTCGGCCGTCATAAAGCGCGTGATGAGCATGGCAGTGTTCGGGAGATACAGCTGCTTCGACACATAACTGGCTGCAACCGGCGAGATCCGGAAGTAGCCACCCTTCTCGGCATCCAGCAGTGAAGCGAAGACGGAGGGCGAGTCGAACCGGGGGCAGCAGAGGAAGTCCACCGTTCCGTCGGTGGCCACTAGTGCCGCCGTCTGCAGGTCACCGATAAGTCCGTGATCACTGATATTCGGGTAACGCTCCATTGCGGCCTCTCGCGCAGGCTTACCCCGCCACGCTCGCAGCTGCCAGAAGCTGCCGCATCACTCATCCGGACTGATCCGCCGGCTGCGAGGCCGGTTATCAGGATCGTCGCTTAGTGCCCGCGGAAGGCTTCCTCGAGCCACCACGCCCCGTGGTCTGAGGTGACCTTGGCGTCGATCACGATGGGACGGCCCGGCCGCGACTCAAGCCAGTCCCGGACTGGTCCGAGGTCGTCAGCAGTTCGGACCGTCACCGCGTCGCAGCCGAAGCCGCGCGCGATAGCGGCAATGTCGGCCGGGGGGAACCGGACCGTGTCGAGCGGGTAGCCGTCGGGCCCGAAGTGATGGACCTCGGCGCCGTAAGCCTCGTCGTCGTAGATAACGATGACCATCGGCAGCTCGAGCCGGACCGCCGTCTCCAGCTCACTGATTCCCATCAGCGCGCCGCCGTCGCCCAGCGCTGCGACCACCAGCCGGTCAGGCCTGGCGATCGCCGAGCCGATCGCGGACGCGAGCCCCAGGCCGATCGACTGGTAAGCCTGGGTGAAGCAGAAGCCATCCTGATCTGGCACTGACAGGAACATGCTCGGGTAACCCATGAAGTTGCCCGAGTCGAGCGCGACGATCCGCTCGGCCGGCAGAAGGTCGTCGAGAGCGATCGTCAGCGTCCGCGGATCGATCCGGTTGCCGTCGCTCTCGTCGTCATAGGGCACGTCCCGCCAGCGAACCCTGGCGGCCAGGCCGGCGCGGAGCTCCGCGGACCGGTACCCGACGCCGTACCCGTCTGCGGCGCCGCCGTCGCGTGCCGCATGCGGATCCTCCTCGAGCAACGCGGTCACGGCCGTCGCCGTCAGCGCGACGTCGCCGACTACTTTGAGATGTACTTGCCGGTGCCTGCCGATGGTCGAAGCGTCATCATCGACCTGGACCACCGTCGTACGCCGGCCGATCAGTGTGCCATGCCGCGTGGTCCACATGTTCAGCGAGCAGCCCCAGCCGACGAGCACGTCAGCATTGGCGATCAGTTCGGCGGCCAGCGGTGACGCGAACCCGCCGCTGACGTCCAGGTCCCACGGGTTCCCCCGGAACAGGCCCTTCGCGGCCGCCGATGTCGCGAGCAGCGCGCCGCACCGCTCGGCAAGCTGTTCCAGCGCTGCTCGCGCCGCAGCGCTGCGTGCCCCGCGGCCGGCCACGAATACTGGCCTTGTCGCGCCAGCGAGTGCTGCCGCCAGGTCCGCGGCCTGCCGCTGCGACGGCGCAACAGATTCGGCATGCGGCGGCTCCGGGTTACCTGGCCAGGTGCATTCGCCCGCCTGTACGTCGAGCGGCAGCCCGAGGACGACGGTCCGCCGTTCTTCGGCTGCTGTCCGGTACGCCCGCACAGCATCGTCGAACGCGAAACCGGTGGAGTGCAGCCGCGCCGCCGTCGCGCCAGTTCCGCTGGCGATCGCCGCCACGTCGATCCGGAAGTTTGAGGTGACCGCGCGCTCGCTGACATCCGCCGCCAGCACGAGCAACGGCGTGCGGCTTTTGGCCGCCTCGGTGATTCCCGTCAGCGCGTTGGTCAGTCCGGGTCCCTGGTGCAGGGTCAGCAAAGCTGGCCGGCCGCGATCCGGGCCCACGAATCCGCCATGCTCGCCGCGCCGCATTCGTGCCGCGCGGCCACGTACCGTACGCCGTGCGCGATCAGCGCGTTGGTCAGGTGGAAGTTTCCGCTGCCGACCACGCCGAACATCGTGTCGGCACCGAGGTTAGTCAGCGCCTTGGAGATGGCGTCGGTGACCTTCATGACGCACGTTCTACCAGTGCCAGGACTCGCGCCGGGCTGCCGGATCCGCCGACGATGGGCAGCGGACCGGCGATCACGACCGCACCGGCGGGCGGCAGTGCTGCCAGGTTCTGCAACTGCGTCAGGCCGAACTTGCCGGCCCCGAGCAATGCCGAATGGCACGGGAACGGCGGATCGAACGAGTGCGCCGTACCAGCATCCGTGCCAACAGTTTCGACGCCGAGGCCGATCACGGGCGCCTCCTCGGCGAGCCACCGAGCGCAGGCAACCGAGACGCCCGGAGTATGCGGGCCGGTCTCGTTTGCGTTCAGGAACTCCCGCTGGCTACCGGACCTCGCGTCCCACCCGGTCCGGTACAGCAGCCAGCCGCCCGCCGGGAGCGGACCGTGCTCAGTCTCCCACCTCCTGATGTGCTCCGGCTCGAGCAGAAAGTCCGGGTCTGCGGCCGCCTCCGCGCTGAAATCAAGGACCGCGGCGGGCGCGATCATGCTTCTGACCGGAACGCCCGCTATGTCGATACCGCCTTTGCCCGTGACCCAGTGCACCGGCGCATCGAAATGGGTGCCGGTGTGCTCACCCGTGCTGATGTCGTTCCAGTACCAGGCGGGCCCCCGCTCGTCGTAGCGGCTGACCTCGTGCAGCGAGAACGGGATAGTGTTCGCGAACGGCTCCGGCAGCTGGATAACCGGCGTACTGGACTCCAGCCGTGCCGTGAGGTCGATGACCTCGATTGCTTCCGACGTAATGGCTGAAATGAGCTGTTCTAGCACGGACATGTTCATCTCCGACGCGATCGGGCGGACATTCCAGGGCAGGGATCGATCAAGCAGTCACCAAGCCTGCCGTAGTCAGCCCCGGCCAGGGAAGGGCTCCGGGTCAGGCACGCTCGCTGGTCACGCAGAATAGGGGGATGACGAAGCCCGTGACGAAGGCCGAGACGCTGGTAACCGCGGACGGAGTCCCGATCGAGGCGGTGCACCTGCACGGTGACCGGGCGCTTGCGTTTGTGGTCGCCCACGGCTTTACGCTCCACTGGCAGTGGCCGCACGTCTGGCGGGTAACCCGGCGGCTCCACGAGCACGCCGGCGTGGTCGTCTTCGACTTCCGGGGGCACGGTCGCTCCGGCGGGGCGACCACAATGGGCGACAAGGAAATCCACGACGTCGACACTGTCGTGCGATATGCGCGCGAACTCGGCTACGAGCGGGTTGTCACGGTCGGCTTCTCGATGGGCGCCTCCGTTGTGCTGCGCCATGCCGGGCTGGTCGGCGGCGTCGACGGCGTCGTCTCGGTGAGCGGACCGGGCCGCTGGTACTACCGCGGCACCCCGTCCATGCGCAGGGTGCACTGGGCAGTTGAGCACCGGGCCGGGCGATTCATCACAAAGCGGGTCTTGAACACCCGGGTCAGCCAGGGCCGCTGGGATCCGGTGCCGTTGCCGCCCGCGGATGCGGCCGCCATGATCGCGCCGACTCCGCTGCTGATCGTGCACGGCGACCGGGACGAGTACTTCCCGTCCGACCACGCCGAGCAGTTGTTCGAGGCGGCTCGCCAGCCCAAGGAACTCTGGATCGTGCCCGGTCTTGGCCATGCCGAGTCATCGATCAGCGGGCCGCTGGTGGACCGGATAGCCAGGTGGGCGATCGCGACGACAGCGGTCTCGGCCAGCCCCAACGCGGTCGCCTAGGGCCGCTCACCGAGCTCTTCGTCAACGCACCGCTTCTCAGCGGCAGCTGACCCCGTCAGCCGAGGGGCTTCTCCCAGACCGAGACGTGCTGACGGCTCTCGCCCGTAAACGGCTCGCGCCGCCAGCCCGACCATCGCTCACGCAGCCGCAAGCCCGCCATCCGGGCCATCAGGTCGAGCTCGGCCGGCCAGACGTACCGGAACGGCATGGAGCTGAACTCGGTACGGCCGCCGTCGATCGTGACGTAGTTCGAGCTCATTGCTTGCGTGGCGACGTCGTAGAGATCGAACGCCCACCGCTTCGGGCCGGTTTCGAACGGCACAGCGGTCTGGCCTGGCGGCAGCCTGCGCAGATCCGGGACCATCACCTCGACCACGAAACAGCCGCCGGGCGACAAGTGCGCCGCGACGTTGGCGAAGCACGCTACCTGTGCGTCCTGTGTCGTCAGGTTCATGATCGTGTTGAAGACCAGGTACGCCAGCGAGAACGTGCCGTCCGCGCGTGTCGTGGCAAAATCACCGAACGTCACGCCGATGGCGTCACCGCCCGGCTTGGCATGCAGCCGGGCGACCATCGCCCTCGACAAGTCGATGCCGTGCACCGGGACACCCCGGCGAGACAGCGGCAGCGCGATACGTCCGGTTCCGATGCCCAGTTCTAGCGCCCGGCCGGTGCCCGCTAGCTCGGCCAGCACGCCGACCGTCGCTCCGACCTCAGCTGCGTCGAACACCGGCGATTCGTCGTCGTCGTATCCTGCCGCGATCCGCTCGCCGAAGTAGCCGTCCTGATCGTCCACCGCGCGACCGTACCGCGGACCCGCGGCGCGCCGCACTCGCATTTCGGCCAGGCTCCACGGGCGAGATGATCGTGGCGCTCCCGCGCCGCTTGGCCGGGCTAGTAACGCATAGCGAACTAATGGCTTTTCTATAGAAAAGTTCGCGCCCGTGCGGCTGACTTCTCACTAGCGTTTGCCCCACATCGCCAGCATCGGCAGGCGACCTTGGGAGTGGGGAAGTATGAGCCGTTTTCGCACCATGATGAGTCAGACTCCGGCGATCGCCATCTCGCTGATCGCGCTGACGTTCTCGCTCGGCAGCGGCGCCGGGTACGCGGCGAGCGTCGTTGCCAGCCGGCCGGCGGCGGCCCCGAAGATCACCTGGCATGCGCTGCCGCTCAGGAACAGCTGGAAGGCTGCGGGCTCGACGTTCGGCACCGGCAATCCCGTCTACACCGTCAGCAACAGCATCGTTTATCTCACTGGGGTCGCGCATCGCATCAACCAGGGCTCGTCGATCCCCTCGGTGATCGGCGTCCTGCCGAGGAGCGCGCGTCCCAAGCACAGTCTGTGGTTCACCGCGTACAACTACGCCGCGGCCGGCGAGTCGGCGATCGCCGTCTTCCCGAACGGTGACGTCGAAGTGCTCGCTGGTTCCACCCCCGGCGACCAGAACTACTTCACTTCACTGGCCGGCATCGAGTTCCCGCTGGGTTCCTGACCGAGGAAGTGACCTGGGCTGGCCCGGCTGAGGGCCAGCCCAGGCTCCGGTACGCGCAAGGCGGCCGGGCTTAGCTAGCGAAGTCGATCCGCATCACCGCGCGCCGCGGGCTGGGGTGGCTGACCTCGGTGAAACCTGCCTCGGCGAAGACCTGGCGGGCTCCGACATAGAGCTCGCCCCAGGTGAGTTCTTTGCCGGGTTCGGTCTCCATCGGATACGCCTCGAGCGCGCGGGCCCCGTGTTGCCTGGCAAACTCGACGGTCGCGGCGGCCAGCGCATAGCTGATCCCGCGCTTGCGGTACCCCCTGCGAGTCACGAAGCAGGTAACCGCCCACACGGTGTCGTCGGCCTCGTCTTCCTGACGCCCGCCCCACACGGTGCGCATTCGGGGCAGGCGGGGATAGGCCGTGCGAGGTTCGACCGCCACCCAGCCGACTGGCTCGTCGCCTACATACGCGACCAGACCTGAGGTGGCGCGCGCTCCGGGGTTATCGCAGTTCGACTGCTGCCTGAGGCGATCGCGCCGCTCCTGGTCGGTGACGGATCGCCAGTCGCGATCCCGGACCTTGAAGTGCTGGCAGTAGCAATGACCGGGGGAGCCGGTCGTTCCGAAGATCGCCTGCAGGTCTGCCCAGGAAGCCTGGTTCGCGCCCACGATCGTCAGTTGCGCCGCCGAGATCGGCTCGGGCGTAGTCGTGCCGTCTGTCGTGGGACTAGCCGTCGTCACTCGGGATCTTCCCCGACAAGCCCGTCCACCGACTCCCGGATGAGGTCGGCATGACCCACGTGCCGTGCGTATTCCTCGATCATGTCCATGATCAGCCGGCGCAGGCTGGGAGTGTGCCCGCTGGGCGAGGTGACGGATGCTAGCTGATCAAGCCCGCCGCTCGCGATCGCCTCGGCGACCACGGCACGAGAGCGACCCGCCGCTTCTTCCCAGAGCGCCATGAGCTGTTCGGGACTGTCGTCGGCGGCGGTGCGCCATTCCCAGTTGGGGTCGGCGTCGAAGTCAACGCCGGCCCAGGGCTCGGGCCGGGGCCGGCCGCCCACCGTGACCCAGAAGTACTCATCCTCGACCAGGGCCAGGTGCTTGATCAGACCGCCCAAGGTCATGGTTGACGGCGCGTGAGTTGCCTGAAGGCCGGCTGAGTCCAGGTTGCCGCATTTCCAGGCCAGATAGCGACGTTGCCGTTCGAGGGCGCCGAGAAGGGTGTCCGCCTCGTTTCCTGCCACGGGTGGTTCGTTCAGAATCACGTCGCTTTTGTCGTCCATGTAACGCACGCTAGCGTAGATCCCGGACGTTCTGTTTCCGGGTTGGAGCGCAAATGTCTAGGGACGTAAGCCCGACTGCGCGGGCGCTGCTTGCGCTCGAGGTGATCCAGAACAATCCCGGCATCACCGCCCAGAGCGTCGGGGACTCACTGGGCGTCACCGAGCGGGCGGCACGTCGCTATGTGGCGATCTTGCGGGAGGCGGACCTGCCGATCGAGTCGGTGAGCGGTCCGCACGGCGGTTATCGGGTGGGGCGCGGCTTGCGGCTGCCGCCGCTGATGTTCACTCCGGCCGAGGCGATGGGCCTGGTCATGGCTGTCTTGGAAGGTCACAGGGACGCGGCTAGCCCGGCGGACTTGGTCGGTGGCGCGCTGGCCAAGATCGTCAGGGTGCTCCCGGCACGGGTCGCCGGGCCGGTCCGGGCACTCCGTGCGGTGTCCGTTACCTTGCCGGCGCCGTCGACGTCGCCGAGCCCAGCGGTTGCGGCCCGGCTGATCGAGGCGTGCACCGCGGCGCGCCGGGTGCGACTGACCTACCGGACGCATACTGACCGGGAGATGGACGTCGACCCCTGGGCCGTCGTGCTGCGCCACAGCCGGTGGTACCTGCTGGGGTGGTCGCGTTCCGCGCAGGCGCGGCGCGTGCTCCGGGTTGACCGGATCGTCGCGGTCGATGTGCTGCTCGAGAGTTTTACGCCGCCGGACGACCTCGACGCGCTGCGCACGCTGGAGGAGCACTTGTCACAGGGCTGGACTTACCCGGTCGATGTCCTGGTCGATGCAAGTGTGGAGGAGACGTCGCGCTGGGTGCAGCGGAGTTTGGGCCGGCTCGAGCCAGAGGAGGGCGGCCGCACGCGGATCCGGGCGACTACGAGCCAGCCAGAGTGGTACGCCCGGCAGCTTGCGGCCATCCCGGCGCCGTTCCGTGTCATCGAGTCACCGGAGCTGCAGCGTGCCGCCGCGGCAGTGGCTCAGCAACTGATGGAGGCGAGCCGCGGCGCCTGAGAACCTGGCGGCGTCATCGTTATCTGGGAAGATCCGTGTGCGAAGGGACCTGGTTCGCGTCAATCGAGGCGCGCTCCTCGTCAGACAATCCAGCCGCGGCGAGGATGCGCTGGACCATCGAGTTCTTGGCGCGGCCGTATTCATCGATGTCCGCCGCGGTAGCTGCGGCTGACCGTTTCGCGGCGGCGTACTGCTCACGCAAGTCCGCACTGCCGCGCAAAGTATCTCGCACGGCCAGGTGGTTGCGCAGCGACAGCGAGCCTTCCACGATGACGTAGGTGTTCGTCCCGGCCAGCCGCTCCGGCTCCTTGAATGCCCACCGCAGCGGGATGCCGAGTTCGCCTTCTGGCTTGAACCCAAGCCCGATCAGCACCGCCGATGTCGCTGACACGTCCTGCTCGGCGACCACGATGTCGCAATCGATGACCGGCTTGGCCGCAAGACCCGGGACCGACGTGCTGCCAACGTGCTCGATGGCCACGACTGGCACGCCTGCAGCTGCCATCGCGTCGGCGTACTCGCGGCGCAGTTGCTCGAATCGCTCTGGCCAGCTCGCGTCGTACTCGGTCACCACGATCACGTCCGGGAATCTACCCGCTGAGATACGGTCGGCCGGGGAGGCGATTGCGCCGTGACGGACGTTCTCTGCGAGATTCGCGACTTGGTCGCCGTCGTGACCCTCAACCGGCCGGCTCGGCGGAACGCGCTGTCCGCCGCGCTACTGGCCAGCCTGCGCGCCACAATGGCCGAACTCAGCGCCGACGCCACGGTCCGGGCGATTGTGCTGACGGGCGCTGACCCGGCGTTCTGCGCTGGCCTTGACCTGACCGAGCTAGGCCAGCCGGGCGGTCCGTTGTCGTCGGCGGCGTCCGGTCAGGTCTTGCCGAAGTTGCCGAAGCCGCTGATCGGTGCGGTCAACGGGGCCGCGATCACCGGCGGCCTTGAGCTGGCACTCGCATGCGACTTCCTGATCGCGTCGGAGCGGGCTAGCTTCGCGGACACGCACGCGCGGATCGGTATCATGCCCGGCTGGGGGCTGACGGTCCAGCTGCCCGCCGCTGTGGGGCTTCGCCGGGCCAGGGAGATGAGCGCTACCGGTAACTTCGTCGATGCCCGCACCGCGCTGGAGTGGGGCTTGGTCAACCACGTTGTCCCGCATGCGGAACTGCTTGACTTCACGGTGCAGATTGCCGCAGATGCTGCATCGAACGACCCGTCGGCGGTGCAAGCGATCTACGCGACCTACCGCGAGGGCTCGCAATTGACCGGCCGCGAAGCCGCGGAACTTGAGGCTGCCGCACACGCGGGGTGGCACGCCGCTGGCATCGACAGCGGTGAGGTGGCCCGCCGCCGGGCCGCCGTCATCGAGCGCGGCCGCACGCAATCAGGGTCGCCCCGCTAGCGCGACGGTGTGTCCCCTCCCGCCTAGGTCAGAGCCAGCACCGCATAGGCGGCCAGCCAGTGTTCCACCATGTAGTCGTCGCCGATGACGTGCGGCAGTGACGCATCGAGGTGCACGCGGGCCGCTGCGAGGGCTGGCGCGATCCGGGCGTCGCCGTCCGGGAGGCTCTCTGCGATCCGCCGCCAGCAGTAGGCGCGGCTCGCGTTCAGGCCGTGCAGATGCGCGATCTGCCCGTCGCTTGAGTCAGAGACCACCGCGGCAGTAAACAGCGGAGCCGGCTCGCCGTCGGCGATCCCCGGCAGGAATGCGGCCAGCCAGTCGCCGAACTCCGGCTGTGCGAGCAGCCTGCTCATCAGTTCTGCCTCGGTCAGCGCCGGAGACAGGAAGTCGTGCCCGGACGGCTCGTACCCGCCCGGATAGTCGGTGTCGTCTGCGAACCAGCCGAGCGCCTTGGCCTCGATCGCCGCTGCCAGCTCGGGCCGGCCCGCCTGTGCCTGCCTGGCCGCGAACGGCAGTGCGATCGACAGGCCAAACGCGCTGTTGGCGTGCACGCCGTGACGGACCGGGTAGGTGGCCTTGGGCAGCCAGTCCAGGAAGCCCATCGTCAGAGCGTCGGCGAGCGGGGCGATCGCGGTCAGCCAGCTGCGCGCCTGAAGGTCATCGAGGCTCGCGATCTCGTGCACTAGGGCGAGCGCCCAGGCCCAGCCGTACGGCCTCTCGTGCCGGCCGTCGGTACCGGCCACGAAGCCCGCCTCCACGACGAGCTTGTCTGCGGTGAACTGGGCATCCAGCAGCTCCCTGACCTGACCAGCCGGCACCGAGTCCCCCGCCAGGCGCAGCAGCCTGACGAGCAGCCAGTGCATCTCGACGCAGGAGTGCCAGTCGAGGCTGCCGTAGAACACGGGTGTCCGCTCGGCGGGCCGGGCAGGGAAGTCGTCGGGTTCCGTCATCAGGTGACTCAGATGCGACGGGAATTCCCTGCCGATATTTGCGACCGCCACCTCGGCATAAGCGGCTGCCTGCTCGTGCAGGATGTCCATGCATTCCGCCGCGGCCGCACCGGCCGGCCCCGTTTGACTGTTGCGCACTCGAGCAGCCTAAGCTGCCGTGCGGCTCGGGTGTGTCCCGGACTCAGCGAGCCCGGGCGAAGCCCCAGTTCAGCAACTCCGCTGCGGCGGTGAATCGCATCGTCGTGTCAGTGTTCGTGCTGTCAAGCACGACGCCGATGAGTTCCGTCCCGTGCCGTCGCGCTTCGAACAGCAGGCAGTAGCCAGCCGCAAGCGTGAAGCCGGTCTTGATCCCGAGAGCGCCGCGGTACCGGCGCAGCAGCAAGTCAGTGTTCGCCCAGCGGTAACCGTGGTGCTGGCGCGTCGCCGGGAGGCGAAAGCTACGCTCGCCGACGATCTTCCTGAAGATCGCGTCCTTCATCGCCGCCTCGCCCATGACGACCACCTCGCGCGGCGTCGAGTACGTCGACGTATCCGTTGGCCACGGCAGGCCGTCGAAGTTCGCGAAGTGCGTGTGCGTCATGCCGAGCCGGGCGGCCATGGCATTCATCTTCCGGACGAACTTGTGCCAGCCCGGTCCGTAAGAGCCAGCCAGCAGGTAAGCGGCGTCGGCGCCGGATGGCAGCAGCATTCCGTGCAGCAGCTGCCAGGCTGTGAGTACGTCACCGGCGCGCAGCCCAGCGCTGCCGGCCGAGTTGTCCAGTGCGTAGTTGACGGCGGCCCGGCTGACCCTGATCTTGCGGTTCAGGTCGCCGGATGACAGTACGACCATCGCTGTCATCACCTTGGTGATGCTGGCGATCGGCAGCTCGGCGTTCACGCCCCGGCCCCAGAGCCGCTTGCTGGTCGTCGCGTCGAAGAGCTCGCCAGCCGCTGCCACGACCTCGGAAGGACGAGCCGCAGACGCCGGGACATGCCGGGCACCTGGTTGCGTGACAGCAGCCTGTGCGACCGGCCCCGGAGCCGCCAGCACGGCAGGCACAGCGCAGGCGCAAATCGCGGCAGCAATGGCGAAGCGCAGTCCAACTCGCAATTGCACTTCTGCAGGCTAGACCATGATCGCGAAGGATTTGTCGGCAATCCGCCGACATTTCTTACGTCCGGAGCAGACTAGTTGCTCACTAGTTGCTCAGTGGGCAGCTGCTTACCAGCCCGCAGGCAGCGGCATTCCTTCCGCGTAACCGGCTGCGCTCTGGATGCCCACCACAGCGTGCTGGTGCAGGCTTTCGATGCTTTCCGCGCCGGCGTACGTGCACGCGCTGCGCAGCCCGGCAGTGATCGAGTCGAGCAGATCTTCCACACCTGGCCGCTGCTGGTCCAGGTACATCCGTGAAGAGGAGATGCCTTCCTCGAACAGCTCTTTCCGAGCCCGCTCGAACGGCGAGTCCGCGGCGGCACGCAACCGCACCGCCCGCGCGGACGCCATCCCGAAGCTCTCCTTATACAGCCGGCCGTCGGCGTCCCGGAAGATGTCGCCGGGAGACTCGCAAGTGCCCGCGAACCAGGAGCCGATCATCACGTTGGATGCTCCGGCCGCCAGTGCCAGCGCCACGTCACGCGGGTACCGCACGCCGCCGTCAGCCCACACGTGGCGGCCAAGCCGGCGCGCCTCGGCCGCACACTCCAGCACCGCGCTGAACTGCGGTCGTCCCACCGCGGTCATCATCCGCGTCGTGCACATCGCGCCCGGTCCCACGCCGACCTTGACGATGTCCGCGCCTGCCGCGACCAGGTCGGCGACACCGGCGGCGGTAACCACGTTCCCGGCCGCTATCGGAACCGAAGGGGTCAGCTCGCGGACGGATCGCAGCGCCTGCACCATCTTTTCCTGGTGGCCGTGCGCGGTGTCGACGACCAGCAGGTCGGCGCCCGCGTCGAGGAGCAGCTTGGCTTTGCCGGGCACATCGCCGTTGACCCCGAGCGCAGCGCCGATGCGCAGCCGGCCGCGCCGGTCGACCGCGGGCTGGTAGAGCGT
Source organism: uncultured Actinomycetota bacterium (assembly GCA_963815575.1). Lineage (GTDB taxonomy): Bacteria > Actinomycetota > Actinomycetes > Streptosporangiales > Streptosporangiaceae > JAJYUU01. The sequence goes on along the minus strand of CAWFHE010000005.1, from coordinate 126,629 downwards.
CGCACGCAGCGCGCCGGTCCTGGTCAGGATGCCGACACAGCGGCCGTCAGCATCCACGACCGGCGCCACCCGGTGCCGTCCGTCGTGCAGCAGGCCGAACGCACGCTCCGGGTCGGTGCCGGCCGGCAGGGTGAGCATTTCCGCCGACATCACCTGCCCGAGCTGGGTGAACCGGTCGACGCCGGTGCAGTCCGCCTCGGTAACAACACCAACCGGCCGGCCGTCGTCGGCCAGCACGACGATGGCGCCGTGGGCGCGCTTGGGCAGCAGGCTGAGCGCGTGCCCGGTCGTGTCGGTCGGCTTCAGGGTGAGCGGCGTGTCATGAACCAGATCGCGCGCCTTGACCCAGGCGATAACCTCGGCGACGACTTCGACCGGTATGTCCTGCGGCAGGATCGCGATGCCTCCGCGCCGCGCGATCGTCTCGGCCATCCGGCGGCCGGCGACGGCTGTCATGTTCGCTACCACGACCGGGATGGTGGCACCGCTGCCATCCTTCGTGGTCAGGTCAACGTCAAGCCTGGATCCGACGTCGGACCGGGTCGGCACGAGGAAAACGTCGCTGTAGGTAAGGTCGTGAGCTGGCGGGCTGAGGAATCGCACGTACTCCATTGTCCCCCGGGACCTGGGGTGCCAATGATGCCGAAGCCAGGCGGGCGTCCCGGCACACGTGGAAAATTTGGCCGGGAACGGGCTATTTCCGCCTGGTCACGCCTGCTACGAGCCGAGAACCTGGCGAAGATAGTCGTTTGTAAACCTGCGGTCCGGATCGGCCAGGTCGCGCACCGCGAGGAACTCCGATAGTCGCGGGTAGGCGCCGGCCAGATAATCGGCGTCGCGGGTGTGCATCTTGCCCCAGTGCGGGCGACCGCCGACGGACGTCATCACGGCCTCGACGTCGGCGAAGTACTGCTCATGCGGCGCAGAGTGGAAGACGTGGATGGCGATGTAGGCACTGTCCCGGCCGTACGCCGTGGACAGCCAGACGTCGTCGGACGGAGTAACGCGGACTTCGATCGGGAAACTGATCCGCCAGTCGCGGCGCCGGAACAACGCCCGCACTTCGGCCAGCACGTCGGACAGCGCCGCGCGGGGTATCGCGTACTCCTCCTCCTTGAAACGCACGCGCCGCGGGCTGGTGAACACCTTGTAAGCGGCATCGACGTAGGTCCGGGCGCCGAGCGCCTTCGCCGCCGCTGAGTTGATCACCGGGATGGCAGCCGGGACCCGGCGGCCGAGCTGGCAGGTCAGGCCAAAGACGGAGTTCGACAGCAGCTCGTCGTCCAGCACGTAACGCCAACGGGGAAGCGGGCGCGCCGCGCCATCGGCCCGGTTGTTCCGCTTGGTGAGGCAGCCCTCGCTGTGCGGGAACCAGTAGAACTCGAAGTGCTCGTTGTCCGCGGTGAACTCGTCCAGATGACTCATCACCGCAGACCAGGTCATCGGCTCTTCTCGGGCCTCCAGCAGGAAAGCCGGAACGACCCGGAAGGTAATGGCGGTGACGACACCGAGCGCGCCGAGACCGACCCTGGCCGCGTCGAAAAGGTCTGGTGCAGAGCCATCGGGAAAGGTCAGGCCGCCACCCGGCGAATCGGCAGAGCACGTCACGATGCTCCCGTCGGCGAGCGCCAGCTCGAGGCCGGCGATCTGGGCCGCCATGCCGCCGACGTCCCGGCCGGTGCCGTGGGTGCCGGTCTGGGTGGCGCCGGCCACCGTCTGGACCTGGATGTCACCCATGTTGGCCAGGGACAGGCCGCGGGCGAGGAGCTCGGCGTTGAGGACGCGCAGCGGACAGCCAGCCTCGACGGTCACTGTCCCCGCGGCAGGGTCAACGGAGCGGATCGCGGTGAGGCGATCGGGGCGCAACTGCACGCCGTCAGTGACCGCAACCGGTGTGAACGAGTGGCCGGTGCCGGTCATCCGCACGGTCAGGCCGTCGGCGGCTGCCCGGCTGATCTCTGCCGCGACCTCCGCCGCTGAGCCGGGTGAGACTGCCCGGCTCGGGCTGGCGGCGACGTTGCCAGCCCAGTTATGCCACGCTGCGGCCGACTGACCGCCTCGATTAGCCATCGCTCCATTGTGCTGCCTCCGCACCAGGCATCGAACGCAACCTCCCCCGTCCCGCTAGGCATATCGTGACCGCGACGACACCGCACGTTGCCGCGAAGCCATAGCCCCAGCGCGGCCCGGCCGTGTCGATAATCCGGCCGCAGATCGCAGAGCCCGTCGCTACCCCGACCGCGATAGTAGAGGACAGCCAGGTCATCGCCTCGGTCCGGCGCGCCGGTGGTGCCTGGCGTTCGATCAGCGCGTACCCGGCTATGAGGGTGGGGGAGATGGTAAGTCCCGCGACGAGCATCCCGGCGTCGAGTGAGATCAGGCTGGGCTGAGTCCAGAAGGTGAGCACGCCTGCGATGGTCAGCACCAGCGTGAGCACGAACCGCCGCTCAAGCGGAGCCCGCCAGGACCGCGATCCGTACCACAGGCCGCCGATGCCGCTGCCCAGCGCGTACGTCCCGAGGATGAAGCCGGCCAGCGGCTTGTGCCCCTCCAGCTGGGCGAAATCGACAGTGCTCAAGTCGATCGACGCGAACATGGTGCCCAGGCAAAAGTACAGCGGAGCCATCATCAGCAGGCCGGGCGCGGGCACCCGGCTGGCTCGTGGTGCCTGGCCCTCGGCGTGGTCGCCGGTCGCGCTTCCGGACCGGGGCCGTACGGGCGGCTCGGTCTGCCGCTGGGCCGCGAAGAAGAGCGTGCCGCCGACCGAGAGCACCATGCACAGCAGTACTCCGGCCGGCGGCACCGCCGTCGCGAGCACAGTGACCAGGGCCGGGCCGATGACGAACGTCATCTCGTCGACGACCGACTCGAGGGCGAAGGCTGCGTGCAGAGCCGCCGGGTCGTCCAGCAGCACGCTCCATCTCGCCCGGACCATGGAACCTAGCGACGGTATCGACGAGCCCGCCAGGCAGCCGGTGATCATCAGGAGCCAGATCGGGGCTTTCAGCTCGGCGCACGTGACGAAGACGATGCAAGCGGCAGCGAAAAACGCGATCAGCGGCCTGAGCACCCGGTGCTGGCCGAACCGGTCCGCCAGCCGTGCCACTTGCGGCGCGGAGGCGGCGTACCCGATCGAGCCGGCGCCGGATACCAGGCCAGCCAGCGCGTAGCGCCCGGTGCTCGCCGCGACCAGCAGTACGGTGCCCAGGCCGAACATCGACATCGGTGCCCGGCCGATCATCCCGCTCACGCAGAAGCGGGCAGCTCCCGGCGTGCGCAACAGCGCGACGTAGCCGATGCGCTGGCCGGGACTGTGCTCGCCGGGAATGGGTTCGCTGGGATTGGGCTCTGGCTCGCCAGGCTCGAGCTGACCAGCATCGAGCCCGGCAGGGACCTGCGTCATTAAGTGCGGAACCTCCGCTCCGACCGTACCTGGACAGTCGCAGCGGTGCTGATGGCGGCGGCTTCAGCGAGCGACTAGACCGGCTAGCGGTGGGCGCGCGACCGCCGGCCGCCCGGATCCGGAAGCTGATCTATCGTGCCAATGTTCGCCGGGCCACCCTGCTGCCGGGCGAGTTCGGCAGTTATCGTAGGTGCGTCATGGGACACTTCCTGCGGCGCGCTCAGGCAATAGACGCGGCCGCCAGCCCGCGGGCTAGCGCCAGCGCGCCTGGCGAGTCTGGCAGCGCGCCCGCTGGCGGCAGCCCGCAGGTCAAGAACGGTTCTGCGGTGAAGGCCGGTGCGCTCGCCAAGGCCAGCTCAATCGTTAAGGCGGGCCCGCAGCTAACGGGTGACGCCGCCCGGGCCCTTGTGTCCAGCCGCCGGATCGCGCTGCTCGGAGCCGTCGCGGTGGTCGGCCTTGCGCTACAGGCCGGCGATTCCGCGCTGGCGACCCGGATGTTCGGCCACGACTCGCCGACGATCCGCGCCGCCGCGGCGGCGGCATTCGACCCTGCAAGTGCGGTCATATCGGCAGCCGGATCGATGGTCGCGCCGGTAGGCGGCCATGCTGCCCAGCTGGGCCAGACCGGAAGCGCCGCCAGTCCGGGCGGGGCGAGCAGTGCCGCGGCCAATTCGTTCCGCCAGATCACCCTTCCGGATCTGCTCGTCGTGGCGCCAGACGGCCTGACGGTCAGGCAGGTTGCCAGGCTTCGGAAAGTCCGCGGACTGCGCAGCATGATCACTTTCGACGGCGCGGAGATCACCGCGGGCGGCCGCCAGGTCAGCGTGATCGGCGTGGACCCGGCAACCTTCCGGTCCTGGGTTCCGCTGAGCACTGCGTCGGATCAGGCCTTCTGGACCGCGCTGGCCAGCGGGGACTTCGTCGCCGCGACGGCGGCCAGCAAAGAACTGAACCTCAAGGCCGGCGCGGATTACACGCTGGCCGGGGCGTCGGCGCAAGTCGTGAAGTTCGGCATGGCAGCCAGGCTCGACCTCGCTGGCGTTGACCTGATGGTGAACCAGGCGACGTCCGCAAGGCTCGGCCTTGTCCACCGGGTGGCCGCGCTCATCAGCGCGCCCGGCGCGCGGCTGCCGGCGCTGACCAGGAAGGTGTCCAGGATCCTCGGGCCGGGCGGGCATATCGAACAGCTCCGGGGAGGCCAGCTTCCGGCTGGCTCAGTTTCCGCGGGAGCCCAGCCGGCGAGCTACATCGAGCTTTTCAAGGACTCTGCGGCGGAGTACTGCCCTGGCCTGTCCTGGACAGTGCTTGCCGCTATCGGGCAGATCGAGAGCGACGACGGGACGAACGTCGGGCCTTCGTCCGCTGGCGCACTCGGGCCGATGCAGTTCCTGCCGTCGACGTGGGCCCGCTGGGGCATCGACGCGTTCGGGCAGACCGGACCGCCGAACGTGATGAATCCTTACGACGCAGTGCCGTCGGCGGCCAGGCTGCTCTGCGCCGATGGCGCGGCAGCTGGCGGCAGCTCGCTCTCTCACGCGATCTTCGACTACAACCACGCGAACTGGTACGTCAGCGAGGTGCTCGCACTGGCGGCCGAGTACGCCGCCGACTTTCGCTAGCCCGGCCAGGGCCAGCGAACCCAGGCCAAGATAGCGAGCCCACCGGAACCAGCTAGCACTGACAGGACTAGCCGATCGCCCTGGTTGGATAGGACTATGGTCGGCTACGACGCGTTCCTGCTCGTCTCCTTCGGCGGTCCGGAGGGGCCTGCCGACGTGATCCCGTTCCTGCAGAACGTCACTGCTGGCCGGAACGTCCCGCTGGACCGGCTTGAGCGAGTCGCCGAGCACTACTACCAGTTCGGCGGGGTCAGCCCGATTAACCAGCAGTGCCGGGAGCTGATGGCGGCGGTCGAGAAGGACTTCGCGGCGCGGGACGTACCCCTGCCGGTCTACTGGGGCAACCGGAACTGGGACCCGTACCTGGCAGACACGCTGGCCGAGATGGCAGCTGCCGGAGTCACCCGCGCTCTTGCGTTCGTGACATCGGCCTACAGCTCGTTCTCCAGCTGCCGCCAGTACCTGAGTGATATCGAGAGGGCACGCCAGCAGGCCGGCGAGCGTGCTCCGCAGGTGGACAAGATCCGGCAGTATTTCAACCATCCCGGATTCATCTCGTCGTTTGCGGCAGCGGCAGAGCAAGCGGCAGCCGCACTGGCCGGCGCCGGCGACGACTTCGACCTGATCTTCACAGCGCACAGCATTCCGGTCAGCATGGCGGAGGCGAGCGGCCCGGCTGGCGGCGCGTATCAGGCTCAGCTCGCGGAGGCGGCGAGGCTGGTCGCGGCTGAGATCGGTTACCGCCAGCCATGGCACCTGGCCTACTCAAGTCGCAGCGGGCCGCCGACCCAGCGGTGGCTGGAGCCGGACATCAACGACCTGCTGGAGCGGCGGGCTGCGGAAGGGTCGCGCGCGGTAGTGGCGGTGCCGATCGGGTTCGTGAGCGATCACATGGAGGTCAAATTCGACCTCGACGTGGAAGCTGCCGGGACCGCTGATCGCCTGGGGCTGAAATTCGCCAGAGCGGCCACTCCCGGCACTGACCCCAGGTTCGTGTCGATGATCACTGACCTGGTGTGCGAGCAACTGGACGGATCGACGCCGCTCGCGCTCGGGACGCTCGGCACTGGCCCGGACGCTTGCCCGGCCAGCTGCTGCGGCGGCGCTCCGGTCCGGCCGGCTGCCCAGTGAGCGAGACCCGGCCTGAGCCGGCGGACCTGGCCGCGCTCGCCAGGGCGACGGCACAGGAGGCCGGCGAGTTGCTGCTGGCCCGGCACGGGCGGGTCTCGGTCCTGCAGACGAAGTCGAGCCCCACAGACGTGGTGACCGAGATGGATCACGCCGCGGAGCGCATGATCAGGGACCGGTTGCTGGCCGCCCGGCCGGGTGATGCCATCCTCGGCGAGGAGGGCGGACAGACCGGAGCTGGCCCGGTCCGGTGGGTCGTCGACCCGCTCGACGGTACGGTCAACTACCTTTACGGGCTGCCCGGCTGGGCGGTGAGCATAGCCGCCGAGGTCGCCGGGGTGATCGTGGCAGGCGCTGTCTGCGTGCCGTTGCAGCGCAGCACCTTCACCGCAACCCTCGGCGGTGGCGCGTGGCTGGACTCGGCCTTGGGCGAGAGCCCCCAACGGCTTGCTTGCAATACCGGGGTAGCGCTGCCCGATGCTCTCGTCGCTACCGGTTTCGGTTACTTGTCCCGCCAGCGCGCCGAGCAAGGCCGCGTGGTCGCTGCGGTGCTGCCTCGAGTACGCGACATCCGCCGGGCCGGAGTGGCTGCGGTGGACCTGTGCTCCCTCGCTGCCGGCCGGGTCGACGCGTACTACGAGCAAGGCCTGCACTACTGGGACGTCGCAGCGGGCGGCCTCATCGCCCGCGAGGCGGGTGCGATGACAGGCGGGCTGCGGGGCGAAGAGGCTGGCGAGGCGATGACGCTCGCCGCTGCTCCGGGGCTGTTCGCCCAGCTGCACGACCTGCTGGCAAGCCTGGATGCCGACCGCCTCCCCGCTGACTGACACCGCTTGTTGACTAACTGCCGGGCCAGTCAGCTAAGCAGCTGTCGGCCGGGCGGCCGCGAGTCGCGGCGGTTGCCGTGGCGCTAGGTGCGGTCGAGGGTCCCGGAAGCCACCGGCCCGCTGCTGCGGAAGCGGAACCAGACCGAGCGCGACCCCGTGCGGCTGAAAGTCACGGTTCCGTTCTCGCACTGGCCATGCGTGATGCCCTGGCTGAAGGTGAGCTTCTGCGTCGAGGCGGTCAGCAGCTGCAGCGTCCCGGAGCAGCTGAAATCGCTACCCGAGTAGCTGACGGACCCGGCGGTCGCTCCGGCCCTCAGGATGACCCGGACGTTGTAGGTATCTGTCGGCGGCTGCTTGACCTGGCCGGACCACGATCCGGCGAACGTGCCCGGCGTCACCGGGCCCTGGCTCTGCGACGGAGAGGCTGACGGTGACGGCGACGCAGTCTTCGACACTGTCAGCGAGTGTCCGCGGTTGGCCGACGTGTTGTGGCTAGGAGAGCCCAGGCCGCGCAATACGACTCCGGCGACCACGACCACAACGACTACGGCACCGGCAACCAGCCAGACGGTGCGCCGGCCTCCGCCGGGGCGGCTGGCAGCGCGACGACTTGCACCGTCCGGGCGAGGCGGCCGCGTCCGGGCCGGCCCGCGCTCCGCAGGCCCGCCGCCATACCGGGGTCCCGCGCCGTGTCCCGGCATACTGCCATGTCCGGGCCCGGCGCGCCGCGCCGGCCGTGCTCCGGTGGTCGGCCGGTCACCGTGTCCGCGCTCACGATAGTGATCCGGCTCGGAGTCTGGGTGCTGTCGCGACGGGGGCAGCCGGGTTCCGGCAGCTGGCCGGTAGCTGACCGGGTCGTGCGCGGCGCGGCCGATGGCCCGCGCCGCACGTCGTGCGCCCTCCGCGAGCACACCGCCGGGCAGCTCGGCGTCGCCCAGCAGGTTCAGCACTACCGCGCGGGCAGCGGGCCGTTCAGCGGGCTCAGGATCCAGGCACTGCTCGACCGTCTGCCGCACATGCTCAGGAAGCACATCAAGGTCATCTAGCCGGCCAGGCGGCCGGCCTGCTGCGGCGAACACCACGGTTTGCGCCCAGGCCAGCATGTCTGCTGACGGGGTCGCAGCGCCGTAGGGCGGAGTTATGCCGTACTCGATTACCAGCGGCGGACCTTCGGGTGCCATGATCACGTACTCGGGCCCGAAATTGCCGTGTACCAGGCCAGCCTGATGCACCGAGGCGAGACCCGTTGCCATCGCGATCGCGACGGCATCCAGCTCGTGGCCCCGGCGGACGCCGTCCGAAGCGACCAGGTCCAGCAGTGATGGCCCTGGCACGTACTCGCTGACGAGGTAAGCGTCCTGGCCGTCCAGGCCCGCGTCCAGGACCCTGGCGGCGCAGAACGGAGGCACCCGCTTGGCGACAGCGGCTTCGGCGGCGAACCGGTCTCGGGCGGCCCCGTCGTGGGCCCAGTCGCCGCGCAGGAGGCTAATGGCTACTTCGTGGCCGTCAGGGCCGAGGCCGATGAACACGGGGTCGTCGGACGGGATACCTTCGATCCGCCCGCCCAGCCGGTACCGTCCGAGCCGGCGGGGGTCGCCGGGGCGCAACGGTACGTGCTGTGGCATGGGACCGGGGCTCCGCTTAGACACGCAGGGAGGGACCTGTGGTGAGTTCGTACCATACGCACGTTGTAGATGCTAGTGCGTTGAATCGACTAAGTTACTGATGGGTAAACAGTGACGGAAGTGATCTCCGCGGTGGCCGGCCCGGCGTATTGCCCCGCTAACCGTCGGCTTATGCGGCACTCATCCGCGACACGTCCGAACAAAAGTCAACTGCTAGGTGTAGCGAGCCGTCAGACGTGGCAGAATTCCCCGCCGGATTCGGGCACAACCGAGCCGTCCTGAGCGTTACAAGCGCGCGACGATGTTAGTAAAGATGGAGGGGTAAGGGCCGACATGGCTACCGACTACGACAGCCCGAGGAAGACCGAAGACGACGTCACCGAGGACAGCCTGCAGGAACTCCAGGCACGGCGGATGGACAAGTCCTCAACGGCGATTGACATCGATCCCGATGACGTCGCCGAGTCGCTCGAACTCCCCGGAGCTGACCTTTCTAACGAGGAGCTCTCGTTCCGGGTGATTCCGCGCCAGGCGGACGAATTCACCTGCTCGAGCTGCTTCCTTGTGCACCACCGCAGCCAGCTTGCGGACAACCGGGGAGGCCAGCCGGTCTGCCGCGAATGCGCCGCCTGAGTGTCTTGCGCACGCAGGAGGCCGCAGCAGCAGATTCGGTGAGGAGCAAGGCAGGATGATCCGGGCCGCTGGTGTCAGACGGGGAGGGGTCACCCCCGTCGGCCGAAGGCGGCCTGCTCGAGGATCGACCCGCCAAGCCGAGGTACAGAACGGGGTCGGCCCGCGGGCGGGCGGGCGCATGCGCTGATGAGCGCGATGCAACGGCAGCGGCAGCGGGTTCTGCCTGGCGGCTGGAGCGCGCGCCAAGGGTCATGAGCTGATCGGTAGCCGAACTGGTCCCTGAGCGGGCAGTAGAGGCCTGCAGGACGGGCAACGGGGATGATCAGGACTGGCTTGACTGACCGGAGGGTCGGAGCGGGCCGTTAGCGGCTGGCGTAGTCGAGCTCGTTTCCGTATTAGGCGCTTTATCGCTTTTATGACTGCGGATCGTGAGCCGTGCGTGGCGAGCCAGGACCTGAGCCAGATGGCGGCGGCTCCGCCGGGGGATGGCCCTGATCCGGGCGGCAGCCCAGAGCAGCAGCAGCGGCTCGGCTAGTGCGAGGCCCGCGGCCGCCCGCGGGTGGCCCGCGGCTGCGAGCGTTCCGATGATCATGAGCAGGGCCGCAGCCAGCACGACAGGCCTGGCCAGCCGGATCGCGAGGAAGCGGAGCGCGAGCTCCGAGTTACGCCCGAAGACGCCGTTGCCCGGCGAGGTCCGCGCGGCGCGCATGAAATGCCGGGCAGCGCTGGCCGGGTCGTGCATGTGCAGGCTGATCCTGCCGAGCTCGTTGATGGCGCCGCTGTGTGCAGGGTCGAGCGCGAGTGCCGTCTCTTGCCGGAGGCGGGCCTCGCCAACGTCGCCGCGGCTGAGCGCGACTCTCCCGGCGGCGACATGGACGTCCGGGTGATCCGGGGCGATGGCAAGGCCAGTGTGAGCCGCTTGCGCGGCGAGGTCGAGTTGCCCTGCGGCAGTCGCGGCCTGGGCCAGGCAGACGTGCGATCGCCAGGAATGCGGCGCGATGCGCCGCGCCTCTGTGGCCGCCACGAGGGCCTCGGTGCCGCGGTTGAGGCTGATCAATGCCGTACTCATGAGCCGGAACGGCCAGTCATTCGCCGGATCGAGAGCGCTAGCGCGACGGGCGGCTGTGACTGCCTCGGCAGGGTCGCCGCTACCTAGGTGAGCGCGCGACAGGAGGCACCAGGCGCGGCAACTGTCTGGCGCATCGGCCAGCACGGCAGCCAGCAGCCTGGCCGCGTCGGCGAAGCGGCCAAGCTCGATCATTAGCCCGGCGCGGCCTAGCTGGACTGAATCGCCGGCGGTCATGCCTGATCGCGAGCGGTCATGGTTGTTCGCGAGCGATCATGCGGTTCGCGAGCGGTCATGCCGGGTTCTGGAGACCCACGCGGCCACCCCGTAGCTTCGTCTGGTTTCGGAAGTGCTGATAACTTTATGCGGCTTTCCCCGCTGGGGATGGCAGATCGATGGCAGTGGCGGGCGCAGGTCGCCAGGCTGGGGTGGCGCTCATCGCACACCCTGCTGGTTTGGTGACGTGCTGAGACCGCTTCGGGCCTTTTGTGCCCACCAAACCGGCAGGGAGTGGGCGGAGCTAGCGCGAGGCGGCTGGCGGGGAGTGGGCGGAGCTAGCGCGAGGCCGCTGGCGGGCCCAGTCTGGCGATACATTCCTGGTCGCCGCAGGTGCGTCCGCTGCCTCGGCAGACTTTCCCGCATGAGCAGCGCGCTGCGCGACTGGCTAGCCACGCTTCGTGGTCGCAGAGCCCGATCGAGCCGTCCGGCTGCGTGACGCTGTAGACGCGCTTCAGTACGCCGCCGCGCATGGCCACGTACTCGCGCGGGATCAGCTCCACCTCTCTAGTTTGCCGCCTGAACCGGGCGTCGGCACCGCTCCGGGCCGTGCGATACGGTGCGACAGTGACTGAGCAGAATGACGCGGCAGCCGGCGTTGCGGAGACTGACGAGAACGACTGGCGGGTGACGGTCCGGCTGGCTGAGGCGAGCCAGGCCGGCAAGGCTGTCGAGCACCTGAGTGCTCACAACGTCGAGGACGAGGTCCACCAGCGCCTGGGCGGCAAGGTGGCGGTCGGCACCGACGGCGGCAACGAGGTGTTTCTGTACACCCGCACGCAGGACACCGCCGCGGCTGCCCGGCAGTCGGTAACCGATCTGCTGGCCAGCCACGGTATGAAGGCAGATTTCACGATCGAGCGCTGGCATCCGGTCGCGGAGGAATGGGAAGCCGCGGACGTTCCCCTGCCGCAGACCCCGGCCGAAGTGCAGGCCGAGCGACGGGAACTCGACGTCGAGGAGACCAGCGAGTCGCTGGCTGCGGGCGTAGCGCTGTTCGAGATCCGGATACAGGTGCCTTCGCACCTGGAGGCGGTGGCACTGGGGGTTCGCCTGGAGTCTGAGGGCTACTCGGTGGTGCGCCGCTGGCGGTTCCTGGTCGTCGGCGCGAACAATGCCGACCAGGCCGAGGAGTTCGCCGCGCGGATCCGGCCAGAAGTCCCGGCTGGAGCTGTGGTCAGCGTCGAGGAAGTCGGTCCGCGGCGGCCGTACACGGTCTTCGAGATGCTGGCCGGCACGGGTCTCTAACGGCGGAGCTAGCCCCCCAGGCGGCCGCGCAGGCCCCGCCCCGGCTTCCGGCTGTGTGCCGGACGTGGCGAGCCGGGTTACCTGGCGATCGTTAGGGTTGTCGTGGCACAAGCGAGGGGCGGAGGCGCATGGGGCAGCAGGCGGAGCTGGTGTTTGCCGGCGGTGCGATCTACACGGCCGATCCGAGCCGACGGCGGATGGTTCCGGCGCAAGCGGCAGACGGCAGCCCGGCTAGTTCGCTTGCCGTGGTCGGCGGCCGCATCGCGGTGATCGGCGCTGCTGCCGATCCCAGGATCCAGGAACTTATCGGTCCGACAACCGAGGTCATCGACTTGCGCGGCCGCGCGCTGCTGCCCGGTTTCCAGGACGCTCACGTCCACCCCGCCTTCGCTGGCGTGACCATGATCGGCTGCAATCTCATCGGCGCGACCAGCCTGGACGAAGCGCTGGCGCGCATCGCCGCCTACGGCGACCAGCACCCTGAGCGGGAATGGATCGCCGGGTCCGGCTGGCGGATGGAGTGGTTCCCGGCCGGTACGCCGGACCGGTACACGCTGGACCAGGTCACCGGCAGCCGGCCTTCGTACCTGTCGAACAGGGATGGTCACGGTGCCTGGGTCAACACCAAGGCGCTGGAACTCGCCGGCCTGGACGCGCTGACTCCCGATCCCGCGGATGGCCGGATCGAGCGCGAGCCGGATGGCGGCCCGCAGGGCACCCTGCACGAGGGCGCGGCGAACCTGGTCGGCTGCCTGGTGCCCGAGCTGACCTTTGACGAGCGGCTGGCTGGCCTGCTGCTCGCGCAGCAGCACCTGCACGCGCGCGGCATCACCGCCTGGCAGGACGCGATTGTCGGCGACTACCTGGGCAGTCCGGACCCGCTCCCGGTGTACCTGGCCGCGGCCGCCAGCGGTCAGCTCACCGCGCGGGTCGAGGGGGCACTGTGGTGGGACCGGACTCGCGGCGGCGAGCAGCTACCGGACCTGCTGGCCAGACGGGAGCGGGGCCATGCGCCGCGCTTCAGGGCGAACACCGTGAAGATCATGCAGGACGGCGTGGCGGAGAACTTCACCGCGGGGATGCTCGAGCCGTACCTGGACCCGACTGGCTGTCACGCCCACGGTAGCGGGCTATCGTACGTCGACCCGGTCGCGCTGCTCGGCTACGTCACTCAGCTCGACGCGTATGGATTCCAGGTGCACCTGCACGCCATCGGAGACCGTGCGGTGCGTGAAGCGCTCAACGCGATCGAGGCAGCCCGGACGGCCAATGGCATGCCCGGTGGCCAGCACAACGACAACCGGCATCACATCGCGCACCTCCAGGTCGTGCACCCGGACGACGTATTGAGGTTCGCCCAGCTCGGCGTGACGGCCAACATGCAAGCGCTGTGGGCGGCGCACGAGCCGCAGATGGACGAGCTCACGATCCCGTTCATCGGGCCCGACCGGGCAGCCAGGCAGTACGTGTTCGGCGACTTGCTGCGATCCGGGGCGCGCCTGGCAGCGGGCAGCGACTGGGCTGTCAGCAGCGCCAACCCCCTGCGTGCGTGCCATGTCGCGGTCAACCGTTCGCTGCAGGGGGCGGCCGGAGCGGAGGCGGAGCCGCTGCTTCCCGGCCAGAGCCTGGACCTGGCCGAGGCGCTGGCCGCGTACACGATCGGCTCGGCGTACGTGAATCATCTGGACGACGAGACCGGCACGATCGAGCCGGGCAAGCTGGCGGACCTCGTCGTGCTCGACCGCGACCCGTTCGCAGGACCGACGTCGGAGATCGGCAGTACTGGCGTGCTCGCGACGTTCGTGCAAGGTGATCCTGTCTATATGTCGACAAGTTCAGCCCGGACGATAGGTGCGGCTGACTGAGGAAACGAGGCGTCTTAGCTCGCAGCCGCCTGCCCGCTCATGGGCTTAGGGACCAACCGGATGCTGCATCATGGCTCGAATCAGCAGCAGGAAGACCAGAATCAGCAGGACCGTGCCTACGGTGCCGACGTAACCGAGGATCAGCCCGGCGAGCGCCAGGCGGCCGCCCTGCTCGCCAGTTTGCCTGATCTGCCGGCGTGCCATGTGACCCAATATGATCGCGGCGATCCCGGCCGGGAAGGCGGCGACTAGCTGTCCGATGCCGCAGATCAGCGCCGCGATGGCCAGCGTGTTGGTCGGCGGCGGGCCGACCGGAAGCTGCGGGCGGGGGTAAGGGACTTGCAAGTCAGCGGTCAGTTTGTCCAGCTCGCCATACGTGGCAGCGCCGGCAAGCGTGCTGACGCGCTCGTCCCACTCCTGCTGGGTGAGCCTGCCTTGGGCGTACGCGTCGTTGAGGACAGACTGCACGCGCCACCGGTCATCGTCGGACGCGCGCATCGCACCGGGATTGCTACCGCCTGCCATGGTCCCCGCCAAGTCGCAGTTGCAGTGAATCCGGGCCCGCCTCCGGAGCCCGGATCATCAGTCTAGGCGAGCTCACTAGCACTGGTCAGCCTGCTTGCCGCGGGCGGCACTGTCGGTGGCATCAGCGATGATGGCCGCAGACCAATCAGAGCGGAGGTGGCCGTGCCGGCGCGTGCCGACGAGATCGCGGACACCCGTATTCAGGCCGAGCGGTTCACGGCGCAGCTTCTGTCCGGCGAGCCAGCCCGCAGCCCTGTTGACGTCGCCGCGCGGCTGCTGGCGATCCAGGGCCAGGATCCCCGTGGCGCGCGGCTCGCGATCCGGGCCAGGACTGCCGGGCTCACCGCGGCTGACGTCGACCGTGCCCTCACCGATGACCGGACGCTGCTTATCACCTGGCTGAACCGCGGCACCCTGCACCTGGTGCGCAGCGAGGACTACTGGTGGCTGCATGCACTCACGGTCCGGCCGCCGCTGCAGAATGGCGTCCGCCGGGTGCTGGCGGTCCGCGGGCTGAGCCGCGCGGAGATGGATAAGGGTGCTGTCGCTATCGCGGCAGCGCTGGCCGCAGACGGCCCGCTCACGAGGACGCAGTTGCGGTCAGTGATCGCGTCGGCCGGGCTGCCGGCGCAGGAGGACAATGTCTCGCTGCACCTGATCGCGCTCGCGAGCCTGCAGGGCCTTGCGGTGCGCGGGCCAATGATCGGCGGCCAGCACGCCTACGTGCTCGTGACGGACTGGCTGGGCAAGCCGCCGCGCGAAGTGGACCACGATGTCGCGCTGGCTGAGCTTGCGAGGCGTTACCTGGCCGGACACGGGCCGGCCTCCGACCGCGACCTGGCCAAGTGGGCAGGCCTGCCGCTCAGTCAGGTGCGCCGGGGTCTCGCCGCGGTCGCAGCCGAGCTGCGGGACCGGCCCGACGGCCTCGCGGAGCTCGCCGCGTCGCACCGGCAGGACGTGAGCATCCCCGGGCCACGGTTGCTGGGCGCCTACGACCCGGTACTGCACGGCTGGGCGTCTCGCGAGCCGGTGCTCGGTGACCATCAAGGCATCGTGACGGTCAACGGGCTGTTCCGGCCGTTCGCCCTTGTCGACGGCAGGGCCGCCGGAATCTGGGCGTGGACGGGCGGGCAGGTGGCACTGGATCGCTTCGGCGAGATTTCCGGCGAAGCCGAGGCCGCGCTGGCCGCGGAAGCGCGAGATGTGCAACGCTTCCTTGCCGGCTGACGCCGCCGTGAGGATGTTTAGCACCGCAGCCCCGAGGCAGGACCGCCATCACCATGAAGTTGCCTGACCTAGCCGACATGCCCTACGCCGCCGCGTTGACGCCAAGCGAGGGTGAGCTCGACGGTTCCGACTTCGACACGGTGCTCTTCGAGCAGGCGGAGTTCGACAGCCCGCGTGCGCCGAACACCCGCTTCCTCGAGTGCGCCTTCCGGCGAGTATCGATCGGCGGGGGCAGCTTGCAGCGCTCGAGCCTGCGCGACGTGTGGGCGCGCGACTTGCGGCTGACCGGCACCAACCTGGCCGAGAGCCACTGGCATGAGGTGATCATGCTGGGCTCAGCGCTGGCAGGCGTTCAGGTCTTTGGTGCCGAGTTGCGGACTGTTGTGTTCAGCGGCTGCAAGCTGGACTCGGTTAACTTCCGGGCGTCCCGCCTGACCTCGGTGGTCTTCGACAACTGCGTCCTGCGCGACGTCGATTTCGCCGGCGCGACGCTGACGCGTTGCTCGTTCCCCGGCTCGCAACTAGTCCGCGTCGATCTCAGCAAGGTCACCATGGACCAGACTGACTTCAGGACCGCCGAGCTCGGCCTGATCATCGACGTTGGCTCGCTGCGCGGTGCCATTATCAGCTCCGGTCAGCTTGCGATCGCCGCGCCCGTGCTCGCGCAGACGCTCGGCATCGAGATCAACGACGAGCCGCTCTGATCCGCCAGCGGCCACCTTCCGGCAGCGCCACGCGGTCAGCATGGCCCGCGCAAGCGCCTGGACGGCGAGCACCAGAGCCAGGATCGCTGCTGCGACAATCCCGTCCAGCCAGAAGTGATTCGCGGTCACGATCACTGCCAGGGTCGTCAGGCAGGGATAGAGCAACGCGAGCCAGCGCCACCGGCTCGACACCGTGGTGATGATCGCGGCAGCGACCAGTAGTGCCCAGCCCACGTGCACGGACGGCATGGCTGACAGCTGATCCGGGTCGAAGCCGCCGGCGGTCGAGTAGACCGATTCGTGGTAGCGCACCGCGGTGTCGATCAGCCCCGTGCTGGCCAGCATCCGCGGCGGGGCTACCGGGATGAGCTGCACAGCCAGGCTGATGCCGGTGAACGCCACTACCGTCGTCCGCCAGCGGCTGTATCGGTCGCGGCGCCGGACGAACAGCCAGGCCATGCACCCGAGCAGCACCGGGAAATGCAGTGAGTCGTAGTACAGGTTGAAGAACTGAATGAGCAGCGGGTGCGGCAGGAAGAGGCGCTGGATCGTCGTCTCGCTGGGCAGGTGCACGGCCCGCTCGAAGTTCCAGATCCAGCGGGCTCTGGCAAGAGCGCCGCCGCGACCCATGACGGTGAACGAGCCTGCGTACCCCCAGAGCGCGAACAGGCCAAGGGCGAGCGCGACCTCCCGGGTGCCGACGGCCGCCTTGGTCAGCCGTGGCTTTCCGGCGGCCCGCAGCGCGACAGCTGTGACGGCCAGGCCGGCGGCGGCCTCAGCAGCCTCGGGCCAGCTAAGTTCCAGGTTGATCACGCGCGCAGACCTGCGGGCGACTTAATAGTTATCACGTCGCAAATAAGGTTACGTCCGGATGTCGGCCGGCCGGCCGCCGGGCCCCCGCTGCGCGAATCAGGGGTAGCGGCCGAGCTGTCCGGCCCAGCACGCCGAGGATTATCCGGCACAATCATCCGCATGCGGCGATCCGACTGGTCACGGGCCGAGGCCGAGTTACCGACAGCCAGCGTGGCTGCGGCCGATGGGGCTGTCGCGCTCGGGGATCGCGCGCCGCCTTGCCGGGACCTCGCCACTCGGCTAGCGCGCATGCCCGACGCTCATCCGGCTGCCTGGTCCGCCGCTCACCGGGCCGGCGAGACGGACGCCTGGTGGCGCGGCGAATCGGACGCCTGGTGGCGCGGCCCGGATCCATCGGGGGACGAGCACGATGGCGATGATGATGACGTTGACGACAGCGATGACATCGGCGGACCTGGCGGCGGTTTCGGTGGCATCGACGATGCCAGCATCACAGCTGATGACGGTGGCGGAGATGCGGCCAGCGCTGGCCGCGCGGGCGAGTCCGATGCCCGGCCCGGCAGTAATCGCGGGCGAGCGACTCAAGGCCGGGCTTCGCGCCAGACGACGGGCCCAGCTCGGTCAGATCACCGGCAGCCGGACGGCGGCTGGAAGCCCCGCCCGGGCCAGGCCGGACCCGGTCAGGAACTGTACCGGCCGTGGTTCAGCGCCGGCGGGGCGGCGGTTCCGTGGTTCGCAACCGGCCCTGACCAGTACGGGCCGGCCGGTTAGCGCTGGTCCGGACGGCTGAGCCAGTTCGGGTCCGGCAGCTGCCGGGGGAGCATGACTTCGGCCGTCACATCGGCCGCGAGCCGGACGATGTCTCCGTCCGCGAGCCGCACGTCGATTCCGGGCAGCACGCGATCCCCGTTGACAAACGTTCCATTTGTGGAGTTCTCGTCCCGGATGCTGGCATGACCGCCGTCGTCGACCGTCACAGTCGCGTGTCGTCTCGAGACGTTCTCACAGTCCGCGAAAGCGGCCGCGACCAGGGATTCCGCTGGATCACGGCCCAATAGCAAAGTGGTGCCAGCCGGAACTTCCACGTTTCCGGTCGGGAAGGAAAGCCGGAGCACGGTGGGAGAGATCGTGCTGGCCCGCTCGTGCGGCCGGAGGTATTCCTGCATGACAGTGTTCGCAGGCGGCGCGTCGTCGTCCCGCGCCCTGGTCCGCGGCAGGTTAGCGCCGCAAGTGAAGCAGATCAGGTCGTCGGGCTTCACTTCGGCCGCGCAGTTCGGACAGGTTAGCGTCGCCATCACGTCCTCCTGGACTCGTCAACGGGCGGCCTGGCCAGCCTTCGCACGCGCAGTGCTCGCACGAGAGACTAACGTGCCGGCCTCCGGCGATGGTGCCAGGCTAAGCGAGTCCCTCCGCAAGCTTGACCATGACCGGCGGGTCCGTGGGCGCCGGATCGCCGGCGGTAGCATCCAAGGCATGGTTGGCTTCACGCTCAATGAGGAGCAAGAGGCGCTCCGCAGCACTGTGGAGGAGTTCGCCCGGGACGTGATCGCGCCGGTCATCGGCGGTCATTACGAGCGGGGCGAGTTCCCTTACGAGATCATCGCCCGGATGGGCAAGATGGGCCTGTTCGGGCTGCCGTTCCCGGCGGAATACGGCGGGATGGACGGCGACTACTTTGCCTTCTGCCTGGCCCTGCACGAACTGGCCAGGGTCGACTCGTCGGTCGCCATCACGCTGGAGGCCGGGGTCTCGCTGGGCGCGATGCCGATCTACCGGTTCGGGTCTGCGGCGCAGAAGGAGCGCTGGCTGCCGGAGCTGTGCCAGGGCGAGCGCCTGGCGGCCTTCGGGCTGACCGAGCCGGGAGGCGGCTCCGACATCCCTGGCGGGATGCGCACGACGGCGCGACTGGACGGCGACGAATGGGTGATCAACGGCTCCAAGGCGTTCATCACCAACTCGGGCACCTCGATCACCTCGGTCGTGACTGCCCTGGCGATCACCGGCCGGGCGGACGGCAAGCCGGAGATCTCCGCCATCATGGTGCCGTCCGGAACGCCCGGCTTTATCGTCGGGCCGGAGTACTCCAAGGTTGGCTGGCGGAGCTCGGACACACGGGAACTGGCGTTCTCCGGCTGCCGGGTGCCCGCCGGGAACCTGCTGGGCGAGCGCGGGCGCGGCTACGCGCAGTTCCTGCAAACCCTGGACGAGGGCCGGGTCGCGATCGCAGCTCTCGCGGCGGGCCTGGCACAGGGCTGCGTCGACGAGAGCCTGCGCTACGCCGCCGAGCGGACGGCGTTCGGCCACGAGCTCGGGCACTATCAGGCAACTCAGTTCAAGATCGCCGATATGGCGGCGCGGGCGTATGTGGCCAAGCTGGCCTGGTATGACGCGGCGGCCCGGCTGGTCAGCCGGCGAGCCGTTCAAGTCACAGGCCGCGATCGCGAAGCTGACCTGCTCGAACGCTGCCATGGACAACGCGCGTGACGCTACTCAGATATTCGGTGGCTACGGCTTCATGAACGAGTTCCCGGTCGCCAGGTTCTACCGCGATGCAAAGGTGCTGGAGATCGGCGAGGGAACGTCCGAGGTGCAGCGAATGGTGATCGCCCGGCAACTCGGCCTGGGCCGGGACCGCGGCTGATCCTGACCGGTCAGTTCTTGGCGGTTACGAGCATCGGCGGCACAGCCGGGGCGTCGGCGTCGGTAAGAACGCCGAAGTCCGTCAAGAGCGTGACCACCTGGTTCAGGCTGTCTGTGCTTGTGGCCGTCGGGTAGGAGCCAACGGTAATCAGGTCGGCATCCTGAAGGCTCATGTCGGTGGCGCTTGGAAGCAGTGCCTGCACCTGACCCTCAAGCGAGGCGTCGGCCTGGGCTTTCGCGATAGCGGCCTGGAAGTCCGCGACAGCGCCGGGGTTTCCCTTGACCCAAGGGTTCAAGGCGACGTAGCCGAGTAGCGGCAGGCCGCCGGTGGAGCCGCTGAACGCGTCCAGCACTTCGACCGCGCCCAGCTTGCTTTCCGCTTGGTAGATGTAAGGCTCGCTGACCAGGATCGCTTGCAGAGTGTGGTTCTGGAGGTCCTTGACCTCCTGTTGCTGCGACATCTGGTCCCACTGGACCGTGTCGGCTTGGGCCTTCACCATGTAGCCGGTGAGCACGCTAGTCGCTGCTGCGGCATCCAGGCTGGGCGGGATACCGGAGTTCTTCAGCACATTCAGTATGTCGTCGTTGGGCAGGCCAACCTTCACGCCGCTCTTCACCAGGCCTAGCGGTGAGGTGACGGGCGAGTCGGGCAAGGTAAGGATCTCGACTACGCTAGCGGCGGCGTCGTAGCCGTCAGCCAGGATTCGCAGGTCGCTGCTACGGGCTTGGTCATAAAAGATATCGCCGTAGTCGGCGGCCGCGATGTCAGCCTGGCCGCTCTGGAGGGCGTTCAGCACATCGGCCTGGTTTGCGTAAGGCCTGATCTCGACGTGAGACAAGCCTTCGGCGGCGAACAGGCCGTCCTTTTGCGCAAGGTAAATGGCAGCGTCGCTCACGCCAGGCTCGGCGGCGATGACGATCGTGCCAGAATCGGCGCCGCCAGGACTGGCCGAGCCGGCGCAACCCGCGGCCAGCAGCAGGGCGAGCCCGGACACTGCCGCCAGCGAGCAACGGGTCCGGAAGCCGCGCCGACCCGGTTTCAGCAGCGGGACTCCGGCCGGGCCAAGCCTCATGACTCTCCTCGCGCGGTCTGGGATTTATCGCCACTCATCCGGTCATCGGGGATGTGAACCAGAGAGTTTCCTGAACACGGGCGTTGGGGCAGAGAGTACCCTATTGCTGCCGGGAGGCCCGTCAAACATCACGTTACAGTGGTTTTTCCGATTCGTGTGTGTATTGACGCACCTTATCCGGTTAACGGCTAGAGTTGCCGTGGCTGTGACTGCACCCAATGATGAGTCGCTATCTGGGAGGATCGCCGTGTCGGTAGTGCCCCGCGGGCGATCGGCATGCCCCCGTATCGCGGCCGACAGGTGAGGGGTTCAGAGACTGTGCCGTCCCGAGACAAAAAGGTCCGCACCGCTCCGGCTGCCAGCCGCTCTGAAAGTCGCCCGGACGGCAGTCCTCCCGCTGGCAGGTCAGTGGCGGGGGGCGGTGCGCCGGCCGGCGGACTGCCTGCGGGCGGCGCCGGAACGGATAACGCCGGGTCAGGTCAGGTATCCCAGGGCACCCGGCTGCGCGGGCGTTCGCTCAAGAACTGGCGTGTCCGGTCAAGGCTGCTGCTGCTCATCATCATCCCGACGCTGACCGCGGTCGTGCTCGGCGGAACCTA
This sequence comes from uncultured Actinomycetota bacterium, assembly GCA_963815575.1. Lineage (GTDB taxonomy): Bacteria > Actinomycetota > Actinomycetes > Streptosporangiales > Streptosporangiaceae > JAJYUU01. Next base: position 105,358 of record CAWFHE010000005.1, on the reverse strand, counting down.
CATCGCGACCGCCGTGCAGAACGCCCTGGGCTACCAGCGGGTGGAGCATCTGGCGAACCTCAGCTATGACGTGAGCACGCTCGCCTTCAATCTTGAGTACGAGCGCGATCAGACCATGGAGTGCATCGGCGCCACCGATCAGACGGGTACCCCGCCGCAGAACTGCGAGAACGGTAGCCAGCAGTACCTCCTGCTGGTCAGGCAAGACCAGGCCCTCTCAGGACCGTGGATCCACAAGGTTCAGGCGGACAGCGCCACGATCGGCGCAGGCTACCCCGCCCAGGTCCAGCAAGACGCGGCCAACATTGGCGACATCCTTCAACTGGTCGGGCCGCTGCGCACCGCGGCTATCAAAACCCACCTGCCAGCAGTGGACGTCATGACCAAATACACCGGGATCATCACCCAGCTGCTCGAGATCGACGACAACATCGCCCTCGGCAGCGGCGACCCGGCCCTGAACAACGACGTGCGGTCACTGAACCTGATCTCCCTGATCGAGGAAGAGACATCGGAGCAACGCGGGCTGCTCGCTTACTCCTTTGCCCAGGAAAGCCAGATCACCCCGCCGATTCTGACGGCCGTACAGGCTGCACTGGAAGAGCAGAACGCGAACGTAACCGAGTTCGAGCGGGTCGCGACGGCACCGCAGATCTCGCTGTACACCAACGAGTTGTCAAACAGCCTGGTCAATGTCGCCAGCCTCAACGAGCAGCAGGCGATCCAGTTCGGCCTGGCCGACAAGCCGTTGAGCTTGTCGGTTTATACCGCCAACGAGTGGTTCGGCACAATGTCGACCGGCACCATCGACAGCACCAGGGCGGTGGAGCAGTCTTTGGTGACCTCCACCATCAACAGGGCCACGACGCTGCATCGCGACGCGATCATCACTGCGTCCGTCATCGGCGCCGCGGTCCTGCTCGTCCTTCTGCTCGCGCTGATCCTGACCACCGTCGTCGGCCGGTCGATGGTCCGGCCGCTGCGGCGGCTGCGATCGGGCGCCCTGGAGGTGGCCGGCGTCCGGCTGCCGGAGACAGTGCGCCGGATGAGCGACTCCGACGGAGCTGGCGTTCCGCTTGAGGTCGAGCCCATCGACGTGGACTCGTCCGACGAGATTGGTGAAGTTGCGCGGGCATTCGACCAGGTGCACCGCGAAGCGCTGCGGCTGGCTGCTAACGAAGCCGCCCTGCGCGGCAACGTCAACGCCATGTTCGTCAACCTGTCCCGGCGCAGCCAGTCCCTGGTCGAACGGCAGATCCGGCTGATCGACGATCTCGAGCAAGGTGAGCAGGACCCGGACCGGCTCGCCAGCCTGTTCCAGATGGACCACCTGGCTACCCGAATGCGGCGCAACTCGGAAAACCTGCTGGTTCTGGCCGGACATGACGCCAGCCGGCGGTGGAATCAGCCGGTCGCGCTCGTTGACGTGCTGCGTGCCGCAGTGTCTGAGATCGAGCAGTACGAACGCGTAACGCTGAACGTGCAGCCGGGAATCGCAGTTCGCGGGCATGCCGTCAACGACGTGGTGCACTTGCTGGCCGAGCTGGCGGAGAACGCGACCTCCTTCTCCTCGGCGGAGACTCCGGTGGTCGTCGCCGGTCACCTGCTCAGCAGCGGCGGCGTACTGCTCGACATCAGCGACCAGGGCGTGGGCATGGGCGCCGAGGAAATGGCCCACGCTAACTGGCGGCTCGACAACCCGCCCGTCGTCGACGTAGCGGTATCCCGCCGCATGGGCCTGTTCGTGGTCGCGCGGCTAGCGGCGCGGCACGGGATCCGGGTTCGCCTCCGGCCCGCTCCGGCAGGCGGCCTGACCGCCCTGGTCTGGCTGCCGGACGAGGTCGTCAGCCACGATGTTGACGGCGGGGCGCCGGGCATGCGCAACTTCGACATCCCGGCAACCGCGGCGGGCCGCGGCCTGGCAGGCGCGCAGCCGGGCGGACTCGTCGCCGGGGCGATGGCCGCACTTCCGGCCGGGTTGATCGGCGACTTGGATGGCTTGACCTCCCCGGCCGAGCAGGAAATCAACGCGGCTCGGATACCGAGGTTCTCCTCATCGGAGGCCGAGGCGTCCAGTGACATAGCCGGACTCGGACCGCGCCGGGTGCCCGGCGCTAGCACGCATCCTGGCAATCTCGGCTGGGCTGGGGGCGGCGTGGCCTCCACGAGCCCGCTGCCCGCCTTCGGTTCCGATGCCGCTGAGGCCGACCTGGCTGCCGCTGCGGAGCGCCTGGACTTGGAGACCGGCGCCTATCAGGGCGACCAATCGTTCGCCAGCGGCCCGCTGCGCGCAGACCTGTCCGGGCCGACAGTTGATTACGCGGCCGCGCAGCAGTCTGAGTCTCCGGCCCAGCCTCTGACACTCGGCCAGCCGACGGTTGTGGGCCACGGCAGTGCGCCAGGACAGGCTCCGACGGACAGCCGGCCGTCAGTCGCGAGCCCGAGCGGCTTTCCGGAGCGCCTGGGCGCCGCTGACGGTGCGGATGACGCGTCGGCAGCCCGCCAGCGCGACGGCTTCGGCTGGGACAGCGGACTCGTCGCTGCTGCAGCATCCGCGAGTGGCTTCGGCACCACGGCCGGCGGCGTTGTCGTGCCGCCCGCCGAGCATGTCGCGCACGAGAACAGACTGCCGATCTTCGAGGCTGTAGAGTCCGACTGGTTCCGACGCGGCCGCAGCGGCGTGCCGGCCGCGTCGGCTCCGGCCACCATGGGCAACGTCGCCAGCGCGGTGAGCCCGGCTGCCCCCGTCAGTCTCGGCAGCGGACATGCGAGCGTCCTCAGCGGTCCGGGGGCCGGAGCTAGCTGGCCTGAGCAGCAAGCCACCGGGTTGCCGGAGACCGAGGTCGCCTGGGCTGCTTCCGCCGCCGACCAAGGCTGGGAAGCAGCGGCAGCGGTTAGCTCACCGGCCACTGGCGGCATGACAGGGGCTGGCCTGCCCAAGCGGGTCCCGCAGGCGAACCTCGTTCCCGGAACGGCATCGCCGGAGCCGGTCGCACCTGCGCCGGCGAGGTCGGCGGCAGTGACGAGGGACCGCTTGGCAAGCTTCCAGCGCGGGGTGCGAGAAGGGCGTGCGGCGGCCACCGGAGATGAGGCAGACTCCGGTGAAGGTGACGGTTCTCGATGAGGGTGACACGATCTTGCTGTACTCGTCATGCTTAGCCTGAGAACGTGGATGCGCCGGCCGGCTGATCCGCGTGTAGCCATAGCGGCGCCGTGTCCGGCGGGACCGGGCGTACGCTGCGAGAGGAAGGTGCGCCTGTGAGTCCGCTCGTGCGTCCGGCTCAAGACCTGAACTGGCTGATCACGAACTTTGTAGAGCGGGTGCCCTCAGTGGCGCACGCGATCGTGGTCTCCGCGGACGGCCTGCCGATGGCGTTCTCGCGTGGCTTTCCAGCCGACCGGGTGGACCAGCTGGCCGCCGTAACCTCGGGGCTAACCAGCCTTACACAGGGCGCGGCTCGCGTCTTCGAGGGCGGCGCCGTCACCCAGACCGTCGTCGAGATGCACCGCGGGCTGCTTATCATCATGGCCATCAGCGACGGATCCAGCCTGGCAGTTCTCGCGGCAGCCGATTGCGATATGGGACTGGTTGCATATGAAATGGCGCTGCTCGTCGAGCGGGTGGGCAGCGCGCTGACACCCGAAATTCGGGGTAGCCAGCCCGGCTGGGCTGAGGGCGGTCGATAGTGACAGGAGGCTGCCGTGTTTGGCCACGGCCGCGATGACTGGGATACAGGCGAGCGCCTGTACCCGGATGGTCGTGATGACCTCGCCGGGGTGGATTTCGGCTATGTCCCCGGGCACTCATCCGCGCCCCGTGACCCATGGCAGCACGACACAGGCCCGCGCGGCGTAGCTGACGAAACCAGCGCGCTGGTACGTCCGTACGCGGTTACCGGCGGGCGTACCAAGCCACGGACTCAGCTGCAGATCGAGGCCATGGTGGCCGCCTCGCACTACGAGGCACGGGACATCTCGGTGCTCAGCCCTGAGTGCCAGGCCATCCTCGGGTTCTGCCGGGACTGGCGGTCGGTCGCTGAAGTCTCCGCAGTACTGAGGATGCCATTGGGCGTGGCCAGGGTGCTGATCGCTGACATGGCAATGGAAGGACTGGTCCGGGTACATCAGATCGACCACGCACAGGGTCGCCCGGACATTAACCTGCTCGAAAGGGTGCTCAGTGGACTTCGCAAGCTCTAGGGCCGTCCCTGCGATGACCGCAGAAACCGCGATGACGTCGGTGAAGATCGTCGTCGCCGGCGGCTTCGGCGTGGGCAAGACCACGTTCGTGGGCTCGGTTTCCGAGATCACGCCGCTAACCACTGAGGCCGTGATGACTACGGCCAGCGACGGGCTGGACGACCTGAGCCACACCCCGGATAAGACCACGACGACTGTCGCCATGGACTTCGGCCGGGTCACTCTCGACGCTGGCCTGATCCTGTACCTGTTCGGCACGCCAGGGCAGCACCGGTTCTGGTTCATGTGGGATGACCTGATCCAGGGTGCCATCGGGGCCGTGGTCCTAGTGGATACGCGCAGGCTCGCCGACTCGTTCCCGGCGGTCGACTACTTCGAGTCGGCCGGGCTGCCGTTCATCGTCGCGGTGAACGGGTTCCACGGCGACTTCCCGCACGCACTATCAGACGTGGCGGAAGCGTTGTCGATCAGTCCACGGGTGCCGATCATGGAGTGCGACGCACGCAACCGCAACTCGACAAAGACAACGCTGATATCACTGGTCGAGCACGCGATGGCCATGCAGCTGAGCCACAGGTAAGCCGGGTTTTACTGAAGCTGGGCCGCTGCGGGCGCGCGACCTTGCGCCGCGGCTGGTGCCTGGTTCTGCTGTAATTGGTGGATAGGTCAAGGGGCGGTAGCTCAGCCGGTCAGAGCAGCGGACTCATAATCCGCCGGTCGTGGGTTCGAGCCCCACCCGCCCCACTGTCTGAAGATCCTGGTTTGGCGCCCCTGAACTGCGAGAATGCTCGAGTATCGTGATCTTGCGCTGACGCGCTTGTATGCAGCTGTGCGCGGCCAGGAGTGGCCAGATGCAGGTCGGTGTGCCAGATACGTGCCAAAGTCCAAGATCGCCAGGGGGTCTGCATAACATGTCAGCTTTGCCGTAGCGCTTCGCTGATCCGGCGCTTGGCCAGCTCGTCCTGGCCTACGACGCACTTGGCGTAGATCCTGAGAAGCACGTCGACGCCGTGCCCGGCCCATTCGGCGACCTGGGTTGGGTAGACGCCGCCGTTTAGCCAGGTGGACAGGCAGGCGTGCCTGAGGTCGTAGGGCCGCCTCGCAAGGGGAGAGGCCTGCTCTGTCGCGGTGAGCGCGGCCTGGCGTGCCTTGATCCACGCGCGCCGGTAACCCTCAATGACTCACAGAACTGCGGGCAATGCGGTTATAGCTGTAACTGCAGCTTCTACAACTATAACACTGGCGAAATCCTGTCTGCCGGGACGGGCACATGCTTTGCTGGAAGATGCACCTGTCCAGCGCCTGGAACTTATGATTGCGGATACGCCGACGCTCGTGGTGACCGGATGTGCTGTCCAATTGGCTGGACCTGCCTTGGGATTAGTAATGGTACTAATTGGTGCTGGTCTTCTGGATGAGAAATTATCCGCCAGGCCCGCTTGCGCCCGTGGCCAAAACCCAGATGTCGTTAAACCAGAACGTGGTTTTGGTCGAAGTGCGACACGTCGGATGGCTCAATTTTGCTTTTGGCGCCGACAGCAGGATCGCACGGCAAATGTCGCCACCTTTGCTGACGGGCGGACGGCTCGGTCAGGACTGAACGCGCACGATCGCGCAGCGCAATGGCCAGGTTGTCATTCCTTTGCTAACAACGGCTGCATATAGTCGCGGTCGGCGGAACACGTCCCGTCGCGAGAGATGGGACCGCGGCCCCTTATGTGCAGCAGTGGCGCGCCGGGGCTCCGCTGTTTGCACTGTTGAGTTGTCAAGTAACTCGAGGCGTCAGTCGATAGGCCGACTAGCGCCTGTCACGCCACCCCTCCGAGCGCCAGATTGTGAAGCCCCGCGTGAGTCGTGGTCAATGGCGCGCTGCGCACGTCGCTACGCAATGCCGCGTAGTTAGGGATCAGCGGGGCGGGTCAAGGAAGATCGCGTTGTTCGGCGTGTCGCCGGCGGAATGAACAAGACCTCTGGTAGGCCGGCGTCAATCCGTCACGATCTTCACCGTCACCAGAGGTCCCGTTGAGTACTCAGTCTGCCACGACCACCATCAGTCATGAGGTCACTGTCGCCGGCGGCATTTTTGCTGCCGCCATCTGGGTGAGTTAACCCAGTACCTGCCGTTCGAGCTCGTCGACGATGTGCTGGCGCAGACCCGCACCGTGCAGCGGCGGCTACGCGACCTGCCCTCACGGGTCGGGGTCTACTTCGTGCTGGCGCTGGGCTTGTTCGCGCACCTGGGCTACGCGCGGGTGTGGGGCAAGCTGACTGCCGGGTTGCCGGACGCGCAGGTGCCGGTGCCGTCAGAAAAAGCGCTGCGCGACTTGCGGCGCCGGATCGGCCCGGCACCGCTGAAGGCGCTGTTCGAGGTGGTGGCCGGGCCGCTGGCCCAGCCGCACACGCCGGGCGTGCGGTTCGGCGGGCTGCGCACCGTCGCGTTCGACGGCCTGAACTCGCTGAAGATCCCCGACACCAGCCGCAACCGGTCGTGGGCGGGCAAGATCCGGCACCGGCTCGGCCTGGCCGGATACCCGGCGATGCGGGTGATGACGCTGGCCGAGACCGGCACCCGCGGCCTGCTCGGCGCCACGCTCGGCTCGAGGACCGACCGGGACGAGACCGGCCTGGCCCGCCGGCTGGTGCACCTGCTCGGACCCGGCATGCTGGTGCTGCTGGACCGCGGCTTCGACAGCAACGCGTTCCTGAGCGTGTTGAATCTTCTGTGTAAGGGAGTGGCCTAATGGATCGGTGCGACGGGAGTTGCACCGGTAGAAGGGTTACTCTCCGTGAATGCAAACCAGAAGACGGCAATGATGAAAGCGATCTCGGATGGCCTGGAGGCCGATGACGGCGAGCAGGATCCTGGCGCGGAAGAATGGCCGGCGCCGGCGGCGCGGCTGGCGGAGCTGGTCAGCCCGGAGGCGGTGGACCGGATGCTGGCCGACGCCGATGAGGCCGGGGTCGGCGCCGAGGGGCTGCTGAGCCAGCTGACCAAGACGGTGCTGGAGCGGGCGCTGGGCGCCGAGCTCGATGATCACCTGGGGTATGTGAAAGGCGACCCGGCCGGGAACGGCTCGGGTAATTCCCGCAATGGCAGCTACGGCAAGACGGTTACCACGGCTTCCGGGCCGGTGCGCATCGGCGTCCCCCGCGACCGTAACGGCAGCTTCGAGCCGAAGATCGTGCCGAAAGGGCAACGGCGGCTCGGCCAGGTCGATGACATGATCCTGAGCTTGTACGCCCGCGGCATGACCACCCGCGACATCCAGGCCCACCTGGCCGAGGTCTACGGCGCCGAGGTCAGCCCCGCGCTGATCTCGAACGTGACCAGCGTGGTCGCCGAGGAGATCACCGCCTGGCAGACCCGGCCGCTGGACGCGGTCTACCCGATCCTCTACATCGACGCCCTGACGGTGAAGGTCAGAGACGGCGGCACGGTCGACAACAAGGCCGCTCACCTGGCCATCGGCGTCGACACCGATGGGTACAAGCACGTGCTGGGCATCTGGCTGGCCGCCGCCGAGGGAGCACGTTTCTGGATGGGCGTGCTGACCGAGCTGCGCAACCGCGGCATCAAGGACGTCCTGTTCGTGTGCTGCGACGGGCTCGGCGGGCTGCCCGAGGCCATCGAGGCCACCTGGCCCAAGGCGATCGTGCAGACCTGCGTCATCCACCTCATCCGCGCCTCGATGCGGTACGTCTCCCACGACGACCGCAAGAAGGTCGCCACCGCGCTGCGCCCGATCTACACCGCCGTCAACGAGGCCGCCGCCAAAGACGCGCTCGAGCAGCTGCGCGGAGTGCACGGCAAGCGCTACCCCGGCCTGCTGGCCGCCTGGGACCGGGCCTGGCCGCAGTTCATCCCGTTCCTGGAATTCGACACCGCGATCCGCAAGGTGATCTACACCACCAACGCCATCGAGTCCACCAACTACCAGCTGCGGAAGATCATCAAGAACCGCGGGCACTTCCCCGACGACGACGCCGCGATCAAGCTGCTCTACCTCGGCATCCGCAACATCACCGGCCGCCATATCGACGGCGAGGGCCTCACCCTCCAGCGCGGCGAGCGGGGCACCGGAACCCTGGGCTGGAAACGCGCCCTCAACGCACTGGCCGTCCGCTTCGGCGACCGGCTCCCCGTCTAACCCGCAACTACCCACAGTCACCAGCACTCAGGAAAGAAGTCGCTCCACTTACACAGAAGACTTGACAAGCTCGCGTTCCTGGCCGACATCGCGGGCACCGGCGCGGCGCTGCTGGTGCGGGCGAAGTCCACCCGGACCCCGCTGGTCCTGGCGCACCTGCCCGACGGCTCCTACCTGTCCCTGCTGGACCGCCTGGACGTGCGGATCGTCGAGGCAGAGATTGCCATGACAGGAGCGGACGGCACCCGCATCGCCGATAGCTACCGGCTCATCACCACGCTGACCGACCACAATGCTTTCCCGGCCGAGGCACTGGTCCGCCTGTATCACGAGCGGTGGGAGATCGAGTCCGCCTACCTGGCCTTGCGGCATACCCTGCTGGACGGCCGGGTGCTGCGCTCGGGTGACCGGCCCGGCGTCGAGCAGGAACTGTGGGCGCTGCTGACCCTCTACCAGCTGCTGCGCATGGCCATGGTCGACGCTGTGGAGACCCGCCCTGGCACCAATCCCGACCGGGCCAGCTTCACCACCGCCTTGGAAGCTGCCCGTGACCAGCTCACTGCCGCGGCCGGAGTCTGCCCGGCCAACCCATCCGAGCTGACCGTTATCGGCCGTGCCGTCCTGGACACGCTGCTGCCGTCCCGCCGTCCACGGTTCAGCGCCCGCAAGGTCAAATGCGCCACCTCCCGCTACCTCAACCACGGCGACCAGCGGCCCCACACCGTCACCGTCATCACCGGCATCAGCGTGACCGTGCGGACCCCGCCGCTGCGCGACACAGCTGACGGGCGGCGCCCTCACCGCCGCACGTCCACCGGCCCGAAACCACCCACACGCCGGCAGCTGATCACCGCCATCATCACCAGCCAGCCCCCGCGGCCATGGACCAGCCTGGAGCTGGCACGCATGCTCAACGTCAAGCCCCGCCACATGGCCACCCAGCTGCGCGAATAGTCCCTGCTCGGCTGGTTCACCCGCACCGGTCTGGGGACCTACCAGCTCAACACGCCGCCTGACAGCACATCCTCGACAACCGAGCCCGACCCTTAAGAGCTTGCCGACTATCAACGCGCTGATTTGATCTCCTCGGGGGCACCGGGATGCCCGCGTCGGCTGCGTACTGGACAAGGTCGGTGCGGCTGGTGAGCTGGATGCCTGCTGGCTCGATGTGGTGGCCGGTGATGGCGAGCAGCGGCTTGGTCTGCCGGATGACGTTGTTGATGGTTGTGGTGGTGACCTGGAACAGGCTGGCGAGAACTGGGCCGGGCAGGGAGAAGCGCAGGGCCAGCACAGTGATCACGGTCCGGTCGTCGGGGGTGAGGACGGCTTTGCGCCCGGTTCCTGCCGCGACGCGCCTGGTGCCGCCGCGCCGCTGGTGCAGCCCGGCTTCGCGCTGGGCGTGGCGGGCGACGGCGAGGCTGCTGGTCAGCGCGTCCCGTTGCGGGGCGGTCAGCCCGGTGAGGCCCGGGGTTTCCAGCCAGGTGAGATCGCGCCTTTGCGGGTGCGCGGCTGGCCCGTCGGTGCGGCCGCCGGCCGGCCGGGGCGGTACGGCGTGCAGCGTGTAGTTCCAGTCACCGTGCCAGTCGTGGCGGGTGATGGCCAGGGCGGCCATCCGCTCGTCGCTGATTTCCTCCCCGGTGGGGTAGCGGCGGGTGTCGAGTTCGGCGTGTACCCGTAAGCCGGCGCGGGTGGTGGTTGCCGCGATCGTGTTGATGATCACTTCGTGGCTGGTCAGCGGCCGGCCGCGCCAGTTCATCGAGATGTGGGAGAACAGCCGGTGCTCGATCTTGTTCCATTTGGAGGTGCCCGGCGGGAAGTGGCACACGGTGATCTCCAGCCCGGCCCGGGCGGCCAGCTCGGCCAGTTCGCTCTTCCATGCCCGGGTGCGGTAGCCGTTGGAGCCGCCAGCGTCCGCGGTGACCAGAAGCCGCCGCGCCTGCGGGTAGGCGGCCGCGCCGGCGGCGTGCCACCAGCGGCGCAGCGACTCCACCGCGAACGCCGCAGTGTCGTGGTCGGTGCCGACGTTGACCCAGCCGGCGTTCGCCGCGATGTCGTAGATGCCGTAGGGGATTGCCTTGCCCAGGTCCGGGTCGGGGAAGTCGTGGGTGCGGACCTCGGCGGGCTCGCCCTTGGGGTGCCACTCCCGGCCGCCGTTCTTAAACGGCCCCACTAGTTCCTTCTTCTTGGTGTCCACGCTGACGACCGGGTCGTTGCTGCCCAGATGCGCCTTGACCTGCTCGCTGATGTAACGGAACTGAGCGTCCCGGTCCGGGTGCTGCTTGCCCTCGAGGGTCTTGGCGCCTGCTTGCAGGCTGAAGCCCTCCTCGCGCAGCAAGTCAGCGACCGTATCGGCGCTGACCCGGTGCCCCTGCCCGGTCAGCTCGGCTGCCAGCGCGCGCGTGGATTTCGTGGTCCACCGCAACGGCGACATCGGATCACCGCGCATATCCGGTTCCACCAGCGCCAGCAGCGCGGGCAAAAGACCCCGGTCGAGGTCAGCCGCACGCTTGCGGCCGCCGCCCGGCCGGCGCGCCCGGCCCAGCGGATCTTCCCCCGATTCCAGCTCAGCGACCCCGCGGGAGACAGTGCCCTCCCGCATCCCCGCTGCCTGGGCGACTACCCGGATGCCGCCGTGTCCCAGCGCACGGGCCTCCGCTCCTGCCAGCAGCCGCCGCTGCCGCTCATCCAGATGCGGGAACAGCGCCTCGAACTTCCCGGCCAGCGCCTGCTGAACCTCCACCGCAATGCGCATACCACAGAAGCGTAGATCAAAGACAGAAACGACGCTTTATTTAGCCGCAAGCTCTAACTACGCGGCATTGCGCCGCTACGCGATCCCTTCGGGACCCTTGACCACGACTCACGCGGGGACTCGTCGGCGCCTATCGGAAGGATGGCAAGGTCCGACTGCTGACCACCAACCTGACCACAACGACCCCCGACCGCCGCCGGCCGTCGGCTCGGCTTCTCGTTCGAACCGAACTGCTCTTTTGTGGTCTAGTGGGCTGAGGAATACCGGCACGGCCTAAGCGTGGATTCTGTTGACCGCTGTGGAGTTATCAAGTTGCGCAGACCAAAGCAGCTGCAGACGATCGTCATCAGCGTTCGGCTGCACGAGTTGTAGAGCAATCAGTCCAACAACGTCAATGAGTTCGGACTGCAGTGCCCTCTGCTGATCGCTGACGCGCCGTTGAGTAGTCTCACTTCTAGTCTCATACACCGCCGTGCAGCGCCGTCGATCCCGGCACAGGAGCTCACTCCAACCAGGCAGCGACCTGCCATAAACGTCGTTCCCTAATCCTGAAAAGCGGAAGGTCGGCGGTTCGACCCCGCCCCTGACCACCATTCTGACCAGCGAAGACGCTGGAGCGCTCAGTTCTCATTACGGCCGTTGCTAACAGCAACGATCCTCGGCGATCAAGCTGAGCAGAGTTCGCATCGAGAAGCTAGCGGCTCGCCATAGTCCGATGGCCCGCCGGTCTACAGGCCCCGCAAACCTGGTGCCAGGCAGCGGAAGTGTCTTGCCGAGCTGGAGGAGTCCGAACTCCGTGAGTAACGCCACATCACAGCCGTAAACCAACGCCACGGCGAGAGCGTCGATTCTATGCGCATGGCAACCTGCCGCGTTCGGCTGAGAGGACATCGTATGGGGATTCTTTACCGCGCTGCGCGGCTCTCGCAAAGCAGCCAAGCGAACGCCAGGGGCCGTCGTGCCGAGAAGCGGGCGGTCGCGAACCAGAAGCAGCGGAAGGCCGAGCAGATCGAGAACGCTCGCTACAACCTCAAGAAGGCTGAGGCCGAGGGCGATCACCTAGCTATGCAGCACTGGGCCAATCGGCTGCGCATCCTCGGCGTTGACGTCAAGTTCAACATCGAGGTCGAGGTAGGTTCGGGTGGCATTATCACGGCCGAAGAACAGGCCATCATCAAGCACACGACCGACTACATCAAGTCATGCATCGGGCACCCCGAGCGGATTGAGGACGCCAAGCGGGCTGCTGCCGATTACAACGCCGTTGTGCGCGCTGTGAACGGGCGCGTCGAGAAGCTGATTGAGCTGGGCGCGACCCACGAGGATGGCCACCCCTGGACGGAAGGCGACGGGCTGTCCACCATCACTATCGAGGACGAGTAGCCAGACCCAGGAAGTTAGCAGCCAGCCGCGCGTCAGACACTGTCGGCACCTAGCCCTTGGCTGTGCACTGTTGAGTTGTCAAGCTGCGATGCTCACCTAGAGCGATCTTGCTAACTCGTTGCTAACAACGGCTGCGGATAGCTGCAGCCGACGGTGGACGCGTCGGGCAGCGCAAGTCGTAAAAAGACATGGCCAGCGGCCTGCGGTGGACCGCTCTGAATCAGCAAAACCTCCTGAAAATCGGACGCTCTCGAAGCAGCACGTGCAGCAACCGGCACGCTTTGCGCCGGTCCACACCGGGACGCTTTGGCTAGTCAGCTGCGTCAATGACAGGCATCGACCATGACGACCAGAGCTACGCTCGAGAAATGACCGATGACGTGCTGACCCTGGACGGTTTACGCCGGCGCCGTTCGGAGATACTCAGCGTCGCCATGGAGCGCAAGGCCCTTCGGGTCGCGGTGTTCGGCTCCGTTGCTAGGGGGGACGCTCGCCCAGATAGCGACCTGGACTTGCTCGTCGACTTCGAGCCGGATGCTTCCCTTATTGACCACGTAGGTCTGTTCCAGGATCTTGAGGAACTCCTGGGCGTCGAAGTCGACGTCGTCGCGCGGAGCACTCTCAAGCCGCGTGATGAACAAATCCGCGCTGAGGCCGTGGATCTGTGAGCAGAGGAGCAGATGATCTTTTGGTCGACCTTGCCGAGGCTGCTGATGCTGCAGCCGGGATTGTTCGGCTCGGCAAGAAACGCTGCGACAAGAACCGCCGAGTCAGCGGTCATTGAGACCGATCACGGTCAGTCCTTCGTGGTCGGCGAAGTCCCTGAAGTCCTTCAGGTTCAGCGTTGCCAGCGGCAGATTGCGGACCAGGCAGCATGCTGCGATCCAGGTGTCGTTCACCGGGCGGGGGCGTCCTCGCCGCTCGGCGCGCGCTTGCAGCTCACCCCAGCGGACCGCCACCAGCTCGGAGTACGGCAGCAGGACCACATCACGCCGCCAGTCAGCCAGCTCGGCTAGCTTGCGCGGTCCCCAGCTCCGCAGCACTGTCCACTTGGTCAGCTCGCCCACCGTCACGAACGAGATACACCACGTCTGCCCGGTCAGCCGCGCCCGGAGCTGGTCGGGCAGACGGCCGCGCAGGCTGGCCGACGCCACGTCGGTATCGAGAACGACGAAGCTCACGCCATGCCAGAACGCCGGGAGGCGTACAGATCAGCGAGGAATTCCTCCCACTCCTCATCGGAGTCGAAGAGACCCGGCCGGGCCATGTCGTCCACCGACTCCACCGGCTTGATGCCCTGGCGGCGAGCCAGTTCCTCAACCGGAACCTCATCGGCAGCGGCCGGGCTGGGCGCCGGCTCAGTGTGCTCAGACGACATCGTCACCACCTTCCTGGCATTCTCATTCTCGCATGTCTGGCCGTGCGGCGATGGCACGCGGCCGACAGGCTGGGCCTTGATCATGCCAAATACGTGCCGAAACGGGGCTGAGCAAGATCGTCGCAAACCGCATCCGGCCAGGTCAGCCGTGATGACCCAGGCTGGGAGTTGAGCGGACTCATAATCCGCCGGTCGTGGGTTCGAGCCCCACCCGCCCCACATAGCCTGAGCTGCGGTTAGACGGTTACGGGCGAGCTGTGAGACGGCTACTATGACGGCCCGTAGGCACACTATGGGAACACTTGTACAGATCACTGTGCGCCCCCGGCCTTGCGGACCAGGGCGGCTACCTGCTCGGCGGCAGCCAGGTGAGCCTGAATCGTGGGGTGGCTGTACCGGGCGCGCACGTCGCGGCTGGCCGTGGCCGGCCTCGCGCATCGAGATGTCCTCGCGGACCTCGGCGTCGTGCTTCAGGCTGACACCGGTATGCCGTCCGCCCTCGTGGAACTTGATCACCGGGACGCCGGACGCCTTCGCCAGCTTCTTGAATCGCTTGGACACATGGTCCGGGTTCCACGGCCGGCCGTCGTCCTGGCAGAAGACCAGGCCCGTGTCCTGCCAGGCGGGGCCTGCCTTCATGCGCGCCCGGAGCTGGAGGGCCGGCCGAGCCGCAGCATGACACTCGCGCAAGCAACCGCGCTGACCGCCGCCGCGAAGGCGGCGGGGCCGCGGATCTGCGGTTACTTCATGCTGTCGTGGCTTGCGGCGGGCGTGTGCCACAAGCCTTTCTTCTGGGATGGACGCGCTCCTCAGTGGCCGCTGCGCAGGAGGCATCGGATGAGGCGCTCCTGGTCATCAAACACCTCGTGGAGATCCCTCTGGCCGAACGCCCACTGTACGACGCCGGCGTACCAGACTTGCCTGACCGAGGTCGCGAGGGTATGGGCGAGTTCCTGGTCGAGGTCTTCGATATCGGGCCAGAGGTGCTCGTCGTGCGTCATTCCCTGTCGCACGTCGAGCATCACCTCGGTGTCGCGCGACGTCGTCGCGCGCGCCCACGCCGACAAGAGGCGCGGCTTGTCGAGCATCGCCCGCTGCATGTGACGAGCTTGCTGGATGCACCGCTCGGCGAGGTCCCGTTCTCCTGCGGTGGCCACCAGCGCGTCGTTTGCGATCACCGCCAGCCATTCGCTGGTCGCGACGTAGATCAGGTGCTCGCGAGAATTGAAGTACCGGTAGATGGTTCCCAACGCGACGCCCGACCGGGTCGTGACCTCCCGCATCCGTACCGCGTCGAACCCGCCGTCTGCCGCGAGCTCGAGGGTGGTTTCGAGCACGCGTGCGATTCGCTTTAGTTTAAGGGGCGTGAGCCTTGTGTTGTAGAGCCGCGAGCCGCCTCTGACCGTCAGCCCCGAGACGAGCACCACGTCTCCGACGGCGTCGCCTGGAGCCCTGAGATCTTGCGCGACGGCAGCGGCGCTCGACATGGATCGAGCCTACCGCCGACCGCCCGTGGCCTGGCGGCCACGGGCGGATGAATTGGACTTCGCGAGCTCGGGCCTTGGCCGGAGTCCCTCGAAGAGGAGGTCCCAGAAGCAGTCGGCGATCTCCGTGCACGTCCGGGACCCATCGCTGCGGTACCACTGGTAGGCCCAGTTGCACATGCCGAACATCGCGAGTGCGGTGAGGCGGGAATCGACCTCGCGAATGTCACCGGCTTCGATCGCCCGGATGATCTCGGCCTCGACCAGCGTCGCGTAGCGGTCCCGCTTGGCGGAAATCGTCTCCCGACGCTCCGAGGACAGCTCGCGGTGATGTTCGAAGAAGACGCGAACGTGGCCTCGATGGGTGTCCATCAGGCCGAGCACGTCTCCGATCACGCTGCGTAGTGCTAGTGGCGCTGGGAGATCCTGGGCCTCGCGGGCCAGCTGCTTGGTGATCAGAAGATCGATGAATTCCTCGTGGATCCAGTACAGGATCTCGTCCTTGCCCGAGAAGTAGTGGTAGACGCTTGGCTTCTTCAGCCCGACAGCCCTCGCGAGGGCGTCGACGGTCGTGGCGTGGTACCCCTCCGTGTCGAAGATCCTTGCCGCGCTGTCGATGATCGCGCGGCGTTTCCGCGATGCGGTCACGCTCCTGAGCATAGCTGTTTGAGGCCTCCTCTCGACCTCTGTAAGCCGACCGGTCGGACGGCTATGAGTCTCACACCTGGGAGCTTACTCGCTGAAAGTACCAGGTAGAGCTCTATTCCTGGTCTCGTCAAGAGAACTGCGTTTCGCTCTTGAACTGAAACCAGGTTTCGCTTTATGATCCGACCAGTCGGTCGAAGGGAAGGGTGAGAAGAAATGGCGTTGGGTGATGAGCCGCTGTTTGACGACCGGCTGAGCCGGCGTGAGTTGCTGCTGCGCACGGCAATCGGCGCCGTCGCGTTCGGTGGTCTTCCGGCGGCGATCGCTGCGTGCGGTTCGGCCGCCTCAGGGTCGGGGGCGGCCACGGCGAACGCCGCTCGGGCGGCTGCGCTCGGTTCGGCTGAGGTCGCGACGCTCCTCTCGGCGCTCGGGCCAATCGATCGGGCGTACGCGGGGAAGGGCGAGGCCTGGAAGATCGGCGCGATTCTGCCGCTTTCGGGACCGGGCGCGTCGCAAGGCGTCAGCATGAGCGACGGCGTCAATCTCGCCGTCAAGCACATCAAGCTGCTTGGCGGCCCCGACGTCAAGGTCGACTTCCAGGACCAGGGGACGCTCGACTACGCGAAAGGCAAGGACGCGATCCTGGAGATCGCAGGCAACAACATTGGTGCGGTTGTGTCCTCTTATGGTGGCGTCGGCGGTGTCATACTCCCGACGCTCGTGTCGGACAAGATCCTTGCGATCGATCCCGCGGGCGGCAACAGCGGGGCTCCTGGTAGGCCGTACTTCTGGGGGATGCGGCCGGTGCCTGGGATCTCAGCGATCCCGCTGATTGGCAACTACGTCCAGAAGAAGATGCCGAACGTCAGGAAGTTGGGGCTCAGCTTCTTCCAGACCGGGGCGACCACCGACGCCGGCACCGCCGCGATTGCGGACATCATCGCTAAGTTCACACCGCTCAAGGTCACGACCGTTGTTCACCCCGCGTACGGCGCGACCGACTTCTCGAATGAGCTGGCGGCGCTGCGCGCCGGGAACGTTGACGCGGTCATCGCGTACGAGTTCGAGAACGATGCTGGCTATTTCCTCAAGCAGTACGCCGCGTCCGGGATCGGCAAGCCGGTCTTCAATCTCGAATCCTACATAGCAGCGGTGGTGAAGATCGCCGCCGGCGGCTACGAGGGTCAGTACCTCGCAATCGACGACTTCTACACCGGCAGTCAGAACCCGCTGGCGGCGGTGATGGTGAAGGACTTCCAGGCGACGTACGGCACGTTCGGCGTTCCGGCCGCGGCGCCCGATTTCTACTCCGCGTGCGCCTACAACACGACGACGGTGTTCTGGCGGCTGTTCATGGACTGCAAGCAAGCGGGCACCGACCCGAACAGCGGTGCCGCGCTGCAAGATGCGCTGCGCAAGCGCCTCACCTTCCCGAGCGTCTTCGGAGGCGGCACAGGCCTGGTCGGAAGCCTCACCTTCGATCCGACAACTCAGGGCCTGAAGCATTGGCCGATGGCACTGTTCCAGATCCGCAACGGCGCTCCGGTCCGTCTCGAGACCGGGGACGTCACAGGTCAGAACCTCCATCTCCTCAGCAGCTGAGGAGATGACTCCCCGAGAGACGATTGAGGGGCCCTCGTGCACACAGTGATCGCCGCCATCCCGTTTACTGGCGCAAACCTCGGGCAGTTGCTCGACAACGCGATCGTGTTGGGGACCGGTTACGCGCTGGTCGCCGTCGGGTTCGGGCTGATCGTCAACGTCACCGGACGGTTCCACATCGCGTACGCGACGGTCTACGCTCTGACCGCGTTTGTGACCGGGCAGGTCGCCCAGTCCTGGGGCATCCCACTGGGGCCGGCGCTGCTGGTCGGGGTACTTATCGGCATGATCGTCTCGATTGTCATCGAGCGCGTCGTGTACTGGCCGCTCGACGCCAAGGTCGGGTCGGCGGCCCTGCTGACGATCTTCATCGCGTCGCTTGGGTTGTCAACCGCCGGACAGGGGGGGATCAGCCTCGCCTGGGTTGGGCAGTCGATCAACATCACGGGCTTCACGACGACGCCGGCGACGTTCCTGGGCGTGCACACGACAAACATCGACTTGTGGTCGATCCTCGTGGGGTGGGCGGCACTCCTGGCGACCTGGGGAGTGCTCCGATGGACGCGACTCGGACGCATGATCCGCGCAGTCCGGGTTAACCCTCGCCTGAGCCTTGTCGTCGGTATCAACCCCGCGCGTGTCTACATGGCGGTGTTCGCGATCGGGGCGGCGCTCGGCGGGATCGATGCCGTGTTCGTCGCGTCGAAGTCGACCGCTACACCGGATATGGGCCAGAACCCGATCCTCTACGCAATCACGGTCGCTTTCATCTCCGCGAGCGCGTCGCCGCTCGTGCTGGCGTCGGTCGCGC
Organism: uncultured Actinomycetota bacterium; assembly: GCA_963815575.1. GTDB lineage: Bacteria > Actinomycetota > Actinomycetes > Streptosporangiales > Streptosporangiaceae > JAJYUU01. Next base: position 86,955 of record CAWFHE010000005.1, on the reverse strand, counting down.
TCGGGATCGGCCTGATCGAGAGCCTCAGTGGCTTCGTGGTGCAGCCCGAGTGGTCTCAGGTCGTCGTCTTCGCGTGCCTCCTGATCTACGTGCTCGTGTACGCCGTCAGGACATCGGAGGCGCTGGCGTTTCTGCGCCGCCGTGCCGCGGGCGCGGAACCAGAATCGACTCCGGCATGAGCGAGTTGGCCTACGGCTATATCGACCAGATACTCGTGTTCGTTATCTTCGGCGCGTCGCTGAATCTGCTGATTGGCTACACCGGGATCTTCTCCGCAGCACACGCTGCGTTCGCAGCGATCGGCGGCTATGTGCTGATCATCCTGATCACGCATACTGGCCTGTCGTTCCCGGTGGCTGTCCTGGTTGGGCTGGCCTCAGCGTACGCGGTTGGCGCGCTGATCGGGGTCCTGGCCCTCGGTCTCGACGTCCTCTGGCTGGTGCTGCTGACGCTTGCCTTTCAGCTCGTGTTGGTCGGGGTTCTGACAGGCCTGCAGGTGTTCGGCGCCTCGTTTGGCATCCTCGCCACCGGCATGCAACTGTTCGGGCATTCGCTGAACCAGCCGAGCCAGGTGTTCCCGCTGGCGCTCGCGTGCGCGCTGGTCGTGTTCGGAATCTGCTACCGGCTCGGCGAGTCGCCCCACGGACGCATTCTGCGCGCGATTCGCGACGACGAGCGGGCAGCTCGCTCATTGGGGAAGAACGTCTTCTTCTACAAGCTAAGCATCTTTGCCATCACCGCGGCGATGGCCGCCCTAGGCGGCGTCCTGCTGAGCACGCTGGACCAGCTTGCGAGCCCCTCGCTGTTCGGCTTCAACGTCTCTGTCCAGATGATCGCCCTGGTGATCATCGGCGGCATGGCGAACCTCTTCGGCACAGTTCTTGCCGCAATCCTGATCGTGCTCTCGACGCCGTTCTTCCAGTACGTCATCAACCTGAATCCGAACCAGGCGTCGCTCGCGCAGGTGACCGCGTACGGCGCCGCGCTCGTGCTGATCGTCGTCTTTCGCCCGCAGGGCCTCATGCCGGAAGGGATGTCGCTGCTGCAGCTCTCCCGCTCGCTGGTCCGGATGCCGCTGACCATCGGGCGGGCGACGCGGCGCCGGACCGCCACCCGGATCGGAAGTGGAACTTGACCGGCGAGGTCGTCGTCGATGTCCGCGGGCTCTCCAAGTCATTCGGAGGGATCCGCGCCGTCGACGGTCTGAACATGCAGCTGCCAAGAGGCGCGATCACCGCGCTCGTCGGTCCCAACGGCGCCGGCAAAACAACCGTGTTCAACCTCATCACAGGCGCTCTCCCGCTCGACGCGGGCCGCGTAACCCTGAACGGCAGTGACATCACAGGAATGCGGCCCGACCAGGTCACCAAGCTCGGGATGGTGCGCTCGTTCCAGGACGTGCGCGTGTTCCCAAAGCTATCCGTGCTGGAGAATGTTCTGCTCGCCGTCCCGGGCCAGTCCGGCGAGCGGCTGAAGGGCCTCTTCCTCGCGCCGCGGCGCGTCCGCAACGATGAGCGGGCTGCCCGGCGGCGCGCGTTGGAGTGGCTGAGCTTCATCGAGATGATCGAGCTTGCCGAGCTTCCCGCCGGCGCGCTCGGCTTCGGCCAGCAGAAGCTGCTCGCGCTCGCTCGCCTGCTCGCGACCGAGGCCGAGGTGCTGCTTCTCGATGAGCCCGCGTCGGGCGTCGACTACCAGTGGTTGGACAAGCTCCTCGGCATCGCCCTGCGACTGCGTGATGAGGGACGGACGATCTGCATCGTCGAGCACAACCTCGAGGTCGTCGGTCGGTTGGCCGACCACGTCTACTTCATGGAGCTTGGTCGCGTCACCGCGGAGGGGTCGTTCACCGAGATGACCGAGGACCCACGACTTGCCGAGGTGTACTTTGGCTTCGCCTGAGCTGCGACGTGCGGTGGCGGGCGACCCCTCCGGGACGCCCGGCGAGGACGTCCTGCTGGTGTCGGGTCTCGAGGCGGGTTACGGCCCGAAGACGGTCCTGTTCGGGGTCGATCTCGAAGTCAAGGCCGGTGAGGTTGTCGGGATCGTCGGACACAACGGCGCCGGCAAGTCGACGCTCTTGCAGGCAATGTTCGGGATGATCCAGCCCACCGCGGGCAGGGTCCGGTTCCTCGGCGAGGAGATCGCGCGGCGGAACCCTCAGCGAAACGTCCGAGCCGGGATGACGCTCGTCCCGTCGGAGCGGTTTGTCTTCGGGGAGCTCAGCGTTCGCGAGAACCTGCTGCTCGGCGCTTTGTGGGTGCAGAGCCCCGCGGAACGCGAGCGCCGACTGCGCGCCGTGTATGACCAGTTCCCGATCCTGAATGAGCGCTCCAAGCAGCTGGCCGGGTCGTTCTCGGGCGGGCAGCAGCGGATGCTGAGCCTCGGGATGGGCCTGATGCAGAACCCGAGGCTGATGCTATTCGACGAGCCCTCGTTGGGGATCGCGCCCGCCGTCACCTCACGCATCTTCGACATGCTCAGGGAGCTCGTCAGCAACAGCTCGCTGTCGATCCTGATTGTCGAGCAGAACATCCCCCAGCTGCTGCGGATCGTCGACCGCGTGTACGCGATGCGTGCCGGCCGGTTCGTGTCCGAGGAGTCGGTCGAAAAGATGCGGGCTCGCTCCAATTACTGGGATCTGTTCTGAGAATGGAGGCGGCATGAGTGACCCTTTTAACGGGGAATGGAAACTGAATCCGGCGCTGTCGAAAGTATGGGACCGCGCTGCCGGGCGCTGGGTACGCGACGACGTCGGACGCGAGGATCTGTCGTTCAGGATCGACGGTGACGTCCACGAGTACGAGAACATCGTCGGCCTCAACCCGACGTATCGAATCGGCTACACCGCCCGATACGACGAGAAGACGTGGGTGCCATACATCGTCCGCGCGATCGACGGCGACGCGCCGCCGGCGCCCGGGATGAGGGTCGGTGAGCCGCTCGCCTACGTGATGCTCGTGAAGATCGACGACGGCTTCCACTATCGGATCAGCAAGAAGCCCGACGGCAGCCCCGGTTATGTGATGCCGCGGCAGATGGCGCAGGACGGCAAGTCGTTCGTCACAAGCGTCTACGAGGCCGACGGGACCGTGACGATGATCAAGGTATTCGATCGTGCGTGACGCACGCCAAAAGGAGGAACGGATGAAGGGTCTAGAGGGCAAGGTGGCGGTTGTCGCCGGTGGCGGTCAGGGCATGGGCGCAGCTACCGCGCGGCGGCTGGCCAGCGAGGGCAGCAAGGTTGTCGTGGGCGACCTGCGGCTGGAGCGCGCCAAGGCGACGGTCGAGCAGATCGAGGAGGCGGGCGGGACGGCCGCGGCGGTTCAGTTCGATCTGGCCGACGAGGCCTCGGTGAAGTCGCTGATCGACTTTGCGGTGGAGACCTATGGTGGCGTTGATCTGCTCAGCAACGTCGGCGCAGCTGTCGGCCCTGGTTCAGCGATGGACCGCGATACCGACGTCGTCGACGAGCCGCTGGACGTCTGGGAGCAGATCCTTCAAGTTAACCTCACCGGCTACTTCTACACGTGCCGGCACGCGATCCCTGAGATGCTCAAGCGCGGTGGCGGTGCGATCGTGTGCGTCTCCTCGGCGGCGTCGGTGATCGGAGGACCGTGGGTCGCGTACGGCGTGTCGAAGGCCGGCGTCGAGGCTTTGGTGCGTCACATCGCCAACCGGTGGTCGGGCGACGGGATCCGGGCTAACTCCGTCGCGCCCGGACTGATCATGACCCCTACCGGAGACGCCTGGATCAAGCAACTCAACATCGAGGAGGAGGTCTGCAGCCCGCTCAAGCGGGGCGGCCATCCCGATGAGATCGGGGCGCTGATCTCCTTCCTGCTTTCGGACGAGTGCGCGTTCATCACTGGGCAGGTGGTTCCGGTTAACGGCGGCTCATTCCTCTCGCCGCAATAGACGCTCGCCTCACCCGACAGAGGACAGACGATGGCCGACACGACTGAGCTGGAGGTTCACCCGATGCAGGACCATGAGCTGACTGTGCTGCTTGACGGCGGCCACTTCTACGAAGGCCCGCGCTGGCACGATGGCAGATGGTTCGTGTCGGACTTCTACGAACACGCCGTGCTCGCGGTCGGAACCGACGGCCAGGTCGAGACCGTGATGGAGGTCGCGGCGCAGCCGTCCGGTCTCGGCTGGATGCCCGACGGCTCGCTGCTCGCCGTGTCGATGCTCGATAAGCGGATCTTGCGGCGATACCCGAGCGGCGAGGTGGTGGTGCACGCGGATCTCTCCGATCTGGCGCCGGGCCACCTCAATGACATGGTGGTCGACCATCTCGGCCGGGCCTACGTCGGCAACCTGGGCTTCGAGCTGCACGACTACGACCCTCAGAAGCCGGTGCCGACCACAGTCCTGGTTCGCGTCGACCCTGACGGCAGCACGAAAGCGGTGGCGTCGGACCTGCATGTCCCGAATGGCACCGTGATCACTGCAGACGGGCGCACGCTGATCGTGGGGGAAGCGACGGGCGCTCGCTACACAGCGTTCACGATCCACGACGACGGCTCACTCAGCGATCGCCGCGTCTGGGGTCAGCTTCCGCCCGATCCGCCTGCCGGTCCGGACGGGTGCACGCTAGATGCCGAGGGGCACATCTGGATGGCGGATCCATCCGGCGCTCCGTGCCGCCGTCTTGCGCCCGGCGCGGTGACGGTCGACCTGATCCGGCCGCCCGAGGGAATGGCGATCTTCGCATGCATGCTCGGCGGCCCCGACGGTCGCACCCTCCTCCTGTGCGCCGCGGCCGATCGGGCCTGGTCGGGCGAGCCGCGCGGGTCGGCGGTGCTGTTCACGACCACGGTCGACGTTCCCCACGCCGGGCTGCCGTAGTGGCCGCGTCCCACGCTTCGCTCAGTCCGATCCGGTACCTGCAGCGCAGCGCGACCGTGTGGCGCGATCACGTCGCCGTCGGTTTCGAGGGCACCGAGATCACTTACGGCGAATTGCTCGAGCGGGCGGAGCGGCTCGCCGGCGGGTTGCGAGCACTCGGCCTCGGTTCGGGGGACCGGGTTGCGACTCTGCTCGCGAACGTGCCGGCGATGCTGGAGCTGCACTTCGCGGTTCCCGGCATTGCCGCCGTGCTGGTGCCGATGAACACGCGCCTGACCGCGCGCGACTACGCCTACATCCTCGAGCACTCCGGTGCGCGCCTGCTCGTCGCCGATCGCGACCGGCGCGAGGTGGCGGAAGCCGCGCTTGGCATGCTCGGGGAGCCGCCGCGCCTGCTGGTTGTCGGCTCGAGCTTCGACGCGGTCGCGAGCGCCGGCGACCGCGTCAGGCTCACGGTGCCAGATGAGAACTCGCTGCTCTCGATCAACTACACGAGCGGAACCACGGGAACGCCGAAGGGCGTGATTTACACCCATCGCGGGGCCCACCTTCACGCGCTCGGAGTGATTGCCGAAGCACGGCTCGAGCCGCCGAGCGTGTACCTGTGGACGCTCCCGATGTTCAACTGTAACGGCTGGGCATTCACCTGGGCGGTGACGGCGATGGGCGCGCGTCATGAGTGCCTACGCGAGATCGATCCCGCTAGGGTGTGGCGACTGCTGCGCGAAAGCGCCGTCACGCACCTGTGTGCCGCTCCGACCGTGTTGACGATGCTCGCGGCGGCCGCGGAGGCGAGCCGGCTCGAGCAGCCGGTGAGGGTCTTTACCGGCGGTGCACCGCCGTCGCCCCCGCTACTCGAACGAGCTCGGCAGCTCGGAATGCGGGTCACGCACCTGTACGGCCTCACCGAGACCTACGGGCCTCTCGCGGTCTGTGCTTGGCGGGCCGGAGTGGGATGCCCTCGCGCCGGCGGTCCAGGCAGGGCTACAGGCCCGGCAAGGGGTCGCGACGGTGGTCACCGAGCCGCTGCGCGTGGTCGACAAGGAGATGCGCGACGTCCCTGCCGACGGACAGACGGCAGGCGAAGTGGTCATGCGCGGCAACAACGTCACCGCCGGCTACTACCGCGACCCCGACGCGACGGCGCGGGCTTTCTCCGACGGCTGGTTTCACTCCGGCGATCTGGCGGTCATGCACCCCGACGGGTACATCGAGCTGCGCGACCGGCTCAAGGACGTCGTCATCTCGGGTGGCGAAAACATCTCGACAATCGAGGTCGAGCAGGCGCTGCAGCGGCATCCCGATGTCCTCGAGGCGGCTGTCATCGGCGTGCCGGACCAACTATGGGGCGAGAGGCCGAAGGCGTTCGTCACGCTGGCAGAGAACGCACTGCTGGACGAAGCGCAGTTGCAGGAGTTCGCATACACACAGCTGGCTCGATTCAAGGTGCCCAACGAGATCGAGGTGGTGGCCGAGCTCCCCAAGACCGCAACCGGCAAGATTCAGAAGTTCCTGCTGCGCACCGCTGCACGCGAGGACGCCAATGCCGAGGCGAAGGAGATGTAGATGAGTGTCGTGGTGATCGGAGAGCTGCAGTTCACGGCCGAGTCGGCCGCCGAGGGAGTTGCCGCCCTGCGGAGCCTACTCCCGGACACGCGCGCGTTCGACGGCTGCATCACCGTTCGTCTGCTGGTCAGCCAGGACGATCCGAGCCACGCAGTGCTCGTCGAGGAATGGGAGAGCCGAGGACAGTACGAGGGATACCTGAAGTGGCGCGGCGCACAGCGCGACACCGCAATTGATCCCGGCACCATGGCGGAGGCGCCGCGCTTTACGTACTTCGACCCGCTGCACTAGGACATGCACGAACGGTCGGTCTGGGCCTAGGCCGGACCTCCATAGGACCTACGGGCGCGTCCCGCGCAATCAGCAAGCACCTCACTCTGAACCGCGAGCCCCAGACGTTTCGCGTCGCCCTACATGGTGCGCCGGTCGTTGCCGATGTAGTTCGGCTGCGGGCCGACGTCGAGCGGGGCATTGCCCTCCCGGAGGATGAGACCTGCCTGCCAGCCAGCCGATTGAGCGCCGATCGTGTCCCAGACATGGCAGGCGACCAGGCAGATGTCGGCAGGATCAAGCTCGAGCGCCGCGGCGACCGAGTGATAGGCCTCCTGGGCTGGCTTGTGGCGCTTCACAGTCTCGTCGACACTAAACCGGCGCTCGAACAGATCGATCACGCCCGCATGCTGCAGTTGCCGCCCGGAGATTTCCAGCGTGTTGTCGGTGAGGGTGAAAAGCCGGAAGCCACTGTCGCGGAGCCGGCGCAGGGCGGCCGGAACCTCGGGATGTGGCGGCATCGTGGCGAAGCGGTCCGTGAGTTCGGCGCCGTCAGCGTCAGTGATCGTGAGGCCCCGGGTCGCGGCCAGCATCCGAAGCACCGCGCCGCCGATGTCGGTAAACGGCACATAGACACCGCTGAGCGTGAGCGCCTCGGAGTAGGTAATCAACCCGGCGAACCACAGCCGCATGGCGGCCGGGTCGTCGAAGATCCGGTCGAAAGTCGGGCGGAGCGCGTCGAGGTTCATCAAGGTCTCGTTGACGTCGAAGACGATGATTGGCCGTTCGGGCATGACCAGCCTTTCTGGCTTAGCTGGATGACGAACCAGACCAGACCAGGCCCGGCGGCGGGCGAGGCCATCAGACGGTCCTTCCCGCCGCACTGCCGAACTACCGCGCTAGCTGACGCTAACTGAACGCTAGGCGTCGCGGCGGATGACGACCATCGCTGTCACGCCGATCACGGCGGCTGCGAGGAGCACGAAGATGCCAGTCTCGATCCCCTGGAACGCCCAGTACCGGTTGGCGGGCTGATAGGTGATGAACGCGTGGTAGCCGCGAGCAGCTAGGCAGGATCCGAGCTTGAGCGGATTCTGGAAGACCAGCAGCCGGCAGGCGGCCGGCAGGTTCCCGACGGGCACTTGCACGCCGGCGAAGGAAATTTTGAGCCCGCCCTGGACGTGGCCGGACGGTATCTGACCGCCTGGGCCAACGATGCCACTCGAGACCGGCCAGTAGGACCCCTTGGGCAACGCGGGCCGATGCGCGGACCGGTTCACGAAGTTGAAAGTCGCGGTGAGCGCAGTCATGTAGTGCGAGCGGAAGTCTTGGCCGACCACAAGGCGCAGGAAGGCGAAGACGACGAGAGTGATTGCCATTGCGGGCAGCGTCCGGCGGATCAGCGCACCCGCGGCGATGCCAAGGCCTACCGCGAAAACCGCGTATCCGACGGGGACGATGCCCTGGATGTCGAACTGGCTCGGCTGGAAGTTCTGCTGCATAAGGGCATTCACCGGGCTGGACCACCAGGTGACGAGGGCCGACACGGCACCGCCCCAGGCGGCCGCGGCGAGCACTGCCCAGCCGATCTTGACGGCAAGCCAGCGCCTGCGGGTAATGCCCTGCATCCAGGCGAACTGACTGGTGCCGGCCTCAAGCTCCCTGGCGACTAGCGGTCCGCCCCAGAACACACCCAGCAGGCACGGCACCACCACAGTCAGCGTGACTAGCAAGGACACCACTGGGGTACCGAGAACCAGCGTATTCGCGAGGTTGTCGCAGGTATGGCTAGCGGCGCAGGAGGTGAGGGCCGTCTGGTATTGCGATGCCATCTGCCGGCCGGTGACCAGCAACAGGACCGCGAACGCGGCGAGAGCGGCGGCGGCGAGATATGCCTGGTTGCGGTGCTGGCGCCAGACGAGCCAGGTCATTGACCTTCTCCGATCGTGGTCAGGTGCTCCGGCGTCGGCGCGACGCCCTGACCCATGTAGCCGAGCACCAGTTCTTCCAGGCCGACGTCGTCAGCGACGAAGGCCGGGTCGACCACAGGCCCGTTTCCACGGATGAGCAGGGTGGCCTGACGGCCGGTACGAACGGCGTGCACGAGGGTGTGGTCGCGCTCGATTGCCGTGGTGTCCTTGCAGGGTCCGACGAGGACCTGATGCTCCGCGAGCAGCGCGTCGATGTCACCGCACAGCTGGACCTCAGCTGCGGCCAGCAGGATGAGGTGATCGCAGACTCGCTCCAGATCGGCGAGCAAGTGCGAGGACAACACGACGGTGAGGCCGCCATCGGCCACGGCCTCGGCCAGGTGTGCCAGGAACTGCCGCCTGGCCAGCGGGTCCAGGGCCGCGACGGGCTCGTCGAGCAGCAGCAATCTGGGCCGCTTCGCCAGCGTTAGTGCCAGCGCCAGCTGGGCGCGCTGGCCCCCGGACAGCGTGCCTACCTTCTGGCCAAGCGGAATTCTCAGGCTCTCCAGCCGCTGTCGAACATACGCACCGTCCCAGCGCGAGTTGAGATGCGCGCCGATGCCAATGTGATCTTCGGCGGTGAAACGCCGGTACAGGGGAATCTCCTGGGCCAGGAAGCCGATGTCGGCGAGGAAAGCGCGGTCCTGGCTGGGCGGGCGGCCGAGAACTGCGAGCTCGCCGCCGGTCGGCCTGGCCAGCCCGGCGAGCAGGCGCAGCAGCGTTGTCTTCCCGGCGCCGTTCGGGCCGATCAGTGCCGACACGCGGCCCTCAGGAACGGTGATCGTGGCCTCGCTCAGGGCGGTGACCTTGCGGTACCGCTTCGACAGCCCTCGGGTCTGCACTGCGTAGGGGTTACTGGCGGCCATCATGCGGTCTCCTCCTCGGCCGCTGCTCGCAGCGTGATGTGCAGAAGCGACTCGATCGACTCGTCATCCAGGCCGGCCTCGCGTGCGCCGTGCACCCATTGCGCCAGGCTGCGGGCCAGCCGTGAGTGCGTGCCAGGAGGCGGGCCGACCGGACGGGCCACCACGAACGTGCCGTGCCCGGCCCGCGGCTCGACCAGGCCGTCGCGCTCTAGCTCGCGGTAGGCCTTGAGCACGGTGTTGGGATTGACGGCCGTGGCCGCGACGACTTCCCGCACCGTGGGGAGCTTGTCGCCTACGTCGAGCACGCCCATCCGGAGTGCCTGGCGGACCTGCTGGACGATCTGCAAGTACGGGGGTACCACCGAGCGGCTGTCGAGCCGGAAGCTGATCACACCGGTCCCTTCAAAGTACTAAGGTGTTAAGACTTTAGATACAGGGAAGGACAGCTGTCAACGAGTACCTCGGCTCAGCTCCGTCCGGAGATTTCAATCACGGCGCAACCTGCGGGCCGCAGCCGTCAGGTCAACCGGGGAATCATCGCCGTCCATCTGCTGCCGCCATCAGCTGTATGCCATATCTCGGGTGCCCCGGTAGTAGCGCTGTCGCCGACCACAACGCCATCGCGCCGGCCGAAGAACATGACGTGCGGCGTAGTTCCGGCATCATCACCGAGCGCACCCACTCGACGCCATTGGCGCCCGCCGTCGGTAGTGAGCAGCAGTGCCCCGCGACCGCCGATCAGGTAAGCCGTCCGGGACGACAGCGCGGCAACCTGGCCGAGATACCCGGAGAACAGCGGATCCTGACATGAGGGCGCGCCGTCCTTGATGCATGTCGCGTGCACATCCCAGGTACGCCCTCCGTTCACCGAGAACGCGGCGGTCTTCATCTGCGTCCCGGCTGACGGCTCGCCTGCACAGACGGCCGCCAGGACATGGCCGGGGGCGAAACCCGCCGCTGCGGACATCGCATCGATCCCGCACGGTAGCTTTCGCCGTGACCAGGTTGCTCCGCCGTTACTCGTGTACCAGAGCGGCACCGAGTCCGGCCGGCCTCGCTGGTTCACCTCCGGATACGTTGCCAGGTAAGCAGTCCTCAGCCCGGTGCGCAGAAGCCAGGTCTGGCCGAGCGCCGGTTCGTCGAACGGCCCGGCGGTTGTGCCTCTCAGAGATGCCCCGGCTGGCTGAGCCCGGCTCGGCTGCCAGGACCTGCCACCGTCGGATGACTCGCGCAACCGCAACGCGCAATGGCCTCCGTTGTGCGCGGCGGAGCGACAGTCTGCGAGCACCATCCAGACCGACCGGCCGCTAGCGGAGACCGCCAGCACCGCCCCCGGTTGCGGGCTGCTGCGCCATCGCGTGGACCCGTGGCTCAAGATAAAGAGCTTCGGCCCGTACGCCAGGACATCGCCTAGCCCGTCGGCGGCCATGGCGGTCACTGGCGCGAGGTAGTTGCAGTTCCAGGTCGTGATCGCCAATGCTGGCCCGAAGCGAGCGCCGCCGTCAGTGGTCCGCCCGGACAGCGCGTCGCAGCGTGACCCGGCCTGGCGCTGGAAGAGGCCGTATCCGCGGCTCGGGTCAGTGAGCGCGACGTAGGTCAGCAGTGCCGCTGCGGTGGACGACGAGCGCGAGGGTAGCTGGCCCGTGGATTTGGCCGCCGGCCGTGCGACGGGGGAGTGGTTTTCGGCCTGAGCTCCGCAGGCCGAGATACCGGCCACAGCCACGAGCGCAGCAGCCGGGATGCAGATGAGTGTCAGGTTCCCGATTCCTCGCATGCCTACCGAGACTGCGGTTCTGCCCGTCCGGTTGCGGTACAGCCCTGCCCTCCGTCGCGGTCTCTGCGCAGTTGACTCCCTTGATACCACTAGCCTATCATTATGATATCTATTTAAGATGACGACCACCGGGCAGGGAGGCAACCATGCCGAGCGCACCCCCAATAAGCATGGAAACGGGCACTGACACCAGCCCGGCCCTCACCAGCCGCGCGGCAGCGGCGACGGAGAGGCCAGCCGTCGAGATCGCGCATTTGCGCAAGACATATGGCACGCTGACCGCCGTCGACGACGTGTCGTTCTCCGTTGCCGAGGGCGAGATCTTTGGCATCCTCGGCCCGAACGGCGCGGGGAAGACCACTACGGTCGAGTGCGCCATCGGCCTGCGGTCACCAGACGCCGGAACGATCAGGCTGATGGGCCTGGATCCGAAGACACAGCCCGACGAAGTACACGAGATTGTCGGCGTGCAGCTCCAGTCCGGGGCGCTCCAGGACAAGCTGAAGGTCGCGGAGATCCTGGACATGTACCGGTCGTTCTACCGAGCGCCAGCCGACGTCGGTGAACTGACCAGCGTGCTCGGCCTTACCGGCAAGCTCGGCGCCTATTACAAAGCGCTATCAGGCGGTCAGCGGCAGCGGCTCTCCGTCGCGCTCGCGCTTATCGGCAACCCCAAGATCGCCGTACTCGACGAGATGACGACAGGGCTGGACCCGCAGGCCAGACGCGACACCTGGGAACTCATCAGGGGCATCCGGGACCGCGGGGTCACGGTCGTGATCGTCACGCACTTCATGGAAGAGGCCGAGCGGCTCTGCGACCGGGTCGCGCTCATCGACTCTGGCCGCCTCGTCGCGCTTGACACTCCGGCCGGGCTCGCCGCTCAGGCCAGGGGCGGGAAGCAGGTGCGCTTCAGGCCCTCCGACTGCTTCGACGACTGGCTGCTGACCGACCTTCCCGAGGTTTCTGCAGTCCGGCACGATAGCCAGCACGTCGTAGTCGACGGGTCGGGTGACTTGATCAATGCCGTCATCCTCAGGCTGGCCGCAGCCGGCATCGCCGCACGCGACGTCGAACTCGTCTCACAGAATCTCGAGGACGCCTTCGTGAAGCTGACCGGAAGGCACTCCGACACCGAAGGAGCATTGTCATGAGCGCGCTCTCGCTTTCACTACCGCGGCCGGCCGCTTCGCGTCGCACTGCACTTGCCAAGATCGTTCACAACGAGATCAGGCTCGTCTGGCGGCGCCCGGTAGGGCTGATCGCCGGTGTCGGCCTACCGGTGCTCCTGATTGTCATCTTCGGCAACGTCGACGGTTTCCAGCAGCCGATGGCAAGCCTCGGCGGGTCCACCGTTTTCGACATGTACGTGCCCATCCTGGCCGTATTCGCGATGGCGATGATCGCGCTGCTTGGCCTTCCGGTCCCGCTCGCCTCGTACCGCGAGCTCGGGGTCCTGCGGCGCCTTTCGACCACGCCGATCCCCAGGACGTGGCTGCTGGCCGCCCAGGGTGTCGTGCAGCTTGGCATTGCACTGATCGGTCTCGCGGTCATTTTCGGCCTCAGCATGACGGTCTTTGGTGTACCGGCTCCGGCAAGTTCTGGCGGGCTCGTGCTGTCGATCGCCCTGTCTGCCGTCGGGCTGTTTCCGATCGGGCTGATGGTTGCGGCGGTCGCCAGGACCGCCACTGCCGCGAACGTCATCGGCAGGCTGGCGTTCTTCCCGCTGATGTTCTTCGCCGGGCTGTGGCTGCCGCGGGAACTGATGCCGACGTTGCTGCGCGACATCAGCAACTACACCCCGCTCGGCGCAGCAGTACAGGCGATTCAGTCCTCGATGCTGACCGGGTTCCCGCCGGTCGCACCGCTACTGGTCCTGGCGGGGTATGCGGTGGTGTTCGGGTTCCTTGCCCGGCGGTTCTTCCGGTGGGAGTAGCCGGGTCTCCGAACCCGGCGGGGTGGCCCGCGGTAGACCGGGCCGGCGCAGCCGGGGCGCGCCTGCCCGCTGGGGAGCCTATGGGGAGGGATCCCCTTTCCCGGGGAGCCAATGTCGGCCACTATTCGCTATGCGGCAACAGTGCCGTGCCGGCTGAAGGCAGGTTGATGGCTATGAGATTGAGGGCAGATTTTCGCAGGCCCCGCGTCATTGCGGCGGCCGGGGCGATAGCGACGGTGGTCACCGCCAGCTTGGCAGTGCCCGCCATGGCAGCGTCCGCGGCGCCGTCGAGCCGCGTCCTGAGCGCAGGCCAGGCTGGAACGCGCGCTGAAGTCCCGTGGAGCAAGGTCGGGCCGGGCTGGGCGCTGGCGATGTACTCGGCCAGCCAGGGCGGAGAAGCCGTCAAGCCCAGGACCGGACCCGCGACGCTCTATCTGGTTGATCCGCAGGGCGGCAGGTACAAGCTGATCACGTGGTCGGCTCGCAGCGCGCAGGCGCAATGGTCTCTCGTTGACTGGTCAGGCGATACTCGCCGGGCCTTGTTCAGTTCGGGCTATGCCAGCGGCTCCAGTCGCGAGCACCTCTATCAACTGCAGGTCCGGACGGGTCACATGACTGGCTTCACGCTGCCGGCGCATGTCAACGCGAGTGGTTATACCAGGCCCGACGGGCTGGCCATCCTGGCCGTGAAGGGCAACGCATACAGCATCAACAGCAAGTACACGCTGCAGCGCTATAGCCTTACCGGCGCGCTTCAGAAGAGCCTGGTTACCGTTCGAGGGATCGCCTCGGCCGCCTACCAGTCCCGTGGTACCGAGATTGCCGTGGGCACGTTGCGCGGTCTGGAACTGGTCAGCAATGCGGGCGGAGTCGTCAGGAACCTCCCGGTTCCCGGCATCAATGAGGGCTGCAACCCCGTGCGGTGGTGGACACCCGACACCGTCCTTGCGACTTGCAGTGTCAACAATGAGCCCGGAACACGGCTGTGGCTGGTCCCGGCCGGTGGCGCCAAGCCAACGGCGCTCACTCCCGTCCGCAAGAGCGGTTTCGATCTCGGCGATTTCAACGCCTGGCAGCTGTCGAGCGGGCTGTACCTGGACGGCTACGGGCCGTGCGGAACGTCTGGTCATCGGGCGCCAGCCGCGCCACGGCAAAGAGCAGATTGGTGACGATGCCGGACGCGGCCAGCAGCCTGATCGTCAACGCCACCCGGTCTGCGCTCATGGTCGAGCGCATTAACGCATGCTCGCCAGGGATTTCGCTGGTGTGGTTCAACCCGGCCACCCGGGCGATGAAGGTCGCCATCCCGGTTCGCCGCAACCAGTTCGGCGTGACTGGCGTCGTGCCCTACTTCATCGCTGGCAAGTTCTAAATTTGCCAGGTCACGCCGCCGAGTCCGGGCGGCCTCACCGTGGCTTGCGACTCATGCCGGTCCCGCCAAGGACGCGTGAAGACTTGCAGGCGGCGGCGTTAAGAAAGCATCAAGATCATCGGCATTGGCGCAATCCAGCGGTGAACTGGCATGGATGGACGAGATCGAAGATCAAGGCGCGGCCGATGTAATCCTGCCTGGCAGGCCCGGGTACGCCGACTGGGTGAATGCCGACCCGGGGGAGTCACTTGCCGGTCTGGGCGGCCGGGTCCGGCCAGCAAACGCCAGCGCCGTCGGCGCGGGCTTGCCGCCCCGCTGGCGCTGCCCGCTGGGTTCGGCGCGCTGCTGGTGGTAGGCGCGGCAGCTGCGGCCAGCCACAGCGCGCTGTCCGCAGGCTGGGTACTCCTGCTGGTGGCGATCGTCGTGGCCGCGGGCTCCATGGTGGCCGAGCCGGCCGTCGCACCGGTGCTGGGCACCATTGGCTTCCTGACGGTCGCCGGATTCTCCCGGCCGCCGTACGCCCAGGTCCAGCTGACCGCGCCGGGTACCGGGCGTGCGGCGCTGATCATCGCGGCTTGCACCGCGGCAGGAGTCGCCATCGGCGTCCTAGTGCGGCATCTGGCGTCATCGTTCACACTGTGGATTGTGGATGTTTCGGCGAGCCAGCCCGCGGGCGGTCAGCTGGCCAGCGATAAGCCCGCGAGCCAGCAGACGGCGAGGCGAACGCCGGATAGCTGACCTCTCCGGCGGCATCGGGGCGCGCCGTGTCCTGGCCGGCGTGCTGCTAGCTGTGGCAGGCCTGCCGCTGCTGACGCTGGCCCTCTCCGCGCATGCCATTGCGCCTCGATCTCGGCGACGACCTGCTCGTCTACCTGGTGGCCGTCGTCGCCGTGGCGGTGGTGGGCGGTTTCTGGCCCGCGGTGCTGGCCGCAGTCATGCCGCCAGCCTGCTGGTGAACTGGTATTTCACTCCGCCGGTGCACACGCTGACGATCGCCGACGGCAAGAGCTTGCTGGCGCTGCTGCTCTTCGTGACCGTTGCCGTGACCGTAAGCAGTGTCGTGCACCTTGCCGCCCTGCGCGCCCGGCAGGCGGCCCGCAGCAGCGAGGAAGCAGCAGACTTGCTGGCCCTGGCACAGACGGTGCTGGGCGGTGACGACACCCCTGCCGCCGTGCTTGGCCATCTCACCGCAAGCCGCGGCGGGCGCGCCGAGTTGCTGGAGCGCAGCTGGCGACCAGTGGGTGCGCGCTGCCGCTAGCGGCGAAGCCAGCCAGGCGACGCCGCGGAGCAGGCTGCGCCACGCGATGACTTGGTGCTGGAGGTCGCCGGACAGCACCGGCCGTTGTCTGCCGCGGTTGCTCGATGGCGTCGCAGCCCAGGTTGCTGCCGCGCTGGACCGCGACCGGCTCCGAACCCAGGCCGCACAGTCCGAGGCCCTGGCTGAGGGCAACCGGATGCGTACCGCGTTGCTCGCCGCGGTCAGCCATGACTTGCGGACTCCACTGGCTTCGATCAAGGCCAGCGTCAGCACGCTGCGCCAGACCGACGTCGAGTGGACTGAGGCGGACGAGTCGGCGCTACTTGCCACCATCGAGAAGTCCGACGGACAGGCTCGATGCGCTCATCGGGAATCTGCTCGATATGAGCCGTGCTGACCACCGGATCCTTGCAGCCGTTCCTGCGCGCGACGGCGATAGACGAGGTAGCTCCGGTCGCGCTGCGGGGCCTGGACGGCGGCAGCGACATGCAAATGTACGTTCCCGACGGACTGCCGCTCGTGCTCACCGATCCTGGCCTGCTGGAGCGCGTACTGGCGAACCTGTTTGCGAACGCATTGGCCTACTCACCGTCCGGCCAGCCTCCGGAGCTGCGCGCCAGCCAGCTTGACGGCAGCGTCCTGCTGGAGATCATCGATCATGGCCGCGGCGTGCTGGACGAGGCGAAGGAGCGGATGTTCGAGCCATTCCAGCGGCTGGATGCCCGCGGGACGGATCCCTCCGGCGGAACGGGTGTAGGCCTGGGCCTTGCCGTGGTCAAAGGCTTCCTGGACACCATGGGCTGCAGTGTTCGTGCTGCCGACACGCCAGACGGCGGGCTCACTATGCGGGTTATGGTGCCGTGCGCGGCGGCGACGGCCGGTTCGGCGAGCCTGACTGCGAGCCCATGACCCGCGTCCTGGTGATCGACGACGAGATCCCGATCCTCCGTGCGCTGAAGATCAACCTGGCCGCACGCAAGTATGAGGTGAGCACCGCGCCAGACGGCGCATCCGGGCTCGCCGCGATGGCCCGCGAGCGACCCGACGTGCTGATCCTCGACCTCGGGCTGCCGGACATGGACGGCACTGACGTCATCAAGGGGGTGCGCGGCTGGAGTTCCACGCCGATCATCGTGCTGTCCGCGTGGGGCCAGGAGAGCCAGAAGGTCGCAGCGCTGGATGCCGGAGCTGATGACTACGTCACCAAGCCGTTCGGCATGGACGAACTCCTGGCGCGGCTGCGCGCCGCGGTCCGCCGGGCCGCGCCCGCACCGGACGAGCCGGTCATCAGCACCGCCGAGTTCACCGTGGACCTTGCCGCCAAGCGGGTGACCAAGGCGGGCGCCGATGTCCGGCTGACACCAACGGAGTGGCAGCTGCTTGAGGTCCTGGCACGCAATGCCGACCGGCTAGTCACCCAGCGCCAGTTGCTGCAGGAGGTCTGGGGTCCCGGTTACCAGAATGAGGCCCATTACTTGCGGGTGTACGTGGCCGGCCTGCGCCGGAAGCTGGAGCCTGACCCGTCGGCGCCGCGGTACCTGCTCACCGAGCCCGGCATGGGATACCGGTTCCGGCCCTGACGGCTAGTGCCCGGGATCGGTGCCGTCCCCGGCAGCGATGCAGCTTGTAGGCCGGATTGAAAATCGTGCGCTGGCCCTGCTGGCTGGTGAGCCGGCCATGGACGACTATCCGCCGGCCCGGCTCGATGCCAGGAATTTCCCGCCGGCCGAGCCAGACGAGGGTGACCCGACCGGTGCCGTCCCACAACTCCGCTTCCATGGTCAGGCTGCCGCCGCGTGGCCGGGTGGTCACGGCCTGTAGGGTGCCGGCCAGCTCGACCCGTTCCCGGTGCGGGCTCTCCGCGATCGGCACGGCTGGCGGCCGTCGTGCCCGGTGAGCGCGCTCACTTCCTTGCGCAGCTCGGCGGCGTGCTGGCTCTCCCTGTCCGCCATCAACCTGCCGCCCATCAGCGGGTCGGCAGTCTTCGCGGTGCGCGTGGCCGACTGCAGCTGATAAGGCACGCTGGCCACCATGACGCCCCGCTCAAGCAGCAGCCTTGCCTTAAGCCGGAGCGCGCTCTGGTTATGCAGCGCCTGCTCCCACCAGTGCCCGAGCACGTACTCAGGGACGTAGACGGTAACGATGTCCCGCGGGCTTTCCCGGCGCAGCCGCCGCACGTACTCGATGACGGGCCGGGTGATCTCCCGGTACGGCGAGGAGACGACCGTCAGCGGCAACGGCATCGCGCGCCGGTCCCATTCCTGTTGCAACCTGGCGGTTTCGGCTGCGTCCACGTCGACGGTGACGGCTTCGAGTCTGGCGGGCCGTGCAGCGCGCGCGTATGCCAGCGCCCTGAGCGTCGGCCGGTGCAGCTTGGAGACCAGCACGATCGCGATGTTGCTGGACGGGAGAGTTAGCGAGGCTTCCTCGTCGGGCGTCAGCTCGAGCGCGACGCTCTGGTAATGCTGCCGGATGCCGCGCATGGTGAGCCAGAGCACGACCATGGCCGCGACTGCGATCCATGCGCCGTCGAGGAACTTGCTGATAACGACGATGACCAGAACCGCTCCGGTGACGCAGGCGCCGACGGTATTGACAGCCCGTGACCTGATCATGCGCAGCCGTGCAGCGGTCGCCGTGGTTCCGCGGAGCAGGCGGTTCCAGTGCCTGATCATCCCGGTCTGGCTGCAGGTGAACGAGACGAAGACGCCGACGATGTACAGCTGAATCAGCCGGGTCGGTGACGCATTGAACGCGACGATCAGCACGATGGCGAACCCGGAGAGCAGCAGGATGCCGTTGCTGAACGCGAGACGGTCGCCGCGAGTATGCAGCTGGCGCGGCAGGTACCCGTCTTTGGCAAGGATCGAGGCAAGGACCGGGAAGCCGTTGAACGCTGTGTTGGCGGCCAGGACCAGGATCAGTGCGGTGAACAGTTGCAGCAGGTAGAACAGCGGCGAGGAGTAGCCGAAGACCGCACGCCCGACCTGAGCGATCACGGTCGGCTGCACGTAACCCTTAGGCACCCCAACCAGCGATCCCGCATGCACGTGGCTGATCAAGGCCAGCGCCGTGACTCCGCCGAACATGGTCACTGCGATAGCGCCGAGCAAGGCCAGGGTCGTGGCCGCGTTCTTGCTCTTCGGCGGCTTGAAGGCGGGCACGCCGTTACTGATCGCTTCTACCCCGGTCAGCGCGGTGCAGCCGGATGAGAACGCCCGGAGCACCAGGAACATCAGCCCGAGACCGGCGAACGTTCCAGTCGTCCTGATCGCGTAACCGGCCGTCTCGGCATGCAGGTGCTGGCCGGTCGCCAGTCTGATCCCGCCCCAGATGATCATCAGCATCACGATGCCGATGAAGCAGTAGGTGGGGATGGCGAAGCCGGTGCCGGACTCGCGTACGCCGCGCAGGTTCAGGATCGCGATGCCAGCCACCGTCACTGCCGCGATAAGGGTGACATGCGAGTTGAGCGCAGGAAACGCCGATGCCAGGTTAGCCACGCCAGAAGACACCGACACCGCGACGGTGAGCACGTAGTCGACCATCAGAGCGCTGGCGACGGTCATGCCTACCCGGGCGCTGAAGTTCGTCGTGGTGACCTCGTAGTCGCCGCCGCCGGACGGATAGGCGTGCACGTTCTGCCGGTAGGAGGCGACAACGACCAGCATCAGCAGGCCGACCGCGAGCGCGACCCACGGCGTATAAGCGATGTAGAGCAAGGCCGCCCGCGGCAAGAACGAGCAGGATTTCCTGGGTCGCATAGGCCACCGAGGAAAGCGCGTCACTGGCGAAGACTGGCAGCGCAATCTTCTTCGGCAGCAGCGTGTGGCCGAGCCGTTCGCTCTGCATGGGCCTGCCGACAAGCAGTCGCTTTACGGTTCCGAAACCCATGGCCACGAGCGCATGGTAGGCCCGGACGGGCAGGCGCGGCTATCCCTTACCACAACGGATTGGCCGACGGATTTCCGGTCAGCGGCTTATCCGCGACCCTGCCAGACTCGCCTTCGGCTCCGGCGCAGCCATGCGCGGCCATCGTCCTGGTGACCTGGTCGAGAAGCCTGGCGAGCTCCTCGGTGGTGACTTCTGCGGCGCTGAGTGATGGCGTTGAACTCGGCCAGTCGCTCGCGCTGCTGCCAGCGCATCCGGGCGGGTGAGCTGTCACGAATGCCGGCCAGGTGGCGGTATAGCGGCGGCCGGGCCTGCACCGACCAGTAGCCGAGCGTGTAGCGAGCCACGGTCGCTTCGGCCTCGGGGTGATCGGGCGGATCGGCGACCGCCAGGATCAGGAAGCCGCCATCGCGCTCCACACTGACCCGGCAGCCGTTGACTGGATCCGCCATGACGCTACCGGCCGGAATCCGCTTCACGGCCGTCCATAGTTTCCCGATCAGAACATCTTGCCGGTGCCGCTCGCGACCGCGGCGGATGTCCGCAGCCAGCGACATCGACCCGGCCACCGGGACCAGCGCGGTAGCGATGAGGAGCGCGCAGGCGACCTCAGCGGCAAGTCCGGCCGCCGGTCGTGACGGCCGAGTCGGCGCATGTGCTCGTTACCCGCGGCTTGGTGGTCCCGGTCACTTGGTTCCCTGCCTCGCTTGGTCGCGATAAGCGTTCGGCCGCATGGCTCTCGTCGTACTGGGGTTGGCCGCAACCTCGGCGACAGCGGCGCGGTTGCTCTGGGCGAACCTGTCTCTAGTGTGCACTCGGTCGGGCAGCCGTGGCAGTGAAGGACGTGTGCTCTGCTGGGTACTAGTCATCCTGGCGGTGTGAAAGGAGTGTCGGATGCTTGCACTGGAGGGAGCCAATGACTCACCCGATTACCCCCGGCCGCGTGCCCGCTAGCGCGACGCCCGAGGGCGACGCGATTGTCGTCGGGGCAGGGCCAGGTCCGGGTGGATGCCTTCATCGACTTCCTGTGCCCGTTCTGCCGCCAGTTCGAGCTGTCGTCAGGACCGGTGCTGGCCAGCCTGGTGGCAGACGGCCAGGCGAGCCTCGCCTACCACCCGATGAACTTCCTCGATGAGGCCTCGTCGACCAACTACTCGACGCGGGCGGCAGCCGCCTCGGGCTGCGCAGCTGATCAGGGCAGGTTCCTGGACTATGCGAACGCGCTCTTCGCCAACCAGCCGCCAGAGGGCGGACCTGGTCTGAGCGACGCGGAACTCGCCGGGCTGGGCCAGTCCGTCGGGCTTGACAGCGCGTCGTTCGCTGGTTGTTTGTCGGACGGAGCCTATCTGGACTGGCCAGCCTTCGTCACCGCACGCGCCATCGCGGCCGGCGTTGAGGCCACGCCGACGGTACTGGTCGCGGGCGTGCCGGTGCAGGCCGACCCGCAAGCGATCGCCGCCGCGGTCGCCCGGGCGAGCGAGGCACGCTGACTAGCCCGGATTCCGCCGCCGGGGCGGCCCAGCCCGCCTGGCTGGAGCCGGAGCTGGCCACGCTCACGAACGCCAGGTTCAGTGATCCGGCCTGGTTCTACGAGCGCAAATTCGACGGGGAGCGGTGCCTGGCATACCGGTCGGGGGACCAGCTCCGGCTCATGACCCGCAACCAGAAGCAGGTCAACGGCACTTACCCGGAGCTCGCCGCGGCGCTTGCGGCGCAGGGGTGCGCGGATTTCATCGTCGACGGCGAAGTCGTCGCATTCGAGGACAGCAGCACCAGCTTCAGCAAGCTGCAGCAACGGCTCGGTGTCCGCAATCCGGGCGCCGAGCTTCGCGCGGCCGTGCCGGTGTACTTCTACCTCTTCGACGTGCTGTGGGCCAACGGCCAGGATGTCCGCGAGCTCCCGCTGCGCGAGCGCAAGCACGTGCTGCGAGGGCTGCTGTCCTTTAGCGACCCGATCAGGTTCGCTACGCATCGCACTCAGAATGGCGAAGCGTATTACGCTCAGGCCTGCGCCAGCGGCTGGGAAGGCCTGGTCGTCAAGCGCTCAGATGCTCCGTATCGCGCGGGCCGCTCAAGGGACTGGCTGAAATTCAAGTGCCAGGCCGGGCAGGAATTCGTCATCGGGGGCTACACCGATCCCAAGGGGACCCGCACCGGCTTTGGTGCCCTGCTGCTGGGCTATTACGATCCGGAGGGCCGGCTGGCTTACGCGGGCAAGGTCGGGACCGGCTTCGATGACGACACCCTGGCCAGCCTCGCGGACACGCTTTCTGGCTTGCAGCAGCCGCAGCCCCCCTTCGACCGCGGCGCGCTGCCGCGAACCGGAGTGCACTGGGTCGAGCCCGCGCTCGTCGGCCAGGTGGCTTTCAGCGAGTGGACGACGGCCGGCCAGCTGCGGCATCCGCGCTTTCAAGGATTGCGCAGGGACAAAGACCCGCGCAGCGTGACTCGCGAGAAGGGCTGATCGCGGTCCGCGCTAACCGGTGCTCGGCCACTCGCGGATGGCGCGGTTGTCGCTCGGCTCGCTGACCGGGGCGGTGCTCTCCTCGCCGACGATCAGGTGGCTGTGGCTGAGAGCCGAAACGCCCGCGAGGAGAAGGGCAAGCGCGAGGGCTTCGAACGCGAGATCTTCTGTCGCCGTCTGGAAGTGCTCGCCGAACAGGAAGATGCCGAGAAGGCTGGCAGCCAGCGGATCGAGAATCGTGAAGCCTGGCTGGGACGCGGCCAGCGGCCCGGCCGCCAGGGCGTGCGAGGCCAGCAGCAAGCTCGCGGCGCCAGCCCCGATCAGGGCGTACACGGACCAGTTCGTGAAGATCCCGGTGAGCCCGCCGCCCAGGTGGTAGCTGAACTCCTTGATCACTGCCGCAACAAAGCCCCAGGAGATACCGGTCAGCGCGCCGAGTATGGCAGCGCGCCCTGACCCCGATCTCGGCGAGTGGCGGCGCAATCCGAACGCCAGCGCGAGTCCGCCCAGGACGACGCCGAGCGTAAGCAGGCCGGCGAGAAGCCAGAGGGCTGTCGGTGCATGCTGGCGGCCGCCGCTCGGATTAGCCGCGAACAAGAACAAGCCGAGCCCGCAGGACATGGCAGCGGCCGCCAGCCAGTCACGAGGCCGGACAGTCCGCGAACCCAGAACGGCCATGTACCCGAACACGAACAGAAGCTCGACGGCCAGGATCGGCTGGACCAGCGCGAGCGCACCGTAGTGCAGCGCGGCGACCTGGAAGACGAAGCCGAGGATCATGCTCGCGATGCCGAGCAGCCAGACCGGGCGGCGGGCAAGCCGGAATACCAGCCATACATCAAGCCCGGATGGCTGGACGTCCCTGGCGCCGAGGCGCTGGCATACCGAGGATGTGGCGGTGAAGACGCTTGCCAGCAGCGCGAGCGGAATCGCTTTTTCCATGTCCTCCTGCCGCCAGTTCCGTCACCCTGGTGCGGTTCGCGCACCGGGGGCCGTGCGCCCCTGGGCCTAGCTAACCGGCGCGGTCGGGTCGGCCGCATCCGGAACTACCCTGGTCTTGTCCTCGCAATCCACTGCTCACCATCAGCTATAACCCTGACGTTAACGTTAGATTCCCCGATCCGGCCAGGTATTTCCCGGCAGCCCTGACGGAGCGGAACGCAGAGTGACAGCAGCATGACGATGCCTGCATTATCCGCTGTGAGCAGCCAGATTCCAGCGGGGGGACGGCAGTTCACCCTGCGCGAACGCGAAAGTACGGGCTTCGCCGACGCTGCAGCCCGTGCGAGCCTGCCCGCTAAACCCGGATGTGGTAGCTGAGCGCGCCGCGCTGGACTTGCAACAGGTACTCCTCGCGGCACAACGGATTGTGGTCAGTTCGCGGGCGGATCGGGAACTCGCCGGATACTTCTCGGTAACAGGCGAACTCGGCTTCGAGCACGCCCTCACCCCCGGTCAGACCCGGTAGCTGCTGCTGCAGGTCATGTACGCGGCCGGACGGGATCTTGCCGGTGAGCACCGCAACCGGGCCCGCGATGCTGGGCGCTCGCCTTGCCGCGCCGGCTCGCGCGAGGACAGTAAGTACTGCAGTCACGCTGTGCTCCGGGATCTCCAGCCGGAAGCTGCTGAGCGGCTCGCAGACAACGGTCCGGGCCCG
This sequence comes from uncultured Actinomycetota bacterium, assembly GCA_963815575.1. Lineage (GTDB taxonomy): Bacteria > Actinomycetota > Actinomycetes > Streptosporangiales > Streptosporangiaceae > JAJYUU01. The sequence goes on along the minus strand of CAWFHE010000005.1, from coordinate 63,080 downwards.
GGCCAGGGCAGTCATGACGACAAGCGGGGTTAGCTGGCGGAAGTCTGCAGCGGAACTGGAGTACTTGCTCCACCCATGCGGCGGTGGCGGTACGTAGCCGGAGTGCGTGACGGTGATGACCCCGTCCGGCACTTGCCAGCCGTACAAACCCTCGGTAAGGGTCTGGCGGGCGGCTTCCTCGATTGCCTTGAGGAATGCCGGCGGCAGCGAGCCGCGCTCGATCTCCAGCTGGAACCCCAGGCCCGCGCCTGGAGAGGCCGGGCTGAGCCGCAGCCCGATCGTGGCCTTGAACGGGTTGGCGGGCTCGCCCATGAACTCGGCGGCTTCGGCGGTGCCCGCGAGCCGTTCGATGCAGATCGTTGTCGTCTCCCTGAAGCCGACCTCGATGCCGTACTCGCTGTCGAGAGTCGCCTGGATGACCTCCTTCTGTACTTCGCCGTAGAGCGATACCAGCAGTTCCTGCCGGACTGGATCCTGGCGCAGGTTGATCAGCGGATCCTGTTCGGCCAGCCGGGAGAGTGCGGCGTGCAGCGCCGGGCGGTCTGCTGCGCGTGCCGGAGTGACGACGGTCTCCAGCGTCGGCGGGGCAAAGTACTGCTGGGGCTGCGTCATGCTCGCGTCGCCGACCGCGTCGCCGACGCGGACATCGGCGAGGCCCCACAGCTTCGCGATCTGGCCGGCTCTCACCGACTCGGCCGGGATGGCGGGGCCGCCGTTGAACACGCTGATCCCGGTGACCTTGGCTACGTTGCCGGCGCTGCCAGCGCGAGCGCCGTATCGCAGTGACTGCCTGATGCCCGCTGCGCCAGCGAACAGTCGGACGTAAGCAACCTTTTCGCCGGCATGGCCGCGCTCTACTTTGAATACCGTGCCTGAGCAGTGCCCGTTTCCTTCGGTGTCGTGGTTAGTGGTACCCGGCAACAGCTCGGCAAGCCCGGCGGTCAGGGAGTCGATGCCAGCGCCGGTAATCGCCGAGCCGAAGTACACCGGATGGACCAGTGCCTGCCTGGTCTGCGCCGCGAGCGCGGACCGCAGCCGCTCGTAGCTCAGCGCGTCCGCAGACGTAACGTAGTCGGCCAGCAACGCATCGTCATTGAGGGTGAGCACGTCCGCGAGCGGCCGGCGAAACCAGAGTCAGCCGGGCCGTGCGGCACCCAGGCGGCCGCCGCGGTCCCGAGGTCGCGCGCGGTACCCATGGCGACGATGACCGGACTGAGCCGCGCCGAGATGCCAGCGAGCACGCGGTCGTAGCCGGCTCCCCGGCGGTCGATCTTGTTGACGAAGACCACGGTCGGGATTCGCAGCCGGCGCAACGCCCGCATCAGCACGCTGGTTTGCGCCTGGACGCCCTCGACCGCGGAGATGACCAGGACAGCGCCATCCAGCACGCCGAGAGCTCGCTCGACTTCGGCGATGAAGTCGGGGTGGCCTGGTGTGTCGATGAGGTTGACGGTGAGATCACCGATCGCGAACGAGACGACCGCGGCCTTGATGGTAATGCCTCGCTCGCGTTCGAGCGCGAGCGAGTCGGTCTGAGTACTGCCGTCGTCGACGCGGCCGATCTCGCCGATGACTCCGGCGTCGAACAGCAGTCGCTCGGTCAGGCTTGTCTTGCCGGCGTCTACATGCGCCAGGATTCCGAGATTGAGCAGTTGCACGAGTGCGTCATGTCCTTTGGATGGGCGGAAGCTGCCATCGGGGTGAACATGAGCGCTGCTCGCATCTCGCTCTCCTGTCGTCGTCGGCCTGTCGCCGCGGGCAAACTGGGCGGCGGTGCACGGACAGCACGGAAGTAGACCAGCTGGCTGGCGCGCTGTGCAACTCGTTATCGGTGCGCGTTGGCGACGCACCCGGCAGTGCCAGATGGGAGGATTGCCGACATGACGGCAGACGACGACATCGCGGACTGCTTTGTCTGCCGCAAGCACCGCGACCTGGGATCACTGATGCCGGGCGGGCCGGTTGGCGAGGATGACCTGGTCCTGGTTACTCACATCGTGACCCCGCGGGCGCTTGGCCGCGAGGGCACGACTGCCTATCTCGGGCACTTGTTCGTAGAGCCGCGGCGCCACGCGCCAGGTCTCGCGGACCTCACTGACGCCGAGGCTCGTGCCGTCGGCTGGTGGTGCTCGCGTGCCAGCAAGGCCCTGCGCGCGGTCGCGGGTGCGGAGCACGTGTATGCGGCTGTGATCGGTGACGGAGTGCCGCATCTGCACGTTCACCTGAAGCCGCGGTATCCGGGCACTCCGCGCGAGTTCTGGTGGAACCGGCTTGACGAGTGGCCGGACGCGCGCCGAGGCAGCGAAGCTGAGATAGCGGTTCTCGTGCAGGCGCTGCGGGCGAGCCTGTCTGCCCAGGAGTAGTCGCGTGCTATCCCGCCTGGCTCTGTCCATGCTCGCTGCTGCCGGGCTGGCCGCGTCGGCCAGCGGATGCGGCAGTGCGGCATCGCCGCAAGTTGGTTCAAGCGCCGCCGTGCCGTCAAGCGCCGCCGTGCCGTCGAGCCTGGTTCCGGCGTCAGGGCGCCAGACGGGGTCGCCCAGCGCTCACCGCCGTCCCGCGCGCCCCTCGGCACGGCACGGGGGCTCGCTACGGGTGCTTACCGAACCGGCGGCGGGTATCGGGCCGATCTACCAGCTGATCACTGGCGCGCGTGCGTCGATTGACCTGAGCATGTACGAGCTGGCTGACCCGGTTGCCGAAGCAGAACTGACTGCTGCCGCTAACCGTGGCGTCCGCGTGCGGGTGATCCTTGACCAGGACCTCGAGAAGGCCCGCAATGCCGCTGCCTACGACTACCTCAGCGCCCACGGCGTGCATGTGCGGTGGGGCCCGGCCGGCACGATCTACCACCAGAAGACTCTCACCGTGGACGACACTACCTCGGTCGTCATGACGGGCAATCTCGACGCTGAGTACTACCCTGACACCAGGGACTTCGCGGTCATCGACACCCGGCCGTCCGACGTCGCTGCCATCGTCGCCACCTTCGACGCGGACTTCAGCGGCCGCGCGATCGATCCGCCGGGCGGCACGGACCTGGTCTGGTCACCTACCAACGCCGAGACGTCGATCCTGTCGGTCATTAACGGGGCGGCGCACACCCTGGCGCTGGAGAACGAGGAGATGAACGACCCGGCTGTGACCGCCGCGCTGGCGGCTGCCGCCCGCCGCGGCGTCCGTGTCGAAATCACGATGACTGCCAGCCCCGACTGGGATTCCGCCTTCACGCAGCTCGCCAGAGACGGCGTGCATATTCGGCTCTACCCTGACGACTCTGGTGACTTGTACATCCATGCCAAGGTGATAGCCGCCGATGCCGGACGGCCCGGCCAGCAGGTGCTGATCGGCTCGCAAAACTTCTCCGTCGCGAGTCTGGACTACAACCGCGAACTGGGTATCCGTACCGGCGATGCGGCCGTCGTGGCAGCCGTTAGCAGAGTCCTTAGCAGCGACTACGGCGTAGCCGAACGCTACGCGCCGCCGCCTGGTTCGCATGCCGGCTCTGGCGCTTGGTGTACTGCCACGGCCTCGGTCTACAACGCCGCCTATGACGAGAACAACGTCTACCTCCATTCCAACCGGCCCGACACGACGGCTACCGCGAGCGCCGACGGGTACTCGCACAGCTACCAGACCGACAGTTCCGGGTACGCGCTGATCTACCTGAATGGACCGCCACCTGGGGTGAGGATCACCGTCACCGTGGACGGCGCCACCTGTCGCGCTACCGACTGACGAAGGCGCGGTGCTCGGTGAGCAGCATCCCGATGAGTGTCACGGTATGGCGGCCTGGCCTCAGGCCAAGCTGCGACGTGCTGATCAGGTACCTGACGGTCCCGGCGTCACTGGCGTGCCTGGTTGCGACGTAGCGTCCGTCGACGTAGATGCGCACCGGATGGAGCGGCAGGAAGCCGGTCGCGATGAGCTTCGCGGTGCCGTCGCGCGGAACCGTTGACGGCGTCACCGAGGCTGCCTTCTCAAGGCGCGTCAATCCCGCTCGGGCCTGCTCGCGGGCGACAGATTCCTGGTGGTCAGCGCTGGTGGCGGCGACAAGGGCCGACACGAAAGCGGGCGCGCTCACGGTACCCCAGCCGCTTGCGACGTCGAAGCCCTTGACGGCGGTAAAGCCCGGCACGACGGTGCTGTCGGGCAGGGTGAACGAGTTATTGCCGCCAATGACGTCCTGAATGCCGTCCTTGATCCCGGCCGGCCCGAGCTGACCGTAAAGCGCGGGGTTAACCGGGCCGACGTCCCCCTTGTTTTCTTGCGTTGCCAGCGCGAGCACGCCCGCGAACAGCGGCGATGCCTCCGATGTGCCGTACATGCCGTCCATCGTTATGTCCGGGACGGATCGCATATCGCTGCCGGTGATGTTCGCGACACCCTGCTGGTACGCCGGACGAGCAAACACCTTTGAATAGCCTGCCCCGGACGCGCAGATCACCTTGGGAGAGGAGTAAGCGTCACAGACTTCGGTCCACAGCGTTGGCGGATGAGAGAGCCTCAGCCGGCTGGTCAGTACCGGGATGTTGCCGCCGACGGCAGTGACCCACGGCGAGTCGTCCCAGGCCGCGGTGTCCGGGTAGGCGGAGGTGTCGCCGCACTGAGATGAGGCTGCCGGGAGATTCTGAACCACACCGCAGTCACCGGTCGCCACGAGGAGGGGGATACCGGCCGCTGCCGCCGCCAGTTCGCCGGGATCCTGAGCAACGATTTCCGGCTGGCCGTCGCTGTAACTGGACTCGCCGGTCCCGTCGCTGATAGAGATCACGTTCGCCAGGCGCTTAGCGGCGATCAACTCGACGGCCTTCATCATCTCCGGCGGCGCGACCTGGCTGGCGGCATCGTCGGTGATCTGCGTGTCCGCCGGGGTCGCGGAGATCACGATGTTCGCGTAGGGCGCCATCAGGTGGACTGAGAGCACGTCGATGATCATCTCGCCGGCCCAAGCCGCGCAGGAACCGTAGCTGCCTAGCTTGACCATGCCGCGAGGGCACCTCTTGGGTAGCTTGCCAGCCGGGTAGATGGTGGTCAGATGCGGATTCGGCAGGCCGTATTCCTTATCGAAGGCGTCTACCTGCTGCCCGATGTATTTGTAATTCCAGCCTTCGAGTACTGCGACGGTGGTCCCGGCACCGTCGATGCCCTTGCGCCAGAGTGAGCCGACGCCGAACGCAAAGACATCGAGGTTGCCGAGGTAATCCTGCGGCAGCTTCCGCATCCTGGCGAGCGCCTTGGTGAGGACCTTGATCTGATCTGCTTTCGACGGCAGACCGGTGGTCGCCGTAGAACGTGCGGGCGTCGCGCCAGGATGGGCCGCAGCGGCGCGGAGGATTGCCGAGATCCCGAGTTCGCGATCAAGCCGGGCCACGGGACTGATGCCCGCCAGTCGTGCGGGCGCCGGCGGCGGGCCAGGCTGCCGCAGCTGCCCCCGTCGCTGACGCCGGGCCCGCGGAGAACATGAACGCTGCCGCAATGCCCGCTGCGAGCACTGCAGTTGCGAGCTTCGCTGAGATCCGACGCACCTGGCCTCCACGCGTAGTGCCGTTGCCGGTCCTCATCATGCTGACTTGCCGGATATATGTCCATGTCGGGCCCGCAACTGATTCCCGGCCGTGAACTCCAGGCCTTGGCTGTGCTTGGCCGATCAGGGGGTTGGACATGCCAGGCTTGGTGTCGGACGAGACCCGGGACGGAAGTGAGACTGTGCCAGCACGGTCAGGCTGGGAACTCACGCCTCGGCAGAGCGTGGAGATCGAGTGCGGGCGGCGCGGCACGGCGCAGGTTGTGGCCGGCTGCGTAGCACTCCTCCGGGGCCAGGACTTGGACGACGATTTCATCCTGGCCCTCAGCGGGCCGGCCGGGCACGTTGTGCTCGATGACGGGCCTGCGCAGCGTAACCAGTACTGGCGCCGGGTCTGGGGTGCGAGAGGTCTGCTTTACGCCTGGCCCGCAGACGCAAGCGAGGCGGCGAGCACGATCATCGACGCGCTTGCCGACGAGCATTGGCGAGTGCGCGAGATGGCGGCCAAGGTCGTGGCGAAGCGACAGATTGGCGCGGCACTCGACTCGGTGGCGGCCCTGCGCGACGATCCGGTTCCGCGGGTGCGGGCAGCAGCCGAACGCGCGACAGTCCTCCTGACCGCGGCGGCCAGCTGACCCGCACCAATTGCCCGGTTCTCGTTGGCCAGGCACCAGCAGAGAGGCGACTTAGCATTCGATCGTGCCTGCGAGAAACGGTCAGAACAACTGATAACCGGACAGCGAACGGACCGTTTCGGGTGTTAAGTCGCCGAGTTGGGCTGTTACGGGCCGTCCCGAGGCACTGGTCGTAGCTTGACGCCCCGGTCCTTAGTGGTTATGGTTTTCATTAGCACTAAGCGGGTCCCATCGGCCAGGGGCTGCGCCGCGGTGCGTTCGAGTCAGCTCACCCTGCTAGCCCGAGAACCCGCTGGAGACCGGTATGCAACTCCGTCGTGCCATGGTCGCGATCGCTCTCACCGCGTCGGCTGGCTTGCTGGTCGCTGCCTGCTCGGATAGCTCTGCCGGAACCCGTCCCGGCGTTGTCGTTGCCGTCGGTGCTGAGAACGAGTACGCGAACGTCATCGGCCAGATCGGCGGCAAGTATGTGGCGGTCAGCGCTGTCGAGAGCAACCCGAACACCGACCCGCATACTTTCGAGGCCAGCCCGTCGGTCGCGAGAGAAGTCGCCGCCGCCCAGCTGATCGTGCAGAACGGCCTCGGTTACGACACCTACATGAACAAGATCGAGAGCAGTTCGGCGAGCTCCGGCCGCAAGGTGATCGACGTGCAGCAGTTGCTCGGCTTGCCGGACAGCACCCCGAACCCGCACCTGTGGTACTCGCCGCAGACCATGTCGAAGGTTGCCGCGGCGATCGCGGCCGACCTGGCGAAACTAAGTCCGGCGCACGCCGCGTACTTCCACGCCAACGTCGTCAGGTTCGACAAGTCGCTGCAGCCCTGGCTCACTGCCATCGCGCAATTCAAGGCAGCCTATGGCGGCACTCCGGTGGCAGTCACCGAACCGGTCGGCGACTACATGCTGCAGGCGACCGGCACCGACATCATGACCCCGTTCGGCCTGCAGGCCGACATCATGAACGGTGTCGACCCGTCGCCCCAGTACGTGTCCTTGCAGGACAGCTTGTTCGCCCAGCACAAGGTGAAGGTCTTTCTCTACAACCAGCAGGTCACCGATCCCCTCACCACATCGTTCCTGGCAGCGGCCCACCGCTACGGCATCCCGGTAGTCGGGGTCTACGAGACCATGCCGACGGGCTACAGCTACCAGTCGTGGATGCTCGCCGAAGTCAGCGCGCTCCGCAAGGCGGTTGCCAGTAAGGTCTCGACGGAGAAGCTCTGATGGCGGTGGCAATGGCGGTTAACGGCACGGCCCGGCCGGGCGAGATCAGCAGCCAGGTGCTGGCCGTCGACGGCGTCAGCGTCAAGCTGGCGGGCCGGCAGATCCTTGACGATGTCAGCTTCACGGTCGGGCCTGGCGAGCTCGTCGGGCTGATCGGATCTAACGGCGCGGGCAAGACGACGCTGCTGCGAGTGATACTCGGGCTCCAGGCCACGACGGCCGGCCGGGTCAGCATCGGCGGCCGGCCAACCGGCCGGGGGCTCGTCGGTTACGTTCCGCAGAAGATCCAGCTCGACGCTGACATGCCGGTGCGCGCCAGGGACCTGGTCGGCCTCGGCCTGGACGGGCACCGCCTCGGCATCCCGTTTCCGTCCCGGCAGCGACGTCAGCGAATTGACGAGATGCTCGAAGCGGTCGACGCCACCAGATTCGCGAACCAGCGGGTAGGTAACCTGTCTGGCGGCGAGCAACAGCGAGTCATGATCGCGCACGCGCTGATCAGCCAGCCACGGTTGCTGCTACTCGACGAGCCGCTGGCGAACCTTGACATCCGCAGCGCTCAGGAGATCATCTCGCTGCTCGCGGAAATCACCAGCCACCAGCAAGTCTCGGTGCTGATCTCGGCGCACGAGATGAATCCGCTGCTGCCGGTGATGGACCGGGTCGTGTACCTCGCCGGCGGCCGGGCGGCAAGCGGCACCACCGACGAGGTCATCCGCGAGGACGTGCTGAGCGCCCTGTACGGCCACCACGTCGACGTGCTGAACGTGCACGGCCGGTTGCTAGTAGTCGCGCACGCCGGTGACGGGTTCGAAATCCTGGCGGGAGACGAGACCGCGGCTGCGCCAGGCCACCCGGATCACTCCCCGGCCGAGGTACAACATTGAGTACCACGAGGAAACGGGGTTGACCTCGGTGCTCCGCGTACTGTTCGCGCCCGGTTTCTTCGCCAGCTCGCCCGTGCACGTGGCGCTGGCGGTCGGCGGGATCGCGGCGCTGGTGTCAGGCGTGGTCGGCACCTTCACTGTGCTGCGCGGACAGTCGTACTCAGGCCACGCGCTGGCGGACCTGTCGGTCACTGGCGGGTCCGCGTCCTTCCTGGCGAGCATCAGCCCGCTGTGGGGCTTCGCCGGTACCGGCGTGATCGCGGCCGGCGTGATGGACATGATCGGCATCCGCAGGCCTCGCGGACGCGACCTGGCGACCGGGATCGTCCGCGGCGCCGGCCTCGGCCTGGCTGCGTTGTTCCTGTACTGGGACACCACATCGACCTCGACGACCGGCGCGACGGTAACGATCCTGTTCGGCTCCATGTTCACGATCGGCACCAGCGCGATCCCGCTGGTGGTGGCCTTCGGCGTGCCAGCTCTGGCCATCGTGGCCATCTTGTACCGGCCGCTGCTGCTCAGTTCGGTCAGCGCCGATGTCGCGGCGGCGCGCGGCGTGCGAGTGCGGCTCACCGGTCTGGCGTGCCTGATCGCAATCGCGCTCGCCGTGTCGCTAGCTGCGGTCACGATCGGGGCGATCCTGTCGACGGCGCTGCTCGTCGGGCCCGCCGCGATCGCGCTCCGGCTAACCAGCACGCCCGGCCGGGCCACGGTCGCCGCGGCACTGATCGCCGTTGCGGCTACCTGGCTCGGCGTAGTGCTGGCCTATGACAGCTTCACCTGGCCGCCGAGCCACGACGGCTGGCCGGTGAGCTTCTTCATCGTGGTGCTGATCTTCTTCGGATTCGTCGCCGCGCAGCTACCCAGGCGAGCGCGCCGGGCGGAGGGCTAGCCAGCGGTGTTTGCTCCGTTCATGATCAATGCCTGGGTTACCGCGTCGATCGTCGCGGTCATCGCCGGCGTGGTCGGCTTCTTCGTGGTACTGCGGGGTGCCGCCTTCGTCGCCGATGCAGTGCCCCAGGGAGCCTTCGCTGGAGCCGCCGGGGCCAGCCTGCTCGGCATCAACACTCTCGTCGGGCTGGGCGCGTTCGCACTGGTCGGTGCGCTGGCGATCGGCTGGCTGAGCAAGCGCTCCAGGCGCGACGTGGCTACTGCGCTGATCCTGGTGGTGATGCTCGGGCTCGGGGCCCTGTTCCTCAGCTTCACCGTCGAGTACTCGGCGGAGATCTACTCGTTGCTGTTCGGTGAGGTCCTCGGAGTCAGCACGACAGAGATCCTGCCCATTGCGATCCTTGGCGCTGTCTGCGTGCTCGCTGTCCTGCTGTTCTTCCGGCCGCTGCTGATGTCGTCACTGACGCCTGAGTCGAGCGCGGCCCGCGGCATCAGCACCGCTCGGATGGAACTGATCTTCCTGGTGATCGTCGCGCTCGCGACCAGCCTGACGCTCCCGGTCGTCGGTGCGCTGCTCATCTTCAGCCTGATGATCGGGCCGCCGGCGGCAGCCCGATCGCTGACTGCCAGCCCCCTGTCGGCGATGGGATTGTCGGTCGTGCTCGCGATGCTGACGGTCTGGATCGCGATCGCGGCATCGTTCGAGACGAACTGGCCGATCGGCTTTTTCGTCGGCACGGGCGGTGCAGTGTGCTATGCAGCGGGCCGGTTGGTGACGTGGTGGCGCACATCCCCCACGCGGCTGGTATCGGCTAGCTAATTTCCCGCTCATTGCCTGGTCACATGGTGGTTTCCCGCCGGGAAGCGAAATCTGGCCGCGAGTTAGTGTGACACGTGCGCACTATTCTGGCTGCCTCACCGCCGCCGGCATCGTTGCGGGCGGCTGGCCTGTGACGGCGCCCGACATCGGCCCGCGCCCGGCCAGTGTGGCGGTCGTGAGCCTTCCGCGCCTGCGCCGGCCAACTCCGGCGATGCTGCTGATCGCCGGCCTGGTCGTGTTCGCGGCGATGATGGCGTGCTATTGCGCCTTCATCCTCACCCATCCGATGGACCGCTGGCTGGTACCGGTTGACCTGCACGTCTACCGGCTGGGCGGGAAAGTCGTTGCGCAGCTGGGGCCCGCCTACAACTCCAGACTTGCCGCGCCGCTCTACGACTGGCCGGGGACCGGACTGAAATTCACCTATCCGCCGTTTGCCGCGATGGTGTTCACCGTCCTCCTGCTGCCGTCCTGGACCCTGTTGCTCAAGCTGTCCATCGCAGCGAACATCGCGGCGCTCGCCGCGACGATCTGGGTCACCCTCGGCTCCCTCGGCTTCCGCGCCGGGATGCTCCGGCTCGGTGGCACGCTGGTGCTGGCCGGGGCCCTGATATGGACCGAGCCGGTACAACGCGTGCTCTATCTCGGCCAGATCGAGCTAGTGCTGATGGCGCTGATCATGTGGGATCTGTGCCAGCCAGACGACCGGTGGTGGAAGGGCGCCGCCGTCGGCATCGCCGCCGGGATCAAACTAGTGCCGCTGATCTTCATCCCGTATCTGCTGCTGACTCGCAGGTACCGGCAGGCCGGCGTAGCGATAGCCACGTTCGCGGCATCTGTCTTGCTCGGCGGGGTGGTTCTGCCGGCCGATTCGCGCGCCTGGTGGCTAGATGGCCTGTTCCTGAAGGGGAGCCGGACTGGTTTTCCTGGCTGGGAGGGCAATCAGTCGTTGCAAGGGCTACTTGTCAGACTGGCCGGCAGCGTCGCGGCTGGTCAGCCTCTCTGGCTGGTAGCCGCATTCGTGACGCTGGTCGTCGGCATCGCTTCGGCGGCTGCGCTTGATCGCGCCGGGCACCGGACAGTAGGGGTGCTGACCTGCGCGCTCACCGGTCTGCTCGTGTCGCCGGTTAGCTGGGACCACCACTGGGTCTGGATTGTGCCGGGTGTCACTGTCCTGGTGGTCTACGGGATCCGGGCACGCCGGTCGCTCCGGTGGGCCGGCCTTGCCGGAGCGGCAGTGCTGGCCGGGGTGTTCGGCGCCTGGCCTGGCTTCCTGTGGGGCCAGCCGCCGGATCTGGGCGGCTTCTCGGAGGGCCTGATCTGGATTCCGCCGAACACCAACCCCGGCATCTTCGCGCAGCGGGGAGACCGGCCCTGGTACGTGGAGTACCACTGGCATGGCTTCCAGCTGATTACCGGCAACCTGTTCGTACTGACCGGACTGGTGTTGTTCGCGCAGCTGGCGGTTCTGGCGGTAGCCAGCGAGACGGCGCGCCGCCGCGAGGCAGCTGGCCCGGCCGGGACACCGGATCCGGCGGACCTCGCCCCCAAACCGGTGGTCAGCGGCTGAGAGTTCGCCCGTCGGCCCCGTTTCCGGTGTCAGGACGAAGGTTCTTGCTGAGCGGCAATCAGGACGCCGGCGCGACTGCAGGCGACGATTGCCGGCGGCGCTGAATCAGGCACCCGGTGATCAGCGCGGTGACGACCATGAGCAGCACGATCGGAACGGCCAGCGTGATGGCGTCCAATTCGATTCTGGCCAGCAGGTGCGACCGCAACGGCGTGGGGTTGCCGGGCATCAGCGCGATGGTGGCGGCGGTCAGGCGTGCCATCACCAGCCAGTCGAGCCAGCAGGCGGGCACCAGGATCAGCAGGCAGATCACCATCGCCTCGTACGAGGGCAACTGGTACTGCCAGACGAAGAGCCAGGCAGTGCTCAGCGCCAGCGCGGCGAAGATAGCTGGCTGCGCGGCGGTCCGGCCCGGCAGCCGGGTCAGCGTGACGATGGCCAGGCCGGCCACGAGGACAGCCGCGACGAGGCCGACATGCTGCATCAGAAAGCCGTGCTTGGCGTGGGAGAAGAGCTGGTAGAAATTGTCGGCAGTTGTCCGGTCGCCGCGACCCTCGACCGAGAGGATGGCCGGCGGCCCGAACCAGGCATAGCTCGGCAACAGCACGGCGAGCATTCCGACGGCTGCCGCGGCACATGAGACGAGCGAGCGGCGGAGCGCCCAGGCAAGGCCGAGGCCGAAGAGCACGAAAGTGATCTTGATGTCGGCTGCCAGGCCGATGAGCGCTCCGCCCGCAAGGACGCGGCCAAGCCGTGAATACCCGGTCCTCGCTGCCGTTGGCCACCCGCCGGCCACTATCAGGCCCAGCATTCCGGCTGCGGCGGCCAGCACGTCCAGGTGCGCGGCCGCGATCAGCTGCCAGATCAGCAGGGGGTTAACAGTCCACATGAAGTGCGCGCGCAGGCGCGCGGCGGGGTCTGAGCGCAGGAGCCGGTCGGCGGTGTAGGCCACCAGCCCGAACGCGGCCGCGTTGGCGAGTTTCAGCCAGAACACGATCCGGGCTGCTGAGGTCCCGCCAAGCTTGGCGGCCAGGAACTCCTCAATGGTCGCGGCCGGACCGTAGGGCGTCGTGTTGCGGCCCCACTCCCACGGGATGGACTTACCTACCGGGTCGTGCATGTGAATGAGGTCCCAGGGCACCATGACGTACGGGCTGTGGCCAAGCACCACCATCCGCCCGAATGCCATGTAATCCAGCGAATCCGTCGAGCCGACCGGTGGCATTACCGTCAGCACGATCACGACGACGGCCGCGGCGACGAGCAGTAGCCGCACTGGTGGCAGGGCGCGCTTGCGTACTGCGATGAGTCCGGCTGTCACCCCTACGCCGCCCGCGATCGCCGCTAGCCAGAGGGCAACAGCGACAGCGTTCAACGACAGGTGCCAGGTCGAGAGCTGAAACGGCGGACCAACCCGCGGCATCGTCAGCGGCGGCCCCATCCAGGAGTCCCGTGCCAGCGAGACGGCCACGAAGGTGAGCAGCGAGGCACCGATGCCGGCCGCCGCGACCCACAGCCAGATCAGCGCTGACCGTGGCGGTCGCGCTTGTGCGGCGGACGGCGCATGCGTCGGCTTCGCGGTTACCGGTACTGATTGCGCTGGTTTCAACTGGGCGTGCCCGTGCACGTCAAAGCTCATGCGAAGCTCAATCCGCCTGAATGAGGAGTTAGCTGAGCCTTGAACTCAAGGAAAGGAGGCAGTTGCCCCGTGGCCCCCGGCCGTCAATCGTCCGTGACCCGGCGACTGACGTTTATGGAGTCCAAGTTAGCAGCCGCCGGACGGGTTTCTGCGGGGAGGATACCGAAGCGTAATCGAATAAAGCGTGCGCATTTCTCCCTGGCAGTTGCCATAAAAGGAAGCTGCCCGGTACAACCTCGGTGAGCAGGGCGGTGTGCGGTGTGGTGTGGAGCTGCGGCCAGGTATCGCTCCGCGGGGCGTAAAGATCCGTCCAGCGTAAGCCTGCCGCGGCTGGCATGTGACACTGACTAGAACGGGAGGATTCATTTCAGTGACGATTCTGAGACGTAGTTCAAGGAAAATTCAGGCACGGGTATTGGGGGCTTCAGGCGATTCTTTGTCACTGGTAAAGGCAGGGCAATATTTATTAAGCCGTCGTGCCTAATGCATTAAGTGTCCGGGGTCCGGGGGTCCGGGGGTCCGGGTCGGGGTGCCACGCGCGGGAGCCAGGAGGGTCGAGCAGGGAGCCCGGAGGGTCGAGCAGGGAGCCCGGAGGGTCGAGCAGGGAGCCCGGAGGGTCGAGCAGGGAGCCCCGAGGGTCAGGCCGCGACCAGTTCAGTCGGCTCGGCGATCACGTCGACGAGCGCGCCGTTCCGCATGACAGTGATCGCGAGTGGTCGTCCGATCGCTTCACTGAACATGAGCTTCTGCAGGTCCTGTGCTCTGGTCACGGGCAGGCCGCCTGCGCTGATCAGCAAGTCACCGGGGCGCAGCCGGCCCTGGCGGCGGGACCGTTCGGCACGACTTCGGCGACCCGCAGGCCGCTCGGCCGTCCGAACCGCTCGCGCAGTTTCTCCGGGAGCGGTGCAGGCGAGCTCACGATGCCGAGATAGGCGCGCTTGACCTTACCGTCGCGCATGAGCGCAGCGATGATCTTGCGGGTCGTGGCGTTGATGGGGACAGCCAGGCCAAGGCCCACCCCGGCGACTGCGGTGTTGATGCCAACGATTCTCGCGCGGGAGTCGGCGAGGGCGCCGCCGGAATTGCCGGGATTAAGTGCCGCGTCGGTCTGGATCACGTCCTCGACCAGGCTGGCCCTCGCTCCAGCGCTGGTGGGCAGCGACCGGCCGAGGGCGCTGACGACGCCAGCAGTCACCGAGCCGGTGAGCCCGAGCGGGCTGCCAACGGCGACCACTAGCTGACCGACGACGAGCTCATCAGCCTCGCCCAGGACGGCTGTATTCGGTGTCTGGCTGTCGGCTCGCACTACCGCGAGGTCGGAGAGCGGGTCTGCGCCGACGACCCGGAAGTCGGCGCTACTCCCGTCGGCGAAGAGTGCCGTGCCGTGCTCGGCCCGCCCGACGACATGCGCGTTCGTGAGCAGGAAGCCGTCGGGCGTATAGATCACTGCGGAGCCCAGGCCCTCGCTGCGCAACCGGCCGCCAGGACTCGGGACTCGCAGGCTTGCCACTCGAGGGGTTAGCTCGGCCGCTACGCCGGCCACCGTGCGGGAGTAAGCGTCAAGAGGTGAATCAGATGTCATGCGCTCTCCACATCGGGATTACAACATTACATCTGAGGTCAACTGCCCGGCGAACCGTCGCTGCCGCGGCAAAGGCTGCTGGGGTCAGTGTCCCTGCTGGAAGTCCGGCGTCGTCCAGATCCGCTCGTGCAGGTACTGCTTAACCTTGGCGATGTAGCCGAGTGCCGGTGAAGTGCGCCAGCGGCCAGCGAACCAGCGCCCGACGCAGCCCCAGGCGTCACCTTTGTGGTACTGAGTTCCCCTTTGCACAGTATTGAGCCAGGTCTCGTAGCCGTTGTAACAGGAGCGCCAGATCGCGTAGGCCGCATCGGCGTTCATCGCGGTCGACCTGGCAATGGCCGGCCAGCCACCGGGTTCGTACGGGTAGCGGTTCTGCAGGATGCCGTAGCTCTGCGGGCATTCGCCGTTCTTCTCGTAGCCGGGCAGGCACTTGGAGAGGTCGGTGCCCCAGTCGCCGAGCGTGTTCTGCCGCCACCAGCTTTCCACGGCCGCCTGGGCGAACACGATGTCCTGGTCGATGCCCCACTTGCAGGCTGCCCACCGGAGTATGTCGATGGTGGTGCCGGTGAAGTTGCCGTCAATCCGCTTCGCGAGCTTCTGAGCCTGGGGGCCGTCGTCGGCCAGGAACTTCGCGCTGACGTGCCGTCCCTTGCGCTTGTTGTACGGCTTGTTGACGGCCTTGTCCTCGGGCCGGGGTGCCGCGTTGACGAGCCTGGCGCACTTCGCGTCGCTTGGCAGTTTGGCGCCAGGCGGCAAGGTGTGGAAGTAGACCGCTTTGGCAGCCGGCCGCGCCGTGGCTGCGACAGGCATCGCGGCTGCGTCAGCGGCGGTCGCGGGCAGCACCTGCAGGAGGGCCGCAGGCCCGGCGACGATTAATGCGAGCGCTGTGACGATCTCAGCGAAACGGCGCTTACCCGGCTTGCTGCCATAGCTCATGTACGGAGGTTTACTACGATCACCGGCTAACGGCACCCGGTTCGGCATGATCCCGGTGAAGTCGACGGCTGTCTGGTGCCGGTGACCGACCTGAGGACCCTCACCCGGAGCACGGTTCGTGCCCGGCACAGCCGCGGCCTTGACTGGATCGAATACCTGTTCGATAGTAGTGGAATGGGAACGGGGGTAGCTCAGGTCATCTCACTATCCCCGGTGCGCCACCGGGACGACGTGCTGACCGGTGCGGGCTTGCTGCCGGTCCTCCCGGCACTGCGAGAACTGCTGCCCGGCGGCGGTCTGCAGCGCGGTTCGGTGGTGACATCGGGGGACTGGGGGCTGCTGCCGCTGGCTCTGGCTGCGGGCGCGGTAGCCGACGGTGCGTGGTGCGCAATCGTCGGAGTGCCGGCCGTCGGCGTGCGGGCAGCGGCGCAGGCGGGGCTGGACCCGGACCGGGTGCTGCTGGTCGCCGAGCCCGGCCCCGGCTGGGCGCAGGTGGTGGCATCGCTGCTGGACGGTTTCGACATCGTGCTGCTGCGACCGCCGGAGCAGCCGTCTGCCCAGTTGCGGCGGAAGCTGGAGGCGGCAGCCCGGCGGTACGGCAGCGTGCTCGTGGTCGCCGGGGACTGGCCTGGCGCGCAATCCCGGCTGCTAGTGACAGACACGGAGTGGACCGGGATCGGCGCAGGGTACGGGCGGCTGCGCGCCCGCAAGGCGCAGGTGATCGCGTCCGGGCGCGGAGCGGGGGAGCGGCCGCGTTCGGCGTGGCTGTGGCTGCCGGGTCCGGACGGTGCCGTCACGGCGGCCGCTGGCTTGGCTGGGATCGGCTCGCACGGCGACTACTCCGGCACCGTGCGGGCGGATGCAAGCGAGCCGCTAGTGAGCAGCGGATGACGGGTCAGGCTGCCGCCCGCCGCCGGGTGCTCGTGTTGCGCTGCCCGGACTGGCTCGACAGCGACAGTGCGCACAGTGGCAGTGCGAGCAGTGACAGTGCAAACAGTGGCAGTGCAAACAACGACAGTGCAAACAACGACAGTGCAAACAGCGACAGCGCAGCCGCGCGCGCCTTCGAGCCGGTAGTCGCCATCGTCGAGAACTTCTGCCCGCAAGTCGAGGTGCTCCGGCCCGGCGTCTGCGCGATCACGACCCGTGGTCCGGCTCGCTACTTCGGCGGCGAAGCCGAGCTAGCCAGGAAGCTGACCGAGGCTGTCGGCCGGAGCGGGTTTCCCTGTCAGGCCGGGATCGCTGATGGCCTGTTCGCCGCCGGGCTGGCAGCGCGCGCCGGGCCGACCGGCCTGCTGGTGCCGCCGGGGGAGACGCCGGAGTTCCTGTCCGGATTCCCGGTAGGCGTGCTGGACATACCCGAGCTCTGCCAGTTGCTGCCCCGGCTGGGCATTGAGACGCTGGGCCAGCTTGCCGCGCTGCCGGCAGCCGAGGCCGCCAGCCGGTTCGGGCCGCCCGGCAAACTCGCCAGCCGGCTGGCCCGCGGGCTCGACCCGCGACCGCTGATCCCGCGGCCGCCGGCCGCCGATCTGTCTGTGCAGCTGGAGTTCGACCCGCCGGCCGAGCAGTCCGAGCCAGCCATCTTCGCGGCCAAGGCGCTGGCCGATCAGATGCATGACCGGCTGGCGGCTGCCGGTGTTGCCTGCGTGCGGATTCAGGTGCAGGTGCGCTGCGCCGACGGTCAGGAGCTGAGCCGGCTGTGGCGGCATGACGGGTTGCTGTCAGCGCTGGCCGTGGCCGAGCGCGTTCGCTGGCAGCTCGATGGCTGGCACGGCACGGCCGGGATCGTGCTGCTCCGGCTGGTCCCGGATCAGCTGGTCCGCGCCACCGGACGACAGCTAGCGCTGTGGGGCGACTCGGTGCCCAGCGACCGGGTAGCCCGTGCGGCGATCAGGGTGCAGGCGATGCTCGGCCACGACCGGGTGACCCGGCCGGTGCTCGCTGGCGGTCGCAGGCCAGCCGAGCAAGTACTGCTCGTGCCGTTCGGCGATGCGGGAGTCCCGCAGCGCCCGGCCGATCGACCGTGGCCGGACCAGATCCCGGCTCCGGCACCGGCGAGCGTCTTCGGTGCGCCGCTGGCGGTCAGCGTGACTGATGACTCCGGCCAGGAAGTAACGGTCAGCGGACGAGCTCAGCTGTCCGCGCCGCCGGCCTGGCTGGCGGCATCCGGCAGCCCGGCAAGAGCAGTCACTGCCTGGGCCGGTCCGTGGCCGGTCACTGAACGGTGGTGGGATCCGCGGTATGCGCGCCGCCAGGCCAGGTTCCAGCTGGTTACCGAAGACGGGGCTGCCTGGCTAGCCGTCGTGCAGGAAGGCCGCTGGCTGATCGAGGCCAGCTACGACTAAGCGCGCTTCCCTACACCGGATGATCTTGAATGAATGTGACCTGGCTGTTCCTAGGGCAACAGCCAGGTCACATTCATTCAAGATCATTTGCTCACAAGATGCGGCCCGCCCCCGCCAAAACCGGGGGCGGGCCATCCTGGCCACCTGCCGCTAGCTGCGCTCTGCCTAGCTGCGCGGCCTAGCCATCTCTTGTGCGGTTACTGACGTGCGCTTACATGCGCGGGCTGAGGTGCAGGATCACCACCTCGTCGGTGCCAGCGCCGGCACCGGTGTTGGTGCCAGTCGGCTGCCCGGTCTCGTACGGAGCGGTCTGGGTTGGCCAGCCGACGAAGTACTGCGAGTTGTACTCGAACCACTCCGACGCCGTCGTGATCGGAATCACCGGCAGGTTCTTGGCGACGTAGTCCTCGATCGGGGCGAGGTCAGTCGTCTGCTGCGTCACGCTCGAGTCTCCGGCCAGCTTGGCCAGATCCGCGTCCAGCGTGGCGTTCTTCAGGCCTTCGTAGTCACCGGTGTTGGCCTTGCCGTTGTCCAGTGAACTGTTCAGCCAGTTGTCGTACAGGTTGAACGGCGTCAGGCCGTTGTTCGACCAGTGCTCGGCGAGGGAGAAGTCGCCGTCGGCCATGTCGGCGTTCCAGGCGTCCACGCTGATGCCCTGGAAGCTGGCGTTGATACCGGCCGACTTGAGCTCGTTCGCCACCATGGAGCCGACCGCGGCATAGTCGGTGTAGGCGGACGGGGCGATGAGCGTGACCACGACTTCCTTGCCGCCCAGCGCGTAGTAGCCGCTGGAGTCCTTCTTGTAGCCCGCCTTAGCCAGCACGGCCTCAGCCGCCGACGCGCTGCCGGAAGCCGCGACGGTGTCGCTAGCCGCCGGGCCAGCCCACGCGGCGAACGTGGGCAGCGTGATCCCGCTGGTGTTGGTGACCGGGTTCTCCAGCCCTGCCTCGCCCTCGGAGGCAAGCAGTGAGCGGTTGACCGCCAGGCTGATCGCCTGCCGGACTGCTAGCTGGTTGGTCGGCCACTTGCTGAGGTTGGGCATCAGGGCGTTGGTGCTGCCTGGTGCCTCCCAGAAGTGGTGGTAGGCCGGGCTCTTGGAGACGAACTCCTTCTGCAGGCCAGGAATGAAGTTGCCGGTCCAGTCGATTGCCCCGGAGTACAGCGCCGACAGCGCGCCGTTGTTGGTGGTATAGACGGGGAAGTAGACGTTCGGCACATGGATCAGCGACTCTTGCCAGTACGACGGGTTCTTCGTCAGCGTGAAGCCCTGCGGAGTGAAGGACTTCAGCACGTAGGGGCCGGTGCCCACGGGCTTGGAGTCGGTGAAGGTCGTCGGAGTAGTCACACTGCCCCAGACCGACTGCGGCAGGATCGGCACGCCGGCTATCTGCTGCAGGTTCAGGTACTGCGCGGAGCTGAAGTTGACCGTGACAGTGTTGCCCGACGCGGTAGCGCCGGTGATCGCGAGTCCAGCCAGGTTGATCGCCGCGTACTTCATCACGTAGTTGTAAGTGAAGGCGACGTCGGCCGGCGTCATGGTGGTTCCGTTGTTCCACTTCACGCCCTGCCGGATCGTGAAGGTGATGGATTTACCGCCGTTGCCCCATGCGTAGGACGTGGCCAGCCACGGGTAGTACTTCGGTGGCGAGGCGAGATCGAACTGCAGCAGCGGCTCGTAGATCAGGCCGGTTGCGCCCATGCCTTGCGGGGCGGCAGTCGATACAAACGGGTTGAAGTCCTGGGTGATGGTGGTCTCCGGAGAGCTCTCCATCACCAGGGTGTCCGACGACCTCGATGAAGTCGACTTCGATGAGCCGGGCGCCGGGGTTGACGAGCACGCAGCGACCCCGGCTGCCAGCAGGCCGACCGCGGCAATGGCGACGACCCCTCTGACTCTCAGATGATTAACGCTCATTTTCACCTTTCCTATGCATTATGCCTAACGTGCCGCCTGGTGCGGATTCATACGACTGTGAGCTAGCTCGTAAGGTCCCCACCCCCTTCGCGCCTGGCATAGACGGAAGGAGCTGCGACGTCCAGCCGCCAGCACGCGGCAGCCCTGGACGACGAGATCTGCAATAGCGGTGGCGCTTCCGCGCGGCATCGGTCATCAGCGAACGGGCACCGGTTGCTGAACGAGCAAGCACCTGCGGCCGGCGGGCTGCTGCTGCCGTTGATGCGGGCGTTCCCGTCCTGGTTACGCTGCTTGGCGACCTCTCGCAGCGCGCCACCGAGGTTGTCGGGATCAGGCGCGGACCTGATGAGCAGCTGCGTGTACGGATGCGCGGGCCGCTGGGTCACGTCTTCGGCCGGCCCCCGGTCGACGATCTGGCCCGCGTACATGACCAGGACTTCGTCGGCGAAGTACCGGGCCGATGCGATGTCGTGGGTGATGTACAGCATCGCCAGCTCGAAGCGGTCCCGCAGGTCGTCGAGCAGCGTGAGCATCTCGAGCCGGATGGACACATCCAGCATCGAGACCGGTTCGTCAGCGAGCAGTACCCGCGGGTTGGCGGCCAGCGCCCTGGCGAACGCGACGCGCTGCCGTTGCCCGCCGGACAGCTCGTGCGGGTACTTCGCCAGGTATTTGTCAGCTGGGCTGAGTCGGACCTGCTCCATCAGGGCGGCAGCCTGCTCGGCCACCTGCTCCCGCGTCGAGCGTCCGCGGTGCAGCCGCAGCGGGCGCTCGATGTGGTAGCGCACGGTGTGCGCCGGGTTCAGCGACGCGAACGGGTCCTGGAAGACGAGCTGGACCTCGCTCTTGTATCGGCGGAACGCGCGGCGGCCGGACAAGTGGACCTGCTGGTCATCCAGCCAGATGGTGCCCGCGGACGGACGCTCCTGGCCGGCCAGCAACCGCGCCACGGTCGACTTGCCTGAGCCGCTCTCGCCGACTAGCGCGACAACCGCGCCGCGGTACAGGCCGATCGACACATCCCGGACCGCGTGCAGCACGTGGCCGCGACCGAGCCGGAAGTCCTTACCCAGCCCCGCTGCCGCCAGCGTGAGCGTCCCGCGAGCCGCCGCGGCAGACATCAGTCCGGCCGGGGCCGCCCCGGTGGGCGCCAGCTGCCAGTTTCCTGGCTGCTCACGGCTTCAGCTCCTCGACGCTGTGCTGGTCGATGTTGGGCTGGCTGGCTGCAGCTGCTACGGCTGAACGAGCCAGATCCACTGTCCCGGCGTCGTCGGGCAGTACGAACGGGCATGCGGTCACGTGCGCCGGGTCCAGCGCGGAGCGGACCTTAGCGAGCCGGATCTCGATCGTTTTGCAGGCGTCCGTGCCCTCGGTACACCGCGCCAGGAACGGGCATCCGGCAGGCGGGTTCAGCAAGTCAGGCGGCGTGCCGGGGATGCCGGTGAGGTCCCGCCGCGGGCCGCGCAGTGACGGGAACGACCGCAGCAGCCGCTTGGTGTAGGGATGCGAGGGGCTGTGGTGGATCTCCTGCGCCGTGCCGATCTCCATCAGCTGGCCTGCGTACATCACTGCGATCCGGTCGGCGAGCTCGATCAGCAGGGACAGATCGTGCGTGATGAACAGGATCGCGAAGCCCAGCCGGTCCTTAAGCTCGAGGATCTGGCCCAGGATCTCGCGCTGCACGACGACGTCGAGCGCGGTGGTCGGCTCGTCCATGATGACCACTTCGGGGTCGGTGGCCAGCGCCATCGCAATCATCACTCGCTGCCGCATGCCGCCGGACAGCTCGTGCGGGTGGCTGCGCAGCCGGTTGCGCGCGATGCCTACCATCTCCAGCAGGCCGGCCGCCTTTTCCGTCGCCTCTCGCCGCGACAGCGGCAGGTGCGCGCGGATCACGTCCGTCATCTGGTCGTGCACGTTCAGTACCGGGTTCAGCGCGTTCATCGCGCTCTGGAAAACGATGGCGATCTCCCGCCAGCGCAGCCCTCCCAGCTGCTCGGCAGCTCAGCTGCAGCACATCGGTCGGCGTATCCATCCGGCGGCCCTGGTACCGGACGCTTCCGCTGGTGATCACCGCAGGCGCACGCAACAGCCGGGTCGCCCCGTAGGCGAGAGTGGACTTACCCGAACCGCTCTCGCCCACCAGGCCGATAACCTCGCCAGCGTTCAGGTCCAGGCTGACCCGGTCGACCGCACGCACATCGCCAGCCGAGGTGCGGTAGGCAACCGAAAGATCTCGAATCGACAGCACAGGTTCGCCCTCGAACCTTCCGTGGCCCGCTGGCTCCACCGGGACGGAAACGGGGCCGCCTAGCTCAGTCCTCATCGCTGGCCCTCGCTTGCCTGGGATGCGCTGATACGCCGTGCGCGATCAGATAGGTACGCGGTGCGGGAGAACGAGCGCATGAACGCGGTGACCGGGCCGCGCCGCCCGCGGCGCCAGCACGGCGTGCAGCACCGGTGTCGGGTCAGTGGGCTGCAGCCGTCGACCGTCTACCTTGGCGCGCTGGTTCGCGTCCCGCAGGCGCGGGTTGCCGAGCTCGTCCATGCCGGTATTCAGCAGCACCAGCGCGGTGCCCATCAGGGCCACCAGGACGCCAGGCGGGATCAACCACCACCAGGCACCCTGGGACAGCGCCTGCTGGCTCTGCGCCCAGAACAAGATGGTGCCGAGACTCCAGGTGGAAGTGTTGGTCAGGCCGATGAACGCCAGCGCCACCGAAGCGCCGATCGCATACAGCACCGTATTGACGAAGTTGGCCGCGATGAGGCTGACCTCGTTCGGCACGATCTCGAAGGCGATGATCCGCCAGCCGCTCTCGCCCGTCTCGCGGGCCGCGGCGACGAAGTCGCGGCCGCGGATCGCCATCGTCTGGGCGCGGATCACGCGCGCACCCCACGGCCAGCCGAGGCCGCTGAGCACCAGGATGGTCGCGGTCTGCCCGGTGCGCGGCAGGTAGCCGAGCAAGATGATCAGCAGCGGTAGCGCGGGGATGACCAGGAAGACGTTGGTGAGAAGGGAGAGGATGTCGTCCCAGATGCCGCCGAGGTACGCCGAGGTGACACCGATGAGCACTGAGAGTGCGGTAGCGATCACTCCGACGAGGAAGCCCAGCTCGAGTGTCAGCCGGACCCCGGTCAGTACCTGCGACAGGACGTCCTCACCAGCCTGCGTGGTCCCGAGCAGATGGGCTGCATCCGGCGCGTGCAGCGACAACGCCGGGTTCGGGCTCTGAAAGCTCGGGTTATACGGCGCGACCATCGGCCCGATGATCGCGACGAGCACGAACAACGCGAGCAGGACCACACCCGCCTTGGCCTTCAGCGGCAGGCGCCCCCAGCGGCCGAGCTGGCGGGCCGGCGCTGCCAGCCCGGTCGGATCGGTGGCGATCGCAAATGCGGCGGTCATCAGGCAGCCTCTCTCGTTCGCACCCGGGGATCGACGGCAACGATCACGAGATCGACAATCAGGTTGGCGAGCAGGACGGCGAAGGTGATCACCAGGAAGATCGCCTGCATCAGGGGGAAATCGTCGGACTGGACCGCGCCGAGCAGCAGCAGCCCGATGCCTGGGTAAGAGAAGACGATCTCCATGACAAGGGCTCCGGAGACCACGTAGCCGAGCGCGAGACCGAATCCTTGCAGCTGCGGCAGGAACGCGTTGCGCGCTGCGTAGCTGAAGACCACGCGGCGGTTCGACAGCCCCTTCGCTTGCGCGGCAAGGACGTAGTCCTCTCCGATCGTGGTGATCATGACGTTGCGCATCTGCAGCATCCAGCCCGCCACCGAGGTGATGACGATGGTGAAGGCCGGCAGTATCGAGTGGTAAATCGCGCTGCTGATGAAGTCCCAGTGCCAGCCGGGAATGAGGCCGCCGGTGTAGCCCGAGCCGATCGGGAAGACGTGCAGCACATCGACGGCCAGCAGCCATAGCAGCACGAGCGCGAGAAAGAAGTACGGGATCGCCTGCAGGAACATCAGCCCCGGCAGCAGCCGGTCCAGCCAGCCGCCGTTTCGCCAGCCAGCGATGATGCCCAGGAACGTGCCGAGGAAGAAGGCGATGACAGTCGCGGTGCCGACGAGCGTGAGCGTCCACGGGATGGTCTGGCCCAGCAGGGACGATACCGGTGCCGGGTAGTTGGATTCTGACAGGCCAAAGTTGAAGTGGACGATGTCGTCGAGGTAGCTCACGTACTGGTGCCAGAGGGAGCCAGCGTTGCCGACGCCGAGCATGGCCTCAAGAGCGTGATAGGTCGAGGCCTGCAGGTTGGGAAACTTCGACATGATTGCCTCGACCGCATTACCCGGCATCGCCCGAGGCAGGAAGAAGTTGACGGTCAGTGCGACCCACGCGGCGACCACATAGAAGGCCAGCCGGCGGAGGATGAACGGCATCGGCCTGCTCCTAACTCTCAGAGGTCGGACGGGCGTGGCGACGGCCCCGGCTGGCTGCGTTGTGGGCGGCGCCGGCCGTGAGGCCTGACGGGCTGTTCGTCAGCTCTGACGAACCGGTCGCGATGCCGGACGCGCTGGGCGCGATGCCGGACGAGCCGGCTGCGAGTCCGGCAGTGTGGGGCTGCTGAGCAAGCGTTCGCAGCGCGGCGCCCGGCGGGCAGCCGCAGCTCTTGCGCAGTACCACGCTTGTTGGCAGCAGCTCGACCCGCGGCGGCAAGTCTGGCTGCGCGATGCGGTCGAGCAGCCGCGCGCAGGCTCGTTCGCCGAGCAGCCGCATGGGCTGGTGCACGGTGGTCAAGGATGGCTCGAACAGACTGCCGGGGAAGATGTCGTCGAACCCGGTCACTGCCAGGTCTTCCGGGACGCGCACGCCTCCCCTGGCCAGCGTCTGCATCACGCCGATGGCCATCTGGTCGTTCGCGCAGACGATCGCGTCCGGTAGCGCGGCACGCTCGGCAAGGACCCTCTCTGCGGCTTCTTCGCCGCTCTGCACGCTGAACCGCCCGCTGTGCGACCCGACCAGCGCGACTCCGTGGTGCTCCTGGATGACCTCGTTGACCGCGAGCCGCCGCTCCTTGGCGTCCGGAGCGCTCGGCGGCCCGTCCACATGAAAAATCCGGCGGCGCCCGTGGACTTCGACAAGGTGGCGGATGAGAGCGGCAGAGCCGGATCTGTTGTCTGCCGTTACCACGTCGGCGGCTTCTTCGGCGGGATCGCCGGCCACCACGACGATCGGGAGCCGCCCGGCCAGACGGGCCAGGTCGTCAGAAGGCACGATGCCCTCGCCGATCAGTAGCCCGTCGACTTTGCCAGACAGTGACTGGAGCCGGCGCAGGTCCTCCTTGTTGTCCTCGCGCAGGTAAGTAAAGAGGAGAGACCAATTGTGATAGCGGATGCGCTGCTCGACGCCGCGG
Organism: uncultured Actinomycetota bacterium; assembly: GCA_963815575.1. GTDB lineage: Bacteria > Actinomycetota > Actinomycetes > Streptosporangiales > Streptosporangiaceae > JAJYUU01. The sequence continues at coordinate 37,742 of CAWFHE010000005.1, read as the reverse complement.
AGGATCTCGTCGTAGAACAGCAGGCTCATGCTCTCGATGTCGTACTGAAGCGGGGCCAGTCGCTCGATGCCGACCAGGCCGATGACGTGCTTCTGCCGGCGTGAGAGGCTCTGCGCCGCACCATCGGGCACGTAGCCGAGCTGGTCGATAACTTGCCGGACGCGTGCTCTGGTGGTGTCGGCTACCCGGTCCAGGCCATGGACCACCCGCGACACTGTGGCGGTGGATACGCCGGCCAGCCGAGCGACGTCATACAGCGTGACAGCGTTCGTGCCGACCCGGCCGGTGTCGATCGGTGTCTGCGGCAGGGTCGGCGTACCGCCGTAACTCGGACCCGCCGTGCTTGCGGGCGTCGCGGCGGTGCCGCTGTCAGCCGGATAGGCTGCGGGGCCACTCGGCGAGCCGGAGACCTCCGCGGCCTCCGGCCCGCCACCAGCGCCCGGTTCCCGCAAGCCGGACGATCGAGGTTCAGGTACCTGCGGCAGCCCTGGCTCGGGAGCGCCGGACAGGCCGCTGCCGGGCACCTCGGAGGTGCTCATGCAGTGCCGTTACGGTGCCGGATGCCTGCGTCTCGCGCCATGCGGTCTTCCCCAATTGGCCAGGGGCTAAATGCACTCACATCAACTGATCTAACCGCTTACATTGCCTGATCTAAGCGCTTACACTAAGACTCGCTCCAGGGGTCGTCAAGGCCTCGAATTGGCAAACACGCAACGTTCCGGTAACGCAAGGAGTGGCCAGATGACCGCAGCGGGGACAAGCTCCAACGGCTCCCTGTCTTTCCCGGAGGGCTTTACCTGGGGCGCGGCGACTGCCGCATACCAGATCGAAGGAGCAGCGGCCGCCGACGGGCGCGGGGTGTCCATCTGGGACACGTTTAGCCGGGTGCCTGGCAAGGTGCGCAGGGGTGACACCGGCGACATCGCCTGCGACTCCTATCACCGTTACCCCGAAGACGTAGCCCTGATGGCCTCGCTCGGGCTGACCGATTACCGGTTCTCGATTGCCTGGCCGCGGATCCAGCCAACAGGAACCGGCGCGGTCAACCAGAAGGGCGTGGACTACTACCGGGCGCTACTCGACGAGCTTGCCGAGCACGGCATCGCCGCGGCCGTGACGCTCTATCACTGGGATCTCCCGCAAGACCTGCAGGATCGTGGCGGCTGGGCAGTGCGCGACACCGCGCAGCGATTCGCCGAGTACGCGCAGATCGTGGCCGAGCAACTGGGCGACCGCGTGTCCCGCTGGATCACGCTCAACGAGCCGCAAGTAGTGGCTAGTCACGGTTACCGCGACGGCGTGCATGCGCCCGGCCTCATCGATCCGCCAGCTGCCGCCGCGGCGACTCATCACCTGCTGCTTGCTCATGGCCTGGCCGCGCAGGCGCTGCGCAGCGTACGGGCGGCGACGCCGGTCGGCATCACGTTCGACATGCACCCGGTGCGGCTGCCGGACAGGGCCCAGCCCGAAGCGGTAGAGAGGGCATGGCTGGCCACCGACGCGGAACTGAACGGGCTATTTCTGGAACCAGTCCTGCACGGGCGGTACCCAGCGCATGCGAGGTCCGCGCTATTGCCCGTTTCCAAAATGATCGTGGATGGTGACATGGACACCATTCGCCAGCCGGTCGATTTTCTCGGAGTGAACTATTACTCGCCGGTCTACCTGCGGGCCGGTGATCCAGACGACTTGCGGCGCGGCGAGGAGCCTGCCCGCTGCGAGCTGCCCGGGGTCGTCGAGTACCGGCCGGCCGAACTCGAGCGCACGCCGATGGGCTGGCTCGTCGACCCAGACGGTCTGTACGAATTGCTGCTGCAGGTCTCCGGTCAGGCGCCTGGCATGCCGCTGTACATCACCGAGAACGGCTGCGCGGCGGAGGATTATGTGGACCCGCTCGGCGTGGTTAACGACCTGGAGCGAGTGAGCTACCTGCACGAGCACCTGGCGGCAGCCGCTCGGGCGGTCAAGGCCGGAGTGAACCTGGCTGGCTATTACGTCTGGTCGCTGCTCGACAACTTCGAGTGGGGCTGGGGTTACCAGAGGCGCTTCGGGATCGTCTTTGTCGACTTCGAGACGCAGCGCCGGATCCCGAAATCGAGCGCGCGCTTCTACGCGAGCGTGGTGCAGGCGAACGCTGTCCCGTCGTTGGCGTAGTCCGTCGTCGGGTCCCGTTCCGCATTTCATCGATTTTTGCCGCGCGTAACGGGCCCGATCATTCTCTTTCGCGGACAAGAGCGATGAAGAGCGGGGTCCCGCCAGCAGTTGACGATCACGGCACGATCGGCTTCGTGATCGCGCGCAATATGCGGACGATTCCGAATGCCGCCAGGATGCAGGCCGGCCGCGCCAAAGGCGACGACGGCGGTCCAGGTGGTGTCGACCCAGAGGCAGTGGCTTGCCGCCTCGCCTGAGGCGCCCTGAGCGAGTTCGCCCATCGCGCTGGTGCACTCCCCGTGCATCCGGGACAGCGTGAAGGCGGTGCCCGAGCCAGCGTGCCAGGACCAAACCCATGTCTGGGTCAGCGTGATGAGTGCGCCGACGAGCAGGACGATGCCGACGATGAGCAGACCCGCGTCCAGCAGGCTGGCAGCACCTCTGGCGGCGTTCGCGGCGTCGGGCGCCAGTTGAGAGTTTGAGGGCGGCTAGAACCGGACGACGGCTGCCGACCGGATCGCGGCTCAGTTGCCGGTATCGAGTCAGCGCCGACCCGGCTGCGCCGCGGCGGCGGACGGTATGTGAGCAGGATCGAAGTATGCCGAAGTGCGCGAGCGGACCGTAGCCACAGCGCGTGCGGCGCCAACGCCTGAGGCTGCGCGCCGGTGTCGTTCTGACCGGTGTCGTTCTGACCGGCGGCCTGCTGGCCACTGTCCTGCTCGCTGGCGGACACGGCTCCTCCTGGCAGGAATCAGAGCCCGTAGTGCGCGGCGACCCGGGTGCTGCGGAAGGTGTCCAGCATCCTTCGCGCTGGCGTGCCTTCCGCCATCCCAGATATCAATTGGTGTTCCCGCCAAACCTAGTCCTGACAGTGCGGTTTCTGATTGCGAGACACGTCGGCCGGGCGATTCTGACGTCTGGCGCTGCCAGCGCGACCGGATAAGACCTCGCCTGCAATATCGATCTGCGACCCGGGCCGGTACCAGCCCGCGTGTCGTCACCGTCGGCCTATAGCTGCTCGGTCTCCACGACAAACGAGTCAACGGAGATCAATTCACGGCCGCCATCCCTTGGCCGGGCAAGCGGCGTGACCTGGCTTCTGACGAACATTCCGAGGAGGACTGCGAAGATGCCGACGACGGCGCCGGTCTGTGCGTTACTCCAGTGCCACCACTGGAACGCAATGCCGAGCGCCACGAAAGCCAGTATCAGGACCTGGATAGAGGCCGGCTCTTGCCTTATCCACTTCACGATCACCGTGAATACGCTTGCAATCTGATTCACCGCATTTGCTCCAGACAGTCGGCGCTCGCTACCGCCCTCCGAGCGCGGAAGCTGGCCCGGTTTCGGCGGAGCCTTGGCAGGAACGATACGTCCGCTACATGTACTGGGTGCGGTAATCGCGAGGGTTGGGGCTTTCTGCCGGTTAGGCCGGGTACGGCGTAGCAGCTAATCGGTGCAATGCCGCAAGATCGTGTCCAGCACCAGCTTCGGGGCGCGCACAGTCGGGTAATGGTCGACCCCCGGCATCCAGATCAGCTCGCAGCCGGGGATCCGGACGGCAGCTGCTTCGTTGCTGGAGATAAGCCCCGGTTCGTCCTTGTCGCCGACCATGAGCACCGTCGGCACGCGCAGCTCCCCGAGCCTGTCGTAGCTGGGCTCGCCTGCCTGCTCGAACTGCTCCTCCCCGGCCCAGGCCCGCTGGGCCGAGCGCATCATGTCCGTCACCAGCGGATCGGGGCCGGCCGCTGCCCATTGCTCCAGGCTGAGCCGGAGCAGCCCGTCGTGGTCGCCAGCTGCGGCCATTGCCTCGTATTGCGCTTCGAGTTCGGGATGCTCCGGATACGGGTAACCGCCAATGCCAGGGCACAGCAGCACGAGGGTGCGCACCCGGCCGGGCTGCGCGAGAGCAAGCTCGAGCGCGGTGAGGCCGCCCATGCTGCAGCCGACGACGTGCGCGCTATCGACGCCGAGCTGGTCGAGGACAGCTTCCGCGTCGCCGAGCAACGTGAAGTTCTCTGTTGGTTCCGGTGACCGTCCGAAGCCTCGCACGTCGTACCGGATCGCCCGGAAGCTGGCTGCCAGCTGATCCCAGAGCGGGTCCCACATCCGGGCGTCTCCGACGCCCTCATGCAGCAGCAACATCGGCGGTCGGGAGCCGCCCGAGTCCTCGACCCAGATCTTGTCGGTACCGGCAGTCAGCATGGTTTGCATGGACCGACCGTAGCCCGGTCGGCTGTCCGTATCACGTCAATATCGGAGGCAGCCAATGCGGCAGGAAGCACATCTGTGCTCCGGTCCTCAGCCGCGTGACGCTGTGCGGCTGACCCAGCTGGTGCTCAGCGAGCCCTGGTTGGCGCGGGCCCTCGACGCGGTCGCCGACAGTGGCTTGCCGGATGCCTGGATCGGCGCCGGCGCGGTCCGTGACGTGGTCTGGGGCCGGTTGTACGGCAGGTTTAGCGCTGACTCGGTGAAGGACATCGATGTCGCCTACTTTGACCCTGCTGATCTCGGCAAGCAGCGTGACCGCCGGGCGGACGAGAGCCTGCGCGCGCTCGCTGACCTGCCGTGGGAGGCGACTAACCAGGCAGCTGTGCACACCTGGTATCACCATCACTTCGGCGGACCTCCGGTCGAATCCTTCAGCTGCGTGCATGACGCGATCGCGACCTGGCCGGAGACGGCGACCTGCGTGGCTATCCGCCGCGGGACCGGCGGGATCGAGGTCTGCGCGCCGCACGGGCTGGCAGACCTGCTCGGCGGAGTCTGGCGGGTCAACCCGGTCCGGGTGACACCGGAGGTGTCGCAGGCACGTTTGGCGAGGCAACGCGTTCGCGACAGGTGGCCGGGGGTGACGGTGATGCTGCCCAGCGGACGCGCAGGCCCAGTGATTAGGGTGGACTGAGCGGCCCGCGGCTAGCTCCGTTCTGGCCTTCGGCCCGGCCGTAAGGCACGCGCCGCGTCAGCCGAGCCGTCGGCGCCGCGTCAGCCGAGCCTGGCTTTCGAACCTCAGTCTTCAGGCAGAGTCTTCAGGCAGAGAGGGTTCCATGAGCAAGAACGCAGCAGCAGCGGGCACGATCAACATCGGCGGTGACCTCACGGTCAACCGGATCGGATTCGGCGCGATGCGCATCACTGGCCAGGGCATCTGGGGACAGCCGGCGGACCGGGACAAGGCAAAGGCGGCGCTGCGACAGGCAGTCGAACTGGGCGTGAATTTCATCGACACGGCCGACGCTTACGGCCCCGATGTCAGCGAGGAACTGATTGCCGAGACGCTGCACCCATATCCCGACGACCTCGTGATCGCGACCAAGGGCGGTCTGATCCGGCCGGGCCCGGGGCGGTGGGAGGCTGACGGCCGGCCGAAGCATCTGCGGGACGCGTGCGAGGGAAGCCTGCGGAGGCTAAAGCTCGACCAGATCCCGCTGTACCAGTTCCACCGGCCCGACCCGAAGGTGCCGATCGCGGACTCCATTGCGGCGATCGTGGAACTGAAGGATGAAGGCAAGATCCGTCATATCGGCGTCTCCAACTTCTCTGAAGATCAGCTACGGGAGGCGCAGAAGCTGACCCCGGTGGTGTCGCTGCAGAACCGCTACAACCTGAACGACAGGTCGTCAGAGGCCATGGTCGACCTGTGCGACTCCGAGGGCATCGCGTTCCTGCCCTGGGCGCCGATTCAGGATGCTGACGAGCTGATTCCGGTAGTCACCGCGGCGCGCCGACTCGGTGTGAGCACTCGTCAGGTCGCGATTGCCTGGCTGCTGGGCAGGTCGTCGCAGGTCCTGCCGATCCCCGGCTCGGGTTCGCCAGATCACGTGGCCGAGAATGTCGCGGCCGCGTCGGTTGAGCTCACGAGTGACGAGTCGAACGCGATCTTCGCGCTGATGCAGTAGAGCGGGCGCCGTCTGCCGCTGACCGCGGCGAATGGGGGCTGGTGGTCGCCGGCAAGCCCGAAGGCGGGCGTTCGGAGGTATGGCTTAACGATGCATTCGTCCGAGTTGCCCTTGTCCGCGGAAGGGGCTTCGGGCGTGGTTTCATGATCGATGCGGATCTACTGCGATTATAGCAACAGTAGATTCACATCGATCATGGTGGCCGGGCATATAAATCGAATTTAGGTCCGATCTTGCAGCCAGGATGTCAGAGCCTATCGTTACGATAATCGAGAAGGTTGGAGTGGCCGAGAGCACTTGATCGGCTCCGAGCGCTTGGCCTGAGTACTTGGCCCGGAGCGCTAGCCGGATCATTTGGCCCGGAGCAACGGAGGGCAGAGGCATGGGCTGGGACAACCCGCCAGTGCCGTGGCGGGAGTTCGAACGCCGCCTGTCCTGGGGCAAGGGCACTGGCCAGGCGCCGGCGGGGGACCGCGCGCCGGGGCCGCAGTCAGTCGGGCCGCGGTCAGTCGGGCCGCGGTCAGTCGGGCCCCAGTCGTCGGCTGCCATGGAGACAGGCTGGGAGCCTGCCGGAGCAGAGCTGCACTGCCATTCCTCCTACAGCTTCCTGGACGGGGCATCGAGCCCGGCCGACCTGGTGTGCGAGGCGGCGGCGCGCGGGCTGTCCGCGCTGGCCATCACCGATCACGACGGCATGTACGGGGTGCCGCAGTTTGCCCAGGCAGCGGCGCGGCTGCGGGACGGCGGCATCAGGCTCGGCACCGTGTTCGGCGCTGAGCTCAGCCTGGACCTGGCCCGCCGGGCAGCGCTGCCCGGCCGCCGCCCCGCCGGCCGCCGCCCCGGCGCCCCAGCGAGCGGCGGCCATGCGAGCGGCGGCCATGCGAGCGGCGGCCAAGTGAGCGGTGCCCCAGCGAGGGCCGCCCGGCCTGCCGGGACGCCTCGGGCGGGCGTTCCCGACCCGGTGGGTCGGCATCTCCTCATCCTCGCTCGTGACCCGGAGGGGTACCGGCGGCTCTGCGGGGTCATCAGTGCCGCGCAGCTGGCTGGCGGGGAGAAGGGCCTGCCGATCTATGACGAGCCCGCGCTCGCCGACGCGCACGACGGGCGCTGGGTGGTTCTTACCGGCTGCCGCAAGGGCGCGGTCCCGACGGCGCTGGCGGCGCACGGCCCCGATGCGGCCGCGCGCGAACTGGCCAGGCTGATCGACGCGTTCGGCCGGGAGAACGTCAAGGTCGAGCTCACGGCCGGCAACCAGCCAGCCGACGACGAGCGCAACGACGCGCTGACAGCGCTGGCAGAAGCCGCTGGCCTGGACACCATTGCCACCGGGAACGTGCACTACGCCACCCCGCAGGACGCGAAGCTGGCGCAAGCGCTTGCCGCCATCCGGGCCCGGTTCAGCCTGGACGAGATGGACGGCTGGCTGGCTGCGTCCGGCGGCAGTTACCTGCGCTCGGCCGCGGAGATGGCCGCCCGGCTTAGCCGCTACCCCGGCGTGGCAGAGCGGACGGCGGAGCTAGCCGCCGACTGCGCATTCGACTTCCACGTGATCGCGCCGAAGCTGCCCGACTTCGAAGTCCCGGAGGACCACAGCGAGACGAGCTGGCTGCGTGAGCTGGTCGCCCGGAAGGCACCCGCCCGCTACGGCCCGCCGGAGGCGGAGCGCATCGACGGTGCCTACGCGCAGATCACCCGCGAGCTAAGCGTCATCGAGCAGCTTGGCTTCCCCGGCTATTTCCTGATCGTGCACGAGATCGTGGAGTTCTGCGAGAACAACGGCATCCTGTGCCAGGGCCGTGGCTCGGCGGCTAACTCGGCGGTCTGCTACGCGCTCGGGATCACCAGCGTCGACCCAGTCCGGCACGGGCTGCTGTTCGAGCGATTCCTGTCCGCGGGCCGGGACGGGCCGCCGGACATCGACCTGGACATCGAGCACCGGCGCCGTGAGGAAGTCATCCAGCACGTCTACCAGAAGTACGGCCGGCAGAACGCCGCCCAGGTAGCGAACGTGATCAGCTACCGGCCGCGGATGGCCATCAGGGACGCGGGCCGCGCGCTCGGCTACGAGCCGGAGCAGCAGAACGAGTGGTCCCGGCAGGTCGGCCCGCGGCAGTACGGGCCGGGGCAGCCAGTACCCCCGGACGCGGGCGTTCCCGATTCGGTCGTGGAACTGGCAGGCCGGATGCAGCGGCTGCCGCGGCATCTCGGCATCCACTCCGGCGGGATGGTGATCTGCGACCGGCCGGTGGGGGAGGTGTGCCCGGTGGAGTGGGCGCGGATGCCAAACCGCAGCGTGCTGCAGTGGGACAAGGACGACTGCGCGTACGCGGGCCTGGTCAAGTTCGACTTGCTTGGCCTCGGCATGCTGACCGCCCTGCGGGACTGCTTCGAGCTGGTGGAGCAGGCGCACGGGGCGCGCTGGACGCTGGCCTCGATCCCGCAGGAAGACCCCGGCGTCTACGCGATGCTGCAGAAGGCTGACACCGTCGGGGTGTTCCAGGTCGAGTCGCGGGCTCAGATGGCGACGCTGCCCCGGCTGCGCCCGGAGAAGTTCTACGACCTGGTCGTGGAGGTGGCGCTGATCCGGCCGGGTCCGATCCAGGGCGGCTCGGTGCACCCGTACATGCGCCGGCGGCACGGCGACGAGCAGCCGGACCTGCCGCATCCGCTGATGGAGCATGCGCTCGGCAAGACGCTCGGCGTTCCGCTGTTCCAGGAGCAGATGATGCAGATCGCCATCGACTGCGCCGGGTTCAGCCCGACCGAGGCCGACCGGCTGCGCCAGGCGATGAGCTCCAAGCGCGCGCCGGAGCGGATCGAGGAACTCCGCGAGCGGCTGCTGGCCGGGATGGCCGAGCACGGCATCCCGCTCGAGGTCGCCGAGGACATCTACGTCAAGATCCTGGCGTTCTCCAGCTACGGCTTCCCCGAGTCACACGCGATCAGCTTCGCCTACCTGGTCTATGCCAGCGCCTGGCTGAAGTGCTATTACCCGGCCGCGTTCACCGCCGCGCTGCTGCGCGCCCAGCCCATGGGCTTTTACGCGCCCGCCAGCCTCATCAGTGACGTGCGCCGGCACGGCGTCACGGTCCGCGGCGTGGACGTGAACGCCAGTGGCGTGCTGGCGACTCTGGAGAAAAACGAGGATGAGGCAGGGAACGGGGCCGTCACGCTCGATCCGCCCGCCGGGGGACTGCCGGTCCCGGGCCAGCCAGTGATCAGGCTCGGGCTGTCCGAGGTCCGCAATCTCGGAACCAAGGCGGCCGAGGAAATCGTGGCCGGCCAGCCGTATGCGGACCTGGAGGACTTCGCCCGGCGGACCACCGTGCCGGTCGCCGCGCTGGAGGCACTGGCCATGGGCGGCGCGTTCGGCTGCTTCGGCGTCAGCAGGCGCGAGGCGCTGTGGGCGGCCGGGCGCCGCGGCAACCATCCGGGCCGATCAGCTGCCCGGCACGACGCTGGGCATGACCGCGCCGCCGCTCCCGGCGATGACGGCAGCTGAGGAGACCTTCGCCGACCTGTGGGCGACCGGGACCTACGGGACGCACCCGATCGAGCACATCAGGACCGATGCTCGACGAGCGGGGCGTGCTGCCTGCCGCCCATCTGACCGCTGCAGAGAACGGCCGTAACGTGCTCGTCGGCGGGCTGGTCACGCACCGTCAGCAGCCGGGGACCGCGCGTGGTGTGGTATTCCTCAGCCTGGAGGATGAGACCGGGATGGCGAACATCATCTGCCCCCCGAACGTGTGGCAGCGCTTCCGCAAGATCGGGGTAGACGCTAACGCGCTGCTCATTCACGGCCGGGTCGAGCGGCTGGATGGTGCCGTCAGCCTGCTGGCCACCAGGCTCGAGCGACTGCGTGTCGTCGCTGCGGCACGCAGCCGCGACTTCCGCTAGAGACGGGTCAATTTGTATCTACGTGCGAGAAGATGGTCGACTACGGGGGCGGTTAATCCCTGGTAGCACACCAGTGGACAACCGGCACACGAGTGACTAAGCGCGAGGAGAAGCATGCCCTTCGACGTTGCCCGCACTTTCGCGGAGCGTTCCGGGGAGAACTTTGCCCTACACGAGCGGTACATGAACCCCCAGCTGGCCAGGACGCTCAGAACACTCGGGTTCGACCGCAACTACGTCCGCGCGGAGGGCAGCTACCTCTACGACGACGCTGGCCAGCAGTATCTCGACTTCCTCTCTGGCTTCGGGGTTTATGCCCTGGGACGAAGCCACCCCGCGATCAAGGCCGCGCTCCATCAGGCACTCGACCTCGACCTGCCCAACATGATCCAGATGGACTGCGCGCTTCTCCCCGGCCTGCTGGCCGAGCAGCTCGTCGGCCGCACCCACCCTGGCATCAACCGTGCCTTCTTCTGCAACTCGGGCGCGGAATCGGTCGAGGCGGCTATCAAGTTCGCCCGGCACTCGACCGGGCGCTCCGAAGATCCTCTCACGCCGAGCACGCCTTCCACGGACTGACGACCGGTGCCCTGGCCCTCAACGGCGGCAAGGAGTTCCGCAAGGGCTTCGGCACGCTGCTGGAGACCGCGGCCGTGCCGTTCGGCGACATCGAGGCGCTCGAGCAGCAGTTGCGCGGCAGCGACGTAGCGGCATTCATCGTCGAGCCGATCCAGGGCAAGGGCGTCTACTGCGCGCCCGGCGAGTACTGGCGAGCCGCCCAGGCGCTCTGCCGCCGTTACGGGACGCTGCTAGTCACCGACGAAGTGCAGACCGGTCTCGGGCGTACCGGCCGGTTCCTGTGCCACGAGCACTGGGGCCTTGAGCCCGACATCATCACGATCTCCAAGGCCCTGTCGGGCGGCTTCGTGCCGATCGGCGCGATGCTGACGACAGACAAGATCTTCGCGAGCGTCTACGACTCGATGGAGGACGCGCTCAAGCACTCGACGACCTTCGGGCGTAACCAGATGGCCATGGTCGCAGCGCTCGCGACGCTGGCGACTTTTGACGACGAGGACATCGTCGGGCGGGCCGAGCGCACCGGGGCTGACTTGCAGGCGAAGCTCCGCGGTCTCGCCCAGAAGTACGAGCTGATCCACGATGTCCGCGGGCTCGGGCTGATGATCGGCATCGAGTTCGGCGAGCCAGGGCCGAAGTCCGGGGCTCGCCGGTTCCGGACCATGGAACGACTGCGGACCGGCATGTTCTCCCAGATGGTGGTCGTGCCGCTGTTCCACCGGCACCGGATCATCACGCAGGTCGCCGCCGACAACGTCAACATCATCAAGCTGCTTCCGCCGCTGATCTCCGGGCCCGAGGAAGTCGACTACTTCGTCGCGGCGCTAGATGACGTCCTGGCCGACGCCCAGCGCGGCTCGGGCCTCACGTATGAGTTCGGCCGCACCATGGTGCGTGGCGTCATGCACCGTAAGTCACTGCGCAGCGTGGCCAGTTCCAAGCCAGTAGTCGGGCCGGCCGCAGCGGCGGCTACGGCGCCCGTAGCCCCAGCGGGCGGAGCCCAGGCCGGCGCAGGTCAGGCCGGCGGCGCAGGTCAGGCCGGCGCAGGTCAGGCCGCCGCGGACGTGACCCGCGCTAGCCGCCCCGCCGCGGCAGCCTCAGTCCGCGATCGCGCCAGCAACGAGGTGCCTTCCGCCGGCGATCTCGGCCGCGGACTGCCCTCGGGCAGCACCGGCGCGATGAGCGATGCGGGGTATCAGCCGACGGTCGCGCCGATCGAGCCCGGTGACCGGGTGGTCATCACTGGCGCGGCAGGGTTCATCGGATCAGCTGTCGTGCGAGCGGCACAGGCCAGGGGTGCTCATGTAGTCGCCGTCACCGAGCCCGGTGCGAACGACCGCAACCTCAGCGGTCTCGATGTTGAGCGCGTGGTGCTCGACATCCGTGACGGGGCGGGCGTCCGGGCAGCTTTCGCCGGGGCTCGCTACGTTTTCCACCTCGCCGCGATTTACCGGTTCTGGGCCCGGGACCCGCGGATCTTCCACGAGGTCAACGTCGGCGGCACGCTCAACGTAATCGACGCCGTGCAGGCCGCCGGCGTGCAGCGCCTGGTCTACACCTCGACGGTCGGCGTCATCGGTCTGGCCCGCACGAAGTACGGGCTGCCCGCCGACGAGACCTGCTACGCCGACGTAGCGCACATGTTCGGCCACTACAAGCGCACGAAGTTCGCGGCCGAGCATGAGGTGCTGCGCGCCGCCGGTCAGGGGCTGAACGTCACGCTCGCGCTGCCGACGTTCCCGCTCGGGCCCGGCGACCAGTCGCCGACCCCGACCGGCAAGGTAGTGGTGGACTACCTCAACGGGCGGATGCCCGCCTTCGTGGACACAGCGCTGAACGTGTGCCATGTGGATGACCTCGCTGCCGGGCACATTGCTGCTCTCGAGCATGGCCGCCGGGGCCGCAGCTACATCCTGGGCGGGGAAAACATGACGATGCGCGAGATCCTGCAGGCGCTCTCGGATTGCTCGGGGCTGCCGATGCCGCGCTTCGAGGTTCCGCGGTCGGTCATGGTCTCGGCAGCCCTGGCGTCCGATCTGGTCGAGGGAAAGCTACTGAGGCGCGAGCCGCATGTCCCGCTTGAAGGCGCGCGGATGGCGACGACGAAGATGATCTTCAACGATGACCGGGCGCGCGCGGAGATCGGGCATAAGTCGCGGCCTGCCAGGCTGGCGATCGAGGATTCGGCCCGGTGGTTCACCGACAACGGTTACGTGACGCGGGAGCGGCTGACGGCCGTTCGCTGGCAGCGTTAGCAGTACCGTCGGCTCGGCCCGGGCAGGCCGTCTCGCCTGCCGGGCTAATCGCCTACGGGCGGCCAGGTCGGCTTCCGCGACTCGCAGTCATGCGGCACCTGCGTCGGCTTCAGCCGAGCGAGGTTCGCTGGCTGACCCAGCCGAGGACGGAAACGATGTCCATGGCGGTCGTTGCCGTTCGTCGTGGTGACGGCTACGCGAGATGATGGAGGACCCGTGAAGTACATGCTGATGTTCTGGGACGACGACTTCGCCGAGGCAGCGGCCGATCGGGGAGAGGCCGCCCTAACGGCCATTAGGTCGTGGGTGGACGAGATGACCGGCCGAGGGATACGGCTTCACGGCAGCGCTCTGAGCTATGCCACCGAGGCCACGATCGTCCGTGTCCGCGATGGCGAGATGCTCGTCTCCGACGGGCCGTACGCGGAGACCAAGGAGCAGATCGGCGGCTACGACGTGATCGAATGCGCCGACCTGGACACGGCCATCCAGGTGGCCGCTGCGCATCCGCTCGCCAGCACCGCCACGGTCGAGGTGCGGTCGCTAGAGGACTTTCCTCCGGATCAGTGAAGTCAGCGCCCGCCCAGAGCGGCTGGCGATCATCCGCTCGCAGCGATAAGGCAGGGCCGCTAGTTCGGCAGGATCATCCGGCCGCCCTCGGCCCGGCCCACGCTGACGACTTCGGTCACCGCGCCGACCGGCAGTGCGCCGTAAATATGCGGGTAATGCTCGCCGCCGGCTACTGCCGCCTCATACCGGATGTCAGCGGGCACCTGCTCGCTGTCGATGACGAGCACGACCAGGTCGTCAGCGTCGCTATAGATCACCTCCGCAACCGCCCGCAGCTGATGCTGCAGCGAGCAGTGGATGAAGCCCTCTTGCTCGAGCGTCACGCCGCGAGTCGACATCCGGTACTCGCCGGCCCGGACGGCGTCCTGCCAGCTGGCGCGGTCGGTGATGTGCAGCAGTTCGGCCATTCCGGAACCGTAGCGCTTCGAACGCCCGAAGCTGCCGTGGCTGCGGGCGAGTGCGCGAGGGCAAGGGCTGGCGTGGAACCATGAGTCGCGCCGAACCGATTGCCACCCTCTGCCCGACTGGAGCCTGACGTGACTAACGAGAGCCTTGCTGCGGAGTTGTGGCGCGGAGTCACCGATATCTACGCGGCGATCCTGGAGCACCCGTTCGTCACCGGGCTGTCTGATGGCAGCCTGCCGCGCGAGTCCTTCGAGTTCTATGTCATCCAGGACGCCCTTTACTTGCGCAAGTACGCCCAAGCGCTCGCGGCCGTAGGCAGCCGCGCACCAGTCCCGGCAGAGACGGAGATGTTCTCGCGGCATGCGGCGGGCATCGTGGCAGTCGAGATGGGCTTGCACGAGTCGCTGCTAGCCGACCTTGAGATAGAACCTGACGTGGCCGCTGCTGCGGAGGAGGCGCCGACGACGCTCGCTTACACCAGCTATCTGCTGGCCGCCACCGGCGGATCGTATGGCGAGGGAGTCGGTGCCGTGCTGCCCTGCTACTGGATCTACTGGGAAGTGGGCAAGCATCTGCTCGAACGGGGCTCGCCGGATCCCAGGTATCAGCGATGGATCGACACCTATGCGGCGGAACAGTTCGGCGACGAAGCGCGCGACGTGATCGCGGTCACCGACAGGCTCGGAGCGGAGATTTCGGCCGCGGAGCGCGAGCGTATCCGCCGTCACTTCGTCGCGACCAGCCGCTACGAGTGGATGTTCTGGGACATGGGCTACCGCCGGGAGGCCTGGCCGGTGTGACCAAGGTGGCGACCAGCCGGTAAGGCCCCGTTTCCCTTATCGGAACCAGTTCGCACCGTAGCTCTGGCGGCCCGGTGACTCTCGCGGTTACCCTCGCGTGGGCACTCAGCCAGCAGCTGTTCCGGGACTTTGGGATGCGGCCAGCTGCCGCGCCATCAGCTCTACCAGCTTCTCCAGACCACGCAGTGGTCGCACCAGGACAGTGAAGCTGACCAGCTTCCCGTGGCTGTCCCAGCGCAGCATGTCGACGCCTTGGATGTAGAGCCCGTCAAGAGTTGCCTCGAACTCCAGCACGGCACTGCTGTCGTCGTACCACTCGCCGACGTACCGCAATGACGGACCGAGGACGATGATCGCGCCCGACAGGTAGAGCGTTGTCAGTGCCTTGCCCTTCTGGGGCGCGAAAACGGCCGGTGACCGGAACTCGACGTCATCGCTCAGCAGTTCGTCAAGCTGCGCCGGGTCGCGTGCAGCGACGATCGCGTGCCAAGTGCGCAGGGGAGCAGGCTGGTCCGTCATAGCTGTAGTCAACCGAGTTCGCCACTGTCCGTAAAGTCGGGGCTGACGGGGGCTAGCGCACCGAGGAGGGTGTCCGGCAGCTCATCCCGGTCAAGAGCTGCGCGCGGAGTCCCGGCTCGGGATCAGTCCGGCCAGCAAGATTTCCGCGGTGCGTCGCAGCCGGGGCGTCAGGTCGACGCAGGCCTGAGCCAGCGCCGGATCCGATGCATAGAGCTCTGCGAGGGCCGGAACCGGATTGGCGATCTGCCACAGGGCTCCGGCCAGCGATGCCATGGCGGCAACGAACTCCGTGCACTCGGCGAGCGTGAGATCAGGCAGCACATGGTTTACGACACCGGCCGCCTCGTTCACCATGCCAAGCGAGGTGCGCTTGTAGACGCGCACAGCCTCGGCGGAGACGTTGCGTTCCAGGTTGAGCGGCGTGTGCGCGATGAGGTCACACAGCAGCGGCCGGTCGCTGAAGCTGCGCGCGAAGACGTCGGCGACCAGCCCGATCGAGCCCTCGTCAACCCCGGCCGAGGCGGGGCTAGAACTGTCCAGCTCGGCGTGCAGGCTGCCGGCCCAGTCACGCCAGGCCTCAGCGGTCAGTTCCAGGAAGATCTGCTCGCGGGTCTCGAAGTAGCGTAGAAGCGCCGACTTGTGGATGCCGACTCGCGCGGCGATGTCGGCCAGGCTCACGTTGCGGACACCGTCGCGTAGCGCGAGGGCGCGGGCGGCGCCGAGGATGGCGTCCTGGCGCTGCACTTTTTGCTCCGGGCGGCGGGCCCGCTGGAAAATCTCGATCTCGGTAGCCATGACAACTCACAGTGTAGCTATCACAACGCCGTTGTGTTAATATCAAACCGACGTAGTGTTAACTTCGCGCTCAGGGAGGGCAAGCTCATGCCACAGGTTTTCTTTCTGACCGGGAGCAGCCGGGGCCTGGGCCGCCAGATAGCCGAGGCGGTCCTTGCCTCAGGACACCAGCTGGTCGCCACGGCCCGGCGGCCGGACAGCATGGCCGACCTGGCAGACCGGTACGGCAGCCAGATCCTGCCGGTGGCGCTTGATGTCACCGACCCCGGCGGCGCCACACCGGCCGTAGCGGCCGGGATCAAGGAGTTCGGCCGGGCTCGACGTCGTGGTCAACAACGCTGGCTACGCCAACCTCGTGGCGGTCGAGGACATCACCCTGGCGGACTTCCGGGCGCAGATCGACGCCAACCTGCTGGGCGTAGTGAACGTCACCAAGGCCGTCCTGCCTGTCCTGCGGGAGCAGCAGGGTGGCGGCCACATCATTCAGGTCTCCTCGATTGGCGGGCGCCTTGCCACGCCCGGCCTGGCGGCCTATCAGACGGCGAAGTGGGCGGTCGGCGGCTTCTCCGAAGTCCTGGCGCGGGAAGTCGGCCCGCTTGGCATCAAGGTCACCGTCTTGGAGCCGGGCGGCATGCAGACTGACTGGGCCGGGTCTTCCATGCAGGTGCCGCCGATCAGCGAGCCGTACCAGCGCACGGTCGGCGTAATGGCCAGGATGCACCATGACCTCGGCAGCGCCGGATCCCTTGGCGACCCGGCCAAGGTGGCCCAGGTAGTCCTCTCAGTCGCCGGGATGCCTGATCCGCCGCTGCGGCTGATCCTCGGCAGCGAGGCGTACGCCTATGCCACCGCGGCTGCGAGAGCGCGAGCCGAGTCCGACGCTGCCTGGCACGATCTCACCGTCTCCACCGATCGCGACGACGCCACACCTGAGCAGCGCGATCCGCACGCCGCGCAGAGCCGGCACTAGCCTTCCGCGACCGCTAGCGGCTCCAGAAACTCGAGCCTGTTGCCGTGCGGGTCGCTGGTATAGAAGCGCCGCATTCCAGGGAAGCCGTTGTCGAAGCTCGCCGGATAGCCGGCTGCTGCCAGCCGCGACGCCCAGTCGTCGATCCCGGACACCAGCAGGGCCGGATGCGCCTTCCTGGCAGGCCTGAAATCTGCCTCGACGCCCAGGTGCAACTCGACGCCGTGGCCGCGGAACCAGCAACCGCCGCGCCCCGCCAGGCCCGGCGGCTTATCGATCTCGTGCAGCCCGAGCACGCCGCAGTAGAACGCCCGCGAGGCGTCCTCGGACCCGGCCGGACAGGCCAGCAGCACGTGGTGGATCACGACCGTTCACCTCTGAATGTATCTCGACGTCAAGATATATTCTAGGGAAACGTGGCGGGCTCCGCCAACTCGAATAGCCCCTTCCCCGGCCGGCGCGGCCCGCCCTCCTAGTGTGGCGGCTCGACAGATACAGTGTGTCGGTTATGGGCGTTATTAACGACATAGCCGAGCAGTATGTAGTCCAGGCGACGGACCTTGACCCGGTGCTCGCCACCAGCGTCGGGATCGCGGGTCACGACGATCAGCTGACCGACCTGAGCTCGGGCGGTTTCGCCCGCCGGGCCGAGCTAGACCGCGGCACGGTAGCCGCGCTGACCGCGGCCGAGCCGGACTCCGAACGGGAGCGGGTCGCGCGCGCGGCGATGCTGGAACGGCTCGGCCTTTCAGTCGAGCTTTACGACGCCGGCGAGACCACTCGGGACCTGAACGTCATCGCGAGCTGGATTCAGGGTGTGCGCCAGGTTTTCGACCTGATGCCGCTCGACGGTGAGGAAGCACAGCGCAATATCGCCACCCGGATGGCCGCAGTTCCCGCTGCCTACGCTGCCCTGCAGCGGACATATGCCGAGGCTGCGAGCCAGAATCGGGTCGCGGCGCGCCGTCAGGTCATCGAGTGCGCCAAGCAGTGCGCGCAGTGGTCGGCGCCTGGCAGCAGTTTCTATCGCGGGCTGGTTGACCGCACCGGCGCGAGCGGCGGGCTCCTGGCGGATCTGACCGCTGCCGCAGATGCGGCGAACGCCGCGACAGCGGAGCTCGGCAAGTTCCTGGAGACCGAGTTGCTGCCGCTCGCTCCCGGGCGCGATGCGGTTGGCCGGGACAGATACGCGCTCGCGTCCCGCTACTTTCTCGGCGCGGCAGTTGATCTGGACGAGGCCTATGACTGGGGCTGGGCCGAAGTGCTCCGGCTTGAAGCCGAAATGGCGCGGGTCGCCGGCCTGATCGTTCCAGGCGGCACCATCGAAGACGCAACTGCGCAACTGGATGCCGATCAGGCGCGGCTGATCACCGGCGCGGACAACCTGAAGTCCTGGATGCAGGACTTCGCTGACCGCACCATTGCCGAGCTACATGGCACCCACTTCGACATCCCGGAGCCCGCCAGGCGGATCGAGGCCATGATCGCCCCGACAAGCGACGGCGGCATCTACTACACCGGCCCGAGCGAGGACTGGACCAGGCCGGGGCGCATGTGGTGGACCGTGCCTGACGGCGTCGAGCAGTTCGCCACCTGGAAAGAGATCACCACGATCTATCACGAGGGCGTGCCTGGCCATCACCTGCAGGTCAGCCAGGCTGTCTTCGAGAAGGACTCGCTGAATCGCTGGCAGCGGCTGCTGTGCTGGGTGTCCGGGCACGGTGAAGGCTGGGCGTTGTACGCCGAACGGCTGATGGGAGAGCTCGGCTACCTGGCCGATCCTGGTGCTCTCCTAGGCATGCTCGACAGCCAGCTGCTGCGGGCGTCGCGCGTAGTCGTCGACCTCGGCGTGCACCTGGAGCTCCCGATCCCGGCCGGCACTGGCTGGCACGAGGGCGAGACCTGGACTGCCGAGCTGGCCTGGGACTTCCTGCGCAGCCGGGTGCACATGGAAGACGAGATGCTGCGGTTCGAGCTGAACCGGTATCTCGGCTGGCCAGGTCAGGCGCCGTCGTACAAGCTCGGCGAACGGATCTGGCTGCAGGCGAGGGAGGATGTCCGGCAGCGTAAAGGCGCGGACTTCAGCCTGAAGGACTTCCACAGCCAGGCGCTGGCACTCGGAGCACTCGGCCTGGACCCGCTGCGCGCGGCACTCGACCGGATCTGAGCACGGTCTTTCGCCGACATTTCACGGATTTTTTCTACGCGAAACCGGGCAAACCATCCCACGCGGCGGACGAGATCGATGAAATGTGGGGGGACGGTTGTCCTGGGCCGTCCGTCCGGCTGCGATCGGATGGCGTGATCTCCGTCTGGCTGTGATCGGATGGAGCCATGAAGGTTCGCATCGGCATCAGCCTCGGCCCCTACGCGACGCCCGACGGGCTGGCAGCTGCGATCGGCCCCATCGAGTCTGCGGGCATCGACTCCGTGTGGTTCAGCGAGGTCGTCTACGGCGAGATCGTCGAGCCACTGGTCGGTATGACGTACACGCTGGCCAGGACTAGCCGTCTGAAGGTCGGCACCGGAGTCGCTGTGCTGCCGGGCCGGCACCCGGTGCTGGTTGCCAAGGAACTGGTCTCGCTCGCGGCGCTCGCGCCGCGTCGCCTGCTGCCTGTCTTCGGCCTGCGGCCGGCACGCCCGCCTGAAATTGCGGCGTTCCCGATCCCGGGGGGCCGAGCCGCCGTGTTTGACGAGTCGCTCGAACTGCTGAAGCTTCTGCTCACCGAGCAGAACGTGTCCTTCTCCGGCAAGTTCTTCGCCGTGACAGGCGCGAGCATCGGCCCGTTGCCGGCCAAGCCGCTGGACATCTGGCTTGGCGGAAGTGCACCGGAAGGGCTGCGGCGTGTTGGCAGATATGGCGATGGCTGGCTTGGCAGCTTCCTCACGCCGGCGGAGGCACGGACGGCTCGCGAGCAGATCGAGGAAGCAGCCGCGGCGGCCGGGCGCGAGATCGAGGATGACCACTACGGCATCAGCCTGGCGGTCGGAGGTGTCACGCCAGACGTCGCGCGCTCGATCGAGCGACGCCGGCCCGGCGTCGATCCGGCCACACTCATCCCGGCTGACTGGGCCCGGGCGCGCGACATGATCGAGGCTTACGTCCAGGCCGGGCTCAGCAAGTTCGTGGTCAGGCCCGCCCTGCCCGCCGACGGCAGCCCGGACATCGAGCAGTTCGTTGCCGAGTTCGCAGCCGAGATGCTGCCGCTGGAGAACTGAGCCGGCGGCACCCGTCGCTGCTATCGGCTCATCCGGTCTGCCCGCCAGCACCGCGAGCGCATCGGTATCTCGAGTTCTGCGGCGCCGGGGAATTGCTCGGCCAGCGCGGCCGCGGCTCTGGCGCGGCCGATTTCCCTGAGCTCGGGACTGGCCGTTATCACCTGGCTGTAGGTGGTCAGCCAGTCTGCGACGTCGCCAACCGGCATGTACCGGCTGAACCGGAACACGTGCGTCTCGATATTGGTAAACAAGGTGCGGTCCGGCAGCCGGACCTGGCGCGGCTCGCCGTCGCGAATGCGCTCAGTGTCGGGAAGCTCGTCGGCCAGTCCGTCCGCTGACATGCCCTGCAGTTCTGCTCGCGGCACAGCGGACCTGCGCTCCGCCAGTGCATCGGCGAACCATTCATCCGCGTGAATCCACTCGATTCCCGGCCGCCGGCCGGTCCAGATGATCCCGAGCCTGCCGCCGTCGCGCAGCACTCTGACGATCTCAGGCTCAGCTACCTCCGGGTCCATCCAGTGCCACGCCGACGAGACGAACACAGCGTCCACGCTCGCATCCGGCAACGGGATAGCTTCGCCGCGGCCAGCAAGGACCTCGACGTCGCGAGACCGTGCCTGCAGCACCGAGCGCATCCGGTCGTCTGGTTCGACGGCGATGACGTGGCCGACCTTGCCGGCCAGCGCCCGGGTCAGCAGGCCGGTCCCGGCTGCCAGGTCTACCACTACGTCGCGGCGAGCAGGCAGCAGCCAGTCGATCGCCTCGGGCGGTGCGCTCGGCCGGACCCGGTCGTAGTCGCCTGCGACGGCTCCGAAGGACATTGAGCGTTCTGCGCGACTAGCCACGGTGACACGTTAACTCGCGACCGTGGCTGATCAGCACAGCCGGCACGACCGGAGCCCCAGCGATGACCTTCCCGCCGCGGAAGCTGCGCAGCAGCAAGTCGAGCATCTGCACCTGGCGCTCCGGAGTGACGCGGTCCTGATACAAGACGCGCTCCGCGGACAGCCCGTCTATGAGCACGACCAGCTGATGGGTAGCAAGACCCAGGTCGTAGCCGTCGGCTAGCTCGCCTAGTTCCGCCGCCTCCGTCAGGTGGTTACGCAGCCGGTCGCAGAACCGGTCGAACTCACTGTGCTGCAGGTCCCGCATTTCGGCGTTACCCAGCGCCCGGCCCCAGAAGCTGATCTCGATCTGGGCCTCGAGGTCGCGCCGGTCATCCAGCGGCAGCGCTTCCAGCATGACGGCCCGCAGCGCGGCCAGGCCCGCGAGCCCGGCGGCCGCCGCCGCCATCCGGGCACCCACCCGGCGATGTGAGTGCACCAGCGCCGACCCGAGGATGTCGGCCTTGTCGTCGAAGTAATGCCCGAGGATCCCGCGCGAGCAGTTCGCTTCCTTGGCGATGGCCCGGATGGTGGCGCCCGCGATCCCGTCCCGTGCGATTACCTGCCAGGTTGCCGAGAGGATCTCATCCCGCCGCTCATCCCAGTCAACGATCTTGGGCATCGCATCCCCTCGAAGGCTCGCCGGATTCGTGTCTGTTTTTTTGTCGGACGTCCGTCTAACATCCGTTCTAATGCAAACCAATGCGGAACTGCAAACCGCCCGCGAGCAACTGGTCAGCTACTGCGGGCGCATGATCGCGGACGGGCTGGCCGTCGGCGCAGCGGGCAACATGAGCGTTTGCGAGGACGACCTCGTCGCGATCACGCCGTCCGGACTGAGCTATGCCGAGCTGATGCCATCGGACATTTGCATCACGACCCTCTCCGGCGAGGAAGTCGACGCGCCCGAGACGCCGTCAAGCGAGCTGCCGATGCACCTCGCTGTGTACGCGGCTACCGACGCGGGCGCCGTCGTGCATACGCATTCCGCCGAGGTCATTGCCGTGTCGGCCACCTGCGCGGAACTGCCTGCAGTGCATTACGCGATCAACGGGCTGGGCGGTCCGGTGCGGGTGGCTGCCTACACCAGGTTCGGCTCGGCGGGCCTGGCAGAAGCCGCGGTGGCCGCGCTGGACGGGCGCAGTGCCGCGATCCTGCAAAACCACGGCGCGATCTGTTACGGCCGCACGCTTCGCGAAGCCTACGACCGAGCGGTGCTGCTGGAATGGCTGGCGAGGGTCTACCGGCTGGCCCGTGCTCATGGCGAGCCAAGGATCTTGTCCCAGGCCGAGCTGGAGGAAGTAGCTGCCGAGTCCCGACGGCTTGGTTACGGGGAACGGCGGCAGCGGTGACCGCAGCGCTCCAGCACGGTACGGTCGCCCGGCAGGATGAGGCGACCCGCAGGGTAGCGGTCATCGGGCCGCACATCCTGGACGTGCTGGGCCGCCCGGTCGAGTCGATACCGGCCGGGCAGGGCAGTGCGCGGCTGACGGAGATCCGGGCTACCGCGGCAGGGACAGCCGCGGGCACCGGCGTGGATCTGGCGAAGCTCGGAAACAGCGTGCGCTCGATCGGAGCGATCGGCACCGACCTGCTGGCCGACATCCTCGTCGCGGCGCTCGCGTCTCATGGTGTCGACACCGGCGGTCTCGTCCCGATGGCGGCGGCCCAGACTTCCGCGACCATCCTGCCGATCCGGCCCAACGGCGAGCGTCCCGCGCTGCACGTGCCGGGAGCCACCAGGCTGCTCCGGCTCGACGACATCGACCTGGCTGGACTGGCCGGATTCGACGCGGTACTGCTCGGCGGTCCGGATGCGCTAGCCGGCCTGTCCGGCGCCGACCTCGCGACCGTCGCCACGGTGGCGAAGGGCGGCGGGGCACTGGTGGCGGTCGACGTGCTGCACCCGGGCAACGAGCGGGACTTCGCCCGCCTCGGTCGAGCGCTGAGCGAGGCGGACTGGTTCTGGCCGAACGCCGAGCAGCTGCTGGCCCTGACTGGCCGGGCAGACCTGGATCTCGCTATCGCCGACGTGCTCGCGCTTGGCACCGGCGGCGTCGCGGTGACGCTTGGTGCCGACGGCTGCCTGGTCACGACCGGGACCAGCATCGCCGGCAGCGACATCGGCGTGACTCATATCCCGGCGATCACGGTGGACGTGGTCGACACAACCGGCTGCGGCGACGGGTTCGACGCGGGCATGCTGACCGGTCTGCTGCTGGGCTGTGACCCGCTCGACGCGGCCTGGCTCGGCGTTGCCTGCGGGGCACTGGTGGCGACCGGTCTCGGCTCGGACGCGGGCTTGGAGAGCCTCGCCCAGGTCCTCGATTTCCTGCGCGCCGCAAATGCTGAGACCGCCGACCGCATCAGCGCGCACTGTGCAGCAAACCCAGGTGCAGAAAACACAGGTGCAGAAAACACAGGTGCAGCAAGCACAACCGTCCGAGCAGGCACGAGCGCAATCAGCACAGGGGAGCGAATGGAATGACGGATCAGGTAGTCCAGGCTCCGAGCCGGGACAGCCGGCCGCGCAGCGTTGACGAGCAGTTGCGCCGCCGGGCTAGAGCGGTGATTCCCGGCGGGATGTACGGGCATCAGTCGGCCGGCCCGCTGCCCCCTGAGTACCCGCAATTTATGCGGGCCGGCCTTGGCGCCAGGGTCTGGGACGTCGACGGCAACGAGTACGTGGACCTGATGTGCAGCTACGGCCCGGTAGTGCTCGGCCACCGGCATCCGGCTGTGGAGGCAGCGGCAGCCGACCAGGCAGAACTAGCCGACTGCCAGAACGGGCCGGGTGCCGTCATGGTCGAGCTAGCCGAGTTGCTCGTCAGCACTGTGCAGCACGCCGACTGGGCGATGTTTGCGAAGAACGGCACCGATGCAACAACGATCTGCTGCACGATTGCCCGAGCGCATACTGGCCGCTCGCGCATCCTGGTGGCGCGGGGCGCGTATCACGGCGCCGCGCCCTGGTGCACGCCCAGGCTCGCGGGCGTGACGGCGGAGGACCGCGTGAATCTCGGGCACTACACGTTCAACGACCTGACCTCGGCTGCCGCAGCTGCGGAAGAGGCAGGCGGCGATCTCGCTGCGATCGTGGTCAGCCCGTTCAAGCACGACGCCGGGTTCGACCAGGAACTCGTCGATCCCGCGTTCGCCCGTGGCCTGCGCGAGCTGTGCACGCGGACCGGAGCTGCGCTGATCCTAGATGATGTCCGCTGCGGTTTCCGGCTGCACCTTGGCTCGAGCTGGGAGCCCATCGGCGTGCTGCCGGACCTGTCGGCCTGGAGCAAGGCGATCGCCAACGGCCATCCGCTTGCCGCGGTGCTCGGCTCCGGTGCTTACGCCGAGGCGGCCGCGAGCATTTTCGTAACCGGGTCCTTCTGGTTCTCCGCCGCCGCGATGTCGGCGGCGATCGCCACGATCGGTGCGCTGCGGGACGAGGGCGCTATCGAGGCAATGGACCGGATGGGCACGGCGCTCCGCGCCGGGATCATGGAACAGGCCGCTGCGCGCGGCATCGGGATCAACTACACCGGGCCGGCTGCCATGCCGTACCTGACCTTCGCAGGCGACCGCAGTCACCAGCTAGCCAGCACGTTCGCTGCGGCGGCCATCCGGGCCGGCGCATACCTGCATCCGCGTCACAACTGGTTTATCTCTGCGGCGATGACCGACGCAGATCTGGCCAAGGCCCTCTCCGCGACCGACGAGGCCTTTGGCGCCGTCCAGGCACGACAACACGAAGGCGGTATCACATGAGCACTGACGAATCGGCCAGGCCAGCCGCAGTAGCCGTGGCGGCCGACGACGCCGAAGAAGCGATCCTGGCCAAGGCAGGCTACAAGCCTGAGCTGCGCAGGTCGCTGCGCTTCTTCTCGATGTTCGCCATTGCATTCTCGATCATCTCGATCACCACCGGCATCTTCCTCAATTACGGCTTCGGACTCAGCTACTGGGGACCGGCATCGAT
Organism: uncultured Actinomycetota bacterium; assembly: GCA_963815575.1. Classification (GTDB taxonomy): domain Bacteria; phylum Actinomycetota; class Actinomycetes; order Streptosporangiales; family Streptosporangiaceae; genus JAJYUU01. The sequence continues at coordinate 12,823 of CAWFHE010000005.1, read as the reverse complement.
CTGGACCTGGCCGATCGTCGGCGTCGGCAATCTGATGATCGCTCTGGTTGTTGCCGAGCTTGGCACCCGGATCCCGCTGGCGGGTTACGCCTACCAGTGGAGCGCGCGGCTGGTGAACCCGACGTACGGCTGGTTCGTGGGCTTCGCCGGCCTGCTCTACATGACGGTCGGGGGCGCGGCAATCATGTACACGGTGGCGGCGCCGCTGCTGCTCAGCGAGTTCAACTACACGACTCCGAATCCCAGGCTCACGCTGACAGTGGCGATCATCCTGATGCTGCTGCCCGTGATCTTCAACATCATCAGCATCCAGGTGGCCGCTCGGGTGAACAACATCGCGGTGTTCACCGAGATCATCGGCACCGTAGTCTTCGGCGTGCTGCTGCTCATCCTGTGGGGGCTGAAGACCAAGCCAGCTCCCTATGGCGCGAGCATCCTCACCAACACGACATCGATTTACCACAACCCGACCATCTACGCGTTCGCGCTGGCCGGCCTCATCGGAGCGTTTACGCTCGTCGGTTTCGAGCTGGCGGCGGACATGTCCGAGGACGCGGTGAACCCGCGGCGCAGTGTGCCGCGCGGGGTGATCTGGGCCGTGGCGGGTTCGGCGGTACTCGGGATGATCGCGCTGATCGGATTCACCCTCGCGATCCCGAATCTCAAGACTGTCGAGTCCGCGCCGCTGCCGCTGCTCGCCATCGCGGGCTACTGGCTGCCGAGCTGGCTGGTCAAGGTATTCATCGCGTTCGTGATCTTCTCGATGTTCGCGATTCTCGTGGTCGGCGCCGGGGCCCAGGCGCGGCTGGCCTACTCGATGTCGCGCGACAACATGCTGCCGTTCTCAGGATTCCTGCGGCGAGTCAATCCCCGGTCCCAGACGCCGATCGTGGCACTGCTGGTGTTCGCCGTCGTGGACATCGGCGCGCTGTTCTACGGCTACCTGCAGACCAGCGCGTTCCTCACCCTCGTGGGCGCCACGGCGATCATCCCGTACATCATCTACTTCCTCATCACCGCCGGGTACGCCTACAAGAGGCGCACGCTGGACTCCATTCCCGGCGTCTTCTCCCTCGGCCGGTGGGCCTGGCCCGTGATCATCTTCGTGCTGGTGTACAGCGCCCTTCTTATCTTCGTGCTGTCGGTACCGGGACCGTTCCACGCTGCCGACAAGGTACTCGGCTACGGGGCCGCTATCTCGGTGCTGTGGTACGTGTGCGCGCTGGTCTGGCGCCTGCGGCGCGGGACCGCCGGGGTGAAGCCGGTCGAGGACCTGGTCGACTAGCGGACTGAGGCCCGGAAGGGCGTGAGTTACCGATCGAGGCCCCTAGCGGGGCATCAGTTCGTAACTCACGCCCTTCGGACGCCCGGATCGGATGCCCGCTAGCATCTCCCTCGTGCTGAATGGCGGGCGCTCGTGACGGAGACAATCCTGGATCACGTCTCTATCGGGACTCGCGTGCTGGCAGACGGCTGGGAACTGTTCGGTGGCGTGCTTGGCGGGACGTGGGGCTACGGCGGCGACTCGCCTGGCTTCTGGTGGGGCCAGCTGGAGTTCCGCACTGGCCCCAAGATCGAGCTGATCACGCCAACGCCGAGCCCCGACTCGGCCTTCCTGGAGCGCTTCCTCGACGCCAGGGGAGCCGGGCCCCACCATCTCAACTTCATGGTCAGCGACATCGCGGGAACATTGCGCCGGGTTCAGGCGGTCGGCATCGACCCGGTCCAGGTCAGTCTCGACGACCCGAACTGGAAGGAAGCGTTCCTGCGGCCGCGCGATGCGTTCGGCATCGTCATCCAGGTTGCGGAGCAATCCGGCCGCCCGCCGGAACTCCCGGCACCGTCCGGTCTTAGCCCGGCTCGCCTCCAGTCGTCATTCACACTGGTCGACCACTACGTCGACGATCTGGACGCCGCGGTCCGGCTGTTCGAGTCGGTGCTGGATGGCGAGATCGTCGCGCGGCCCGAGGGCAGCCGCACGGCTGAGCTGGCCTGGCCCAACGGGGCGCGGCTCCGCCTCATTGCGGGCCGGGAGACACCGGCTGGGAATGCCGGCGGCGCACCCGGCCCATTGCATTTCAGCCGGGATGACCAGCCGTTCAGCCAGGCCGAGCTCAGCCGTGCGGCCGAGAAGTCCGGGCTTCTCGGCGTCAGCATCGAGCTAGGCGGCTGAGCTAGCGGCGGGCGGCCGCGCTGGCCTAGTGCCCGTTTCCTGAGTGTTGCGGGTCTTCTCTTGTCTGCCTTTCTTTGGTTTAGTAGGTTTCCTAACGAATTGCCTGAGGCCGCAGCGTTGGAGGCTGGAAATGCGCGATCGAGTTCTGCCGTTCGCTGGCGTGTCAGTACTGGCCGTGGTGTCGCTCCTGGTGGCAGCAGCAGGGGCCGCGCGGGCAACGCCCGCTACCGCGAGTGCGGTTCCGATCGCGGTCCGCATCAACCAGGTGGGTTACCCGGCTGACGGCGCGAAGGTCGCCTACGCGATGCTGCCGGCCAGGGTCGCCTCGGTCGCGTTCACGGTTTCCGGCAGCGACGGCGTGGTGTTCCGCGGCAACTCGAGGGCCGACCTCGGCGGCTGGAACAAGCGCTATCGCGCGGTGTATGAGCTCACTTTCTCTGCGGTGCGGCAGCCGGGCAGCTATCGGGTCGAGGTCACTGCCGGCGGGCAGGCCGCCAGGTCGCCGCAATTCTCGGTCGGCTGGTCCGGTCTGCAATACAGCCGGCTGGTCACGAACGCGGTCCGGTACTTCACGTCCGAGCGCGATGGCAGCGACGTCGAGCACTCGGTGCTGGACCGCGAGCCCGCCAACCTGACCGACGAGCACGCGTCCGTGTACGCGACTCCCAGATACGACAGCAACGACAACCTGCTCGGCGGGTTCCGCAAGATCGGCGGGCCGGTGAACGTGTCCGGCGGCTGGTTCGATGCCGGCGGCGGCTACGAGAAGTTCGCCTACACGGCGAGTTATGCCGACGCGCTGCTGCAGATCGCGCAGCGTGATTTCCCCGGCCGGTACCCGACCCTGGGCCCGGAGGCGAACTTCGGGCTGAGCTGGCTGCGCAAGCTGTGGAACGCGAAGAAGAAGGTGCTCTACATCCAGGTCGGCATCGGCAACGGGAACGCGAGCAACACGATCCAGGGCGACTACAACTTCTGGTTCCTGCCGCAGGCCGAGGACAAGATGGACGTCAAGAAGGGCGGGAAGCCGGGCCCGAGCGCCTACGACGTGAAGTACCGGCCGGTGTTCGAGGCCGCGCCGCCGGGACACCGGATCAGCCCCGATTTCGCCGGGCGGTTCGCTGCCGACTTCGGACTGGCCGCGCAGGTTGACGCGCGGAGCAGCCGGGCCGCCGCCGAGCACTGGCTCTCGCTGGCCCGCGGCATCTACGCAATGGCGAAGACCAGAAACATCCGCCGCATTGTCACGACATTCCCGAACGACTATTACGGCGGCACCGAGTGGAAGAGCGACATGCTCTGGGGCGCTACCGAGATCGCGCTCGCTGATGAGGCGCTGCACGCGCCGGCCGCGCAGGTGCGAGCGGATCTCCAGACGGCCAGTCGCTGGGCGCATGCCTACATCGCGCAGGGCCACCCGGCAGGCGGTGACACGCTCAACCTCTACGACAACGGCGCGCTCGGCGAAGGCGAGTTGCTCCGGGCGCTGCAGCAGGCCGGACGCGGCTGGTGGGGTGGCGGCCAGGCTCGGCCAGGCACCCAAGCCGGACTGATCACCCGGCAGGCCCTGCTGGCTGACCTCGCGGCGCAGCTCCGGCTGGGGGAGAGCTGGGCCAGGAGCGACAAGGGCGACCCGTTCGGGCTCGGCACCCAGCTCGGCTCCAGTGACGCCACCCCGCACGCGTTCGGGTTGTACATCACCAACGCGCTGTACCAGCAGTACGGCGGCGGTGACCAGTTCGCCGCGTTCGCGCAGCAGCAGCTCAACTTCACTCTCGGCGCCAACGGCTGGGGCAGTTCTTTTGTGGTCGGTGCTGGCACCACGTTCCCGCACTGCATGCAGAGCGAGATCGCGAACCTGGCCGGGTCGCTGACCGGCAGGGGCGACATCCAGCTCGGCGCAGTCACCGACGGGCCGAGCAGCCCGCCGAACTTCGTCGGGCTCGGCACGGTGAGCGGGATGAGGTCGTGCAGCGCGGGCAACTTCAGCCTGTTCGACACCAAGACCGCTAGGTACGAGGACAACGTGGTTTCGTGGCCGTCGGTCGAGCCTGCTGACGACTACACCGCCAACTCGCTGCTGGCGTTCGCGCTCGCGGCGGCGCCGCGGTAGTCGGGCTCAGCGTCCGCCGGCGCAACCTCGATACCCCGGAAGAACAGCGCGCTGAGCACCGCAGCGACGATCATCGCGAGGCCTGCGCCAAGCGCCGCAGTGTCGAGACCGTGCGTGAAGGCAATGCGTGCTGCGCTGACAAGCTGACTACCCAGCCGCACCGGGAGATGCTCGGCCACGGCGAGCGCGCCGCCGAGGGTGTTGCGCGAGGCGTCTAGTGCCGCTGACGGCAGGCCTGCGGGAGCGGTGTGCGCCAGGCCGGAGCGGTAGACCGCGATGCCGATGCTGCCCAGCACCGCCATGCCCAGGGCGCCGCCGAACTCAGACGATGTCTCGACGACCGCTGCCGCCGCGCCTGCGCGGTCCGGCGGGACCGCTCCCATGATGAGCTCGTTCCCTACCGTTACGGCAGTCACGACGCCGCCGGCGTAGATGCTCGCGCCGAGCAGGACGAACCACAGGCCGGAGCTAGCCTGTGCCTGGGTCAGGAGCGCATAGCCGCAGGCTGCGGCGAGCAGGCCGCCCGCGGCAATGTATCCGCGGTCGACGCGCTTGACCAGCAGCTGGCTCAGCGGGACGGCGGTCATTGTGCCGGTCATCGGCACCATGGACCACAGTGCCGCCGTGAACGGGCTCAGGCCGCGGACCGACTGCACGTACTGCGTGGCGAAGATCGCGAAGCCGACGATGGCGAACATGGACACCAGGTTCAGCGCGACTGCCCCGGTGAAGCCGCGGCTGCGGAAGAGGGTCAGCTCGATCATCGGCACCCGGCTCCGTGCCTGCCGCAGGAGGAACACGGCACCGACGGCAACTCCGGCGACGATGGCTGCGACGCTCGCGGGCTGAGCCCCGTTGGCCGAGATTTCCTGCATTCCGTAGATGACCAGCAGTACCGCGCCGAGCGAGAGCGCCGCGCTGATGACGTCGAACCGCCCGCGCTGCGGAGCCCTGAATTCGGGCACGAGCGCCGGACCGAGAGCGAGCAGCAGCACCATGAAAGGCACGTTGATCAGGAAGACCGAGCCCCACCAGAAGTGATCGAGCAAGAAGCCGCTCAGCACCGGGCCGAGGGCGATGCCGCTCATGGTGGCGCTAGTCCAGATCGCGATCGCAGTCCGGCGCTGCTTCTCGTCGTGGAACATGTTGCGGATAAGCGCCAGCGTGGACGGCATCAGGGTGGCGCCGGCCACGCCCTGAACGGCCCTGGCGGCGATTAGCTCGCCGGCTGAGTGCGAGTAGGCCGCGCCCAGCGATGCGAGGCTGAAGCAGAACGCTCCGATGAGTAGCAGCCGCCGCCGGCCGATCCGGTCACCGAGCGAGCCCATCGTAATGAGCAGCCCGGCGAGGACGAAGCCGTAGACGTCGAAGATCCACAACTGCTGGCTGCTGCTCGGCTGCAGGTCCCTGCTGATGAACGGGACGGCGAAGTACAGCACCGACACATCCATCGAGACCAGCAGGAGCGGGAGCAACAGCACGGCCAGCCCGGTCCACTCCCGGCCGCCCGCCTTCAGCTGACGGGGCGAGTGAGCTGGCGGCGATTCGTGCGCGCTGACCATGGTGTCTGCCTCCGTACGTCTGCTGGCTTCGGCTTGCCGGAACCGCCGCCCAAGGGCCGGTGGCTGTCTACGCAGAACTGTACGCACGTCTTAAACGAATGTGCAAGACGTTTGTTTCAGACGCGGCGGTATGCTGCCGCCATGGGAAACCGCGAGGACCTGATCGCCGGGGCCAAGCGCTGCCTGCTCGAGAAGGGCTACGCCGCTACGACCGCGCGAGACATCGCTGCGGCGTCGGGAGTGAGCCTGGCCGCCATCGGCTATCACTTCGGGTCTAAAGACGCGCTGATGAACCTGGCAGTTTTCAATTTGATCGGGGAGTGGGCCGACGAGCTGCAGAGCGCGATGACGGCCGACGAGGTCCTCGACAGGCCGCCGCTACAGCGTTTCGAAGCCGCTGCCGACCGGACATTGCACTCGTTCGGCGGGCAGGACAAGGGGCTGTGGGCAGCGCAGCTTGAGTTGCTTGGCCTAGTTGAGCGCAATGACGAGCTGCGGGCGTTCCTGGCCGGTGTTCAGGAACTGGGTGGCCGGGGTCTTGCCGAACTCTTCCTCGGCATCGACATGGAGGCTGATCCGCAGACGTCCCGGCTGGCGGGCACCGTGATGCACTCGCTGTTCATCGGCCTGATGGCAAAGTACTTCCTCGATCCCGGGCAAGCGCCAACGGCCCGGGAGTTCGCCGCGGGCCTGCGGATCATTGCCGAGCGCGTGCTGGCTGACTCTCCCGGAGCGCCGGAGAAGGCTGGGTAGTTACGAGCGGGGTAGTTACGAGCGGGTGGCGGCCCAGGCCTGCGTGATGTGCGCGCTGTCGATGTACTCACCGACGCCTGTGCAGTCGGTCGCGCTGCGGCAGGCGAGCCCGAACAGCGTTGCAGCCTGAGCCGATCCTCTCGTAGCGTGCGAGGGCAGCGGTATCTCCATGGCGCGGCTCCACCGGCCATGCGCCTCCGTGACCGCCATAGGCTCGCCCAGCAATGCCGTGGTCGCGAAGCCGCCGACGGCCGTGCACGACGAGCGGCTGCAGGTCACCGCATTGAGGGACGCACTCTGGTTTTGCTTCGCGGCGCCCGCCGGCAGCCCGGTGAGGCCGATCGCGCGCTGCCAGCGCCCGTGCGACTCTGTCACGACGAGCGGCAGTCCGCGCCCAGCGGTGTCGGTGTAGAAGCCGGTAGCCACGCAGTTACCCGCGGACGGACAACTGACCGAGTACAGTTCGGCTTCCGGTACAGCGGTGGAGCTGGCAGGCATCCGGAGCTGCGTTGCGCGCCCCCACTTCCCTCTGACCTCAACGGCTGCCATGACGGCCTCGCCTAGCGACTTGCTGGTGTAGCCGCCCACTGCGACGCAGTCGCCGGCCTTGGGGCAGCTGACAGCCGCGAAGTGAGCGGCTGGATTAGCCACCGCGTTCGTCGGCGGGCGGATGGTCACTGCACGCTGCCAGCGACCGCCCGACTCCGTCTCTGCCATCGCCTCGACCTTGCTTGCTGACGTGGTGTAGCCACCGACGGCGACGCAAGACCCCGGCTTAGTGCAGCTCACACCAGTCAGGTAAGAGTTCTCGGCCGGTGCGCTCCCGGTAGGCAGTTCCGGCGTACGGGCTTTCGACCACGTCTTGCCGTGCCCGCTCGTGATGAAACCCTGCAGCGCGTTGGTCGGCAGGCCATAGTTGCCCACGGCGACGCAGCCGCTGCGGGACGGGCAGGTCATCCCGGCAATCGTTGCCGATCCGTCGGTCGTCGCCGCGTTCGACGGCAGCCGGATGGTGACAGCAGGCGCCCACCGGCCGGATGATTCGGTGACGACCATCGGCTCCCCGCGCTTGGCCGCGGCCGCGTAAAACGAGCCGCCCGCCGTGCACGAGGACTTCGAAGTGCAGACGATGGCAGCGAGGTTGCCGAAGCTGCTGCCTGCCGGGCTGCGGACCTCCGTAGACCGCCAGCCAGAGGACTTCGCTGCCGCTGACGGGGCGGCGGCGGCGCTCGCTGCCGTCGCGGCGGGCGCGGACGCCAGGGTCAGTAAGCCGCCGATTAGCGCGGCCACGGCGGTAATCCCGGCGCGCGTGTGCCGCCGCGATGCCCGCGGTCGCGCCGCGGCGGGCGCCTGCGCTTCATCTCGCATAAGCGGATAGTCGCACACGAGGCGTAACGGCGGCACGTGTCACCGGCAAGGAGTCCGCTAGCTCTCCGGCAGGAACGGGCGGACCTCGATCATCCCGAACGCGGCCACCGGATGCAGGGCGGCGATTTCGATGGCCTCGGCCATGCTGCCGCACTCGATCACGTCGAAGCCGGCCATCCACTCCTTCGTCTCGGCGAACGGGCCGTCGCTGACGAGGACCTCGCCGTCGCGGGTCCGCACCGTGGCCGCGGTGGCCGGCAGGGTGACCTGGCTGCCGATGAGCCTGCTTCCGCGCTTGTCGATCTCGGCAAACCAGGTCCGGATGCCCTCGTCGTCATCGGGTTCCTGGCTTGCCAGGTCCTCCTCGGTCTCAAGCTGCGGGTCCGGCGGCTGCTCCATGCACACAAGTAGCAGGTACTTCATTGCGAGCTCCTCAGCTAGGTCGGCAACTGATTCTGCAACGACGACGAGCGGGAACGGGCTCGATGGACACCCGGCCACGGGCACGGGCCCGGCGGTCCGGCGATCTGCCGGCGGCACGCTTCGGACGCGGCGCTGCGGCCGCTAGTGTAGGCGCGGTGCGGGTCGCAACCTGGAACGTGAACTCGGTCAAGCAACGAGTGCCCAGATTGCTGCCCTGGCTGGATGAGCGCCAGCCTGACGTGGTCTGCCTGCAAGAGACCAAGCTGGCCGACGACGCGTTCACCGAGTTGCTCGGCGCTGAGCTGCAAGAGCGCGGCTATCAGGTTGCGGTGTACGGAGAGCCGCGCTGGAACGGCGTGGCGATCCTGTCCAGGGTCGGGCTGACCGACGTTGAGCCGGGACTGGCCGGAGCTCCTGGCTTCCCCGACCCTGAGGCCCGGGCGGTGGCTGCTACCTGCGGCGGGATCCGGGTCCATTCGGTATACGTGCCCAACGGCCGCGAGCCGGACTCTGATCACTACCGGTACAAGCTCGCCTGGCTCGCGGCGCTCGAGCAGGTGGTACGAGCGGGTCCTGATGCGGCGATCGTGTCAGGGGACATGAACATCGCGCCGACCGACACTGATGTCTTCGATCCAGCCGCCTATATCGGGCAAACCCACGTTACCGACCCGGAGCGCGCGGCCCTCGCGAGCCTTGAGTCGGCCGGGCTGCGGGACGTGGTCCGCGAGCGGTGGCCGGACAAGCGAGTGTTCACCTACTGGGATTACCGGGCCGGGATGTTCCACCAGGATCTCGGCATGCGAATCGACTTGGTGCTGGCTTCCGACAGCGTGGCCAGCCGGGTCCGGGCGGCCTGGGTAGACCGGCAGGCCAGGAAAGGGACAGGCCCGAGTGATCATGCGCCGGTGATCGTCGACCTGGACGAAGCCCCGGACGGTGACATCGGGCCGGTCGTGCCGCCGCCGTCGGCGGCCGCGGGCCGGAAAGGGTCGTTCAAACTGCCCCAGTCGCGCTAGCTTCACCCAGTCTGCCGTTTCGCCGGGATGGGCTGTTCTGCGCCTGGTTAGATCACACTGTGTCGACTTGGCGTGTACGCGAGCGAGCCCTGCAGGCCGCGCGCGGCATCGCCGTATCCGCGGTGCTGCTGGGCGTCATGACAGCGACTGCCTCCGCGCCGGCGCTCGGCCGGGTGGAGCCGCTCGCGGGCAGCGTGCCGGCGGTCGCGCCCGGCTCGCCGCCAATCAGCGTGCTCGGCGGCGAGCTGACCAACGCCACCACCGGCGCGGTGCTCTGGACACAAGGCCTCGGCATCCGGCGCCCGATGGGCAGCATCACTAAGGTGATGACGGCCCTCGTCGTGCTGCAAGCCGGCGGCCTGAACCGCAAGATCGAGGTAACAAAAGCTGCCGTCCGCTACGTCCGGAGGGACGGTGCGAGCAGTGCGGGCTTGATCCCGGGTGACGTGCTGACAGTTCGCCAGCTGCTGGCGGCGATGCTGATCCCGTCCGGCTGCGATGCTGCGTACTTGCTGGCCACGGCCTACGGACCGGGACGGCCTGCGTTCATCACGAAGATGAACGCGACCGCGGCACAGCTCGGGATGACCTCGACGCACTTCACGAGCTTCGACGGCATGCCGTACCCGACCGAGCACTCGACTTACTCGACGCCTGCGGACCTGATCACGCTCGGCCTGGCGGCGATGAAGTACCCGCTATTCCAGTCCATCGTCGCCATGCGAAAGTACCGGCTCCGGGTCACGACGACTCATCACGCCTATCTGTGGCATCAGACGAACATGCTGATCGGGTCGTACCAGGGTGCTCTCGGAATCAAGACCGGTGATACCAAGGCGGCCGGAAACTGCCTGCTCTTCGAAGCCAGCCGCCGGGGCGTCACCTTGATCGGCGTCGTGCTGCACGCCAGCCCGACGAGCAATCCAGGCTCGGCTATCGTCACCGCGCGCAGGCTGCTGAACTGGGCCTTCCAGCGCATGTGAGGCCAGCCGATATCTGCGCCGGGTTCCGGTTAGGCGCGTTTGCGGCACCTGCTGTGCGGGATGCCGCGGGCTGGCCGGTACTTTTCTGCTGTGACGGGCGCAGTGAGCGAGCAGGAGCCAACCGCATTCCGGCAGCGGCGGTACGAGGTGCCGCCAGGAGCAACGGACCTGCTGCTCGTGCGGCATGGTGCGTCCGAGGCGTACCTGGACGGGAATCTGTTCCCGCTGGTAGGCGGCCACGGCGACCCGCCCTTGTCGGCGGAGGGCAAGGAACAGGCGGACCTTGTCGGCGCGCGGCTGGCCGCCGTCCGGGTCGACGCCATCTACTGCTCTAACCTGCGCCGGACCGCGGAGACTGCGGCGCCTCTCGCCGGGCGCCTCGGCCTTGAGGTGCAAGTCGAACCTGAGCTGCGTGAGGTTTACCTAGGCGAATGGGAAGGCGGGATCTTCCGGAAGATGGTGACGGAGGGCCACCCGATCAGCCTGCAGATGGCGGCCGAGGAGCGCTGGGACGTGATCCCGGGTGCCGAGCCATCCGCCGAGCTGGCCCAGCGGGTTGGCAGCGCGATCGAGCGGATGGCGGCGGCTCATCCGGGACAGCGGGTGGCCGCGTTCACCCACGGCGGGGTGATCGGCCAGGCGCTGGCGCTGGCCAGCGGATCCCGGCCGTTCGCCTTCCTCGGCGCAGAGAACACCTCGATCTCGCGCATCGTGCTGACCGGGGATCGCTGGATAGTGCGCGGCTTCAACGACACTGCGCACCTTGACGGAGCGGGCTGAACGGTCATGAAGCCGCTGCCGTCGAGCCAGTTGCGGATTGCCTGGACGGTTACCGGCGAGATATCAGGGATTTGAATCAACGGCGTCGCAAGATACAGTCCTGTGGTGGCCGCACTATGGACGATCGCCGGGTCGCTTGCTGCGGTGATTTCCGCTGGCTTTACAACGTGGCAAGTTCTGGGCCGCCGCCGGCTTTCCGAAGCCACCCATAGTTAGCCCGGTCTGGCTCCGGGCAATCCTGACGGATCGTCTCCTTTACCTGAGGCGCTATCTGCCGATCTCTCAGAAGGCGAGAAACGACAGCAGCTTGCCCTAGAATTGCGCAACGCGCGGCTCGGCCGCGGCATTTCGCAGGAACAGCTCGCTAGTCTTTTGCCAAACGATGCTGGCGGCACGGGCGTGGACCCTGGGTGGCTCGACCGTGTCGAGACACAGGCAGCTGCCACGGGGTCGGCGACTGCGGTCCAATCTGACGAGGCATTGCCTTCCAGGGCTCAGCTGCGAGCATGGGCCCTCGAGTGCGGCCTGGAACGGGAGAACCTTCTGGACCGTGCCAAGCAGTTGCTCCCGGAGAAATATCCGCAGAAGCTTATTCCCCAGCCGAGCCCATACCCGGCGACGTCCCTCCCGCCATCCCCTCAGCCGCGTGACTGGCAGCAGGCAGGCCCTGCAGATGCTAAGGGAACGGTAGGCGCGGTTATCAGCTTGCTGCAAGCGGGCGCAGGGATGAGTAGCTCCGTCGACATGACATTCACGGGGCCGTTGCTGCGAGCGCTCTCCAGCACCGCCGGGACTGGGTCAGCGCTAGACCCGCTCATGAGAAGCCTCGCCCGGCAGCTAGAGTCGGGCGTGACGGTGCGCCAGATGTGGTCGGTTCAGGCGCAGAGCGGGAGTGCCCTCAACCGGCTCAGGCTCCTGCGGGACTTGCTCACCTTGAACGGCCTTCCTGGATCGTCCCGAGTTCTGGCTTCAACCCAAAGTGGACAGCAGGGCGTGGACATCGTTGCTGCAGAGGGGCTCGGGGGCATTCTCATTCTCGAACAGCCGGCCGGGTTTTTCATAATCCCGGCTACCGGGAGTGCAGGCGCTGAGGGAGTTGCTGGCCACTACATCCAGACACGATGGGGCGCCGAGACGCCCAGCGAGCGACTGTTGCACCTTGAGTACCTGATTGACCTGCTGAAATGTGAGAATTACAACCTGGTAATTGTGAAACGCTCCCATGAAATGTACTCGGAGATCTTTCGTCAGGACTCTGGTACCAGTGATGACCGCGAGCTGTATTGCCTTCTCCAGGAACGCGGCGGAGACTTTCCCAGTGTTTTCACGTCAACGTATTTCTATTTACACCAATCCCGCAGCTTTGAGATCCGTCACCCGCTGATATTTGAGGAATACAAGAAACCGGCGCTGGCCGTGCAGACCAACCTTGCCGCAGAGATAGCCGATAAGTCGCGAGTAATTAGTGACATCCAGAAAGCGATGGACCGGATCCGCCGGATGGCGCCTTGAGTACGGTCACTCAGGCGTCCTCTGACGTCGCTGTACCTGGATTCGCTGATGCTCACACTCATCTGCTGAAGGAGTCCGCCGGGATACCGTTTCCGTGGCGAGACAGCGGTGTCAGCGAGTTCCATCAGATGGTGGCC